>NZ_JBIATU010000005.1:471728-542924 GCF_042892035.1 Nonomuraea sp. NPDC001831 | reverse complement strand
TGCACTGGCTTTTAACACACTGTTGAGTTCTCAAGAAACGGACGCGTACTTCCTCACCAGAACCCGTTCCCGGATCCCCGCTCGGAGGCGTTCATCTCGTCTTTTTAATCTTAGCAGGTCCGCCGATTTCGTGTCAAATCCGGAGACTTGAACAAACCGGACCAAACCTGTCTAGGATTGGACGCCTCGTTTCCGAGGCAACCCCCGTAACTTACCGTGTCATCCGGCACCTGTCGAATCAACCGATTATTCGGCGTGCTTCAGGCACCAGAGGACAACCCATGCCAAAGCGCGTAGAAGCGCCTCGACCGAGGTGGCTTGTCATCTCAAGGGGCTTGTCCTGGGGCCCGTCCGCCTGATCGGCGTCCGGCTCGCTCCCGGGGACGAAGTGAAAGATTAGGTCGCGATCCGCGACACGTCAAATCGCCGTACGGCAAGCATGGCGGAACGCGGGATGGCGGTGCTCGTCACCCGTGCTGCGCGAGCCGTCGTCGACGAGGGCTCGCCCGCAGCCGGGGCGGATGGCGACTGGCTGTGGGAGGGAGTGATCGGCGAGCTCGGGGACGGGGCTGGGGAAGCGCGGTTAGGGGTGAGAGTCAGGCCGGCTCGGATGGCGGAGCCGGCGGGGCGGGGTGGGTCGTTCGGACGCTCCGGGGGCGGGGAGCGGGACGGTCTGCGCCACTTGCTGCTCTGAGGTGCGGGGTTGTGTTCGGCGGCTGGGCTTCAGCGCGTTCGTAACGAAGGCGGTGACCGGCGTGTGGAGGCGGTGGCCATACCCGGGCGCCGACCGGGTCGCCCGGACGGCTGCCGGGTTCCGAGTGCAGGGCGGGGGTTCTGAGGGACGCGTATTCTGCCCCGGTGACCACTGCCGCCACACTTGCCCCCTCAGTCCGACCTGCGACCCGTCTGCGTTCCTCTGCTCCTTGGTGGATGGCTTTGGTCGCGGGGGCGGTGGCGTTCTCCGGGACGGGGGCGGCCACCCTGAACGGTGACGAGCTGGCCACCATCAGCGCGGCTTCCCGTTCACTGGCGGGGTTGTGGGAGCTGGCCAGGAACATCGACGGGCACTTCCTGCCGTACTACCTGTTCATGCACTTCTGGGTTAAGGCCGGCACGGCTGAGCTGTGGCTGCGGCTGCCGTCGGCGGTGGCGATCGGGGTGGCGGCCTGGTTCCTCGCGGACCTCGGAAGGCGGCTGCACAGTGTGCGGGCGGGGGTGATCGGGGCGGCGCTGTTCGCGATCCTGCCGTCCGTCTCCTATTACGGGGCTTTCGCCAGGTCCTACGCGTTCGCGGCGGCCGCGGTGGTGTTCTCGTTCTGGGCGCTGCATCGGGCGGTGGAGCGTCCGGGCGGGGGGCGGTGGGTGACGTACGGGGTGGCGGTGGCGCTGGTGTGCTGCACGCATCTGTTCGCGGTGCTTGCGCTGCCCGCGCACCTCGCCCTGGTGCGGCGTGGGGTGCTGGTGCGGATGGCGGTGGCGCTGGGGATCGGAGGTCTGCCCGCGGTCGTCCTGGGACTGGTCGGGTTCGGGGAGCGGCACGCGATCAGCTGGATCCCGCAGCGGGGACCGGAGGTGTGGCTCAAGTTCCCGAAGATGGCGGCGGGCTCGACATGGGCCGGGGTGCTGCTCTTCGTGGTCGCGCTGGCCGGCGCGGTGGTGCTGTGGAAGTCGACGGCGGGCCGTGATCGGAGGCACGACGGCGACAGCGGTTCGGCGGGGCGGGAACTGGGGGCCGGGGAAGGTCGGCGGTGGGCGGTCGCGGGGGTGGGGTGGCTGGTGTTGCCGCCGCTGCTGCTGCTCGCGGTCTCGCAGCTGGTGACGCCGGCGTACGTGGACCGGTACCTGTTCGTGACGGCGCCGGCGCTGGCGTTGCTGGCGGGGGTGGCCGTGGCGGGGGTGCCGCGGTTCCCGGTGCCGGCGGGGGTGGCCCTCGTGCTGGTGGGGGGTCTGCTCGCGGCTCCCGACCAGGTGACGGTACGCGAGGAGAACGGGCGGTTCGAGAACATCCCGTGGGCGTTGCGGGTGGTCAAGGCCGAGCCCGAGGACGCGATCGTGTACGGGCAGAGCCAGCTCCGGGCCGGGTTCGACTACTACGCGGACGCGGCGATGCCGGACGACGTGCTGAGGACGGGTGACGTGCCGGACGCCGACGGGTTCGGCTACCCCGAAAGGTCGGAGGTCGCGGCGGCGTTGAAGGGGCGCGATCGGGTCTGGGTGGTGTGGCGGGGCACCAAGCAGGCGGGGTTGCAGGGCGACTCCGTGCCGCGGGTGGCGCAGGTGAGGCAGGCGGGGTTCGAGCCCGTGTCGGTCAAGCATTCGGCGGATCTGCCGGGGCTGACGGTGGCCCTGTTCGAACGGAAATCAGAACGGAAACCGGAACGGAAACCAGCGCGGACCCCGACGCGGACATCAGCCCGAAAGTAGGACGGGCCGGACATCCCGGCGGCCCGCTTCGCCATGCGGCAGTGGGCCTCGCAGGGCTTGCCTCGCCATACGACAAGTGGACCCCGCAGGGCTCGTCCAGATATACGGAAGGCGGGCCCCGGAGGACCCACCTGGCCATGCGACAAGTGAACCGCGCAGGGCTCGTCCAGGCATACGGAAGGCGGGCCCCGGAGGGCCCGCCTCGTCGGTCGGGATCAGGCGACCTCGACGCCGCCGATCGACTTCTTGCCGCGGCGCAGGACCATGAACCGGCCCGCCAGCAGGTCGGACGCCTCGGGCACGTACGCCTCGTCAGTGATCTTGACGTTGTTCAGGTAGGCGCCGCCCTCCTTGACCGCGCGCCTGGCCGCCGACTTCGACTCGACCAGCCCGCTGTCGGCCAGCAGGTCGACGAAGGACGCGCCGAGCTCGGCGACGGTGGCCTTGGGGACCTCCGCCAGGGCGGCCTCCAGGGTGGCGGCGGGCAGGTCCTCCAGCGAGCCCTGTCCGAACAGCGCCTTCGACGCGGCCATGACCGCTTCCAGCTCGGCGCGGCCGTGGAGCAGCTCGGTGAGGTCTTCGGCCAGCGTGCGCTGGGCCTCGCGGGCGAAGGGGCGTTCGGCGACCGCCTTCTCCAGCTCTTCGATCTCCTCGCGGCTGCGGAACGTGAACACCTTCAGGTAGTGGATCACGTCGCGGTCGTCGGAGTTGAGGAAGTACTGGTAGAAGGCGTACGGGGAGGTCATCTCGGGGTCGAGCCAGAGCGCGCCGCCCGCCGTCTTGCCGAACTTGGTGCCGTCGGCCTTGGTGATCAGCGGCTGGGTCAGGACGTGCACGTGCCCGCCCTCGATGCGGCGGATCAGGTCGGCGCCCGCCGTGATGTTGCCCCACTGGTCGCTGCCGCCGATCTGCAGGGTGCAGTTGTAGCGGCGGAACAGCTCCAGGTAGTCGTTGGACTGCAGGATCTGATAGCTGAACTCGGTGTAGCTGAGCCCCTCGCCCGCGAGCCTGGCGGAGACCGACTCCCTGGCGAGCATGCGGTTGACCGGGAAGTGCTTGCCGATGTCGCGCAGGAAGTCGATGGCGCTGAGCTCACCGGTCCAGTCGAGGTTGCTGACCAGGCGGGCCGGGTTGGACTCGGCGTCGAAGTCGAGGAACTTGCCGACCTGGCCGCGCAGGCGCTCCACCCACTCGGCGACGATCTCGCTGGAGTTGAGGGAGCGCTCGGTGTTGCGGCCGCTCGGGTCGCCGATCAGGCCGGTGGCGCCGCCGACCAGGCCGATCGGGTTGTGCCCGGCGAGCTGCAGGCGGCGCAGCGTGAGCAACGGCACGAAGTGGCCGATGTGCAGGGACGGCGCTGTGGGGTCGAAACCGGAATAGACCGTGATCGGTGCCTTGGCCATGGACGCGCGCAGGGCGTCGAGGTCGGTGGACTGGGCGATCAATCCTCGCCACGCGAGGTCGTCGATGATGTCGGTCACGGTGATGTGGCTTCCCTGAGTCGGAGTCGGTGCCTTTAGCCTGCCCGATCGGTGTGCCGGCGCGCCACTTGGATACGCTCGGTGTCCATGTGGAGGGTCCGTCGCGAGCTGGCCGTTTTCAAGATCTTAGGGGCTCTGGCGTGCGCCGGGCTCGCCGTCTTCTGGTGGGTGGCCGGGGACGTGCGCGGGGTGATCCTCGCGGTGCCGGCGGCCGTGCTGGTGGGCGGGATGGGGCTGCGCGACGTGCTGGTGCCGGTGCGGCTGTCGGCCGACGCCGACGGGATCACGGTGGTGCACGGGTTCGCCGGCCGGCGGCACGTCCCGTGGGCGGCGATCGAGGACGTCACGGTGGACGTGCGCAGGCGGTTCGGGTTGCGCAGCGAGATGCTGGAGATCGACACCGGCGACCACCTGCACGTCTTCAGCGCTCACGAGCTGGGTGTCTCTCCCACGGAGGTGGCCGCGGAGCTGCGCCGGCGCGGCACGTGAGCGCGGTACGGCGAGACGGTCGGGTCGCCGTCGATCCAGAACCGCCACGGGGTCTCCTTGGCGGTCGAGACGCCGGTGCGCGGGCCTGACCGGATCGTGCCCGGGTCGGCGGGGCGGCCTTCGAGCACGGCGGCCGACCCGTGGGGCAGGCCGGTGAGCCAGGTGGCGTGCTGCGGCCCCTGGCCGGTGAGCCAGGTCGCGTGCTCCGGCCCGTGGCCGGAACGCCCCGGGTCGCCGGGATTCCCGAGGTTCCCGGTGAGGGGGCGCAGGGCGGCGGGTGCGCCTTCCCAGATCGCGTCGAGGCCGTTGTGCTCGCGCAGCAGGCCCAGCGCGACGGCCAGCCTGGCGGGCCCGCGGGCGAGATCACGGTCCGGCAGCCGTGCGCGCCGGCCGGCGGCCGGGGTGCGGCGGGCGCGGGCCTCGTCCAGGCCGGCGACGATCTCGCCGGCGCGGACCAGCACGGCCGAGCCGTGGCCCTCGGGCAGGCAGACGAGGTTCGCGCAGAAGTGCATGCCGTAGGTGAAGTACACGTACAGGTGGCCGGGCGGGCCGAACATGACGGCGTTGCGGGGTGTCCTGCCGCGGTAGGTGTGGGCCGCCGGGTCCTCGCCGGGGCCGCCGTACGCCTCGACCTCGGTCAGGCGGACGGCGACCGGGCCGTGCACGAGGACGCGGCCGAGCAGGTCGGGCGCGACCTCGTGCGAGGGCCGGTCGAAGAAACTCCGCGGCAGCGGCGCGGCGCTCAGTTGCCCGAGGCCCATGCCGCCTGCGCGTCGACCGCCTCGCGCAGGGCGACGAGCTGGTCGCGTACGCGGTCGGGCGCGGTGCCGCCGTGGGCCTTGCGGGCCGCCAGCGCGCCGGGCACGTTGAGCACGTCGCGGACGTCGGGCGTCAGGTGCGGCGAGACCTTGGCCAGCTCGTCGTCGGTCAGGTCGCCGAGGTCCTTGTCGTTGACCTGGCACCAGACCACCAGGTGGCCGACGGCCTCGTGCGCGTCACGGAACGGCACGCCGCGCCGCACCAGCAGCTCGGCCAGGTCGGTGGCCAGGGCGAAGCCGTCGGGGGCCGAGGCCTCCATGCGGGCGGTGTTGACGCGCATGGTCGCGACCAGCCCGGCCATCGCGGGCAGGACGAGCAGCAGCGTGTCGACCGAGTCGAACACCGGCTCCTTGTCCTCCTGCAGGTCGCGGTTGTAGGTCAGCGGCAGGCCCTTGAGCGTGGTGAGCATCGACATGAGGTTGCCGATCAGGCGGCCGGACTTGCCGCGGGCCAGCTCGGCGACGTCGGGGTTCTTCTTCTGGGGCATGATCGACGAGCCGGTGGAGTAGGCGTCGTCCATCTCGATCCAGCGGAACTCCTGCGAGGCCCACAGGACGATCTCCTCGCCCAGCCGCGACAGGTGCACGCCGATCATCGCCGCGTCGAACAGGAACTCGGCGGCGAAGTCGCGGTCGGCGACGGCGTCCATCGAGTTGGGCGCGGCGGCGGAGAAGCCGAGCTCCTCGGCCACGGCCTGCGGGTCGAGCGGCAGCGAGGAGCCCGCCAGGGCGCCGGAGCCGAGCGGGGAGACCGCGGCGCGCTTGTCCCAGTCGGTGAGGCGGTCGATGTCGCGGGTGAAGGCGTGGACGTGGGCCAGGAGCTGGTGGCCGAAGGAGACGGGCTGGGCGTGCTGCAGGTGCGTCATGCCCGGCGCGGCGGTCTCGGCGTGCTGCTCGGCCTGGGCCATCAGCGCGGTCTCCAGCTCGACCAGGCGGGAGACGATGCTGCGCACGTGGTCGCGGAGGTAGAGGCGCAGGTCGGTGGCGATCTGGTCGTTGCGGCTGCGGCCCGCGCGCAGCTTGCCGCCGAGCGAGCCGAGCCGCTCCAGCAGGCCGCGCTCCAGCGCGGTGTGCACGTCCTCGTCGGCCACGGTCGGGCGGAACTCGCCCGCCTTGCAGGCGGCCTCCAGGTCGTCGAGCGCGCCGATCATGCGCTCGAGCTCCTCGTCGCTCAGCAGCCCCGCCCTGTGCAGCACGCGGGCGTGCGCCCTGGACGCCGCCAGGTCGTACGGCACCAGCCGCCAGTCGAAGTGCACGCTCACCGACAGCCGGGCCAGCGCGTCGGACGGACCGCTCTCGAAGCGTCCGCCCCACAGCCGCATCGGCTTGCCATCACTCACCGTCATCTCCTCCATTTCCCACGCGACCATAGTGCAACTCAGCCCTTCTTTGCGTCAGGGGCGGCCGCGATCCCGGCGACCGGTTCAGCCACGCCGGTCCGCCACGCGCAGCAGCGCCTCGGCGACGGCCTGGCCGCCCGCCGGATCCCGGCTGATGACGAGGATCGTGTCGTCGCCCGCCACCGTGCCGAGGATCGACTCCCAGTCGGCGTGGTCGATGGCGGAGGCGAGGAACTGCGCGGCGCCCGGCGGGGTGCGGACCATGACCAGGTTGGCCGAGGCCTCGGCGGCCACCAGCAGCTCCTCGGCGATGCGGTGCAGCCGCGCCGCCGGGGTCTCGCCGCCGCCGCCCGTCCTGGTGAGCGGGATGCGGTCGCCGCCCTCGCCGGGCAGCGCGTAAACCAGGGAGCCGTCGTCGGCGCGCAGCTTGAGCGCGCCGAGCTCGTCCAGGTCGCGGGAGAGGGTGGCCTGGGTGACCTCGACGCCGCTCTCGGCCAGCAGCTTGGCCAGCTCGGGCTGGGAGCGCACCGCCTTGCGCTGCAGCAGGTCGGTGATCTTCGCCTGCCGCGCGGCCTTGGTCATCGGGATGGTCATCCCCGGGTCACCAGCCAGTGGAGCAGCGCCTTCTGGGCGTGCAGCCGGTTCTCCGCCTGGTCCCACACGACGCTGGCCGGCCCGTCGAGGACGTCGGCGGTGATCTCCTTGCCGCGGTAGGCGGGCAGGCAGTGCAGGACGATCGCCTCGGGCGCGGCGTGCTCCAGCAGCCCCGCGTTCACCTGGTACGGCGCGAACGCCGCCGCCCGCTCCTGCTCGCCGCTCTGTCCCATCGACACCCACGTGTCGGTGGCGATCACGTGCGCCCCCTGGACGGCCGCGGCCGGGTCGGTCATCGCCGCCACCGATCCGCCGGTCCTGGCCGCGACGGCGGCGGCCTGGCCGAGGATCACCGCGTCGGGCTGGTAGCCGGCCGGGGCGGCGATCCGTACGTGCATGCCGGCCGTGGCGCCGCCGAGCAGGTAGGAGTGGGCCATGTTGTTGGCGCCGTCGCCGACGTAGGTCAGCGTCAGCCCGGCCGTGCCGCCCAGCCGCTCGCGGACGGTCTGCAGGTCGGCGAGGATCTGGCAGGGGTGGAAGTCGTCGGTGAGGGCGTTGACGACGGGCACCGCCGAGGCGGCGGCCATCTCCTCCACCAGGTGCTGCCCGGTGGTGCGCCACACGATGGCGGCCACCTGACGGTCGAGCACGCGGGCGATGTCGGCGGTCGGCTCGCCCCGGCCCATCAGCACCGCGACGTTGTCCACGACGAGCGGCAGGCCGCCGAGCTCGCCGATGCCGGTGTGGAAGGAGACGCGGGTGCGGGCCGAGGGTTTGTCGAACAGGACGGCGACGGTCTTCGGGCCCTCGAACGGCCGGTAGCCGAACCGGTCCTTCTTCATCGCGGCGGCCAGGTCGAGCACCTCCGCCTGCTCCTCCGGCGTCAGGTCGTCGTCCCTCAGGAAGTGTCTGACCTGCGCCGAGTCCGCGCGGTGCCGGGTCACGCCGACGCCTCCTCAAGGATCGCGGGGAACGCCTCGACGAAGGCGTTCACCTCCTCGTGGGTGACCACGAGCGGCGGCGCGAGGCGCACGGCGTCCGGCTGGAGGGCGTTGACCAGGAAGCCCGCCTCGGCGGCGGCCTGCTGCACCCGCGCGGACCGCTCCTCCGTGAGCACCGCGCCCAGCCACAGGCCGCGCCCGCGCACGCCCTTCAGCAGCGGGTGGCGGACGGCCTCCAGGCCGCCGCGCAGCCCGGCGGCGACCGACTTGACGTGGTCGAGGTCGAGGTTGTCCAGCACGGCCAGCGCCGCCGCGCACGAGACGGGGTTGCCGCCGAACGTCGAGCCGTGGTCGCCCTTGTCGAACAGCCGACCGACCTCGCCGAACCCGACGCACGCGCCGATCGGCAGGCCGCCGCCGAGGCCCTTGGCCAGGGTCAGGATGTCGGGGGTGACGCCGTCGGCCTGGTGGGCGAACCAGTGGCCGGTACGGCCGATCGCCGACTGGATCTCGTCGGCCACCAGCAGCGCGCCGGTGGCGTCGCAGATCTCGCGGGCGGCCTCGAAGTAGCCCTCGGGCGGCGGGACGACGCCGGCCTCGCCCTGCGTCGGCTCCAGGAACACCGCGATGCAGTCGCCGGTCACCGCCTCCTTGAGCGCGTCGGCGTCGCCGTACGGGACGAAGCGCACGTCGACGGGGAACGGGCCGAACTGGTCGCGGATGGCCTTCTTGCCGGTCAGCGACAGGGCGCCGATCGTGCGGCCGTGGAAGCCGTTCTCGGCGGCCACGAAGTAGGAGCGGCCCTCGCGCCGGCCGTACTTGAGCGCGAGCTTGTAGGCGGCCTCGTTGGCCTCGGTGCCGGAGTTGGCGAAGAAGATCCGGGCGGGCGCGTTGAGCAGACCGAGCAGCCGCTCGGCGAGCAGCACCTCGGGCTCGTGCAGGAACAGGTTGCTGGTGTGGGCGAGCGTGGCGACCTGCGTGGAGACGGCCTGGACCAGGGCGGGGTGGGCGTGGCCGAGCGAGCTGACGGCGATGCCGCCGATGAAGTCGAGGTATTCCTTGCCGTCGACGTCCCAGACGCGGGTGCCCTCGCCGCGGGCCAGGGCGATCGGGGGGACGCCGTAGTTGGGCATGAACGCCTGCTCGAACCGCTCGTGGAGGCTCATGAGGGCATCACCATGGTTCCGATTCCTTCGTTGGTGAAGATTTCCAGCAGCATCGAGTGGGGCACGCGGCCGTCGAGGACGTGCGCCTGGGGCACTCCCCCGCGCACGGCGGTCAGGCACGCCTCCATCTTGGGCACCATGCCGCTGGACAGTGTGGGCAGCAGCTTCTCCAGCTCGTCGGCGTCGAGCTGGTCGATCACGTCGGTGTCGTCGGGCCAGTTGGCGTACAGGCCCTCGACGTCGGTGAGGACGATCAGCTTCTGCGCGCCGAGCGCCACGGCCAGCGCGGCGGCCGCGGTGTCCGCGTTCACGTTGTAGATCTCTCCGTCGGCGCCGACGGCGACGCTGGAGACGACCGGGATGCGGCCGTCGTCGATCAGCGCGCGCACCGCGCCGGGATCGACCTTGACGATCTCGCCGACCTGGCCGATGTCCACCGGCAGGCCGTCGACCAGCGCGGGCTTGCGCTCGGCGGTGAACAGGCAGGCGTCCTCGCCGGACATGCCGACGGCGAACGGGCCGTGCCGGTTGACCAGGCCGACGATGTCGCGGCCCACCTGCCCGACCAGGACCATCCTGACGACCTGCATGGCCTCGGGCGTGGTGACGCGCAGGCCGGCGGTGAAGGTGGACTCGATGCCGTGCCTGTCGAGGGCGCTGCTGATCTGCGGGCCGCCGCCGTGGACGACGACCGGGCGCAGGCCGGCGTGGTGCAGGAACACGACGTCCTCGGCGAAGCCCTCCTTGAGGGACTCGTCGGTCATGGCGTTGCCGCCGTACTTGATGACGACGGTCGCGCCGTGGAAGCGGGTCAGCCAGGGCAGCGCCTCGATCAGCGCCTCGGCCTTGGTGGCCGCGGTGACGGCCCTCACGAGGAGTACGCCGAGTTCTCGTGGACGTACTCGGCGGTCAGGTCGGTGGTGTGGATCGTGGCGCTGTGGCGGCCGGCCGACAGGTCGATGGTGATCGTGACGTCCCGGGGGCGCATGTCGACCTTGGAGCGGTCGTCGCCGACGGAGCCGTCGCGGCAGATCCAGATGCCGTTGATGGCGACGTTGACGCGGTCGGGCTCGAAGGCGGCCTTCGTGGTGCCGACGGCGGCCAGGACGCGGCCCCAGTTGGGGTCCTCGCCGTGGATGGCGCACTTGAGCAGGTTGGAGCGGGCGACGGTGCGGCCCACCTCGACGGCGTCGTCCTCGGAGGCGGTGCCGACGACCTCGACGGCGATCGCCTTGGAGGCGCCCTCGGCGTCCACGAGGAGCTGCCTGGCCAGGTCGGCGCAGACCTCCTGCACCTTCTGCCCGAACTCGGCCAGGTCGGGCCTGACCCCGGCGGCGCCGCTGGCCAGCAGCAGCACGGTGTCGTTGGTGGACATGCAGCCGTCGGAGTCGAGCCGGTCGAAGGTGGTCGCCGTGGCGGCGCGCAACGCCGTGTCGAGCTCCTCGCTGGTCAGGTCGGCGTCGGTGGTGATCACGCAGAGCATGGTGGCCAGGGCGGGGGCGAGCATGCCGGCGCCCTTGGCCATGCCGCCGACCATGTAGCCGTCGGCCCGCTTGAAGGAGATCTTGGAGACGGTGTCGGTGGTGCGGATGGCGTCGGCCGCGGCCAGGCCGCCGTCGCGGGAGAGCTGGCCCGCGGCGGTCTGGACGCCGGTCAGCACGGCCTCCATCGGCAGCCGCTCGCCGATCAGCCCGGTGGAGCAGACCGCGATCTCGCCGGCGCTGTCGCCGATGACCTCGGCGACCTTCTCGGCGGTGGCGTGGGTGTCCTGGAAGCCCTCGGGGCCGGTGCAGGCGTTGGCGCCGCCGGAGTTGAGCACCACCGCGCGCAGCCGCCCGCCCGCCAGGACCTGCTGCGACCAGAGCACGGGGGCGGCCTTGACGCGGTTGGCGGTGAAGACGCCCGCGGCGGCGCGGCTGGGCCCGTCGTTGACGACGAGGGCCAGGTCGCGGGCGTCGCCGGACTTGATGCCCGCGGCGATGCCCGCGGCCCGGAAGCCCAGTGGGGCGGTGACACTCATGGAGCAACTCCTGTCAGGGGAAGGCCGAGCTCTTCCGGCAGGCCGAGGGCGAGGTTGACGCTCTGGACCGCGCCTCCGGCCGTGCCCTTGGTGAGGTTGTCGATGGCGATGACGGCGACCACGCGGCCGGCGCGCTCGTCGAGCGTCACCTGGAGGGCGGCGGTGTTGGCGCCGTAGGTCATGGAGGTGGCCGGCCAGACGCCCTCGGGCAGAAGCCGGACGAACGGCTCGGCCTTCAGCGCGACCTCGTAGGCGGTGCGCAGCGACTCGCGGGTGAGGCCGGGGGCGGCGGGGGCGGTGCAGGTGGCCAGGATGCCGCGGCTCATGGGGGCCAGCGTGGGGGTGAAGGAGACGCGTACGGGGGCGCCGGCGACGGCGGACAGCCCCTGCTCCATCTCGGGGGTGTGGCGGTGGACGCCGCCCACGCCGTACGCGCTGACCGAGCCGATGACCTCGCTGCCCAGCAGGTGGGCCTTGACCGCCTTGCCCGCGCCGCTGGTGCCGCTGGCGGCCACCACGACGACGTCGGGGCCGGCCAGGCCCGCGGCGAAGGCGGGCCACAGGGCCAGCAGCACCGAGGTCGGGTAGCAGCCGGGGACGGCGACGCGCCGGGCCGCCTTCAGCACCTCGCGCTGGCCGGGCAGCTCGGGCAGGCCGTAGGGCCAGGTGCCGGCGTGGTCGCCGCCGTAGAACTCCTGCCAGGCCGCGGGGTCGGCGAGCCGGTGGTCGGCGCCGCAGTCGACCACGATCGTGTCCTCGCCGAGCTCGGCGGCGACGGCGGCGGAGTGGCCGTGCGGCAGCGCGAGGAAGACCACGTCGTGCCCGGCGAGCACGCCCGGCGTGGTCTCCTCCAGGACGCGGTCGGCGAGCTGCGGCAGGTGCGGCTGGTGGGCGCCGAGCGGGCTGCCGGCGTTGGAGGCCGCGGTGAGCGCGCCGATCTCGAACTCGGGATGGCCGAGCAGGAGGCGGAGCAGCTCACCTCCGGCGTAGCCGCTGGCTCCCGCGATCGCTGCTCTCATCCCGACCCTCCTGCATAATTATGCACCCTGTCTCATGACCTTGCTTGTGAAGATGATGCACTCAAGAGGATGATTATGCAAGCCGGGACGGCCCGCGCCGGTGACAGGTCCATGTCCCAGTCCTTTCCAGGCCAATCCCAAGTGGCGGGCGGGATGCTGCAGGCATGAGCGACTTCCTGCCCGATCTCACCTTCGTCACCCCGTCGCGCGGGCCCGGTCCCGGGCCGTTCGGGCGCGCCGTCATCGTGCTGCTGTGGGTGGGGATCTGCGTGCTGCCGGCGGTGCTGTCGGTCCCGGACTTCCGGCTGGCCACCGGGCGGACCGGCACGCCCGGGACGCTGACCGTGCTCTCCTGCGCCGACCTGGGCCAGGGGCGTTACGACTGCAAGGGGCGGTTCACGCCCGACTCCGGGGGCCCGTCCGTCCCGGTGGACGCCTCCCCCGACTCCACGGCGGGCGACGTGACGCGGGCGCAGCTCACGCCCGAGGGCGACCGGGCGGCGCCGGCCGGGACCAGGGGCGTGCTGGCCGCGATGGCGCTGCCCGCGGTGGGGCTGGGCGGGATCGGGTTCCTGCCCTACGTGCTGCTCCACTGGGCCGGGGCGGGGCGGCGGGCCAGGCGGGCGGCCGTGGCGGCGGGAAGCGTGGTCACCGCCGCCGGGGCGCTGCTGATGGTCGTGGGGGTGGTGGCGGCCTACTCGTGAGGCCGCCACCCGGGCTCACCTGAGGAAGGCGGCGGCGACGCCCGCGTCCACCGGGACATGCAGGCCCGTGGTGTGGGTCAGGTCGGAGCCGGCGAGCGCGTAGACCGCGGCGGCCACGTGCTCGGGCAGGACCTCGCGCTTGAGCAGGGTGCGCCGGGCGTAGAACTCGCCCAGGCGCTCCTCCTCCACGCCGTACACCGCCGCGCGGTTGGCGCCCCAGCCGGAGGCGAAGATGCCCGAGCCGCGCACCACGCCGTCGGGGTTGACGCCGTTGACGCGGACGCCGTGCTCGCCCAGCTCGGCGGCCAGCAGGCGGACCTGGTGGGCCTGGTCGGCCTTGGCCGCGCCGTAGGCGACGTTGTTCGGCCCGGCGAAGACGGCGTTCTTGGAGGAGATGTAGACGATGTCCCCGCCCATCGCCTGATCGATCAGCACCCGGGCGCATTCGCGGGAGACCAGGAACGAGCCGCGGGCCATCACGTCGTGCTGCAGGTCCCAGTCGGCCAGGCTGGTCTCCAGCAGGGAGCGCGACAACGACAGGCCGGCGTTGTTCACCACCAGGTCCACGCCGCCGAAGGCGAGCACGGCGGCCCGTACGGCGGCCACGACCTGCTCCTCGGAGGTGACGTCCACCTCCACGGCCACCGCAACGTCGGACGCCCGGTAGGCCGGGGCCCCGATCTCGGCGGCGACCTTCCCGGCGGCGGCCCGGTCGCGGTCGGCGAGCACCACGCACGCGCCTTCGGCGGCCAGCCGCCGCGCGGTCGCCGCGCCGATGCCCGAGCCCGCGCCGGTGACCAGCGCCACCCGCCCGGCCAGCGGCTTGGGCTTCGGCATCCGGCGCAGCTTGGCCTCCTCCAGCTCCCAGTACTCGATCCGGAACTTCTCCGACTCAGGGATGGGCGCGTAGGCGGAGACGGACTCGGCGCCGCGCATGACGTTGATCGCGTTGACGTAGAACTCGCCGGCCACGCGGGCGGTCTGCTTGTCCTTGCCGAAGGAGAACATGCCGACGCCGGGCACCAGCACGATCGCCGGGTCCGCGCCGCGCATCGGCGGCGAGTCCGGGGCGGCGTGGCGCTCGTAGTAGGCGGTGTAGTCGGCGCGGTAGGCGGCGTGCAGCTCGCGCAGCCGGGCGACCGTCTGGTCCAGCGGCGCGTCCGGCGGCAGGTCCAGCACCAGCGGGGCGACCTTGGTGCGCAGGAAGTGGTCGGGGCAGGACGTGCCGAGCGCGGCCAGGCGCGGGTGCTCGGCGCGGGAGAGGAAGTCCAGCACCTCCGGGGTGCCGGTGTAGTGGCCGACCTGCCGCGCGTCGGTGGAGGCCAGCCCGCGCACGACCGGGAACAGCGCGGCGGCCCGCGCGTGCCGTTCGTCCTCGGGCAGCGGCTCGTGGAGCACGGGCCCGAACGGGTCGGGGCGGCCGTTGGCGGCCAGGTACTCCTCGGCGGTGCGGATGATCTCCAGGGAGCGGGCCTCGCACTCCTGCGAGGTGGCGCCCCAGGCGGTGATGCCGTGGCCGCCGAGCACGCAGCCGACGGCCTGCGGGTTGGCCTCCTTGACGGCGGCGATGTCCAGGCCGAGCTGGAAGCCGGGCCGCCGCCACGGCACCCACACCACGCGGTCGCCGAAGACGCGCCGGGTCAGCTCCTCGCCGTCGCGGGCGGTGGCCAGGGCGATGCCGGCGTCGGGGTGCAGGTGGTCCACGTGGGCGGCCTCGACCAGGCCGTGCATGGCGGTGTCGATCGAGGGGGCGGCGCCGCCCCTGCCGTGCAGGCAGTAGTCGAAGGCGGCGACCATCTCGTCCTCGCGCTCGACGCCGGGGTAGACGGCGGCCAGCGCGCGCAGGCGGTCCAGGCGCAGGACGGCCAGGCCCGCCTCCTTGAGCGTGCCGAGGTCGCCGCCGGAGCCCTTGACCCAGAGCAGGTCGACGTCCTGGCCGGTGACCGGGTCGGCGGCGCGGCCCTTGGCGGAGGTGTTGCCGCCGGCGAAGTTGGTGTTGCGCGGGTCGGCGCCCAGGCGGTGGGAGCGGTCCAGGAGCTCGTTGATGACGTCCATGGTGGTCAGGCCCCCCAGCCGGCCTGCGTGCCGCCGACGCGCTCGGCAGCGATTTTCTCGAAATATCCGGACTTGGCGTACGCGGCCATCGGGTCGGGCGCGAGGCCCGTCTCCTCGCGCAGTTCGGCGAGCAGCGGCCGCACGTCGGTGTTGTAGGCGTCCATCAGCACGGCGTTCGCGCCCAGCACGTCTCCCCCGGCCTGGGCGGCGGCCAGCGCGTCCCGGTCGACGAGCAGCGCCTTGGCCGTGGCCTCCTGGACGTTCATGACCGAGCGGATCTGGCCCGGGATCTTGGGCTCGATGTTGTGGCACTGGTCGAGCATGAACGCCACCCCCGCCGTCAGCCCGCCGCCGCGCACGACCTCGTACATGATGCGGAAGAGCTGGAACGGGTCGGCCGCGCCCACCATGAGGTCGTCGTCGGCGTAGAAGCGGGAGTTGAAGTCGAAGCCGCCGAGCTTCCCCTCGCGCAGCAGGAACGCCACGATGAACTCGATGTTGACGCCCGGCGCGTGGTGGCCGGTGTCCACGACGACCTGCGCCTTGGGGCCGAGCCTGAGGCAGTGGGCGTAGGCGGTGCCCCAGTCGGGCACGTCGGTGGTGTAGAAGGCGGGCTCGAAGAGCTTGTACTCCAGCAGGAAGCGCCGGCCCTCGCCGAGCCGGGCGTACACCGCGGACAGGGCCTCGGCCAGGCGGTCCTGGCGGGCGCGGATGTCGTCCTGGCCAGGGTAGTTGGTGCCGTCGGAGAACCAGAGCTTGAGGGTGTCCGAGCCGGTGGCGTCCATGATGTCGACGCACTCCAGCAGGTGCGCCAGCGCCTTGCGGCGCACCGCCGGGTCGGGGTTGGTGACGCTGCCGAGCATGTAGGCGTCGTCCTGGAAGACGTTGGAGTTGATCGCGCCGATGCCGACGCCGAGCTCGCGGGCGTGCGCGGCCAGGTGGCCGTAGTCGGCCACCTTGTCCCAGGGGATGTGCAGGGCGACCGTGGGCGCGACGCCGGTGTGGGCGTGCACCTGGGCGGCGTCGGCCAGTTTCTCGTACGGGTCGCGCGGCACGCCCCGCTGCGCGAACACCTTGAACCGGGTGCCGCTGTTGCCGTACGCCCACGACGGCGTCTCGATGTGCAGCGCGCGCAGGGCGGCCTTGATGTCAGTGGTCATGACTTCCCGATCAGTCCAGGTGGAACACTTCGTCCAGCGGCCGCATGCCCTCGTCGGGCCGGCCGTCGAGGGCTTCGAAGAAGGGCGCCATCTCGGCCTGCCGGCGGGCGTTGACCTCGGTGGCCTCCATCGCCTTCCTGGCGGCCGCGAAGCCGGCGGTCTCCAGGTAGCCGACCAGCAGGCCGTCGTCGCACGGTCACCCCTCTTCAAAACGTTTTAATCCATCGCGGAGGAAACTACGATCACACGGGGGCGCTGTCAATGCGTCTCCACGGTCAGATCGGCGGCACTGGCCAACCTCACCGTTGGTACGTTTTAATGTGGCGCCATGGCCATGGTCAGCATCAAGGACGTCGCCGCCCGCGCCGGCGTCTCGCCCGGGACGGTCTCCAACGTCCTGAACAGACCGGCGAAGGTCGCCCCGGCGACCCGCGAACGGGTGGAGGCCGCGATCCGGGAGCTCGGCTTCGTCCGGCACGGCTCGGCCTCCACCCTGCGCGCCGGCCACAGCAGGACGATCGGCCTGAGCGTCATCGACATCGGCAACCCGTTCTTCACCGAGGTCGCCGCCGGGGTCGAGGACGTCGCCAGCGAGCTGGGCTACGCCGTGATCCTCGGCAACTCGGCCGGCTCCCCGGACAAGGAGGAGCGGAACCTGGGCGTGCTGGCCGAGCAGCGGGTGCGCGGCGTGCTGATCACCCCGTCCGGCGAGGACCCGGCCCGGCTGGACCGGCTGCGCGAGCGCGGCATCAGCGTCGTGCTCGTCGACCATCCGGCCCACCGGCCCGACCAGTGCGCGGTCGCGGTGGACGACGTCGCCGGCGGCCGGGCCGCGGTGCGGCATCTGCTGGCCAGGGGCGGGCACGGCGTCGCGTACGTGACCGGGCCGCTGACCATCCGGCAATGCGCCGAGCGGCGGCGGGGCGCAGCCGAGGCGCTGGCCGCGGCCGGGCTCGACCCCGCCTCGCTGCGGGTGGTCGGGGCGGCCGCGATGACCGCCCGCGCGGGCGAGCAGGCCGCCGCCGACCTGATGGCGGACGGCCTGCCCGAGGCCGTGTTCTGCGCCAACGACCTGCTCGCGCTGGGCGTGCTGCGGGCCCTGCTGCGCGCCGGGGTGCGGGTGCCCGACGACGTGGCGCTGATGGGCTACGACGACATCGAGTTCGCCGCCGCCTCGGCCGTGTCGCTCAGCTCGATGCGGCAGCCGACGTACCAGCTCGGCCGCATCGCCACCGAGCTGCTGCTGGACGAGTGCGACAACCCGGCCGAGCACGCCCACCAGCACATCATGTTCCAGCCCGAACTGGTCGCGAGGGAGTCCACCCAATGAGCCGATTCGCCGCCGTGGACCTGGGCGCCTCCAGCGGCCGGGTGCTGGTCGCCGACCTGTCGGACGGGCTGGCCACGTCCGTGGTGCACCGCTTCCCCAACGGCCCGGTCCGCCTGGCCGGCCGCCTGCACTGGGACGTCCTGGGCCTCTACCGCGAGATCCTGGCCGGCCTGCGCGCGGCCGGGCCGGTCACCTCGATCGGGGTCGACTCCTGGGCCGTCGACTACGGCCTGCTCGACGAGACCGGCGCGCTGCTCGGCAACCCGGTGCACTACCGCGACGACCGTACGCGGGGGGTGGCCGGGCAGGTCGCCGAGCTGATCGGGGCCGAGGCGCTGTACGCGGTGTCCGGGCTGCAGGTGCTCCCGTTCAACACCATCTACCAGCTCCTGGCTGACCGGCTCGACGGGGCCGCGACGATGTTGCTCGTCCCGGACCTGATCGGCTACTGGCTGACCGGCGAGATCGGCGCGGAGGTGACCAACGCCTCGACCACCGGCCTGCTCGACGTGCGCACCCGGTCCTGGGCGGTGCCGCTGATCGACCGGCTGGGCCTGCCCGAGGGGATCTTCCCCCGGCTGCGGCAGCCCGGCGAGCCGATCGGCGGGGTGCGCCGCGACGTCGCGGCGGAGATCGGCTTCTCGGCGCCGGTGCGGGCGGTGGCCTCGCACGACACCGCCTCGGCCGTGGCCGCCGTGCCGGCCGCCGGGCCCGCCTTCGCCTACGTCTCGTGCGGCACCTGGTCGCTGGCCGGGGTGGAGCTGGCCGCCCCCGTGCTCACCGAGGCGGGCCGGGCGGCCAACTTCACCAACGAGGCCGGGATCGACGGCACGGTCCGCTACCTGCGCAACGTCATGGGGCTGTGGCTGTTGCAGGAGTGCCTGCGGGCCTGGCCCGGCTGCTCGCTGGAGGACCTGCTGGCGGCGGCGGCGCGCGAACGTCCGTTCGCCGCCGTGGTGGACCCCGATCTGCCGGTGTTCCTGCCGCCGGGCGACATGCCCGCGCGGATCGCCGCCGAGTGCCGCCGCACCGGGCAGCGGCCGCCCTCGACGCCGGCGGGCTTCGTGCGCTGCGTGCTGGAGAGCCTGGCGCTCGGCCACCGCAACGCGATCCGGCAGGCCATGGAGCTGTCCGGCCGCGAGGTGGAGGTCGTGCACCTGGTGGGCGGCGGGTCGCGCAACGAGCTGCTGTGCCGGTTCACCGCCGACGCCTGCGGGCTGCCGGTCGTGGCCGGGCCGGCCGAGGCGACCGCGCTCGGCAACGTCCTGGTGCAGGCGCGGGCGGCCGGGCTGGTCGCCGACCTGGCCGGGATGCGCGCGCTGGTGGCCGCCACGCAGCAGCTGCGCCGGTACGAGCCGTCCGGCGACGCCGCCGCCTGGGCGGAGGCCGCCACCCGCCTGGCCTGACGCCAACTGTCCCCCAAATACGCCTTTGACGTGGGACTTCGGGTTTCCTCCTGCCGGCGAAGGGGAGGACCGGGACCGGGGGGGCACGGGCGCCGGGGGGAACGATGCCGAGCAAGGAGCGGGTGCTGCGGCTGTTGTCGCAGGGGCTGGACTACGCCGAGATCGGCAGGTTGCTGGGCGTGCCCGCGGGGCGCGCGTACCTGATCGCGACGGGCGTGCCGGCCGACGGGAGCGACGCGGTGGCACGCCGGCGGGGGCGGCCCGGCCTGCTGGCCGGACGTACCCAGCAGCTGGTCAACCCGCGCGAGGTCGGGCCGGTCGAGCGCGGCGACGTGCGCGCCTGGATGCGCGAGCGGGCCTGGAGCGACCGGCGCATGCGCCGGACGGACGCGTGAGCGGCATGGGGTTCTCCTGGCCGCTGCTGCGGCAGCTCACCGGCAAGGACAAGCTCGGCCGGGCGGCCGCGGTGAAGTCGCCGCGCACGGGCGCGCACCCGGCCCGGACGGCCGCCGCCGACCGCGTGGTCAAGTCGGTGTGCCCGTACTGCGCGGTGGGCTGCGCCCAGAACGTCTACGTCCGTGACGAGAAGGTGGTGCACATCGAGGGCGACCCCGACTCCCCGATCAGCCGGGGCCGGCTCTGCCCGAAGGGCGCCTCCAGCCTCCAGCTCACCACCGGCTCAGGACGGCTGAGCAAGGTCCTGTACCGCCCGCCCTACGCCGCTGACTGGCAGGAGCTCGACCTGGAGACCGCCATGGACATGGTGGCCGACCGGATCATCGCCACCCGCCGGGCGACCTGGGAGTGGGAGAACAAGGGCCGCCGGGTGGCCCGCACGATGGGCATCGCCAGCCTGGGCGGCGCGACGCTGGACAACGAGGAGAACTACCTCATCAAGAAGCTGCTCACCGCGCTCGGCGTGGTGCAGATCGAGAACCAGGCGCGGGTGTGCCACAGCTCGACCGTGGTGGGGCTCGGCACGTCGTTCGGGCGCGGCGGGGCCACAACGTTCCTGCAGGACCTGCAGCACTCCGACTGCGTGCTGATCCAGGGGTCGAACTTCGCCGAGGCGCATCCGGTCGGGTTCCAGTGGGTGATGGAGGCCAAGGCCCGCGGCGCGGTGGTCATCCACGTGGACCCGCGGTTCACCCGTACCAGCGCGCTGGCCGACCTGCACGTGCCGATCAGGGCGGGCTCGGACGTGGCCTTCCTCGGCGCGATCGTCAACCACGTGCTGGAGAACGAGCTGTTCTTCCGCGACTACGTCCTGCACTACACCAACGCGGCGACCATCCTGCGCGAGGACTACCGCGACGCCGAGGACCTCGACGGCCTGTTCTCCGGCTTCGACGCCGACAACCGCTGCTACGAGGACGACACCTGGCAGTACGAGGGCATGCACACCGTCGCGGCCTCCGGCGAGCGGGACGAGGACTACGACCGCCCGGCGGGCAGCCTCCCGGCCGGCCGCGCCGAGGTGCAGGGCGGCACCGGCGTGCCGCTGGGCGGCGAGCCGCGGCGGGACGAGACGCTGCGGCACCCGCGCTG
The DNA here is from genome assembly GCF_042892035.1 of Nonomuraea sp. NPDC001831. NCBI lineage: Bacteria > Bacillati > Actinomycetota > Actinomycetes > Streptosporangiales > Streptosporangiaceae > Nonomuraea > Nonomuraea sp. NPDC001831. The sequence continues at coordinate 522,429 of NZ_JBIATU010000005.1, read as the reverse complement.
CGTGCTGCAGGTGCTGCGCCGCCACTTCGCCCGCTACACGCCGGAGATGGTCCAGCAGGTGTGCGGGGTGCCGCCGGAGCTGTTCGCCCAGGTCTGCCGCCACCTGACGGAGAACTCGGGGCCGGAGCGGACCGCCGAGTTCGTCTACGCGGTGGGCTGGACGCAGCACAGCGACGGCGCCCAGTTCATCCGCACCGCCAGCATCCTTCAGCTCCTGCTGGGCAACATCGGCCGCCCCGGCGGCGGCATCCAGTCGCTGCGCGGGCACGCCAGCATCCAGGGCTCCAGCGACATCCCGACGCTGTTCAACCTGCTGCCCGGCTACATCCCGATGCCGCACGCCCACGAGCACGAGAAGATGCGCGACTTCCTGCGCGCCGACGCCGCCTGCCGCGGCTTCTGGGCGAACATGCCCGCCTACCTGGTGAGCCTGCTCAAGGCGTGGTGGGGGCCGGCCGCGACGCCCGACAACGACTTCCGCTTCGACTACCTGCCGCGCCTGACCGGCTCGCACAGCACGTACGACACGGTCCTGGCGCAGCTCGACGGCACCTGCAAGGGCTACCTGCTGCTCGGCGAGAACCCGGCCGTGGGCTCGGCCAACTCCCGGATGCAACGCCTGGGCATGGCCCGGCTCGACTGGCTGGTGGTGCGCGACCTCAACCTGATCGAGAGCGCCACCTGGTGGAAGGACGGCCCCGAGATCGAGACGGGCGAGCTGACCACGTCCGGGATCGGCACCGAGGTGTTCTTCTTCCCCGCCGCGGCCCACACCGAGAAGAGCGGCAGCTTCACCAACACCAACCGCTGGCTGCAGTGGCACCACCGGGCCGTCGAGCCGGCCGGCGACGCGCGCAGCGACCTGTGGTTCATGTACCACCTCGGGCGCATCATCCGGCAGAAGCTGGCCGGCTCCGCCGACCCGATGGACCGGCCCCTGCTCGACCTCACCTGGGACTACCCCGTCGAGGGCGAGACGGCCGAGCCGGTCGCCGAGGCGGTGCTCGCCGAGATCAACGGCTGGGACGCCGAGGGCCGGCCGCTCGACGGCTACAGCCGGCTCAAGGACGACGGCTCGACGGTGTGCGGCTGCTGGATCTACTGCGGCGTGTACGCCGGCGGCGTCAACCGGGCCGCCCGCCGCAAACCGGCCGCCGAGCAGGACTGGGTGGCCGCCGAGTGGGCGTGGGCGTGGCCGGACAACCGGCGGGTGCTCTACAACCGGGCCTCGGCCGCGCCGGACGGCCGTCCGTGGAGCGAGCGCAAGAAGCTCGTCTGGTGGGACGCGGACGCCGGCCGCTGGACCGGCCTGGACGTGCCGGACTTCGAGGAGGGCAAACCGCCGTCCTACCGGCCCGAGCCGGGGGCGCAGGGACCGGCGGCGTTGTCGGGCATCGACCCGTTCATCATGCAGGCCGACGGCAAGGGCTGGCTGTTCGCCCCCTCGGGCGTGGTGGACGGCCCGCTGCCCACCCACTACGAGCCCCAGGACTCGCCGGTCGCCAACCCGCTCTACGGGCGGCAGCGCAACCCGGCCCGCAAGCTCTACCGGCACGAGGCCAACCGTTACCAGCCGAGCGGGGCCGAGCCGGGCGCGTCGGTCTACCCGTACGTGGTGACCACGTACCGGCTGACCGAGCACTTCACGGCGGGGGGCATGAGCCGGCACACGCCGTACCTGGCCGAGCTGCAGCCGGAGATGTTCTGCGAGGTCTCGCCCGAGCTGGCCGCCGAGCGCGGGCTCGTGCACGGCGAGTGGGCCACGGTCGTCACCGCGCGCAGCGCCATCGAGGCCCGCGTGCTGGTCACCGACCGGATGGCGCCGCTGCACCTGGACGGCAAGGTCCTGCACCAGATCGGGCTGCCCTTCCACTTCGGCCCCAACGGCCTGGCCACCGGCGACGCGGCCAACGAGCTGGCGGCCATCTCGCTCGACCCCAACTCCCACATCCAGGAGGTCAAGGCCCTGTCGGCGGACATCCGCCCCGGGCGCAGGCCGCGTGGCCCGGCCCTGCCGGAGCTGGTGCTGGCCTACCGGCGGCGGGCGGGCGTGACCGAGGACACCGGAACGGAGGTGTGAGCCGTGGCCTTCGACCTCGACCGGGCGCCGCTCGACGCCGGCTACGACGACCCGCCCAGGCGCATGGGCTTCTTCACCGACACCAGCGTCTGCATCGGGTGCAAGGCGTGCGAGGTGGCCTGCAAGGAGTGGAACCAGGTGCCGGAGGACGGCCTGCTGTTCACCGGCATGTCCTACGACAACTCCGTCGGGCTCGGCGCCGACACCTGGCGGCACGTGGCGTTCGTCGAGCAGCGCAAGCCGCTGGGCCACCAGGAGACCGGCGCCCGTGACCTGGACTTCCGCTGGCTGATGGCCTCCGACGTGTGCAAGCACTGCACGCACGCGGCCTGCCTGGACGTCTGCCCGACCGGTTCGCTGTTCCGCACCGAGTACGGCACGGTCGTCGTCCAGGAGGACGTCTGCAACGGCTGCGGCTACTGCGTGCCCGCCTGCCCGTTCGGGGTGATCGGCCGGCGCGCGGAGAGCGGCACGGCCGCCAAGTGCACGATGTGCTACGACCGGCTGGAGGTCGGCCAGGAGCCGGCCTGCGCCAAGACGTGCCCGACGGACTCGATCCAGTTCGGCGAGCTGGACGAGCTGCGCGAGCGCGCCGACCGCCGTCTGGAGCAGGTTCGCGCGGCGGGCGTGTCCTCGGCCCGCCTGTACGGCCACGACCCGGCCGACGGCGTGGGCGGCACCGGCGCCTTCTTCCTGCTGCTGGACGAGCCCCAGGTGTACGGCCTGCCGCCGGACCCCGTGGTGACCACCGCGGACCTGCCGTCGATGTGGCGGCACGCCGGCGCGGCGGCGCTGGTCCTGCTGGCCGGGATGGCCGCCGCGGCGGCCTGGAGGAGGGGCCGATGAGCAACCAGACCGACGTGCGCCTGGACGACGCGCCCGGCCTGCGCACCGAGCGCGAGGCCACGCCCGGCTCGGCGGGCCGCGGCAGCCGCTCCCTGCGGCCGCCCGAGCCGGCGGCGGACTCCTACTACGGCCTGCCGGTCCTGAACGGCACGCCCTGGAGCGATCACGACATCGCCGGTTACCTGTTCCTCGGCGGCCTGGCCGGCGCCTCCTCCACGCTGGCCGCCGCCGCCGAGCTGACCGGACGCCCGGCGCTGGCCCGCGCCGCCAAGCTGGCCGCCCTGGGCGCGGTCGGCGGCTCGCTGTACGCGCTGATCCACGACCTGGGCAAGCCCTCGCGCTTCCTCAACATGTTGCGGGTGTTCAAGGTGACCTCGCCGATGAGCGTCGGCACCTGGATCCTGACCGCGTACGGGCCGCAGGCCGGGCTGGCCGCGCTCACCGGGGTGACCGGGCGGTTCCCCCGGCTGGGCCGGGCGGCCACGGTGGGGGCCGGGCTGACCGGGCCGGCGCTGGCCACCTACACCGCCGTGCTGATCTGCGACACCGCCGTCCCGGCCTGGCACGACGGGTTCAGGGAGATGCCGTTCCTGTTCGCGGGCTCGGCCGCCGCGTCGGCGGGCGGGCTCGGCATGCTGGCCGCGCCGGTCGCGCAGGCGGCCCCGGCCCGGCGGGCGGCGGTGATGGGGGCGGCCCTGGAGTGCGCGGCGGCCGTCCGCATGGAACGCCGGATGGGCCTGACCGCCGAGCCGCTGCGGCGCAGCCGCCTGCTCAGGGCGGGTCAGGCGCTGTCGGTCGCGGGCGCCCTGCTCGGTCAGGGGCTGGGCGCTCGCAGCAGGGTCGCGGCGGCAGCCGCGGGGGCGGCCCTGCTGGCCGGGTCGGTGTGCACCCGGTTCGGGATCTTCCACGCCGGGACGGCCTCGGCGTGCGACCCCCGGTACACCGTCGAGCCGCAACGCCGGCGGCTCGCCAAGTCGAGAGCGGAGCGTGATCTGTCATGAGAAGAGTCGCCGAGTACCTGCCGTTCATGGGCATCGTGCTGGTCGTCTGCACGGCGTCCTGGCTGGCGGGCAGGGGCAGGCCGGCCAGGCGGGCCTGACCCCGCCCGGGGATCGGTCGGTGGGGCTTACGCTGTCAGTGGCGGCGCGGGGCATACGATCGACAGATGACCGAAAAGACCGAAACCGCGCCTGGATGGCTGGCCCCCGAAGAGCTCGAGTCGGTGCGCGGCCAGTTGCCGATCCTCTACATCGACGCCGTGCCGGTACGCGTCGACGAGACCGGCGTGGTGACCCGCGTGGGCCTGCTGCTGCGGATCGCGGCGGACGGCACGGTCAGCCGGGCGCTGGTCTCGGGGCGGGTGCTGCACCACGAGCGCATCCGCGACGCGCTGCTGCGCCACCTGGAGAAGGACCTCGGGCCGGTGGCCCTGCCGCGCATCCCCGTCTCGCCGCAGCCCTTCACCGTCGCGGAGTACTTCCCGACGCCGGGCGTCACGCCGTACCACGACCCGCGCCAGCACGCGGTGTCGCTGGCCTACATCGTGCCCGTGGCCGGTGACTGCCGGCCCCGGCAGGACGCGCTGGACCTGGTCTGGTTCACCCCGGAGGAGGCGTCCTCGCCGGCCGTGCAGCAGGAGATGACCGGCGGCCAGGGCGTGCTGCTCAAGCAGGCGCTGGCCCACGTGGGCCGGCTGGTCTGACGCGGCGCCGCCGGGTGGCCGGCCGCCCGCACACTCGTCGCGCCGGTCACCGGCTCCTGAAGACGGCCCGTCCCTGGGTGCCCGGTCCTGCACGGATCCTCAACGGGAGCTCAACGTCCGCCGCCCTAACGTGCCCGTACGACATCCGGCACGACAAGGGAGGAAGACGTCATGAGGACGATCACCAAGCTCGGGACGGCGGCTGCGGCGGGGGCGTTCGCGCTGGCGCTGTCCGCCGGGACGCCCGCCACGGCGGCCACTTCGGCCACTTCGGCCACTTCGGCGGCGAGTGCCGCCGTCTCCGCCGTCCCGGTCTCCGCGCAGGCCGTCACGGCCACGTGGACGCAGGCCGCCGGCCCGCGCCCCAGCGTCCGGTGGTTGTGCGGCAAGCCGGTCATCAAGAAGCTGGTCCCGGCGTGCTCGCACGGCAAGTGGGAGCCGGTCACGATCAAGAAGATGCGCTGCGTGCAGGGACACGCGCCCTACGTGGGCTGGACGGGGCCGTCCAAGCTCGCCTACTGGGCGATGAAGTGCTTCAAGACGAGCGAGTGGGAGAAGTGGTGACCGCCTTCCCCGCGATCGGGCCGCTGTAGCGACCTGACCCAGCTCTGAAGGCCGCCATGGACATCCATGGCGGCCTCCGGCGTCGGCCCGGCCGTCTCTTCCTGTGCGCCGCCTCACCGGGCGGGGAGCCGTCACCCATGCCGGGCTCCGTCTCCGCGCGCCGGGCCGCGGCGAGCGCCTGCCCGAACCGTCTCAGGGGCGTTCGGCGCCCCTGCGCACCCAGTGGTAGAGCGGGTCGCCGGGGCAGTCGGTGTCGTAGCCGTCCCGGTGGCCCTTGACCTCGTCGCCGGCGTCGCCGTGCTCGCGCAGGTACTCGATGGCGTCGACGAGGGCGTTGAGCAGGTCGTCGTTCGGTTCGGTGAACCCGGTGTTGCCGAGCAGGGCGAGCACGGCGTAGTGGCCGGAGTTGAGCCCCGGGCCGTTGGCGGCGGGCAGGACGTGCGGACCGCGGCCCATGAAGGTGCGCCGGTGCGGGCAGCACACCATGTTGTAGCCGAGGTCGATGTAGGTCTCGCCGCGCCCGCCGGACATGTGCATGCGCTGGATGTCCCGGACCAGGTCGACGCACTTGTCGTGGTTGTCGGCGTCCGGCAGGTCGGAGGGCACCTTCCCGCCGGTGTAGTGGATCTTGACGCCTCTGGTGCCGGCCAGCCGGGTGTAACTGGTGGTGGGCTTCTTGGCGTGCCAGTCGGCACGGGTGATCAGCTGCATGTGGTGTCTCTCCTGGTAGACGATGCCTCGCCACCAGAATGTCAACTTAAAGTAGTTGTGTCATCACTTTTTGTCACTAGATTCACGTGCCGCCAAAGAAACACTTCCATGCTGGTCAGGCCGGTTCACCCCCGCTTGTACACCGTCCGGTCGTGGACGACCGCGTACGTGTTGCGCAGGGCCGCCATCGACTCGTCGTAACTGGCCGCGGCCACGCCGGTGAACAGGCAGTCGACGACCATGAGCTGGGCGATGCGGCTGCCGAGCGCGCCGGAGCGGAACTCCGTCTCGCGGGCGGCCGTCGTCAGCGTCACGTCGGCGGTGGCGGCCAGCGGCGAGTCGCGGAAGTTGGTGATCGCCACCGTGGCCGCGCCCGACCGGCGGGCGATGGCCAGGAACTCGACCGTGTCCACGGTCGCGCCGGTGTGCGAGACCGCGACGGCCACGCAGCCGGCGTCGAGCGTGGCCGCCGACGTCCAGGCCGAGTGGGCGTCGTGCCAGTTGATCGCGGTACGCCCGATGCGCGAGAGCTTCTGCTGCAGGTCGAGGCCGACCAGCGCGCTCGCGCCCACGCCGAAGGTGTCGATCCGGCGCGCGGCCAGCAGCAGGGAGACCGCCCGGCCCAGGGCCCGCATGTCGAGGGAGCGGGCCGTGTCGGCGATGGACAGCGTCTCGTTGGTGGCGACCTTGGAGACGATGCCCTCCAGGCTGTCGTGGCGGTCGATGTCGCCCGACACCTCCGGCAGGCTCGACGTGGTCAGCTCCTCCCGGGCGGCGGCCCTGGTCAGGTCGATCCGGAAATCCTTGAAGTGGGCGTATCCCATGCGCTGGTAGAAGCGCACGACCGAGGTCGTCGAGGTGGCGCAGCGGGCGGCCAGCTCGGCGATGGACAGGTTCGCGGCGGCGGCCGGGTCGCCGGTGAACGTCTCGGCGATGCGCCGCTCCGACGGCCGTAATGCGGGCATGGCGGCACGGATGCGGATCAGCAGGCTTCCGTCGTCCTCGACCATTCGTCATCCATCCGTGTTGAGGAAATTTAGTACACCAGTGGTAGGGTCTGCGTAATTTTATGACCTACTGCCCCTGAGGAGACCACATGCCCCGTGGCGCGCTCTCCGCGATCGGCGCCGCCGCAGTGCTGTCCATCGCCCTGACCTCCTGTTCATCGTCTTCCGGGCCCGCGACCAGCACCGGCGCCACGGGCAAGTCCGGCGGCGCCCTGGTCGTCGGCGTGACCTCCGACCCCGACACGCTCTTCCCCTGGAAGGCCACCCAGTTCACGGCCGTGAACGTGTTGCAGAACATCTACGGCACCCTCACCGAGTTCGACAAGGACCTGAACGTCGTGCCGGGCCTGGCCGAGTCGTGGCAGGCCGCCGAGGACGGCAAGAAGCTGACCCTCACCCTGCGCAAGGGCGTGACCTTCGCCGACGGCAGCGCCTTCGACTCCAAGGACGTCAAGGCGTCCCTGGAGAAGATCATGGACGAGAAGACGGCGGCCGTGGCGCGGGCGTCGCTGGCGTCGGTGAAGTCGGTCGAGGCCCCCGACGAGAGCACGGTGGTGCTGGAGCTGACCGGCCCCGACGCCGCGCTCCCGGCGAACCTGGCCACCGTCAACATGGCGATGCTCTCCTCCGACGACACCGAGGAGAAGCTCAACGCCACCCCCAACGGCACCGGCCCGTTCACGCTGGGCAAGCGCGTCCCGAGCCAGTCGCTGACGCTGGCCAGGAACGACAAGTACTGGGGGGCCGAGAAGCCGAAGGTGGGCAGCGTCGAGTTCCGGGTGATCCCGGACGAGTCGTCCATCGTCTCGGCCATGCAGTCGGGCAACGTGCAGCTGGCGGTCTTCAACGACCCGCTGGTCGCGCAGACCGCGCAGGGCGGCGGCACGATCACCGTCACCAAGACGCCGCAGCTCAGCTACCACGCCCTCCAGCTCAACGCCCAGCGCGGCGACCTCAAGGACGTCAACGTGCGCCTGGCGATCCAGTGCGCGATCGACCGCAAGCAGGTGCTCGACACCGCCGCGCTCGGCGAGGGCGAGGTGACCGGGCCGATCACCGCCCCGGCCTTCAAGTCCGACCCGGCCAAGCGTCCCTGCCCGAGCCGCGACCTGGCCAAGGCCGCCGAGTACCTCGGCAAGGCGGGCAAGCCCGGCGGCGTGACGGTCAAGGCCATCGTCTCCCAGGGCGAGTACGCCACCTCCGTGAACGAGGCCCAGAACCTCAAGGCGCAGCTCGCCGAGGCCAAGATCACCCTGGACCTGGAGGTGCTGGAGTCCGGCGCGTTCGTGGACCGCTGGGTGGCGGCCGACTTCGACGCCGCCGTCGCGCTCAACGGCGGGCGTCCGGACCCCGACGGCTCCTACGGCCGCTACTTCACCAGCAAGGGCAACCTGAACAAGGTCGCCGGGTACAGCTCGCCGGAGCTGGACAAGCTGTTCGCCGAGGGCAAGGCCACGACCGACCCGGCCGCCCGCAAGGCGATCTACGAGAAGGTCTCGGCCGAGCTGGAGGCCAACGCGCCCTGGATCTGGCTGTTCACCAGCTACACCTACACCGGCACCACCTCCAACGTGTCCGGGTTCGTGCCGATGGTCAGCGGGTCGCTGCAGTACCTGCGCACGACGTCCGTCGCCTGATGCGCCGGATCCTCGCCAGCCGGGCCGTCCGGCGCGTGGCCTCGACGATCGGCACCCTGTTCGGGGTGGCCGTGTTCGTCTTCGTCATGCTCCGGGCGATCCCCGGCGACCAGATCACCGCGGGGCTCGGCACGGAGGCGGCTGCCCTCACCCCGGCGCAGCGCGCGGCCCTGGAGCAGTACTACGGGCTGGACCAGTCGCCGGTCACGCAGTTCTTCTCCTGGCTGGGCAACATGCTCACCGGCAACTTCGGCTACTCGGCCCGCTCGCAGCAGGGCGTGCTGGAGATGACGCTGCACTCGCTGCCGGTGACGTTCGAGCTCGCGGTGTTCTCGATCGTGCTGGCGCTGCTGCTGGGCGTGCCGCTCGGCATGGTGTCGGCGTCCAGGACGAACTCGCCGCGGGACGCCTTCGGCCAGGTCGTGAGCCTGGCCGGGTTGTCGGTTCCGGCGTTCCTGCTGGCCACGACGCTGCTGTCGATCTTCGCGGCGTCGTTCGGCTTCAACCCCAACGGCCAGGGCTTCGCCACGCTCGCCGAGGACCCGCTGCTCAACCTGCAGCAGATGTTCCTGCCCGCGCTCGTGCTCGGCTTCGGCATCGCCGCGCCGATCCTGCGCACCACCCGTACGGCGGTGCTGGAGGTGCGCTCTGAGGACTTCGTGCGCACCGCCCGCGCCAAGGGCGTGCCGCCGCGCCGCCTGCAGGTCCGGCACGTGCTGGGCAACGCGCTGGTGCCGATCGTGACGATGACCGGGCTGCAGTTCGGCTACCTGCTCGGCGGCGCGGTCGTGGTCGAGCAGATCTTCTCGGTGCCCGGCGTGGGCCGGCAGGTACTGCTCGGCATCCAGCAGAAGGAGTACGCGGTCGTGCAGAGCACGGTCCTGGTCATCGCGCTGGCGTTCGTGCTGGTCAACCTGCTGACCGACGGGCTGTACCGGATCATCGACCCGCGGGTGAGGGCGTCGTGACCGCGCTGCGCAGGAGCCCCGCCATGCTGGCGGGCACGATCGTGCTGCTGGTGCTGGCCCTGGTGGCGGCGCTGTCGTACGCCGGGCTGCTCCCCTACGACCCGATCGCCCAGAACCCGCCCGAGCGGTTCCTGTCGCCGTCCGGGACGCACCTGTTCGGCACCGACCAGTTCGGCCGGGACGTCTTCTCCCGGGTGGCGGCCGGGGTCGGCAACTCGGCGCTCATCGCGGTGGTCGCGGTGGCCTTCGCCACCGTGGTCGGCACGCTGGGCGGCCTGGTGTCCGGTTTCTACCGCGGCTTCGCCGACGGCGCCATCGGCGGTGTGACGAACGTGCTGTTCGCGTTCCCGCCGCTGCTGCTCGCGCTCTCGCTGGCCTCGGTGCTGGACCGCAACTGGTTCACGGTCGCCGTCGCCATCGCGATCGTGTACGTCCCCATCTTCATCCGTGTCACGCGCGGCCCGGTGCTCTCCCTCCGGGAGATCGAGTACGTCAAGGCCGCGGTCTCCACCGGCCAGAGCCGCTGGCAGATCATGCTCAGGCACGTGCTGCCCAACATCACCTCGATCATCGTCATCCAGGTGGCGCTGTCGTTGTCGTGGGCGGTGCTGACCGAGGCGTCGCTGAGCTTCCTCGGCCTGGGCACGCCGCCGCCCGCCCCCTCGCTGGGCTCGATGATCTTCGAGGCGCGCAGCCTGGTGTTCGTCGCCCCCTGGACGCTGATCGCGCCGGGCGCGGTCGTCGTGCTGCTGGTGGTGGGCCTGAACCTGCTCGGCGACGGCCTGCGTGACACTCTCGACCCCAGAACCCGAGGCAAGCGGTGAACCTCTCAGAACTGACCACGGAATCGGCCGACCCGCGCTTCGCGGACATCGACACCATGAGCGTGGCCGAGCTCGCCGCGACCATGAACGCGGCCGACGCCACCGTCCCCGCCGCGGTCGCCGCGGCGCTGCCGCAGATCACCCCGGCCATCGAGGCCGCCGCCGAGCTGGTACGGGCCGGCGGCCGGCTGGTCTACGTGGGCGCGGGCACGCCGGGCCGGCTCGGCGTCCTGGACGCCTCCGAGTGCCCGCCCACCTTCAGCACCCCGCCCGAGCAGGTCTTCGCCGTCATCGCCGGCGGCGAGCGGGCGATCGTGCACCCGTGCGAGGGCGCCGAGGACGACGCGGGGGCCGGCGCGGCGGCGATCGACGCGGCCGGCGTCGGGCCGCTGGACACGGTGGTGGGCATCGCCTCCAGCGGGCGCACGCCGTACGTGCTGGGCGCGGTGCGGCGGGCCCGCGAGCGCGGCGCGCTGACCGTCGGGCTGTCCTGCAACCCGGGCACCCCGCTCAGCGCGGCGGCCGAGCACGCGATCGAGGTGCTGGTCGGGCCCGAGGTGGTCAGCGGCTCGACCCGGCTCAAGGCGGGCACGGCGCAGAAGCTCGTGCTCAACATGTTCTCGACCATCGTCATGGTCCGGCTCGGCAAGACGTACGGGAGCCTGATGGTCGACGTCAAGGCCAGCAACGGCAAGCTACGGGAACGGGCGATCAGGATCGTGCGCACGATCGCCGGCGTGGACCGCGAGGAGGCGGAACGAGTGCTCGACCAGCACGGTTTCAACGTCAAACAGGCGGTGCTCGGCGCCCGGCTCGGGCTCGGGCCGCAGGAGGCGGCGGCACTGCTGGACCGCAGCGAGGGACGGCTGCGCGTGGCGCTGGGAGAGCCGGCGTGAAGATCCTCGGCATGATCTCCGGCACCTCGCACGACGGCATCGACGTGGCCCTGGTCGACTTCGCCCTCGACGGCGACGTGCTGACCGGCCGCGTGCTGCACACCGCGAGCACCCCCTACCCCGGCGAGCTGCGCGCCCGGCTGGTGGCCGCGCTGCCGCCCGCGCCGGTCACGCTGGCCGAGGTGTGCGTGCTCGACACGCTCATCGGCCAGTGCTTCGCCGAGGCCGCCGCGGCCGCGGCCGAGCAGGCCGGTCCGGCCGACCTGATCGTCTCCCACGGCCAGACGGTCTTCCACTGGGTGGAGGGCGCGCACGCGCGCGGCACCCTGCAGATCGGCCAGCCCGCCTGGATCGCCGAGCGCACCGGCGCGCCCGTGTTGTCGGACGTGCGCATCCGCGACATCACCGCGGGCGGGCACGGCGCCCCGCTGGTCTCCGTGCTGGACGACCTGCTGCTCGGCGGCCTGCTGACGGACGGGCGCACGGGCGACACGGGCGACACGGCAGGCACGGGCGGCACGGGTGGCGCGGCAGGCAGGGGTGGCGCAGGTGGCGCGGCGGCGCTCAACCTGGGCGGCATCGCCAACATGACCGTCGTGCGCGACGGCGTCCTGAGCGCCTACGACATCGGCCCGGCCAACGCCCTCGTCGACGCCGTGGTGGCCGGCCGCGGCCTGAACCCGCGCGGCTACGACGAGGACGGCCGCCTCGCCGCCTCAGGCCGGGTGGACGAACGCCTGCTCGACGTGCTGCTCGACGAGCCGTACTACCGGCTGGCCGCGCCGAAGAGCACCGGCAAGGAGCTGTTCCACCTGGCCTACGTCGAGGCGGCGATCGCCAGGGCCGGCCGCGAGCCGTCCGGGCCTGACCTGGTGGCGACGCTGACCGAGCTGACGGTCCGCACGGTGGCGGCCGACGTCGCCGCGGCCGGCGTGGACGTGCTCGTCGTCTCCGGCGGCGGCTGCCGCAACCCGGTCATCATGGACGGCCTGCGCGCCGCCCTGCCCGGCGTGCGGGTGTCGCTGTCGGACGAGCTCGGCGCCCCGGCCGACGACAAGGAGGCCATCGCCTTCGCGCTCATCGGCTGGCTGACCGCCCACGGCCTGCCGGGCACCGTCCCCGGCGGCACGGGCGCGAAGGCCGCCCGGGTGCTCGGCACGCTGACGCCGGGCGGCGCGGGCCCGCTCGTCCTGCCCGCCCCGCTGCCCACGCCGCCGCGCTCGCTGGTGCTGCGCCGATGACCCCGGCCCCCGCCGCGCCGTCCGGACCTTCGAGCCGGCCGGAGGGACCGGCGAGCGTCGAACCGGGCCCGCCCGCGGGCCTGGTCCGGGCGGCCCGCACGCCGTGGTTCGACCTGACCGAGTGCACCGGCCACCGCACCGTGCGCCGGACGGACGGCGGCGCACTGGCCGGCGAGGCCCCCATGACCCTCGGCACGTACCACGACCTGGCCTCGGTCACCAAGGTCGTCGCCACCACCACGGCCCTCCTCCGCCTGGTCTCCGACCGCCTGGTGGACCTGGACGAGCGGGCGGCCGCGTACCTGCCGGAGGGCTGCCCCGACCAAGTGACCGTGCGGGACCTGCTGCTGCACCGGGCCGGGCTGTGGGAGTGGTGGCCGCTGTACCTCGACCCGCGGATGCCCGCACCGCGCTACGCGCCCGGCCGCGAACGGCACTACTCCGACCTGGGCTTCATCCTGCTCGGCCGGGTGGTCGAGACCGTCACCGGCACGTCGCTGGAGCGGGCGGTGGCCGAGCTGGTCACCGGCCCGCTCGGGCTGGCCGGCACCACGTACGCCCGGCCGGCGGGCCCCGAGGTGGCCATGAGCGCCCTGGACGACCGGGTCGAGATGCGCATGCTCGACACCTCCGAGCCGTACCCGGTGCCCTTCCGCAGCACGGACTTCGCCGGCTGGCGGCACGAGCCCGTGCTGGGCCAGGTCGCCGACGGCAACGCCTGTCACGCCTTCGGCGGCGTGGCGGGCCACGCCGGGCTGTTCTCCACCGTCCCGGACCTGCTGCGGTACGCCGCCGCACTGTCCCGCTACGAGGAGCACGACCGGCTGTGGCGGCCCGAGGTCGCCCGCGAGTTCTTCACCCCCGGCCCCGACCCCGGCCAGGCGCTCGGCTTCCGCACCTACCGGCTCGACCTGCGGGGGGAGACCGTCACCGTGCTCGGCCACCCCGGCTACGTCGGGTGCGCCGTCGGGTTCGTCCCCGGCCGGGACGTCGCGATCGCGCTGGCGAGCAACCGCCTGCTGACGACGGCCGCGCCGACGCCCACCGACGCCCTCTGGACCGGCCTGCTGCAGGCCATCACCCACCGATCGAGGACCGCATGACCCCGCTCCTGGAGATCCGCGACCTCTCCGTCGCCTTCCGCACCCGCAAGCAGGACGTCACCGTCGTCAGGAACGTCTCGATGGAGATCCTGCCGGGACAGACCGTGGCCGTGGTCGGCGAGTCGGGTTCGGGCAAGTCCACCACGGCCGCCGCGGTCAACCGGCTGCTGCCCGCGGGCGGCCGCATCACGACCGGCCAGGTGCTGTTCGACGGCCGCGACCTGGCCGGGGTGAGCGAGCGCGAGATGACCGCCGTCCGGGGCGCCGGCATCGGCCTGGTGCCCCAGGACCCGATGTCCAACCTCAACCCGCTGATGCGCATCGGCGACCAGATCGCCGAGGCCCTGGAGGTGCACGGCCTGGCCGCGGGCCGCGCGGCGCGCGGGCGCGTGACCGAGCTGCTGGAGATGGTCGGCATCCCCGAGCCGGAGCGGCGGGCCGGGCAGTACCCGCACGAGTTCTCCGGCGGCATGCGGCAGCGGGCGCTCATCGCCATGGGCCTGGCCTGCCGGCCCAAGCTGCTCATCGCCGACGAGCCGACCTCGGCCCTGGACGTGACCGTGCAGCGGCGCATCCTGGACCAGCTCGGGCAGCTGACCGCCGAGATGGGCACGGCCGTCTTCCTCATCACGCACGACCTGGCGCTGGCCGCCGAGCGGGCCGACGTGGTGGCCGTCATGTACCGGGGCGAGATCGTGGAGACCGGCCCGGCGGCCGAGCTGCTGGCCGACCCGCGGCACGAGTACACCCGGCGGCTGCTGAAGGCCGTGCCGAGCCTGTCGTCGGTGCGGGTGGCCGAGCCCGGCCCGGAGGAGAGCGCCGAGGACCTGGTCGTGGTGGAGGACCTGCGCAAGGTGTTCCCGCTGCGGGGCGGCGGCGGGGAGTTCACGGCGGTGGACGGGGTCTCCTTCACGATCCCGCGCGGCCGTACCGTCTCGGTCGTGGGCGAGTCCGGCTCGGGCAAGTCGACCACCGCCAACCTGCTGCTCGGCCTGGACGGCATCACCTCCGGCCGGATCCTGTTCGACGGCACCGACCTGACCTCGCTCGGCCGCCGGGAGCTGTTCGCCTTCCGCCGCCGGGTGCAGCCGGTCTTCCAGAACCCGTACGCCTCGCTCGACCCCCGCTACACGGTGGAGAAGTCGATCGCCGAGCCGCTGCGCGTGCACCGCGTGGGCACCCCGGCCGAGCGCGCGCGGACCGTCGCCGAGCTGCTGGAGAAGGTGTCGCTGCCGGCGTCGGTGGCCGGGCGGCTGCCGCACGAGCTGTCCGGCGGCCAGCGGCAGCGGGTGGCCATCGCGCGGGCGCTGGCGCTCTCCCCCGAGCTGGTCGTGCTCGACGAGGCCGTCTCCGCGCTGGACGTGCTGGTCCAGGCACAGATCCTGGAGCTGCTCGCCGACCTGCAGCGCGACCTCGGGCTCAGTTACCTGTTCATCAGCCACGACCTGGCCGTCGTCCGGATGATCTCGCACCGGGTGCACGTGATGCAGGCGGGCCGGATCGTGGAGAGCGGCACGGCGGCCGAGATCTTCGGCTCGCCGCGCGCCGACTACACCCGCGAGCTGCTCGCCGCCATCCCTGGACGGGCCGCCTGAATGGTAAGTTGGAAATCCGGACCTACCTGAGCGGAGGGGCCTTGTCGCGCCCGAGAGAGTGCTCGATCGCCAACGCGCTGGCCGTCGTGGGCGAGCGGTGGAGCCTGCTGGCGATGCGCGAGATCATGCTCGGGGTGCGCCGTTTCGACCAGATCGCCCGCAACACCGGCGCCAGCCGCGACATCCTCACCGCCCGGCTGCGCAAGCTGGTCGAGGTGGGCCTGCTGGAGCGGGTGCCGTACGAGCGGCACCCGCCGCGCCACGAGTACGTCCTCACCGAGTCGGGCCAGGCCCTGCACACGGTCCTGCTCGCCCTCATGGACTGGGGCGACCGGTACGTCACCGAGGGCGAGCCGCCCACCGTGTGGCGCCACTCGTGCGGCGAGCCCCTGGAGCCGCTCACGGTGTGCGCGCACTGCCGGGAGCCGGTGCGCCCGCAGGAGCTGACCGTGATCCGGGTGGACCAGCCGCAGTAGCGGGGACCGTTTTTCCAGGGGCCCGCCGGGGGCCGTGGTAGGGCCTGCCCTACCACGCAAGGGCCCGCCGCCAGGATCGATCGCTGCCCGCCGGGCCCGTAGCGTCGTGGCCATGACAAGCCTCCGGCACCGCGTCGCCACCGACACCCGTTACACCCTGCTCGGCCTCCCCATGGCCGCCGCCTCCTTCACCCTCACCGTCGCCGGCGTCTCGGCCGGTCTCGGCTCGGCGGTCGTGTTCGTCGGGCTGCCCGTCCTGGCCGCCACCGCCGCCATGGCCCGCCACTTCGCCGACCTGGAGCGCGCCGCGCTCCCCGGAGTGCTCGGCCACCCGATCGCCCGCCCCCGCTACGCGCAGACCCCCGCGGGGGCGGGTTCCTTCCGCCGCATGATGAACCCGCTGGTCTCCGGCCAGGCGGCGCTGGACCTGCTGCACGCGATCATCACCTTCCCGGTCTCGCTGGCCGCCGCCGTCGTGAGCGCGGTGTGGTGGGCGGGCGCGGTGCTCGGCCTGACCTTCCCGATCTACGGCTGGGCGATCGCCGCGATCCCCGGCGTGGACGGCGGCCTGCCCGCCCTGCTCGGCCTCGGCACCGGGACCGTGCCGTTCGTGGTGTTCAACACGGCGGTGGGCCTGCTGTTCGCGCTCACGCTCGTCCCGGTGGTGCGGACGGCGGCCCTGGTGAAGGCGAGCGTGTCCCAGGCCCTGCTGACCCGCGCCCACGTCCCGTCCGTAGAGGGCGTGTCCCCGGTCTGGGTGACAGCCCGATAGGGACGGGGCTACCCTCCCAAGTGCCGACGTTTCCGATCTTGTGAGGGCAGGGAAGCCGTGCCGTCGTGGGCAGAGCTGCCGATCGGCCAGGTGGTACGGCTCGACGCCGACCCCGACGCCCTGGCACTGGCCCTCGATCCCCTGCCGGACGACGCCCCGGCCGTCGTCACCTACTTCGCCGCCGAGGAACGTTCCGTCGCCGGCCTGGCCGCCTCCGTCCTGCGTGAGCTGGACAAGGCGGCCATCGCGCTGTTCCCGGCCTGGTTACCGGGCGCCGAGGGCATGCAGGAGCCGTCCGGGGTGAACGTGGCCGCGGTCCAGGCGCTGGCCCTGCGCAGGGCCTCGGTGACCGGCCACTTCGGGCCGTTCCTCGCCGAGCTGGCCCGGCGGGCGCTGAGCGGCGGGCCCAGCGGGCTGGCGCCGGAGGTCCGGGCGGCGGGGCTGGTCAGGGTGCTGGCCGACAGCTTCGGCCGGGCCCGGCTGGCGGTCCTGGTGCGGGTGCCGGACGGGCTGGGCGCGGCGGCGCTGGAAGTGCTGGTCGCCGGGTGCGAGTGGCTGGCGCACCGGGGCCGGGCCGGCGTCTGGCTGGCGGGCGCGCCCCTGCACGACGACCGCGTACGGACGATCGCCACCCCGCTCCCCGCGCACCCGCTCCTCACGGACCCGCTCACCCTGAACCCGCTCCCCGCGCACCCGCCCCCCACGGGCCCGCTCACCCTGAACCCGCTCCCCGGGGGCCCGCTTCCCGCAGCCGTACGTGACGCTCGCGAAGCCGTCCCGCTTCCCGCGACCGCCGATCGGGCGCCCGCCGTCGCGTATCCGCCGGTGGCGGGCAGGCCGCATCCGGGCAGCGCGAGCGAGCGGGCGCTGGAGGCCGCCCTGTCCGCGCGGGCGTGGGCCGAGGGCCGGGCCTGGAACCAGACGTACCGGCCGGGGCCGCTGGACGTCCCGATCCGGGTGGACCTTCTCTGGGAGCGGGAGCGCTGCGTCGTGGAGATCGACGGCCCCGACCACCGGGCTCCGGCCAAGTTCGCCGCGGACCGGCGGCGGGACGTTCTCCTCCAACTCGACGGTTACGCCGTGCTGCGCTTTCCCGATGCTCAGGTGATGACTGACATGGACACCGTCGTCCGTCAGATCGGCCAGTTTCTGCGGAACCGCCGCAGAGCGGAAGGATGAGATATGCCGGACAAAGGGCTGACCCTGCCCGAGTTCACTGCCCTGCTGGTGCTGGCCGTCGAAGCCCGCGAGGTCTCCAACAGCGAGCTCAAGGAGCACTACAGGCTGACCATCGACGGTCAGCGGCGACTGAAGCTCAACGACCTGAAGCTGGTCGAGAGCCACCGGCCCAGGGGCGGACGCGCCTTCGTGCACGTGCTCACCGACTCCGGGTGGGCCAGGCTGGCCGAGGACCTGCGGGCCGGGGCGATCCCGCCGCAGACCGGCTCGTCGGGGGCCATCGCGCGGGCCCTGCTCGAATGGCTGCCCCGGTTCATGCGGCGCACCGACCAGCGGCTGTCGGAGATCTTCCAGCCGGAGCCGGACATGCCCCCCGCCGGTCTGGAGTCGCAGATCCGGGCCGCGTACGCCGAGCTGGCCGCCGCGCCCGGTTCGTGGGTGAGCCTGACCCCGCTCCGGCGGCTGCTCCCCGCCGTCCCGAAGCAGGAGGTGGACGAGGCGCTCGTCGTGATGGAACGCCTCCCGGACGTGAACCTGGTCCCGGAGTCGAACCAGAAGACGCTCACGCCCGAGGACCGCGAAGCGGCGGTGATCATAGGCGGGCAGGACAAGCATCTGCTGTGGATCGGCGAGCTGTGAGCGGCGGCGGCATCGCGGACCTGGCCGCGCTGACGTTCAACTACACCGAGGGCGCCGACGACGTGTGGCGCCGCTCCCCCTTCCACGTCGAGGGCCTGCACGGCGCGTCGACGAAGATCCTCCTCGACGGGCTGGCCGAGGCCGCCCACCGGCCCGAGAGCAGCCCCATCGGTGTGGTCGTGCAGGGCCAGCGCGGCACCGGAAAGACCCACCTGCTCGGCTGGCTGCGCGAACGCGCCCAGCGCGAGGACGGCTACTTCGTCCTGGTCGGCCTGCTGGACGCCAAGGGGTTCTGGGAGAGCATCGTGGTCTCCCTGCTGGACAGCCTCTCCCGGCCCCGCCACGACGGGCAGACGCAGCTCACCGTGCTCCTGGACCGGCTGGCCATCATGGCGGGGCTGTCCCGCATGGCCCGCCGCTCGATCACCGGCAAGCGCGGCCTCACCCGGGACGAGCTGGACGCCTTCGTCACCGCGTTCCGCCGCGTCGGGGGCCAGGTCGGCCGCGACAGCCAGGACGCCGCGCGCGCCCTGGTCCTGCTGGCCGGCGCGGATCCGGGGCTGCAGGACCTCGGGGAGTCGTACCTGTCGTCGGCGCCCGAGGGCGAGCCGGGCGAGCGGGCCCGCTGGGGCATCCGGCAGCTCGGCCGCACGCCGCAGGAGATCGTCAGGGATCTCTCGCGGCTGATGGCGCTCACCGGCCCGACGATCGTCGCGGTGGACCAGATCGACCCGCTCGTCGCCCAGTCGCGGGTCACCACCTCCGGCAGCGCCGAGCACGACCCGGCCGAGCAGCTCATGATCGAGCGCATCGCGGGCGGCCTGATGGCGCTGCGCGAGGTCACCCGCCGGACGTTGACGGTCGTGACCTGCATCCCCGCCACGTGGGCGCTCATCGAGCGGGTCGCGGTCGACACCGTGCGCGACCGCTTCCGCCAGGCGGTGCCGCTCAAGACCATCCCCGACGCGGCCACCGCCCGCACCATGGTGGCCACGCGCTTCGAGGTGCAGTACGGCGAGGCGGGCGTCAAGCCGCCGTACCCGACGTGGCCGGTCCGGCCGGAGGCGTTCGAGCAGGCGCCCGGGATCACTCCGCGGGATCTGCTCATCCGGATCGACCGGCATGTCCGCGCCTGCCTGCTGGACGGCGAGGTCAGGGAGCTGACCGGGTTCGCGGCGGAGGCGGCGGCACATCCGCAGCCGGCCGCGCGCCCTGCCGAGCACGCCCATCCCGCCGACCCCGGCGATCTCGCCGCGCTCGACGCCCGCTTCGCCGAGCTGCTGGCCGCCGCGCAGGCTCCGGTGATCGACCAGGCCAGTGAGGACACCGCGATGCCCGCGCTGCTGGCCGCCGGGCTGCACGCGTGGATCGCCGAGCAGGGTGCGGCCGGCCGGGCCTTCGGCATGGACCCGCCGCCGAGCGCCAAGCCCCCGCTGCACGCCCGGCTGCGCCGCACGCTCGACGAGAGCAGGGAGGACGAGGTCCACTGGGCCTTCCGCGCGATCAGCGCGACGCACGGCAACGCGGCGCTGAACCGCCTCCGCAAGGCGTGCGTGGCGGCCGGGCTGGACGCGGAGGTGCCCAAGCGGCGGTTGTTCCTGCTGCGCGACACCCCCTGGTCGCCGGGGCCGGCGACGCGGGAGGCGATCGCGGCGTTCGAGCGGGCGGGCGGCAGGACGCTCCGGATGAGCCGCCAGGACCTGCTGGTCCTCGCCGCGCTGCGGGCCCTGATCGCGGAGAACCCGCCGGAGCTGGCCGCCTGGCTCGCCGCGCGGCGGCCGACGTCCGGGATCGGCTTCCTCACCGAGGCACTGGCCGACGCGTGGAGCGTTCCGGCCGTACCGGCACCCGAGGCCCCCGTGGCGGCGAGGAGCCGGGGCGGCGGCGACGAGGAGCACTCCCTGACGATCGGGCGGCGCGTCTCGGACGGCGAGCCGGTGCGGATCGCGCTGGAGGCGCTGCGCAAGCACACCGCGATCTTCGCCGGTTCCGGCTCGGGCAAGACCGTGCTGATCAGGCGGCTGGTCGAGGAGTGCGCGCTGCGCGGCGTCTCATCGATCGTGCTGGACCCGAACAACGACCTGGCCCGGCTGGGCGAGCCGTGGCCCGACCCGCCGCGCACGTGGGCCGAGGGCGACGCCCGCCGCGCCGCGGAGTACCTGGCGGCCACCGACGTGACCGTCTGGACGCCGGGACGGACCGGCGGGCGGCCGCTGAGCTTCCAGCCGCTGCCCGACCTGGCGAGCCTGGCCGGCGACCCCGACGAGTTCGCCGAGGCGGTCGAGGCCGCGGTCGCGTTCATCGTGCCGCGGGTCAGGCTGGACGCCAACACCGACAAGGCGCTGCGCGGGCAGGCCGTGCTCAGGCGGGCCCTGGCCGCCTACGGAGGCGGCGGCGCGACCAGCCTGAGAGGGTTCGCGGCGTACCTGGCCGACCTGCCGGACGGGGTGAGCGAGCTGGCCAGCGCCCGGCGCATCGCGGCCGACCTGTCCCAGTCGCTGACCGCGGCCATGGACAACGACCCGCTGTTCGGCGGGGCCGGCGAGCCGGTCGATCCCGGGTTGCTGGTGACGCCGCCGCCGGGCAGGCGGGCCCGTGTCTCGGTGCTCAGCCTGGCCGGGCTGCCGGGCCTGGAGCAGCGGCAGAGCTTCGTCAGCCGGCTGCAGATGGAGCTGTTCGTCTGGTTCAAGCGGCACCCCGCCCAGGACCGTCCGCTGGGCGCGCTGTTCGTCATGGACGAGGCGCAGACGTTCGCCCCCGCGGCGGGAGGCGCGTCGGTCTCCACCCGCAGCACGGTGCTGCTCGCCTCCCAGGCCCGCAAGTACGGCCTGGGCCTGGTCTTCGCCACGCAGGCGCCCAAGGGGCTGCACAACCAGATCCCGGGCAACTGCGCCACGCAGTTCTTCGGCCTGCTGAACGCGCCGATCCAGATCAGCGCGGCCAGGGAGATGGCCCAGTCCAAGGGCGGCGGCGACGTGCCGGACATCTCCCGGCTGGGCGCGGGCGAGTTCTACGTGGCCGGCGAGGGCGGCGGGTTCGCCAAGGCACGCGTGCCCATGTGCCTGACGCACCACCCGAAGGCGCCGCTCACCACGGAGGAGGTCGTGGCCAGGAGCCGCGGGGGCGCCTGATCGCCACGGTCCCGGCCGTGGCGGGGGCGGCCGGGACCGCGCCGGCCTGCGCCGGTCGTCCCAGGAGGCCGGGGCAGTGCGGCCTGCGCCGGTCGTCCCAAGAGGCCGGGGCTGTGCGGCCTGCGCCGGTCTTCAGGGGGACGGGCGGCGGGCCGAGGCGAGCAGGCGGCGGGCGAGTACGGCGAGGTAGAGCGCCCAGCCGGCGCCGACGACGGCCAGGGCGGCGACCGGCTGCCAGCCCGGCAGCTCCTCGACGGCCCGCCGGCACACGGCGACCGTCACCGGGATCGTGTAGAGCGCGAAGAAGGCCAGCCCGAGCACCCGTCCTGCCACGAGGAACCAGGCGTACACCCGCACGCCGCGCGGCGCCGTACGGGTGCGCCGCGCCCGCAGGTACGCCTGCGCGTCGGCCATGAGGTTCTTGTTGCCGCCGGCGTTGGCGATGGCGTAGTAGACGTCGGTGCGCATGAAGAACAGGAACTGCCAGGCGATCTGCGACAGGCAGATGACGACGACCAGCCGCACCACGGGCAGGTCGGCGGCGTACAGCACGCAGGTCCCGGCGCAGGCGAGGAACCAGTCCACCCGCATGCCCGCCAGGTGGGCGCGGTAGCGGGCGCGCCTGGGCACGCCCCAGATGCCGGTGATCCTGGTCTGCACGACGAGGAACTGCAGGCGGGTGCCGAGCGACAGCTCGGCCCGCACGCCGAGCGACCGGGCCGCGGCGATGTGGCCGAGCTCGTGCACCAGCACCAGCAGCCAGGAGCCCGCGGCGAAGGCGACGGTGAAGGTGAGGCTGTCCGACCAGACCAGCGAGGAGAACGAGGGCAGCACGCCGGGCCTGGCGACCGTCGCGGCCAGGGCGCACACGGTCAGCGCGGCCAGCACGGCGTGCGCCGGGCGGGAGAACAGCCAGGCCACGTGGCCGGGCCTGATCCGGTCCCACAGGTTGGGCGGACGTTGCGGCGGCCCGAGCAGCCCGGCCGCGCCGAGCCCGGTCACGAACTCGGCGACGTCCACGTCCAGGCCGCGTTCGGCCAGGACCAGGGCGCGGGCCTCGGCGGCCGTCCTGGTGCCGTCGAGCGCCTCCACCACGGCCGCCGCCACGCCGGGCACGTTGACGAACGTCTCGCCGTTGCCGATCACGTAGTCGTCGGGGCCGTCGGCCACCACGCTGAGGAACGACAGGTCCGTCAGCGGCTCGGCCTTCACCCGCACACCTCGCAGCCGTCGCGGCGGTCGAAGTCGTAGGCCGTGGTGGTCAGCGTGAGCAGGTCGAGCCAGAGACTGCGGCCCTCGACGGCGGGAGCTCCGGTGCCGGTCAGGAAGCGGATCACCTCGGACGCGAGCATGCCCGACACGATCCCGCACAGCGGCCCGAACGACGGGATGGCCCGTCCGGGATTGTCGTTGGCGGGCAGGACGGTGGAGCCGTACCGCACGGCCAGGGCGGCCTCCTGGCAGGCCAGGCAGCCGGTCTTGCCGGGCACGACCAGCGGCCCGAGCAGGCCGACGTGCTGGTTGAAGCCGCCGGTGACGAACGGCGTGCCGGCCCGCACGCAGGCCTCGTTGACCCAGCGGCGGATGTGCGGCTGCGGGGTGTCGACGGTGTTGACCACGAGGTCGGCGTCGGTGACGACGTCGGAGGGGCCGGTGATGCGCCGCTCGACGCGGGTGACGCGGACGTCCGGGCAGTGCTCGCGCAGCCTGCGGGCGGCCGCGGCCGTCTTGGGCTCGCCGAGGTCGCGGACGGTGTAGAGGTGCTGGCGGTGCAGGTTGCCGATCTCGACGCGGTCGTCGTCGAGCAGGGTCAGGCGACCGACGCCGGAGGTGGCGAGATGCAGGGCGACCTGGCCGCCGATCGCGCCGGCGCCGAGCACCGCCACGTGCCGGGCGGCGAGGTCGCCGAGCGCGGCCACGGCCCGCTCGGCCGGCTGGAACATGGCCATGAACAGCGCGAACCTGGACAGCCGGGCGTCGGCGGCGAGCGTGCCGAGCTCGGCGTCGGTGACCAGGAAGCGGGCCGCACGCAGCTGTTCGACGGCCGAGTCGATCTCGGCGGGGGTGAGGTCGTCGAGGAGGTCGTACAGGTCGGACTGCTCGACGGGGGTCTCGGCGCACAGGCGCAGCAGGCGGCGCAGGGGCGGCGGCGCCGGGTCGAGGATCTGGCCGGTCGGGGGGAAGTCGCCGAGCCGGACGCGCCCGCGGGCGTCGTCGATGAACAGGGGGAAGACCGGATTCACCTGAATCCTGGGCATGAAGGCGGCTCCCGGGCGAGTGAGGGCCTCCCGCGGGGTCGGGCCGCGTCGCGGGAGGCCCGAAGAGGTCAGCAGCTGTTGCTGTTACCGGTGGTCTCGACTTCTTCGACCTTCTTGATCTCGATCGTCATGAGCGATCCTTCCGTCGATCTTGATGGGCCGATGAGATCATAAAGTAAAGATCGCCCCTTTTGATAGACCCAAGTACGAAATATCCGCGAAATCGTCTTATATCCGCGCAATAAAGTCGCGGGAACGTTTCCACATTAGCGCCGCCGACTCTTCCGAGTATCCGGGAAGATCGGGATCGGCGAACAAGTGCACATTTCCCGGATAAATGAAGCACTCGAATAACGGCCCCAGCTCCGTCCGCAGACTGCGGACGTCACCGGCGTCCACCCACGGGTCGCCCTCCGCGTAGTGGAGCTGCACCGGCACCGAGACCGGCCACCCCTGCGCGCTCACCTCGGCCACGGCCGCGCAGCCGTGGTAGAGCAGCAGCCCCCGGGCCAGCGGGTGCGTGGCCGCCAGGAGCTGGGCCCCGAACCCGCCCAGCGAGAACCCGGCGAACACCACCGGCCCGCGCGCCTGCGCGGCGATCTCCCGCCAGCGGCGCGCGAGCTCGTCGAAGCCGATCGCGTCCCGTTTGCGCAGCCCGGATTCGAGGTCGTCGAAGACCTCGCCGTCGTAGTAGTCGGGCGTGCGCACGACGTGCCCGCCCGCGCGAAGCGCCTCCGCGGCCCCCATTACCCCCGGTCGCAGGCCCTGTGCGGAGTGCAACAGGATGATCTCTGCCATGTGCACTGTGTACCATCGCGCGCAGGCCCCACCAAGGGCCCCGTTCGGGCACCCTCCCGTGCCCCGCCGCGCCGGCGTGCGGGTCCCCGGGCGGTGGCCATGTCCGCCCGGGGAGGTCGCGCGGTCAGGCGCAGGTGTAGGCGGACGGCGTCGCGGTGTCGCCGCCCGGCCTGCTGACCTGGAACCCGAAACTGGTGCTCGCGCCGGGCGCGAGCGTGCCGTTGTACCCGGCGTTCCTGGCGGTGACGTTCTGCCCGCTGACGGTGACGGCGGCGTTCCAGGAGCCGGTCAGGGTGTGCCCGGCGGGCAGGGTGAAGGTGACCGTCCAGCCGTTGATCTGGGACGTGCGGGTGTTGGTGACGGTCACGGGCTGGATGACGTACCCGCCGCTCCACTGGGTCTGCACGGTGCCCGCTGCCGTGCAGCCGCCTCCGCCGCCCCCGGTCAGGGTGGTGAAGGTGACCGCCGGGGACTCGCCGGACAGGTTGCCCGCGCCGTCGCGCGCCCGCACGTAGACCTGGTACTGGGTGGCCGCGGTCAGGCCGGTCAGGTTGATGCTGTTGCCGGTGGACTGGCCGAGCTGGGTGTCGGTGCCGCCCTGCTCGCGGTAGACGTTGTAGCCGACCAGGCCGCTGCCGCCGGTGTCGGTGGAGGCGGCCCAGGTGAGGGTGGCCGAGTTCGCGGTGACGTTGCCCGCGGTGGGGGCGCCCGGCGTGCTGGGCGGGGTGGTGTCGGTGGAGGCGCCGCCGGCCAGGGCGTCGTGCACGGCGGTGTACGACGGCTTCTGCTGGTAGCTCTCGTTGTAGATCAGCGCGGCGCCCTGGCCGGGGAAGGTGTCGGGCACCCAGGAGTACTTGTCGGTGAAGCCCCAGATCGTCACGCCCTGGCAGGCGGTCACCGCGAGGCAGGCGTTGACGACGTTGCGGTAGTAGGTGGCCTGGGTGGCGTCCTTGGCGGCGTCCCTGGGGGTCTGCATGCGCACGTCCAACTCGGTGATCCGGACCTGGACGCCGAGCGCGGCGAAGCGCTGCAGGTTCTGCTGGAAGTCGCTGGGGAAGCCGTACTGGATGGCCAGGTGGGACTGGAAGCCGACGCAGTCGATCGGCACGCCCTGCTGGCGCAGCGAGGAGACCAGGTTGTAGATCGCCGTGCTCTTGGCGTTGATGCCCTCGGTGTTGTAGTCGTTGATGCACAGCTTGGCGTCGGGGTCGGCGGCGCGGGCGGCGCGGAAGGCGTCGGCGATGTAGCCCGAGCCCAGCGTGTTGTACCAGAACGACGTGCGCAGGTTGCCGTTGTCCTCGAAGACCTCGTTGACCACGTCCCACGAGACCACGGCCGGGTTGTCGGCGAAGTGGCCGACGACGTTGGCGATGTGGTTCTGCATGGCCGCGCGCATCGCGGTCGCGCTCAGGCCCTGCACCCAGCCCGGCGTCTGGTTGTGCCACACGAGGGTGTGGCCGTGCACCTGCTGGTCGTTCTGGGCGGCGAAGGCGACGATCGCGTCGGCGCCGGAGTAGTTGAACTGGCCCTGGCTGGGCTCGGTGGCGTCCCACTTCATCGCGTTCTCGGCGGTGACCTGGCTGAACTCGGTCGCCGCGATGGTGCGGTAGGACGTCTCGCCGGACAGCGGGCCGGTGGCGAGCGCCGTGCCGATGAACTTGCCCTTGGCGGACGCGTGCGTGCGCAGCGGCGCCGAGGCGTCGGCGGAGGTGGCGGGGAGGAGGAAGGCTGCGAGAATCCCCAGCAGGGCGAGGACTCTGACGGACAGGGACGAGAGCACGGGCATCTACCTCCGGAGGCAGGCACTCGATTCCGAAAACTTTCGATCCGCGGCGGATCGCATCGCAGACGGTATTGACATGCGTGAGAACGGTCAATGCCGATCCCACGCAGCCCCCAAAAGAGCAGTTGGCGAGCGAAAGATATCGGCTTATCCATGAAACTTTCACGGGCACCCGCCCCCAGGGTTTTGGCTGCTCTAGCGCGACGTACCTACCGGTCGGTACTGTGAAAGCCCGGAATAATCGTCTGATGCGGGAGTTCTGCGCATGTCCCTTTCGCACGCCCAGGTCCAAGCCCAGCTCACCGGCCCCGGCCAGCTTTTCGAGACCGAGGAGATCGGCGACACCGGGGTACGCACGTGGAAGCACGCGCCGGCACACTTCCGCGCCCTGCTGGAGACCAGCAGGTTCCACGGCGAGCAGGTCTTCCTGGTCTACGAGGACGAGCACATCACGTTCGAGGAGCACTTCCGCCGCGCCGCCACCCTGGCCGGCCGCCTCGTCGAGGAGTACGGCGTCACCAAGGGCGACCGCGTCGCCATCGCCATGCGCAACTACCCGGAATGGGTGGTCTCGTTCTCGGCCGCGCTGGCCGCCGGAGCCATCGCCGTACCGCTGAACGCCTGGTGGACGGAGGCCGAGCTGGCCTACGGCGTGCGCGACTCGGGGGCCAAGGTGCTGATCGCCGACGGCGAGCGGGCGGTCAGGCTGGCCTCCACGGGCGTGCCGATGATCGTGACCAGGGGCGAGGCGCCCGAGGGCGCGCGGTCGTTCGACGACGTGCTGGGCGAGGTCACCGCCGACGTGCGGCTGCCCGACGTCGAGCTGTCCCCCGAGGACCCGGCGACGATCTTCTACACCTCCGGCACCACCGGCCGGCCCAAGGGCGCGCTGGGCAGCCACCGCAACCTCGGCCAGTCCCCCATGACCGTGGCCTACGGCCTCGTCCGCTCGGTCACCATGGCCGGCAAGGACGCGGGCGCGGCGGCGAGCGTGCGCCGGGTGACGCTGCTGACCGTGCCGCTGTTCCACGTCACCGGCTGCTTCTCCGCCATGATCACCTCGATGTTCACCGGCGGCGGCGTGGTGCTCATGTACAAGTGGGACCCCGAGCAGGCGCTGCGGCTGATCGAGCGCGAGCGCGTCACCACGATGATCGGCGTGCCGACCAACGCCTGGCAGCTCATGTCGCACCCCGACTTCGGCAAGTACGACCTGTCGTCGCTGACCACGCTCGGCTACGGCGGCGCCCCCGCCCCGCCCAAGCTGCTGGAGCGCATCACCACGAACCTGCCCGACCGCGCCCCCTCCAACGGCTACGGCATGACCGAAACGACCGCCCTGGCCATCGGCAACGGCGGCGCCGAGTACCACGCCAGGCCCGACAGCATCGGCATGCCCTCGGCCGTCGTGGACGTGCGCGTGGTGGACCCCATGGGCGCCGAGCTGCCCGCCGGCGAGGTGGGCGAGCTGTGCGTACGCGGCCCGAACGTGATCATGGGCTACTGGAACCAGCCCGAGGCCACGGCGCAGACGTTCGTGGACGGCTGGCTGCACACCGGCGACCTGGCCAGGATCGACGAGGAGGGCTTCGTCTACATCGTGGACCGCGCCAAGGACATGGTGATCAGGGGCGGCGAGAACGTCTACTGCGCCGAGGTCGAGGCCGCCCTGTTCGAGCACCCGGCGGTGGACGACGTGGCGGTGATCGGCGTCCCGCACGACGAGCTGGGCGAGGAGGTCGGCGCGGTGATCCGGCCGGCGCCCGGCCGGTCGGTCACGCCCGAGGAGCTGCGCTCGTTCCTGGCGGACCGGATCGCCAAGTTCAAGATCCCGGCGCACGTGTGGTTCCGCGAGGGCGAGCTGCCCCGCAACCCCGGCGGCAAGATCCTCAAGACCCACCTGCGCCGCGAGGTCCTCGGCTCCTGACCGTCCCCTCCCGGGACGCCGTACCATTCCGGACCCGGCTTCCGGGACCCGCACCCTCCTGAAACCCCTCCGGGGCGCCTCCGCAAGGAGGCGCCCTGTTCTTTTTCCCCGAAGAACCCGCAGGCCAGAGAGCGGTTCGCGGACTTCATTACCTGGCGCGTAATCGCGGCCCCTACGCCCCGGCTGACATCGTTCAAGTGTCGCAACCAGCACTTGAAGGAGCCAAGATGACCGCCCTCACCGTCACCGCCGACCGGACCAGGTTCCTGCGCCTCGCACTCGCCGCGGACGCCGTCGTCACCGGCGGCAACGGGCTGGCCTACCTGGCTCTGGCCGGCCCCGCGAGCGACCTGCTCGGCCCGGGCGCGGGCCTGCTGCGCGAGATCGGGATCTTCCTGCTCGTGTACGGCGCCGCCGTCGGCCTGCTGGCCTCCCGCCCCGCGATCAACCCGGCCGCCGTCAAGGCCGTCATCGGCCTGAACATCGCCTGGACCCTGGGCAGTGTGGCCGCCGTCGTGACCGGCGCGCTCGAGTTCAGCACGCTGGGCGCCGTCTGGGCCATCGCCCAGGCCCTGGTCGTGGGCCTGTTCGCCGAGCTGCAGATCACCGGCCTGCGCCGGACCCGCCGCTAGCACCTCTCCTGAGAACCGTTGAAAGAACTCCTTGCAGAAAGTGAGATCGTCATGACCACCGAACTCGTCGAGCGCTACGTCGCCGCCTGGAACGAGACCGATGCCGACGCCCGCGCCAAGGCCGTCGCCGAGCTGTGGACCGAGGACGCGACCTACACCGACCCCATGGCCGACGTGGCCGGGCACGCCGGGATCGCCGCCGTGATCGAGGGCGCGCAGGGCATGTTCCCCGGCCTGGTGTTCACGCCGGGCGAGGTGTTCGACGCCCACCACCACATCGCCCGCTTCACCTGGCACCTCGGCCCGGCCGGCGAGGAGCCCCTGGCCGTCGGCTTCGACGTGGTCGAGCTGGCCGAGGACGGCCGCATCCGCAAGGTCCTCGGCTTCCTCGACAAGGTGCCCGCCGCCTGACACCCCTCCCGCGAAGGCCCCCGGTCCCCCCGGGGGCCTTCGCCGTTCTTAAATGATTTGCCCTCATCGCGGACGTGGTCCGACAATCAGACTTCGTGCCACTTATGCGCCTGCTCCGTCAGCTCTCCCCCGACCTGAGCCCGCTGCGCGACTCCCGCGACTACCGGCTGCTGTTCGGCGCCGGTGTCGTCACCATGTTCGGCACGATGATCACCATGGTGGCGCTGCCGTACCAGATGAAGGAGCTGACCGGTTCCTACGTCGCGGTCGGGCTGATGAGCCTGGCGGAGTTCGTGCCGATGGTGGTGTGCGGGTTGTGGGGCGGCGCGATCGCCGACGCGCTCGACCGCCGCCGGATCATCGTGCTGAGCGAGCTCGGCCTGCTGGTCACCACCGCCGCCCTCGTGGTCAACGCGATGCTCCCCCACCCGCAGGTCTGGGTCCTGTACGTGATGGGCGCCCTGTCCACCGGCATCGCCTGCCTGCAGCGTCCGAGCCTGGAGGCGGTGATGCAGCAGGTGGTCCGGCACGATCAGCAGGCCGCGGCGGCGGTGCTGAACAGCCTGCGCTGGAACGTCGGCGCGATCGTCGCCCCGGCGCTGGGCGGCCTGCTGCTGGTGCACCTCGGCACGCACGTCGCCTACGCCATCGACACGGCGACCTTCGTGCTGTCCCTGGCGCTGCTGTGGCGCATCAGCTCGCTGCCGCCCGTCGAGGACGCCGCGCCCGCCTCGCTCAGGTCGCTGGTCGAGGGCGTGCGGTACGCCACCGGTCGCGGCGACCTCATGGGCACGTACCTGGTGGACATCGCGGCCATGGTGTTCGCCATGTCCAACGCGCTGTTCCCGTTCCTGGCCGACGAGCTGCGCTCGCCCGAGTCGCTCGGCCTGCTGTACTCGGCCGCCGCCGTGGGCGCGCTGGCCGCCTCGGTGACCGGCCGCTGGACGGCCCGCGTCCAGCGGCAGGGCCTCGGCGTGATCGTCGCGGCGGCGCTGTGGGGGGTGGCGATGACGCTGACCGCGCTGGCCCCGAGCGTGTGGCTGGTCTTCCTGTGCATCGCGCTGGCCGGCGCGGCCGACATGATCAGCGGCATCTTCCGCACGACGATGTGGAACCAGACCATCCCGCAGGAGCTGCGCGGGCGGCTGGCGGGCATCGAGCTGCTGTCGTACGCCAGCGGCCCGATGCTGGGCAACGCCCGCGCGAGCCTGATGGCCAACTTCGGCGGCACCCGCTTCTCGCTGGGCGCGGGCGGCCTGCTGTGCGTGGGCGCCGTCCTCGGCCTGGCCGCCGCCCTGCCCGGGTTCCGCCGCTACGACGCCAGAACCGACGAACACGCGATCGCCGAACGCGCCCGCCGCCTCGAACAGCCGTCCGACCAGCCCACCCCGGCCTGACCGACCGGCCCACCCCGGCCTGACCGACCGGCCGACCCATCGGCCGGCGCGGGGCCCTACTCCGGCTCCCGCCAACCGTCGTACCGCTCCACCAGCTCATCGACCTGGCCGAGGGCTTGCTCGTCGAGCCCCTCCACGACGACGAGCCACTGGGCGTCCTCGGCGTCGTCCTCACCCGCGAGCGTCTCCCGTACCACCCGCGGCACGCCGAGCCCCGGGAACCACTCCCCCAGCGTCTCGGCGACCTCCTCGGCATCCCCACGCTCGCCGAACACCAGCAACTGCCTCATGCCCCACATTCTCCCGCGAGTTGCACACGTGTACGTTCGTTCACCGAGCGTGCACGGAATACATTGGTTAGCGTTGGACCATGACTGCCGAAGCGGTGATCCTCAAGATGGAGTCCTCTTCTTCACTCCCGGACTGGGCCTTCCCTCCGCCGCAGGGCTACGTCGCCGAAGACCTCGATCACATTCCGGATCTGCCTGCGCACACAGAGTTGATTGATGGAAGCTTGGTCTTCGTGAGCCCCCAGCAACGCTTCCACCACAACGTGATTTTCGGTCTGCACCAAGCGCTCGCCGATGCCGCACTCGACCACCTCCAGGTCTGTCAGGAGATGACCGTTAAGCTGGGGCCCAAGCAGCGGCCCGAGCCCGACCTGATCGTTCTGGGGCCGGAAGCGCCCTCTGATGAGGCGGTGACCTGCTACCAAGCCAAAGATGTCATCCTCGCCGTCGAAGTGGTCTCACCCGACTCCGAGGAGCGCGACAGGAAGCGCAAGCCCACCCTCTACGCCGAGGCGGGCATCCCCCACTTCTGGCGCATCGAGAAGGCCAGCGCGCTGCCTGTGGTCTACGTCTACGAGCTCGACCCCGCCACCGGTACCTACATCGGCACCGGTGTCCACCATGACCGGCTCAAGCTGACCGTGCCGTTCGACATCGACATCGACCTCACCGCCCTCGGCCGGCGCCGCAAGTAGAAAGGGCCGGTACGGCGATCCGTACCGGCCCCCCTGTGATCGTCTCAGGCGCTGCGGAGCTGGGCGCCCACGCGGTCGGCCGCCATCGCCACCGCCGCATCCCTGGCCGCCGTCGTCTCCTCGACCGTCAACGTACGGCCCGCCGCCCGGAACCGCATCGTGTAGGCGAGCGACTTGTTCCCCTCCCCCACCTGCTCACCCGCGTAGACGTCGAACAGCCGTACCGACTCCAGCAGCTCGCCGGCACCGTCGCGCAACGCCGCCTCCACGTCGGCCACCGGCGTGAAGTCGGGCACGACGAGCGCCACGTCCTGCGTCGCCACCGGGTACGGCGACACCGGCGGCGCCTGCACCGGCCCGGGCATGCCCGACTCCAGCCGCGACAGCTCCAGCTCCATGGCGGCGGTGCGCGGCGGCAGCCCGTACGCCTCGATGACCCGCGGGTGCAGCTCACCGGCGTGCCCCACCAGCGTGTCGCCCACGTAGAGGGCCGCGCACCGGCCCGGGTGCCAGGGCTCGTGCTGGTCGGCGCTGATGGACAGCTCGACCCGCGACTCGGCGGCGACCAGCCGGGCGGCCTGCACGGCGTCGGCCCACGAGGCCTGCCGGCCCGAGCCCCACCAGCCGGACCGCTCGAACTCCCCGGCCAGCACGACCGCGACCCGCAGCGGCTGGTCGGGCAGCGCCGCCTCGATCGAGGCCAGCTCCTCCTCGGTGGGACGGCGCGAGACGCCGAGCACCGGAGCGGCGGCGGGGGCGTTCTCCCGGGGCCGGTAGACCGCGCCCGTCTCGAACAGCGCCACGTCGCCGAAGCCGCGCCCGACGTTGCGGACCAGCGTCTTGAGCAGGCCGGGCAGCAGCGTCGTGCGCATCAGCGGCTCGTCCTCCGACAGCGGATTGGCCAGGCGCATGGCCCGGCGTCGCGCGTCGTCGGCGGGCAGCTGCAGCCGGTCGAAGTCGTCGGCCCCGATGAACGGGTAGCTGAGCA
This sequence comes from Nonomuraea sp. NPDC001831, assembly GCF_042892035.1. Lineage (NCBI taxonomy): Bacteria > Bacillati > Actinomycetota > Actinomycetes > Streptosporangiales > Streptosporangiaceae > Nonomuraea > Nonomuraea sp. NPDC001831. The sequence goes on along the minus strand of NZ_JBIATU010000005.1, from coordinate 489,879 downwards.
CCTCGACGTAGCCGCCCTCGGCCAGCGCCCGGCCGACCCGCCGGCGCAGCCGCTGCCCCTCGGTCAGCCCGGCGCCCGCCGGGGCGCTGGGCAGCACCGACGGCAGCCGGTCGTAGCCTTCGAGCCGGATGACCTCTTCGGCCAGGTCGTTGGGGTCGGTAAGGTCGGGCCGCCACGACGGCGGGGTGACCGTGATCATGTCGGGGCCGGTGACGGCCAGCCTGGCGGCGAGCTCGCCGCCGGTCACGACGCCGGTCGGGTCGACGCCGCCCTCGCGCACGGCCGGGTCGTCGCCGTCGGTCACCAGGCAGCCCACCTGCTCCAGGCGGCCGACGACGACCTCCTTGGAGTACGGGACGCCCGCCACGGCCGACGGATGACCGGCCGGGATCGCGATGCGCGCCGGCGTGACGTCGACCTCGGCGTGCGTCACGCCGGGCTGCACGGTCGCGCCGCCCAGCTCGGCCAGCATGCGCACCGCCCGCCACGAGGCGACCAGCGGCAGCTCACGGTCGACGCCGCGCTCGAACCGCTTGGACGCCTCCGACACCAGCCCGTGCCGGCGCGACTCGCGCGAGATGCCGGTGGCCGAGAAGTGGGCGGCCTCGATGACGATGTCGGTCGAGCCGTCGGAGATCTCGGTCTCCAGGCCGCCCATCGTGCCCGCCATGGAGATCGGGCCCGACTGGTCGGTGATGAGGATGTCGTCGGGGTCGAGCTCGCGCACGACGTGGTCGAGCGTCTCCAGCCGCTCGCCCTCCCGAGCCCGCCGGACGACGATCTCGCCGGTCAGCTTCGACCGGTCGAAGGCGTGCAGCGGCTGGCCCAGCTCCAGCATCAGGTAGTTGGTGATGTCGACGGCCAGCGACACCGGGCGCATGCCGGCCCGGCTCAGCCGCACCCGCATCCACAGCGGGCTCTGGGCGGCCGGGTCGAAGCCGCGCACCTCGCGCAGCACGAACCGGTCGCAGGCCGTCGGGTCGCCGATGGAGGCCGGCCAGGACGGCTCGGTCTCGGCGGGCACCTCGACGTCGGCCGGGTCGCGGAAGGCCACGCCGAACGCGGTGGCCACCTCGCGGGCCACGCCGCGGACGGACAGCGCGTAGCCGATGTCGGGCGTGATCTCCAGCTCGATCACGTCGTCGCGCAGGCCGAGCAGCTCGACCACGTCGGTGCCGATGGGCGTGCCGGCGGGCAGCACCATGATGCCGTTGTGGTCGTCGCCGAGGCCCAGCTCGCGCTCGGAGCAGATCATGCCCTCGGACATGCGCCCGTACGTCTTGCGCGCCCCCACCTCGAACCCGCCCGGCAGCACGCCGCCGGGCAGCACGACGGGGACGCGGTCGCCGGCGACGAAGTTCGTGGCGCCGCAGACGATCTCGCGCGGCGTCGCCTCGCCCACCTCGACCTTGCAGTGCCTGATCGGCTTCTTGAAGCCGGTGAGCTCCTCGATCTCCAGCACCTCGCCGACGACGACGTTCTTGACGTCGTGGCCGTAGGAGGTGATGGATTCCAGCTTGAGCCCGGCCATGGTGAGCCTGTCGGCCACCTCGTGCGCGGTGGCCGCCGGGAGATCGACGTACTCCCGCAGCCAGGAGAGCGGGACCTTCATCAGATCTCCATTCCGAACGGGAGCGTGAAGCGCACGTCCCCCTCGATCATGTCTCGCATGTCTTCGGCGTTGTGGCGGAACATCAGCGTGCGCTCGATCCCCATGCCGAACGCGAACCCGGAGTAGCGCGAGGGGTCGACGCCGCAGGCGATGAGCACCCGCGGGTTGACCATGCCGCAGCCGCCCCACTCGATCCAGCCCTCGGACTTGCAGGTGCGGCACGGCGGGTTGCCGGGGATCGCCGAGGCGCCGCGGCAGACGAAGCACTTCAGGTCCATCTCGGCGGACGGCTCGGTGAAGGGGAAGTAGTTCGGCCGGAACCGGGTGGTGATGCCCTCGCCGAACATGACCTCGGCGAACCTGTCGAGCGTGCCCTTGAGGTGGGCCATGGTCAGGCCCTCGTCGACGGCCAGCCCCTCGGTCTGGTGGAAGACCGGGGTGTGGGTGGCGTCGAGCTCGTCGGTGCGGAACGTCTTGCCCGGCGAGATGACGTAGACCGGCAGCTCGCGCTGGAGCAGCGCGCGGATCTGCACCGGCGAGGTCTGGGTGCGCAGCACCATACCCGACTCGGTGGAGTCCACGAAGAACGTGTCGTGCTCGGAGCGGGCGGGGTGGTCGGGGGCGATGTTGAGCGCGTCGAAGTTGAACCACTCGCCTTCGAGCTCGGGGCCCTCGGCGACCTCGTAGCCCATGGCGACGAACGCGTCGGCGATGCGCTCCTGCAGCGTGGTCAGCGGGTGACGGGCGCCGCGCGGCCGCCGGTCCCAGGGCAGGGTGACGTCGACGGTCTCCTCGACGAGCACCCGTGCGTCGCGCTCGGCCTCCAGCTCGGCCTGGCGGGCGGCCAGCGCCTCGCCGATCGCTCTGCGGGCGCCGCCGACGCGCTTGCCGGCCTCGGCGCGGGCGGCCGGCGGCAGGGCGCCGATCTCGCGGTTGGCCAGGGCGATGGGCGAGCGGTCGCCCGCGTGCGCCAGCCTGGCCTGCTTGAGTGCGTCGAGGCTGTCGGCCGCCTTGATCGCCGTGAGGGCGTCGGCCTCCATGCGGGACAGCTCGTCGGCATGCAACGGCGTCACCTCGACGGGGTCGTAGTCAGACAAGAGTGAGCTCCGTATCCAGGGCTTGAGCGGAAACGAGTCTAGTGGGGCCCGCCCACCGGACCGACTTCGACGGGTGTCGAGCCGCTCGGGGCTTCAGACCGTGGCGAAGTCGGGTGTGCCGGTGGGCACGGTAAATCGGAACTCCGCGCCGCCCTCGGGCGCGCGCTGCACGGTGATCGTGCCGCCGTGCGCCTCGACCAGGCCCTTCACGATGAACAGGCCGAGCCCGGTGCCGCCGCGCCTGCGGCTGTTGCCGCCCCGCCAGAACTGCCGGAAGACGCGCGGAGCCAGCTCGGGCTCGATGCCCTCGCCCTCGTCGCGCACCGACACGGCCACTCCCCATCCGACGGACTCGATCTCGATCGTCACGGTGCCACGCCCGTGGCGCACCGCGTTCTCCACCAGATTACCCAGAATCTGGTCGATCTTGTCCTGGTCGAGCCACATCTCCGGCAGGCGGTCGCCGACGATCAGGCGGTAGCGGTCTTCGGAGTCGCCCGCCGCGACCCGGCCGGCGACCAGCCGGCGCGCCCTGGCCGGCAGGTCGACGACCTGGCGGCGCACCTCCAGCCGCCCGGACTCGATGCGCGAGACGTCGAGCAGCTCGGTGATGAGCCGGGTGACGCGGTCGGCGTCGTTGTTGACGGTCTCCAGCATGACGCGCTTCTGCTCGTCGGTGAAGCGCGTCCACTTGGCCAGCAGGGTGGCGGTGAAGCCCTTGACGCTGGTCAGCGGCGAGCGCAGCTCGTGGGCCACGGTGGAGACCAGGTCGGCGCGGCTGCGCTCCAGCCGGGCGCGGGCGCCGCCGTCGCGCAGGGTGATCGTGACCCGCTCGACCTCGCCGCCGCGCTCGGGCTCGCGCACCAGCCGGGCCGCGACGTAGAGCTCCTGGCCGCCCGGCAGGTGCAGCGGCCGCTCGGGGACCCTGGTCCTGGTACGCAGCCCGCCCTCGGGATCGAGCGCCTTCCACCACTCGCGCCCGTCGTGGTCGCGGAAGGGGAAGACCTCGTTCATCTCCCGGCCCACGGCGCGCTCCATGGCGACCCGGGTGAGCCGGGCGGCGGCCCGGTTGACGGCCAGCACGCACCCATATCGGTCGGTCACGATAAGACCGTCGGGGAGGTCGTCGATGGAGATCGTGCACGCGGCGGCCACCACTCGCCCGTCGGTTTCTGCGCCGTGCACGACCTCGCCTCCTCCGCCTACAACGCCGACAATAGCGGGTTTCCGGCCGCCTAGGGCACTCGCTGAGCCCTGGCGGAGGAGTAAAGGCACACCGCCGCGGCGGTGGCCAGGTTGAGACTTTCAGCCTGTCCGTAGATGGGCACTCTGACCACATCGTCCGCCTCGGCGCGTATCTCCTCCGGCAGTCCCCAGGCCTCGTTCCCGAAGATCCACACGGTCGGTCCGGAAAGATCCACGTCGTCGAGCGTGTGCTTGCCCGCGCCGTCGGCCGCCAGCACGCGCATGCCCCGCTCCCTCAGTTGACGCACGACGGCGGCGACCGGTGCACCGATGACGACCGGCAGATGAAACAGGCTGCCCGCGCTGGCGCGCACGCACTTGCCGTTGTAGGGGTCGACGGAGGCGTCGGTGAAGATCACGGCGTCCGCCCCGGCGGCGTCGGCCGCCCGCATGACGGTGCCGGCGTTGCCCGGGTCGCGTACGTGCGCCAGCATCGCGACCAGCTTCGGCTGCCCGGCCAGCGCCTCCTCCAGCGGCACGTGCACGAGCCGGCACACCGCCAGCAGCCCCTGCGGGGTCACCGTCTGGGACAGCTCCGACATGACCTCGCCGCTGGCCCGGTGGACGGGCACCCCCTGCAGCGTGGCCTGGGTGACGAGCTCGGCGTGCCGCAGCTCGGCCTCGGCGGTGGTGAACAGCTCCAGCGTCACCCCGTCGAGTTTGAGCGCCTCGCGCACCGCCTGCGGCCCTTCGGCCAGGAACCGGCGGTCCTGCTCCCTGAAGGCGCGCTTGGTGAGCCTGCGTGCGGCCTTCACCCTCGGCGACTTCACGTTGGTCAGCTCGGACCCGGCCATGCTCTCCCCCTGATCGTGCGTGGATACAGCAAAAGGGCCCACCGTGACGGTGGGCCCTCTGTGCCTGAAGGCGACCTCAGCTCGCGGTGGCCGGAGCGTTCACGTTCGACGGCAGCGCCTTCTTGGCGGCCTCGACGAGCGTGGCGAAGGTCGAGGCGTCGTTGACCGCGAGGTCAGCGAGGATCTTGCGGTCGACCTCGATGTTGGCCAGGCGCAGGCCCTGGATCAGGCGGTTGTAGGTGATGCCGTTGGCGCGGGCAGCGGCGTTGATCCGCTGGATCCACAGACGGCGGAACGCACCCTTACGGTCCTTGCGGTCCCGGTAGGCGTACGTCATCGAGTGGAGCATCTGCTCCTTGGCCTTGCGGTACAGCCGCGACCGCTGGCCACGGTAACCGCTCGCCCTGTCGAGGACGACCTTGCGCTTCTTCTTGGCGTTGAGCGCCCGCTTCACGCGTGCCATGTTTCTTCTCCCCGGGGGTTCGCGCTACTTGGCGAGCAGCTTCTTGATCTTCTTGGTGTCTGCCGGCGAAACGACGACTTCACCCTTGAGACGACGCGTCAGCGTGGACGACTTCCACTCGTTGTAGTGCGCGCGGCTGGCGCGGCGGCGCTTGAGCTTGCCGGTGCCGGTGAGCCGGAACCGCTTCTTCGCACCGCTGTGCGTCTTCATCTTCGGCATGTCGCCGTCTCTCCTCAATTCGGTCGTGCCGGTGGCCGGGCCGGTGCTGGCCGGCCCGGTCGCGGCTTGTTCGTCTGCCGGTGGCTGCCGGGGCGCGTGCTGTAAGGCTAACCCCGGCTGCAGGTCACGCTTCCTGTACGGAAGGTTCCGCCGCCTGCACGGAAGACTCCTCTTCCGATGCGGGAAGCTCCTCGCCGCCACGCTGCGCCTTGGCGGCAGCCTTTTCGGCCTTGGCCTCGGCCTTCTTCTTGTGCGGACCGATCACCATGATCATGTTACGGCCGTCCTGCTTGGGCTGGGACTCCACGAACCCGAGCTCCTGGACGTCCTCGGCCAGCCGCTGCAGCAGCCGGAAGCCGAGCTCCGGCCGGGACTGCTCACGCCCGCGGAACATGATCGTGACTTTGACCTTGTCCCCCGCCTTGAGGAACCGCACCACGTGACCCTTCTTGGTCTCGTAGTCGTGCGGGTCGATCTTCGGCCGGAGCTTGATCTCCTTGATGATCGTGTGCGCCTGATTCTTGCGCGCCTCGCGCGCCTTCATCGCGGACTCGTACTTGAACTTGCCGTAGTCCATGAGCTTGCACACGGGCGGTCGAGCCGTGGCCGCGACCTCGACGAGGTCGAGGTCGGCCTCCTGGGCGAGCTTCAGCGCGTCGTGAATGCTGACGATGCCGACCTGCTCGCCGTTCGGGCCCACGAGGCGAACCTCGGGAACTCGGATACGCTCGTTGATGCGGGGCTCAGTGCTGATGGGGCCTCCTAGGTTTGCGATCCCTACGTGCTCGTCGTGGCGGGGGCCTTCCGCGCCGAAGACGCGAAAAGCCCCGCACGTCGCGCATGCGGGGCCACTGAGCTCTGTGGCTTCGTGGCCTCGAGCTCCCCGGAGAGTCCGGCGTGATCCTGGACCCGGCCACCTTTCGGCGACTCGGGTGGGAGGGAGACCTCCGCTTGCGCGTCCAGCAAGGCATGCCGGACCGATCAGAGAGCTACATTACCACAACCACGCAGGCGCCTCGAATCATCCCGCCGGCGCGGGTAATCATCGGGAAGATCACTGCGGACGGGCCGCGGCCCGCCGGGCGATCTCGGCCTCGCCCGCCGCGCGCATGGCCTCGACCGGCACGTCCGGACGGCCGGTCATCAGCTCCACCTGCCGCGCCGCCTGGTGCAGGAGCATCGCGAAGCCGCCGACCACCGTGCCGCCCGCGTCGCGGACCGCCGTGGCCGCCCTGGTGGGCCAGGGGGCGTAGACCACGTCGAACAGCGCCGGCACGCGGGCCAGCCGCCCGGCGAAGGCGTCGGCGGCCCCCGCGGGCAGCGTGGAGACCACCAGGTCCACCCCCGTGTACGCGTCGAGCTTGTCGAACGTCTCCACCGCCAGCGCCACGCCCAGCCGTTCGGCCACCTCGGCGGTCTCCCCCGCCCTGGCCGGGTCGCGGACCAGCAGCGTGGCCGCGAACAGCCCCAGGTTGCGCAGGGCCGCGAGCGCGGAGGCGGCCGTGGCGCCGCCGCCCAGCACGGTCGCCGACCGCGGCGCGGGCACGCCCGCCTCGGCCAGCGCCTGCTCGATGCCGTAAACGTCGGTGTTGTGGCCGTGGCGCAGGCCGTCGGCGAAGACCACGGTGTTGGCCCCGCCCACCTCGACGGCCAGGTCGGAGACGGTGTCGAGGAGCGGCAGCACGGCGCGCTTGAGCGGCATCGTCAGCGACAGCCCCGCCCAGGCGCGCTCGCCGCCCAGCTCACCGCCCTGCTCGCCGCCCAGCTCACCGCCCTGCTCGCCGCCCAGCTCGCCGTCGCGCTGCCCGCGCACGGGGGTCAGCCCGGCGAGCAGGCCGGGCAGCCGCGCCTCGTCGCACTCGATCGCCTCGTAGCTCCACCCGTCGAGCCCCATCGCCGCGTAGGCGGCCCTGTGCAGGTGGGGCGAGAGCGAATGCCCGATCGGCGAGCCCATGACCGCAGCCCGCATCGACACTCCTTCCGGGAACACGGTCCCTACTCCTACCACGCCGCGGGGCCGCCGCTCGTCAGGCGGCTCCCGCGGCGGAGGTCAGCCGCCGTTCCGCTTGTACTCGGCCAGCAGCGCCTGGCGTTCGGCCTCGGTGGTCGCGAACTTGGTGACGCGGCTGTTGGGGTCGGTGGCGACGAAGTAGAGCCAGTCGCCCTTGGCCGGGTTGAGCGCCGCCTCGATGGCGTGCTGGCCCGGGTTCGAGATCGGGCCCGGCGGCAGGCCGAGGTACATGTACGTGTTGTACCGGCTCTTGGTCTTCGTCTCGGCGATGGTGGCGGCGGTGCGGTACTTGTTGAGCGCGTACATGACCGTGCTGTCCATCTCCAGCTTCATCTCCGGGTCGCGGTCGAGCCGGTTGTAGATGACGCGGGCGATCTTGGGCATGTCCTCGAACCGGCCGGCCTCGGCCTGGATGATGCTGGCGATGACCACGATGTCCTGGGGCTTGCGGCCCAGCGCCTTGGCGCCGCCTTCGAGGTCGACCTCGTCGGCCGTCTGGTTGAACCGCTTGACCATCGCGCCCAGGATCTGGGCCGGGGTGGCGTTGGGCGGGAACTCGTAGGTGGCCGGGAAGGCGTAGCCCTCCAGCTTGCCCTTGGCGTACGACGGCAGGTCGAGGTCGGCGGTGTCCTTGGCCGCGGCCGCGAACCCCTTGGCCGGCTTGCCCGTCGCCTTGGCCAGCGTGGTCAGCGTGTCGGACAGCCTCAGGCCCTCCTTGACGCCCACCTTGGCCAGCAGCTTGTTCTCGGGGCTCAGCATCGCCACCGCGTCGGCCGCCGACATCTTCTTGCGCATCTTGTACTGGCCGGGCTGGAGCGAGCCGCTCTTGCCGGCGTTGCCGATGGCGGTGCTGAACGCCCTGGCGCTGGCCACGACGCCGAGGCGCACCAGCTCCTCGGCCACCTCCGACGCGCTCTGGCCGTCCTTGATCTCGACGGTCACCTCGCCGGTGCCCTGGCCGGTGTAGTCGTCGGGCACGAGGGCGTCGCTGACCCATAGGTAGCCGTAGTAGCCGCCGCCGCCGATGATGCCCGCCAGCACGACGAAGGCGAGCAACGGCGCGATGAAGCCGCCCCGGTTACGACGTCTGCGCCGGCGGCGGTTGCCGCCGCGCTTGCCGGAGCCGCGGGCACGGCGCCGGGACCGGCCCTCGTCGTCCTCGGTGCCGAGCAGGGAGTTCAGGTCGAGATCGCTCATAGCTGCGCTGGCCAATCTCCCGGTACGGCCCGTTCGGCGTCAAGCGGTTGTGCCGAACCGGCGGAGCTCACCGGGCGAAACGGGGGGATCCGCCGGGCATGCTCCCACGACCAGCGGAGATCACTCTGGGTAGCCATGCTAGGGGATGGGAAGAGGGCGCATGACCCGGTATGGGGCTTTTGCGCGGGCACAGGGGGGGTCCCGCCGAACATCAGTCCGTCCCGAGGTTCTTGTTCAACTCTTCCCGGTATCTCACGAACTCGCTCTCTTTGTTGGTGAATTTGGTGATTCTATGCGCCGGATCCGTCGTCACAAACCAGTGCCAATCACCCGCGGCTGGATTCAGGGCCGCCAGCAGCGCCTTCTCACCCGGATTGGCGATGGGCCCCGGCGGCAGTCCGCGGCGGTGGTAGGTGTTGTAGGGCGAGTTCACCTTGGTGTCGCTCTCCGTGACTTTCAGTGACCGGCGGTTCTGCGCGTACAGGACCGTGGTGTCGAGCTCCAGCGGCGTGTTGCTCTTGAGTCTGTTGTAGATCACTCTGGCGATCTTGGGGTAATCGGCGTCGGTGCCGCCCTCCGCCTGCACGAGGCTGGCGACCGTGAGCGCCTCCAGCGGGGTCAGGCCGAGCCGCCGGGCCCGCTCCGCCAGGTGGATCTGCCGGGCGGCCACGCCCCACCGCTCCACCATGGCGGCCAGCACGTCCACCGCCTTGTCGCCGGGCTCGACCTCGTACGTGGCGGGGAACAGGAAACCCTCGATCCCGGGCGCGTACGACGGCAGCCCGAGCAGGCTCTTGTCCACGCTCTGCAGCTCCTTCAGCGGCAGCGCGGCCAGCTGGGCGACGCGCCGCAGCACCTCGGCCGCGCGCAGCCCCTCCGGCACCGCCACCCGCCTGACCATCCGGGAGGCGGGCGCGAGCAGCAGGTCGAGCGCCGCGCCCGCGGCCATGCCCTTGCGCAGCCGGTAGTGGCCGGGACGCAGCCGGTTGGCCACGGCCCGCTCCTGGGCCGCGTTCACGAACGAACGCGAGCTGGCCACCACGCCGGCGTCGGCCAGCGCCGTGCCGATGTCCTCGGCGTTCGCCCCGGGCGGAATGCGGACGGTCACCGTCCCGCTGCCCACGCCCTCGAAGTCCTCGGGGCTCAGGTACGGCCTGACCACCGTGAGCACGCCCGCGCCCGCCGCCACCAGGGCGGCGACCAGCGCGGCGGACACCAGCCCAGCCTTGCCCAGGGCCCGGCCACGACGCGACGACCGATCGCTCCCGGCACGCTCCGCGCCGACCGGACGCGGGCCGCTCCCGGCGGCCCCCCCGGCCACCGGCCGCGAGCCACCTCCGGGAGCCTCCTCGCGAGCCGACCGCGGGCCGCCCCCGGACGGCCCCTCACCGGCCAACTGCGTGCTGCTTGAGGATGGCTCCTCGCCTGCCGACCGCGGGCCGCTGCTGGGCGGCTCCTCGTCGGCCCACTGCGGGCTGCTGCCGGCAGGGTGTCCAGCCGTCGGCTGCCGGCCGCCTCGGGGAGGGTCCTCGGCCGCCGGCTGCGTCTCCTGCTCGGAGTCCGCCCGCAGGAACGGGATGACCTCGCCGTCGTCGTCGGGGGTGGTGCTCACGCGGCCACCTCGCCGGTCGGACGCCCGGCGGGCGGCATCGGGGCCTGCGCACGAGCCATGCCCTCGGGACGGGCCTTTCGGTGCCGCCCGGTCATGAGGCAGGTCCGTCGGCCGCCGCGGGGGGCGGTTCGACGGGCCTGCCTGGTGGTCTGTCGGTGGCGCGTTCGGAGTCGAGGGCGTCCTGGAGCAGCACGACGGCGGCCGCCTGGTCGACGACCCCGCGCTGCTTCTTGGCGCGTACGCCGCTGGCCCGCAGCCCGTGCTGGGCGGCGACCGTGGTGAGCCGCTCGTCGAACAGCCGCACGGGCGTGGGCGCCAGCCGGCCGGCCAGCTCGGCGGCGAACGCGCGGGCCAGCCCGGCCGCCTGCCCCTCACGCCCGGACAGCGACGTGGGCAACCCCACGATCACCTCGATCGCCTCGTGCTCGGCGACGATCTCGGCGAGACGGTCGAGGTCGCCCTTGCCGCGGCGCACGGTCTCGACCGGCGTGGCCAGCGTCCCGCTGGGGTCGCTGCGCGCCACGCCGATGCGTACGGAGCCGACGTCGACGCCGATCCGCGAACCGAACCTCATGTCATCCGATCTGCTCGCCGATGGCCTGTTCGACCAGGCCGAGCGCGTCGCCGATCGCCTCGGGCCGCGTACCGCCGCCCTGCGCGACATCGTCCTTGCCGCCACCGCCACCCCCAAGAGCCTTGGCGGCGACGCCGACCAGCCTTCCGGCCTTGAGCCCCCGCTCGCGCCCCGCCTCGTTGACCGCGGCGACCACCACGGGCCGGTCGGAGGGGGCGCCGGCGATCACCACGACCGCCGGCCGGTCGGCCGGGAATCTGCCACGCACATCAAGCGCGAGCTTACGCAGATCGTCGGCGCCGGTGCCATCAGGCGCGCGGTGTGTCACCACGGAGACTCCGTGCAGGTCACGGGCCTGGGACGCCAGCTCACCGGCCACCTGGAGCACCTGCGCCGAGCGCACCTTCTCCAGCTCCTTCTCGGCGGTGCGCAGGCGGGTGACGATGCCCTCGATGCGCTCGGGCAGCTCCTCGCGGCGCGCCTTGAGCTGCTCGGACAGCTGGGCCACCAGCACGCTCTCGCGGGCCAGGAAGCGGAAGGCGTCGATGCCGACCAGCGCCTCGACCCGGCGCACGCCCGCGCCGACCGACTGCTCGCCCAGCACCTTGACCAGGCCGAGCTGCCCGGAGCTGTGCACGTGGGTGCCGCCGCACAGCTCGCGCGAGTAGTCGCCGATCTCGACCACGCGGACCTCGTCGCCGTACTTCTCACCGAACATCGCCAGCGCGCCCATCGCCCTGGCCTCGGCCTGGGAGGTGTAGAACGCGTTGACCTTGAGGTCGTTGATCAGCACCGCGTTGACCTCGTCCTCGACGTCGCGCAGCACGCTGGCCGGGACGGCGCCCGCCGCGGTGAAGTCGAAGCGGAAGCGGCCCGGGGAGTTCTCCGAGCCCGCCTGCGCGGCCGTCTCGCCCAGCGCGTTCTTGAAGCCGCGGTGGACCAGGTGGGTGGCGCTGTGGCTGCGCGAGATCGCCCGGCGGCGCTCGACGTCGATCTCGGCCTGCGCCTCGTCGCCCGCCTTCAGCTCACCGCTGCGGACCTTGCCGCGGTGGACGATCAGACCCTTGAGCGGCGACTGCACGTCGAGGATCTCGACCTCGGCGCCCGCCGTGCGGATGACGCCCTGGTCGGCGAGCTGGCCGCCGCCCTCGGCGTAGAAAGGGGTGCGGCCGAGCACGATCTCGACGGTCGTGCCCGCGCCGGCCGCCGGCACGCTGACGCCGTCGACCAGGATGCCGACGACGGTGGTCTCGGCCTCGGTCTCGTCGTAGCCCAGGAAGTCGATCTTGCCGGCCTTCTCCAGCAGGTGGCCGAAGACGGAGATGTCGGCGTTGCCGGTCTTCTTGGCCGCGGCGTCGGCCTTGGCCCGCTGCCGCTGCTCCTTCATCAGGCGGCGGAAGCCCTCTTCGTCGACCTTCAGGCCCTGCTCGGCCGCCATCTCCAGGGTGAGGTCGATGGGGAAGCCGTAGGTGTCGTGGAGCTGGAAGGCCTGGTCGCCCGAGAGCGTCGAGCCGGACTTGCGCTTGGTCTCCTCCACGGCCACGTCGAAGATCGCGGTGCCGGTGCGGAGGGTGCCCAGGAAGGACGTCTCCTCGGCGTCGATGACCGCGTGGATCTGCGGCGCGTCGGCCTTGAGCTCGGGGTACTGCTCGCCCATCACGTTGATCGCGACGTCGGTCAGCTCGTGCATGTAGCGCTCGTCGCCGGAGCCGAGCAGGCGCAGGTTGCGCACCGAGCGGCGCAGGATGCGGCGCAGCACGTAGCCGCGGCCCTCGTTGCCGGGCATGACGCCGTCGGCGACCAGCATGGTGCCGGTGCGCACGTGGTCGGCGATCACGCGCAGGCTCACGTCGGCGCGGTGGTCGCGACCGTAGCGGGTCTTGGTGAGCTCGGCCGCCTTGTCGAGGATCTTGTAGGTGGTGTCGATCTCGTAGAGGTTGTCGACGCCCTGCAGGATCGTCGCCATGCGCTCCAGGCCCATGCCGGTGTCGATGTTCTTGGCCGGCAGCTCGCCGGAGATGTCGAAGTCGACCTTGGTGCGGACCTGGCTGAGCTGGTACTGCATGAAGACGAGGTTCCAGACCTCGAGGTAGCGGTCCTCGTCGGCGACGGGGCCGCCCTCCTTGCCGTACTCGGGGCCGCGGTCGTAGTAGATCTCCGAGCAGGGGCCGCCGGGGCCGGGCACGCCCATGTGCCAGTAGTTGTCCTCCAGGCCGCGGCGCTGGATGCGGCTCTCGGGCACGCCGACCTTGTTGCGCCAGATGTCGTAGGCCTCGTCGTCCTCGAGGTAGACGGTGGCCCACAGCCGCTCCTCGGGGAAGCCGAAGCCGCCGTCGGACTCGGACCTGGTGAGCAGCTCCCACGCGAACGGGATCACTTCGGACTTGAAGTAGTCGCCGAAGGAGAAGTTGCCCAGCATCTGGAAGAAGGTGGCGTGCCGGGTGGTCTTGCCGACCTCTTCGATGTCGGGGGTGCGCACACACTTCTGCGCGGTGGCCAGCCGTGACGCCGGAGGCTTGCGCTGCCCCAGGAAGTACGGCTTGAACGGCACCATACCGGCAGGAACCAGGAGTAGCGTGGGGTCCTCAGCGATCAGGCTGGCCGAGGGCACGACCTTGTGCCCACGCTCCTCGAAGAAGCGCAGGAAGCGGCGGGCTATCTCTGCCGACTCCATTGTGGCCATCCTTTGCTGGTAGTCAGTTGTCGATTTCAGCGTTGTCGAGCCCGAAGCGCGCCCGCAACTGGGTTTCGCGCTCGGCGGCCTCGCCGAGCGCGTCAGAGGTAAAGTCTCTCACCCGCGCGAGCATCCCCGCCGCGCCGTCGGCGGTGCGCCGTACGACGTGGGTCGGGTGCAGCGCCTGCAGCCTGCGCATCACCCAGAAGGCGAGGAACGCGCCGAGCGAGAGGTAGAACAGCCGTCTGATCACCGGGACCGCCTCACCCGGGCGGGCCTGCGGGCCTCGATGGCGCGCCGCACGCCGTAGCCGAGCGACGACACCTTGATCAGCGGGCCCGTGAAGATGGTCTGCGTCACCGCGCTGAGCTTGGCGGCGTGCGCGCTGACCTGCTTGACGTCCTGGGCGATGGCCTCGACGGCGACCAGTTGCCTGTTGGTCTCGTTGACCGTGACGCTCACGTCGTCGAGCAGCGGGACCAGGCGGTTGTTCAGGTCGGAGACCGCCTTGGTGGTCTCGGTGAGCAGCCTGGCGAGCTTGACGAGCACCATGGCGAGAACGCAGACCAGGACAATCCAGCCCGTGGCCGCGATCAGCCCGGCGACCTCTCCAGCGGTAAGCATCCGCTCATCTCCCTCGTACGCTGGGCCGGAACGGCATGAACCCTATCGCGTCCCGGCGACAAGGTCGGTGAGGAAAACGGGCCGGATCCGTCGGCGAGGCCACCTGCGGACACTTCCGTGACCGATCACATGCCGCTCCGACCAGGCGTTCCGCCGCCCGGCCCGCCTCCTGTCACGCCTCCTGTCACGCCTTCTGTCACGGCTCGGGCACGCGGGCGAAGGCGCGTACGGGAACCCGCCCGGTGCCCTCCAGGAGCGGCGGCGCGGCCGTGAACAGGGCGCCGGTGGGCGGCAGCCGGTCGAGCCCGGCCAGCCCCTCCACGACCGGCACGCCCGCCGCCAGCAGCACGTCGAGAGCCGCCGAGCCCTCGGCGCCGTCAAGCCGGTCGAGCTCGTCGAGAGCCGCCGAGCCCTCGGCGCCGTCGAGCCCGTCGAGCCCATCCGCGTCGGTGCCGACCAGGGACGCGCCGCGCCCGGCCAGCCACTCGGCGGCCTGCGGGGTGAGCCGCCCCCCGCCGGGCGCGCCGGTGTGCAGCAGCACCGCCCTGCCGCGCACGTCGAAGGCGGCCAGCGCGCCCACGCCGACCTCCCGCGCCTCGGCTCCCGCCACGCGCACCACCACGGCGGGCAGTTCGGCGGTGCGGGCCAGGGGCAGGCCGGTCAGGTCGCCGCCGGGCGCGACCAGGTGCGTGCCGCCGTCGGCGGGCGGGCGGGTCAGCTCGACCAGCACTCCCCCGGCGGCCGGCGCGGCCTGCGCGGCGTGGTCGGAGGGCCCTCCCCTGGTGCCCTTGTGCGGCTCGGCGAAGATCTCGACGTTGTCGAGCTCGACGCCGTCGGTCATCAGCAGGCCGAGCGAGGCCACGAACAGCGCGGCGATCTCGTCCTCGGAGGCGTCGGGGCCGGGCAGGTCGACGCGGAAGCCGTGGACGGCGAGGTCGCCGCCGTTGCCGAAGGTGATGCGGGCGTCGAAGCTCGCGCGGTGGTCGGTCATGATGGCGATCAATCTAGCGCGCGGGCAGGGCTCAGGAGCCGCGCAGGAACTCGCGGATCCTGGCCCAGCGGTCGGCCACCGGGGCCTCGGCGCCGTGCCGGGTGGGCTCGTAGTAGCGGCGGTCGCGCACCTGCTCGGGCGCGTAATCCTGGCGCACCAGGCCGTGGTCGAAGTCGTGGGGGTACTTGTAGCCGCCGCCGTGGCCGAGCTTGGCCGCGCCCGGGTAGTGGGCGTCGCGCAGGTGGCCGGGGACCTGGCCGATCAGCCCCTTGCGGACGTCGCCGACCGCCGCGCCGATGGCCTTGACGACCGCGTTGGACTTGGGCGCCATCGCGCAGTGGATGACGGCGTGGGCCAGGTTGATCTGCCCCTCGGGCAGCCCGATGAGCTGCACGGCCTGGGCCACGGCCACCGCGGTCTGCAGGCAGGTGGGGTCGGCCATGCCGACGTCCTCGGAGGCGAAGATGACGATGCGGCGGGCGATGAAGCGCGGGTCCTCGCCGGCCTCGATCATGCGGGCGAGGTAGTGGAGGGCCGCGTCGGCGTCGGAGCCGCGCATCGACTTGATGAACGCGCTGATCACGTCGTAGTGCTGGTCGCCCTGGCGGTCGTAGCGGACGGCGGCCTTGTCGGCGGCCTTCTCCACCACCTCGACGGTGATGTCGTCGGCCAGCAGCGCGGCGGCCTCCAGGTAGGTCAGCGACCTGCGCGCGTCGCCGCCGGCCAGGCGCACCAGGTGGTCGAGAGCCTCGGGGGCGAGCCGGGCGCGACCGTCCAGGCCGCGCGGCTCGGCCACCGCGCGTTCCAGGACCGCGCGCACGTCGTCGTCGGACAGCGACTCCAGCGTGAGCAGCAGCGAGCGCGACAACAACGGCGAGATGACCGAGAAGTACGGGTTTTCGGTGGTGGCGCCGATGAAGGTGACCCAGCGGTTCTCCACCGCCGGCAGCAGCGCGTCCTGCTGGGCCTTGTTGAAGCGGTGGACCTCGTCGACGAACAGCACGGTCTGCCGGCCGCTCATGCCCAGCTCGCGGCGGGCGTTGTCGATGGCGGCGCGGACGTCCTTGACGCCGGCCGAGACGGCGGAGATCTCGACGAAACGGCGCTTGGTGACGTTGGAGACGACGTAGGCCAGGGTCGTCTTGCCGGTGCCGGGCGGGCCCCACAGGAACAGCGACATGGGGGCCTCGCTCTCGACCAGCCGCCGCAGCGGCGTGCCGGAGCCCAGCAGATGCCGCTGGCCGATCACCTCGTCGAGGGTGCGCGGGCGCATCCGCACCGCGAGGGGTTGCGGGGTGGCCTCCTCAGCCGCCGAATCGAACAGGCTATCCACAACGCGAGATTACACGCCGGTCAGACCCGCCGCGGCCCACACGGCCCTGGCCCCGGAGTCGCCCGCCCGGAAGCAGAAGTAGCCCGCCACGACGGCCAGGACGACCGTCAGCGCCGACAGCACCAGCGTGACGGGCCTGCCGAACCGGTCGGAGGTGAGCGAGCCGCGGGCCGGGGTGGTGGCGTACACCAGGGCCAGGCAGGCGGCGGCGAGCCCGGCCGCCGACAGCAGCAGCGGGGTCGCGAAGCCCTCGTGGACGGCGACGCGCTCGCCGAGCGGGCCGTCCACGCCGGTGAAGCGGGCCCGCTTGAGGCTCTCGCCGCTCTCCTTGGCCGCCAGGACCGCCGCGGGGGCGGCCACGGCCAGCAGCACCACCGCCCACGCCGTCACGGCCCGTACGCGGGGCGCCAGGGCGTACGCGGCGCCCACGAGGACGAGCAGCGGCGTCAGCACCACGGCGAGGTGCACGATCAGCGGATGGGCCGGCAGGCCGAGGATCTGGTCGAACACGGTCACTCCTTGGAGGGGTCCACCTGGACTACGTATGCGTCAGCGAAATGGTTCTCCCCTCACTTGCCCCACTCTGCGGCTTCCGCCACTTACGCCCGGCACATATCGGAGGCCGGTAGCATTCGCGGAGTTGTTTGGTCATGTGTCGGCAAAGATGAAGGAGACAACCGGTGAGCGGCGACGACCGCCAGAGCGAGCTGGCCCGGGAGCACAAGGAGCGGCAGGCGAGGCGCGCGGCCGAGCAGACCGCCAAAGCCAGGCGGAACACCTTCATCGGCGCGGGCGTGGCCGTCGTCGTGGTGGCGGGCGGCATCTTCGCCGCGACCACCCTGATGGGCGACGACAAGAAGACGGTCGCGGCGGAGAGCACGCCCTCGCCCTCCGCCAGCACCAGTTCCCCCGCCCCGACGGCGCTGCCGAGCACCACGCCGCCCAAGAAGGCGGGCAAGGTGTCGTGCACCTACAAGCGTGACGACTCCGCGCCCAACAAGTTCGTCGGCCTGCCGGGCAAGCGGCCCAACCTCAAGCTCAAGACGATGACCGTGAGCACCAACCACGGCGACATCGTGATCGACGTCGACGCGAACGCGACCCCGTGCTCGGTCAACTCGATGGCGTTCCTGGCCAAGAAGGGCTTCTACGACAACACCAAGTGCCACCGGCTGGTGACGCCGGAGACGGCCGGTCTGTACCTGCTGCAGTGCGGCGACCCGCAGGCCAAGGCCGACGGCCGGAACCCGACCGACGGGCAGGGCACGGCCGGTTACGTGTTCGGCGACGAGGCCGTCGGCATGTCCTACACCAAGGGCGTGGTGTTCCTGACCCAGCCCGACGGCGCGTCGGGGCAGAACAGCAGCCAGTTCGCCATCTCGCTGTCGGACGAGAACGGCCAGCTGGAGCCGCAGTACTCGGTGCTCGGCATGGTCCGCTCCGGCCTGGACATCATCGAGAAGGTGGCCAAGGACGGCGTCATCGTCAACGGCGACGACATCGTGGGCGACGGCGGCTCGACCGCGCCGAAGAACCCGATCATCATCAAGCGCGTCACCTTGAGGTAGCACGCGGAACACGACGGCGGGGGGCCCCCCCCCCACGGGGGGGCCCCCCCCCCCCGCGGTGCCCCAAACCCACAGACGGGGGCGCGCCCCCCCCCCCCCCACCGCACGGCGCCCCGCCAAGGCGCCGCCCCCCCCGC
>NZ_JBIATU010000005.1:0-471718 GCF_042892035.1 Nonomuraea sp. NPDC001831 | reverse complement strand
CGGGGCCCGGGCGCGCCGATAAAACCCTTTTAAAATTCTCGCTCCTCCGGTTTTGTGACCGCCGGACCCGCGCGGGGGGCCGCCCGTTTGGGGGGGGGGGCCCCCGCCGTCGTCGTGTCAGGACTCGGACTTGGGCTGGGCGTCGACGCCCGCCTCCTTGCGCTGGTCGGCCGTGATCGGCGTCGGCGCGCCGGTCAGCGGGTCGAAGCCGGAGGCGGTCTTCGGGAACGCGATCACGTCGCGGATCGAGTCGCCGCCGGACAGCAGCATGCAGATCCGGTCCCAGCCGTAGGCGATGCCGCCGTGCGGGGGCGGGCCGTACTTGAACGCCTCCAGCAGGAAGCCGAACTTGCTCTCGGCCTCCTCCTTGGAGATGCCGAGCACGTCGAAGACCCGCTGCTGCATCTCGGCCCGGTGGATACGGATCGAGCCGCCGCCGATCTCCATGCCGTTGCAGACCATGTCGTAGGCGTAGGCCAGGGCCTCGCCCGGGTGGTCCTGGAAGTTGTCGGCCCACTCCGGCTTGGGGCCGGTGAACGGGTGGTGCACGGCCGTCCAGCCGCCCTCGCCGTCCTCCTCGAACATGGGGGCGTCGACCACCCACAGGAACGACCACTGCGACTCGTCGATCAGGCCGCAGCGACGGCCGATCTCCAGGCGGGCCGCGCCCAGCAGGTCGCGGGAGGCCGAGCGGGCGCCGGCGGCGAAGAAGATCGCGTCACCGGGGGCGGCGCCGACCTTGGCGGCCAGGCCGGACAGCTCCTGCTCCGACAGGTTCTTGGCGACCGGGCCGCCGAGCGTGCCGTCCTCCTGGACCAGCACGTAGGCCAGGCCCTTGGCGCCGCGGCTGCGCGCCCACTCCTGCCAGCCGTCGAGCTCCTTGCGGGTCTGCGAGGCGCCGCCCGGCATGACCACCGCGCCGACGTAGTCGGCCTGGAAGACGCGGAAGGAGGTGGCCGAGAAGTAGTCGGTCATCTCCACGAGCTCCTGGCCGAAGCGCAGGTCGGGCTTGTCGGAGCCGTAGCGGGCCATGGCGTCGGCGTAGGTCATGCGCGGCAGCGGCATGGGGATCTCGTAGCCGAGGATCTCCCGCCACAGGCGGCCGACCAGCTTCTCGCCGACCTCGATGACGTCCTCCTGGTCGACGAAGGACATCTCGACGTCGATCTGGGTGAACTCGGGCTGGCGGTCGGCCCGCAGGTCTTCGTCGCGGTAGCACTTGGCGAGCTGGTAGTAGCGCTCCAGGCCGGCGACCTGCAGCAGCTGCTTGAACAGCTGGGGCGACTGCGGCAGGGCGTACCAGTTGCCGGGCTGCAGGCGGACCGGCACCAGGAAGTCGCGCGCGCCCTCGGGGGTCGAGCGGGTGAGCGTCGGGGTCTCGACGTAGACGAAGCCGAGCTCGTGCATCACTTCGTTGGCCAGGTAGGTGGCCTTGGAGCGGGTGCGCATGGCGGCGGCGACCTGCTGGCGGCGGATGTCGAGGTAGCGGTACTTGAGCCGGGCCTCCTCCGACACGCCGACGTTGCCCTCGATGGGGAACGGCAGCGGCGCGGACTCGCTCAGCACCTCGACCCGCTCGGCCACGACCTCGATCGCGCCGGTGGGCAGCTCGGGGTTCTCGTTGCCCTCCGGGCGCACCCTGACCTGGCCGACCACCTGCACGCAGTACTCGGCGCGCAGGTCGTGGGCGTGGTCCTCCTCGCGGAAGACCACCTGCGCCGAGCCGGAGGCGTCGCGCAGGTCGATGAAGACCACGCCGCCGTGGTCACGGCGGCGGGCCACCCATCCTGCGAGCGTCACCTGCTGCCCGGCGTGCTCCTTCCGGAGCGACCCGGCCGTATGCGTGCGGATCACTGCACTTTCCCTTTCAAAACGTCGGCGACCTGGGCCAGCGGCACCTGGGTCTGTTCAGCGGTGGTCAGGTCCTTCAGTTGCACGGCCTCGGCCGCGAGGTCTCGCTCGCCCAGGATCAGCGCGAAGCGGGCGCCGGATCTGTCGGCGCCCTTCATCGCTCCCTTGAGCCCCTTGCCGCCGAAGGCCATGTCGGCGCTGACGCCCGCCTCGCGCAGCTCGGAGACGAGCAGGAACATGCGGCGGCGCGCGTCGTCGCCCAGCGGGACACCGTACACCTGGACGCGGCCCGGCGCGGCCTCGCCGAGCAGACCCTCGGACTCCATGGCCAGGTAGGTGCGGTCGGCGCCGAGCGCCCAGCCGACGCTGGGCAACGGCGGCCCGCCCAGCATCTCGCTGAGCCCGTCGTAGCGGCCGCCGCCGCCGACGGCCGACTGGGAGCCGAGCCCGCCGTGCACGAACTCGAACGTGGTGCGCGTGTAGTAGTCGAGCCCGCGCACCAGGCGCGGGTCGTCCTCGAAGGCCACGCCCGAGGCGGTCAGCAGCGAGCGGACCTCCTCGTGGTAGGCCTTGCAGGCGGCGCACAGGTGGTCGACGACCAGCGGCGCGCCGGTGAGCTGGGCCTGCACCTCGGGCCGCTTGTCGTCGAGCACCCGCAGCGGGTTGATGTCGATGCGGGCCCTGGTCTCCTCGTCGAGGTCGAGCCCGCGCAGGAAGTCCTGGAGCGCGGCCCGGTAGGCGGGCCGGCAGTTCTTGTCGCCCAGCGAGTTGACCAGCAGCCTGACCTGCCGGAGCCCGAGCGAGGCGAAGCCGCGCGCGCCGAGCAGGATCAGCTCGGCGTCGAGCGCCGGGTCCTCGGAGCCCAGGGCCTCGGCCCCGACCTGCCAGAAGTGGCGGTAGCGGCCCTTCTGGGCACGCTCGTAGCGGAACTGGCTGCCGGAGTACCACAGCTTGACCGGGAGCTGCCCGTTGTGCAGGTTGTGCTGGAGCACGGCGCGCACGACCGAAGCGGTGCCCTCGGGACGCAGCGTCAGCGACCTGCCCGCCTTGTCGGGAAAGGTGTACATCTCCTTCGACACCACGTCGGTGGACTCGCCCACGCCCCGCTTGAACAGCTCGGTGTCCTCGAAGACGGGGGTCTCGACGTAGCCGTAGCCCGCCTGCCTCAGCGGCGCGGCCAGCGCCTCACGCACGGCCAGGATGGCCTCGGAGCTGGGCGGCAGCCAGTCGAAGGTGCCTTTGGGTGCTTGGAAGCTCATTAGATCCCTCGTGTGGGACCGGCCTGCGGCGCCGCTTCCTTCAGGTAAGGGTTGGTGGCGCGCTCGCGGCCGATCGTGGTCTGTGGTCCGTGGCCCGGCAGGACGACCGTATCGTCAGGCAGCGGCAGGCACTTGGTGGCCAGGCTGTTCAGGATGGTCGGGTAATCGCCGCCGGGAAGATCGGTGCGGCCGATGGAGCCGGCGAACAACAGGTCGCCCGAGAACATGATCTCGTCGCCGGGCAGCCGGAAGCTCACCGACCCCCTGGTATGGCCGGGGGTGTGGTCGACCACGAGATCGAGGCCCGCCAGGCTGAGCGCCGCGCCGTCGGACAGCTCGCGCACGTCGTCGGGCTCGCTCAGCCTGATGTCGCCGAACAGCGAGACGCCGCCGCCCCAGCCGGCCGAGGGGTCGCTCAGCAGGTGGCGGTCGTCGGGGTGGATCCACGCGGGGACGTCGCGCGCGCCGCAGACGGGGGCGACCGACCACACGTGGTCGAGGTGGCCGTGCGTGAGCAGCACCGCGACCGGCTTGAGCCGGTGCTCGCGCAGCAGCTCGTCGACGCCTTCGGCCGCGTCCTGGCCCGGATCGACGATCACGCACTCCTCGCCGGCCGCGGGCGCGACGACGTAACAATTGGTCTGGAGGGCCCCTGCGGGGAAGCCTGCGATGAGCATCTGCCTCAGGTGATCTCGTCGAAAAGCCAATGGGAATGTAACCGAAGGGTACCGGTGCGGGTCGCCGGGCTGCGAATCATTACCCATTGGCCGATACGATTCGCCCACCTCAGTTGATTGACTATGGGAGGCAAAGCGGTGGCCACGGGCAAGGACCGGCAGAAGCAGCTGGCACGTGAGCACTACGAGCGGCAGATGCAGCGCCGCATCGAGCGCGAGCAGAAGGCCAAGCGCACCGCGATCATCGGCTCCACGGTCGGCGTGGTGGTCGTGGTGGGCGGCATCGTGGCCGCGGTCGCGCTGCTCGGCGGCGGCGGCTCGACGACCGAGGCGTCCGCCTCGCCCTCGGCCTCGGCCCCGCAGGACACCGCGTCGGCCGCGGCCAGCACGGGGCCCAAGCCGTACAACGCGGCGACCGGCACCTGCGACTACGTCAAGGAGGCCGCCGGCGGCCAGGTCAAGGACGTCGGCATGCCGCCGGCCAAGGTCAAGACCGAGCCGGCCAAGAAGACGATGACGCTCGACACCAACCTGGGCGACATCGTGATCGAGCTCGACAACGCCAAGGCGCCGTGCACGACCAACTCGCTGGCCTTCCTGGCGAGCAAGAAGTTCTACGACGGCAGCAAGTGCCACCGGCTCGGCAGCGACAAGTTCCCCATGCTGCAGTGCGGCGACCCGACGGCCAAGGCCGACGGCAAGAGCCAGGACGGCGCGGGCGGCCCCGGCTACGTGATGGCCGAGGAGAACCTCCAGGGGGCCACGTACAAGCGCGGCACGGTGGCGATGGCGAAGACCTCGGCGCCGGGCAGCACGGGAAGCCAGTTCTTCCTCGTTTACGGCGATCTCGGACTCACCCCGGATTACACGCCGGTGGGTACGATCACCAAGGGGCTCGACATCCTGGACAAGGTGAACAAAGCGGGCGTCATCGCTGACATGGGAGATGGGACCGGAGCACCGAAGCAAACCCTCGAAATCAAAGACGTGACAATCGCCGGCAAGAGCTGACGTAATACAAACTAGGGACGAAGTAGTCCCGAAGGGTCTGATGGATAGTGCGGGAGGACACGGTGAGCACCGACCCGTGGGGCCGGGTAGACGACGACGGCACCGTCTACGTGCGTACGGCTGAGGGAGAGCGGGCCGTCGGCTCCTGGCAGGCCGGTGAACCCGAAGAGGCACTGGCCTACTTCCATCGCAAGTACGACGAGCTGTCCGGCCAGGTGCAGCTCCTCGAACAGCGGGTCAAGGGCACCGACCTGGCGCCCGCGCAGGCCGAGGCGAGCATCGCCAAGCTGCGCGAGGCCGTCGCCGACGCCCACGCCGTGGGCGACCTGGCCGCGCTGACGGCCCGCCTCGACGGCCTGACCGAGCTGGTCGGGCATCGCCGCGAGGAGGTCAAGGCCGCCCGCGACCAGGCGCGCGCCGAGGCCAGGGTGGTCAAGGAGCGCATCGTCGACGAGGCCGAGCGCATCGCCGACGAGACCACCCACTGGAAGACGGGCGGCGAACGGCTGCGCCAGCTCGTCGAGGAGTGGAAGGCCGCCGACCGGATCGACCGGGTCACCGAGGCCGCGCTGTGGAAGCGCCTGTCGGCGGCCCGTACGGCCTTCGCCAAGCGCCGCAAGCAGTACTTCGCGGGCCTGGACGAGCAGCGCGAGGGCGTACGCGCGGCCAAGGAGCGCATCGTCGCCGAGGCCGAGGCCCTGGCCGGCTCCACCGACTGGGGCACGACCGCGGCGATCTACCGCGAGCTGATGCAGCAGTGGAAGACCGCCGGGCGCGCCTCGCGCGAGGCCGAGGACGAGCTGTGGGGCCGCTTCAAGGCCGCCCAGGACCAGTTCTTCCAGGCCCGTTCGGCGGTCTTCGCCGAGCGCGACGCCTCGCTGGCGGCCAACGCCGAGGTCAAGGAGGAGCTGCTGGCCGAGGCCGAGAAGATCCTCCCCGTCACCGACGCGCGCACGGCCAGGGCGGCGCTGCGGCACGTCCTGGAGCGCTGGGAGGCCGCCGGACCGGTGCCGCGCGAGCAGCGCGACCGGCTCGAAGGCGGGCTTCGCAAGATCGACGAGGCCGTGCGCAAGGCCGAGGACGCCGAGTGGAAGCGGTCCAACCCCGAGGCGAGGGCCCGCGCCCAGAGCACGGTCGACCAGCTGCGCGCCTCCATCGAGCAGCTGGAGAAGCGGCTGGCCAAGGCGCAGGCCGCCGGCCGGGCCAAGGACGTCAAGGAGGCCGAGGAGGCGCTGGTCGCCCGCCGTTCGTGGCTGGAGGAGGCCGAGCGCACGCTGACCGAGTTCAGCTGAACCGATCTTCGGAAGGCGGCCGGGGTCCTACGCTGACGGCATGGACCCCGTCAGCGTCGCGCGCGCCCTCGTCGACGAGCTGTTCCCCGGCGCCCTGTACGCCTTCGTCGGCGGCAGCGTGCTCACCGAGCGCCGCACCAGCACCTCCGACCTCGACGTCGTGGTGGTGCTCGACGGGCTGGCCGTGCCCTACCGCGAGTCTTTGCGCTGGCACGGCTGGCCCGTCGAGCTGTACGTCCACAGCGAGACCAGCCTCGACGCCTACGTCGACCGCGACCTGGCCGAGCGCAAGCCGGGCGTGGCCCGCATGTGCGCCGACGGCGCGGTGCTGGTCGACCGCACCGGCGGCCGGGCCAGCGACCTTCAGGCGGCGCTCGGCGACCGGCTGGCCGCCGGTCCCGGCGGCCTGGCCGCCGCCCGCGCCGACCAGGCCCGGTACGCCCTGTCCGACCTGCTCGACGACCTGGCCGGCGCGACCGACCCCGGCGAGCAGCTGTTCATCCGCTGGCAGGTGGTCCAGGAGACCGCCAGGCTGGCCCTCGACGTGGGCGGCCGGTGGCGGGGCAACGGCAAGTGGCTGCTGCGCGAGCTGCGCGGGCACGACCCGGCGCTGGCCGACGAGCTGCTGGCGGCCCATTCCGACCCGGCACTGCTGACCTCGGTGGCCTCAGGCGTCCTGGAACGGGCCGGAGGGCGTCTGTGGGAGGGCTACCGGGCCGAGGGCGACCCGTTCCACCTCCCGCTGCGTCACATCGCCTCAGACGCGCTGTCGGGCGACACGGCCCAGAGCGCGGGGATGCGCAGGCTGGCCGCCGTCAGCGGGGCCACGGCCGGTTCCTCGGCCCTGTGGATGGGCCAGACGCACGTCGCGCCCGCCACCCGCTCCTCCGACCACCACCACGGCGCCTCCGAGACCGCCATCTACGTCGTCAGCGGCACACCGCGCTTCGTCTTCCTCCAGGACGGCCGCGAGCGGCGCATCGAGGCCGCCCCCGGCGACTACGTCTACGTGCCGCCCTACACCCCGCACCGCGAGGAGAACCCCGACCCCGAACGGGAGGCCGTCGTGGTGATCGCGCGCAGCACGCAGGAGGCGATCGTGGTCAACCTGCCGGACCTGAAGGGCTGAACCGCCACCGGCTGGCCGCTCAGCTGCCGGCGCCGCTCACCCGGTAGACGTCGAAGACGCCCTGGATGCTGCGCACCGCCTTGAGCACGTGGCCCAGGTGTTTCGGGTCGCCCATCTCGAAGGTGAACTTGCTGATCGCCACCCGGTCGCGGGAGGTCGTCACGGATGCGCTGAGGATGTTGACGTGCTGGTCGGACAGGGTGCGCGTGACGTCGGACAGCAGGCGCGGCCGGTCGAGGGCCTCGACCTGGATGGCCACCAGGAACACGCTGTCGTCGCCGGGCGACCAGCTCACCTCGACCAGCCGGTCGGGCTGCTCCCTGAGCTGCTGGACGTTGGTGCAGTCGGCGCGGTGCACGGACACGCCGTGGCCGCGGGTGACGAAGCCGACGATCTCGTCGCCGGGCACCGGCGTGCAGCACTTGGACAGGCGCACCCACACGTCGGCGTCGCCCGCCACGACCACGCCCGCGCCGCCGCCGCGCGGACGGCCGCGCAGCCGGGTGGGCAGGGACGTCTCGGCGATGTCCTCCTCGGCGCTCTCCACGCCGCCGATCGAGGCCACGAGCTTCTGCACGACCGCCTGCGCGGCGATGTGCCCCTCCCCCACGGCCGCATAGAGCGCCGAGACGTCGGGGTAGCGCAGGTCGCGGGCGAGCGCCAGCAGCGCCTCGCCGGACATCAGGCGCTGCAGCGGCAGGCCCTGCTTGCGCATGGCGCGGCCGATGGCCTCCTTGCCCGCCTCGATCGCGGTCTCGCGGCGCTCCTTGGAGAACCACTGCCGGATCTTGTTGCGGGCCCGGCCGGACTTGACGAACTTCAGCCAGTCGCGCGACGGCCCGGCGTCGGGCGACTTGGAGGTGAAGATCTCGACCGTGTCGCCGTTGCCGAGCCGCGACTCCAGCGGCACCAGCCGCCCGTTGACGCGCGCGCCGATGCAGCGATGGCCGACCTCGGTGTGGACGGCGTAGGCGAAGTCGACCGGCGTGCCGCCCTCGGGCAGGGCGATGACCTGGCCCTTCGGGGTGAACACGTAGACCTCGGAGACCGACAGGTCGAAGCGCAGCGACTCCAGGAACTCGCCCGGGTCGGAGGTCTCCTTCTGCCAGTCGAGGAGCTGGCGCAGCCAGGCCATGTCGCTGCCCGGCTTGACCTTGCCGGTGGGCCCCGGCGCGCCGACCTCCTCCTTGTACTTCCAGTGGGCGGCCACGCCGTACTCGGCCCTGTGGTGCATCGCGTGGGTGCGGATCTGCAGCTCGACCGGCTTGCCCTCGGGACCGATCACCGTGGTGTGCAGCGACTGGTACATGTTGAACTTGGGCATCGCGATGTAGTCCTTGAACCGGCCGGGGACCGGGTTCCAGCGCGCGTGGATCGTGCCCAGCGCCGCGTAGCAGTCGCGCACGCTGTCGACCAGGACCCGGATGCCCACCAGGTCGTAGATGTCGTCGAAGGCGACGTCGCGGGCGATCATCTTCTGGTAGACGGAGTAGTAGTGCTTGGGCCGGCCCTTGACCACCGCGCGGATCTTGGCCTCGCGCAGGTCGCCGGAGACCTTCTCGATGACCTCCTGCAGGAACAGGTCGCGCCGCGGCGCGCGCTCGGAGACCATGCGCGCGATCTCGTCGTAGCGCTTGGGGTAGAGCATGGCGAACGCGAGGTCCTCCAGCTCCCACTTGATCGTGTTCATGCCGAGCCGGTGGGCCAGCGGCGCGAAGATCTCCAGCGTCTCGCGGGACTTCTGGTGGCGCTTGTGCTCGGGCAGGTAGCGCATGGTGCGCATGTTGTGGAGCCGGTCGGCGAGCTTGATGATGAGCACGCGGATGTCGCGCGACATCGCCACGACCATCTTGCGCACGGTCTCGGCCTGCGCCGCGTCGCCGAACTTGACCTTGTCGAGCTTGGTGACGCCGTCGACCAGCGAGCCGATCGTGTCGCCGAAGTCGGCGCGCAGCTCGTCGAGGCTGTAGGCGGTGTCCTCGACGGTGTCGTGCAGCAGCGCGGCGCACAACGTCTCGTCGTCGGTGCCCAGCTCGGCCAGGATCGTCGCCACGGCGAGCGGGTGGGTGATGTACGGGTCGCCCGACTTCCGCTTCTGGTCGCGGTGGTGGTAGGCGGCCATGTCGTAGGCGCGTTCGATCAGGCGCAGATCGGCCTTGGGATGGGTGGCCCGGACCGTGCGGAACAGCGGCTCCAGCACCGGATTCATGGCCCCACCCCCAAACCGCCGTCGACGCACCGCAGGAACGCCGGGCGCGTCGGCATTACCAGCGTCGGTTACGTCGGGCGCGACCACATCACGGGGCACTCAGACTCCTCACGTTCGAGTCCAGATCCCCCCAGTGTATCCAGGCTGTGAACCCGGACTCGCTCGGGCCGTCTCAGACGATCACCAGGGAGTGCAGGTCGACGGCCGGCAGGCGCTCGCGTCCCTTGAGAAAAGCCAGCTCCATCAGCACCGCGAGGCCGACGACGTGCGCGCCCGCCCGCTCGACCAGCTCGATGGTGGCCCTGGCCGTGCCGCCGGTCGCCAGCACGTCGTCGACGATGAGCACCCGGTCGCCGGGCGCGAAGGCGTCGCGGTGCACCTCGATGGTGGCCGAGCCGTACTCCAGGTCGTAGGACTCCTCCAGCGTCGCGGCCGGCAGCTTGCCCTTCTTGCGCACCGGGACGAACCCGGCCGCCGCCCGGTAGGCCACCGGCGCCGCCAGGATGAATCCCCTGGCCTCGATGCCGACGATCTTGTCCACCTGGGTGAGGCCGGCCAGCTCGTCCACCACGGCCGCCATCGCGACGGGGTCGCCGAGCAGCGGGGTGATGTCCTTGAACAGCACGCCGGGCTGGGGATAGTCGGGGACGTCCCTGATCCGGTCCAGGATCAACTGGCTGAGCTCGCTCATCGTGCTTCCATCGCCTTCCTCGTGGGTGCCGCGCTCCATGATGGCCTACTCCGGCCCCTCCTCGGACCGCCGTACGTCCCGGACGGCCTGTGAGCGGGCTCAGAGGCCCGCCGGTGACAGGTCCCGCCCCGGGTGCCCCTCAGCCCCCTCCGGCGCCGCACGGCCCCCCTGAACGCGGCGGCGCCCCCGCCCTGACGGACGGGGGCGCCGGGACGAGCCACGGACGGGGCTCAGCCCTTCGCTACGGCTGCGCTTTTGGAACCCTTCGCCCCCTTGCCGGAGGTGGAGGCGAGCCGGCGCGCGATGGCCTGGTACTTCGGCTCCCGCTCCTTGAGCGTCACCAGCATCGGCGTGGCCACGCACAGGGACGAGTAGGTGCCGACGATCATGCCGACGAACAGGGCCAGCGACAGGTCCTTCAGCGTGCCCGCGCCGAGCAGCGTGGTGCCGATGAACAGGATGGCCGCCACCGGCAGGATCGCGACCAGCGAGGTGTTCAGCGACCGGATCAGCGTGTGGTTGAGCGCGTTGTTGGCCGCCATCGAGTACGTCATCTTGGAGGTCGTGCCCAGCTTGGCCGTGACCTCCTTGATCATGTCGAACACCACGACCGCGTCGTAGAGCGAGTAACCGAGGATGGTCAGGAAGCCCAGCAGCGTCGCCGGCGTGACCTCGAAGCCCGACCAGGCGTAGACGCCGGCGGTGATGACGAGGTCGTGGATGAGCGCGACGATCGCCGACAACGCCATCTTCGGCTCGAACGCCATCGACAGGTACAGGATGATCGCGAGCATGAAGACGCCCAGGCCGATCCAGGCCTTCTGGGAGACCTCACCGCCCCAGGAGGCGCCGATCGACTGGACGCTGACGTCCTTGACCGGGACCTTGTACTCCTTGGCGATCGTCGTCTGCATCTGGTTGAGCGTCGACTCCGTCAGGGTCTCGGTGGTGACCCGCCAGTTGTCGCGGGCCCGCTGCACGATCACCTGGTGGGCGCCCTGGGTGCGGAAGTCCTCGCGGACCTCCTCGACGGTGCCGCTGGTGGCCGGGAACGTGAAGACCGTTCCGCCCTTGAACTCGACGCCCAGGTTGAGCCCGTTGAACAGGATGCCGGCCAGGGAGACCGCCAGCAGCAGGCCGGACAGGCTGTACCAGAGCCTCCACTTGCCGACGAAGTCGACATCGATCTCGCCGCGGTAGAGGCGACGCCCCAGTCCCATCTCAGGCCTCCTGCGGAGTGGTCGTGGCGGCCGGCTCGGTGCTCATGCGCTCTGCGTCGAGGCCGGACAGCGGGTGCCCCTTGGCGAAGAACTTCAGCCTCGCCAGCAGGGCGATGAACGGCTTGGTGAACAGGAACACCACCACGATGTCGATCAGCGTGGTCAGGCCCATCGCGAAGGCGAACCCGGCCACACCGCCCACCGCCAGGAAGTACAGCACGATGGCGGCGATGAACATGACGGCGTCGGCGATCAGGATCGTGCGCCGGGCACGGACCCAGGCCACCTCGACGGCCGCGCGAAGCGTCCGCCGACCTTCCTTCATCTCATCACGTATGCGTTCGAAATACACGATGAAGGAGTCGGCGGTGATGCCGATGGAGACCACCAGGCCGATGATGTGCGGCAGCGAGAGCCGGAAGCCGGCGTTGTGGCCGAGCACGACCACCGCCGTGTACGTCAGGATCGAGGCCACGACGAGGCTCAGCACCGCGACGATGCCGAGGCCGCGGTAGTACAGCAGCGAGTAGACGACCACCAGGCCGAGGCCGATGATGCCCGCGATCAGGCCGCCTTCGAGCTGGTCGGCGCCGAGCGTCGAGGACACGGTGTCGATCGAGCTGCGCTGGAACTTCAGCGGGAGGGCGCCGTACTTGAGCTGGTCGGCCAGGTTGGTGGCGCTGACCTGGTCGAAGCCGCCGGTGATCTCGGCGCGGCCGCCGGGGATCGGGCTGATGATGTTCGGGGCCGTGATGACCACGCCGTCGAGGACGACCGCCACCTTGTTGCGCGGCTCCTGGGCGTTGTAGGCGGTGGTGGTGAGCTTGCTCCACTCGCCCGCGCCCTTGCTCTTGAAGTCGAGCTGGACGATCCACTCCACGGTGCCCTGGCGCACGCCGGCCGAGGCGGTGTCGATGTCGGTGCCGACGACCTTGGCGACGTCGAGGACGTACTTGTAGCTGCCGTCGGTCTCGCAGGCCGCGTACTGCTTGTTCGGGTCGTCCTGGACGCCCTGGCCGCGGTTCTTGGGGTCGGTGCAGTCGAGCTTGTGGAACTGCTGCAGCACCGCGGGGTCGATGCCCTGCGTGTTGATGCCGGCGTTGGGGTCCTGGCTCGGCTGCGTGGGCGGCGTGCTCGGCGACGGCGTCGGCGTGGCGTTCCTGCCCTTGGTGTTCTGCTTCTGGCCGTTCTGGGCCGTCTGGTCGCGGCCGCTCTGCGTGGCCTCGGGCGTGGCGCCCGGCGTCGGCGCGGTCAGCGCGGACGACAGCGCCTTGCCCGTCGGGGACGCGCTCGGCGTGGTCGCCGACTGCGTGCCGGACGGCTTGCCCGACGGCCTGGCGGTCGAGGACGGCTTGGCGGACGGCGAGGCGCCCGGCGTGGGCGCCTCGGTGGTCAGGTTCTGCGGGACCTGCGTGGCCTCCATGGCGAGCACCTGGCGGAAACGCAGCTCCGCCGTGGTGGCGACCAGCTTGATGGCCTCGCTCTGTCCGACGCCCGGGATGGAGATGATGATGTTGTCGCCGGACTTGGCGACCTCCGCGTCGGAGATGCCGGTGCCGTTGACCCGGTCGCGGATGATGTTGACCGCGCGGTCGAGGATCTCTTCAGGCGGAGACTGACCGGACTGGGTCACGGGTGACAACGTCACCGTCGTTCCGCCGGCGAGGTCGAGTCCCAGCTTGGGCGTGAACGCCTTCTGCAGGAACATCGTCCCGCCCAGGGCGAGGATGAGCGCCAGCAGCACCAAGAGCGTGCGCCCTGGTCGGCTGTGGCGGCTGGTCGGTCGGGCCACTGGTCGTCGATTCTCTCAGATAGGGGTTTGTCGCAGAGCTTAGTCAGGACTGCTTGCTGCTGGAGCCCTGATCGCCGTTGGGCTCGACGGTCGCGTCGGAGTCCTTGGCGTCACCGTCGGCGAGGTCGGTCGCGACCGGCTCGTCGGCCACCACCGGAGTGTCACCGGGCTGGACCACACGGCCGATGGCCGCCTTGACCCAGCGCGTCTCGATGCCGGGCGCGACCTCCAGCACGACGTCCTCGTTGTCCACCGCGACGACCGTGGCGAACAGGCCGGTCGTGGTCATGACGCGGGCGCCCGGGGTCAAGGAGTTCTGCATCTGCTGCGCTTCCTGCTGGCGCTTGCGCTGCGGACGGATCAGCAGGAAGTAGAACACCACCACCAGAAGGATCAGCGGCAGGATGCTTCCGAGTTGTCCCATGTCCATAGGGGCGACCTTCCATAGTCGTTCAAGAATTTGACACCGGCCTCGCGCCGGAAATTCCGTTGCGTAGCTCTCGGGCCGCGCCGCTCAGCCCGTCAGCCTACACAGCCAGCCAAGGCACGGAGTGTAGGCGGTTGTTATGAAACGCGGCAACGAGGCAGCGATTCGGCGCGCGGGGAAGTTCCCGATTTGAAATGGTTGCAACCGTTTCGTGATCACGGTGAAACGGCGGCCCCGAACGCGTCCGGCGGCGGTGTCATACCCAGGTGTGTCCAGGCGGAAGCGGTCGCGACCCGGCCGCGCGGGGTCCTGGCCAGCAGCCCCTGCCGGACGAGGAACGGCTCGGCCACCACCTCGACGGTCTCGGGCTCCTCCCCCACGGCCACGGCGAGCGTGGAAAGACCGACGGGGCCGCCGCCGAACTTGCGCAGCAGCACCCCGAGCACCGCCCGGTCGAGCCGGTCGAGCCCTTCGGCGTCGACTTCGTAAAGATTGAGCGCCGCCGAGGCAATGTCCCGGTCGATCACGCCGTCGGCGCGCACGTCGGCGAAGTCGCGGACGCGGCGCAGCAGGCGGTTGGCGATGCGGGGCGTGCCGCGCGACCGCCGGGCGATCTCGTGGGCGCCCTCCTCGGGCAGGACGACGCCGAGCAGCCGCGCCGACCGGTGGAGCACCTGCTCCAGCTCGCCGACCTCGTAGAAGTCCATGTGGGCGGTGAACCCGAACCGGTCGCGCAGCGGCGCCGGCAGCAGCCCGGCCCGCGTGGTGGCGCCGACCAGCGTGAACGGCGCGATGTCGAGCGGGATCGCGGTCGCGCCCGGCCCCTTGCCCACGACGATGTCGACCCGGAAGTCCTCCATCGCCAGGTAGAGCATCTCCTCGGCGGGCCTGGCCATGCGGTGGATCTCGTCGATGAACAGCACCTCGCCCTCCGTCAGCGTGGACAGGATGGCTGCGAGGTCGCCGGCCCGCTCCAGGGCGGGGCCCGAGGTGATGCGGAGCGGCATGTTGAGCTCGGCCGCGATGATCATGGCCAGGGTGGTCTTGCCCAGACCCGGCGACCCGCTCATCAGCACGTGGTCGGGCGGACGCTGGCGGCGCATGGCGCTCTCCAGCACCAGGGAGAGCTGCTCGCGCACCCGGCCCTGGCCGATGAACTCGGCCAGCCGCTTGGGCCGCAGCGCCGCCTCGATCTGCAGCTCGTCGCCGCCGGCGTCGGCGGAGACCAGCTCGCGCTCATAGTCCATGGCCACCGCTCCTTCCCGCGCGCCCGGGCGTCGTCCCGTACTTCGTGATCATCGTACGCTGAGGGACCGGAGCGCGGCCTTCAGCAGCGCGGCCACCTGCGGCTGGCGCCCGGCGGCGAGGTCGGCCTCGGCCTCGGGCGCGACCCCGGCCACGGCCTCGTCGGCGTCTTTGCTCGAATAGCCCAGGCCCACCAGGCCGGAGTGCACCTGCTCGCGCCACAGGGCGGCGCGCCGCTCCCCGCCGATCGCCGCGTTGACGGCCTCCTCGGGGGTGCCGAGCCGGTCCTTAAGCTCCAGCACGATGCGCTGGGCGCCCTTCTGCCCGATGCCCGGCACCCGCGTGAGCGCCTTGAGGTCGGCGGCGGCCACGGCCACCCGCAGCGCGTTGGGCGTGTGGACGGCGAGCATCGCCAGCGCCAGCTTGGGGCCGACGCCGCTGGCCGTCTGGAGCATCTCGAAGACGGCCCGCTCGTCGTCGCCGGCGAAGCCGTAGAGGGTCAGCGACTCCTCGCGCACCACCAGCGAGGTGGCCAGCCTGGCCTGCTCGCCCACGCGCAGCGTGGCCAGCGTGCCGGGGGTGCAGTGGGCGAGGATGCCGACGCCCCCGACCTCGATCACGGCTCCGTCGGGCGCGATCGACGCCACCCTTCCCGCCACCGACGCGATCACGACTCGATCTCCTTCTCCACGAACCCCACGAACTCCATGAACTTCACGAAACGGTCAGGCCGCGCTCTCCGCACGGGTCAGCGCCCCTTGCCGGCGCGGGCCATGGCCTCGGCCAGCCGGTGCTGGGCGCCGCCGCGCCAGATGTGGCAGATGGCCAGGGCCAGCGCGTCGGCGGCGTCGGCCGGCTTGGGCATCTCGGCCAGCCGCAGCAGCCGGGTGATCATCGTGCCGACCTGCTTCTTGTCGGCCGTGCCGCTGCCGGTGACGGCGGCCTTGACCTCCGAGGGCGTGTGCAGCGCGACGGGCAGCCCGCGCCGGGCCGCGCACAGCACGGCGATCCCGGCCGCCTGCGCGGTGCCCATGACCGTGCGGACGTTGTGCTGGGCGAAGACGCGCTCCACGGCCACGGCGTCGGGACGGACCTCGTCGAGCCACCGCTCGATGCCGGCCTCGATGCCGACCAGCCGGGTGCCGAGCTCCTCGCCGGCGCCCGTGCGCACCACCCCGACGGCCACCAGCGACAGCGGCGCGCCCGGCCGGCCCTCGACCGCGCCCAGGCCGCACCGGGTCAGCCCCGGATCGACGCCCATCACCCGCACCGGTTCGCCTCCCGCGCCGCCGAACATCTGTTCGGCACGAGACTCTACCCCGGCTGAGCTGGCCGCGCACCGTGAATCGCCCGCCGCGAACGGCGGGCGGGCCGGTCAGAAGTAGTCGAGCATGTACGGCTTGGCGGCGAAGGCCGTGTCGAGCAGCTCGTCGTGACGGTCGTCGCCGGACATCAGGCCGGTCCTGCGCAACGTCGCGGTGGACACGCCCGCGTACAGGGCGGAGAAGCCGCCCACGCTCAGCGCCGCGGCCCCGCCGTCGGCCGGGGCGGCCGGGACGGCCGTGCCGGAGCCGCCGGAGAACTCCAGCCGGAAGCAGCCGCCGCCGCGCAGCGGGTCGTCCACGGAGACCACGGCACCGCCCGTGACGGCGGCGGGGAAGCCCCTGCGCTCCACGGCCGCGGCCACGTCGAGCACCCGGAACATCCAGCGCACCTGCGTGACGTGGTCGGTGGAGCGCTCGCCGAGCAGCCACAGCACCGGGTCGTCGGGGGCGACCGGCGCGGTGACCTTCCTGGCGATGGACGACGAGCTGCCCACCATCGACCACAACGCCCTGGCCGTCTCCCCCGAACCGGCGACCAGGTTCTCGACGTGCATGTCGTCGCCGTTCCAGCGGTAGACGAGGTAGCCGTCGGGGGCCAGGTAGAGGAAGTCGTCCTCGTTGGACAGCCAGACGCGCCAGGCGTTCTCGTCCCAGGCGACGGGGCCGCTGGAGCGGGCCGCCTCGTGCGTGCGGTGGAGCAGGGAGACGACCTCGGCGGCGTCGCCGGGGCCCATCCTGCGCAGCTTGACCTCGCCGGACGGCCTGATGCGGCGCAGCGACTCGGCGGGCAGCGTGATCATGTGCCGGGCTCCGGCGTGCTCGTAGCCGAGCGAGCGGTACAGGGGCGTGGTGGCCGGGTAGAGCGCCGAGACGGCGTCGCCGTGGGCGGCGGCGCGGTCGATGACGGCGCGCATGATGGCGGTGCCGACGCCGTGGCCGCGGTCCTCCGGGTTGACGGTGACCCCCGCGACGCCGGCCATGGCCTGCGGACGGCCGTACCACCACTGGGTGAAGCGGCGCAGCCGGGCCGAGGCGGCGAGCCTGCCGCCCTCGAACGCGCCCAGGTAGCGGCCCTCGCCGAGGGTGGGCGTCACGGTGTGGCGCCACCGCTCGGCCTCCGCGCCGGAGATCGGGCCGAAGGAGCGTTTACGCAGGTCGAGAACGTCGTCGAGGTCGTCGGGGGTGAGATCGCGAATTTCCACAACCACTCAACCTACGGGCTGGTACGGGCGGGTCGCGATCCGTTTACGCTGACGGCGAGCCGGTCGAGGTACCGCAGCTGGGCGGCCACGACGGCGGCCAGCGCGACCGCGACGACGAGCAGCGGGGTGCTCGCGCCGACGTCGGGGACGCCGTGGAAGGCGCCGAGCCGGCCCATCTGCGCGACGGGCACGGTGAACAGCTCCGGGCTCTGGGCCACGAGCAGCGGCCAGAGCACGTCCTGGGCGTTGACCAGCGTGACGGCGCCGGCCAGCACGCCCGCCATGGGCAGGGACGGCAGCAGGACGCCGCCGAAGAAGTCCCTGTCGTTCCGCTCGGCCAGCCCCTTGCACAGCAGCGTCAGCACCAGCAGCGCCGGGACGCTGACCAGCAGCGGCGGGAACAGGGCGAAGAAGGTGTCCACGAGGCGCAGGTTGCGCATGTTCTGCCAGTCGGCCACGCCGAGGGGGCCGGTGCCGACGAACAGCCAGGGGGCGAACGGCAGCAGCAGCCACTCGCTGCGCGCGCCCAGAGGACGCAGGCCGCCGATGCCCAGGGCGGCCAGGTAGGCGACGCCGACCGACACCAGCGCGCCGGCCACGGCGGGGACCCAGGTGTTGACCTGCGCGCGCAACCCGCCGGAGGCCGCGCCGTCGCCGCCCGCGAGCACGCCGGCGACCCACGGCCATGCGCAGACCGCCCCGACGACCACCACCAGCACCAGCGCCACGACACCGCCGACGACGCCGCCCCCGGTCAACGCCCGCCCGGAAGCCGAGGCGGGCGGGTCGGAAGGCGAAGCGGACCGGTCGGAAGCCGAGGCAGGCCGGTCGGAAAACGAAGCGGGCCGATCCGAAGCCGAGGCGGGCCGGTCCGAAGCCGAGGCGGGCCGGTCCGAAGCCGAGGCGGGCCGGTCCGAAGCCGAGGCGGGCCGGTCCGAAGCCGAGGCGGGCCGGTCCGAAGGCTCCGCGGGGAACGCTCCACCCCGAGCCCGCTTCGGGAGCACGGTGACGCGGAGGCGGGCGGCCACGGCGACGACCACCGCGACGATGCCGAGCACGCCGAGAAGTACGCCCGTCAGGGCCGCGACGGCCGCCCCAGGGCCGAACTGGGCCATCCTGAAGGCGTAGTCGTACTGAAGGCCCGCCAGGGTCTGTGTGGCGCGCTCAGGGCCGCCCCGGGTGAGCGCCATGCCGATCGTGAACGCCTGCGCCCCCACGGCGACGGTCGCCAGCGCCACCAGCGCCGCCACCACGGCGGTGGCGCGCCCGGCGGTGCCGCCGCGCAGCGCGGGCAGGAACGCCGTCAGCGCCAGCGCGCACACCACCCCGAAGGTGGCGGCCACGACGACGAGCCGCAGCGTCCCCGGGGCCGTGGCGGGGTCGCGCAGTCCCTCGGCCAGCGTGGCGATGCCCGGACCGTCGGGCGAGGTCCCCCGCAGCCAGGCCGCCGCCACGCCGATCGGCGAGAACGTGACGATCGCCAGCGACAGCACGACCAGGCCCGCGCGCCGCAGCGGGGCGCCGCCCCGGTCGAGCGCCAGCGCGAGCAGCGGCCCGACGACCACGGCCACCAGCAGCGGCCCGACGGTCAGCGAGAGCGTGAAGCCCAGCGCCCGCCAGAACTCCTCGCCGCCCAGCACCTTGCCGTAGTTGTCCAGGCCCACGAACCTGCTCGGCTGCAGCACGCCGCCGCTGTGCAGGCTGAGCACGATCGTCTGGACCGTCGGCAGGACCAGCGTGATCAGGGCGCCGAGCAGGGCGGGCACGGCCAGCAGCCAGCCCAGCGCGCGGTAGGACGGGGCGGGCCGGGCGGCCGGGGGCGCGGGGACCGGGGTCGGTGGGATGGGGGAATTCACGTCGCCCGACCCTAGCCGCGTCGGGGCGCGATCGCACGCGTAACGGCCGGGCGGGCATTTGGTGTCGAACACCCGCGAGCCCGGCAAGTGCCAGGTCAAAGGCGGAAATCGGCCCCGGGAAAGAGCAAGGGCCCGGGGGGCGCCCCCGGGCCCTCGGTGGCGCGGGATCAGTCGAGCGCGGCCAGGACGTCGTCGGAGACGTCGAAGTTGGCGTAGACGTTCTGGACGTCGTCGCTGTCCTCCAGCGCGTCGATCAGGCGGAACACCTTCTTGGCGCCCTCCTCGTCGAGCGGCACGCTCATCGTCGGCAGGAAGCTCGACTCGGCCGAGTCGTAGTCGATGCCGGCCTCCTGGAGCGCCTTGCGGACCGGCACGAGGTCGCCGGCCTCGGAGACGACCTCGAAGGAGTCGCCCATGTCGTTGACCTCTTCGGCGCCCGCGTCGAGCACGGCCATCAGGACGGTGTCCTCGTCGAGGCCGTTCTTGGGCACGATCACGACGCCCTTGCGGTTGAACATGTACGACACCGAGCCCGGGTCGGCCAGCGAGCCGCCGTTGCGGGTCAGCGCGACGCGGACCTCGGAGGCGGCGCGGTTGCGGTTGTCGGTGAGGCACTCGATGAGCACCGCGACGCCGCCGGGCGCGTAGCCCTCGTACATGATGGTCTGCCAGTCGGCGCCGCCGGCCTCCAGGCCGCCGCCGCGCTTGCGCGCCCGCTCGATGTTGTCGTTGGGCACGGAGTTCTTCTTGGCCTTGAAGATGGCGTCGAAGAGCGTGGGGTTGGCGTCCGGGTCAGGGCCACCGGTCCGTGCCGCCACCTCGATGTTCTTGATGAGCTTCGCGAACAGCTTGCCGCGCTTGGCGTCGAGCGCGGCCTTCTTGTGCTTCGTCGTCGCCCATTTGGAGTGGCCGGACATTACCTAGAGCTCCCTCACCATGTCTACGAAGTAACGGTGCACGCGAGTGTCCCCGGTCAGCTCGGGGTGGAACGAGGTCGCGAGCAACGGCCCTTGACGGACCGCGACGATCCTATCCCCAGGCTCGGCCGTGCCCAGCACCTGAACGTCAGCGCCGACCGATTCCACCCACGGAGCACGGATGAACACAGCGTGTACGCGTTCGCCCGCGAAGTCCAGGTCCGACTCGAACGAGTCCACCTGACGGCCGAAGGCGTTGCGCCTGACCACCATGTCGATGCCGCCGATGGTCTGCTGGCCCTCGATGCCGTCCTCGATGCGGTCGGCCAGCATGATCATGCCGGCGCACGAGCCGTAGGCGGGCAGGCCCTCCTTGATCCGCATCCGCAGCGGGTCCAGCATGTCGAAGGTGTCGGCGAGCTTCCACATGGTGGTCGACTCGCCGCCAGGGATCACCAGGCCGTCGACCGCGTCGAGCTCGGCCGGGCGGCGCACGGCGACGGCCGAGGCGCCGGCCTCCTGGAGCATGCGCGCATGCTCGCGCACGTCTCCCTGGAGAGCGAGTACACCGATCGTGGGCACAGCGATCCTTCCGTTAAGGTCCGGTTTCCGACAATTCAACACCATGATGGCCCGGCATCTTCCTACCAGAGCACTCTGGCGTAAAAGCGGGCTTAGGCGGCGGCCTGGACGGCGTCCACGCGGGCCAGGGCGCTCAGGTGGTGGCGGCGGGCGTACAGGAAGGCCATGCCGATCGCGCAGCAGACGGCGCCGACGACGTAGGGGACGGCGACGCCGATCTCCTCGCCGAGCTTGGTCGCGACGAACGGCGCCAGCGCGCCGCCCATCCAGCGCACGAAGTTGTACCCGGCCGAGGCGACGGGCCTCGGGGCGTCGGAGACCTCCATGGCCGACTCGGTGAAGACGGTGTTGTTCAGCCCGATCGGGATGCCGGACAGGACGGTGAACACGATGATCCCGGCGTGCGCCCCGGCCGTCCCCGACACGGCGATGCCGACCTGGAAGAGCGCGAGCAGGCCCAGGGCCAGGTGCAGCACGTTCACCGAGCCGATCCTGCGCTGCAGCGGCGGCGCGCCGAACACCGAGGCCAGCGCCACGCAGACGCCCCAGCCGAAGAACACCGCGCCGATGCCGTACGGCGACATGTGCAGGATGAACGGGGTGAAGGCGAGGATCGTGAAGAACGCGAAGTTGTAGAACAGGGCGGTGAAGGCGGTCGTGGACAGCCCGCCGTGGGCCAGGGCCCGGATGGGGGCGCTGAGCCTGGTCCTGACCGCGGGCTTCGGCCCCGTCCTGAGCAGGGTGGCGATCAGCACGAACCCGGCGGCCATCAGCGTGGCGGTGCCGAAGAACGGCGCCCGCCAGTTCCAGTCGCCGAGCAGCGCGCCGACCAGGGGGCCGGCCGAGATGCCGAGACCGAGCGCGGCCTCGTACAGGATGATGGCCGACTCCGCGCCGCCGCTGGCCGCGCCGACGATGACGGCCAGCGCGGTGGCCACGAACAGGGCGTTGCCGAGGCCCCAGCCGGCGCGGAAGCCGACGAGCTCGGCGACGCTGCCGGAGGTGCCGGCCAGCGCGGCGAACACCACGACCAGCGCCAGCCCGGCCAGCAGCGTGCGCTTGCCGCCGATGCGGCTGGAGACCCAGCCGGTGATCAGCATGGCCACGGCGGTGACCAGGAAGTAGCTGGTGAACAGCAGGGACACCTGGCTGGGCGTGGCGTGCAGCCCTTGGGCGATGGAGGGCAGGATGGGGTCGACGAGGCCGATGCCCATGAAGGCCACGACCGCGGCGAACGCGGTGGCCCAGACGGACATCGGCTGGCGCAGGATTCCGCCGCCGGTGTGCATGGTGTCCCCTTACTGGGTGGTTCTGTCGATGCCGAGCTTGGCCAGGACGGGCAGGGCCGCCGCGAGCACGTCGCGCTCGTCGTCGGTGAGCGCGGCCAGGTCCTGGGCGAGGCGGGCGATCCTGGTCCGGCGCACGGCGTGCAGCCGGTCGCGGCCCTCGCCGGTGAGCTCGACCGTCCTGACGCGGGCGTCGGCCGGGTCGGAGCCGCGCGCCACCAGGCCCGCGTACTCCAGCCGGTTGATCTGCACGGTCATGGTCGGCAGCTGGACGGCGTGCTCCTCGGCCAGCTCGGTCATCCGGCGCGGGCCGTCCTCGAGCGAGCCGAGCACGGCGTACTGCTGGGTGGTGACGGGCTGGCCGGCGCTGGAGCGCCGCAGCAGCAGGACCAGGTGGCGCAGCACCTTGGAGACCTGCTCGGCCATCCGGGTGGGATCGTCCCTCATACTTAGCCCAACTAACTTAGCCTGGCTAATATTCCGAGCGAAGAAAAAGGCGGCGTCCCAGCCCCCGGGGACGCCGCCTGCCTCAGGGCTACGGGCGTTCGGTCTCCAGCCGGACGGTGTCCTCCACCGTCACCTGCTTCCTGGCGCCGATCGCCGGGTCCAGCGGCCGCAGGTACGTCTGCCGCACCCCCGGCACCCGGTCCTCCACCACGAACGTCGCCCGCGTGTACGCCTGCGCCCCAGGCTCGCGCACCTGCGGCACGACCTTGAAGTCGGCCGTGAGCAGGTCGCGCTCGATCTTCGTCAGCACGTATCCGCGCTGGTTGTTGTAGAACTTCAGATGCGGGTTGATCGTCAGGTACGGATGCGTCGCCGGGTCGGAGTCCGCGCCGTCGCCGCCCGTGGTGATGGAGGTGGCCACGAGTTCCGAGCCCACGGTGGGCCCGGTCGGGTCGTCGTAGTCGAGCTTGAGGTCGCTGGCCCAGTGGGCGTGCACGTCGCCGGTCAGCACCACCGGGTTGCGGACCCCGGCGTCCACCCAGCCCTGGGTGATGCGCCGGCGGGAGGCGACGTAGCCGTCCCACGCGTCCATCGAGGTGATCTTGGCAGGGCCGGCGTTGTTGTCGCGCTGGGCGAAGAACACCTGCTGGCCCAGGATGTCCCACTGGGCGCGCGAGCGGTGGAAGCCCTCGATCAGCCACTGCTCCTGCTCTGCGCCGGTGATCGAGCGCGCCGGGTCCAGCGCGGCCGGGCAGTCGCGGTAGCCGTCGCCGCAGCCCTGGTCGTCGCGGTACTGGCGGGTGTCCATCATGTGGAAGGTGGCCATCCTGCCCCACCGGATCCGCCGGTAGAGCTGCATGTCGATGCCGCGCGGGATCGACGTGCGGCGCAGCGGCATGTTCTCGTAGTAGGCGCGGAAGGCCGCGGCGCGGCGGGCCAGGAAGTCCGGCTGGGGCACCTCCGGCTTCTCCGGCACCTCGTCGGCCCAGTTGTTGTCCAGCTCGTGGTCGTCCCAGACGACCAGCCAGGGCGCGGCGGCGTGCGCGGCCTGCAGGTCCGGATCGGCCTTGTACTGGGCGTGCCGCTGGCGGTAGCCGGCCAGGGTCTCGGTCTCGGGGCCCTCGTGGTCACGGACGTTGCCGCCCGGGATGGTGTAGGTGTCCTTGGTGTACTCGTACTGGTAGTCGCCCAGGTGCAGGACCAGGTCCGGGTGCTCCTCGGCCAGCCTGCGGTAGGAGGTGAACCAGCCGTGCTCGTACTGGGCGCAGGAGACGAAGGCCATCGACAGCGCGCCGCCGTAGGACAGCGGGTGCGGGGCCGTGCGGGCCCGTCCCATGGGCGAGACGTACGGGCCGACGCGGAAGCGGTACCAGTAGTCCCGGTCCGAGCTCAGCCGGTCGACCTCGACGTGCACGCTGTGCCCCCACTCCGGCACGGCGACGGCCACCCCCGACCGGACGACGCGGCGCCCGCGCTCGTCGGCGTAGACCTGCCACTGCACCGGGAACGGGCGCTGCGGCATGCCGCCGAAGCCGTCCTCGGCCAGCGGCTGCTGGGCCAGCCTGGTCCACAGCACGAACCCCTCGTGGTCGGGGTCGCCGCAGGCCACGCCGAGCGTGAACGGGTCGGTGGACAGCCCGCGCGAGGCCAGTGCCTGCACGGTCTCTGCGGCGGGGTCCGGCTCGGCGCTCGCCGCCGTGGCGGGGATCGCCGCGGCGGCGCCCGCCGCCAGGCCGGTGACCAGGAAATGCCGTCGGTTCAGCTGGGACACGGTGCGCTCCTCGGGACGATCAAGGGTGAGGGACGCCCGTAGCCTGACCGAGTCTCATGACAGGCTGGTGAACCGCGGACAACACGAAAGAGGCGACATCCTTCGCGAATGCCGCCTCTTACGAAGCTTTTCATCGTCACATGACGATCATGGACCTCCGGCGGGCCGCCGGCCTGCGGCGACGCGCCGGTTCACCAGCCGCGCTCGGCCAGCCGGTGCGGCTGCGGGATCTCGTCGACGTTGATGCCGACCATGGCCTCGCCGAGACCGCGCGAGACCTTGGCGACGACGTCGGCGTCGTCGTAGAACGTGGTGGCCTTGACGATGGCCGCGGCGCGCTTGGCCGGGTCGCCGGACTTGAAGATGCCCGAGCCGACGAACACGCCCTCGGCGCCGAGCTGCATCATCATGGCGGCGTCGGCCGGGGTGGCGATGCCGCCCGCGGTGAACAGGACGACCGGCAGCTTGCCGTTCCTGGCGACCTCGGCGACCAGCTCGTAGGGCGCCTGCAGTTCCTTGGCGGCCACGTAGAGCTCGTCCTCGGCCAGCGTGGTGAGGCGCCTGATCTCGGCGCGGATCGTGCGCATGTGGGTGACGGCGTTGGAGACGTCACCGGTGCCGGCCTCGCCCTTGGAGCGGATCATGGCCGCGCCCTCGGTGATGCGGCGCAGGGCCTCGCCCAGGTTGGTGGCGCCACAGACGAAGGGCAC
The DNA here is from genome assembly GCF_042892035.1 of Nonomuraea sp. NPDC001831. Classification (NCBI taxonomy): domain Bacteria; kingdom Bacillati; phylum Actinomycetota; class Actinomycetes; order Streptosporangiales; family Streptosporangiaceae; genus Nonomuraea; species Nonomuraea sp. NPDC001831. The sequence goes on along the minus strand of NZ_JBIATU010000005.1, from coordinate 446,819 downwards.
GGTGAACTGCCACTTGTCGATGTGGTTGGCGTAGTCGGCCGGGGTGAGCACCTCGGACTCGTCGACGTAGTCGACGCCGAGCGACTGCAGGACCTTGGCCTCGACGAAGTGGCCGATGCGGGCCTTGGCCATGACGGGGATCGACACGGCGGCGATGATGCCGTCGATCATGTCGGGGTCGCTCATCCTGGACACGCCGCCCTGGGCGCGGATGTCGGCGGGCACACGCTCAAGGGCCATGACGGCGACGGCGCCGGCATCCTCAGCGATCTTGGCCTGCTCGGGGGTGACGACGTCCATGATGACGCCACCCTTGAGCATCTCGGCCATGCCGCGCTTGACACGGGCCGTTCCGGTGACGGGGGTGCTTTCAGGCGTGCTGGACACGGTCTTCCTCACGGGCTCTCAGGGCGGACGGTAAGTTATCAAACCCATCGTAGGTCCTGATGGACCCCTCCCCCGACATGCCACGATGTCAGGATTTGCCGCTCAACTTATACAGAACGGTCATCAAGGGGTGACGGGCTTGCGGCTGGCGAGCGCGATCCAGACCTGGCCGGGGGCGAAGTTCATCGGCTCGCCGCTCTCAGTGGTGAACGTCGTACCGGTCTCCTCCGATTCCCGTTCCCAGTTGGCCGCGTAGGCTTTGCCGTCGCGCAGCACGACGGCCTTGCCCTTGCCGGTGGTGTGCACGAGCGGGGTGTAGCTCTGGTGGAAGTCGTGGAACTGCGAGCGCTCGGTCTTGGTGTACTGCACGACGATCGTGGGCGCGCCGAGCTGGCCGCCCTCGGCCGCCATGTCCTTCTTGCCGTCCTGCCAGATCAGCCACTGCTTCTTGGCCTCCGACCAGGCGAAGGTGAAGCGCGCCGCGGGCCACCTGACGGTGTACGACTTCTTGTCCACGCCGCCCTCGGCGGGCGCGTCGCCGAAGGTGAAGCCGATGTCCTTGGCCTCGGTGGCCTTGGGGGCGCCCGACAGCAGCTTCCTGGTGTTGGCGAACAGGTTGTAGGGGGCGTAGCGGCCCGGCTGGCGGAAGTAGGCGCCGGGGTTGCGGGTGTCGCCGACGTCGTACAGCGGGGCCTTGGCGATGAACGGCAACATCTTGGTCTGCGCGCCGGAGTAGGCGAACGCCGGCTTGCCGAACTGCGGGACGATGTGCAGGTCGGAGATGCGGGCGCTGCGCACCGGGCCCACCTTGGCCGGGATCTTCGAGGAGAAGATCGCCATGAGCCGGGTCAGGCCGGCCTCGACCTGCTCGACGTAGACGACGTCCGCGCTCTTGAGCCCGAGCTGCGGCTTGCCCGCGGCGGTGTTCTCGATCTTCACCGCGAGCACCGGCTTGAGCTCCTCGTAGGGCTGCCCGGTGAACGGGTGGCCCTCGGCCTTCTCGGTGGGCTCCTCGGAGGGGGCGGCGGTGGCCGCCTGCGGCGCCTTGCCGGACGCGGGAGGCTCGTCGGACGAGCAGGCCGCGACGGGCCCGAGCACGGCCGCCCCTGCCAGAGTCACCGAGATCATCCGGGATAGCCGCACCTTGCAACAACTCCTCGCCTTTGCCCAGAAATCGGGAAGAGCTTACCGGCCTCCCCACATTTGGTCATTCAGGCGACATAGTTGCGGGCGGATTGTCATCGATCTCGAAGAATTCCGGGAACTCGGTGTGACCGGCCAATCGCAGCGTTCTGGCCAGCCAGCGCCGCTGCGCCGTACGGGTGACCCCGACCGCGTTGTTGTAGAAACGGCGCGAATAGACGACCTTGGCCACCGCCGCGTCGAGCTCCTCCAGCAGGTCGCCGCCGCCGGGCGCCTCGGCCAGCTTCTCCCTGAAGCGCTCCTGGTCGGCCGCGGCCCGCAGGGCCCGCGACAGGTCGCTCTCGGCGTGCTCGCGCTCCTCGGGGCCGGCGATCCTGGCCTCGTGGGCGGCGGCGGCCAGCACCAGCGAGGTCGCGGGGTCGAGCAGGCGCGAGCCGGCCAGTTCGAGCACCACGGCCCGGCGCCGCATGAGCGCGGCGTCCAGCGCCTCGCGGGCCAGTTCGAGCCGGATGTGCAGGCGGTCGAGCCGGCCCGCCCGCCAGGAGACGTAGACGGCCGTGAGCACGACGACGATGCCCACGATCAGCACGATCATGGTGGATGTCACAGCGGTTCCCTACAGGAGCTCTCGGCAGGCGGTCACAGGTCTTCCTCCACCCGGCCCGCGCCGCTGGTGGTCACCGTCTCGTAGACGCGCACCACGTCGCGGGCGACCGTGGACCAGTCGTACTTCCTGACCGCCACCAGCGCCTCGGCGGCCAGTTTGGCGCGCCGCTCGGGCGCGTCGAGCAGCACGGCGGCCTCGCGGGCGAGCGAGGCGGCGTCGCCGTTGGCGAACAGCGCGCCGGCCTGCCCCTCGCCCAGCACCTTGCGGAAGGCCGGGATGTCGCTGGCCAGCACCGTCGCCCCCGAGGCCATGGCCTCGGCCAGCACGATGCCGAAGCTCTCGCCCCGGGTGTTGGGGGCGCAGAACACGTCGACCGAGTGGTAGGCGCGGATCTTGTCGGCCTCGCTCACCATGCCGAGCACGGTGACCCGCTCGTGGAAGGGCTTGGGCACCTTGTCGTAGACGTCCTTGGCGTCGCCGGGCCCGGCGATGAGCAGCTTCAGGTCAGGACGCTCGGCGGCCAGCGCGTTGAAGGCGTCGAGCAGGATCGGCAGGCCCTTGCGCTCTTCGTCCATGCGGCCGAGGAAGCCGATCGTGGCGCCGTCGGGGCCCCGGCCGGGCAGCGGCTCGGCCTCGGTGTAGCGGGCCACGGTCACCCCGTTGGGGATCAGCACGGTGTCGCCGCCGAACTGCTCGACCAGGCTCTTGCGCGCCGCGTCGGAGACCGCGATGCGGCCGCTCAGCTTCTCCAGCGCGCTGCGCAGCAGCGGCTCGGCCACCGCGATGGCGCGCGAGCGGGTGAAGGAGGCGTGGAAGGTGGCCACGATCGGACCCTTGGCCGCCCAGCAGGCCAGCACGCCGAGGCTCGGGATCAGCGGCTCGTGGATGTGCAGCACGTCGAAGTCGCCCGTACGGACCCAGCGCCGCACCCGCGCGGCCGACAGGAACCCGAACGACATCCGGGCCACCGACCCGTTGTAGGGCACCGGCACCGCCCGGCCGGCGCCCGTCACGTACGGCGGCAGCTCGTCGTCGTCGGCGGCGGGCGCGATGACCGAGACCTCGTGCCCCTGCGCCATCAGCGCCTGGGCCAGGTCGTCGATGTGCTGCTTGACCCCGCCGGGCATGTCCCAGGAGTAGGGGCAGACGATGCCGACCTTCATTTCGGCAGGTCCTCCAGCCAGAGCCGCTGCAACATGTGCCAGTCCTCCGGGTGCTCGGCGATGCCCTTCTCGAAGACGTCGGTCATGGCCTGGGCGACGGCCGCCACCTTCTCCTGCCGGGTGCCCTCGGCGGGCACCGGGATCTCCTCGTGGATGTGGATGCCCCAGTCGTCGCCCACGAAGTAGACGGTGGCCGGCAGCAGCGCGGCGCCGGTCTGGACGGCCAGCAGCGGCGGGCCGGCCGGCACCTTGGTGGTGGCGCCGAAGAAGCGCACCTCGATGCCGCTCTTGGTCAGGTCGCGCTCGGCGGGCAGGCACACCACGCCGCCCTTGCGCACGCGGCCGGCCAGGGTGCCGAAGTTGTGGCCGTCGCCGCCGGTGAGCGGCAGCACCTCCATGCCGAGTCCCTCGCGGAAGGCGACGTAGCGGCGGAACAGCGACTCGGGCCGCAGCCGCTCGGCGACCGTGGTGAACGGGTGGCCGACGCCGACCAGCCAGGCGCCCGCCGCGTCCCAGTTGCCCATGTGCGGCAGGGCCAGCACCACGCCCCGGCCCGTGGCCAGCGTGTCGTGGATGTGCTCGGCCCCGATGACGTGGGTGCGCCGGACGATCTCGGGCCGCGGGATCGAGGGCAGGCGGAAGACCTCGTGGAAGTAGCGGAAGTAGGAGCGCATGCCGGCCCTGCTCAGCTCGCGCAGCTCCGCGCTGCCGGCGTCCATGCCGGTGACCCTGGCCAGGTTGGACTCCAGGCGGCGCACGGACTTGCCGCGCTTGCGCCACACCCGGTCGGCCAGGAGGCGGAAGACCGCCGCCGTGGGCCGCTGGGGCAGCAGCGGGACCAGTTTCCAGCCCGCCGCGAAGCCCGCCGCCACGATGCGGTCGCCGATCGAGGTCTTCTCGCTCATCGCTCCCTCGTCTGCCGGTGGACGTGCACGACCCGCTGCACGACGGTGATGGTGGAGGCCGCCGCCAGCAACCACATGCCGAGCGGCAGCACGTAGGGCACCCCGACCCCCGAGAAGAAGGTCGCGACCAGGGCCACCACCAGCCGCTCTGGACGCTCGGCCAGCCCCACGTCCGCCGTCAGCCCGAGGCCCTCGGCCCTGGCCTTGGCGTAGGAGACCAGGGACCCGGCGACGAGGCAGGCCAGCGTCACGCCGGCCATCAGCGTGTCGCCCGCGGCCACGAAGTACAGGATCAGGCCGGCGAAGATGGCGGCGTCGGCCACCCGGTCGAGCGTGGAGTCGAGGAAGGCGCCCCAGACGGTGCCCCCCTTGCCGCCCAGCCGGGCCACGACGCCGTCGAGCAGGTCGAACAGCACGAAGACGGTGATGAGCAGCGCCCCCCAGGCCAGCCGGCCCAGCGGGAACAGGGTCAGGGCGGAGATCACCGTGCCGAGGGTGCCGATCGCCGTGACGGCGTTCGGGCCGATCCCGCGGCCGACGAGAGCCCTGCCCAGCGGGGTGAGTATCCGGGTCATGGCCGGTCGCAGGAGTTTGAGCATCGCGGTCCGATCGTAGGCCATTGCGTGAGCGGCCACTTTCTTTGCCCCGCACCCCTTGTGATATTCGCCACAGGGGTATTTGGTGAACACACCGCGTCCATGCGGTTCCTGACACCCTCCGCGCGGGCGCGGCGTTGGATGCACCGACGACGTGGGAGGCGAAGTGGCGGATAGGAACTCCGGCGGGGCCATGGGAGCCGCGGGCAGGGCACCCACGGCCGACAGGGCGGATGCGATACGCAATGTCGTGCTGGTCGGCCACTCGGGAGCGGGCAAGACCACCCTGGTCGAGCAGCTGCTCGCGGCGACGGGCACCGTCCAGCGGCCGGGCCGGGTGGAGGACGGCAACACGGTCAGCGACTTCGACGAGGTCGAGGTGCGCCAGCAGCGGTCGGTCAACCTGGCGCTGGCGCCGCTCGTGCACAACGGCATCAAGATCAACCTGCTCGACACCCCGGGTTACGCCGACTTCGTCGGCGACCTGCGCGCCGGGTTGCGCGCCGCCGACGCCGCCCTGTTCGTCGTGTCGGCCTCGGAGGGGATCGACGGGCTCACGCAGATGCTCTGGGAGGAGTGCGCCCAGGTCGCCATGCCCAGGGCGGTGGTGATCACCAAGATCGACCACCAGCGCGCCGACTTCGACGAGGTGCTGGCCACCTGCCAGGACGTCTTCGGCGACGGCGTCGCGCCGCTCTACCTGCCGGTGATCACCAACGGGCACGTCAACGGCCTGATCGGGCTGCTGTCGCAGAAGTTCTACAACTACGCGACCGGCGCCCGCACCGAGAAGGAGCCGGGCGCCGAGTACGAGGCGCAGATCGAGGAGCGGCGCGGCGAGCTGATCGAGGGCATCATCCAGGAGAGCGAGGACGAGTCGCTCATGGACCGCTACCTGGAGGGCGAGCCCATCGACACCAAGGTCCTGGTGGACGACCTGGAGAAGGCGGTCGCGCGCGGCAGCTTCTTCCCGGTGTTGTGCAGCGGGCTCGGCGACGGCCACGCCGTGGGCATGACGGAGCTGCTGGAGCTGGTGACCCAGGGCTTCCCCTCGCCGCTGGAACACCCGATGCCCGAGATCACCGACCTGTCCGGCAAGCCGGTCGGCGGCATCGCGTGCGACCCCGACGGCCCGCTCGTGGCCGAGGTCGTCAAGACCACCAGCGACCCGTACGTGGGCCGCATCAGCCTCGTCCGCGTCTTCTCCGGCACGCTGCGCCCCGACATGACCGTGCACGTCTCCGGCCACGGCCTGGCCGACCGCGGGCACGAGGACCACGACGTCGACGAGCGCATCGGCACGCTGACCAGCCCGCTCGGCAAGACCCAGCGCCCGGCGGCCAAGGGCTCGGCCGGGGACATCGTGGCCGTGGCCAAGCTGTCGCGGGCCGAGACCGGGGACACGTTGTCGGAGGTCGACCGTCCGCTGCTGATGACGTCCTGGCAGATGCCCGACCCGCTGCTGCCGGTGGCGATCAGGGCGAAGTCGAAGGCCGACGAGGACAAACTGGCCCAGGCGCTCGGCCGGCTGGTGGCCGAGGACCCGACGCTGCGCCTGGAGAACAACGCCGAGACCAGGCAGCTCGTGTTGTGGTGCATGGGCGAGGCGCACACCGACGTGCTGCTCGACCGCCTGGCCAACCGGCACGGCGTCGAGGTCGAGCGGATCGAGCTGCGGGTGCCGCTGCGCGAGACGTTCGGCGGCCGGTGCCAGGCGATGGGCCGCAACGTCAAGCAGACCGGCGGCCACGGCCAGTACGCGATCTGCCACCTGGAGGTCGAGCCCCTGCCCTCGGGCGGCGGGTTCGAGTTCGTGGACAAGATCGTCGGCGGGGTGGTGCCCCGGCAGTTCATCCCGTCGGTGGAGAAGGGCGTGCGGGCCCAGATGGAGCGCGGCGTGGTGGCCGGCTACCCCATGGTGGACGTGCGCGTCACGCTCTACGACGGCAAGGCCCACTCGGTCGACTCCTCCGACATGGCCTTCCAGATCGCGGGCCAGCTCGCGCTGAAGGAGGCGGCCTCGAAGGTCCCGACCCTGCTGCTGGAGCCGGTGGACGAGCTGTCGGTGCTGGTGGCCGACGACTACGTGGGCTCGGTGATGTCCGACCTGTCCTCGCGGCGCGGGCGCGTGCTCGGCACCGAGCCGGTGGGCACCGGGCGCACGCTGGTCAAGGCCGAGGTGCCCGAGCTGGAGATCACCCGCTACGCCATCGACCTGCGCTCGATGTCCCACGGCACCGGGACGTTCACGCGCACGTTCCTGCGCTACGAGCCGCTGCCGCCGAACCTGGCGAGCAAGGTGGCGGCCACCGAGTAGGGGTACAGAGCGGTCGGCGCTGAGCCGGGAGGGCGGCACGTCCCTCCCGGCCCGCACGTTTGATCACCACATCTACCGTTTCGTAACAGAAGCATCACGACTGCATTTCTTTTTTCGGGTCCGATCACACGGGAGCAACTGCCAGACTGGGTTGCACTATGCGAACTGGACGCCCACTCCTAGCCGCTGCAGCCCTCGCGGTCGTGACCACCAGCGCCGCCTACGTGTTCGGCCCCGGCGCGACCGAGAGCCCCGCAGCGACCAAGAAGACGACGACCACCGCCCCCGCCACCGCCGAGGCGACGGCGGCCTGCAAGCCCGACCCCCGCTACCCCAAGCGCCAGCTGCGCGGGGTGTGGATCGCGACGGTCAAGAACATCGACTGGCCCTCGCGCGCCGGCCTCGGCCAGGCCCGCCAGAAGGCCGAGTACGTCAAGATCCTCGACAGCGCGGTCAAGCGCAATCTCAACGCCGTCTTCGTCCAGGTCCGTCCCGCCTCCGACGCGCTCTACCGCTCCTCGCTGGAGCCCTGGTCGCGGTACCTGACAGGCACCGCGGGCAAGGACCCGGGCTGGGACCCGCTCCCGTTCCTCATCGACGAGGCGCACAAGCGCAACCTGGAGTTCCACGCCTGGTTCAACCCCTACCGCGCGGCCGAGACCGCCGACCTGTCCAAGCTCCCGGCGAACCACCCGGCCAGGCAGCACCGCGACTGGACGGTCACCTACGGCGGCGGCCTCTACTACAACCCCGGCCTGCCGCAGGTGCGCGAGCACGTCACCAAGGTCATCACCGACGTGGTCAGCCGCTACGACGTCGACGGCGTGCACTTCGACGACTACTTCTACCCCTATCCGGGCGGCGGCGGCACGTTCGACGACAAGGCGGCCTTCGCCAAGTACGGCAAGGGCCGCAAGCTGGCCGACTGGCGCCGCCACAACGTGAACAAGCTGGTGGCCAAGGTCGACGCGGCCGTCCACGACACGAAGAACCACGTGAAGTTCGGCATCAGCCCGTTCGGCATCTGGCGCAACAAGTCCAACGACCCCGAGGGATCGGCCACGGCCGGCATGTCGGCCTACGACTCCATCTACGCCGACGCCCGCTCCTGGATCGAGGACGGCACGGTCGACTACGTCGCCCCGCAGCTCTACTGGCCGCGCGGCTTCAAGGCGGCCGACTACAAGACGCTGACGGCCTGGTGGGCGGGCGCGGTCAAGGGCACCGACGTCCAGCTCTACATCGGCCAGGCGCTCTACCAGGTCGGCACCAGGACCAACGCCGCCTGGGCCAACCCGGGCGAGCTGTCGGCGCACCTGACGGTGAACCGGCGCTACGAGCAGGTCGACGGCGACATCTACTTCAGCGCCAAGCAGCTCCTGACCAACCCGCTCGGCGCGATCGACCGGGTGGCCAAGGAGCACTACAGCCGTCCGGCGCTGCTGCCGATCATGGAGGACCGCGGCGGCGAGGCCCCCGGCAAGCCGGCCGGCGTCAAGGCGAGCGGCTCCACCGTGTCCTGGACGCCGTCCGAGGGGGCGCGGGCCTACGCGGTGTACCGGGTGCCGGAGTCGGGCAAGGACTGCCACACCACCGACGCCCGCAACCTGGCGGCCGTGGTGACGGCGGCGTCGTACTCGGCCAAGCCGGGCACGTACCTGATCACCTCGCTCGACCGGCAGCACCACGAGAGCAAGCCGGTGAAGGTCAAGGTGGGCTGAGCCGAGGCCCGTCCCGTCACCGCCCGTCCGGGTGGGGAGCTCGGTGGCCGGTCTGCTCCCAGGCGCGGGCCAGGGCGGCGACCGCCTGGTCGAGCAGGGCGGGCGGCAGGGCGAAGCTGAGGCGCAGGCGGTCGCGGTGGCGGCCGTCCGGGGAGAACAGCGAGCCGGGCGCGACGGCCACGCCCTGCTCGCGGGCGACGGCGGCGAACCTGTCGGTGTCGGCGCCCGGCAGGCGCGCCCACACCGACAGTCCGCCCTGCGGGCGTGACCAGGTCCACGACGGCAGGCGCGCGGACAGCGCGGCGGTGAAGTGGTCGCGGCGGCGGGCCAGCTCGGCCAGCCAGGCCGGCACGGGGTCGCCGTCGAGCAGGTCGGCGGCCAGCCGCTGGGAGACGGCGCTGGTGGCCAGGTCGGCGTCGAGCTTGGCCTCCAGCAGCCGGGCCAGCAGCGGCTCGGGGGCGGTGAGCCAGCCCACCCGCAGGCCGCCCCACAACACCTTCGACAACGAGCCCACCGTCACCGTGCCGTGCGGATGGGCCAGGGCCAGCGGCGCGGGAGGCGTCCGGCCGTCGAACACCACCGGCGCGAGCGTCCGGTCCTCCACCAGCGGGACGTCCGCCGCCGCGGCCAGCTCGGCCACGTGCCGCAGGTCGGCCACGCGGCCGGTCGGGTTGTCCACCGGCAGCGCGTACACGGCGGCCGGGCGGTGGCGGGCCAGCGCGTCGCGCACGGCGTCCGGGTCGGCGAGGTCCACGGGCACGGCGAGGGCCCCGGCGCGCCGGAACACGCTGAGCGCCCCTCCGTAGGCCGGGTCGCCGGCCAGCACGCGGTCGCCGGGCCGCAGCAGCACCCGGGCCGCCAGGTCGATGCCCTGCTGGGCGCCCGAGGTCACCAGGATCTCGCGGTGCGGCCCGGCGTCCAGGGCGGCCAGCACGGCGCGCAGCCGCGAGTCGCCCATGGCGTCGTAGCCGTGGCCGCTCGGGGCGCGCATCAGGGCGGCGGCGTCCAGCGGGGGCACCGTCAGGTGGGAGGGGTCGGGGACGACCGAGGTCGACAGGTCGGCCAGCACCGCGCCGCCCTGGAGCAGGCCGCCGAACGTCGGGACGCCCAGCACGTACGTGCCGCTGCCGTGCCGGCGTTCGCACAGGCCCTCCTCGCAGAGGGCGTTGAAGGCGGCGGCGACCGTCCCGCGGCTGAGCCCGACCGCCTGGGCCAGGTCGCGCTCGGAGGGCAGGCGGGTGCCCGGGGCGATGGCGCCGGTCTGGGCCAGGTCGGTCAGCGCGCCCGCGAGCCGCCGGCTGGCCGTGCCCTGGTGGAGCCGGAGCCGGTCGCGGACCAGGGTGACAAGGTCTTCTTCTCTTCCCACGCCACTATTATCCGGTTACTGTGCCACTTATCAATGAATTGGCCTACATCTCGTGATTGTTGACGGCCATTTACGGAGAGGAGCGGCACGATGCGCGAAGCCGAGCACATCTGGATGGACGGCGAGCTGGTGCCCTGGGCCGAGGCCCGGGTGCACGTCCTGACGCACGCCCTGCACTACGGCACCGCCGTGCTGGAGGGCACCAGGGCCTTCGACACGCCTGACGGCCCGGCGGTGTTCCGGCTCGACGAGCATCTGCGGCGGCTGGCGCGCAGCGCGCGGATCATCGGGATGCCGCTGCCGTACACCTTGGAGGAGCTGCGCGCGGCCACGCTGGCCACGGTCGCGGCCAACGGCCAGTCCTCGTGCTACATCCGTCACCTGGCCCACCGCGGCTACGGCGAGATGGGCGTGGCGGCGCGCGGCTGCCCGACGGTGGTCTCGATCGCGTCCTGGGAGTGGGGCGCGCTGCTGGAGGCGGGCGTGCGGCTGATGACCAGCTCGTGGCAGCGCAACGACCACCGGGTGACGCCGACCGCGGCCAAGGCCACCGGCCCCTACCTGAACTCGGTGATGGCCAAGTCCGAGGCCATGCAGGCGGGCTTCGACGAGGCGGTGCTGCTGAACGCGGCCGGCAACGTCAGCGAGTGCACCGGCGCGAACGTCTTCGTCGTGCGCGACGGCGTGCTGACCACGCCTCCGCCGCACGCCGGCGCGCTGGAGGGCATCACGCAGGACACCGTCGCCCGGCTGGCGGCCGACCTGGGGCTGACGGTCACCAGGGAGGACCTGCTGCGCACCGACCTGTACACGGCCGACGAGATCTTCGTCTGCGGCACGGCGGCCGGGATCGTGCCCGTCAGCGCGGTCGACCACTGCGAGTTCGGCGGCCCCGGGCCGGTCACCGGCAAGCTGTCCGACGCCTACGAGGCCGCCGTGCACGGGCGCGACGACCGCTACCGCCACTGGCTCACCCCCGTGCGCGGCTGACGGACCGGGCCCGCCGCCGCCCGTGAGAAGGTAGGGGAATCGGTGGCGCCGGATCGCGACGTGCTCTAGCGTGCCACGGACGTCATCGATCGCGGGAGGTCGTCGGGGTGAGGCGCGCGCTCGTGGTGCTGGCCGTTCTGGCCGGTTCCGTACTGCTCGGCCTGCAGGGCACGGCCACGGCCGGCGGCTCGGCTCCCGGCGCGGGCAGGGTGGCGCTCATCGGCGTCTCCGGCCTCAGCTGGGACGACGTCAACCAGGCCGACGCCCCCAACCTGTGGGAGCTGACGCGCGGCAGCGCGATCGGCTCGCTGTCGGTGCGCACGGTCAGCAACATCACCTGCCCCTACGACGGCTGGCTCACGGTGTCGGCCGGCACCAGGTCGGCCGCCGGATACGCCTGCGGCGCGCCTCCCGCCCCCGAGACCCGGGGCGCGGGCGCGGTCATCCCCGACTACCGCTACCTCATCGACGTGGCCGGGCAGCGCAACGCCGGCACGCTGGGCGAGGCGCTGAAGGCCGCGGGTCGCTGCTCGATCGCGATCGGCCCCGGCGCCGCGCTCGCGCTGGCCGACCGGCAGGGCGCGGTGCAGCGCTACCACGCCTCCCCGCTCCAGGTCCGCACGGCCGACCTGGAGCAGTGCCCGCTGACCGCCATGGACGTCGACGACCTCGTCCACCCCTACCTGGCAAGCGGCAAGCTGCCCAAGGTGCCCGAGCAGCTCGGCCCGAAGGAGCGCCGCGACGCGCTGCGCCTGGCCGACGCCAAGGCCGGCGCGCTGCTGTCGATCCTGCCGCCCGGCACCACCGTGCTGCTGGCCGGCCTGTCCGACCACGGTTCCGTGCCGCACCTTCGGGTGGCCGCGCTGCGTGAGCCGGGGGCGCAGGGGCGGTTGCTGGGCGCCGCCTCCACCCGCCGCGCCGACATCTCGATCCTGCCCGACCTGACCGCGACCGTGCTGGCCCGGCTCGGCGTGCCGGCGCCGGCCACGGTCGTCGGGGTGCCGATGCAGCCCGGCGACGCCGGCGCGACGATCGACCGGCTGCGCCGGGCCGATGCGACCGCGCAGGCCATCCGGTCGGTCAAGGGCGTCTACTTCACCGTCGTGGCGGTGTTGCAGGTGCTGTTCTACGTGGTCGCGTTCCTGCTGCTGCGGCGGCGCAAGGGCCTGTCGCCGGTGCGTCTGGCCGCCGTCGCGCTGGCCGCCCTGCCGGTCTCCAGCTACCTGGTCAACCTGCTGCCCTGGTCGTCCCTGACGCAACTGGTCGCCGGGGTGCTGGGCTGGGTCGTCGTGGTCACCGTGCTGGCCTTCGGCGGGCCCTGGCGGCGGCGTCCGCTCGGCCCGCTCGCCGTGGTGGCCGGCGTCACCGCGCTCACGCTCGCCGGCGACCTGCTGACGGGCACGACGTTGCAGCTCAACAGCGTCATGGGCTACAGCGCCGAGGTCGGGGCCCGCTACTACGGCCTGGGCAACATCCCGTTCGCGCTGCTGGCCACCGGCACGCTGCTGGCCACCACCGTGATCGCCCACCGCTGGCCGGGGCGGCCCGGGGTGGCCGCGATCGTGGTGCTCGGGGCGTTCGCGATGGTGCTGGGCGGCTCGGGCATGGGCAGCGACTTCGGCGGCGTGATCGCGTTCGTGCCGGGCATCGCGGTGACCGCGCTGCTGGTGGCCGGCAAGCGGGTCTCGATCGTGAAGCTGGGGGCGTTCTGCGTGGCCGGGGCGGTGATCGTGATGACGTTCGCCGTGCTCAACTACCTGCGTCCGCCCGACGAGCAGACGCACCTGGGCAGGTTCGTGGGCCAGGTGCTCAGCGGCGAGGCGTTCGAGGTGATCTTCCGCAAGCTCCAGGCCATGCTGGCCACGCTGCTCAGCCCCAACCTCATGCCCATCGTGATCGCGGCCGTGGCCTTCCTGGTCTACGCGATCCTGCGGCCCGAGCAGGCCAGCGCGGGCGTGGTGCCCGCGGCGTTCCGCCACTCCCCCGCCCTGCGCGCCGGCCTGATCGGCACGCTGGTCAGCGGGGTGATCGGGATGCTGGTCAACGACTCGGGCGCCGCGGTGTTGTCGATGGCCCTGGCGCTGGCCGTGCCGCTGCTGCTCGCGGCGGGCATCGGCACGCTGGGCCGCGAACAGCCTGCCGAGGCCCCCGCCACCGCCCGCCTGGCCCACGCCGGCGACTAGCCGCATCGAACGCGAGCGGCGGGCCGGCGAGCGGGTGGCTAGTCCGCCCAGGCGTCGGCCAGCAGTTGCCGGGTGTCGTGCAGGAGCTGGGGCAGCACCTTCGTCTGCGCCACGACCGGCATGAAGTTCGTGTCGCCGCCCCACCTCGGCACGACGTGCTGGTGCAGGTGGGCGGCGATGCCGGCGCCCGCGACCTGGCCCAGGTTCATGCCCACGTTGAAGCCCTGCGCGCCGCTGGCCTTGCGCAGCGCGCGCAGCGACCGCTGGGTGAACTCGCCCAGCTCGGCGACCTCGGCCGGGGTCAGCTCGTCGTAGCCGGACACGTGCCGGAAGGGCACGACCATCAGGTGGCCGGAGTTGTACGGGTAGAGGTTGAGGACGGCGTAGACGACCTCTCCCCTGGCCACGATCAGGCCGTCCTCGTCGCTCATCCGGGGGATCTCGTCGAACGGGCAGCCGTCGCCCGGCCCGGTGCCCGTCGGCTTGTTCTCGCCCTTGATGTAGGCCATGCGATGCGGGGTCCACAGCCGCTGGAAGTTGTCGGGCGCCCCGGCTCCTGCCTGATCGTGCATACCAAGCAGCATAGGACCCCGCGGCGAGGGCCGTTCTTCCGGCGTGATCCCCGCCCTTCGCGACGGGCCTAGGGTGAGGGCATGGCACAGCGACTCGAACCCATGCCCGCCGACTGGCAGCGCGCCCTGGCCGTCGTGGCCCACCCCGACGACCTGGAGTACGGCTGCGCGTCCGCCGTCGCCACCTGGACCGACGCCGGGCGCGAGGTCTCCTATCTGATCGCCACCCGCGGCGAGGCGGGCATCGACACGCTCGACCCCGCCGCCTGCGGGCCGGTGCGCGAGCGTGAGGAGCGGGCCAGCGCCGCCGTGGTCGGGGTGAGCACCGTGGAGTTCCTCGACCACGCCGACGGGGTCGTCGAGTACGGGACGGCGCTCAGGAGGGACATCGCCGCCGCCATCCGCAGGCACCGCCCGGAGCTGGTGATCACCCTCAACCCCGACGACACGTGGGGCGGCACGTACTGGAACACGCCCGACCACCGGGCCGTGGGCCGGGCCGTGCTGGACGCCGCCGGCGACGCCGGAAATCGCTGGATATTTCCTGACACCGACGCCGCGCCCTGGAACGGCGTGCGCTGGGTCGCCGTCGCCGGCTCCAACTCCCCCACCCACGCCGTGGACGTCACCGACGGGCTGGAGCGCGGCGTGCGGTCGCTGCTGGAGCACCGCGCCTACATCGAGGCCCTCACCGACCAGGCCCCGGAGGTCTACGCCCGCGAGCTGATCGAGGGCTCCGCGCGGCAGGCCGCCGAACGCTTCGACGGCCGCCCGGCGGTCGCCTTCCGCCTGTTCCCACGCTGATTCAGCGCTGATTTCCGCGCTGTGTTCCCCCGCTGATTCCGGCGCTGACATCCGGCCCGGAGCCTGAGCCGCTCGGAGAACGGCTCAGGCCCGGCAGGCCGGGAAGGCGCTCGCCGGGCCGGGCCTAGAGCGGCGGGTCAGACCTGGACGCGGCGTTCCACGGCGTTGACGATCTCGGCGATGGCCTCCTCGACGGGCACGCCGTTCTTCTGCTCGCCGTTGCGGTAACGGAAGGACACCGCGCCGTTGGCGATGTCGTCGTCGCCGGCCAGCAGCATGTACGGGACCTTCGCCTTCTGCGCGTTGCGGATCTTCTTCTGCATGCGGTCGTCGGCCGCGTCGACCTCGACCCTGATGCCCCGCTCGCGCAGCCGCTTGGCGACGTCCTGGAGGTAGGGCACGTGGGCGTCGGCGATCGGGATGCCGACCACCTGCACCGGCGCCAGCCAGGCGGGGAACGCCCCGGCGTAGTGCTCGACCAGGACGCCGAAGAACCGCTCGACCGAGCCGAACAGCGCCCGGTGGATCATGACCGGCTGCTGCCGGGAGCCGTCGGCCGCCTGGTACTGCAGGTCGAACAGCTCGGGCAGGTTGAAGTCGAGCTGGATGGTGGACATCTGCCAGGTGCGGCCGATCGCGTCGCGCACCTGGACGGAGATCTTCGGCCCGTAGAAGGCCGCGCCGCCCGGGTCCATCACCAGGTGGAGGTTCTCGGCCTCGGCCACCTCGCGCAGCGTGGTGGTGGCCTCCTCCCACACCTCGTCGGAGCCGACGAACTTCTCCGGGTCCTTGGTGGACAGCTCGAGGTAGAAGTCCTCCAGGCCGTAGTCGCGCAGCAGGTCGAGGACGAAGCGCAGCAGCGAGGTCAGCTCGTCGCGCATCTGCTCGCGGCTGCAGTAGATGTGGGCGTCGTCCTGGGTCAGGCCGCGCACCCGGGTCAGGCCGTGGACCACGCCGGACTTCTCGTAGCGGTAGACCGTGCCGAACTCGAACAGCCGCAGCGGCAGCTCGCGGTAGGACCGCCCGCGCGCCCTGAAGATCAGGTTGTGCATCGGGCAGTTCATCGGCTTGAGGTAGTAGCGGGCGCCCTCCAGCTCCATGGGGGGGAACATCCCGTCCTTGTACCAGTCGAGGTGGCCCGAGACCTGGTAGAGGTTCTCCTTGGTGATGTGCGGGGTGTTGACGAACTCGTAGCCGGCCTCCTCGTGCCTGCGCCGCGAGTAGTCCTCCATCACCTTGCGGATCACGCCGCCCTTGGGGTGGAAGACCGCCAGGCCCGAGCCCAGCTCGTCGGGGAAGGAGAACAGGTCGAGCTCGGCGCCGAGCCTGCGGTGGTCGCGCCGCTCGGCCTCCTCCAGCATCTTGAGGTATTCGTCCTGCTTGTCGCGGGACTCCCAGGCGGTGCCGTAGATGCGCTGGAGCTGCGGGTTCTTCTCGCTGCCGCGCCAGTAGGCGCCGCCGGAGCGCATGAGCTTGAACGCCGGGATCGACCGGGTGGAGGGCACGTGCGGCCCCCGGCACAGGTCCTTCCAGCACAACTCGCCGCTCTTGGCGTCGAGGTTGTCGTAGATCGTCAGCTGGCCGGCCCCGACCTCGACGCTCTCCTCGTCGGCCGCGCCGCCCTTGAGCCCGATCAGCTCCAGCTTGTACGGCTCGCCGGCCAGCTCCTCGCGCGCCTCCTCGTCGGTGACGGCCCGGCGGGAGAACAGCTGCCCCTGCTTGACGATCTCCCGCATGCGCTTCTCGACGCGCTTGAGGTCGTCGGGGTTGAACGCCTGCTTGACGTCGAAGTCGTAGTAGAAGCCGTTCTCCACGGGCGGGCCGATGCCCAGCTTGGCCTCGGGGAACAGCTCCTGCACCGCCTGGGCCATGACGTGCGCGGTGGAGTGGCGGACGATGGCCCGGCCGTCTTCGCTGGAGACCTCGATCGGCTCGACCACGTCGTCCTGGGCCAGCGGGTGGGCAAGGTCGCGCGGCTCGCCGTTGACCCGGGCCGCGATGACCGTGCGGCCGTCGGCCTCCAGCGCCTCACCCGCCGTCGTGCCGGCCGCGACCACACGCTCGGCTCCGGCGAGGGTGATGCGTAGCTCGGCTGACACGGTGTCTCCCTTGGATCGCGCTCGATGCCCGGCACCGAGGCTGGTTCGATGGTGAACACCGATGCTATCGCGGGTGAAACCCCAGCCTTGTCAGGTCCTGGCGGGTGCCGTGGAAGACGTTCCGGTCGAGCGGGCTGCTGGCATATTGGTGGATTGTCCAGTCGCGCCACGGCGGCGGCACGAGGGGTTCGCCGCGCGGCCGCTCCGGGGAGGCGATCCACAGCGGGTAATCGGCCAGGCCGGCGCAGTTCCCCGAACGGGCGAACCAGTGGAAGGTGTAGATGAAGGGCCGCAGACCGGCGTGCCGCTCGACGTGGTGACACCAGCGGCGCGCGTACCTGGCGACCTGCTCGGGGCGCTGCCCGTCGCCGGTCTCCAGGTCGAGCGCCACCAGGTCGCCCCTGCGCAGGCCGCCCGCCGACCTGAGCACCGCCAGGAAGTGCCGGGCGTGCTCGATCGGGTCGCCCTTGGGCCGGGCGAAGTGGTACGCGCCGCACACCAGCCAGCTCTCGCGCATTCCTGACCAGTTGCGGGCGAACCACCGGTCGGTCCAGTCGCCGCCCTCGGTGGCCTTGGCGAAGGCGAAGGAGACCCCGGCCTCGGCGTGACCGGCCCAGTCGACGGAGCCCTGCCAGTTCGACACGTCTATGCCATGCAGCAAGCGCTTCACCTTGCCGGAGTTTATTGAGATGTCCCCCTATGAACCCTTCGACGCGCCGATGAGCAGCTCACGGGTGCGTTCCCGCTCGGCGAACGTCGCGCCGACGAAGTCGGTCACCCCGGCCTGGCGCAGCCGTTCGAGCTGGGCGAGCACGGACTCCTCGTCGCCGACCACCGCGACGTTCCCCGGCCCGGCGGCGCCCTCGCGGTCGAGCATGGCCCGGTAGGAGGGCAGCGTGCCGTAGACGGCGAAGATCTCGTTGGCGCGCTCGACGGCGGCGGCGGGGTCGTCGGTGACGCAGACGGGCAGCGCGCAGACGATCCGCGGCGCCGGGCGGCCCGCCTCCGCGGCGGCGGCGGTGATGGTCGGGGCGACGTGCTCGGCCACCGTCTTCGGGCCGGTCATCCACAACACCGTGCCGTCGGCGACCGTGCCGGCCAGCTTGAGCATGCGCGGGCCGAGGGCGGCGATGAGCACCGGGAAGCCCGCGCCCGGCGTGGTGAGCCGCACGTCGGCCCTGATCGTCTCGCCCGCCGCCTTGACCTGCTCGCCCCGGCTCGCCGGGAGCAGCACGTCGAGGTACTCCTTCATGTGGCGGTAGGGGCGCTCGAAGCTGAGGCCGAACATGTGCTCGATGACGACCTGGTGCGACAGGCCGATGCCGAGCGCCAGCCGGCCGCCGAGCGCGGCGTTGGCCGTCATCGCCTGCTGGGCCAGGGCCGCCGGGTGGCGCGGGTAGGTGGGCACGACGGAGGTGCCGAGCTCGATGCCGGGCACCTGGGAGCCGGCCACGGCCAGCGCGGTGAGGGCGTCGAGGCCGAAGATGTGGGACAGCCAGGCGGAGGCGAAGCCGTCCTCGGCCGCCTGGGCGATCTCGTCGCGGAGCGCGCCGAGCGGGTCGGGCCCTTGCCGTTCATTCAGGAAATATCCGAAACGCATGGAAACAGAACTCCGTTCTGGAGGCAGACGCGCCTGTATCTTCCCACGCCGCCGGGCGCGCTCACCCGTCCGAAGGGGGCGGATTTGTAAAGTGGCCTCATGACGCACGATCGCGCAGGACAGCCCGCCCAGCCCGCCGACCTGGTCGACGTCGCCCGGCTGGTGACCTCCTACTACGCCCTGCACCCCGACCCCGCCGAGGTGGCGCAGCGGGTGGCGTTCGGCACGTCGGGCCATCGCGGGTCCTCGCTGCGGACGGCCTTCAACGAGGACCACATCCTGGCCACCAGCCAGGCCATCTGCGAATACCGCGCCTCCCAGGGCACCGACGGGCCGTTGTTCCTGGGCATCGACACGCACGCGCTGTCCGAGCCCGCCCGCGTGTCGGCGCTGGAGGTGTTCGCGGCCAACGGGGTCGAGGTGCTGATCGACTCCCGCGACGGCTACACGCCGACCCCCGCCGTCTCGCACGCCGTCCTGCGGCACAACCGGGGCCGCACGTCCGGGCTGGCCGACGGCGTGGTGGTGACGCCGTCGCACAACCCGCCCTCCGACGGCGGCTTCAAGTACAACCCGCCGCACGGCGGCCCCGCCGACACCGACGCCACCTCCTGGATCCAGGACCGCGCCAACCAGCTGCTGGCCGACGGCATGAAGGGCGTGTCCAGGATCTCCTACGCCAAGGCCCTCGACGCGGCCGGCCGCTACGACTTCCTCGGCGCGTACGTCGACGACCTGCCGTCCGTGGTCGACCTCGACGCGATCAGGTCGGCCGGGGTGCGCATCGGGGCCGACCCGCTGGGCGGGGCGAGCGTGGCCTACTGGGGCGAGATCGCCGAGCGCCACCGCCTCGACCTGACCGTGGTCAACCCGCTGGTCGACCCCACCTGGCGGTTCATGACGCTCGACTGGGACGGCAAGATCCGCATGGACTGCTCGTCGCCGTACGCGATGGCGTCGCTGATCGCCCAGCGCGACAGGTACGACATCGCCACCGGCAACGACGCCGACGCCGACCGCCACGGCATCGTCACCCCCGACGGCCTGATGAACCCCAACCACTACCTGGCCGTCGCCATCTCCTACCTGTACGCCCACCGCGAAGGCTGGCCCGCCGCGGCCGGGGTCGGCAAGACGATGGTGAGCAGCGGCGTCATCGACCGGGTCGCCGCCTCGCTCGGGCGTCGCCTCTACGAGGTGCCGGTCGGTTTCAAGTGGTTCGTCCCCGGACTGCTCGACGGCTCGCTCGGGTTCGGCGGCGAGGAGAGCGCCGGGGCCTCGTTCCTGCGGCGCGACGGCTCGCCCTGGTCCACCGACAAGGACGGCCTCATCCTCGCCCTGCTGGCCTCGGAGATCCTGGCAGTGACCGGCGAGTCGCCGAGCGCGCACTACCGCCGCCTGACCGAGCGGTTCGGCGAGCCCGCCTACGCCCGGGTCGACGCGCCCGCCACCCGCGAGGAGAAGGCGGTGCTGGCCAAGCTGTCGGCCGATCAGGTGACGGCGTCGTCGCTGGCCGGCGAGCCGATCACGGCGGTGCAGACCGCGGCCCCCGGCAACGGCGCGGCGCTCGGCGGCGTGAAGGTCTCGACGGAGAACGCCTGGTTCGCCGCCCGCCCGTCGGGCACCGAGGACGTCTACAAGATCTACGCCGAGTCCTTCAAGGGCCCCGACCACCTGGCCAAGGTGCAGGAGGAGGCCCGCTCGCTGGTCTCGGCCGCGCTGGGCTGAGCGACCGGCCGCCAGAGCCGGCCGCCACAGCGGGCCGCTTCAGCGGGGCGGCTCAGCGGGGCAGCTCGCGGGCGGTGGCGGCGGGCATGCCGGTGCGTCCGAGGTCGGCGTGCCGGCCCGCCAGCACGCCCGCGCGGTAGCCCGTGCCGCTGGTCGTCGGGACGGACATGCGGATGCGCGGATAGTGGGCGGCCACCGCCAGGTCGACCTCGGCCCGGCGGTCGGCCAGCACCAGCGCGGTGCCGGCCCCGGCGGCCTCGGCCTCGGTCGCGGCGCGCGTCTCGGCCTCGCGCAGCAGCCGGTACACCTCGTCGGTGAACCCCAGCAGCCACGAGCGCCGGTAGGCCCGCGCCGCGGCGAGCTCGCCCGGCGGCCGTACGCGGGCCAGGCCGGAGGCCATCTGCAGCAGCAGCGACGTGGCCAGCACGTCGGCGCGTTCGAGGTCGGCGGCGAAGCCGAACACGTGCACCCGCTGGCCGCCGTCGCCGCGGCCGATCAGCAGCGGACGGCAGCGGACGGCCTGGGCCACCAGGCTGACCAGGCGGGCCTTCTCCCTGGCCCACGGGGCGGGCAGGGTGACGATGCGGTCGCCGGGGGTCTGGCGGGTGCCGGGCGGCGGGAGGGTGTCGATGCCGTACTTGGCCATCAGGGCGGAGGCGGCCGCCAGGAAGGTGGCCCGCTCGTGCTCGTTGTCCGTGCGTTCGGCCTTGGCCAGGAGTTTCCTGACGCGTTCGAGCGTGCGCTCCCGCAACCGAGCTCCCCCTACTTGGCCAGCACCCGCCCGTCGTCGGCGATGGCCGGGAAGGCGCCGGTGTCGACGATGCCGTGCTGCTGGTACAGAGCCTCGATCAGGGCGTGCGCCTGCGGCTCCAGCTTCCACAGGGCACGATACTCGCGCGCGGTGGCCAGCGGGACGCCGATCTCCTGGGCGATGTCCACCGAGCGCGGCACGATGCGCTTGGCGATCTGCCGGTCCCAGAACTCGCGGGCGGCCCTGATCTGGGCGGCGCGCTGGGCGGTGTCGACGACCTGGGGGGTGGCGTCGAACACCTCGGCGTCCTCGTCCTCGTCCTCGACGAGCTCGGCCAGCGCGGGCGGCAGCGCCGGGCGGGCGGGCACGGGACGGTGGTCGGCCTGGGGCTCCCACGGCACGCGCGGGTCGGCGTCGATGAGCGCGGTGGTGTTGTACAGGGCGGCGATCTGGGCCAGCAGCGCCTCCTGACGCTGCTGGTCGACGGCCAGCCCGGTGTGCTCGACGGCCTGGTCCATGGCCTTGTCGAGCCTGGCCAGCGCGCCGCGCATCTTGCGCTCGGAGGCGCCGCTGTCGCGCAGCGCCTTGGCGCGCTTGGCGGCCAGGGCGACGCGGGTGAGCCGGCGGTGGGCGTCGACCTCGGAGGCGGTGCGGTCGCTGACCTCGGCCAGGCCCATGCGGACGAGCAGGCGTTCGGGGGTCAGGCGCCAGTTGATGCGGCCGGTGCCGCGGATGCGGTGGCGTTCGATGGCCATGCCGCGTTCCCAGAGCCAGGCGGCGACCAGCGGGGCGGCCAGGCGGAAGACGGCCTCGGGGAGGCTGCGGGCGTCCATGCTGGACAGGACGGCGGTCAGGCAGGTCAGCGCCCAGACCGCGATGCCGTCGATGCCGGCGGAGAAGTTCTCCCGCATGTTGCGGCGGGCGCGGACGGCCGAGGTGATGATGGCGACCTCGATGAAGGCGAACAGCAGCAGGCGGAGCGGTCCGTCCAGGCCGAGCACGTCTCCGGAGAAGCGCCACATGCCCTGGGCGGACACGCCGGTGGCGATGGAGGCGGCGACGACGGTGAGCACGTCCTCGACGGGACGGGGGGCGACGTAGCGGGCGAACAACCAGCTTCCCGCGCGCCAGGCCATCCGGAGCACCAGGAACGCCAGCACGAGCCCGGCCAGGCCCAGCAGGGCGATGACGGCGGTGGCGAACGGCTTTTCGGCGACGAAGGCTGCTATTTCCTCAAATGTCGGCATCAGTCACTATCCGCGAGGCTCAACTCCAGCTTGTCTTGCGACGAGATCATCGCAGACTGTCGCCCCCTTGTACGCCAAACGCCACCGATTTCCCCTGTCTCCCACCGGTTCCTGTGACACACGCCGTACCAGAAGGGGGTTGTGGCTAGTCGGCGGCCCGCGACCCGGCGCACAATGAGGCGCACCCCGGCCTCCCGCGCGGGATCACGCGGCGGGCGGCGCGGGGCGGCGCGGCCGGCGCGAGACGGGCGGCCAGATGGACGATCGGGCGGGTGGCCAGGTGGGACGTGAGGGTGAGCGGCAATTTCGTCCTTTCGGAGGGCAACAGCCGCCTGTCCGGATGGGACCATCTACCGAGGGATTTATCCCAACATAGTGCGATGTATCCCAGCAGGACGGATATCCATGTCTGACTCAGAGTTCCCCTTCGTCCAGTTCATGCGCGAGGACTTCGACCCGGTCGCCGAGCTCGGCCGCATCCGGGCCGAGCACGCCGTCTTCCCCATGAAGATCCCCGGCGACCAGACCGTGCACCTGGTCACGCGCTGGGAGGACGTACGCGGTGTCCTCGGCGACCACGAACGGTTCAGCAACGACTTCGCCGGCATCTCCGGCCTGGGCTCCAACCAGGAGGACCCCGGCGGCCTCGGCTTCCGCGACCCGCCCGAGCACACGCGGCTGCGCAAGTACCTGACCCCCGAGTTCACCATGCGCCGCCTGCGCCGCCTGGAGCCGCGCATCGAGGCGATGGTCGAGGAGCACCTGGACCGCATCGAGGCCAAGGGCCCGCCCGCGGACCTGGTCGAGGACTTCGCGCTGCCGATCCCGTCGCTGGTGGTGTGCGAGCTGCTCGGCGTCCCGTACGAGGAGCGCGCCGACTTCGTCAGGATCAGCAAGGACCGGTTCGACCTGTCGGCCGGCCCCGAGGCGTCCCTGCAGGCGATCAACGACGCGATGGCGTACCTGGTGGACCTGGTCGCCCGGGAGCGGCGCGACCCCGGCGAGGGCCTGCTCGGCCAGCTCCTGCGCGAGCACGGCGACGACCTCGACGACCGCACGCTGGCCAGCATGTCCGACGGCCTGCTCACCGGCGGGCACGACACCAGCACCAGCATGCTCGCGCTCGGCGCGCTCTGGCTCATGCGCCACCCCGAGCAGGCCGCCAAGGTGCGCGAGGTGGACGGCTACGTCAACGACGTCGTCGAGGAGCTGCTGCGCTACATGACGGTCGTGCAGGTGGCCTTCCCGCGCTTCGCCCGCGAGGACCTGGAGCTGCACGGCGTGCCGATCAAGAAGGGCGAGATGGTGCTGTGCTCGCTGACCGGCGCCAACCGCGACCCCTCGCTGGGCCCGGACATGGACGAGGTGCGCCCCGGCCGCGAGACCGCCCGCTCGCACCTGGCCTTCGGCCACGGCATCCACCGCTGCATCGGCGCGCCGCTCGCCCAGATGGAGATGCGCATCGCCTTCCCCGCCCTGCTGCGCCGCTTCCCGGACCTGCACGTCTCGGGCGAGGTGCCGTTCAGGGAGCTGGCCATCGTGTACGGGGTCAAGGAGCTACCCGTCGCCTGGTAGAGCGGTTACGTTCACAGTGTGGACGAGCCCGTCATCGATCTGGCCTCGACCAGCGCCGTGGTGTTCGACATCGACGGCGTGGTCACCGACACCGCCCGGGTGCACGCGGCCGCCTGGAAACACGTCTTCGACGCCTTCCTGCGCGGCCGCTGCGATCCGTTCGACATCCGTGACGACTACCTCCGGCACGTCGACGGCCGGCCACGGCTCGACGGCGTGCGCACCTTCCTCGCCGCGCGCGGCCTCACCGTGCCCGACGGCGGTCCCGACGACGAGCCTGGCGCGCCCACCGTGCACGGGCTCGGCCTGGCCAAGGACCAGATCTTCGTCGCGCAGGTGGACAAGTACGGCGTGGCCGCCTTCCCCGCCACCGTCGCCCTGCTGCACGAGCTGCGCCACCGGGGCGCCCGCACGGCGGCCGTCTCGGCCAGCCTGCACGGCCGCCGGCTGGTCACCGCCGCGGGCGTGGCGCACCTGTTCGACGTGGTCGTGGACGGCGGCGACGCGGCCCTGATGAACCTGCCGGGCAAGCCGGATCCCGCCCTGTTCCTGGAGGCCGTGCGCCGCCTGGCGCTGCCCGCCGGACGGGCCGCCGTGGTGGACGCGGCGCTGCCGGGCGTCCAGGCGGGCGGCAGGGGCGGCTTCGGGCTGGTCGTGGCGGTCACCCGGGACGGTCCGGGCGACACCGCCGCACCGGCCGGGCAAGGCGCGCACGTCGTGGCGCCCGACTTGGCCGGGCACGGCGCGCACGTCGTGGTGTCCGACCTGTCCGGGCACGGCGCGCACGTCGTGGTGTCCGATCTGGGCGAGCTCGGCGTGCGCGGCAGGGTCCTACCCTTGAGGGCGTGACGGTGCTGATCGATCCCCCCGACTGGCCGGGGCCGCGCGGCCTGATGTGGTCGCACCTGGTGAGCGACAGCTCGCTGGAGGAGCTCCACGCGTTCGCGGCCCGGCTCGGGGTGCCGGGCCGGGCCTTCGACCGGGACCACTACGACGTCCCCGAGACCGTGCACGCGCGGGCGGTGTCGCTGGGCGCCGAGCCGGTCAGCTCGCGCGAGCTGCTGCGCCGCCTGATCGCCGCCGGTCTGCGCCGCCGCAAACGCCACGACCCCGGCGCGCCCTAGCCTTCCGCCAGGCGGGCCAGCTCGGCGGTCATGTTGGCGCGGGCGGGTTCCTCCCACAACTCGCGGGCCCGGTCCGTACGGTAGAGCCGCGGCGCGGCCAGCAGCCTGCGCAGCACCTGCGCGCGGCCCTGCCGGAACAGGTCGTCGGGCACGTGCGCGTACTCGCGGCGGATGTCGGCGGCGTAGGCGGCGTAGCCGGGGCGGCCCAGCACGGCCAGGTCGGCGTCGCACAGCACGGCCCCGTCGCGGTCGCCGGCGGCCACCGTGTCGTGGGCGGCGGTCAGGCGGACCAGCCGGGCGGTCGCGGCGACCCGGCCGGACGGCACCCCGCAGCGCGGCAGGCGCGCCTGGGCGAGCTGGGCGCTGCGCTCCTCGTCCCAGCCGGGCCTGCCGTCATAGACGGCGTCGTGGAACCAGGCGGCCAGGCGCACGGCGGCGGGGTCGGCGGCCTCCCCGGCCAGGTCGTCGACGGCGGCCAGCACGGCGGCGAGGTGGGCGAGGGTGTGGTAGCGGCGGTGGGGCTCGGCCCAGCGGGCGATCAGCTCGGCGCCTGTGGCCAGCGCCGCCGGGGAGCCGCCCGCCAGAGCGAGCCACCCGGCGGCGAGCCGGGCCCTCGGCGCGGGGTCCGGGCGGTCGTCGATCACGCCTCCACCGTAGTGGCCGGGCGGTACGTCCCGGCGTTGTGTCCTTGAATACACCCGGTATTTACCCGGCTGTCCCTCCGCTCTGCCTGTCCGTACGGGGACCTGGTTCCCCCCGGAAAGGAGACAGCGACATGGCGACCGGTGAGTTCCAGGTGATGAAGGTTCCGGCCGAGCAGCTGACCGGCGTGCTGCACGGTCAGGTTGTCGACCCGGGCGCGCAGCCCACGAACGTCGTGAGATGCGGCGAGGGCTGGACCGTTGACGTGAGCTGGGAGGTCGCCGGCGAGCTGGTCGACTGGCTGGCGGGACGGTGGCATGTGGAGATCATCGCCGACCTGCTGGGAGGTGGTGAGACCCGTCATCCCTCGCCGCCTGTGGAGTTGACGTTCACCCCTGGCTCGGGACGGTACACCGCGTCTGTCCCGATGCGCGGTCAGCTCGGCCCCGGCACCTATGACCTGGTGGTCAACCTCACCACGACGACGGCCGCCGGCTCCGCGGGGGCGCTCGGCGGCTTCGTCGTGATCAGCAAGATATCGGTGCAGGAGTAGCCGCCCGCCGCCCCGGGCCCCTCCCGGGGCGGCGGGCGCCCGGGCCGGGCTCGGATCGCCCTGCAACCGCACCGCAAGTCACCCGCCCTACGCTCCGGGCGGCGGTCACGGGGAACGCGGGACCGCCGCCCTGTATCTGCCGCCCTGTATCTCACGTCACCGGACGCGCTCTGACCCGGTGAGGATCGACGGTCCCAGGGGGGACCACTGACGGGAGACCTCATGTCCGAAGTGGAACAAGCGCTTGCGCCAGGCGCTGCGATGACGGCGGACGACGTGTTGCGCATCGCCGCCTGCAAGGACAGGAACCCTGCGCTTGAGGCCATGGTCATCGCCCATGGCTACCACCGCGTCGCCGGGGACCTCGCCCAGCACCTGGGCCAGGACGCGACCAACTGGTACTGCTACGCCAAATGGACCTCCAAGGCGGTCGCCGAGAGCCTGGACCTGACGCCGGGCTCGCCCTTCCTGACCGGTTTCGGCGACCGGCTGCACGTGCCCGCGCGCCTGCGCCGCCTGTTCCGCGCCCTGTTGCTGACCCTGCTCGGCCCCAGCTACCAGCTCGGGCTGGCGCTGGCCAACCGGGCGATCTTCCTGGAGACCGCGAGCCTGGCGGCCAACCTGTGGAACGGCACGCCCGACTGCTACGTCAAGGTGAGCCCGGAGTCGGAGAACACGCCCATGCCGCCGGAGTTCCTGTCCGGGCTGCTGGAGGAGGCCGACGAGCGCTACCTGCGGGACGCCGCCCTGCTGCTGCGGCAGGCCCGCGCGGCCGCCGACCCCGACGAGCGGGCCGAGCTGATGTTCGGGGCGAGCGTGGCGCTGTCGGCCTACGAGCAGAAGCGCGCGCAGAAGGCTCTGGAGCTGGTGCTGTACCGGCCGGTGCGGTGGCTGACCCGGATGTCGTGGCGGTCGCTGCGCTCGCTGGTGACCCGGCGGCCCTACCCCCGCTTCCCGCTGTTCAGCGCCCGGCACGAGGACCAGCCGTGGCTGACGCGCGTGCTGGAGGCCAAATGGTCCTCGCTCTACACCCGTCACCTGTTCGCCGTGCGCACGCCGCTCAGCGACGTCAGGGTCGGCCGGCCGCTCGTCCCGCCGCCGGGCGTGGACATGGCGCTCGCCTGGCGGCCGATCAGGAACGAGAAGGTGCGCAAGCTCGCCGAGGAGTTCATCCCGGACGACGTCGAGCAGGCCACGGCCGGGGTGGCCGACTGGGTGTCCTACCCCGACCGTATGCGCTTCATCGTCGGCTACTTCCGCACCTACCAGCGGGTGGGCGCGCTCTACGACCCGCCGTTCGGGCCGGAGCTGACCGCGGCCCTGGAGGCGGAGACGGCCCGCGGCACGCTGCCGGAGCCGGTCCCCGAGGCTCCGCGGGCCGACCGGCTGCTCCCCGGGATGCGGCGCAAGGTCTACGCCTTCCCCGAGGAGACCGATCCCGACGCCTACGAGATGGCGCGCTTCGACTTCGAGCCCTTCCTGGAGGCGATCCCTCTTGACCGGTCAGGAAACTAGGACTCAGTCCAAGAAGTCCCTGGTGATCTCGCGGTCCTGCAGGAGCCCGCGCAGCCTGGCGAAGCAGCGGGCGCGGGTGGGGCCGATGCTGCCGACCGGCCGGCCCAGCCGGCGGGCGACGTCCACGTAGTGCGGCTCGGAGGTTTCCGTGAGTGCTCGAAACAGCACGCGCTGGGCCGCGGGCAGCTCCTCGACCAGCTCCTCCAGCGTGCCGGCCAGCCAGATCCTGGCCAGTTCCCTGTCCACGTCGTCCGTGCTGCCGAGCGTGTCGAGGTCGGGCGTGCAGATCTCCCGGGTGCGCCTGGTCAGCTTCAGGCACTCGCGGAAGGCGATCGTGGCCAGCCAGCCGGGCATGCGCTGGGGGTCCTCGACGCTCTTGAGGTTCTGCCAGGCCAGCAACCAGGTGGTCTGGAGCACGTCCTGGGCGTCCTCGTGGCCGAGCCGGAAGCGCCGGATCCTCGACCGCAGCATCGGCGTGAACTCCTCGACCAGCCGCTCCCACGCCTGGGCGTCGCCCTCCTGGGCGTCCGACACGAGGGTGGCGGTGTCGCGGCGCTCCAACGTATCCAACTGCATCATCGTCTCCCCGCCGGCCGGGGTCCTCGGGGGTCAACCTCCTGCGACCGGCCCCCCAACGGTGCTCCCGGCGGCCTTCGCGCACTGTCGCGGACGACACAGTGCGGGTGTGGCGCTCGTCACATTCGGGAGATCGCTTACCACTTACTGCCCGATCGGCGTTCGCGTCCTAAAGTTCTTCCATGAGCGCCAGCAGCGGGGCGGTTCCACACGACGTCCAGGCGGTCGCCGCCGTGCTGGCGGAGGTTCCGCTGTTCCGTGTGCTCGGACCGGCCGGGATCACGGGCACCGTGCGCGCCGGGGTGGCGCGCAGATACCGCAACGGGCAGATCATCTTGCACCAGGGCGATCCGGGCGAGTCCCTGTACGTGCTGCTCGACGGCCTGGTGAAGGTCGTCTTCACCACCGAGCACGGCGACGAGATCGTGCTCAACATGCTGGGCCGGGCGGAGACCTTCGGCGAGATGGCGCTGCTGGACGACTCGCCGCGGTCGGCGTCGATCATCGCCGTGCGTCCCTGCTGGGTGTTCGCGCTGCCCAGGGCGCGGCTGCTGGAGCTGATGCGGGAGCATCCCGGCCTCGCCGACGAGTTCCTGCGCATGCTCGGGCAGATGGTCCGCAGGCTCACCGGGCAGGCCGCCGACCTGGCCTTCCTCGACCTGGGCGGACGCCTGGCCAAGCTGCTGCTGCAACTGTCGGTCAAGCGCGGCCAGACCCAGGGCCCGGTCGTGGACATGCCGGGGCTGACCCAGTCGGACCTCGCCGCGCTCATCGGCGCGTCCCGTCCGGCGGTCAACCGGGCCCTGCAGTCGCTCGCCGCCCGCGGCCTCATCGCCATGAAGGGGCGGACCATCACGTTGCTGGACGTCGAGGCGCTGCGCAAACGCGGAGGCCTCTGACCGGACCTGGAGTACGCGGAACATGAACGAGCACGACAACGCCCCCGCCGAGCGCTGGCCGGCGGAACGGTTCCGGCAGTTACGGCAGCAGGCCGACCCGGACATCGACAAGATCGTGGCCGGCTACCTGGAGACCAGGCCCGAAGGGGAGAACGCGCTGTCCCTGCTGCGCGCGGTCGTGGTGGAGCTCGGCCGGGCCAAGCAGGAGGCGCGGGCGCCCTCGGGCGAGACCGGCCCCTCGGCCATCTTCGACGCCATCGACTTCGCCAGGGACCTGCCCGAGTGGGGCGAGGACGCCGAGCTGCTGGCCCGCGGCCAGGCCGTCTTCTCCGACTACGGGCTGTACCAGTCGGTCGCGCTGTTCTGCAAGTGCCTGCCCATGGCCTACGTCGAGATCTCCAGCGCCAAGGTGCTGGCCGGCGTGTCCGACCTGGCCACCCACAGCCTCACCCGCCGGGTCGCCGAGACCGGCCAGATGCTGGTGGACGTCATGGGCCTGAAGGCCACCGACAGCCTGACGCCGGGCCGTCCGGGGCACACGACGGCGATCGGGCTGCGCATCCTGCACTCGTTCGTGCGCGCGCTGGCCACCGAGCACTTCGGCGACGACTGGGACACCGCCAGGTTCGGCCCGCCGGTCAACCAGGAACTGCTGCTGGCCACCATCTTCGACTTCTCGGTCGTCACGTGGGAGGCTCTGGAGAGCATGGGGGTGCGCCTCAGCGACGCCGACAAGGCCGCCCATCTGTACACGTGGAGCGTCTTCGGCCACCTCATGGGCGTCGAGGCGTGCCGCGACCGGCCGCTCACCCTCGACGACGTGCCGCCGGTCAGCGAACGGCTCGGCCGCCTGTACGAGTCGAGCGAGGAGGGCCGCAGGCTGATGGCCGTGCTGCTGGCGGAGATGGAGGAGTTCATGCACCTGGGCTGGCGCAAGCTGCCGCGCAGCCTGGTGCACTGGGTCTTCCGCGACGCCCGCTACAACGCCGCCCAGGTTCCGGCGCTGCTCGACGTGCCGCCGCCGGCGTGGTGGTTCAACGCGCTGTTCGCCGCGGCCAGGGCCGGCAACCGGTACGGCCGCCTGATGGGCCCGGTCGACGCGGTGGTGCGCTGGCTGGTGCGCCGGGCGGGCAAGCACATCGTCATCGCCATGATCGACCGCTACTCGGGCGGCCACGCCGCCTTCCAGATCCCCGAGGAGCTGGCCGCCCAGTGGCGCGTCCGGCAGTCGAAGGCCGCGCGCCGCACGCGCCGGCTGCGCCACAGCGTGCGCAAGGGCGTGCGCAAGGGCGTGGGCAAGGCCGCCAGGGCGCCCGTGCGGAAGGAGGGACCACCCGCGTGAGCACCCCGCACGAGCCGGGCACGCTGACCACGGCCACCATCCTGTTCACCGACGTGGTCAGCTCCACAGCCCTGCGGATCAGGCTGGGCGAGGAACGCGCCAACGTCGTCTTCCGCCGGCTCTACCAGCTCCTGCACTCGGTGGTGACGGCCAGCGGCTCGACGTTCACCAAGAGCCTGGGCGACGGGCTGATGGCGGTGTTCGGCTCGGCCACGGCCGGGCTCGACGCGGTCATCGCCGTCGAGCAGGCCGTCGCGGCCGAGAACGAGCGGGCGCTGGAGAAGATCTCGATCAGGGCCGCGCTGGCGGCGGGCGACGTGTGCTGGGGCGCCGACGACGTCAGCGGGCTGCCCACGGTGGAGGCGGCCCGCCTGGTCGCGGTGGCCGAGGGCGGCCAGGTGCTCTGCACCGACCTGGTGCGCCGCCTGGCCCAGGGCCGCAGCCGGCACGAGTTCAAGGACCTGGGCCGGCTGCCGGGCAAGGGCCTGCGGGAGCCGATGCACACCTACGAGCTCCACTGGCAGAGCGCCGACAACCAGCACGCCGGCGGGCTGGCGCCCTGGCTGGACAGCGGGCACGTGCTGCCGTTCGTCGGCCGGGACGAGGAGCTGCGGGCGCTGGAGGAGGAGCTGAGTGCGGCCGAGGTCGGCAGCGGGCTGGTGATCCTGCAGGGCGATCCGGGGGTCGGCAAGACCCGGCTGGCCTCGGTCGTGGCGCGGCGGGCGCTCAAGCGGCAGTTCACCGTGCTGGCGGGGCGGTGCACCGATCCGGCGCGGCAGGCCTACGAGCCGATCGCCGGGGCGGTCGAGCGGCTGGCCCGCACCTCGCCGGCGCTGTTGTTGCGGGCCGGGGTCGACCAGCAGTGCGGGCAGCTCGTCCGGCTGGCGCCCTCGCTGGCCGCTCCCCCGCTGTCGCTGGCCGTGCCGCCCGCCACCGAGCCGGTCTCGGAGCGCTACCACCTGATGGCCGCGGCCCGCACGCTCATCGAGCGCCTGGCCACCGTGCGGCCGGTGCTGCTGGTGATCGACGACCTGCAGTGGGCGACGCTGGAGTCGCTGCAGATGCTGCACTCCCTGATGTGGGACGCCGACTCGCTGCCACTGCTGATCCTGGCCACCTCGCGCCCGGTGCCCGTCGAGTCGGCGATGCCCGAGCTGCACAAGCTGACCGCCGACGGCCGCCTGGTGCAGGTCTCCTCCTTCGGCATGGACGAGGTCAGCCGGGCCCTGTCGGAGGTGCGCAGCGACGGCGACCCCGAGCTGCTGTACCGGATCACCGGCGGGAACGCGTTCCTGGTCACCGAGGTGGCCAGGGAGCTGGCCGCGGGCGCCGACCTCGACGCGCTGACCGTCCCCGACTCGGTCACCCGCATGGTCCGGGCGCGGCTGGCGCAGCTCCACCCCGACGCCCGCGACCTGGTCAGCCTGCTGGCCGTGGGCGAGCGCATGGAGTCGGCCGCGCTGCGCCTGGGCCTCGGCCTGGACGAGGCGCGCTTCGTGGCGGCCGTCGAGGAGGCCATGGGCGCGGGCCTGGTGACCATGGCCGACGGCGGCCAGTGCCAGTTCTCCCACGAGCTGACCCGTACCGCCCTGTACGCCACGCTGTCGGCCCCCCGCGCCGGGCTGCTGCACGGCCGGGTCGCCGACGCCCTGTGCCAGGCCGACCCGCAGGCCATGGAGTCGCGCCCGTACGTCGTGGCCACCCACCTGCTGGCCGCCGCCGAGCACGGCCGCGACCCGCGCCGGACGGCCGAGGCCGCCGAGGCGGGCGTGCAGGCGGCCCGCCACGCGCTGGCCGGGCTGGCCCACCGCGAGGCAGTCACCTGGTACCAGCGGGTGCTCGGCCTGCTGGCGGACTTCCCCGGCGCCTCCCCCGAACGGCGCGCCGAGCTGCTGATGGACTGCGGCCGGGCGATGTGGCTGGCCGGGCACCCGGAGGCGCGGGAGACCCTGCACCAGGCCGCCGAGCTGGCCAGGGAGTGCGGGCGCGACGACCTGATCGTGGTGGCCGCGCTCGGCGGCGACCGCGGCTTCTCCAGCATCTCCGCCGCCCCCGACCAGCGCCGCATCGCGCTGCTGACCGAGGCGCGCAAGCTGGTCGACTCGACCGACCTCAGCACCCGGGCGCTGCTGGCCGCCCTGCTGGCCTCCGAGCTGATCTGGGCGCCCGACGGCGAGCGGCGCTTCGCGCTGAGCGACGAGGCGGTCGCGCTGGCCCGCAAGTCGGGCGACCCGCGCACGCTGGCCAGCGTGCTCGGCATGCGCAGCCTGACGATCATCCCGGCCGACCCGCTGCACCAGCGCCACCGCGACGGCGACGAGATGCTGGAGGCGGCCCGCCGCACGGGCGACGACCTGGCGCTGTTCCACGCCTACGTGCAGCGCACCCCGCCGGTGCTGGACAGCGGCGACACCGCGCGTGCCGCGACGCTGCTCGACCAGGCCGACGAGCTGGCCCGCCGGCTGGCCCAGCCGCAGCTCAACTGGCTGATCGGCTACTCCAGGGCGGGCCTGACGCTCATGCAGGGCGACCTGGCCCAGGCCGAGACCGAGGCGCTGTCGGCCATGCGGCTCGGCACCGAGATCGGCCGCCGCCTGGAGGCCGTGGCCATCTACTCCGAGCAGATCTCCGAGATCCGCCGGCTGCAGGGGCGGCTGTGGGAGCTGGGCGACCGGCTGCGCCGCGCCGCCCAGGCGCCCCGGGTCGACCCGGTGCACGCCGTGCTGCGCTACCTGTGCGAGATGGGCGCCGAGGAGGCCGGGCCGCTGCTCGACCGCATCCTGGCCGACCGCGGCGGCGTGCCGCCGCGCAACATGGCCCACCGGCCGGCCCTGGACAACCTGGCCGTGGCCGCGGCGCATCTGCGCCGTCCCGAACTGGCCGAACGGCTGTACGCGTCGCTGGCCGCCGACGGCGAGACGTTCGGCCACGGCACGGTCGCCCACCACTGCGGCCACCACTACCTGGCCCACCTGTGCGTGACGATGGGCGATCCGGCGCGGGCGAGCGAGCACTTCGAGGCCGCCGCCGAGGTGCACGAACGCAGCGGGGTGCCACTCATGCTGGCCGAGTCCCTGCTCGACTGGGCCGACCTGCTCGACACCGCCGACGTCGGCGGCCCGCGGCCGGCCGCGCTGCGCGAGTGGTGCGCCTCCCTGCTGCCGGGCCGCGGCGCGCTCCTGCTCGACCGCCGGCTGTCCGCGCACCCCGTTTAACCTGCGGCGACATCGGGCAACCCGGCACGGGGGGCGCGACGAAGGGGTACGGGGTGCACGGATGGCCGGGGGATTTCCACCGATCGGGGCGTACGCGTTCCTGTCGGACTGTCACACGGCGGCGCTGGTCGCGCCCGGCGGGGCGGTGGAGTGGATGTGCGCGCCGCGCTTCGACGGCCCGAGCGTGTTCGCGCGCATCCTCGACCGGGGGCTCGGCGGGGCATGGGAGTTCGACGTGGCCGGCGCGCGGGTCGAGGAGCGCGGCTACGTCGAGGAGACGCTGGTGCTGCGCACCCGCTGGGTCGGCCGCGACTGCGAGGTCGTGGTGCACGACTTCTTCGCCACGTCGCCGCCGGGGACGGGCGGCAGCGGCGTGGTGCCCGTCCGGCTGCTGGTGCGGTGGGCCAGGTGCGAGCGGGGGCGGGCGGTGGTGCGCTCGCGGGTGCTGGCCAGGCCCGACTACGCCACCCGCGAGGCCCGCTGGACGCCGCGCGACGGCGTGCTGGCCGAGGAGTCCGGCCTGCTGCTGACCGGCATGGCAGGAGTGACGGAAGGGGTGACCGAGGGGCCGACGGCCCGGCCGACGGCCGAGGCCACGCTCGGCGAGGGCGAGTCGTGGGCGGTCGCGCTCGACTACGCGGGGCAGGGGCACGCGCCCGTCCGCGATCCGGAGCGGCTGCTGGCGGAGACCGTGCGGTCGTGGCGCTCCTGGTCGTCGCGGTCGGCCTACGACGGGGTGGGGGCGCGGCAGGTGCGGCACAGCGCGGTCGTGCTGCGCGGGCTGCTCTTCGACGAGAGCGGCGGGCTGCTCGCGGCGCCCACGACGTCGCTGCCGGAGTGGCTGGGCGGGCAGCGTAACTGGGACTACCGCTACGTGTGGCACCGCGACGCCGCGCTCATGGTGCTGGCGCTGCTGCGGCTCGGCCATCGCGAGGAGGCGGGCCGCTACCTGACGTTCCTGCTCGGGCAGTGCGCGATCCACGAGGGCGACCTGCCGCCCGTGTTCGGCATCGGCGGCGGGCCGGTCGCCGGCGAGACCGTCCTCGGCCATCTGGAGGGGTACGCGGGCTCGCGTCCGGTGCGGATCGGCAACGGCGCCGCCGGTCAGCATCAGCTCGACGGCTACGGCCACGTGCTGGACGCGGCCATGGCCTACCACGGCGTGACCGGCGAGCTGCACGGCGGCCCGGTGTTGTGGCGGCTGGTGGAGCGGGCCCGCGAGCGGTGGCGGGAGCCGGACGCCGGCATCTGGGAGGTGCGCGGCGGCGAACGCCACTGGACCTACTCCAAGCTGTACGCCTGGGTCTGCTTCGACCGCGCGGTCCGGCTGGCGGAGGCGACCGGCGAGCCCGGCCTGCCGCTGGCGCAGTGGCGGGCCGAGCGCGAGGCCGTCCGCGCCGAGCTGCTGGAGCGCGGCTACAACGCCTCCGTCGGCGCCTTCACCCAGTCCTACGGGTCCGACCAGGCCGACGGCTCGCTGCTGCGGCTGCCGCTGCTCGGCTTCCTGGACGGCGACGACCCCCGCGTGCTCGGCACCCTCGACCACATCCAGGCCCGCCTGGGCGAGGGCGGCGCGCTCGTGCACCGCTACGACCCCGAGACCACCCGCGACGGCGTGGACGGGCCGGAGGGCGCGTTCCTGATGTGCTCGTTCGAGATGGTCTCGGCGCTGGTGCTGGCCGGGCGGACGGCCGAAGCCCGCGACCGGTTCGAGACGCTGTGCGCGCGGGCCGAGCCGCTCGGGCTGTTCGCCGAGGAGATGACCGGCGACGGGCACATGACGGGCAACTATCCGCAGGCGTTCACGCATCTGGCGCTGATCGAGGCGGCGCTCAACCTCGACGCCTCCGGCACCGTCGAGGCCCTGCACGACTGGGCCGAACACGGCGGCTGACCCGGGGCTTCGGGGCGCCCGGGAGCCTTCGTGAGGGCGGCTGCTAGGGTGCGGCGGGTGAGCGGTCGCGCGGTACTCGTCACGGGAGCGTCCAGGGGCATCGGCAGGGCGGTGGCGATGGCGTTCGCCGCCCAGGGTGACCGGGTCGCGGTCCACCATCGCGACTCGGCGCGGGCGGCCGGTGACGTGCTCGGCGAGCTGCCGGGCACGGGGCACGTCGTCGTGCAGGCCGATCTGGCCGACCCCGAGGGCGTGCGGCGCATGGCCGACGAGGCGGCGGGGGCGCTGGGCGGGCTCGACGTCCTGGTCAACAACGCGGGCGTCTACCATCTCCACCCCATCACCCCGACGTCGTACGAGGAGTGGCAGGCCGCCTGGCGCCAGGCGTTCGAGGTGAACCTGATGGGCCCGGCCAACCTGGCCTGGTGCGCCCTGCGCCACATGCGCGCCGGCGGCCGCATCGTGAACGTCAGCTCCCGGGGCGCCTTCCGCGGCGAGCCCGACGCCCCCGGCTACGGGGCCAGCAAGGCCGGTCTGAACGCGATGAGCCAGTCGCTGGCCGTGGCCCTCGCCCCGCACGGCATCGCGGTCGCCGCCGTGGCCCCCGGTTTCGTGGCGACGGACATGACCACCGAGCACCTCAAGCCGCCCGCGGGGGACGCGATCCGCGCGCAGAGCCCGTTCGGCCGGGTCGGGGAGGCCGACGAGATCGCCGCCGCCGTGCTCTACCTGGCCTCGCCGGCGGCCGAATGGGCCAGCGGCACCGTCCTCGACCTTAACGGCGCCTCCTACCTTCGTTAACGCCCGGAAATATGGGAAACCCCCCATTTTTCGGCCTGGCCGGGTAGCTTGCCGCACGGAGATTCCCGAAGACCGAGAGGACGACCGGTTTCGATGAAAACGCGCAAGCACATCGCACGGCTCATCGTCGGCGCGGGCACGCTGGCGGCGGTGCTCACCGTGAACAGCGGGGTGGCCCAGGCCGCCGGACCGTACCCGTACGCGGGGGCGGACGACATCGGCCGCCGGCTGACGGTGTGCGCGGACGACCTGATGGTCCGCGACTTCGTCGGCACCCTGCACCGGGGCCAGACCTTCACCGTCAAGGGCTTCGGCGGCGCCTACAAGGAATGGGTGTACGGCTTCGCCTACGGCAACGTCAACGCCAACGGCGCGGTCGAGAACGGCTGGTTCTGCGACGCCTGACGGCACCCCGTACACCCCGTACACCCCGGCCCGTGACCAGGAACGCCCTGGTCACGGGCCTTTTCGCGGCGCCGGTCCGTACGGCGCGGTAGCGCGGCACTACATCCGTCGTCGTAGACGCGGCCGGCATTTGATCCCGCTGGGGTAGCGGCAGATGAGTCCGCCGGTGGGACGCCACGGAGCCCCGGCCGGACGACGATTACCAGACATGAGATCCCGAGTCAGGTACCTCCAGGGCGCCGCGCTGCCGGCGACCGGGCTGCTCGCTGGCGCGTTCGGACACGGCGCGGCCGACGTGGCGCCCACGTTCGCAGCCGTGCCGCCGGACGTGCGCCTGACCTTCCACACCACGATGACGAAGGTCGACGAGCCGGTCATGCGGAGCGCGATGGGCCTGGCCATCCTGACCACCCTCGGGCCGGCGCTCGCCGGCCGCGACCTGCTGCGCCGGCCGGCGTCCGGCGCCGCCGCGCCGGCCGCTTTCGTGCTGGTCTTCGTCGCCGCGGTCGCCGCCCGTCCCTCGACCTCGTCCCGTTAGGAGAACCGTCATGTTCCTGCGTATCGCGCTCGTCGCGCAGACCGTCGCCCTGCTGCTGCAGGCCGTCACCGCCGGGCTGCTGCTGAGCACGCCGGGCGGCCGGGCCGCCCACAGCGCCACGGCGCTGGCCGTCGCGGCCACCGTGCTGCTGTACCTGGTCGCCGCGGTGATGACCAAGCAGCGGGCGGCCATCCTGCCCGCCGTCGGCATGCTGGTGGCGACGCTCGTGCAGATGGCGCTGGGCATGGCACACGTGAAGGGCGTGCACGTGCCGCTCGGCGTGCTGATGTTCGGCGGCAGCATGGTGCAGACCACGCGGGCCTGGTCCGCCGGCCGTCTCCGGACGCCGTCGGCATGAACCGCATGACCGGCATGACCGGCATGACCAGGCGACAGGCGCTGCGGCTGCTCGGCGTCGGCGCGGCGCTGGGCGTCTCGGGCGTCTCGGGCTGCTCGCTGCTGACCCGCACCCCGCTGCCCCAGCTGATGACCAGCGACGCGCCGCTGCCCGCGCCGTACGCCGTGCCGCTCCCGCGGCCCACGGTGGCCAGACCGGCCAGGACGGACGCGGGCGCCGACTACTACGAGCTCCTCCAGCGCCCGGCCGAGGTGGAGATCCTGCCCGGCCTGCGCACCCCGGTCTGGGGGTACGACGGGCAGTTCCCCGGCCCCACCATCCGGGCGCGCTCGGGCCGCCGGACCGTCGTGCGCGTCGGCAACCGCCTGCCCGCTCCGACGGTCACCCACCTGCACGGCGGGCACACCCCGCCCGAGTCCGACGGCTTCCCCACCGACCTGGTCCAGCCGGGCGCGCACCGCGACCACGTCTTCCCGCTGGAGCAGCGCGCGGCCACGCTGTGGTACCACGACCACCGCATGGACCACACCGGGCCGCAGGTCTGGCGCGGCCTGGCCGGCTTCTTCATCGTCGACGACGACGAGCAGGACAGGCTGCCGCTCCCGTCGGGCGAGCGGGACGTGCCGCTGCTGATCTGCGACCGCGCCTTCCAGGCCGACGGGACGATGCCCTACCCCGGCAGGCAGGACGGCCCCGGCGCCCGCGAGGCGTTCATGGGCGGCGTGCTGGGGGACGTCATCCTGGTCAACGGCGCGCCCTGGCCCCGGCTCGGCGTGGACCGCGCCCGTCACCGGCTGCGGCTGCTCAACGCCTCCAACGCCCGCACGTACGAGCTGGCCCTGTCGCCCGGCGGCCCCCTGACCCGGATCGGCAGCGACGGCGGCCTGCTGGCGGCGCCGCGCCCGCTCCAGCGCATCCGGCTGGCGCCCGGGGAACGCGCGGACGTGATCGTGGACTTCGCCGCCTACCGGGTCGGCGACCACGTCGAGCTGCGCAACCTGCTCGGGGAAGGGCCGCAGGCCCGGGTGATGCGGTTCACCGTCGAGCGCGACGCCCGCGACGACTCGGCGATCCCCAAGGTCCTGTCCACCGTCGAACGCCTCGACCCGGCCGCGGCCGCGGTGACCCGCGACTTCGAGTTCAGCAGCGGCGACCTGCGCGGCCACACCGGCTGGCTGATCAACGGCAAGCCCTTCGACGTGCGCCGCGTCGATGCCCGGCCCAAGCTCGGCCAGGTCGAGGTCTGGCGGGTGACCAGCGACGTCGCCCACCCCGTGCACCTGCATCTGGCGCCCTTCCAGGTGCTCTCGGTCGGCGGCGAACGGCCGGACGGCCCGCCGGAGTGGAAGGACACCGTCGAGCTGCGGGAGGCGCAGACCGTGGAGATCATCACCCGGTTCACCGGCTACCGGGGCCGGTACGTCCTGCACTGCCACAACCTCGAACACGAGGACATGGCCATGATGAGCACCTTCGAGGTGGTCTGACCCCGGGCCGCGATGGAACCCCGTCACTCCCCCGCCAGCACCTCCGCGCCGAACTTCACGAAATAGGCGGCGGTCTCGGCGTCGGACGGGTAGTACGACTCGATCGAGATCTCGTCCAGCGTGATGTCCATCGGGGTGCCGAACGTGGTGGTGGTCGAGAACAGCCGCAGTTCGGCCGCGCCGAACCGGAAGATCATCGGGACGGTGACCTCCGACGCGACCGGCCGGCCCGCCTCCTCCGGGCCCGGCGTGAGCGGTTCCCCCGGACCCGGCGCGAGCAGCTCCTCGTAGAGCGCGTGCAGCTCTGCGTCGGGGGCGACGGCGAGCTGGCGCGCGATCCGGGCCCTGAGGACCGCGCGCACCTCGGCCAGGTTGACGATCCGGGGAGCGAGCCCGCCGCGCTCCAGCCCCAGCCGGACGATGTTGACCGGCGGCCGCAGCAGGTCGGGCGCGACGTCCACGAGGAACGCGTCGACGGCCCGGTTGCTCATCACGATGTTCCACCGGCGGTCGAGGACCACCGCCGGGTACGGCTCGTGGGCGCGCAGCACCCGCGCGACCGCCTCCCCGGCCGTCCCCAGCGCGTCCCCGGTGAGCGGGTGCTCGGCGTACCGGGGGGCGAATCCGGCGGCGAGCAGCAGCCGGTTGCGCTCCCGCAGCGGCACGTCGAGCTGGTCGGCCAGCCGCAGGATCATCTCGGCGCTCGGGTTGGACTTGCCGGTCTCCACCAGGCTCACGTGCCGGGCCGAGACGTCGGCGGCGATCGCCAGGTCGAGCTGGCTGAGCCGCCGGCGATGCCGCCATTGCCGCAACATGTCCCCGACAGTCCGCATGGCCGCCGAGACTACTGGACGTCCGCCATGAAATCCCTTTTCATCGACATCCCCGGCGGAGCCGACCAGGGTGTTCCCATGACGAACGACAACAAGGCCATCGTGCGGCGCGCGCTGACGGAACTGATCGGGACGGGCGACGTCGACGCGCTCGCGCCCCTGCTGAGCGACGACTTCCGGCACCACCGGCCCGGTTCTGCGGCCTCGACCAAGACCGAATGGCTCGGCGCCGTGCGCGCCGCGCTCGTCCCGCTGGCCGGCATGCGCGTGGAGATCGACCACGTGCTGGCCGACGGCGACCACGTCGTGATGCACTCGCGCCGTCAGGCGCCGGACGGCGGCCCGGAGATCGTGGTCGTGGACATCTGGCGCCTGGACGGCGGCCGCATCGCCGAGGCGTGGGAGATCATCGAACCGGTGTCCCAGGCCGCCGCCAACCTGACCTGGTGGGATCCGCCCGTCCGCTGACGTTCGCCGCGTACCGGCCGGTCAGCCGGTACGGCGGAGGGCGCGGCGCACGGCCAGGCCGCCGAGGGCCGCCGCCAGGAGCACCAGGATCCCCGCCTCGGTCCACTGGAAGCGCCAGAACCTGGACGGCGGATGGTGGTACACGGCGTACCGGTACCCCTTGCCGAACAGGCACGCCTGCCAGGCTTCGGCGTTCCTGCCGCTCTGGCCGACGTCGACCCGGCGCGGGCAGCCGGTGCCGGTCGGCTCGGCGACCTCCCTCCCGGACGGCTCCACCCAGGCGGCGCTCACCAGCCGGGCGTCGGGGTCGTCCAGCACCACGGTGCCGGACAGCACGGCGCGCGCCGGCTCGGCGTAGTGGTCGCTCAGCTGGAACAGCGTGAACATCGTCACCGTCACCCCCGCGACGACCAGCGCCATCGCGGGCAGCGTACGGCGGAACAGGGTGCCGGCGGCGGTGCCGAGCGCGAACGCGTACAACCACCACGCCGCCGGCTCCACCCCGACCATGTTGAACGTCCCGAGGTTGCCGAACGTGGAGTCGACCCCCTCCCTGAACACCGGCCGCCACAGGCTCACCATGATCGACAGCAGCAGGCCGCCCGCCACGACCGCGCCGCCCAGGATCGACAGTTTGACCGCCAGCCACCGCCACACGGGCACGGCCTGGGTCCAGGCCAGGCGGTGGGTGCCGCGCTCGTACTCCCGGCCGAGCAGCGGCGCGCCCCAGAACGCCCCGATCAGCGCCGGCGCCACCAGCGGCATCCAGCCGAACACCGAGTACACCGCGTCGTAGCGCTCGCCGAGCGCCACCGCCAGCTCTCCGCAGGCCACGGCGGGCCCCGGGCAGCCGGGCTGGGCGTGCTCGGCCACGTACCAGCCGGCCTCCACCGCCGAGCCCAGCAGCAGCAGCCCCAGCAACGCCAGGAACCCCGCCGTCACGACGATCTGCGCCCGGTGCTGGCGCCACGTCACCCAGATCACGCGTCCACCTCCGTCAGGTGCGGCAGCGCCGCCGCCCCGGGGCTGCGCAGGTAGCCCATGACGAGCTCGTCCAGGCCGGGGCGGCGCGCCTGCCAGCGCGGATCGAGCGGCGGCCCGCCTCTCACCAGCAACCGGGCCTGTCTGCCGGTACGGCTCTCGGCCACCACCCGCGTCCCCGCCGTCGACGCCTCCTGCGGTCCGGTGAGCACGAGATGCTCCTCCAGCAGTTCCTCGATGTCACCGCTGACCTGCACCCGGCCCCCGTTCAGCAGGATCAGCCAGTCGCAGGTGTCCTCCAGGTCGGAGACGACGTGCGAGGACAGCAGCACGGTCAGCGCCCGGTCGGCGGCCTCGGCCATGATCGAGCGCATCACGTCGTGGCGGGCCAGGGGGTCGAGGTTGGCCAGTGGCTCGTCCAGCACGAGCAGGTCGGGCCGGCTCGCCAGCGCCAGGGTGACCGCCACCTGCGCCTGCTGCCCGCCCGACAGCGCGCTCACCTTGCGCCCCAGCGGGACGCCCAGCCGGGTGAGCCGGTCGGCGGCGGCCGCGTCGTCCCAGCGGGTGTTCATGCGGCGGCCGAAGGCGAGCATCTCGGCGACGGTGAAGCTCTCGTACAGCGGCTTGTCCTGCGCCACGAACGCCGCGTCGCCGGTCACGCGGACGCTCCCCGCCGCGGGCCGCAGCAGGCCGACGGCCGCGTGCATGAGCGTGGTCTTGCCCGCGCCGTTGGGCCCGACGAGCGCCGCCACGCGCCCCGCGGGCACGGCCAGCGAAAGGTCGCGCAACACCCAGGTACGGCGATGACGCACCCCCAGCCCGGTCGCCTCCAGCGCGGGGCTCATGCCACTTCCTCCTTCGCGGCGTCGGCCAGGACCACGGCGAACAACGCCCGCAGGTCCTCCTGATCGAGCCCCGCCGACCGGGCCTGCCGCACCCACGCCTCCAGACCGCGTCGCAACCGCGTGTGCTCGGCGAGCGTCGCCCCCGCGACGCCCTCCCGGACGAACGTGCCCATCCCCGGCCGCCCCTCGACCAGCCCTTCGCGTTCCAGCTCCCGGTACGCCTTGAGCACGGTGTTGGGGTTGATGGCCAGGCTCTCGACCACCTCGCGGGCGGTCGGCAACTGGTCGCCGGGCCGCAGCGTGCCCAGCCGGAGCGCCTGTTTGACCTGGTGGACGAGCTGAAGGTAGCGCGAGACCCCCGAGCCGCGGTCCAGGCTGAACTCGATCAACGCATCACCCTTTCACTAATTGAATAGTGAAAGGGTGGTGGCTGGACCTCCTGTTGTCAATTTCCGTGGGGGCATAAAGCCTGGAAGAGCTAACCCCTATGGGTGTATAGGTAGGAGGTAACCCGGCGATACCCCCAAGGCTGGAAAGGCGTCGTCATGCCGAAGATCAACGTGTACCTGCCCGACGAGCTGGCCGAGGCGGTCAAGGCCGCCGGCGTCCCGGTGTCGGCGATCTGCCAGCGCGCGCTGGAGCAGGCGGTGCGCAGGATCACCGCCATCCGCCAGACCGCCCTGAGCGAGCTGGACGCCGGTGACCTGGCCGAACGGCTGCCGCGCTTCACCGACCGCGCCCGCACGGTCGTCAAGCTGGCCATCGACCGGGCCCGCGCCGACGCGGCGCCGGCCGTCGGCACCGGGCACCTGCTGGCCGGGATGCTGGCCGAGGGGCAGAACCTGGCGCTGCACGTGCTCAGAGCGGTCGACATCGACCCCGCCCAGGTCCAGCGCGACCTGGACGGGCAGCCGTCCGGCGCGGAAGGCGGAGAGCGCGGGGAAGACGGGGAACGCGGGGCCGGCGGGGACTCGGTGGTGCACTTCAGCGACGCCGCCGCCGGCGCCCTCGAACTGACGGTCACCGAGGCGACCGCGATGGGGCACAACTACGTCGGCTGCGAACACCTGCTCCTGGGCCTGATCACCGAGCCCGACGGCGCCGCCGGGCAGGTCCTGCGGGCGCTGGGCGCCGAGTCCCGCCTGGTCCGCCGGGCCGTGACGGCGGCCCTGGCCGGCTACGTGCACCTGCGCGCCCAGACGTCGGCCGCCGGCGATCCGGCGCAGGCGCTGGCCGAGGCGGTGCGGCAGCAGGTGCAGCCGCTCATCGAGCGCATCGAACGGCTGGAGCAGAACCTGGGCTCCGCGTCCGGGCCCCGGTGACCAGGGCCGTGGACACGCCGATCCGCCGCCGCCGACCCCCGTCACGCCTGGCCCGCGTCCTGATCAGCTCCGTGGCCGTCGCCGTCTTCTGGCTGCTGATCCTGCTGCCGCTGCTCCTCGACGGCCGGTGAGGCGGGCGCGCTAGCCCTGCAGCCGCATGAGCTGCCACTGCGCGAACGAACTGACCTCCTCGTCCTTCACCCTGGCGGCGAGACGCAGCAGCGCTGCGTCGTCCTCGGCCATGCGCGTCGCGATCGCCGCGGCGAACAGGCGGGCCACCGGGTCGTCGCCCTCCAGCGCGGCGACGACGTCGCCCGGGTCGGGGTCCTCGGCGTCGGCGGCGACCAGCCCGGCCGCGAGCCGTCCGACCTCGGGGTCGGCCAGCCGGGACAGCCCCGCCATGAGCTGTTCGGTCGAGGCCATCGCCAGGAAGTGCAGGACCTTCCAGCGGATGGCGGTGTCGGAGGTCCGGCTCAGGGCGAGGGTCTGGGCGATGACGCCGGCGTGCCGCTCGTCGGCGGCGAGCAGCACGAACTCGACGGCGAAGAACCGCACCTGGGTCCGCGGGTGGGCCAGCAGGGCGGGGACCTCGTCCAGCAGCGGCTCGGCCGGCTCGCCCAGCTCCGACAGCAGCCAGGCGCCGGTCTGCACGGCGTCGTCGTCGCCGCTGCGCAGCAGGATGCGCAGGTTCTCGACGGGGTAGCCGTCGAACAGCTCGTTGAGCAGGTCGTTGGCGACCTGGCCGCGGGCCTCGTCGTCCACGGGGCGGGCGAGGATGCGCGCCATCAGGTCGTCGCCCGTCTGTGTCTGCATGTGGTGCTATTTCCCCTCGTCGGCCTTGCGGTCGAGGTCGCGCAGGAGCTGCTGCTCCTGCTCCAGCCGGGCGGCGTGCCCGGAGTCCCTGCCGAGCCGG
Organism: Nonomuraea sp. NPDC001831; assembly: GCF_042892035.1. NCBI lineage: Bacteria > Bacillati > Actinomycetota > Actinomycetes > Streptosporangiales > Streptosporangiaceae > Nonomuraea > Nonomuraea sp. NPDC001831. The sequence continues at coordinate 402,354 of NZ_JBIATU010000005.1, read as the reverse complement.
GCCTCGTTCATCTTCCGCGTCAGGATGCTGTTCCTGACGTCGGCCGCCGTCCGCCTCGCCTGCTCCGGTGTCATCTTGCTGACGTCGTTGCTGTCGGGCAACTTGCCGTGCATGCGCTGCGCGGCGTTGTCGAAGCTCGCCGAGGCGTTCGGGTCGTAGCCGCCGCCCTTCCCGCCCTTGCCGCCGCCGCCCCCGCCGCGCCTGCGCCCCATCTGGAGCATGCCGTCGCGGGCGTGCGGCCGCTTCTCCATCTCCTTCATGATGCGGCGCATGGTCTCGGTCACCCGGCCGCTCAGCACCGGGGCCAGGCCCCTGGCGGTGCCCTCGGCGCCTTCGAGCGCCACCCTGCCCACGGCGTGGCGGGTCATCTGCATGCGGGCGAGCGCGATCATGCCGCCCGCGGCGCCGCCGAACAGCAGCGCCTGGGTGGCGGCGGTCAGTCCGTACGCGGCCTGCGTGCCCACGGCCAGCTTGACCGCGCTGACCACGTTCGCGGTGCCGTCGAGGACGGCCGGCGCGACCCTCGCCGCCGAGGCGGCCTGGGAGATGTGGCCGCCGCCGTCGCCGACCTGGTTCCAGTGGCCGGCCAGGTGCGTGGCCGAGTCGCCCTGGTAGGACTGCGACGCGTTGCGCACCGACTCGTCGGCCGCGGCGCCCTGGGCCGACGACGCGGCGAGGACGACCCGCCAGTCGTCGGCCTCAAGCCGCCACTCGTCCTCGTTGTCGTTCGGCCAGGGGAAACCGATGAGGTTGAGGAAACCCGCCACGTGCGGGTCGAGGGTCACCGCCACCCGGGGCTCTCGAAGCTCTCGACGGTGGCGCTCTCCGCCGCCCGGGTGTTCCTCGCGACCATGCGCAGCCCCTCGCCGGTCTCGGCGATCTGCCCGCCGATGCCCGTCAGCGCGTCGAGCGAGGTCTGCAGGCATTCGTTGTAGGTGGCGATGATGGTGGCGAACAGCCCCTCGCCGCCGAAGGTCCGGGCGCCGCTCCCCCGCTGCCGCAGCCGCGTGACCGCGGCCTCGTAGTTCGCCCCATGGCCGGTGACGTACGCGCCGTCACGGCTCACCGCCCCCGCGGCGATCTCAAATCCCGTCATGCCCAGAAAGCATATCCAGTCAAATCCGGCCCAGAGGTTTACCTCTACACTGAACGTTCACGTGACTGACTGTCGGAGGTTCGACATGCGTTCACCCGCGCCTGAGGACGACGCCGAGTACCTGCACCAGTACGTCGCCCAGAGCCGCCACGCCATCCGGGCGCTGCACGACGCGCGGGCGTCCATCGGCCGGGTGGAGGGCCGCGCGGAGAGCGACGACGGGCTGGTCGAGGCGGTCGCCGACGGCAACGGCGTCCCCACCCGCCTGCGCATCGACCCGCGGGCGCTGCGCCTGGACGAGGCCGCGCTCGGCAGGAAGACCGCCGCGGTGCTGCGAGCCGCGCAGGACGACGCCGCGCGCCAGGCCCGGGAGATCGCCGACGGGGTGCGGGACGCCACCGCCGCCGTGCCCGCGCCACTGGACGAGACCTTCGTGCGCGCGCGGGTCGAGCAGGCACTCAACGACCTTTACTAGGAGGCCGAGCGTGTTCGGGCCGGAGATCGACCCCGCCAACATCAGCGAACGCGAGCTGGACGAGGCCGCCCGCCGGGGCGAGCGCATGCTGGCCTGGCTGGAGTCGGCGCAGGAGGAGTTGCGGGCCGTCATCGGCGCCGGCGAAAGCCCGTCGGGCCACGTGCGGGTGACCGTCGACGCCGACGGGCGCGTCCTCGACGTCCGCTACGACCGGCGCGCCCTGCGGCTGGGCGCCCAGGACCTGGCCGAGGAGACGCTGGCGGCGATACGGGGGGCGGCCGCCGACGTCCGGCGGCGCACCCACGACCTCATGCGCGAGGCCGTCCCCGGCTACGACCCCGACCGCACGCAGGCCGAGCTGGAACGGCTGCTCGGCGCCGAGTGGGCGTGACCTTCCCAGGCGCGCCCGGGAAGGTCACTGAGCGGCCGCCCGGCCTCCGGCGCGCGAGCGCCAGAGCAGCCACACGAAGTACGGCGTGCCGAGCAGCGCGGTGACCAGCCCGGCCGGCACCTGGGCGGGCGCGATCACCGTACGGCCCAGCGTGTCGGCCAGGCTGACCAGCACCGCCCCGAGCACCGCGGCCGCGGGCAGGAGCCGCACATGCCTGCCGCCGACCAGCGCGCGGGCGGCGTGCGGGGCGACGAGCCCGACGAACCCCACCACGCCGACGGCCGAGACCGCCGTGGAGGTGACGAGCACGGCGCCGCCCAGCGCGAGCAGCCGCACGGGTTCCAGCGGCACCCCGAGCACCCGGGGCGTGTCCTCGTCGAGCGCGAGCAGGTCGAGGTCGCGCCGCAGCCACGCAGCGAGCGGCAGGAAGAGCGCGAGCGCCACGGCGACCGGCAGCAGCTGGGCCGGAACCCGCCCGTAGGTGGAGCCGGAGAGCCAGGTGAGCGCCTTGGCGGTGTTCCACGGGTCGGACCTGACGATGATCAGCACGGTGACCGCGTTGAACAGCGCGTGCGCGCCGACGCCCATGAGCACGAGCCGGTCCGAACTGAGCCCGCCGCGCCAGGCCAGCAGGTGGACCAGGGCGAAGGCGGCGAGCGCGCCGAACCCGGCCGCGCCGGACACCGCGGCGATCCCGGCCGCGGGCACGAGGGTCAGCGTCGCGACGGCCGCCGCGCCCGCCCCCGCGGTGACGCCCAGCACACCCGGCTCGGCCAGCGGGTTGCGGGAGACGGCCTGGAAGGCCGCGCCGGAGACGGCGAGCGCGGCGCCGGCCAGGACCGCCGCGGCGACGCGCGGCCAGCGCTGGTCGAGCACGTACGTCAGCGCCCTGCCGGTGCTGCCCCGCAGCCAGTTGGCGACGTCGCCGAGCAGCAACCAGGTGTCGCCGCCGAGCAGGCCCAGCACGACGGACACGATCAGCAGCGCCGTCCCGGACAGCAGGATCACCGCGAAGGCGGCGCGGCCGGGGGCGGCGGCGGTGCGGACGGTCGGCGGCCGCCGGGCCGGCCCGGCGTCACGGTGCCGGCGGGCCAGCCACATGAGCACGCCCGCGCCCAGCATCGCGGTCACCACGCCCGGCGGCACGTCCACGCCCGCCTGCGCGCCGAGCACGAAGCGCAGCGCGATGTCGGCGGCCAGCAGGACGACCACGCCGGCCAGCGCCGAGAGCGGCACCAGCACGCGATGCCGGCCCAGCTCGGGCAGCCGGCGGGCCAGCAGCCGGACGACGACCGGCGCGCACAGGCCGACGAACCCGACGGGCCCGGCCACGGTGACCGCGGCGGCCGAGAGCATGACCGCGAGCACGACGACGGTCAGCCGCAGCCGCCGGACGTCCACGCCCAGCACCGAGGCGGTGTCGTCGCCCAGGCCGAGGATGTCGAGGCGGGAGCCGAGCGCGACGGCCGCCCCGATCGCGACCACGATGACCGGGGCCATCTGGGTGACGCCGCCGAGGTCGCTCTGCACGAGCGAGCCGCTGCCCCAGGCGAACAGGCCGGTGTTCTCCTCCTGGAAGAGAATCATGAGCAGGGTGGTCACCGACTGCAGGGCCAGCGCGGTCGCGGAGCCGGCCAGGATCAGCCGCGTCGTGCCGGTCCTGCCCCCCGCCGACAGGGCGAGCACCAGGGCGGCGGCGGCCAGGCCGCCGAGGAAGGACAGGCCGCCGGACAGGAAGGCCGGCAGACTCAGCCCGAAGGTGGCGGCCAGCACGACCGCCAGGTACGCGCCGTTGCTGACGGCGAGGGTGTCGGGCGAGGCCAGCGGGTTGCGTGCGACCGACTGCAGCAGCGCGCCCGCCGCGCCGAGCGCGACGCCGACGCTGACCGCCGCCAGCAGCCGCGGCAGCCGGGAGGCGACCAGCACGTTCATCGCCTGCTCGTCGAGGGCGAACAGGTCGGTGTCGGAGGTGCCCTGCGTCAGGTGGAGCGCGGCGAGGGCCGCGACGGCGGCCAAGGTCACGAGGAAGGCCCCCGCGACGCCGAGCCTGCGCAGCGGCGTCGCGGGGGCCTCGACTGCGGTGATCACCCGGCGTACGCCTTCACCAGGGCGTCGGCGAACTGCCGGCACGACAGGGGGCCGCCGAAGGTCCAGATGCCGTCGGGCAGTTTGGTGATCTGGTTCCGCTTGACGAAGCTCAGCGACTTCCACAGGGAGTTGCCCGCCAGGCCGGCGAAGACGTCCACGCCGTCGGAGGCGTTGTAGAACAAGCGCAGGTTCTCGTCCTTGACCGCGGTCATGCCCTCGACGTCGGTGCTGCCGAGGCCCCACTGCGCGTCGACCTGGCCGGTCCAGGCGTTGGTGAGGCCGAGCCGCTCGGCCACGTCGGAGACCAGGGCGCCCTTGCCGAACGGGCGGATGGAGATCTTGCTGCCGTCCTTCCAGCCGTCGGCCATCATGAACTTCTGCCCGGCCGAGCCGGAGGCGGCGATCCTGGCCCTGCCGGCGGCCATGGCGGCGTCGAAGTCGGCCATCACCTTGGCCGCCTGCTCCGTCCTGCCGACGGCGGTGGCGAGCAGGGTGAGGTCGTCGCGCATGCGGGTGAGGTTCGCGGCGGCGTCGCTGCCCTTGGCGACGATGACCGGGGCGATCTTCTCCAGCTGGCCGATGAGGGCGGCGTCGTCGGACTCCATGACGACGAGGTCCGGCTGGAGGGCGGCGACGGAGTCGACGCTGGGCTCCTGGCGGGTGCCGACGTCCTTGACGGAGGCGTCGAGCGGGGCCGCGGTGACCCACGTGCCGTAACCCTTGACGTCGGCCGCGCCGACCGGCTGGACCCCGAGGGCGACCAGCATCTCGACCTCCCCCCATTCCAGGCCGACGACGCGGGTCGCGGGCCTGTCGAGGGTGACCTGCTTGCCGCGGGCGTCGGTCACGGTGATCGGGGCCGCGGCGCCCGCCGACGGCTCCTGGGGCGTGGGGGCGGCGGGGGGCTCCGTGGTGCCGCAGGCGGTCAGCAGCAGCATGGCGGCCATGACCGCCGGGAGGGAACGCATGGGGATCTTTCAGCCTTTCATCGCCAGGTGGCGGCCCAGCGGCCTGGTGCGGACCAGCCCGGTGCGGGAATCGATCGTGGCCTCGACGCGGATGCCGTAGGCCTCGGTGAGCAGGTCCTCGGTGAGCACCTCGGACGGCGCGCCGTCGGCGCGGACCCGGCCGCTCTGGAGCAGCACGACCCGGTCGGCGATCTCGGCGGCCTGGTTGAGGTCGTGCAGGACGACGCCGACGGCCACACCGTGCCGGTCGGCCAGGTCGCGCACGAGTTCCAGCAGCTCGACCTGGTAGCGCAGGTCGAGGAAGGTGGTGGGCTCGTCGAGCAGGAGCACGCCGGCGTCCTGGGCCAGGCAGGTGGCCAGCCACACGCGCTGCATCTCGCCGCCGGACAGCTCGTCGACGACGCGTGCGGCCATGGCGCGCACGCCGGTCAGCTCCATGGCGTGCTCGATCGCCGCCTCGCCGCCGGGGTCGCCCGCGCGCCAGCGGCCGCGGTGGGGGTGGCGGCCGTAGCCGACCACGTCCTTGACGCGTACGCCGGTCGGGGTGGGACGGCTCTGCGCCAGCAGCGTCACCCGGCGGGCGAAGTCGCGGGCGGACAGGGCCAGGGCGTCGGCGCCGCCGGCCAGCCGGACCTCGCCGGAGTCGGGGCGGTGCAGCCGGGCGAGGGCGCGCAGCAGGGTGGACTTGCCGCTGCCGTTCGGGCCGACCAGGGCGGTGACGGCGCCGGCGGCCAGGCTGATGCAGGCGCCGTCGATGACCGGGCGGCCCGCGTAACCGAGGCACAGGTCGGTGCCGGCGAGCGCTGGATCGGGGAGCGCCGAGCCGGGGAGCGCCGAGCCGGTGGGGTCCGGGAGCAGGGGGGCGGTCGTCATGGCGGGCTCACGCGTCCTCGGAGCGGCCCTGACGCCAGTAGCCCATGAAGGCCACGGCCTTGCGGTCCATGCCGCGCTCGGAGACCAGGTGGCGGCGCAGCCGCTTGATCACGGCCGCCTCGCCGGCCAGCCAGGCGTAACAGGGGCCGTCGCCGGTCTCGGGGATCTCCCAGAGGATCTCGGCGTCGACGTCGATCTCCTCGGGTTCGGCGCCCGCCGCGCCCGCGGGCAGGAGCCTGGCGGCGGCCTCCGCGACGGCGGGCTCCAGGCGGGCGCCCCACGGGGCGTCGCCGCGGGCGAGCCAGGTGACCCGCACGCCCGGCGCGCCGGCGACCGGAAGGAAGTCCTCCTCGTGCGGCACCTCCAGCAGGGCCTCGCCGGTGACATGGGCGGGCAGGCGCTCCAGGATGCCGACGATCGCCGGGACGGCGGTCTCGTCACCGGCGAGCAGCACGGTGCCGAAGCCGGCGGGCGGCCGGAACTCCAGGCCGCCGTGGAAGCCGTCGTAGAGGCCGTTCGGGCCGAAGATCGCCGCCTGCGAGCCCGGCTCGGCGGCGGCGATCCAGCGGGCGGCCGGTCCGGCGGGCCCGGCGCAGTCGTCGTGCAGGACGACGTCGATGTCGACCTCGGCGGACTCGGGGCGGACCGCGCGGACGGTGTAGGTGCGCAGCGGGTTGCGCTCGTCGCCCTGGGCGTACCACTGCTTGAACCAGTCGGTGCCGCGCGGGAAGCGCGTCACGCCCGCGCCGGGGGTCGGCAGGACCAGCTTGACGCGCTGGTCGTACCCGTTGTCCGCGAACTCGTGCAGGTCATCCCCGGTGAAGGTCACGCGCAGGAACGACGGGCTCAGCCGCCGTAGGCCCCGAACCTGGACGTCGAAGGCACGAAAAGGATCAACCACCACAGAGCTCCTTAATTAGGTAAGGCTAACCTACATTGGATCCCGTGACGGGCAAACCTGCGCTTACAGGTCGAGCGTCTTTACGATGTAGATCACAAACTGGCCGGAAAATTCTCGGCCGGAGTTGTCGGATCCCGGCCGCGTCGTTCGTAGCCAGGGTGAACAGTCGTCCAGAGGGACTGTCACGACCAGCCGCTCACGACCAGGGAGACGCCGACCGATGCAGCACCACCACCCGCAGGCCAGGATCCACCGCATGTTCGAGCTCACCGAGCCGATCGCCACCGCCACCTTCTCCGAGGTGGCCAACGAGGCGTTCCTGGCCGTCGGCATGCGCAACTACTGGGACGGCTACTTCGCCGGCCGCGCCGCACCGCTGGGCCTGGCACCGGCCGAGGTGGTCCACGCGGTCTTCTACAACTTCGCCGACGGCGAGGTGGCCCGCCACATCCCCTGGGTGTGGGGCAAGATCACCCCGCAGGAGGCGATCGCCGTGCGCGAACAGGGCAGCACCGCCGCCCTGCGGCAGCTGATCGGAGAGCTCGCCGACTCGCCCGGTCTGGCGCGGGCCGCCGACCTCGCCACCCGGGCGGGGCTCAGCGCGCCGACCGCGGGCCGGCCCCTGTACGCCGGGCTGCGGGCGCTCGACGTGCCCGAGGAGCCGGTGGCCAGACTCTGGCACGCGGCGACGCTGCTGCGGGAGCACCGGGGCGACGGCCACAACGCCGCCCTTGTCGCCCATGGCATCGGCGGCACCGAGGCCCACGTCCTCGTGGCCCTCTCCCTCGGGATGCGGGCGGAGGAGTTCGGCCGGATCCACCACCTGCCCAAGGCCCGGCTGACCGCCGTGGTCGACGGGCTGCGCGACCGCGGCCTCGTGGACGCCGCCGGCGGGTTCACCGACGCCGGCCGGGAGACCAAGCAGCGGATCGAGGCGCTCACCGACGAGCTGGCCGCCCCGGCGTACGACGTGCTCACCCCGGACGAGCTCGACGAGCTGGTCACGGAGCTCGAACCGATCGCCGCCGCGGCATCGGCCTCCGACCACTGAAAGGACCGGGCCATGACCAGCACCGCGGACTACCGGACGACCCTGCGGGTGAAAGCCTCTCCCGACGCCCTCTTCGACGCGCTCACCACCGTCACGGGCCTCGCGGCCTGGTGGAACCCGGCGACCGGGTCCGGCACGACCGGCGGCGAGCTCCGGTTCCTCATGAACGCCCCCGAGCCACTCGTGATCCACGTCGAGGAGGCGACCCGGCCGGCGTCGGTGCGATGGACCGTCGTCGACTGCCCCTTCCTGCCCGACTGGATCGGCACGAGGCCCACGTTCACCGTCACCCCGGTCGACGACGACACGTCCGAGCTCGTCTTCCACCACCAGGGCCTGAGCGAGGACCTGGAGTGCTTCGGCATGTGCAGCCGCAGCTGGCAGCACTACATGACGAGCCTGCGCGACCACCTGGAGGGCGGCGGCGGCAGCCCGTTCGGCAGCCCCGCGGACAGGGCGCGCCGGCGAGCGCAGGCAGCCGGCCCGGCCCTCAGGGGTTCTGGAAGGTGACTTCCGGGTTGGCGGCGGACGGGCCGTCCAGCAGGGGCTGCCGCTCGCCGCGGAGGTGCCGGCCGAAGAAGGCGCCGACGTACGACGTGGTGATCTCGCCCGACCGCTTGCCCGACAGGGGCGCGGCCGGATCGACGATCCCGACCTGGGCCCCCAGGATGGGCAGGTCGATGAAGGTGAAGTGGCCGGAGTCGGCCACGGTGAGCCAGCGCTTCCAGCCGTCCAGGCGGGGCCAGTCCCGCGTCCAGGTGGTGTCGGCGGCGCCGGGTGAGTGCTGGACCTTGGTGCCGAGCATGAGGAACGGCCGCCCGCCGAGGCCGGAGGCCGCGACCGGGGCGAAGAACGAGCCGTCCAGGTTCACCCCGGCGCGGACCCGCCGGTCGGCGGCCATGACGCCGGCCGCGGCGTTGCCGCCGAGCGAGTGGCCCGCCGCGCCGATCCGGCGCGGGTCGATCATCTGCCAGTGCCGCCAGGCGGGCGCGGACCGTGCGGGACGGGTCAGCCGGTCGATCACGAAGGACAGGTCGGCCGCCCGGTTGACCGCGGCCTTGGCCATCAGCGCCTTCTCCGCCTCGTCGGAAGGGGCGCTCTCCACCGTCTCGCACGCGACGCAGGTCAGGGTACGGCCGCCGGGGAAGGACGTGCCGAACGACTCGTAGGCGTGATCCACGAGGGCGACGACGTACCCCTTGGAGGCGAGGTCCTCGGCGAGCGTGGTCAGGGTGGCCCGGTTGAGGGTGAACCCCGGGGAGAGCACCACCAGGGGGTGCCGGCCGCCGACGGGACGGGCGTCCAGGTGCGCGTTCGTGCTGACGCCGGCGAGTTGCTCGGGCTTGAAGACGGCGTCGAGCCGCTGCCCCTTGAGCAGCAGCCGCGCCTCGTCGACGGTCATGTACGGCGCGGCGCTCCCGCCGGTGCGCGCCGGGAAGTACACCGAGACCATCAGCTCGCGTGCGGCCGCGGGCATCCACGGGTCGCGGCGGCCGGCGTCGACGAGGTGCAGGGTGTCGCGCCCCACTTCGTACCGGCCGGTGGGCTGCGGGATCGCGACGCGTACGTCGGAGGCGCCCGCGGTGGAGACAGCGGCGGCGGCGGGCGCCGCCGCCGCCGCGGCCGCGGCCGGGAGGGCCAGCGTCAGGGCGAGAAGGAGGGGTGCGGGGTTACGGCGAGTTCTGATCATGCACAGAACTGTAGAAATGACGCCACCACCCCCCACATGCCCGAAAGACAGGCTCGGACCCTTACTTTTGTCAGGGGTCAGGACACTCTTGGCAGGCGCCAGGCCCGAGCGGGCCGGTCAGCCGGCTTGGAGCGGGCCGTGCGCCTCGATCGAGAGGTCCTGCCAGTCGGCCCAGGTCTGGAGCCGGTCGGCGTAGGCCTGCTGGATCAGCGGGTGGAAGCCCTTGCCGAACAGCACCCGCACCGGCGGGCTGGCGGAGTCGACGAGCTTCAGGAGCGCCTGCGCCGCGGCGGCCGGGTCTCCCGCGGGCATCTTCCCCGCCATCGCGCCGAGACGCTCGCGGAGACCGTCGTAGGCCGGGTCGGTCGTGGCCATGTGGCCGTTGGCGAGCGGGTCGGGGTTGTTGCCGTTCCGGGTGGCGAAGCCGCCGGGCTCGACGATGGTCACCTTGACGCCGAACTCGGCGACCTCGCCGGCGAGCGCCTCGTTCAGGCCCTCCAGGGCCCACTTGGAGGCGTGGTAGGCGCCGCCGAGCGGCATGGCGATGACCCCGGCGGCCGAGGACAGCTGGATGATGTGCCCCGAGCGCTGCTCGCGCAGGTACGGCAGCGCGGCCTGGACCACCCACACCGCGCCGAACAGGTTGGTCTCCAGCTGGTCGCGCAGCTCCTGCTCGGTCAGCTCCTCGACCGCGCCGACCTGGGCGTAACCGGCGTTGTTCACGATGACGTCGAGCCGGCCGAAGTGCTCCTTCGCCCGCCGCACGCTCTCGAAGACCGCGGCCCTGTCGGTCACGTCCATCTCCAGCGGGAGCACCGCGTCGCCATGGGCGTCCACCAGTTCCTTCAGGCTCGCGGTGCTCCGGGCGGTGGCGGCGACCCGGTCACCGCGCGACAGGGCGGCCGCCACGAAGTTGCGGCCCAGGCCGCGGGACGAGCCGGTGACGAACCAGACCTTCTGCATGCAGTGCTCCTTTCAGCTGTTACACCCCCTGGACGAGACAGCCCCGCACGGATGTGAGCTCGGGCGAGTGTGACCTGCGACACTTTGTCGCCTTTGTCCGGCCATGGTGGTACCAATGGTCGGCGTGACCCGCACCGAGGAGTTCCAGGAGCTACGGCCGCTGCTGTTCGCGATCGCCTACCGGATCCTGGGCAGCGTGAGCGAAGCCGAGGACGCCGTCCAGGAGACCTGGCTGCGCTACGAGGGCGCCGCGGCCCGGCCCGACTCGCCCAAGGCGTTCCTGTCGGCGACGGTCACCCGGATCTCGATCGACGTGCTGCGCTCGGCCCGCGTCCGGCGCGAGACCTACGTCGGGCCGTGGTTCCCCGAACCGCTGCTGACCGACCCCTACCAGGACCCGGAGCGGTCGGCGGAGCTGGCCGACTCGGTGTCGATGGCGGCGCTGATCCTGCTGGAGCGGCTGAGCCCGCTGGAGCGCGCGGTCTTCGTGCTGCGCGAGGTGTTCGCCTTCAGCTACCGGGAGATCGCCGCCGCCGTGGAGCGGTCGGAGGCGGCCTGCCGCCAGCTCGCGGTGCAGGCGCGCCGCCACATGGACGCGGGCCGCCCCCGCTTCCAGGCCGATCGCCGGTCGCGGGACCAGCTCGCCGGGCGCTTCTTCGGCGCGCTCAGGGAGGGGGACCTCGAAGGGCTTCGGGAACTGCTGACCGCCGACGTCCGGCTGGTCAACGACGGCGGCGGTAAGATCGGCAGTACGCTGCCCGTCCTCGGCCTGGCGAAGGTGGCCCGGGTGTTGTCCGTCGCCGTCGCGCCGTTCGCCCGGATCGGCGCGGTGCTGGAGGCGCACGAGGTGAACGGCCAGCCGGGCGCGATCATCCGCGACCGCGCCGGCCGGATCGTCAGCATCTGGACGCTCGACATCCTGGACGGACGCATCCAGACCATCCGCTCGATCGTCAACCCCGACAAGCTCCGGCATCTCGGCCCCATCGCCGACGCCCACGCGGTCATCCGCGAGAAGAAGCAGCAGGCACGCGCGGCGGCGCGGGACGATGTGCCGGTCACCGGCGTGCCGGACGAGCCCCGGTGACCGGCGGCCTGCCGGCGCAGCGGTCCGCCGGACCGCTGCGCCCGGTGTTCTAGTCGGTGAGCAGGATGTCGTCCAGGCACAGCGTGTACGGCGCGTCCGCGCCGCCCACCTGGAACAACACCTGGGCCTCCTGGTCCGAGGTCTTGGCGGTGTTCTGGTAGGCGTAGGTCCTGGACCCGGTGCCGACCTCGGGGTAGCCGTCCACGATCGGGGCGGGCTTCGCGCCGCTGTCCTGGACCACCGACCTGATCCTCACCGGCCGCGTCGCCGACGCCTTGAAGCTCAGCCGGTACGTCTTCCCGGCCGTCACGGCGATGCCGCTCTGCCCGACCATCGCGGCCCACACGTTGTCACCGCCCGCCGGGACCTGGGCGCACAGCCGCCCGCCCGTCACCTCGATCGGCGTGTTCTTGGACGCCCACCAGCCCTTGACCCCGTTGTCCAGCGAGCCGTTCACCACACTCTGGTGCACGGGCACGAGGGAGACGTTGTCCAGGCACAACGTGTACGCCGCGTCCGCGCCGCCCACCTGGAACAACACCTGAGCCTCCGCGTCCGACGCCTTGGCCGTGGCCGCGTAGGTGAACTTCTTCGGGCTGCCGCCGACCTCGGGGTAGCCGTCCACGATCGCGGCGGGCTTCGTGCCGCCGCCCTGGACCAGCGACCTGATCCTCGTCGTCTTCGTGGCGGTCGCCTCGAAGCTCAACTGGTAGGTCTGGCCGGCCCGGACCTCGATGCCGCTCTGCCCGACCATGGCGGCCCACACGTTGTCACCGCCCGCGGGCACCTCGGCGCACAGCCGCCCGCCCGTCACCTTGATCGGGGTGTTCTTGGACGCCCACCACCCCTTGACCCCGTTGTCCAGGGAGCCGTTCACCACGACGTCGCCGGCGGGCGCAGCGGCGTACGCGGGTGTGGCCGCCGCGGCCATCGCCACGAAGGCGCCCACGGCGATGAGACGCATCGGAAGAGAATTCATGATCGTGGATCTTAGGGGGGCGACATCAGCGTCAACCTAGAGCCAATTCCCGGTCATTTGGTTGGGCCAAGTCGCCGCGGGCGGCCCTCCCGTCCTGGCGCTCGGGCGGACAACACCGGCAGGTCAGCGCCGCCGGGCGCAGCGTGCATCATCGGGTCCTCCGGAAGCTCCGGGCCCAGCGGCGCAGCTCGGTGACGGCCTCGTCGCGGGTGAGGGGACCGCGTTCCAGGTGAACCTCCTGGAGGTGCCGGATCGCGGCCCCCACCATCGGGGAGGGCGGGAGGCCGAGCAGCCGCATCACCGTCCTGCCGTCGAGCACGACGGGGACGTCGTCACGCCTGGCGTAGCGCTCACGGTCGGCGGCGGCGCGGGCGTCGGCCTCCTCCCTGGCGCGGCAGGCGGCCTCCCACGCGTCGTAGCCGGGGGCGTCCAGGGCGTCCAGGCCGGCCCGGCGCCACCCCTCCGGGTCGCGTTCCCGCCCGAGGCCGACCGCGTCGAAGAGGTCGGCCGCGCCGGCTCCGACCGCTCCGAGGCGCGCGAGCACGGCGTTGATCGGCCAGTCGTCGCGCGGCGGTCCGACCCGGATCGACGCGTGCTCGGGCCCCCAGCTCCGACGGCCGTTCTCCCACAGGGCGGCGGCCTGGCTGCCGTCGCCACCCCAGAAGTCCGCCTCCACGTAGGCGAGGCGGCCGCCGCGGGACCATTCCTCCAGTCTCCCGGCGAACCCCGGGGACATGAGCGTGAACGGCCCGCTCTCCCGCCGCGCGCCGGTCAGCTCGTCGCAGATCTCGTCGGTCACCGGCAGCAGCCCTAAGCGTTGCCCGAGAGGCGCCACCACAGCCTGCGGCACTTCGCCCGCCAGGGAGCGGAGACGGTCGAACTCACCGACGACACCGTGGAGCACGTACGACATGCCCGCACCCTAGATCACCAACCTCATGATCCACATCGCGCACGCCGCCGTGGCCCGGCCCGTCTAGGGTGGGCGCATGGCCGAACGGCGTCCCTTGATCGCGCGCAGGCTGCGGCCGGGACACTGGCTCGCCGTCGACGCGTTCGCCGCCGTCGCCCTGACGATCGGGTTCTCGGTGCCGGCGGTGCTGGTGCCGGAGTCCGCCCGGGTGCCACTCTTCATGGCCGTGCCGGGGTCCGCCCGGGTGCCACTCTTCGTGGCCGTGCCGGTGATCGCGCTGGCCTGCCTGCCGACGGCGGTGCGGCGCCGCTGGCCGGTACCGGTGTGCGCGGTGGTCCTGGTGGCGGCGGTGTGCGCGCCGTTCGCCGGATGGCAGGAGGCGTTCGTGCCCTTGGCCGTCGCGCTGCACGCGGTGGCGCTGCTGCAGGCGCGCCGGACCGCGGTGACGGCGCTGGCGGCCGCGCTGGCGGTGACCGCCGCCGGCGCCGCGATCGGCGCCCCCTCCTGGACGGAGGCCGCCTCGGCGTGCGCATTCGCCTGGCTGCTGCTCGCTCTGGCCTGGACGATCGGACTCGCCGTACGGGAACAGCGCGCGCACGCCGCGCAGGCCGTCGCACGGTCAGCGCAGGCCGCGGCGACGGCGGAACGGCTGCGCGTGGCTCGCGAGGTGCACGACGTCGTCGCCCACAGCATGGGCCTGATCTCGATGCGGGCCGGCATCGCCAACCACGTCGCCGCCACGCACCCCGAGGAGGCCGGCGAGGCGTTGACGATCATCGAGCAGACCAGCCGGAAGGCGCTCACGGATCTGCGCGGCCTGCTGGGCCTGCTCCGCGACGCCCCAGGAGAGCGGGACGACCCGCCGCCCATGATGGACACCCTGCGCGAGCTGGTCGCGGCGATCCCGGACGGACACGTGCGGGTGGAGCTGGACGTCGAGCCCGACCTCACGCTCGGCGGCGAGACGGCCCTGGTCGTCCATCGCCTCGTGCAGGAGTCGCTGACCAACGTGCTCAGACACGCCGGCCCGGCCCGGTGCCGGGTGACCGTCGCCACCCGGGCCCGGCGCGAAGTGGCGGTCGAGATCGTCGACGACGGTCGCGGGGGTGCGCCGCGTGCGGGCGGTCACGGGCTGGCCGGGCTGAAAGAGCGGGTGATCCTGCACGGCGGCACGTTCTCGGCGGGACCGGAGCCCGGCGGCGGCTTCGCCGTCCGCGCGAGACTGCCCTTGCCGACCGGTTCCGGGGAGGACGAGAGGTGAGCACGTTCACGGTACTGGTCGCCGACGACCAGGCGTTGCTGCGCGCGGGCCTGCGCAGGCTGATCGACACCGCCCCCGGCCTGACCACCGCCGGCGAGGCCGGCACCGGGCAGCAGGCCGTGGAACTGGCCCGCGACCTGCGCCCCGACCTGGTGCTCATGGACGTCCGCATGCCCGGCCTCGACGGGATCAGGGCCACCGAGCTGATCCGGGCCGACCCGGCGACCGCCGGGACACGGGTGCTGATGCTGACCACGTTCGATCTCGACGAGTACGTCTACGGGGCGTTGCGTGCCGGAGCCAGCGGATTCCTGCTCAAGGACACCGGCCCCGGCGACCTGCTGGACGCGTTGCGCATCGTCGGGGAAGGGCAGGCGCTGCTGGCCCCGTCGGTCACCACGCGGCTGATCGCGGAGTTCGCCCGGCGCGAGCCCGCCGCGATCCCGGCCGGGCTGGGGGCGGGGCTGGCGGCGGGGCTGGCCCAGGTGTCCGGACGGGAGCGGGAGGTGCTGGTGCTGGTAGCCCGGGGGCTGACGAACCCGCAGATCGCCGAGCGGCTCGGCATCGGGCAGGCGACCGTCAAGACCCATGTCCGCAGCCTGCTGGCCAAGCTCGCCGCGCACGACCGGGCGCAGCTCGTCATCGCCGCCTACGAGGGCGGCGTGGTCACGGCCGGCGGGCGGGCGCCGTCAGCGGCGGTAGGAGACCTCGGGGAAGGCGGCTGAGGGGCCGCGCAGCAACGCCTGCGGACGGCCGCGCAGCGTCTGCTCGAAGAAGGCCAGCGGGTAGGCACGCTGGAAGGCCAGCGCCCGCTCGGCCGGGATCGTCCCCACGACCTCCTGCAGCTGCTCCTTCCCCAGCCCCAGCGGCCCGGCCGACAGGGGGATGAGCAGGACGTCGTCGCCGAAGGAGTTGTGCGCCGCCCCCTTGAGCGTCACGTTGAGCCGCCAGCCCCGCAACCCGTCCCAGAAGGCACGCAGGGTCGGATTGGTGGCCATGCCGCCCTTCCCGTCGGTGTCGACCACCATGTACGGCCGGTCGAGGCCGGACTTCGCCACCTTGCCGAAGACGGCGCCGTCCAGGCCGAGGCCGGCCTTGATCCGCGGGTCGGCGTACATGGCGGAGGAGGTGGCCGCGCCGCCGAGCGAATGCCCGAACATGCCGATCCGCGCGCGATCGAAGAGCGGCTTCCCGGCACGGCCGGGCACCTTCTCCTCCAGGGCGGGCAGGCTGTCCAGGACGAAACGCACGTCGGCCACCCGGACGTTCACCGCCTTGGCGAAGTCGGTCACCTCGGGCCCCGCCTCCACCCGTCCGCCGGGGAACTCCACCACCGCCGCGTCATAGGGATGATCGACGGTGACCACCGCGTATCCCCTGCTGGCCAGCTCCTCGGCGACCCCGGTCCCGTACGCGCGCGAGGCGTTGGCGCCCGGCGAGTACAGGACGACCGGCAGCTCACCCAGGCTCGTGTCGGCGGGCGCGCCCTCGTGGCCGTCGGTCCTGTCCAGCAGCACCGAGCCCGGCTCCAGGTCGTTCATCTTCAGGTACCGGTCCGCCGCCGCCCGCGGCATCCAGGGGGCGACCGGGTGGGACTGCACGTCCCGAGCCGGGTACCACAGGCTGACCATCAGCTCCCGCTTCCTTCCCGAGCCGTTCCAGGGATCCACGCGTGACTGATCCACCAGGTGGACCGAGACGGTCCCCACCGGATGCGGGCCCGTCGGCTTCGGAATCGTCAGGCGCTGCGGCGGGGTGGAGCCGCACCCGGCCAGCGCGACAGTGAGAGCGGTGATGATGAGTGCACGTTTCACCCTTTCCACGGTGCCAAGCGCGCACAGCCACCACCTCTGACCCGAGAACGACCTCCCGCTCAACCCAGAAGGGTAGAGGTCGACGGAACTCGTCTTCGGGGATGACCGCCCCGCCACCTACCGGCGGGGCAGCAGCCACTTCATGGGACCCGTACCCGTCACAGCCCGCAGATCGCGGTGAAGGCCCCGAACGCTCATACCGGCATGGACGCCCGTCTCCTCGGCGGCGAGCGGACGGTCGTGGCTCTCCAGGGCCCGGTGCAGCCGGACGCGACCCACACCGACCCGAAGGCCCTCACCCATTCACAAGATCATCCACATCGTGTCGTCGTCCCCGTGTCCAACCTCTGTGGTCAGTACATCTAGCCTGCGGTAATCGCAGGATTCTCGATGTCACGTTCAAGCCACAGCCCTACCTGCAGCCTGAGGGGCCAGGCAGTATCGGCGTGTGGCTGATTGGGCGAAGTTGATCGAGGCCATTGCCGGACTGGTCGGCGCCGTGGCATGGCCAGTAGCTGTCGTCCTGGCGGTGTGGCTGATCATGCGGAGGCACAGGGATGCCTTCGGACGTTTGATCGACCGCGTCAGCTCTCTGCAATTCCCCGGCGGACAGATCGATCTCGCCGCAGTGGAAGCCAAGCAGGAGGAGCAGGTGGCGACCCTTGCCGGCCAAGTGGTGTCGCCAGAATTGGATGCGGCTGAGCGGCAGGACGCAGTGCAAGATCTCGTCGCGGCCGCTGAATCCTTGGGGCGCATTCGAGGCGAGCTGGATAAGACGTGGGGAACCTTGTCGCCGCGCGAGCAGGCATACATGGATCTGGTGGTGCAGGACCTCACGGACCGCCAGATCGCTCAGCGCCTGGGTGTCCGTCTGTCCACCGTTCACACGTACATGGCGCGGGTGCAAGCGCGAACGGGACTCAGGGCGCGTGCCGAAATCAAGGAAGGATGGGCCCGCTACCGGAACCTTGAAAGTGATGCGTGAACAGAGCGGGGTTCGTCATCCTCAGATGGACTTGACCCAGGATCGCGCGACCTCGGCAGGCATGGCGAGTTCGTCCTGAACGAGCTGAACGGCCTGCTCTTGCTGGCCACGAACCTTCATCTGGCGTACCCGGCCGACAAGCTCGGTAGCCCTGATGGCGTCCGTGTACTTCAGCACACGGCGACGCCGCGCATTCTGGACCAGCTTCACGAAGAAGAGGATCCAGAGTGAGACGAAGACCAGGACGAACAGTCCGACGAAGACACCTGAGACTAATTCACTGAACATGACGTGATCTTAGAGGTAGTCCGGGCGGGTGCTCCCAAGCGAAGACGCACACAGTCGGTGTGTCCTCATACCCGTCCGGAGGACTAATCGGTGGAGTAGCCGTGCAGATGGATGTGTTCCTTGACGTCGTCGTTGGCATTCACCCACCGCTCACAGGCTCCGTACCAGATGCGGCGGCCGTCTTCCCTCAGCAGCAGAACGTTGTAGTCAGCGTTCCCGCCGCAGTCTTCTCCATCGCTGTGAGCGCTGCACTTCCCCGACTCGCCCTTGGTTTTGTTGGGGAACCTGCCAGGCCGGTGGCCTTTGTAGACGTCTGAAACTCGCGACTTCATCTGCGCCATCGGCCCAGCGTGATCCTTCTGCGAGCGGCCGTCAACGCCTATGCTCGGCGACTATCCGCGTCGTCCAACGGCCTCGCGCCTACCGTCCTGTGCCGGTACGTCTTCACCGGCTCGGCTCTCACCTTGGTCAGGTCCGCGTACTGGTGCTGGTCGTACTCGATCCTGCATGAGCGGCATCCCGCCCCGTCCTACTGGCCTTTGGCCTCGTCCAGGACCTCGTACAGCTCGGTGTTAGCCGCAGTCGCAGTAGACGCCGGACAGGGTGGCGTGGAGGCGGCCGATTGTCGGTGAGGGGCCGGCGGCAACGGTGCGCCGGATGCAGGGTGTCGAGGCCAGCGACAGCGCCCGACAGGTCAACCAGGTCGCCGTCGCGCATCATCGGCTCGGCCTCAAGGGCGAGGAGCGCGTCCAGGTAAGCGGAGACGATGGTCCACGCCTGCGTGGGGATCGCGCCGTCCCGTCGCCGGCGGGACGTGTCAGTGTCGAGCGGTCGGAGCCGGGCGACGGTGCGGACACGCTCCTCCCAGGAAACGAGCGTCGCGAGGATGAGCCGGATCAGCTCGGCGGCTGCCGGGCTGATGGGGAGGGGCGCCGACTTGGAGACCAATACGACCGGCTCGCCGGCCACCCGGAAGGACTCGTCGAGCCGCTGGTGGACGCGGACGAACAGCAACGGCGGTCATTGAGCGCCTTCGACACCGCGGTACGGTCTGCGTCGCAGAACGCCCGGTAGGTGAGCGCGGGGAGAAGGACGGACTTGCCGGCCTCGGTCGAGATGCGCGGGTCCGAGCAGCGATCGCCGCGGGCGCATTCGCGCTGTCCGTCGTGAGTGTCTTCGAGCGCGTGGGACGGAGCGGTCTCCCGTGGGCGTGGGAGGCCGCTTTAGCTGTCTAGTGAGAGACTGCCGTATGCCAGACGCAGGAGAGACGCAGCAATCGTCTCACGAGCTCTTGTACATCTCGACTGCTGCCCACACGAGAGCGCCCAGGCCCACCAAGCCCTCCATGACGATCAACGCGTCATCGGATATCGCCTGTGCTGCCACGCACGCCCCGCCCACAACCACCAGGCCAGCAGTGATGACACCGTTCTTGGAGATGGCGATCCTCCGCCGGGGATGCGCGACTGGCGGCGCTGGGAACGCCTCCCACAACAGCCCGCATTCGAGGCACCGCCACGGCTGCCCATCGGCGTGCGCGGCGGCAGGGCGCTCACAACGGTGGTCGCTCAAAGTGTCGTTCTTTCCGAAGCTGCCTGCTTGAACCAGGCGGTCGACGTCGGCGACAGGAGACACCAGATCACGGACACGGCAAGGGCGAGACCCGCCAAGCCAGCCACGCTTGGGTCGATGATCACTCCCCATGCCTGGCCGACCGCGAGGACCGCCTCGACTGCCAGGGCCGTCCATCGGACCCACGGCCGGCGTGATCTCATCTTGGCGATGACCAGGCCGACAGCTACGGCGACTACGACGCTGAACAGCGCGGGGATCAGCAGTGAGCCCGTTACTGCCAGTGCCTGCTGCATGAGGTCCACCAGCATGATGACGAGAGGCAGGGCCATCAGGGCCAGTTGGATGCACAGGACGGTTCGGGCCGACTGCAGCGAGGCGGGTAACGGCAGGGGCTTCTCACTCATCGGTTTCCTCCAGCAGGTCTGTCTGTCCCTCCGGTAGTCCTACTTCTCGCCTGCACTCGGCGATCAGTTCCGCTGGGATGTCGCAGAAGCGCCGGGTGTCGCCCAGGAGGCTGTGGGCTGTGCGCGCCCTCTCTTCGACGCCGGCCTTCCCGTAGGCGATGCGGGTGAGGGTGTCCAGGTCTTTGACGAGGGTGCCGCCCAGGAACACGTCCCAGTGCCTCCGGTGGCGGCGTGGCGGATCTGGAAACGTCACCGTTCCTCCCTTTAGTAGAACTGACACCTCAGGACGCATGGCGGAAAGGATCACGGACACCGCTCCTCGCCGAAGGCTTCACGGTCCGAGTACGGAAGCGCGAGACAGCGCAGCACGAGGCACGAACCATGCTCGGCGGTGTCCTTCGGCTCCCAGTACTCCCACGGCTTGCCGTCCACTGCTGACTGCTTGCCGTGGTCGAGGAAACTGATGCACTCATGGTCGCGGGAGTGGGCGTGCAGGAGCTGCCGCTTGCCTCGACCTCGCACAGCACACGTTCGGGCATCCACAGCGCTGTACGCCACGCTGGCGGACGGATCGGCACGGTGACCATCTGTCCGCCGATCATGCGGCGACTGGTCGGGGGTCCGCTCCAGGGCCTCGCGGGCTTCTCCCTCCTCGTCGTCGAGCATCATCCCCAGGAAGGCGATCAGGTCATCCACGGGTCTCAGTCTCCTCCTCTGGAGGCAGGCTAGCGTCGAGAGCGTTCGCGAGCCGCTTGTCGTCAGCCTCGTTCACAGGCGTCCCCTTGCCTCTCGGTATGCCCAGCATGTCGCAGCAGGCGCCGCAGCGGGGCTGGAGAAGCGGGAGAAGAGGCCGGCGCAGGTGAGGGCGAGGGTACGCCCGCACACGGTGGTGCGGACGTACGGCTCGCAGGCGTCGATCCCCGCCCGATGGTCTTCTACGGTGAGCGCGTCGCCGGGGACGGCGTGGAGGCGGCGCCAGCCCTTGAAGGTGGCTGGCCACCAGTGGCCGTGATTTTCGGGGATGGGGGTAGGCGGTCACCCGAACTCATGAGGAGCGTCGCGAGCGGCGCGGAAGCTGCCGAAGCCGGCGGCCCAAGCGCTCAGACAGCACCACACCCGCCGAGCCGCCCAGAAGCTCAAGGCCGGCGAGGCATGGGCGGACCACGATCTGGTGTTCTGCACGAACGTCGGAAGCCCGCTCGACGCGTCGAACGTGCGGCGCACCTTCCGCAGGATCACCAGGCAGGCCGGGCTCGGAACGACATGGAGCCCCCGAGAGTTGCGTCACTCGTTCGTCTCGATCGTTCGTCTCGATCATGAGCGATCAGGGCGTACCGATCGAGACGATCGCGGACCTCGTCGGACACGCGGGCACCAGCGCCACATCAGCGGTCTACCGCCACCAGATCCGGCCGACGAACACCATCTTCGGCGGGAAGCCGACGGGTTGAGCATCCGAGTGGGATGGCTCCCCGATTGGCTCCCGTCGCCCCCAGACATGAGAGGAGGGGCTTCGGATGATCTCCGAAGCCCCTCCACCTGCACCTCACGGGTGGGCGAACTGGGATCGAACCAGTGATCTCTTCGGCGTGAAGAAGACATACCGTCATGGAACCAGGCGCGTTGCCAGGTCAAGCCCACTATTTTGTGCGTCCATGCGCATGTCTAGAGCCCGCTGGGCACACCGGATGTCACTCACTCCTGCGATTGACCCGAACGAGGTGGCGCCCGGTGGGACGGCTTGATCAGACGACGCTGAGGATCCGCAGACGCCAGACCTTGAACCACCCCTTCTTGACCTTGGTGCACGTGTAGGCCTTTGCCAGTTGCATTCGCATGAGGAACCTCCCCTGCACTTGACACGGCTTCTTCGCGATGTAGTGCGCGTACGTACGCCACTGGTCTTGGATTTGTGTCGAGTCAGCAACGATTGCCGTCGGTGCACCACTCCCATTAGTTGCCGAACCGCTTTCGGCATGTGCACTGGCTGGGGCCAGATAGAGCGCAGCGCCACCGAGAAGCACCGCCACGATCAGAAGGATCCGTCTGTGCATGTGCATTCCTTCCTGCTTGTTCGAAGCTCTACATAGGCCAGGATGCACAGGCGCTGTTGAGAAACTGTTGATCTTTTGTAAAGCTGGACGCGGCTCCCCTCGTGCGCGGCGTAAATGCGTACGCTCTGCCGCGCCTGGTGTGACGGCCGCGATGGAGCGAAGGCGGCCCCGCGGCTGGTCTGCTAGAGCTTGTTCTGGGGCGACGGCAGGCGGACAGGTTTCCACCGCAACCACTCCCCCACCGTTCGCCGCGATCTTGGCCAGCCCGGAGCCGGGGTGCCCCCGCCGGAGGCATGTTCTAAACTCGGCCCTGTGGCTGGCTGTGGTGCGCTGATGAGCTCGGCCCGCTGACCCGAGTAGTGCACTTGCCTTGCGGCCCTGTCCTTTGCCCGTGCCAGCCGACCGGCGTTACTGCGGGTCGGGCACGGGAGCCAAGTGGGAGTGCCCGGCCCGTGCCGCGTTGGCGGCACGTGCGGCCCGGTCACGGCCGCTTCAATTATGAGAAAGAAAGTTCTCACAGGCCCCAATGGCCTATTGGCTCACAGGCATACCAACAGTGCGGACCGCGCCGGCAAGGTCGTCCAGCTCGACGACCTCGACGCCGTGGGCCTGGAGGAGTTCCACTCCTTGGCAGTCCGCTACGAAAAGGCTGGGTTCTCGCCATACGATCACAACGCGAGGGATACCAGCCCTCAGGATGAGTTCCGTACAGCTCGTTGGGCGTGACTTTCGGGTTGAGCACGGCTCCAAGCTGCTGTAGAGCGTCGCACTAATCAGTGAGATCGAATCGACTCTGAAAGCGCTGGCTCCTCGGCATGAACATGAGCGTCTATGTCGCGTGAATACCCGCTCGCTATCTCTTGGCCTTGCTGACCTACCATGACTGCCCCGACTGAGAATGCCGTAGACAAGTGCGGACACTGCTTCGCCAGGTCGATTGCCTTGATGAGCCAGTGACGGACTATGTCACTCGCCTCTGTTGCGTTCATGAGGTGGAGTTCCCAGAGACTTCCTTGGGCAGGTAGCGGATCAGGACGACATCGCCAACAGTATGGATGCCGGCGACCTTCATCCGATGGGTTGCCCCTCCCGGAAAGATGCCATCGTGAACGAACCTGGGAGCTGCCGAGTCACTACCGAAAATGGGCGCGATCGCGAGGTGGATCTCGTCGGCCAGCCCTTGAGTGAGAAACTGTGTATGGAATCGTGCTGCCGCCCTCGACCATCAGCCGGCGTACTCCTCGCGATTCCAGATCATCGAACATCGCGGACAGGTCAAGCGTAGGACCGGTGCCAACGACATCGGTCAGCGAGCCCAACGTCTCCCGAACCTTGGGCACCACTGAGTCTGGGCAGTAGACGACTTTGCCGTCGCCCGTGGTGAGAACTTCAGAGCGGAGTCCAGGTCTCCACTCCCGGTGATGGTGTCTTTGAGTGGGTGGGCGGGGAGTCCTTGCGTCTCTCGCTGGGCTCTGTGCTCCTCGGAGTTGACCAAGCCGAGGGTTGTCTTTGCGCATGGTGGCCGCGCCGATCAGGATGGCATCACTCTCGGCGCGGACCTGGTCGACCCGGTCGAAGTCTGCGGCATTGGACAACAGCAGCCCTTCAGGGGTGGCGTCGTCGATGTAGCCATCGACCGACATTGCAACGCTCAGCAGGACGTACGAACGCTGGGGCATGGCGAACAATCCTTAGATCGACTTCTATGGATCCTGAGCTTGTCGCGGCACCAGAGCGTCGAACGCCTGGCGGAACTCCGCTACAGCGGGAATTTTCGGCCAGCGTTCCAATTGGGTGTCGAGTCCCGCCAACTCGGTCATGATCCGAGCGGACGCTGTGGACTCGGCAACCTGGAGCGCATGGAGACCGACTTGTGCGGCGTCCTCCGGCTCTCGCGCACCGACGTGGGCGAGTGATTCCTGAGCGAGGTAAACACCCTTGTCCCGGTGGTACCCGGCCGGAAGGTCGACGATGGCCGTGCGGAAGTCCTCTGCGGCCTGCTGATGCTGACCGAGGGCGTACAGGCCACGTGCGCGGTGGACGTTGATGTAAGCGTCGTCCATCCACGCGCCCCAGGTCGAAGCAGGGTCGGGATCAAGGTTGGCCAGACTGCCGTGAGCTCGGTCGAGCTCCCGTTCGCGCCGGTGTGATCGCCCGCGAGAGCATGACCGTATGCGCCGTACGTCGCGGCGATGGCACCAAGCCGGGCATCCGGACGCGCGCGTGCGCTCGCTGCTACGGCCAGGTCGATGGCGGTCGTCGCATCACCCATGTCCCCGGCGAGCTGGCTCTTGCGCGCGAGGATGTACGTGGTGATGTCCCGGTCGGCAGTCGCGTATGACCATTCCAGAGACCGGTCCAGCCACTCCTGGGCGGATCGGAAATCGCCCGCGTCATACAGCCAGCCACAGAACTCTTGGGATGGCGCCGAGCGGCCCCAAGAGGTTGTCGTTGTCGATGAGGACCTGGTGGAGCTGGCGGAAGTGCTCGGCCGGGTTGAGGTCCGGGACCGCTGTGAATCGAGATGCCGGAGTCCTCGACTGTGCGGCGGCCGAAGGGGCCAGCGGCGGTTGCCGCCATCGCGCCCAGGCCAATTCCGCTGAGGAACGTACGGCGTGGCAGAGTCAAGAAGATGATCCGTACTCCGGCGGGCAAGCGCATCACCAGGAAAGCCGCCGGACGCACCAAGACCGAAGCCAAGGCCAAGCTCAAAGAAGCTCTCCGCGACCTCGATGACGGTTTCACCTCTGCGGGCCACGACACCGTCGCCGACGCGGTGCGCGACTGGCTGACCTTCGGGCTCGCCGGCCGCCCCCCCCCAGACGATCGAGGCCAAACGGGTCCTGGCTGGGAAGCACGTCATCCCGTTGCTCGGTGCTCGCAAGCTTCGGGAGCTGTCGGCCGACGACGTCGATCGCTGGCTCGCCGATCGCGCCGGGCACGTCTCCACGCGAACCCCTCAGGAACTGCGCTCAATCTTCAAACTGGCCATCACCAGAGCACAGGCCTGCGACAAGGTCAGACGCAACGTCGTGCTGCTGTGCGAACTGCCCAAGGGTAGGCCAGGACGGCCATCCAAGTCTCTGACACTCGCACAAGCCGAGGCCGTGCTCACGGCTGCCGAGCAAGCCAAGCCGTGGCTCTCGGCGTACGTGGCCCTGTCCCTTCTCACTGGTGCCCGCCTCGAGGAGCTGCGTGGGCTCGCCTGGTCGCACGTGGTGGCCTACGACAAAGCTCGCCAGGAGTGGCGGCCGGCCCTCGAAGCCGGTTGGGAGCACGAAGACTTCGCCGTCTATGTCTGGCGGTCGGTGAGTGCCGTCGGGGACACCAAGACTCCCAAGTCGCGCCGCACGCTTCAGCTCCCCCGTCGATGCGTCCGGCGCTCTGGGATCATCTGAACGCTCGTGGGGCAGCCCGGGGCCAAGGCCAGGATGCGGGACTGGTCTTCGCCACCCGGAGCGGCACCATGCTGGACGCAGGCACCGTGCGTCGCGAGTTCCGCCAGGTGATCACGTGGGCCGGTCTGGTCGGTGCCGACTGGACGCCTCGGGAGATGCGGCACAGCTTCGTGTCACTGTTGTCCGCAGACGGTGTCCCCATCGAGAACACCACCCGCTTGATCGGACATGCCGGCGGATCAGCAGTCACCGAGAAGGTCTATCGACACCAGATCCAGGACGGTGCGACCGTCATGGACCGGATCTTCCCTGGTGACGCCCCCGGAGGGGACAGTCACTCAGTTAGTCACCTGAAAGATCAAAAGGGCCACTTCCCGAGTTGGGATGTGGCCCTTGACCTTGGTGGGCGATACTGGGATCGAACCAGTGACCTCTTCGGTGTGAACGAAGCGCTCTCCCGCTGAGCTAATCGCCCGCCCTGTCGGCGCCTTGCGGTGCTGACGGGGAAAACCATACCGCACTCTGGGGGTGGTGGCGAAACGGAGCGGTCGTGGGGCGATCTTCGGGAGCGGCCGGCGCGAGGGATTCGAGCGAAAGGCGGCGGTTGCCCATCGGCGTGGTGGGTCGGTGTCATACCATCGACGTGTCCCGGAAGACACCGATCGCGATCTTTTCGGTAGAAACGTTCTTGGTCGAGCCCGTCGGGGCAGGCTCTACAACAGCAAAACCCTTGCAAATACGACCCGATTGATGCCGTTTAGCCAGGTAGATGCCTAAATGTCCAGCTGTGATGTGCGTTACAGAAGGCCCTTGAGGCGGAATCTTTCCTACAGGTTTCTTCGTTCCGCGTCATAGCTCAGGACGAAGTCCGTCAGAGCAGTGAAAGCCCCGAAGAGGGGACCTACGACGAAAAGGTTTGGCTGACGATGAACAGCACCACCGTCTCCGCCGAGCTTGGCCTTCGGCTAGTGGTCCCCGACCGTACTACCGTCCCCCTGCTCGCCGGACTGAGCTACACAGCCGACGATCCGTATGCCATCCGCATGGCCTTCCACGTAGGGAACGACGAGCCGGTCGAGTGGATCTTTGCTCGTGAACTGCTGACCGTAGGCATCGTGCGGCGGGTCGGCGACGGCGACGTGCAGGTATGGCCCGCACGCGCCGATGGCGAGCGCACCCTGCACATCAGCCTCACCTCGCCGTTCGGGCAGGCGCTGTTCGAAGTGCCGCTGGCCCCCCTCACGGAGTTCCTCCACCGCACGTACGAGAAGGTGCCCGCGGGGCGCGAGACCGACTTCATGGACCTGGACGCCGAGCTCACCAACATGCTCTGGCCGTCCTGAACCGTCGCACCCGAGGCCCCGGCGTCCACCCCGACGCCGGGGCCTCGGCATGTGCGGCGTCAGGACGGCGGGGACGGGAGGGGCGGGAGGGTGGTCCCGGCCTGGCGCATGCGTTCGATCTCGATGCTCTGCCCGGAGTAGACGTCCCTGGCCAGCAGGCGCATGCGGTAGTCGCGGCCGCCGGCCAGCTCCTCCCCCGCCATCTTCACCGCGCCCTGGTGGTGCCGGGTCATCAGGCTCAGTAACAGCCGGTCGAAGGCGGCCCCCTTGGCCGCGCGCAGGGCGTTCAGCTGCTGTTCGGTGGCCATGCCGTAGCCGGCCGCCGCGCCGTGGTCGTGGCCGGCGGGGGCCGGGCGGCCGAGTTCGGCGAGCCAGACGGTCATGGACCTGATCTCGGGGGTCTGGGCGGCGGTGATCGAGCGGGCGAGCGCGCGGATGACCGGGGTGGTCGTACGGGCCTCGACCAGGGCGGTCATCTCCAGGGCCTGCCGGTGGTGGGGGATCATCGCCTCGGCGAAGCGCACGTCGGCGGCGACGGTGGGGGCGGGGCTCGGGCCGACGCGTTCCCCGGGGGTCGCCGTCCGGGCGGGGGCTCCGGGGCTGGCGGGCACCAGGACGGGGGCCTCCGTCCCGACGGCCGGGATGTCCGGGGCAGGCGGCTGAGAACAGGCCGAAAGCGCAAATGTCATCACAACTGTGATGGAGATCGTACGCGGCCACCAACGTGCTGGCATAACTTCCATAGTGGGCCACGAGCGATAAAGGGGACGCGTGTTGATCTTCGCCAAGTTGCGCGGAGCGGTGTTGTGTGCGGCGTTGTTGCTGACTTCGGCGGCGTGCGCGGCGGAACCGCCGCCGGCCGCTGATCCGCGGCCGCCCTCCTCGGAGGGAAGCGGCACGGCGTCGGGCACGGCGTCGGGCTCTGGCGAGGTGCTGACCAGCGCCAACGTCAAGCACGTGGCGAACGTCCCGCGCTCCGGCCCGTTCTCCGGGGACGACAACTTCAACACCGACCTGGCCTTTCAGGGCGATTACGCGTTCGTCGGGAACTTCGCCGGGTTCACGATCTATGACATCAGCGACCCGGCCAAGCCCAGGACGGTGAGCCAGGTGTCCTGCCCGGCGCAGCAGAACGACGTCAGCGTGCACGGCGACCTGCTGATCCTCTCGGTCGACGAGCCGCGCGACAGCGCGGGCTGCGACTCCAACGAGGAGACCCGCAACTGGGAGGGTCTGCGCCTGTTCGACATCAGCGACAAGAAGCGCCCGCGCTACGTCGGCGCGGTGCTGACGGACTGCGGCTCCCACACCCACACCATGGTCCCCGCCGACGACAAGCT
Source organism: Nonomuraea sp. NPDC001831 (assembly GCF_042892035.1). NCBI lineage: Bacteria > Bacillati > Actinomycetota > Actinomycetes > Streptosporangiales > Streptosporangiaceae > Nonomuraea > Nonomuraea sp. NPDC001831. The sequence goes on along the minus strand of NZ_JBIATU010000005.1, from coordinate 374,417 downwards.
GTACGTCTACGTCTCCTCCCCCGGCCCCGAGCCGGACTCGCGGACCTGCTCGCCGCCGCACCAGAACATCCAGATCGTGGAGATCCCGCTGGACGACCCCAAGTCCGCCAAGGTCGTGGCGCAGCCGGACATCTTCCCCCAGCAGCAGAACACCGAGATGTTCGCGGGCTGCCACGACATCACCGCCTACCCGGAGAAGAAGCTCGCCGCGGCGGCCTGCTTCGGCGACGGCGTGCTGCTCGACATCTCCGACCCGGTCAAACCACGGGTGATCCAGCAGATCCGGGACACCGAGAACTTCCAGATCTGGCATTCGGCGACGTTCAACAACGACGCGACGAAGGTCGTGTTCGGGGACGAGCTGGGCGGCGGCAGCCAGGCGACCTGCGACGCCGGCACGCCGCGCACCAAGGGCGCCGACGCGGTGTACGACCTGGTGAACGGCAAGCTGGAGCGCCGCGGCTACTTCAAGATCCCGCGCAACCAGGAGCCGGACGAGAACTGCGTGGCCCACAACGGCTCGCTGATCCCGGTGAAGGGCAAGGACGTCATGGTCCAGTCGTGGTACCAGGGCGGGGTGTCGATCTGGGACTTCACCGACTCGGCCAATCCCAAGGAGATCGGCTTCTTCGAGCGGCGTCCGTACCCGGAGGGCGGCATCGCCGGCTCGTGGTCGGCCTACTACTACAACGGCTACATCTACTCCAGCGACATGCGCGAGGGCCTGGACGTGCTGCGCATCGACGACCCGATCACCGATCCGGCCAAGCAGGTGAAGATGGACGAGTTCAACGTCCAGACGCAGAAGTCGTACTGAGCGGATGAAGGGACAGGGCCCCGGAGGCGGGGCCCTGTCGACGGCGGGTCAGGGGTTGAGGTCGGCGGCGGCGCGCTCGGCGAAGATCCGCATGGCCTTGGCGGTGATCGGGCCGGGCGCGGTGGGCAGCTCGGTCCGGTCGACCAGCCTGATCGGCTGGATGTCGCGGGTGGTGGAGGTGAGGAACGCCTCCTCGGCCTCGTACAGCGCCTGCAGCGGGACGTCGGTCTCCTCGCCGCCGCACCATTCGAGCACCAGCGCGCGGGTGACGCCGGCCAGGCAGCCGGAGGCGAGCGTGGGGGTGATCAGGCGGCCGTCGCGCACGATGAAGATGTTGGAGCCGGTGCCCTCGCACAGGTCGCCCGCGAGGTTGCCGAAGATCGCCTCCCCGGCGCCCTGGTTCTTGGCGTGCAGCAGGGCCTTGGCGTTGTCGCCGTAGGAGGTGCTCTTGACGCCGGACAGCGCGCCGCGCTCGTTGCGCGGCCACGGGACGACGGCCACGTGGGCGGTCTCGGGGAACGGCTTCTGCTCGTCGACGATGACGATCGAGGTGGTGCCCTGGTTGCCCCGGTCGGAGCCGAGCGGGCCAGGACCGCTGGTGTAGGTGATGCGGATGCGGCCGAGCGGCCAGGCGGGGGCGGCCGCCAGCAGCTTGCCGACGCCTTCGGCGATGGCCTCGACGTCGGGCTCGGGCAGGTCCATGCGCTGGGCCGAGAGGGTGAGCCGGTCGAGGTGCCGGGTGAGCGCGAACGACTCGCCGTCGACGATCTTGATCGTCTCGAAGACGCCGTCGCCGACCATGAGCCCGTGGTCGAACACGGAGACGGTGGCCTGCGCGGGGTCGATCAGTTCCCCGTTGACCCAGACAGGGATGTTCATGCGTTTCCTCCTGAGGATGCCAGTGAGATGAGCCTGGACGCCTTCAGCTCGGTCTCGGACCATTCACGCGCGGGGTCGCTGCCCCACGTGATGCCCGCGCCGGTGCCGAAGCGGATCTCGCCTGCTGAGATCCAGAATGTTCGGATGCCCACGGCCAGCGCCGCCCTGCCCCGGTCGGCGTCGACCCAGCCCACGGCACCACAGTAGGGCCCACGGGGGACCGGTTCGAGCTCATTGATGATGCGCAGAGCGGACGACTTGGGCGCGCCCGTGACAGACCCGGGCGGGAAAGTGGCGGCGAACAGCTCCGGCCAGCCCGCTCCGGGCGCGAGCCTGGCCCGCACGGTGGAGACGAGGTGGACGAGACCCGGATGCTCCTCGACCGCGCACAGCGAGGGCACCTCGACCGAGCCGACCGCCGCGACCCGGCCCAGGTCGTTGCGGACCAGGTCGACGATCATGACGTTCTCGGCGTAGTCCTTCTCCAGCAGGTCGGCGGCGGTGACGCCGGTGCCCTTGATGGGGCCGGACTCCACGACGTCGCCCTCGCGCGACAGGTAGAGCTCCGGCGAGGCCGACACCACGCTCAGCCCGGGCACGTCGATGACGGCGGCGTACGGGGCCGGGTTGCCCTCGGCCAGCCGCACGGCCAGCGCCAGCGGGTCGGCGCCGGGCGGGACGGGTGCGGACAGGACGCGGCAGAGGTTGGCCTGGTAGACCTCGCCCCGCTCGATGTGGTCGCGGATCGCGCGCACGCCGCGTTCGTAGGCGGCGCGGTCGAGCGAAGTACGCCACTGGCCCGGACGTGGACCGTGCCAAGGGCTCCTGGGCGAGGGCAGCGCTGACGGGCGCACGCGGTCGAAGCGGGCGCAGGTCGCCGTGCCCTCGTAGTCGACGACGACGGCCCACCAGCCCTCGCCGTCGAGGGCGGCGAGGTCGGTCGTCACGTCGCGGAGTCCGGTGGCGAGATGACCGTTTAAGTGGGCGAAACCGTCGTACACATCTCCCATTGTCCCAGCATTTCGACCAGTTCCAGCGCGGAGGGCAGGGGAACCTCGGGAAGGGCCGCGTACACCGTGCGGACGGGGGTGGCCTCGCGCAGCGGTTTGAGCACCAGGTTCGGCGGCACCGCCCGCGCGGCCAGCTCGGGCACCAGCGTCACGCCGAACCCGGCGGCGACGAACCCGAACTTGCCCGACCATTCGGCCACCCGCAGCCCGCCGCGCGGCGTGAACCCGGCGGCGGCGCACGCGGCCACCAGCGGCGTCGGCTGCCCGCGGGGTGCGGCCTCGATCCAGCTCTCCTCGGCCAGGTCGCGCAGGTCCACGTCGGGCTCGGCGGCCAGCGGGTGGCCGGCGGGCAGCGCGACGAGCAGCCGGTCCTGGCAGAGCCGGACGAGCCGGGCGTCCTCGGCGGGCAGCCCGGCCGGGTAGTCGCTGATCACGGCCACGTCGAGCGCCCCGGCGTGCAGGCGTTCCATGAGCCGTGGGGTCAGCGCCTCCGTCATCCGCAGCTCGACGCCGGGGTGGGCGGCCAGGAAGCGCTTCAGCGTGGAGGGCATGAGGTCGACGTTGGCGGTGGCGAACGCGCCCACGCGCAGGGTGCCGCCGCGCCCGGCGTGGATGGCGGCCAGTTCCTCGCCGGCGCGGGCCAGCCGGTCGAGCACGGCGACGGCGTGCCGGTGCAGGGCGGTGCCGGCGGGGGTCAGGCGCACGCCGCGCGCCAGGCGTTCGAACAGGGGGCCGCCGCCGGCCCGTTCCAGCGCGGCGATGCGCCGGGAGACCGCCGACTGGGTGTAGCCGAGCAGCTCGGCGGCGGCGGTGAAGGAGCCGCTCCTGGCCACCTCGTCGAAGAGGCGGAGAGCTTGGAGGTCGAAGGCATTCGTCTCATGCATGGCTGCCATGCAATCTAGTCGGTGGTGGAATACCTCGCATCCCTGTTCACTGTTCCCGTGATTGCATTTCTCGGACAGGGACGCATGGGCGTCCCCATGGCTCGGCGACTCGTGGAGGCCGGGCACAAGGTGACGACGTGGCGGCGTGGGACCGGCGTGACGGCCGCCGAGGCGGTGGACGGCGCCGAGCTGGTGATCACCATGCTCAGCGATCCGGCGGCGGTGCGCGAGGTGCTGACGGCCGCGCTGCCCGGCCTGCGGCCCGGCGCGACGGTGGTGGAGATGTCCACGATCGGCCCGGAGGCGGTGCGCGAGCTGCGCGAGCTGCTGCCGGCGTCGGTGGCGCTGGTGGACGCGCCGGTGCTGGGCAGCGTGGGCCCGGCGGCGGACGGCTCGCTGGTGGTGCTGGCCGGTGGCGACGTGTCGGGCTGCCGCGAGGTGTTGTCGGTCTTCGGCGGCGTGCGCGAGACCGGGCCGCTGGGGTCCGGCGCGGCGATGAAGATCGCCGTCATGAGCGCGATCGTGCCCGCGCAGGTGCTGGTCGCCGAGACGCTGGCGTACGGGGCGGCGCACGGCGTGGACCGGGACGCGCTGCTCGACGTGCTGGCCGGCACGCCGCTCGGCCAGGTCGCCGAACGGCTGCGCACGCCCGCCGCCGAGACCCGGTACTCGCTCGGCCTGGCCGCCAAGGACCTGGAGCTGGCCGCGTGGGAGGGCGCGTCGATGGCCACGGCCGCCCGGCGACGCCTCCAGGAGGCACGGGCGGCCGGGCTGGGCGAGCGCGACCTGACGGCGGTGGCCGAGCACGTCGGCGGCGGCCCGGCCGCGCGCGCGGTGCCGCTGAACCTGTCCACGATCCCGGCCACGAACGGCGCCTACTCGCACGCCGTGCGGGTCGGCGACATGCTCTACGTCTCCGGCCAGGCCGCCTTCGACGAGCAGGGGCACGTGGTGGCCCCCGGCTCGCTGAAGGACCAGGCCGAGCACATCTTCGCGGTCACCACGCGCATCCTGGCCGACCAGGGCGCGACCTGGCAGGACGTCGCCTTCATCCGCACGTACCTGACGGACATGGACGACATCCTCCAGCTCAGGGACGTGCGCAGCCGGTACGTCACCGGCACTCCCCCGGCCAGCACGACCGTCGAGGTGTCGAAGTTGTTCCGGCCGGGGCTGGTGATGGAGATGGACCTGATCGTCGCACTCCCCCGCTGAGCGCGGGAGGCTAGTCGAGCGGCCCGGTGACCGACTCCACCGCGGCCACGACGCCGCCCTCGGCCACCAGCCGCACGGCGGACTCGATCTCCGGGGCGAGGAAGCGGTCGGGGCCCGGCGCGGGCACGTTCTCGCGCAGCGCCCTGACCACGGCCGCGGTCGCCGGCGCGGGCTCCAGGGGGGCGCGCAGGTCGAGCGCGCGGGCCGCGGTGAGCACCTCGACGGCCAGCACCCGCGTCAGCCCGTCGACCGACCTGCGCAGCTTGCGCGCCGCCGACCAGCCCATGGAGACGTGGTCCTCCTGCATGGCCGAGCTGGGGATGGAGTCGACGCTGGCGGGCACGGCCAGCCGCTTCAGCTCCGAGACGATCGCGGCCTGGGTGTACTGGGCGATCATGTGGCCGGAGTCGACGCCGGGGTCGTCGGCCAGGAACGCGGGCAGGCCGTGGTTGCGGGCCACGTCGAGGAAGCGGTCGGTGCGGCGTTCGGACATCGAGGCCAGGTCGGCGGCCACGACGGCGAGGAAGTCGAGCACGTAGCCCACGGGCGCGCCGTGGAAGTTGCCGTTGGACTCCACCCGGCCGTCGTCGAGCACGGCCGGGTTGTCCACGGCGCTGGCCAGCTCCCAGCCGGCCACGGTGGCGGCGTGCGCGATCGTGTCGCGGGCGGCGCCGGCGACCTGCGGGGCGCAGCGCAGCGAGTACGCGTCCTGGACGCGGGTGCACGCCTGCGGGTCGCGGTGGCTGGCCATGACGCCGGAGCCGGCCAGGATCCTGGTCATGTTGGCGGCGGACCTGGCCAGGCCGGGATGCGGGCGCAGGGCCTGGAGCTCCGGCATGAAGACGCGGTCGGTGCCGAGCAGCGCCTCCACGCTCATCGCCGCGCTGATGTCGGCGGTCCTGACCAGCCTGGTGAGGTCGGAGATGGCCAGGATGAGCATGCCGAGCATGCCGTCGGTGCCGTTGATCAGCGCCAGGCCCTCCTTGGCGGCCAGCTCGACCGGCTCGATGCCGGCCTGCTTGAGCGCCTCCCCGGCCGGCTGGAGCTGCCCCGCGGCGTCGCGGACGACGCCCTCGCCCATCAGCGTCAGGGCCACGTGGGCCAGCGGCGCGAGGTCGCCGGAGCAGCCGAGGCTGCCGTACTCGTGCACGACCGGCGTGATGCCGGCGGTGAGCAGCGCGGCCAGGGTCTTGGCGGTGCCCGGCCTGATGCCGGTGTGGCCGGTGGCCAGGGTGTGCAGGCGCAGCAGCATGAGCGCGCGCACCACCTCGGTCTCCACCTCCGGGCCGCTGCCCGCCGCGTGCGAGCGCACCAGCGAGCGCTGGAGCTGGGCGCGCAGCGCGGGGTCGATGTGCCGGGTGGCCAGGGCGCCGAACCCGGTGGAGACGCCGTAGGCGGGCACGGGGCTCTCGGCAAGTTCGTCCACCCGCTGGCGGGCGGCCGCCATGGCGGCCACCGCGTCGTCGGTGAGCTGCACGGCGGCGCCGTGGCGGGCCACCTTGATGACGTCGTCGAAGCTCAAAGGCTCGGGGCCGACGTTCACGACTCCGTTGTCGCGCATGATCGTCTCTCTCGCTTTAGGTAACCGGCGTACCCGATGTTAGCTCCTTACTCGGGAAGATCGCCGCCAGCCCCTCCCTGCCCTCGTCGGTGAGCACCACAGCGCGCGGCACCGATCCGCGCCGGTACCAGCCGCGTTCCAGCAGGACGTCGGTGATCGCGGCGCCGAGGGCGCCGCCGAGGTGCGACCGGCGCTCGGTCCAGTCGAGGCATTCCGGGGCGAAGCGCCGCCTGGCTCTGCGGGCGCCCTCGACGTCCACGCCCAGGCCCGTCAGCAGCCGCTCGCCGTCGGAGGTGAGGTCCTGACGGTCGTAGAAGCCGCCGTCCCTGAGCCGGTCGAGCAGGGCGACGCCGGCGCGTCCGGCCAGGTGGTCGTAGCAGGTGCGGGCCTCCTCCAGCAGGCGCGCCTGCCGGGACTGCCGCAGGGAGCGCACCGGCGGGCGGGCGCTCACCCTGGCCAGGGTCTCCAGCACCTCGGCGATCTCGTGCCCGGCCAGCCGGTAGTAGCGGTGGCGGCCCTGCCGGACGACGTCGACCAGGCTTCCGTCGAGCAGCCGGGCCAGATGGGCGCTGGCGGTCGCGGCGCTCACCCCGGCGACCCTGGCCAGCTCGCCGGCGGCCAGGGCCCGGCCGCCGAGCAGCGCCGTGAGCATGGCGGCCCTGGTGGGGTCGGCGATGAGGGCGGCGACGGGCGCGATGTCGGCGTCACGGGCGATGTGCTCCATGCCCACGACGCTAACGCACCGACATTTCGCCCGGGGACGAAGTGTCAGCCGCTCCCCAGGGCCTTCCTGATGATCTCGCGGGCCCGGTCCATCAGCGCGAGGGGCGTGCCGATCAGCACGTTCTTCGTGGCCGACTCCACGCCGGGACGCGGCCGCAGCGGCCCGACCGCCTCGGCCGCCCGCACCGCCGCCGCCATGGCCCGGCGTTCCACGACCGAGGTGCTGTTGCGGAGCTGGGCGAACTCGTAGCGCTCCTCGCTGCGGGCGTGCATGGTGACCGCCGTGCGCAGCTCGGCCAGCCTCTCCCAGAACGCCGGGTCGTCCACGCCCGCCCGGTCGATCTCGACGAGCAGCCGCTTGGCCCGGTTCTCCTCGGCCAGCCGGTCGGCCACCACGCCGGGGCCGCCGTCCACCTTCCTGCGCGCGTAGGGGTGGACGATCTCCTCCTCGGCGGTCTCGTGCACGGCCAGCAGGCGGATCAGCCGCTCGAACGCCTCCTCCACCCGTTCCGGCGGCGCCTGCTCCACCTCGTCGAACAGGTCCCTGATCTGGCCGTGCTGGGCCATCAGCACGTCGATGACATCGTGTTCAGCCACGTCCAGCGGCCTACCCGGGCGCCGGTCGGGCACGCTCCTCCTTACCGAACGCGGATCGTTCGGCGACGCAACGCGGAGGTTGCCCCACCAGGCCGCGGGTAGGCGCAGCGACATGGCCTTCGACCCACTTCAGGAGCGGGGCATCCCGCTGGACGAGCAGCTGCGCGACTGGCGGGAGCTCAACGTCTCGCCCATCGATCCCGACCACGCCGACCCGTACACCCGGTGCCGGATCATCACGATGAACGGCATCGAGACCGAGGCGGTCCTGTTCAGCCACCAGCTCGCCCGCCACTGCACCGACCTGGAGCTGAAGCGGCAGCTCGCCCGGGTGCGCTACATCGAGGCGCAGCAGCAGAAGGCGGTCAACTGGCTGCTGCCCGGCGTCTCGTCGGTGCTGGAGACCACCATCGCCTACGAGCAGGTCGCGGTGGACCTGACGGCGTGGGTGGCGCGCATGGAGCCGGACCCGTACCTGACGCAGGCGTACCAGTTCGGGGTGCTGGAGGACTTCGACCACCTCTACCGGTACGCCAACCTCTACGAGATGATCGAGCACCGCAAGGCCGAGAAGATCGTGGACGGGGTCACCGAGGTCATGCCGGGACGGCCGACGTACCTGCACCACCGCGACCCGGTCGACAACGTGCGCGAGCCGTACGACCGGCACCGCACCGAGCCGCTGTCGAAACTGCACGCCCTGACCGTCATGGCGGCCGAGCAGCAGACCATGAACTTCTACATGAACGTCGGGCCGCTGGCCATGGAGCCGATCGCCCGGCAGCTCTACCAGGAGATCGCCATGGTGGAGGAGGAGCACGTCACCCACTACGAGTCGCTGGTCGACCCGGGCGAGAGCTGGTGGGAGATGCTGCTCAACCACGAGTACAACGAGTGCTACCTCTACCACTCGTTCATGGAGACCGAGTCCGACCCCAGGGTGAAGGCCGTCTGGGAGCTGCACCTGAACATGGAGATCGAGCACCTGCGGCTGGCCTGCGAGCTGTTCAAGCGGTTCGACGGGCGGGATCCCGACCAGGTGCTGGCTCCCGAGCTGCCGCCGCCGGTGACGTTCGAGCCGAACAAGGCGTACCTGCGGGAGCTGCTGGCCACCCAGATCGACTGCACCACGCTGGGCACCGGGTACGTCCAGGAGGCCCACGAGCGGTTCACGCGCATGCAGGAGGCGGTCATGGGCGGGGACAAGCCGCCGTCGGAGCGGGTCATCGACGACAACCGGGCGGTGTCGGGCCGGGAGTACCGGCTGGAGACGGAGGGGCCGCATCCGGCGGGCATGCAGCTGGGCCGCTGACCGGGGCGCCTGGCCCGTGCCCTGCTCCGGGGCGGGGCACGGCTGGGCCGCACCGGGGACGACCTGCGCGGAAGCGGTCCGGTTTGGGGACTCGGCGATGATTCGCTAGAGTTCTCTCGTCGCCCGGCACGAGCGGGGCGCACGCGGAAGTGGCTCAGTGGTAGAGCATCACCTTGCCAAGGTGAGGGTCGCGGGTTCGAATCCCGTCTTCCGCTCGGAGCTTCCGGCTCGGTGGCGTGGCCGAGAGGCGAGGCAGCGGCCTGCAAAGCCGTCCACACGGGTTCAAATCCCGTCGCCACCTCTACGAAGGACGATTAGCTCAGCGGGAGAGCGCTTCCCTGACACGGAAGAGGTCACTGGTTCAATCCCAGTATCGTCCACCATCTCTCATCAGCCAGGTCGGCGGGTCGCCGACCTGGCTGTCGCTTTTTCACGGCCCTTCCCCGGCGCGGGGGCCTGGTGTTTTTTCGCGGTCCTTCCCCGGCGCGAGGGCCTGGCGCTTGTAGCAAGCGTTTGGTTCGATCAGTGGCATGGACGTTCAGGAGATCGCCGACCGCCTGGAGATCACCGACCTGCTGGCCCGTTACTCGCTGGCCGTCGACTCCGGCCAGTGGGATCTGCTCGACGAGGTGTTCAGCCCCGAGGCGGTCATCGACTACCGGTCCGCGGGCGGGATCAGGGGCGGGCTGGCGGAGGTCAAGAGCTGGCTCGCCGAGGTGCTGCCGCACTGGCCGGGACGCCTGCACCTGATCGGGGCCGCGCGGATCGTCCTGGCCGGGGACGAGGCGCGGGTCAGCGCGCCGTTCACCGACACGCTCGCCCCCACGCGGGACATGGTCGCGGCCGACGCCAAGGGGTTCCTGCACGGCGGCGGCTGGTACCACCACCGCATGCGGCGCACCTCGGGTGGCTGGCGCAGCCAGGAGCTGGTGGAGGAACAGAGCTGGCGCACAGCCCGGTGACCCTGCCCCGGGACGGCTTCCTGGCTCGGCCGCTTCCTTGCTCGGCGGCCTCAGTGTGGTTGTTTGGCGTGGGTTGTGGTGAAGGCGAGGAGGGGGATGGCGGTCTGCTGGGGGTCCTCCAGGATGGGGGTGTGGCCGAGGCCGGGCAGGAGCTCGATCTCGGCTCCCGGCACGACGCGGTAGTCGGACGCGGAGGAGGAGCGCCATCGTCGGTCGTCCGCGCCGAAGATCACCAGCAGCGGCTTGCCCAGGGGCGCCAGCCGGTCAGGGAGGGGCCGTTCGTGCAGGTATTCGCGAGTGCCCTGCATGGTGGCGGCGAGCGTGTGGAGGGTCATGCAACGCACCTCGTCCAGCAGCTCGTCCGGGGGCCGGTAGCCGGGGCGGCTGAAGCCAGGGCTCGCGAACAGGCGGATCTGCTCGTCGGTCGGCGGCCACTGCGAGGGGGCGAACGCGGCCGATGCCGGGGCGATGAAGGCGTCCAGACCGGGCCCGGTGTTGATCAGGACGAGCGCCGTCACCAGGCCGGGACGCTGTTCGGCCAGGGCGGTGGCGACCGCGCCGCCGCTGGAATGGCCCGCGACCACGACCTCCCGCACGCCGAGCAGGTCCAGCGCCTCGCCGACCCGGCGTGCCTGGTCGGGGGTGGTGTAGCCGCGGTCGTCCGGTTTGGCGGAGCGGCCGTGGCCGAGCAGGTCGATCCGGATGACGCGATGCGAGCCCGTGAGCAGGGGGACCAACTGGTCCCAGGAGCGGGCCGAGGACGCCGAGCCGTGGATGAGGAGGAGGGCGGGGGCGTCGCGGGGGCCGTCCTGGGAGACGTGGAGGTCGCCGTCGTCCAGGGAGAGGATCGTGCTGTCGGTGGTGTCGCCGTGGGTACTGGTCATGGGGTCACTGTGGCGGCTGTCCCTCGCCGGAGGATTGGACGAATGTTCCCTCGGGCGCTGCCGGGGCTACACGTTCGCTGTCATCGAGAACCAGATGTAGCCGGCAGCGGCCAGCAGCAGGCCCACCGCACCGATCGCCGCGCCCGCCGAAACCGCGAAGATCCGTACGGGCCTGGGCTTCCGTGCCGTGAACGCGTACCCGAGGGCGAGGCCGGCGCCGGGGAACACCGCGGCCGCGATGCCGCATTTGACCAGGAGCTCTGTGGGCATCCAGGCCAACTGCCAGATGCTCCAGGCCACCAGCCCGTAGCCGGTGAGGGCTGCTGCGCAGAGCAGGGCCAGCCCGAGGCTGCCGTACTTGCGCGCACTGGGATCAAGGGGGGACGTCACGGGGTGATGATCGCACGGCGTCGCCGCCATCGGTCGGCGCACGGGCGGGACAGGGGGGAGGGGCGGGGGACGTAGCAGGGCCACGCACCTGCGATGCGGAGAAGGGCAGCGCGGACGGGCCGGGTGGGGAAGGGTCATGGGCGTGGCAAGGGGCAGTGGGTGGCGTCTGTGGCGTAGGCGAGGAGGAGGTCGCGGGCCGTTTCCGTGTCGAACGGCTGCACCGCGTCCAGCAGGTGCAACCCGAGCCCGTCCTCCAGCGCCACCAGGTTCCGGGCGATCGTCATGGCGTCCCGGGTCAGCGTGAAGACGCCGGTCGCCGACCCCGCCTCCAGGATCGCGGCGTACAGGGCCACCTGCCGCTCGTACAGCCGGATGTGCTGGGCCGCGTACGCCGGGTCGCGCCGGGCGTGCGCCCCCAGCTCGTACAGCAGCACGCACAGCTCGTCGCCGGGACCGGCGGGCAGGCCGCTGCCGATGGTGATGACCAGGCGCCGCCGCAGGTCGGGCTCGCGGGCGGCGGCGGCCTCGCGGGCGGCGCAGAACCGGTCGACCGCCTCGCGCTGCACCTCCTGCAGCAGGCCGGCCATGCTCGGGAAGTAGTACAGCACCGACCCCGCCGACATGCCCGCGACCTCGGCGACGTCGCGCAGCCGCAGGTCGAGGATGCCGCGTTCGAGCACCGCCCGGCGGGCGGCGGAGACGAGTTCGGCCCGCTTCTCCCGGGCCCGGCTGGGTCGCGCCATGGCCGCGATTCTTCATAGACGCTTCAAAAAACGCAAGCCGTCCTTGACGAACGCCGCCGATAGTTCTTTGATACTCGCTCAAGGAACCCCCCAAGGAGGCGTCGTGGCATCAACGGCCGCCCATCCACACCTGCACCGGGGACTCAAGCTCCTCGGCACCCTCCTCCTCACCCTGTCCGCCATCACCCCCGCGTCCTCGGTCTTCATCATCGCCCCCGGCGTGATCTCCCAGGCCGGCAGCGGCGCGATCCTCAGCTACCTGGCCGGCGCCGTCGTGGGCGTGTTCATGGCCTTCGTCTACGCCGAGCTGGGCTCGGCGTTCCCGCTCACCGGCGGCGAGTACGCCATCACCGCCCGCACGCTCGGCCGGCTGCCCGGGTTCGTGGTGCTCGGGCTGATCCTCATCACGCAGCTGCTCATCATCGCCGTCATCGCGCTGGGCGTGGGCGCGTACCTGTCGGTCGTCCTCCCGGGGCTGGACGGGCCGCTGGTGGCGGCCGTGACGTGCCTGCTCACCACCGTCGTGGCGGTCTTCGACATCAAGCTGAACGCCTGGGTGACCGGGGTGTTCCTGGCCATCGAGATGATCGCGCTGGTGGTCGTGGCGGCGCTCGGCCTGTTCGGTCCGCAGCGTTCGCCGGTCGAGCTGATCACCCATCCGGTGGTCGCCGGCGACGGCGGCGCGCTGGTGCCCGCCTCGCTGGGCCTGATCGGCGCGGCGACCGCCGTGGCGATCTTCTCCTACAACGGGTACGGCTCGGCGGTCTACTTCGGCGAGGAGGTGCACGACGCGCCGAAGAGCATCGCGCGGACGGTGCTGTGGGCGCTGGGCGTCACCGTGGCGGCCGAGCTGGTGCCGGTGACGGCGGTGCTGGTGGGCGCGCCGTCGCTGGAGGGCCTGTTCGGCGCGGAGAACATGATGCAGTACTTCGTCACCGCCCGCGCCGGTTCCGTGGCCAACACGGTGATCTCGCTGGCCGTCGCGCTGGCCATCCTCAACGCCGTGCTGGCCATCATCCTCATCACCTCCCGCATGTTGTTCAGCACCGGACGGGACCGCGCCTGGCCGGCGCCGGTCAGCCGCCTGCTGTCGTCGATCCACGCCCGGTACGGCTCGCCGTGGGTGGCCACGGTGCTGACCGGCGTCGTCAGCGCGGCCTGCTGCTTCATCGACGAGCGCTTCCTGCTGGTGGTGACCGGCACCTCGATCGTGGCCGTGTACGCGGCGCTGTGCCTGGGGGCGATCGCCGGGCGGCGCAACGGCACGACCGGCCACGCGGCGTACCGGATGCCGTGGTTCCCGCTCGCGCCGGTGCTGGCGCTGGCCGCGCTGGCGTACGTGATCTACTTGAACGCGCTGGACCCGGTGATCGGCCGGCCCAGCCTGTACGTCACCGCCGGGATCGCGGTGGTGTCGGCGGCGTACTATCTGGTGGTGCTGCGGCGGCGCGGCGGGTGGGATCTGGCTGAACCATGAGAGTGATCATCTTCGGGGCGACCGGCATGGTCGGGCGCGGCGTGCTCAGGGAGTGCCTGCTCGACGAGCGCGTGACGGCCGTGCTCACGGTCGGCCGGTCGCCCACGGGGACGGTCCACCCGAAGCTGCGCGAGCTCACCCACGCCGACCTGTCCGACCTGTCGGACATCGAGGACGAGCTGTCCGGCTACGACGCGTGCTTCTTCTGCCTCGGCGTGTCCTCGGCCGGCATGAGCGAGCAGGACTACCGGCGGGTCACCTACGACTACACGCTGGCGGCCGGCACCACCCTGGCCCGGCTCAGCCCGTCCTCGACCTTCGTCTACGTCTCCGGGGCCGGCACGGACGCGCACGGCCGCGCGATGTGGGCCAGGGTGAAGGGCGCGACGGAGAACGCGCTGCTCGCGCTGCCGTTCCACGCCTACATGTTCCGTCCCGGCTACATCCAGCCGATGCACGGCGTGACCTCGCGCACCCGCTGGTACCGGCTGGCCTACGTCGTGGCCGCGCCGCTGTACCCGCTGCTGCGGCGGCTGTTCCCGGCGTCGGTGACGACGACCGAGCGCATCGGCCAGGCGATGATCACCGTGGCCGAGCGCGGCGCGCCCGAGCGCATCCTCGGCCCGGCGGCGATCAACGCCCTGTGACGGCGGCCCGCGGCGCCGGTCGCACGGCCCCCGGCACCAGGGGCACCGCCAGCAGCGAGGCGAGCGCGGCCAGCCCCCACACCGCCTCCCACGAGGCGAGGCCGAGCACCACCGGGACGAGCAGCGGGGTCAGGAAGCCCGAGGCGAAGCAGGCGGTGCCCTCCAGGCCGAGCGCGGTGCCCGCCCTCGCCGCGCCCGCCATGGCGGCGATCTCGGTGTAGGCGATGCCGTGCCAGGAGTTGGCCAGCAGGCCGCCGATCGCCAGGGCGGCGACCGTGAGCGGCGTGGGCGCCGAGGTGAGCACCGCGGCGGCGGCCATCACGACCCCGGACAGCGTCCCGATGGCCCGGATCCAGGTGCGCCGACCGCCGCGGCGGTCGGTGCGCCGGCCGGTCCAGATGCGCGCCGCGCCGCCGCCGAGCTGGGCGAGGAGCACGGTGAGGGCGGCCAGGCCGGCGCCGGCGCCCTTGACGTCGTGCAGGAAGATCGCGGTGAAGGACAGCACGGCGAACTGCGGCACGGTGAGCAGCCCGCTGGCCAGCGCCACCCGCCACACGTCCCAGCGGCGCAGCGGGGAGGGGCCGGGCTCCGGGGCCGCGGCTGCCGCGGCGGGCGCCGGCTCGTGCAGCCAGCGCCAGGTGGCCGCCGCCGCCAGCAGGCAGAACACCGCCGGTACGGCGTAGACGGCGCGGAAGCCGTACCGCTCGGCGAGCCAGGGCAGCAGGGCGACCCCGAGCGCGCCGCCGACGGGGATGGCCGTCTGGCGGACGCTCATGGCCAGCCCCCGCTCGCCGTCGGCGAACCAGGTCATGACGGCCCGCCCGGAGGCGCCGTTCACGCTGCCGCCCAGCGCCCCGGCCGCCAGCAGGCACGCCGCCAGCAGGGCCACCCCGGCGTGCTCGGCCGGTGTGACGGCGGCGGCCATCACCGCCAGCAGCGCGCCCGTGGCGGTCAGCCCCGCGAGCAGCACCCGGCGGTCGCCCCACCGGTCGGTCAGCATGCCCCACGCGATGTCGGAGGCGGCCACGCCCAGCCCCAGGCAGGACAGGACCAGGCCGAGCGAGCCCAGCGACAGGTGGTAGCCCGAGCGCATGGAGACCGCGGTCAGCGGGATGCCGGAGAACATGGCCGAGAAGCTGGCCTGGGCCCCGACGCCCACGGACAGCACGACCCATCGGTGCCGCAGGCCGAATCGGCGCGTCCCGCCGCGGACGGTGACGAGTGTCGCCACGAATGCCTCCAAAGTAACCGGATTCAATGGTTAGCAACCTTGGCAGCGCCGAAAGTAACTTGTCAACGCGGTTACTATGGTTGCCGTGGACTTCACCTTCGTCAGCGGCAACCTCGGCCTCGACCTCGCCGGCACCATCGGCCACCGCCGGGGCGCGCGCATCGACCTGCTGCCCTCCCCCGCCGACCTGGCCCGCTGGACGGTCGCCGCCGGGCTCCTCGACGAGCCGCCCGAGACCGGCGACGACGACCTGGCGCGGGCGACGGCCCTGCGCGAGGCGATCTACCGGCTGGCCACGGCCGCCCGCGACGGCAGCCCGTACGGACAGGCCGACCGCGACCTGCTCAACGAGACCGCCCGGCGGCCGCCCGCGGACGTCGCGCTCGAAGAGCGCGGCCTGCGGCGCGGCGGCGGCCTGCCCGGCGCGCTGTCCACGACGGCGCGCGCGGCGATCGAGCTGCTCGGCGGCCCGCAGGCGGAGCTGATCCGCGAGTGCGAGGCAGCCCCCTGCACCCGCCTGTACGTCGACGCCTCCCATCGCCGCACCCGCCGCTGGTGCGACATGCGCGGCTGCGGCAACCGCGCCAAGGCGGCGGCCTTCCGCGCCCGCGCGGGCGCCTGACCGGGATGATGGAATAACGGCGGAGGCCGGGACGCTACGGTACCTGTCAAAGATTCAACAGTCATGGATGGTGACTAAAGTGCAGTTCGGAATCTTCAGCGTGGGCGACGTGACCACCGACCCCACCACCGGCAGGACCCCGACCGAGCACGAGCGGATCAAGGCGATGGTGGCGATCGCGCTCAAGGCCGAGGAGGTCGGCCTCGACGTGTTCGCGACGGGCGAGCACCACAACCCGCCGTTCGTGCCGTCCTCGCCGACCACCATGCTCGGCTACATCGCGGCCAGGACCGAGCGGCTGATCCTGTCCACCGCCACGACGTTGATCACGACCAACGACCCGGTCAAGATCGCCGAGGACTTCGCCATGCTCCAGCACCTGGCCGACGGCCGGGTGGACCTCATGCTGGGCCGTGGCAACACCGGGCCGGTCTACCCGTGGTTCGGGCAGGACATCCGCCAGGGCATCCCGCTGGCCGTGGAGAACTACGCGCTGCTGCACCAGCTGTGGCGCGAGGACGTCGTCGACTGGGAGGGCCGCTTCCGCACCCCGCTGCAGGGGTTCACCAGCACGCCGCGCCCGCTCGACGGGGTGCCGCCGTTCGTGTGGCACGGCTCGATCCGCAGCCCGGAGATCGCCGAGCAGGCCGCCTACTACGGTGACGGCTTCTTCGCCAACAACATCTTCTGGCCCAAGGAGCACTTCATCCGCCTGATCAACCTCTACCGCCGGCGCTACGCCCACTACGGGCACGGCACGCCCGAGCAGGCGATCGTCGGCCTGGGCGGCCAGGTGTTCATGCGCAAGAACTCCCAGGACGCGGTCCGCGAGTTCCGCCCCTACTTCGACAACGCCCCCGTGTACGGCCACGGACCGTCGCTGGAGGAGTTCACCGCCGAGACCCCGCTCACCGTGGGCAGCCCGCAGCAGGTCATCGACCGCACGCTGGAGTTCCGCGAGTTCTTCGGCGACTACCAGCGCCAGCTGTTCCTCATGGACCACGCCGGCCTGCCGCTGAAGACCGTGCTGGAGCAGCTCGACATCCTGGGCGAGGAGGTCGTGCCGGTGCTGCGCAAGGAGATGGCCAAGGACCGCCCGGCCGGCGTCCCGGACGCGCCGGCACACGCCGCGCTGGTCCAGGCCCGTACGTCCCAGGCCGTCGAGGTCTGACCCCTCCAGGGAAGGAGATCCCCCCATGAAGCTCGTCGTCGTCACGGCCGGCCTGACCCAGCCGTCCTCCACCCGCCTGCTCGCCGACCGGCTGGCCGAGGCCACCCGGCGGCGGCTGGACGGCGCGGCCGAGGTGCGCGTGGTCGAGCTGCGCGACCTGGCCGTGGACATCGCCAACAACCTGGTGACCGGCTTCCCCGGCGCCCGGCTGCGCGAGGTCGTCGAGGCCGTGACGGAGGCCGACGGGCTCATCGCGGTCACGCCGACCTTCAGCGGCTCCTACAGCGGGCTGTTCAAGTCGTTCTTCGACGTCCTGGACAACACGGCCCTGGCGGGCACGCCCGTGCTCATCGCCGCCACGGGCGGCACCGCCCGCCACTCGCTCGTGCTGGAGCACGCGATGCGCCCGCTGTTCGCCTACCTGCGGGCCGTGGTCGTGCCGACCGCCGTCTACGCCGCCTCCGAGGACTGGGGCGGCGGCGGCGACTCCTTCACCGACGGGCTCGGCGAGCGCATCGACCGGGCCGCCGGTGAGCTGGCCGGCCTGCTGGCGGGCCGCGCTCCCCGCCCGGCCCCGGCCGGGGCCGCTGCCGAGGACGAAGAGGAGGACGAGGTCGTCCCGTTCGCGGAGCAGCTCGCGGCTTTGCGCCCACTGCGCTAGTTTGCAGCGGTGCTGACCGCTATGTGCCTCTCGCTGTCCCTTGCCGTGACCTGCGTTTCCCCCGCAGACCTCAACAACCCTCACAAGAAGGACATCGCCATGCAGCTGGTGTCCAGCGCGGAGAACTCCTCGCTGGACTGGAAGGCCCAGTACGGCTACATCGAGGACATCAAGGACGAACGCGGCTACACCGCGGGCATCATCGGCTTCTGCTCCGGCACCGGCGACATGCTGGAGCTGGTCGAGCTCTACACCAGGCGCAAGCCCTCGAACGTGCTGGCCAAGTACCTGCCCGCGCTGCGCAAGGTCAACGGCACCGACTCCCACAAGGGCCTCGGCAGGCCGTTCGTCAAGGACTGGAAGAAGGCCGCGGCCGACCCCGTCTTCCGGCGGGCCCAGGACCACGAGCGCGACCGCGTCTACTTCGACCCGGCCGTCCGCCGGGCCAAGAAGGACGGCCTGCGGGCGCTCGGCCAGTTCGCCTACTACGACGCCATGGTCATGCACGGCCCCGGCTCCGACAAGCTGAGCTTCGGCGGCATCAGGAAGGCCGCGCTGGCCAAGGCCGCCTCCCCCGCCCGCGGCGGCGACGAGGTGGCCTACCTCAACGCGTTCCTCGACGCCAGGAAGGCGGCGATGAAGGCCGAGGACGCCCACGACGACACCACCCGGGTCGACACCATGCAGCGCGTCTTCCTCAGGAAGGGCAACCTCGACCTCAGGCCGCCGCTGACCTGGAAGGTGTACGGCGACAAGTACACGATCAAGCACTGATCCGGCGATCAGGGTAGGTTGGTGCACAAGCCGAACAAACGGGGTTAATCATGTCCAACGGTGCCCGTCATGGTCTGGGAGTGGTCGCCGGGCTGCTCCTTCCTCCGCTGATCGCGGCCTGCCTCATGTACGGCATCGGCGAGCTCGGCCTGACCATGGCCACGCGGTACACGGTCTCCTGGCTCGGGCTGGCCGTGATCGCGGTGGCCGGGGCCGGTCTGGCGGTCCTGGCCGGCTCGCGTCTGTCGCCGATCGCCTCGCTGCTCGGCGGCCTGGCCTACACCGCGCTCGGCCTGGTGCCCGCGGTGGAGCTGGGCGCCGGCATCCGCGTCATCCCCGGCGGGCTGGTCACCGGCAGCCTGGGGGCGGGCCTGCAGACCACGATCTACACGGGGGTCATGCTGTTCCTCGGCGTGGCGCTGCTGGTCGTGTCGGCCTTCCCGTCGCGGTGGCGGTCCCCGGCGCGGCCGTCGGCCTACACCGCCTACACCTCCGACTACGGCGCGGCGGGCTCGCCGTACCTGCCGCAGGGCACGCCGCACGACGTCACCAGGCCGATGCACCGCGAGTGAGTCCGGCCGGGCCTGGCAGAATGCGGCCATGCGCGACTCGAAGATCGTCGACTTCCTGGCCGAGCTGGCCGACAAGGTGCCCGCCCCGGGCGGCGGCGCCACCGCCGCCCTGCACGCGGCCCAGTCCGCGGCGCTGCTCGGCATGGTGGCCCGCTACACCACCGGCGAGCGGTACGCCGACCACGCCCAAGCCGTAGCCGCGGTGATCGAGGAGACCGACGCCCTGCGAGCGCGGGCGCTGCGGCTGGCCGAGGAGGACGCGGCCGCCTTCACCGCGGTCGCCGACGCCTACCGGCTGCCCAAGGGCGAGGAGCGCAGCGTCTCCATCGCCCGTGCCCTGGCCGGCGCGGCCGAGCCCCCGGCCCTGGTGGTGGCGGCCGCCATACGCCTGGTCGAGCTCTGCGAGCTGCTGCTGCCGATCGGCAACCGCAACGTCGTCACCGACGTCGCCGCCGCCGCCGAGGCCGCCCGCGCCGCGCTCACCACCGCCCGGGTGAACGTCGAGGTCAACCTGCGGGGCATCAAGGACGAGCAGGTCCGCGAGGAGCTGACGGCCCGCCTGGCGGGCGTCGAGGCGGCCGTCGTCACGGCCGACCGGATCACCGCCGGGGTACGCGAGGAGATCGCCCGATGAGGACGCTGACCGGCCGCGACCTGGCCACCGCGATCAAGGCCCAGACGCAGGTCGAGGCCGCCGCCGGGCGGCAGCCCAGACTGGCCGTCGTGGTGGCCACGGCCGACGAGGCCAGCCTGTGGTACGTCCGCTCGATCGCCAAGGCCGCCGCGGGCGTCGGCGTCGCCTGCGACGTCGTCGACCTCGGCGCCGAGGCCGACCCCGGCAGGATCCACGAGACGCTGGCCGGGCTCAGCGCCGACGACGCCGTTCACGGGGTCATGCTCCAGACGCCGTTGCCGGCCGGGGCCTCGGCGCAGGAGCTGGCCGCCGCCATCGACCCGCGCAAGGACGTCGACGGCGCGAACCCGCTCTCGCTCGGCCGCCTGGCCGCCGGGCTGCCCGCGTTCCCGCCCGCCACGGCGGCGGCCGTCATGGCCCTGCTCGACCACTACGAGGTGCCGCTCGAAGGGCGGCGGGCGGTCGTCGTCGGCCGCTCGACCGTGGTCGGCAAGCCGCTGGCCCACCTGCTGCTCGACCGGCACGCCACGGTCACCGTCTGCCATTCGCGCACCCGCGACCTGGCCGCCGTCACCGCCGGGGCCGAGATCCTCGTGGCCGCCGTCGGCCGCGCCGGGCTGATCGGCGCCGCGCACGTCGCGCCGGGCGCGGTGGTGATCGACGTGGGCACCAACCCGACCGACGACGGCGGGCTCACCGGCGACGTCGACTTCGCGGCGGTCTCGCAGGTGGCCGGCGCGCTGACCCCGGTGCCCGGCGGCGTCGGCCCCGTGACGACCGCGCTGCTGCTGCGCCACACCGCCCGCGCCGCGAACCTGCCCTGAGCCCCGACATCCGAGAGTGGAGACCATCGATGGGTGACGTCCTGATCGTGCAGAACAGCAGGAGCGGCGGCCCGAGCCGGCTCGGCGACTGGCTGGAGGAGGCCGGGCTGCGGCTCGACGTGGTGCTCGCGCACGAGGGCGCCCCACTGCCCGACCGGCTGGACCGGCACGACGCCATGATCATGCTCGGCGGCGGCTACCTGCCCTCCGAGGACGACCGGGCCCCGTGGCTGGCCCCCGCCCGCCGGCTGATGGGCCAGGCGCTGGCGGACGGCGTGCCGCTGTTCGGCATCTGCCTGGGCGGCCAGATGCTGGCCGAGGTGGCCGGTGGCGAGGTGACCGGCGACACCGGCACGCCGGAGAACGGCAGCCTGCCGGTCACCATCCGGCCCGAGGCGGCCGCGGACCCGCTGTTCCAGGGCCTGCCGCCGGTGGTGCCCGCGATCGAGCACCACAAGGACGCCGTCACCCGGCTGCCGGCCGGCGCGGTGTGGCTGGCCGAGACGCGCGCCTGCCCCTACCAGGCGTTCCGGGTGGGCGAGCGGGCGTGGGGGGTGCAGTTCCATCCCGAGGTGCTGCCCGCCCGCGTGCGCGAGTGGACGCCCGACGGCTTCGACCCCGAGCAGGTCTACGCGGGCGCGGTGGCCGACGAGCCCGTCTCCACGCCGATCTGGCGCGAGGTGGCGACACGCTTCGCCAAGATCGTCCACGCCTGACCGCCCGCCGTCCGGCCCGGGCGGTGGCCGCCCCGTGGGAGGAATGGCCCTAACGTGGGTGGAATGCGGGTAGACAGACTTCACCCCTGGCCGGCCGACGCGGCCGAGGCCGAGGCCGTCCAGGATCGGCTGCGCGGCCGCGTCGAGCTCGCCGGGCCCACGGCCTTCCCCCTGGTGGCCGGCCTCGACGTGCACTACCACGGCGACGACGAGGTGACGGCGGCGGTGGTCGTCCTGGACGCGGCGAGCCTGGAACCGGTCGAGCGGGCGGTGGCCCACGGCCGGGCCGCCTTCCCGTACGTGCCCGGCCTGTTCGCCTTCCGCGAGCTGCCCACCCTGGTGGAGGCGCTCGAACGCCTCGCCGTCACCCCCGACCTGCTGGTCTGCGACGGCCACGGCCTGGCCCACCCGCGCGGTTTCGGCCTGGCCTGCCACCTGGGCGTGCTGACCGGCCTGCCCGCGCTCGGCGTGGCCAAGACGCCGTTCGTGGGCGAGCACCAGCCGCCCGGCCGGGAGCGCGGGGACTGGACGCCGATCGTCCACGAGGGCGTCACCGTGGGCAGGGCGCTGCGCACGCGGCGGGACACGAAACCGGTCTACGTCTCCCAGGGCCACCGCATCGGCCTGGACACCGCCACGTCCCAGACCCTGCTGCTCACGCCGCGCTACCGCCTCCCCGAGCCGGTGCGCCAGGCCGACCACCTGGCCCGTCACCCCGGCGGCGCGTGACCGCCTCCACAGCCGGGTCCCGCCGGAAGGCCGACGTGACGGTCAGCGCCGCCAGGCCCAGACGACGAGCCACACGCTGAGCCCGAAGATCGTCATGCCCAGCGGCACGTGCGCGGCCACCGCCCCCGACCCGCCGAGCATCGACTGCAGGAACCCGAGCAGCAGCACCCCGAGGCTGACCAGCGCGGGCCAGCCCGCGCCGCGCCCCGGCCGCCACAGCAGCACGGCCGCGACGAGCTGGAGCAGCCCGAGCAGGTGGACGGCGCCCGCCCCGGCCCCGTGCAGGCCCGCGCCGGCCCCGCTCATCAGCTGCCCCGCCGTGACGGCCTGCAGCAGCACCGACAACATGCTGAGCGTGGCGAGGGCCTTGAACGCGGTCGCATACCCGCTCCCCTTGACGACCTGGGTGACCACTGGACTCTCCTTCGACCTCGGGTGGACGCCCCAAGGATCGCGCCGCCGCCGGAGCCGGGCATCCGCCGCCCGTCGTCATCCGCACTACGCCTCACGGCGTACGCTCACGCCGGTTCGTGCGCTCCCGAGGAGGCCAGCGGGGGCAGGATCGCCTGGGCGTCCGCGCCGCCGAACCAGAGCCCGATCATGAACGCGGCCGTCGCCTCCAGCTGGACCGCCCGGTCGAGGCCGCCGCCGTCCAGCGGGGTGCAGCCCAGGTCACGCACCAGGCCCCGGACCAGGTCGAGCGCCCGGGCGTCGTCGCCGCACAGGGGCACCGCCAGCGGACGGCCGCCGAACACGGGCGGCGTCATCCGCCACACGTCCACGTGGCACAGGTTGAACGCCTTCACCACGTGCCCGCCCGTGAGGTCGGCGATCCGGCGGGCGAGCGGACGCGTGACGTCGTACCTGTCGGGGGCGGCGCCGTTCGTCACGTCGATGATCGGCTTGCCGCGCAGGGCCGGGCCGGCGGCGGCCAGCACGTCGTCCAGCCCCGCCTCCCGGACGCCCACCATCACGACCTCGCCGGACGCGGCCGCCTCCGCCCAGCTCCCCGACCGCGCCCCCGGGCGGCCGACCTGGGCGTTCATGCTCTCCGCGCGGGCACGGGCGCGCTCAGGGTCGCGCCCGCTGACCGTCACCTCGTGCCCGGCCCTGATCCACTGCGTGCCGAGCGCGTCGGCCATGCCGCCGGCGCCCAGGATCCCGATCTTCATGTCGTCCTCCGTGCTGCGAAAGGGCTTTACTAGGACTAGGACTCTAGAAATCCCGTCACGCACCGATCGGTGCCTATCGGAGGCGTTACGTGTTCCTCGCCGACTGCCAGGCCAGACTGGCCTTCGACCTGATCGCCAACACCTGGAACGCGGTCGTCGTCTGGTCGCTGCGCCACGGGCCGCGCCGTCCAGGTGAGCTGCGCGCGCAGATCGGCGGGATCAGCCCCAAGGTGCTCACCGAGACGCTGCGCCGCCTGGAGTTCAACGGGCTGGTCACCCGCCGGGCCTACGCCGAGGCCCCGCCCCGCGTCGAGTACGCCCTGACCAACCTGGGCCGCTCCCTGCTCGGCCCGATCGAGGCGTTCGGCGCGTGGGCCCACGACCACGCCGAGGACGTCATGGACGCCCAGGACCGGTGGACGGGCTCGCAGTCCCCCGCTTTATGAGGATTCTTTAACGCAGCGTTACTGAGTAATTACTCTGGGTAGCAAGTCGGTGGTTGATTCCACCATCCCCAGGAGGTACTCATGCCTGACGTCCAACGCCGCCGCGCCGCCGTCATCACAGGCGCGCTCGCCGCGGCCCTCACCGCCACGCTCTTCGCGGCGCCCGCGTACGCCGTCGTCGATCCCGCCACCGCGGTGCCGTGCGCGGCCGAGGCCGCCGCGGGCCTGGCCGCCCTGGTGGACCCGGCGGCCCCCCAGGCGCCGACCGAGATCCCCGCGGCGGGCTGCCTGCATCCCTGACCGGCCGGCCACCGCGCGGGCGGTGCGGCGAGCCACGCCGCACCCCCGCCACCGGCCCTCCCCCACCGACAGCTCCGACAGTGCCGACCCACTCCGACCAGCTCCGACCAGCTCCGACAGCGCAATCCCCGTGCCCGACCAGCAGCAGTCGAGGAGTCCCCATTGAAGTTCCGAATCCTGACCAGCGCAGCGGTCCTCGCTCTGGCGGCGGCGGCCGCCGTTCCCCCAATCGCCCTCGGGTCAGGGGGCCGAAACGATCCGGGGAACATCAATGTCCAGGCCATCGTCGACCGGGTCAACATCTTCACGTCGTAGTGAGGCCACCACAGTTGACCGTGGCCGAGTCCGAGTCCGCTCCCCGGCCGCGGAGCACGCTGGAGCGCGTCGGCTACGTCATGTTCCTCAGCCGGTGGATACAGGCGCCGCTCTACCTCGGGCTGATCGTCGCCCAGGTCGTCTACGTGTGGCGGTTCATGGTCGAACTCGCCCACCTGGTCGAACTCGGGTTCGGCGGCAACCCTCCGGAGACCACGATCATGCTGATCGTCCTCGGGCTCGTCGACGTCGTGATGGTCTCGAACCTGCTGATCATGGTCATCATCGGCGGCTACGAGACCTTCGTCTCGCGGCTGCGCATCGACGGTCACCCCGATCAGCCGGAGTGGTTGTCCCATGTCAACGCAAACGTCCTCAAAGTCAAGCTGGCCATGGCGATCATCGGGATCTCGGGGGTGCACCTCCTGCAGATCTTCATCAACGCCGCCCGGCCGGCCATCACCGACAGGGAACTCGTATGGAAAACACTGATCCATCTCACCTTCGTGGTCTCGGCGCTTGCCCTGGCCGTGATGGATCGGATCATGGCGGGCGGGCGGCACGTCCAGCAGGCGCACCGGGACCGGCAGCCCGGCGGCGTCGCGCAGGAGCGGGTCGCCGCCGCCTAGCGATCGCCCTGGCGGCCGGCGCGGGGCTGCTGGCCGGCGTGTGCTGGGCGGCGCCGGCGGCGTACGCCTCGGCGCCTGCCCAGGGGCCGCGGCCGCTCATCGGCGACGTGGTCGTCTTCAACGACGAGATCGTCGAGCCGGTGTCGCTCCCGGTGAGCACCTGCGGCGGCCTGCTGCCGGTGCTCAGCGGCGCGCCTGCCGGGTGCGAGGGCACGTCCCGGGTGTCGGACGACGACGCCTGAGCCCCCCGGCGCCCGCCCGCGGGGGCGAGCGGGCGCCGGATCCCGGCCGGGTCACGCCATGGAGGCGTTCGAGAACCCCGGCCGGGTCAGCCATGGAGGCGTTCGAGAACGCCGGCCGGGTCAGCCATAGAGGCGTTCGAGAACGTCGGCCGGGTCAGCCGTACAGGCGTTCGAGCACCTCGGCCACGCCGTCCTCGTCGTTGGAGGACGTCCGGTGCCCGGCCGCGGCCAGCACCAGCGGGTGCGCGTTGGCCATCGCGTAACCGGCCCCGGCGAAGGCCAGCACGGCCAGGTCGTTGGGCATGTCGCCGAACGCCACCACCTCGGCGGGCTCGACCCCGCGTGCCAGGCACAGCTCCGCGAGCATGCCCGCCTTGGTCACGCCCAGGGCGCTGACCTCCAGGAGTCCCGGCACCCCGGAGTGGGTCACCTCGGCCAGCTCCCCCACGGCAGCCGCCGCGGCGGCCGACATCTCGTCGAGGGTGTGCGCGGGCGAGAGCACCAGCAGCTTGACGATCGGCTCGCCCGCCTCGCACGCCGAGACCACCTCCCGGTAGTGCTCCGCGTCGTGCTCGACCCGTCTGGTGTAGCCGGCCTCGGTGAGCACGCCCGTTCCCGTCTCGACGGCGAAGGCCGCCCCGGGCAGGGCCGCGGCCAGGCTGTCGGCGACCTCCCTGGCGGCCTGCGGCTCGATCGTGCGGCTGGCGACGATCTCCGCGGCGGCCAGGTCGTACAGCAGGGCGCCGTTGCTGCAGATCGCCAGGCCGGTCAGGCCCGCCTGGCCGGCGATGGCGCGGATGGAGCGCGGCGGGCGGGCGGTGACGAAGACGATCTCCGCTCCGGCGGAGCGGGCCAGGCCCAGGGCTCGCCGGGTACGCGGGGAGACGACCCCGGCGGAGGTCAGGAGGGTGCCGTCGAGGTCGGTGGCCACGATGCGGGGCGGGGTGGCGGAGGTCACGTCCCCACCGTAGATCCCGGCCGGGAGGGGCTCGGGGGTAGGGTGCCCTCGTGTCTACCAATTCGGGGCGTTTCGCCCGGTCCGGGCCGCGTCCGGACGACCGGGTCGCCTCCGCCTTCCGGTTCGCGTCGGAGCTGGTCGCCTGGGTCGCGACGCCGTGGGCGCTGCTTCCCGGTTCGGTGTGGCTGGCCGTGTTGTCGGTCGTGGTGCTGATCGGGCTGCCGACGGTGTTCGCCACGCCCGGCGACAAGCGGAGCGTGCTGGTCGCCGTGCCCGGGTTCGTGACGGTCGGGCTGGTCGCCCTCCAGCTCGTCGTGGGGGTGGCGGCGGCGTGGGTGGCCTGGCACGCGGTCGTGGCGGCGGCGGTCACGGTGCTGGCGGTGGTCACCGTGGTGCTGGAACTGCCGCGCTGGCGCTGGCTGCTGACGGGCTGAGCGGCCGCGCGGCCGGAGGCTCCCTAAAAAGGCGCATCTCGCCGGAGGGTCCCGCAGAGGCGCGTCTCGGCGGAGGGTCCCGCAAAGGCGCGTCTCGGCTGAGGGTTCCTCAGAGGCGCATCTCGGTGGGGAGGCGGGTGGCGGCGTGGAGGAGCTCCAGGCCGAGCAGGTCCCCCGAGGCGCCGTAGTCGAGGACGACGTCCTCCGAGACGGTCTGCCGTACCGCCTCACCTGGCACGATTTCGTGCTTCATCGCGATATAGGCGATGTCTTCTTCCTTGTTCCAGCTGACGTACACGGTCCGGGTGAGCTGGCGGTCCGGCGCGGCGTCGTCCGGCTGGAGCAGGCCCTCCTTGGCCTCGTGCGAGCCGGCCAGCGCCGCCCGTACCATGGCCAGCGCCACCTCGACCGCCTCCAGCGAGTCGCGCCCGGTCGCCCGGCGCTCGTGCTCCCACCCGGCCAGCCCGTCGATCCGGTACGGGCACGCCCACTCCCCCGCCTCCTCGTACGGCATGCCGACGGCGACGGTCACCTCGCGCGGCGGGACGGTCTCCAGCACCAGCACCCGCTGGGCGATCTCGTACATGCCGCATCATCTACCCAGACGCCCGCTTCCGGAAGACCCGCGGCCCGAGCCATATCATCCGGGGCCGATGCGTTCCGGCTTCCGGCGGCGGCGGGTTAGTGTGCGTTAGGGTCGCAAGGGGGCCTAGATGAACGAGTCGTTCGGCACACGCCTGCGTGCCAGGCTGGACAAATTCGGCCCGCTCTGTGTGGGCATCGATCCGAGCCCGGCGTTGCTCGACGCCTGGGGCCTCGACGACTCACCGGGCGGCCTCGAGCGCTTCAGCCGCACGGTGGCCGACACGATCAGCGACGTGGCCGCCGTGGTCAAGCCGCAGTCGGCCTTCTACGAGCGCTGGGGCAGCCGTGGCGTCGCCGTCCTGGAACGCACCATCGCCGATCTGCGCGAGGCCGGCACGCTGGTGCTGCTCGACGCCAAGCGCGGCGACGTCGACACCACGATGGCCGCCTACGCCGAGGCCTACCTCGACCGGGGCAGCCCGCTGGCCGTCGACGCGGTGACGCTCAGCCCCTACCTGGGGTTCGGCTCGCTGGAGGTGGCGATCACCTCGGCGGTGGCCAACGACGCCGGCGTGTTCGTGCTGGCCCGCACCTCCAACCCGGCGGCGGCCGGGCTGCAGCAGCGGGTGGCCGACCTGGTGATCGCCGGGGCCGCCGCGGCCAACGCGGGCCACGAGCCGTTCGGGCCGGTGGGAGTGGTCATGGGAGCCACGCTGCCCGCGCTCGACCACTCCCTGGCCGACCTCAACGGCCCGATCCTGGCGCCGGGGCTCGGCGCGCAGGGCGCCTCCCCCGCCGACGTGGCCCGGCTGTTCGCCCCGGTACGCGGCTCCGTCGTGCCGTCGGTCTCCCGGGCCGTGCTGGCCGACCCGCGACGGCTGCGGTCGAGGACCCTGCAGTACCGGGACGAGTGCGTCATGTACCTGACGTACTGAGCCGGTCGACGGCGGCCAGCACCGCCCGTACCGACGCGGTGAGCACGGAGGTGTCCTGGCCGGCGCCCCAGCCGATCACGCCACCCACGCGGGCCTCCACGTACGCGACGGCGCTGCTGCCCGTCCCCGCGTCCACGGCGTGCTCGGCGTAGTGCAGGACGTCTACCTCGACGCCGTCCGCGGCCAGCGCGGCGGTCAGCGCGGACAGCGGCCCGTTGCCGGTGCCGCGCAGCACCCGCCCCGACTCCAGGACGCCCTCGAACTCGTGCGTGCCCGGCGCGGTCTCGGCGGTGCGCCAGGAGGCGAACCGGGCGCGATGTAGGTGGCGTGGAACAGCGCCCACAACTCGTCGGCGGTGATCTCCTCGCCGCTGTCGTCCGTGGCCCGCTGCACCGTCGCGGCGAAGTCGATCTGCAGGCGGCGCGGCAGGTCGAGGCCGTGGCGGGCGCCCAGCAGGTAGGCGATGCCGCCCTTGCCCGACTGGCTGTTGACCCGGATGACCGCCTGGTAGCCGCGCCCCACGTCGGCCGGGTCGATGGGCAGGTACGGCACCTCCCACGGCGCCTGCTCCGGCGGCACGCCCAGCTCGGCGGCCCGCGCGGCGTGGTGGGCCAGGCCCTTGCGGATGGCGTCCTGGTGGGTGCCGGAGAAGGCGGTGTGGACCAGGTCGCCGGCGTAGGGGTGGCGGTCGTGCACGGGCAGGCGGTTGCAGTGCTCGACGACGCGCCGGATCTCGTCGATGGCGGAGAAGTCGATCATCGGGTCGACGCCCTGGGAGTGCAGGTTGAGCGCGAGGGTCACCAGGTCGACGTTGCCGGTGCGCTCGCCGTTGCCGAACAGGCAGCCCTCCACCCGCTGCGCCCCGGCGAGCACGGCCAGCTCCGCGCAGGCCACGCCGGTGCCGCGGTCGTTGTGCGGGTGCACCGACAGGATCACCGCGTCGCGGCGGTCGAGGTGGCGGTGCATGTACTCGATCTGGTCGGCGTACACGTTGGGGGTGGCGATCTCGACGGTCGCGGGCAGGTTGTGGATCACCGGGCGGTCCGGGGAGGCGTCCCAGAGGGCGGTCAGGTCATTGCAGATCTCCAGCACGTAGTCGGGCTCGGTGAGGTTGAACACCTCGGGCGAGAACTCGAAGCGCACCGGCAGCCCGTCGGCCAGGCGGGCGATCCGGCCGGCCGCGTCCAGGACAAGCTTGCGCAGGGCGTCGCGGTCGTGGCCGAGCACCACGTCCCGCCAGGTGGGCGCGGTCGCGGTGTAGAGGTGCACGACCACGTCGGGCAGGCCGCGGATCGACTCGAAGGTGCGCTCGATCAGGTCCTGCCGGGCGGCGGTGAAGGCCACCACGGTCACGTCCTCGGGCACCGCGCCGGGCTCGGCCAGCTCCCTGAGGAAGTCGAAGTCGAGCCGGCTGGCCGAGGGGTAGCCGACCTCGATCTCCTTGAAGCCCATGCGCACCTGGAGGTCGAACAGGCGGCGCTTGCGCGCCGGGTCCATCGGCTCGGCCAGCGCCTGGTTGCCGTCGCGCAGGTCGACCGGCACCCAGAGGGGGGCGGCGGTGATGCGGCGCGAGGGCCAGTCGCGCTCGCCGGTCACGGGCACCTCGACCCGCTCGTGGGCGGGCCGGTAGCGGTGGGAGGGCATCGCGCTGGGGCGCTGCCGGTTCCATTCGTACACGTCTTCGTTCCTTCTTCGGCGGTCGGACGACCGGCGGCACCTCGCACACCGCGGCGGGGTGCCGGTCCGGTCAGGCCCCGCCGCGGCGGCCGAGAAGAAGGAGACCGTACGACGACATGGCGGCTACACTAACCACAACACAGGTCCTCAGACAACCTGAGAGGTACGCATGCCGCTCGGCGCCCTCCGCCGCAGCCCCCTGGTCGACCAGGCCGTCCAGCACCTGCGCGAGCAGATCACCGAAGGCCACTGGCCGGTCGGCACCCGGCTGCCCGGCGAGAATGCCCTGGCCAAGACGCTCGGGGTGGGCCGCTCCACGGTCCGGGAGGCGCTGCGGGCGCTGGCCGGGGCGGGGCTGGTGCGGGCGCGTCAGGGCTCGGGGGTGTTCGTCATCGCCGCGGAGCCGGCCGAGGACTGGCCGGCGCGGCTGCGGCGGGCCGCGATCACCGA
This sequence comes from Nonomuraea sp. NPDC001831, assembly GCF_042892035.1. Classification (NCBI taxonomy): domain Bacteria; kingdom Bacillati; phylum Actinomycetota; class Actinomycetes; order Streptosporangiales; family Streptosporangiaceae; genus Nonomuraea; species Nonomuraea sp. NPDC001831. Next base: position 344,239 of record NZ_JBIATU010000005.1, on the reverse strand, counting down.
CGTGTACGAGGTCCGCATGATGGTCGAGACGCAGGCGGCCAGGCTGGCGGCGGCCCGGCGTACCGACGAGGACGTCGCGGCGATGGAGGCCGCGCTGCGGGCCCGCGAACGGGCGGCGGGCGAGGACGACGCGGCGTTCGTCGACGCCGACATCGCGCTGCACGCGGCGGTCGTGGCGGCGGCGGGCAACCCGGTGCTCACGGACCTGTTCGCCGAGTTCGCGCCGGCGTTGCGGGAAGGGCTGATCGACATGGTGGGCCTGCTGGAGCTGCGCGGGCACGACCGCAACCCGGGGCACGACGCGCACGCCGCGCTGGTGGCGGCGGTCCGCGACGGCGACGCGGCGGCGGCCGGCGACCTGCTGCAGGCCGAGCTGGAGCAGACCCTCGCCCGGCTGCACGGCAGACCCGGCGCCTGACGACCGCCGGGGCGGGCGGTCCTGGCGGCCGGTCCTGGCGGGTGGGTCAGGCGGGTGGGTCAGGCGGGTGGGTCAGGCGGGTGGGTCAGGCGGGTGGGTCAGGCGGGCGGGTCAGGCGGGCGGGTCAGGCGGGCGGGTCAGGCGGGCGGAGTGGCCGGGTGGGTCAGGCGGTGGGGCCGGCGTCGGGGCGGATGACGTCCTCGCCCTCCTCGTCCTCCTCGGGCGGCTCCTCCGGGACGGGCTCCTCCAGCTCGTCCGGCGGGTCCGCGGACAGGGGGCGGCGGGTCCTGGGCGATCCGGAGGCGGACCGCTCGGCGACCACGTCGCTCTCCCCCTCCACGCCTCCCACCGCCGCGGGCAGGTCGTCGGGCTTTCGGCTCATGGCCCCCACCTGCCCGTGACGGCGTCCCTTGACGCCCGGCCGGACGTCAAGGGACGGGCTAGGACAGCTCCCGCAACGCGTCCTCGATCTCGGCCCGGACCGGCATCGACGTGCTGGCCCCCGCCCGCTGCACCGACAGCGCCGCCGCCACCGAGGCGAAGCGCAGCGCCTCGGCCGGCGCCAGCCCCTCGGCCCGCGCGACCGCCAGCGCGCCGACGAACGTGTCACCGGCGGCCGTGGTGTCCACCGCCTTCACCTCGATCGCGGGCACCCGCAGCCGCTCGCCCGAGCGCGCGCCGTACAGCGCGCCCCGCGAGCCCAGCGTGATGACGGCCTCCTCGACGCGTTCGAGGAGCGCGTCGAGGGCGGCGTCGGGGTCGGCCTGGCCGGTGATGTCGGCGGCCTCGTGCTCGTTCGGGACGATCATGGTGACCGCGTCGAGCAGCTCGTCGGGCAGCGGCTGCGCGGGCGCCGGCGTCAGGACGGCGGGCACCCCGGAGACCCGGGCCGCCTCCGCGGCGGCCACGACGGCCTCCATGGGCAGTTCGAGCTGGAGCAGCAGGGCCCGCGACCCGGCGATCGTGGCCAGATCACTGCCGGACGGCCCGGTCACGGTGCCGTTCGCGCCGGGCACGACGATGATCGAGTTGCCGCCGGCGTCGTCGACCACGATGTGCGCGATGCCGCTGGGGCCGGGCACCTGGCGCAGGCCCCGGACGTCCACGCCGGCCTCGGCCAGGGTGGAGCGCATCTCGGCCCCGAAGGCGTCGTCGCCGACCGCGCCGAGGAAGGCCACCTGCGCGCCGGCGCGGGCCGCGGCGATGGCCTGGTTGGCGCCCTTGCCGCCGGGCACGGTCCGGAACCGGTGACCGGTGACCGTCTCGCCCCGCTTGGGGGCCTGGGATACGTACGCGACGAGGTCCATGTTGGCGCTGCCGAAAACCGAGATCATGCGGCCATCATCTCCTGAGTACGTCGCGTCAGCTCGCCGAGCCCCACCCCGTCGAAGCCGGTCAGGCTGCTGGCCAGGCTGTCGCGCATGATCCAGCGGTCGGGTACGCCGCCGTTCAGCGCGCCCGCCACGGACCCCGCCGTGGCCCCGGCCGAGTCGGTGTCCCAGCCGCCGGCGACCGCGCCCGCGATCGTGGCGGTGAAGTCGCCCGCGCCGTGGATCAGCGTGGCGGCGACCAGCGCGGCGTTGTTGATCGTGTGCACCCAGTGCAGCGTGCCATGCCGCTGGTGCAGCAGGTCGATGACACGCTCGAAGTCCGGTTCGCGGGCGGCGTCGGCGACGGCCAGGCTGACCGCCGCGTGCAGGCGGGAGTCGCGCGGCACGACCGACAGGCCCGCCTCGACCACCTCCCGCGCCGATCCGGCGACCAGGGAGGCGGCGCACATGGCCGCGACGAACATCGCGCCGTAGATCCCGTTGGCGGTGTGGGTCAGCCGGGCGTCGCGCCAAGCCAGCTCGGCGGCCGTGGCGGGGTCGCCCGGGTTGGCCCAGCCGTAGACGTCCGTCCTGATGAAGGCGCCGATCCACTCGCGGAACGGGTTGCGGCGGGTGGCCGTCTCCGGCGGCTCGAAACCGTCGAGCAGGTTGCGGTAGGCGACCCGCTCGGCGGTGAACGTGCGGCCGGCCGGCAGCTCGTCCAGCCACAGCCTGGCGACGTCCTCGGTGGTGAAGCCACGGCCGTGGCGCTCCAGGACGGACAGCGCCAGCAGCGGGTAGTTGAGGTCGTCGTCCTCGGGGATGCCGTCGATGTTCTCGGCCAGCGAGTTGACCGCGCTGCGCCGGTTCCACGGCCACCTGCGCGCGATCTCCTCCGGCAGGCCCTCGGCGGTGAACCAGCCGGTGATCGGCCAGTTGCCGGTGGCCTCGGCGATCTGCCTGATGCCCGCGCGCGGGATCTTCTCCACCGGCTTGCCCAGCACGCAGCCGGCCGCCCGGCCCTGCCAGGCGCCCAGCAGCCGCGCCGGGTCCGCCTTCGCCGCCGTCCCGGCCGACGGCCAGTCGGGGCAGGCGGCGACGATGGCGTCCAGCTCGGAGGGCTCGGCCAGGGGCGAGGGGATCGCGGCCAGCTCGTCCAGCAGGCTCTCGGCCAGGGGGCGCAGCCGGGCCGCGGCGGCCTCGGAGGCCCCGGCGCGCGGCGGCGCGTCGTGGCCGCCCGCCGCGTGCCACCGCGCGGCCAGCTCGCGGACCCGGGGCAGGTCGCCCCTGCCGTCCTCGACGGCCTGGCGCAGCTCGTGGCCGACCAGGTCCTCCGGCTGGACCCAGGTGAGCCTGATCATCGAGCGTCCAGCTCGGCGAAGGCGGCCTCGTGGGCGCGCCGCCGCGCCAGGTCGTCGGCGTGCACCCGGCGCGCCACCTCGGCGATCGCCAGGCCGGGCGCCACCAGGTCGGTACGGCTGGCCGCCCCCACCTGCTCGACCCACTGCGCGGGCACCGCGGACAGCCCCCCGAGGGCGCCCGCGATCGCTCCGCCCATGGAGGCGATCGAGTCCGCGTCGCGGCCGTAGTTCACGCCGCCGAGCACGGTGTCGCGGACGTCGCCCTTGGCCGCGACCAGGAAGCCCAGCGCCAGCGGCAGCTCCTCGATGCTGTGCACCCGGCTCGGCCGGCGCGCGCCGAGCCCCTGGTCGCGGTAGGTGTCGGCGACCGTGTCGAAGGGCCGTACGGCGGCGCGCAGCACCTCGAAGGAGCCGTCCCAGTGGCCGACGCCGGCCGCGGCCTCGCAGACCGCCTCGATGGCGGCGCGGGTGCCGTCCTTGGCCAGGCGCAGGCAGGCGGCGACCACGGAGTCGACCGTGGCGCCCGGCCGCATGGCCTCGGCGACGGCGGCGGCCATCACGCCGGCGGCCTCGCGTCCGTAGCTGGACTGGTGGGCCCCGGTCAGGTCGACGGCCTCGGCGTAGGCGGCGTCGGGGTCGGCGGCGTTGACGATGCCGACGGGCGCGACGTACATGGCCGCGCCGCAGTTGACGATGTTGCCGACGCCGGCCTCGCGCGGGTCGACGTGCCCGTAGTGCAGGCGGGCCACGATCCACTTCTCGGCCAGGAAGATCCGCTGCAGCGGCAGCGCCTCGGCCTCCAGCTCGGGGATCCACCGCCGCTCGCCCATCAGCTCCGGCACGAAGTGGTCGGCCATCGCGTACGCGCCCAGGTGCCCGCCGACCTTCTCGTACACGCGGATCAGGGCGTGCGTCATCAGGGTGTCGTCGGTGATGTGCCCGTCGCCCTTGTGGTAGGGCGCGATCGGCCGGGCGTTGCGCCAGTCCTCGTTGTACGGCGGCACGATGCCCTCGACCCGGCCCCCGTACCGCTCCACGATCTGTTCGGGAGTCCAGCCCTCGGTGGCGCCGCCCAGCGCGTCACCGACCGCCGCCCCCGCCACGCAGCCAGTGGCCCTGTCCTCAAGCGGCGTCATGCGATTCCTTTCGTCAGTTCGATCAGATCCTTGCCCGCCAGCTCCGGCAGGCAGCAGCCCGCCAGCGTGCGGGCCGGCGCGAGCCACCCCTCCGGGATCGCGCCGTACCCACTGGCGGCCCCCGCCAGCGCGCCTGTCAGCGCGGGCGCCGAGTCGGCGAGCGCCGGCAGGCAGGCGGCGGCCGGGACGGCGCGGGCCAGGTCGCCCCCCGCCGCCTCGGCCAGCGCCAGGGCGACGGGCACCGTCTGTGCGGCGCCCACGCCGTAGCTGTAGACGTGGTCGAGCAGCGCGGCGTCCAGCGCGGGCACCGCGCCGAACGGGTCGCCCGCCTTCCGCGCCGCGGCCAGCGCCACCCGGGCGTTGTGCCCGATGGCGGTGTCGCCGGGCAGGACGGCGAGCGCCGCCTCCACGGCCTGGCCCACCGAGCCCGACGCGACCGCCGCGGCCACGGCGGCGGCCATGGCCTGGGCGCCGAGCAGGCCGTCGCCGGCGTTGGTCACCTGGGCGTCCTCGGTCGGGTCCCGGCCCAGGGCGCCGAACGCGACCGCCCGTACGGCGGCGGCGTCGTCGAAGTGGTGGGGGTTGTCGTGCCCGGAGGCCGGCGGCTCGACGCCCCTGGCCAGGTTGTCCAGCGCGGTGGCCACCGAGATGCGCGCCCGGACGCCGGTCAGCTCCCGGAACGCCGCGGCCCGCGGCCGGTCGATCGTCAGCAGCGTCCAGGCCAGCCATTCGGCGTCGTCGGACGGCCCGACGGCCAGCGGCGCGATCGGCTGGTTGAGCGCGAACGGCACCGGCAGCGTGGTGACCCGGTGCTCCTCGGCGAAGGCGTCCAGCTCGCGGTGCAGGCGCCGGCTCCAGGGCGCGTGCAGGGCGGCGCGGTGCCTGGCCGCGGGCCAGCCGGCGGCGTCGCCCACGGCGAGCCCGATGAAGGCCCCCCTGATTCTGTCCCCCGACATGATGATCTACAGTCCTTCCGCCAGTTCGTCGGCGACGTCCAGCACGTGTCTTCCGGCCACGACGGGCAGGCATTTGCCGCTCACCGGGCCGATCCGGGCGGCCCATCGTCCGGGCACGCCCTGTTCTCCCTGGATCGCGCCGGCGACCGCGCCGGCGATGGCGCCGATCGTGTCGGCGTCCCGGCCCAGGCTGACCCCGAACGTCACCGTGGCCTCCACTTCGCCGCCGCCCGCCAGGACGGCGCCCAGCGCCAGCGCGACGGCCTCGGGCGCGAGGTCGGTCCAGGGGTAGTGCCGGACCACGACGGCCTCGTGCAGCGCCTCGATCAGGGCCAGGTCGTCGTCCGCGCCCGTGGCGAGCACGTCGCGCGCCCTGACGACCGCGCGGGCCGTCCAGGAGTCGGCGGGGATCACCGACAGCGCGGCGGCCACGGCCTCGGCGGGCGTGCCGCCCGCCATGGCGGCGGCCACGGCCCCGGCGACCGCGCGGCCGCCGAGTATGCCCTCGCCCGACCCGCTGACCAGCCCGTCCTGCTCGATCAGGCGGGCCGCCTCGGCCGGGTCGCCGGGGCAGAAGATCCCGTACGGCGCCGCCCGCATGGCCAGCCCGTCGGACCAGCCGTGCTGGTGGACGCGCCCGGTCAGCGGCGGCTCCAGCCCCCGGCGGAGCGCTTCGATGGTGCCCAGCTCGGAGAAGCCGGCGCCGCGCATCGGCCCGGTCACCGACGGGATGATCTCCTGCCGGTACGCCCGCGCGACGTCGGCCGCGGTCAGGGCGTGCCCGTGCCGGACGAGCAGCGAGGCGGCGAAGATGGCGTATTCGGTGTCGTCGGTGCCGCCGCCCTCGATCTCGGTGAGCCGGCCCCACCGCCGCCGGATCTCCGACGGCGACAGGTTCTCGGCGGGGGCGCCGAGGGCGTCGCCGGCCGCCAGGCCGAGCAGGCACCCCCGGGCCCTCAGGCGATGAGTCACTGCTGGTACCGCTCCAAGACCTGGTTGCCGTCCTCGACGAGCCGCTTGGCCGCGTCGTCGATGGTGATCTTATTGGCGAAGTACTCCTGGAGGACCGGCGTGGCGACCTTGCTCTTCCACTCGTCGAAGCCGTTCACCTTCAGGAACGGGGCCACGACCAGGTTCTTGGCGGAGGCGGTGGCGACGTCCCAGCCGTTTTCCTTGGTGGTCATCGCCGGGTCGGCGGCGGCCGTCTGCGAGGTCGGCAGCAGCCAGTCGCCCTTGGCGAGCTTGGCCTGGTTGGCGCCGTTGAGGAAGAAGGAGATGAACTTCATGGCCTCGTCGGGGTGCTTGCTGTCCTGGGCGATCGACAGCGTCTGCGAGACCGCGCCCTGCTGGGCGCTGGTGCCCTTCGGCGCGGGCAGCGTCACCCAGTCGAAGTCGTCCGGGGCCTGCTCGGCGACCTGCTGGCGCAGGTAGACGCCGGCCGGCAGCAGCGCGAACTTGCCCTTGTAGAAGGCGGGCAGCGGGTCGGCGGTGCCCTGGCCGAGCGCGGCCGGGTCGGCGGACTTGTCCTTGTAGAGCTGGTCGTGGATGCGCTGGAGCACCTCGCGCTCCTCCGGCCCGACCTTGACCGTGGTCTTGCCGTCGGCGGTCTGGAAGAACGTGCCGCCGAAGTTGAGCGCCAGGTTGAGCGTCTTGTTGACCGGCGACTTCATCGGCCAGGCCACGCCGAACGTGCCGCCCTTGGTCATCTTCTTGGCGGCCTCGGAGAACTCGTCCCAGGTCCACGGGTTGTCCGCGGTGGGGACGCGCACCTTGGCGGCGTCCAGGAGCTTCTTGTTGGCGATGATGACCTGCGACTCCTGCAGGAACGGCACGCCGTAGATGCCCTGCTCGCCCTTGCCGCCGTTGAAGGTGACGGTGTCCCAGGCGGACTGCGGGATGTCGCTCTTGAGGTCGGCGGGCAGCTTGCTCGTCAGGTCGAGCAGGTAGCCGTCGGAGGCGAACCCGGCCAGCGCCGGCGAGTCGTTGTGGATCACGTCGGGCGCGGTGCCGCCGGCGAACTGGGTGACGAGCTGGTCGTTGACGTTGTCCCAGCTGCCCTGCACGTAGGTGACCTGGGTCTTGGGGTTGGCCTTGTTCCACTCCTCGACGAGCTGCTTGTTGGCCGCGACGGACTCCTTCTGCCAGGCCAGGCTGAGGAAGTTGAGCTTCACCGGCTCGCCGGAGGAGGCGGCCTCTCCACCGCCCCCTCCTCCGCTGCCGCCACACGCGGCGGCGAACGCGACGACGGCCGCCGCCGCCAATGCGGACTTGATTCGCATATGAGCCTCCTACTAGCCCTTCACGGCGCCGGCCATCAGGCCGGACTTCAGTCGCCGCTGAATGATTGCGAAGAAGATCAGGCTCGGGATCGTCGCCATGAGCGACGCCGCGGCCAGCGGGCCGAGCCTGGCCACCCCCTCGGGGCCGGTGAACCGCACCAGCGTGAGCGGGAGTGTCATCACGTCGGGGTCCTGGAGGATCACGAGCGCGAACAGGAACTCGTTCCACGACGAGATGAACGAGAACAGCAGCGTGGCCACCACGCCGGGCGCGAGCAGCGGCGCCACCACGCTGGCGATCGAGCGCAGCCGGGTCGCGCCGTCCACGGCCGCGGCCTCCTCCAGCTCGCGCGGCACGGCCCGCACGTAGCCCTGGAGCATCCACAGCGCGAACGGCAGCGTGAACGTCACGTGCACGACGACGAGCCCCGGCAGGGTGTTCACCAGCTCCAGATCCCGCAGGATCATGAAGAGCGGGATGATGATCAGGATGAACGGGAAGACCTGGCTGACCAGCACCCACCCGATCGCGACCTTGTTGAGCAGGCTGCGGTAACGGGCCATGGCGTACGAGGCCGGCAGCGAGATCAGCACGGTGATCACACTGCTGAACAGCGCCACGACCAGGCTGCGGCCGGCCGCGCCGATCAGGTCCTGCTCGCCGAAGGCGTCGGAGAAGTTGGACAGGGTCGGCTCGCGCGGGATCCATGTCGGGTCGGCCAGCGCCATCTCCTGGGGCGTCTTCAGCGCCGTCGACAGCAGCCAGAACAGCGGGAAGGCCAGGAAGACGATGTAGGCGACCAGCGCGAGGTACTGCGGGGCGCGTCTCATCGGGCCTCCCTCATCTGGCGCCACAGGTACAGGCCAAGCACGGCGAGCACGACGATCGCCATGGCCAGGCCGAGCATCGAGGCGTATCCGGCCATCCGGTAGCGGAAGGCCTCCTCGTAGGCGAACAACATCGGCAGCCGGGTCTGGCCGCCGGGCCCGCCCTGGGTGAGCACGTAGACCAGGCCGAACTGGTTGATGTTCCACACGAAGTCGAGCGAGGTGATCGACACGATCACCGGCCGCAGCTGCGGGAGCGTGATGCTCCAGAACCGCCGCCAGCGGCCCGCGCCGTCGACCTCGCCGGCCTCGTAGAGCTCCTTGGGGATGCCCTGGAGCCCGGCGAGCAGGACCACGGTGGTCTGCGGCATGCCGGTCCAGACGCCCACCACGATGATCGCGGGCAGCGCGAGCGAGAAGTCGGCCAGCCAGTTGACGTGCGTGCCGAGCAGGCTGTTCAGGATGCCCGCGTCGGGGTGGTAGACGAGCTTCCACATCAGGCCGATGACCACCGGCGGCATCGCCCACGGCACCACCGCGAGCACCCGGGCCAGGGTCCTGAAGCGCAGGTTCTGGTTGAGCAGCACCGCCAGGCCGAGCGCGGCCAGGAACTGCAGCACGGTCACCGAGACCGACCAGATCGCGCCGATCCGGAAGGAGGCCCAGAAGTCGTCGTCGGTGAGCAGCCGGCCGAAGTTCTCCAGGCCGACGAAGCTGGTCTCGTGGACGCGCGTGTTGCGGGCGTCGGTGAAGGCCAGGCCGATGCCGTACAGCAGCGGGCCGATGCTGAACAGCGCGACGGGCACCAGCGCGGGCAGCATGAGCAGCCACATCTCGCGGTTCCTGCGCGACTTGGGACGCCGCCGGGAAGGCGGGCGCCGGGGCGGTGCCGCCGTCGTCACGGTCGCGGTCACGTCCTGCCTCCCTCTTGTCCGTAGGTCTCGCCCGCCGTCGAGGCCCGCACCACCAGGCGCGGCGGGACGGTGATCACGCGCGGCGCGGCGTCGTCGCCGTTCAGCCGGTCGAGCAGCAGCTCGGCGGCGACCTTGCCGCGTTCGGCCGAGCCGAGCGAGACGCTCGACAGCGACGGCCAGGACGCGGCGGCCAGGTCGGTGTCGTCCATGCCGACCACCGCGACGTCCTCGGGCACCCGGCGGCCGGCGGCGCGCAGCACGTCGAGGGCGCCGAGCGCGATCAGGTCGTTGGCGCACATCAGCGCGTCGACGTCGGGCGCCCGGTCCAGCAGCTCGGCCACCGCGCGGCCCCCTTGCGCGCGGTAGAAGTCGCCGATCTGGACCAGGTCGTCGTCGTAGGGCAGGCCGAGCTGCTCCAGCGCCTCGCGGTAGGCCGCGCCGCGCGAGGCTCCTGGCCAGGTGTCGGGCGGGCCGTTGACCAGCGCGATGCGCCGGCGGCCGAGCGCGTACAGGTGGTCGACGGCGAGCTTGACGCCGGTGCGCGAGTCGGCCCGTACGTTGTCCACCGGCGTGCCCTCCGGCACCGTGCCGATGATCACGACGGGCGCCCTGGCCGCGGCCAGCATCTGCAGGTGGGCGTCGGTGACCCGGAGCGGGCTCATGATCAGCCCGTCCACGTACCGCTCGCCCAGGCTGTGCAGCACGTCGATCTCGTCGGCCACCACGGCGTCGGTCGAGTGCAGGACGAGCCGGTAGCCGGCCGCCTTGAGCACCGGCTGGATCTGGCGCAGCATCGCCAGGTAGGCGGGGTTGCCGACGTCGGCCATGGCGAAGGCGACCTGGTGGGTGCGCCGGGACTTGAGCGACCTGGCCACGGCGTTGCGCACGTAGCCCAGCTCGTCGGCGGCGGCCATCACCTTGCGCACGGTCTCCTGCCTGGTCGGCAGGCCGTTGAGGACCCGCGAGACGGAGGCGATCGAGACACCGGCGCGCTCGGCGATCGTGGTGATCGTGGGTCCGTCGGCCAAGGCTGTCCTTCCAAGAACGTAAACGTTTACGGGAAAGTGTCTGTAAACGTTTACCGTGTTTCGCACATGAAACCGGGCCCTCACTTCAGGGTCAAGTCACGATCCCATAACGCCAGGTCAGCGGGCATATGGGGGCAACAAGAGCGCCCGCCCCCCGGGATTCGGGAAGCGGGCGCGTCAGTGGCGGCTCAGGGCCCGGGGGACGCCCGAGCGGCCACACGGGACGTCCGGCCGCTACGCGGGACGTTCTGTCGCTACGCGGAACGTTCAGCCGGGACGGGGGCGGGCGGCGACTGCAGGGTGAGCAGGCGGATCCCCGGGGCGCCGCTGAGCGCGACCACGGCGGCCAGGACGGCCGGGATGATCAGGGCGACCGGCAGCGACTTCGTGGCCTCGGCCACGTACCCGAGGACCGCCGGGCCGAGCAGCAGCCCGCTGTAGCCGAAGGCCGTCACCATGGCCAGGGCGCGGCCCACCGGGCCGCCCGCCGCGCCCACCGCGCTGAACAGCACCGGCACGACCGTGGCCAGCCCCACGCCGGCCAGCGCCCAGCCGGTCCACGCGCACACCACGCGCAGCGGCCCGCCGAGCACCGGGGCGGCGAGCACCAGGACGTACCCGAGGGTGGCGAAGCCGCCGGCGAGCTGGATCGTGCGCACCGAGCCGAGCCTGGCCCTGATCGGGTCGCCGAGCAGGCGGACGGTCGTCATCGCGACCGAGAAGATCGTGTAGGCCAGCGGCGCGTCGGCCGGGTCGGTGTGCAGCACCCAGCGGGCGTGCAGGGCGGCCCAGTCGATGGCCGCGCCCTCGCTCAAATGCCCGGCGAAGGCCGCCACCCCGAGCAGCGCGATCAGCGCCCACTTCAGCGTGCCGCCGCCCTCGCCGCCCTCCGCCTGCTCGCCGGCCTGCCGGGCGGCGTCGGGCAGCAGCAGGCGGCAGGCCAGCAGGTACAGGAACGGGACGACGAGCGCCCCCGCCACCAGCAGCGCCTGCGGGTCGACCGACGCCCTCAGCGCGAGGGACGTCAGCACGCCGCCGGCCGCCCCGCCCAGGCTCCACGTGCCGTGGAAGGCCGAGATGATGGGCCGGCCGTAGACCCGCTCGACCTCGACGGAGTGGGCGTTGATGGCGACCTCGACCACCCCCAGCCCCATCCCGAACGCCAGCGCGAGCGCCATCAGCGGCCCGTACGAGGGGGCCAGCGCGGGCCCGAGGAGCAGCACGGCCGACAGCGGCCCGCCGATCCAGGACACCCGCCGGCTCGACCACCTGTCCACCAGCCGCCCGGCCACCAGCATCGACACCAGCGCGCCGCCGGAGATCAGCAACAGGACGGTGCCCAGCCTGGCGGCGCCGAGGCCGAGGCGGTCGTTCAACGAGGGCAGGCCGGCCGCCCACAGGCCCATCACGAATCCGCTGAGGGAAAAGAGACCGAAGACTCCGACACGTGCACGTCTGGCATCAATGAGGCTTTTGTTCACGCCTAGAGCATAAGCTGGGAGTTGTGAAAAGTGCTACGACGAGCGGCGAACTTCGCGCGCACAACCGGGTCCGGCTGCTGCGCGCGGTGCACGACTGCGCGGCGACCCGTACCAGGTCGCAGCTCACCCGGGACCTCAACCTGGCCAGGGGCACGGCGTCGGTGCTCGTCGCCGGCCTGGCCGAGGACGCCCTGCTGCACGAGGAGCCCGCCTCCGGGCACACCGCCGGGCACACCAGGGGACGCCCCACCCAGGTGCCCGGCCCCCACCCGCTGGGCCCGCTGGCCCTGGCCGCCGACGTGCGCGAGGACGCCTGGGAGCTGGCGGCGTGCGAGCTGGGCGGACGGGTGAGCGTGCTGGAGGTCCAGCCGCACGACGGCACCCCGGAGGGCGCCCTGGCCTCGCTCGGCCAGGCGGTGGCCGACCACCTGTCGCGGCGGGTGATCGGCCTCGGGGTGGCCCTCGCCGGCCCCGTCCGGCACGACGGGCTGGTGGACATCGCCCACCTGGGCTGGCGGTCGGTGGACGTGCCCCGGCTGCTGGGCCTCGCCTGGCGCCCGGCCGGCCCCGACCCCGTCCTGGTGGGCAACGACACGGGCCTGGCCGCCCTGGCCGAGGCCCGGCGCGGACGGCTGCGCGGCGTGCGGGTGGGCCTGCACCTGCACGTGGACTTCGACCTCGGCGGCGTCCTCGTCGTGGACGGCCGGCCGCTGGACGGCGCGAGCGGGCCGGGCGCCGAGTTCGGCCACATGCCGCTGGGCGGCGGCGACCGGCCGTGCGCGTGCGGCGCGACCGGCTGCTGGGGCCAGGAGGTGGGCGCGAACGCGCTGCTGCGCCACGTGGGCCTGGCCCACGGCGGCGGCCGGGGCCGCGCGCAGGCGGAGGAGGTGCTGGCCGGCAGCCCGGAGGCGGTCGCGGCCGGGGCCCGCGCCCTAGGGCTGGGCATCGCCGCCCTGGTCAACGCGCACGACCCCGAGGTCGTCACGCTCTCCGGGCACGGCGTCGCGCTGCTGGAGCGCGCGGGCGAGGCCCTGGCGGACTCCTGCCGGCCCGCGCTGATGGCCATCCGGCGGGAGCGTCCGCCCCGGATCGAGGCCGCCGCGCTGGGCTGGCGCGCCGCCCTGCTGGGGGCCATGGAGTCGGTGTTCGACGCCTTCCTGACCCCCGAAGGGCTGGAGAGATGGCGCGAAAGGGGCCCCGACCAGGGCGCCGACACGCCCGGATCACGAAATGTGACGCATTCCACCCTGAAGAGGAAAATCTTGCAATAACTTCCGGCGGCACGAGCCCCGACCAGGCGATCTTGCGCCCCCCTCCCCCGGCGCTGTACGGATGGAAGGGCCCGGCGCGCTCACGATCTTCGACGGGGGGTGGGAACGCGTGGATCTCGAACTCGCGCTCCGCATGACCGAGGCCGCTCTGAAGCAGGCCGTCCGGGAGGGCGCGCTGGTCTCGGTGGCGGTCGTGGACGCGGGCGGACATCTGGTGTCTTTCCAGCGTATGGCGGGTGCGGAGATCGCCGGGCCGGTGCTCGCGCCGGGCAAGGCGTACACGTCGGTGGCCCTTCGCGCGGCCACCGCGGACCTCGCCGCGCTGGTGGCGCCGGGCGGGGAGCTCTTCGGTCTGGCGGGTGAGCGATTCGTCTGTTTCGGGGGTGGCATCCCCCTCTGGGCGGACAACGGCGAAGGGGAACGGGTGGCCGGCGGCGTGGGGGTCAGCGGCGGCACGATCAGCCAGGACGTGGCGTGCGCCGAAGCGGCCGCCCTGGTGTGGCGGACTCGTTGAGCGGGCGCTTTCCGCAACACGAACCGCTGGTATCCGCCATGATTAGCCACTGCACGACGGGAAACAGTTTCCCGAACCCAACTCCCCGAGGAGAGAACGAGATGGCACTTCCCACTCTCACCCCCGAGCAGCGTCAGGCGGCTCTGGCGAAGGCGGCCGAGGCCCGCGCCGCCCGCACGGCTCTGCTCGCCAAGGTCAAGGCGGGCGAGCTGACCTTCGCCCAGCTCCTGGAGCGCGACGACGACATCGCCAAGAAGATCAAGGTGTCCCAGGCCCTGCGCGCCGTCAAGGGCGTCGGCCCGGCCAAGGCCACCGCGCTGATGGAGGAGGCCGGCGTCGACGAGAAGCGCCGTCTCGGCGGCCTCGGCGCCCAGCAGCGCAAGAAGCTGGTCGACGCGCTCGGCTAGGACCGGGCGGCCGGGTCCGCGCGCGCTGTCGCGCGGACCGGCCGGCGACCCCTCGTAGGGCCAGGAGGGGCCGGAGAGCGGCGCACGCTCCACGGCGGGCCCGGCCGAGGGGTCAACCTCAGGCAGCCGGCCTCAGGCAGCCGCACGCGAGGGTCAGGACCTCGGGCAATGCCAGGCGAGGGTCAGGACCTCGGGCAATGCCAGGCGAGGGTCAGGACCTCAGGCGATGACAGGCGGAGGTCAGGACCTCAGGTAGGCCAGCACGGCGAGCACGCGGCGATGCTGGTCGCTGTCCTCGGCGTAGAGGCCCAGCTTGTTGAAGATGCTCCTGATGTGCTTCTCCACGGCGCCGTCGCTGATGACGAGCTGCCGCCCGATGGCCGGGTTGGACTTGCCCTCGGCCATCAGCCCGAGCACCTCGCGCTCACGCGGCGTGAGCTGCGCCAGCGGGTCGTCCTTGCGTCTGCGGACCATCAACTGGGACACCACCTGCGGATCGAACACGGTGCCTCCCGCCGCCACCCGCCGCAGGCCCTCCAGGAACTCGTCGACGTCGACGACCCGGTCCTTCAGCAGGTAGCCCACCGCGCCACGGGCGTCGGCGAGCAGGTCGTCGGCGTAGGAGACCTCGACGTACTGCGACAAGATGAGCACCGGGGCGCCGGGCACCCGGCGCCGGGCCTCGACCGCCGCCCGCAGCCCCTCGTCGGTGAACGACGGCGGCATGCGCACGTCGACCACCGACACGTCGGGTCTGTGCTCGACGATCGCCTCCACGAGGGCGTCGCCGTCACCCACGGTGGCGACCACCTCGCAGCCGAACTCCTCCAGCAGCCTGACCAGGCCCTCCCTGATCAGGACCGCGTCATCGGCCACGACTACGCGCACGGCACCTCCGCCACGATCACCGTCGGCCCGCCGTCCGGCGACCTGACGGTGAGCTCCCCGTCGACGGCCCGGAGCCGGTCGGCCAGACCGGCCAGGCCGTGTCCCTTGGCGACGTGTGCGCCGCCGACACCATCATCCCCGATCGTGAGCATGAGGACGTCACCGATGCGGAGCAGCTGAACCGTGCAGATGGTCGCGCGGCTGTGTTTGGCCACGTTGGTCAGGGTTTCCGCGCAGACGAAGTAGATCGCGTTCTCGATCGCCGCCTGGAAGCGGCCCACGATCTGCACGTCGAGGTCGACCGGCACCGTGCAGCGCCCGGCGAGAGCGGCGAGGGCGGGCGCGAGGCCGCGGTCGGACAGGATGGGCGGCGCGATGCCGCGCGACAGGGCCCGCAGCTCGTCGAGCGTCTCGCGGGTGGCGCTGATCGCCGAGCTGATCGTGGCCGAGGCGGCCTCGGGGTCCTTGGCGAGCTGCCGCTGCGCCCTGGACAGCTCCATGGCCAGGGAGACCAGGCGCTGCTGCGGGCCGTCGTGGATGTCGCGCTCCAGCTTGCGCAGCGCGTTGGCCTCGGCGGAGACGGCCGCGGCCCGGCCCTCGGCCAGGTCGTCGATGCGCTCCTGCAGCTCGGCGACCCCGGTCAGCAGCGCCCGGCCGAGCCCGGCCCGCACCAGCGCGGCCCCGCGCACCACGAACGGCAGGACCAACGTGAAGACCAGGCCGAGCGAGACGTAGAAGATCGTGTTCACCACGTAGCCGGAGCCCAGCCCGAGCAGCTCGGGCAGCTCCGAGTTGCCGGGGATGCGTGAGGTGACCAGGCCGTAGAGCGGATAGGTCAGCCCGAGGATCGGGATCGCCCAGAACACCACGGTCAGCACGAACGACAGGATGGCGAAGGGGAAGTTCAGGATGCCGTGCAGCAGGTCGAGCCACGACTGGCCGTTGGTCAGCGGGTTGACGATGCGGCGGAAGCGGCCCGCCCCCTCGGGCGCCGGACGGTAACGCGGCCGCACCGGCGGGCGCTTGAGCACGTCGGAGAGCCAGCCGCGCTCGGCGTCGGCGAAACCCCTCGCGACCAGGAGCGTGCCGGCCAGCAGCGGCACGCCGATCCACACGATCGCGGTGCCGACGCCCGCCGCGAAACCGGCGACCATGGTCACGAAGCCGATGACGGCCGTCGGGAAACCGACCAGCGTGTAGCGGGTGTCGAGAAGGACACGCCTCATCAGGGAGCGCATGCAATGAAGGCTAAGTCCCCCGGCGGGCCGGTACGAGCAGGTACGCAGGCGTCCGAGGGTAGGGCTGGCCCTACCCCCCATGGTGGTGTGATCTTGACCTGAAGACGGCGGTCCGCGGCAGTGTGCCCGGGCGTCCGGGACGGAAGCCTTGAGTCATCCGCTCCCCCGCTCGAAACGAGGCTCCCCCATGACCGTCCTGCTCGACCGTCCCGCCCCGGTACGGGCGCCGCGCGCGACGGCCAGGGACCCGTTCATCGACCTGCTGCGCGTGCTCGGCATGGCGCTCATCGTGCTGCAGCACTGGACGATCCCCGTCCTGTCCTACGAGGGCGGCCGGCTGACCACGGGCAACGCGCTGTCCACGCCGGGGGTGTGGGTGGTGACGTGGCTCAGCCAGGTCATGCCGCTGGTCTTCTTCGCCGGCGGCGCGGCCAACGCGATCAGCCGCGGCCGCTCGGCCAAGAGCGACCAGCAGTGGCTGGCCGGGCGGTTGCGCAGGCTCGCCTGGCCGTTGCTGCCGCTGGCGGCGGTGTGGATCCCGCTGCCCCACGTGCTGCTCACGCTGGGGGTGCCGGAGCAGCCGCTGGCGGTGGGCGCCAAGCTGACCGGGCAGCTGCTGTGGTTCCTGGCCGTGTACCTGATCGCGGTCACGGTCACGCCGTACGCGCTGCGCCTGCACCGCAGGTTCGGCGTGCTCGTCCCCGTCGCGCTGGCGGCCGGGGCGGCGCTGACGGACGTCGTGCGCTTCTCGACCGGCCTGGAGGCGGCCGGCTATGTGAACATCGTCTTCGTGTGGCTGGCCGTCCACCAGATCGGCTTCTTCTACGCCGAGGGCCGGGTGCGGATGGCCGCGTTGCTGGCGGCCGGCGGGTTCGGCGTGGCGGCGCTGCTGGTCGGGTTCGGCCCCTACCCCGGCAGCATGATCGGCCTGCCCGGCGCCGAGGTGTCCAACATGGCCCCGCCCACGCTGGCCATCATGGCCGTCGGCGTCGGCCAGATCGGCCTGGCCGTGCTGCTGCGCCCCTGGCTGGTCCGGCTGCCCCTGCGCCGCGTCCTGGACTGGGCCGGCCCGCGGATCATGACGGTCTACCTGTGGCACATGCCCGCGCTGTTCGCCGTGACCGGCGTGGTCGTGGTGCTGCTGGGCGTGGAGACGCCGGAGCCGGGCAGCCTGTTCTGGTTCGCCGGGTGGCCGGTGTGGTTCGGGATGTTGTGCCTGGTCATGTGGGGGCTGGTGCGGGCGTTCGCCAGGTTCGAGACGCCGCCGTCGCTGCCGTACGGGACCGCCGGCCGCGGGGTCATGCTGGTGGCCGCGGGGCTGGTCGGGGCCGGGATCCTGACGCTGACCGTGGGCGGCTTCGTGCCGGGCGGCGGCCCGTTCCTGGCGGTGCTCGCGGTGCTCGGCGGCCTGCTGCTGACGGCGCCGAAGGCCCGCGCGTAACACCGGCGAAACGCGTCCCGTCCACAATCGGGCGGCATGACGACGATCCGCGACCTGACCGAGGCCGACCTGCCCGCCGTGACCGCCATCTACGCCCATTACGTCACCGGCGGCGTGGCCACGTTCGACGAGACGCCGCCGGGGGCCGAGGAGTGGCGGGCCAAGGCGGCAGCGCTCGCGGCGGCGGGGCTGCCCTTCCTGGTGGCTCAGGACGACAGCGCGAACGACAGCGCGAACGGCGGCGCGGACGGCGGCGCGGACGGCGGGGCGGTCACCGGCGCGATCGCCGGCTACGCCTACCTCAGCCAGTACCGGCCCAAGCCCGCCTACCGCCACAGCCTGGAGGACTCGATCTACCTCGCGCCCGGCTCCACCGGCCGCGGGCTCGGCCGCCTGCTGCTGGGCGAGCTGATCCGGCGGGCCGCGGCGACCGACGCGCGCACCCTGATCGCGGTGATCGCCGACGGCGGCGACCCCGCCTCGCTGCGGCTGCACGCCGCCTTCGGGTTCCAGGAGGCGGGACGGCTGAGCAACGTGGGGTTCAAGCACGGCCGCTGGATCGACACCGTGCTGATGCAACTCGACCTCCGCTAGGGGCGGCGGGTTCGACCACCCGGCAAACTTCGGCAGGATAGATACGTGAGCCTTCTCGTTGACCGCCTGCCGGAAGACATCGACGCCGACCCCGACGTCATATTCGACGCGTTCGTCGCCTGGAACGCCGAACGGGGGCTCACGCTCTATCCCGCCCAGGAGGAGGCCCTCATCGAGGTCGTCTCCGGCAGCAACCTGATCCTGGCCACGCCGACCGGCTCGGGCAAGTCGCTGGTCGCCGCCGGGGCCCACTTCGCCGCGCTGACCAGAGACGTCCGCACGTTCTACACCGCGCCGATCAAGGCGCTGGTGTCGGAGAAGTTCTTCGACCTGTGCGCCGTGTTCGGCACCGCCAACGTCGGCATGATGACCGGCGACGCCAGCGTCAACCCGGGCGCGCCCATCATCTGCTGCACGGCCGAGATCCTGGCCAACGTGGCCCTGCGCGACGGCGCGGCGGCCGACATCGGCCAGGTCGTGATGGACGAGTTCCACTTCTACGCCGAGCCCGACCGCGGGTGGGCCTGGCAGGTGCCGCTGCTGGAGCTGCCCAACGTGCAGTTCGTGCTGATGTCGGCCACGCTCGGCGACGTGTCGATGTTCGAGCGCGACCTGACCAGGCGCACCGGGCGGCCCACGGCGGTGGTCAAGCACGCCGAGCGGCCGGTGCCGCTGGTGTACTCCTACCGGATGACGCCGCTGCACGAGACGCTGGAGGAGATGCTCACCACCGGGCAGGCCCCCGTCTACGTCGTGCACTTCACGCAGGCCGCGGCCATGGAACGGGCCCAGGCGCTCATGTCGATCAACATGGCGACCAAGGCCGAGAAGGAGGCCATCGCCGCGATGATCGGCGGCTTCCGGTTCACCACCCGGTTCGGCCGGGCGCTGTCGCGGCTGGTCAAGCACGGCATCGGCGTCCACCACGCCGGCATGTTGCCCAAGTACCGACGGCTGGTGGAGCGGCTGGCCCAGGCCGGGCTGCTGAAGGTCATCTGCGGCACCGACACGCTCGGCGTCGGCGTCAACGTGCCCATCCGCACGGTCCTGTTCACCGCCCTGTCCAAGTACGACGGCAACAAGGTCCGCCGACTGCGCGCCCGCGAGTTCCACCAGATCGCCGGGCGGGCCGGGCGCGCGGGCTTCGACACCATCGGCTACGTCGCCTGCCAGGCCCCCGAGCACGACATCGAGAACGCCAAGGCGCTGGCCAAGATCGGCGACGATCCCAAGCGGCGGCGCGGCTACGCGCGCAAGAAGCCGCCGGAGGGGTTCGTCGGCTGGAGCGAGGAGACGTTCGAGAAGTTGCAGCAGGCCGAGCCCGAGCCGCTCAACTCCCGCTTCAAGGTGAGCAACGCGATGCTGCTGGCCGTGATCAACCGGCCGGGCGACTGCTTCCAGGCGATGAGACACCTGCTCACCGACAACCACGAAGACCGCAAGTGGCAGCGGCGGCACATCAGCCAGGCCATCGCCATCTACCGCTCGTTGCTGGCCGGCGGCATCGTCGAGCAGTTCGCCGAGCCCGACGAGCAGGGCCGGCGGGCCCGGCTGACGATCGAGCTGCAGGAGGACTTCGCGCTCAACCAGGCGCTGTCCACCTTCGCGCTGGCCGCCTTCGACCTGCTCGACCGCGAGTCGCCCTCGTACGCGCTGGACATGGTCTCGATCGTCGAGTCCATCCTCGACGACCCCCGCCAGATCCTGTCGGCGCAGCTGAAGAAGGCGCGCGGCGAGGCGGTCGCCCAGATGAAGGCCGACGGCATGGAGTACGAGGAGCGCATGGAGGCGCTCGCCGAGGTCATGTACCCGATGCCGCTCGACGACCTGCTGCTCGGGGCGTACGAGACCTACCGGCGCGGCCACCCGTGGGTCGGCGACTACACGGTCAGCCCGAAGTCGGTGGTGCGCGACATGTTCGAGCGCGCGATGACGTTCGGCGAGTACATCCAGTTCTACGAGCTGGCCCGCTCCGAGGGCACGGTGCTGCGCTACCTGGCCGACGCCTACCGCACGTTGTCGCGCACGGTCCCCGAGCACCTGAAGACCGAGGACCTGGTCGATCTCATCGAGTGGCTGGGCGAGCTGGTCCGCCAGGTCGACTCCTCGCTGATCGACGAGTGGGAGAAGCTGACCAACCCCGAGGAGGCGCTGGAGCGCCAGGCGCAGCTGGAGACCAAGGTGCGGCCGGTCACGGCCAACCCGCGGGCCTTCCGGGTGCTGGTGCGCAACGCCATGTTCCGGCTGGTCGAGCTGTGCGCCATCGAGAAGGAGGACGAGCTGGAGGAGCTCGCCCCCGACGTCGACTGGGGCGCGGCGCTCGACGCGTACTACGCCGACCACGAGGAGATCTTCACCGACGCCGACGCGCGCGGGCCCGCGCTGCTGCGGATCGAGGAGGAGAGCGGCCTGTGGCGGGTACGCCAGACGATCAAGGACCCGGCCGGCGACGGCGACTGGGGCATCGACGCCCAGGTCGACCTGACCGCCTCCGACGAGGAGGGCCGGGCCGTGCTGCACGTGCTCGGCCTCAACCGGCTCTGAGCGGCTGCGGACAGAGAACAAGCCGTGTGCCGGAACGGACTGGCAAGGGCGTTCCGGCACCGGCTTGTCGCTTCATTGTCGGACGGCGAAAGTAGGCGTCCGGTCATGGCGACGTCTCAAGATCGAGACATTCAGCACTCCGCGAGCGTGCAGATCTTGGCGAGCATCGTGCCCGCGTCCTTCCGCTGCCGGCTGAAGTCGGTCTTGGCGGGCTTGCCCCACTCGCCGCCGGCCGTGTAGACGATCAGGGCGTTGGCGCGGCGGGTCACGACGGCCCGCTCGCCGCCGACGGCCGGTTTGCCGTGGTCGTAGGCCTGGCCGGTGACCAGCAGGCCCTCGTCGCCGAGCGCGATCCTGGATGCGCCGTACCGGTACGCCGCGGTGCCGCAGGCCCGGACGGCCGCCCTGAGCTCGCCGACCGCCTTGCCCGCCGCCTCCGGCGAGGAGTAGAGGATCACCTGCTCGGACTTGGAGTAGTCGGGCACCGAGGTGTAGACGATCGTCCTGGCCGCCGTGCGGCCGGCCTGGCCCAGCCCGGTCTTCTGGCACGGGTTCACGACGAGCTGGGCGTTCTTCTTGCCCGACACCGTCCAGCTGTGCTCGGGGTTGGGGTCCTTCTTGGCGGCGGCCTTCTCGTACAGCAGGAAGTTGCCCGGGATGGCCAGGCCGACGGCGACGAACAGTGCTGCGATCATGGGACAAAATGGTAGGGGTGAGCGACGAAGACCTCAGACGCGTGCTCGGGCTGCTCTGCCAGGAGGACACCCTGCGCGCACTCGCGTCCCTGGTGCTCGGTGACAGCGGCGACCTGCCCCCCAAGGCCCTCGACCGCCTGGCCAGCGGCGGCCTGGCCGAGCGCGACGACGACGGCAAGTGGCGGGCGCGGCCGGAGCGCTTCCGCGAGCTGCTGCGGGAGCGGGCCGAGCCGCCCGCGGAGCTGAGCGCCGAGGAGCGGGTGCTGCGCACGTTCCTGGTCGACGGCCGGCTGACCACCATGGGCATGCGCCGCGACAAGCGGCTGATCGTGCTGCGTTACGTCTCGCGGGTGTTCGAGCCGGGCGTGCGCTACCCCGAGGCCGACGTCAACGTGGCGCTGCGGGCCTTCCACGACGACTTCGCGGCGCTGCGCCGCTACCTGGTGGACGAGGGGCTGCTGTCCAGGGAGGGCAACGTCTACTGGCGCAGCGGCGGCCCGGTCGAGGTGTGAGCCAGTCGAGGTGTGAGCCGGTCGAGGTGTGAGCCGGGCCGGGGCTGAGGGGGGTCAGGGGCGGCGCAGGCGGGCGCGGTAGTCGCGGGGCGGGAGGCCGTACTCGCGTCTGAAGGCGCGGCTGAAGTGGAACGGGCTGACGAACCCCGAGGCGGCGGCCACCTGGCCGACGTCCAGGTCGGTCACCTCCAGCAGGCTCGCGGCGTGCCGCACCCGCGCCCTGCGCACGGCGCCCATCGGGGTCTGGCCGGTCTCGGCCGCGAACAGGTGCGCGAACCTCGACGGCGACAGCGCCACCGCGCGGGCCAGCGAGGCGACCGAGTGCTGGGCCTCGGGCTCGGCGGCGATGAGGTCGAGCACCCGGCGCACCCGCTCGTCGCCGCCCTCGGCGCCGGGCTCACGAACGGCCCCCGCCGCGGCCGTGGCCAGCACCAGCACCTCCTCCACCGCCCCGAGCACCAGTTCCCGGGCGGGACTCGACATGACGACCGCCGGCGCGGACGGCGGCCCGGCCGGCGCGTCCGGGGCGGTGTGGCCGGGGATCCAGCGGGCGTCCTGGAGCGCGCGGTCGAAGGCCCGGTCGACGCGGTCGCGCACCCCGGCGGGCACGCCCTCCACGAGGTGGCAGCCGGCGGCCGGCGCGTACGGCGCGAGCCAGGCCGTCCAGGACGGGCGCGGCTGGAAGTGCACCCACCAGAACCGCCATCTCCCCGCCCCCGGCGCGACCCGGTAACGCTGCGCCGAGCCCGGCCCGAGCACCGCCAGGTCCCCCTCCCGCACGGTGAACGACGCCCCCGCCTGCTCGACCCGCCCCTCCCCCGCCTGGGTCCACAGCAGCAGCCAGCTCGGCGAGCCGTGGGGGCGGCGGGTGCCGTACCCGGCCGCCTTGTCGTAGTGGCCGACGATCATCAACTCGGCAGCAGGAACAGACAGGTTCTCAGCGGTCACGGTCATACCGTCCCACAGGCCGGGTGCCTACGGTGAAGGGCATGAGGCTGAACGACTTCCACGACCGGGGGTACGTGCTCGTCCCCGCGCTGCTGGCTCCCGAGGAGGTGGCCGAGCTGCGCGAGGAGTTCATGGCCCTGCACGCCGCCGGCCCGATACCCGGGCATTTCTCGCCCGTCCCGCAGGAGCCGGGCGAGCCCTACGACGTCCTGCGCGACTACCCCCGGATCATGCATCCCCACCAGGTGAACGACGTCGCCCTGCGCTACCTGCTCGACGCCCGCTTCGCCGCGATCCTGCGCGAGCTGCTGGGCGAGGAGCCGATAGCAGCCCAGAGCATGTTCTACTTCAAGCCGCCGGGCGCCCGCGGGCAGGCGCTGCACCAGGACAACTTCTACCTGCGCGTCGAGCCGGGCACGTGCGTGGCCGCCTGGGTGGCGCTGGACCGCGTCGACCGCGCCAACGGCGGCCTCGAAGTGGTCCCCGGCACCCATCTGATGGACCTGTTCTGCCCGGAGGAGGCCGACCAGGACCTCTCCTTCACCCGCGAGTACGTCCCGCCCCCGCCGGGCCTGGAGCGGGTGCCCGTGGACATGCAGCCCGGTGACGTGCTCTTCTTCAACGGCAGCCTGGTGCACGGGTCGGAGCCGAACAGCACGGCCGACCGGTTCAGGCGCAGCTTCATCTGCCACTACACCGGCCGCTCGGCCGAGCGCATCTCGTCCTGGTACGAGACGCTGACGATGGACGGCGAGCGCGTGCTCCTGGAGCCGTCGGCCGGCGGCGGCCCCTGCGGCACCGAGGCCACCGGCCCCCACTGACCGCCCCACCAGGAACCGGTCCGTCAGCCGCCGGAGATGTCCGACTCCGCCTCGTCCGGGACCACGCAGTCCCACGGGTCGTCGAGCCACCCGTCAGGCAGTTGCACCTTCTGACGCTCGCCCGACTTGCCCCGGGGCGTGTCGGTGTTCGGCGGCCACGGCTGGTCGTGGTCGAGCTTGGCGAGCCCCTCCCGGAGCCCGTCCAGCGACTCGGCCGTGGCCAGCTCCCGCCGCAGCGCGCTGCCGACCTCGAACCCCTTGAGGTACCACCCGACGTGCTTGCGGAAGTCCGCGATCGCGTACCGCTCGGTGTCGAAGCACTCGGTGAGGCCGGCCGCGTGGCGCTCCATCGTCCTGGCCACCTCGCCGAGCGTCGGCCTGACCCGCTCGGGGCTGCCGTTGAAGGCGTTCTCCAGGTCCTTGAACAGCCACGGACGCCCGAGGCAGCCGCGCCCGACCACGACGCCGTCGCAGCCGGTGCGCGCCACCATGCGCAACGCGTCGTCGGCCGACCAGATGTCGCCGTTGCCCAGCACCGGGATCTCCGGCACGGCCTCCTTCAGGCGCGCGATCGCCGCCCAGTCGGCCACGCCGCCGTAGTGCTGCTTCGCCGTGCGGGCGTGCAGGGCGATCGCCGCGACGCCCTCCTCGGCCGCGATGCGGCCGGCGTCGAGGTAGGTCAGGTGGTCGTCGTCGATGCCCTTGCGCATCTTCATGGTCACCGGCAGCGCCCCCGCGTTCGCCACCGCCGCCCGCAGGATCCGCCGCAGCAGGTTCCTCTTGTACGGCAGCGCCGACCCGCCCCCGCGCCTGGTCACCTTGGGCACCGGGCAGCCGAAGTTGAGGTCGACGTGGTCGGCGAGGTCCTCCTCGGCGATCATCCGGACCGCCCGACCGACGATGTCGGGGTCGACGCCGTAGAGCTGCAGGCTCCTCGGCCGCTCCGACTCGGCGAACCTGATCATCCTGAGCGTCTTGGGATTGCGCTCGACCAGCGCCCGCGTCGTGATCATCTCGCACACGAACAGCCCGGCGCCCTGTTCCCGGCACAACACCCGGAACGGCGCGTTCGTGATGCCCGCCATGGGCGCCAGCACCACGGGCGGCCATGCCCCAATCGGCCCAATCTTCACTCCGTCAGTTGTAGCGCAGCTCAGGCCGGAAGCGGTATTCGCCTATAGGCTGTGAACGGCATCACCAGGGAGGGATCGATGCTTCTTCGCGTGCGCGTGGCGCTGCCCGACCGTCCGGGGTCTCTGGCCCAGGTCACCAAGGCCCTGGGCACGGCGGGGGCCGACATCACCCAGGTCACCGTGCTCGACCGGGGTGCCGGCTCGGCGGTCGACGACATCACCGTCTTCTGCCCCGAGAGCACCCCGCGGGAGCTGCTGGTCAAGAGCCTGGAGAGCGTCGAGGACGTCCGGGTGGAAGGCGTCTGGACCACCCGCGAGACCGCCGGCACCTACCCCGAGCTGGAGATACTCAAGTACATCACCACGGCGGGCGACCGCGCGCTGACCACGCTCGTCGACTCGCTGCCGGTGTTGTTCAGCGCCGACTGGGCGGCCACCGCCGCCGAGCACGGCGTGATCTACGCGAGCTGGCGCGCGCCGCAGGGCCTGACCGTGCCCAGCCCGGCCCCGCCGCGCCCGGCGGCCCTCACGCTCGACGGCGGCGTGCACGCCATCCACGCCCCGCTCCCGCCGCTCGCCCTGACCTTGCTGCTGGCCCGCTCCGAGGGTCCGGCCTTCCACCGCATCGAGGTCCACCGTCTCACCCGGATCCTGGAGATCTTCCTGAGCCTGCCGGCCACCGAACGCGGCGTCGCCCGCCGGCTCCGCAAGTAGCGGGAAGCATCTGGTCGGAAAAGGCGCTAGAGTTAGGCACGCAACAGCGCGGAAGTGGCTCAGTGGTAGAGCATCACCTTGCCAAGGTGAGGGTCGCGGGTTCGAATCCCGTCTTCCGCTCGGAGTGGTTCGACTCGGTGGAGTGGCCGAGAGGCGAGGCAGCGGCCTGCAAAGCCGTCCACACGGGTTCAAATCCCGTCTCCACCTCCAAGGACGATTAGCTCAGCGGGAGAGCGCTTCCCTGACACGGAAGAGGTCACTGGTTCAATCCCAGTATCGTCCACCACACTCCAAGGCCAGACCCGCGACAACGGGGTCTGGCCTTTCGGCTGTCCGGGCCCCGGGCGCCCGCCCGGCACGCGGGCAAGCCCGCTCCCGAGAAGAATCGTCCTCATGGACATCGAACGTGCCCGCACCGCCCTCGTCGCCGCCTACCGGGAGTTCACGGCCGCGGTGACCGAGACCGACCCGCTCAGCCCCACCCGGTGCGCCGGTTGGGCCGGGGTGGATCTGCTCTTCCATGTCCTGTGCGACGCCCAGCGCGCCCTCGTCGCGTTCGCCACCCCGGCCGACGGGCCGCCCGACGTGGACCACGTCACCTACTGGAGCGCCTTCCAGCCCGTCCCGGACGCCCCCGAGGGCGCCGGTGGCGCGGACGCCCACGCCTGGTGGGTGCGCAGGTCCGCCTCCGCCTTCACCCGGCCCTCCGGAGTGCTGCGGGTGTGGCAGGACACCGCCCCCGCCGCCGTGCGGGCGGCGCTGGCGGCCGACCCGGCGGGATGCGTCGCCACGCAGGGCCACGTGATCGCCGTGCCCGACTTCCTGGCCACGCTGGCGACCGAGGCCGCCGTCCACCATCTCGACCTGCGGGCCGCGCGGCCGCCCGCCCGGGAGGCGCTGGAACTGGCGGGCGAGACCCTCGACGGGCTGCTCGGCTCGGACCGCCCGTCGCATCTGGACCTGACGACGTACGTGCTGGAAGCCACCGGACGGCTCCCGTCCGCCGACGACCGCTTCCCGCTGCTGGGCTGATGATCATCGCGGAGCGGAGGGGGGCCGTGCTCCTGCCGTGATCATCCTGCGGCAGGATCTCGGCTCGTGAAGAAGACGATGATCACCGCCCTGGCGGCCTGCGCCTGCGTGCTGACGGCGACCGCGCCCGCCCAGGCGGCCCCCAAGGACCCCGTACGCGCCCTCAAGGCCAAGCTCGCCACCGGGCACGGCGTGCGGTTCACCGAGACGACCACGCTGTCGGGCCCGCACAAGGGCAAGATCCAGAGCCGCAAGGGCACCTTCCAGTTCGGCGCCAAGGGCGTGGCGGCCTCCGACATCACCGCCACCCCCGTGGGCCGGCCCCGCGAGCGGACGATCAGCATCGGCGACGTCAGCTACACCTCCGGCGGCATGTGGTCCGGCCGCCTGCCGGAGGGCAAGTCGTGGTACAAGGGCAAGGCCCTGCTCGGCGGCGGCAGCGGCTTCCACGGGCAGGTGATCAACCCCGTCGAGCCCGGCACGCTGGCGGCGCTGGTCAAGAAGGGCAGGCTGAGCGGCAGCACGCTCACCGGGAAGATCACCTTCAAGGAGCTGGAGAAGGTGTCGCGCTGGTTCGGGGCCTCGATCCCGCTGCGCATGCACGACGACACGAAGGTCTCGTACACGCTCACGCTGAACTCCGCCGGGCTGGTGAGCCGGGTGCGGTCGTCGTACGCGGCCACGGGGGTCCTCGACACCAACGGGTTCGAGGGCGGCACGATCACCATCGACAGCCGCTTCACCGGGTGGGGCGCCAAGGTGTCCATCAAGGCGCCCGACTCCGACGCGGTGGCCACCGGCACCGGCGAGTGAGCGTCCCTCCCGTCGAGTGTGCAGCAGGGCGGCGGCCGGGCCTGAGGGGTCAGGCGTCGTCCGGGTGCATGCGGAAGTCGTAGCGTGCGGGCAGCGGGTCGGTGGTCAGGCGCGCCCACGTGTCGTGCAGGACGGCCTCGCCCTCCCGCAGGTCCTCGACGTCGAAGCCGGCGTCGAACAGCGCGCGGGCGCCGTCCCGGTCCCCGACGGCGAGCAGGGCGCGGGCGCGGAGCAGGACGGCCCGGCCGGTCGGGGGCAGGGTGTCCAGGACGGCGAGGCACTCGGCGGCCCGGCCGGCCTCCAGCAGGGCGACGGCCGCCTCCGCCGCCAGGCGCTCCCGGACGAGTCCGGTCGTCTGGTGGAGGGCCGTGAGGTACAGGGTGGCCCGTTCGTCCGGGTTTGCGGTGGTGTGGGCCAGGCAGCGGGTCGCCCAGGGGTTCGGGCGCAGCTCGGCGGAGCGCCGCCACGCGCGTACGGCCCCTTCGCGGTCCTCCGCGTGCCAGGCGGCCACGCCCAGGTGGTAGGCCGTCACCCAGGTCTCCGGCGCCCGTTCCAGCAGCCGCCGCCACGGCCCCGACACGAGGCTGTGCCCGGGATCCGCGCCGGGAGAGGGCCCGGGACGGGGGAAGGCCCCGGTGGTGAGGAGGGACAGCCAGGGCGACTGGTCAGGACCGAGGGTGGACCCGGGGAACGGGGTGCCGGGCGTGGTGACGCCGGCGCGCGTCACCTCCAGGGCCCCCCAGCCGGACCCCTCCGCCAGGATCCGGACGGGCTCCTGGTCGGCGTGCGGCCGCCATTTGCGCCAGGCGGCGGAGACCTCGGCGGCCGGCAGCCGGGCCGCCAGCTCCTCCTCGGCCGCCCGCACCGCCGCCGTCCAGTCCGCGCCGTGCACGGCGGCGGGGTCGGCGCGCAGCGGTCCGTACGCCTCCAGCCAGGAGAACTCGCCCCCGCCGGGCAGCGGCACGTGTTCGAGCTGGGTACGGGCCAGCCCCGCCTGGATCTCCAGGTAGCCGCCGGCGCCGGGCTCGGTGAGCCAGTCCTGCCAGCGGCGCCCGCCCGGCCCGCGTCCCCACAGGAAGAGCTTGCGGCCGCGCAGCGACCGGGTGGAGGTGTGCACGAGTCCCGCGCCGGAGCCGTCGAGCGCGGCGATCCAGGGACGGCGGTCGCCGAGCTCGAAGAAGTAGTCGGCGGCGTGCTCCGCGCGGGCCGGGTAGCTGCGGTCCAGGCCGTCCCAGACCGGGATCGGGACCTGTTCGAGCCGCCCGGCGTAGCCGAAGTGCCAGGCGGTGCCGGCCGGGGCGAGCACGCGCGTCCCCCCGGTCTCGGGGACGGCGATGTTCGACCACCAGTACGCCGGCACCTCGTGCGCGTGCGGGTTGCGCATGCGCACGCCCACGTACAGGAAGTCCGACCCGCGCGGCAGCCAGAAGTCGACCTGGTACGGCAGGTCCCGGGTGCGTTCCCACTCCCACACCCGCAGCATCGGCGTGCCGTCGGGCCCCTCGGCCTCCCCGGCGAAGACCGGACGGCAGGTCAGCGTGGTGTGCCCGGTCGAGCCGGAGTTCCACTCCACGCCGCCGGAGAACCAGGCGCCGGTCAGCCCGAAGTTCGCCGGCTGCAGCACCGGGTTCCGGTGGAGCAGCTCGCCGTGGTCGCGGTGGACCAGCGAGTACAGCCGTCCGCCCCAGCCGGGCAGCACGGTCGCGGTCAGCCGGTCGTTGGCGAGCTGGATCGCCTCGACCCGGCGGGGCCGGCGCGCCCGGTCGTAGCCGTCCTGGACCCGGCAGGGCAGCACGGAGACGAGCCTGCCGTAGGAGAGCTGGAAGGCCATGTCGGGCGGCGCGCCGGCGACCGTGGGCGCGGGCCCGGGGGCGTCGCGGAGGGGCGGCAGCGGGTTGTCCGGGCCGGGCGGGGCGACCGGCAGAGTGATCGTGGTACGTCGGACGGTCGTCGTCATTTTCCCATCCCCAAGGTGATGCCTTCGGTGACGCGGCGTCCCACCCAGGCGAACAGGACCACCATGGGCAGCACGACCACGCAGACGCCGGCGAACATACCGCCCCAGTTGGTGCCGGTGTACTGCTGCTGCTGGGCGAAGCCGATCAGCGCCACCGGCAGCGTCTCCTTCTCGTCGTCCTGCATCAGCACCAGGGCGAGCATGGTCTCGTTCCAGGAGACGATGAGCTGCAGCACGAACACGGTGACCAGGCCGGGCCGGGCGACCGGCACCACGATGCGCAGGAACGTCCGCCACACCCCGGCGCCGTCCAGCGCGGCGGCCTCCTCCAGCTCGCCGGGCAGCGACCGGAAGAAGCCTGTCAGCAGGAAGACGGTGAACGGCATGGCCGTGCCGACGTAGGCCAGGGTGAGGCCGGTCAGGGTGGAGGTGAGCTCCAGGCTGCTCAGCATGAGGAAGATCGGCAGCAGGATGACCTGCGTGGGCACGCCGGTCCCGAGCGCGAACAGCAGCGTCAGCGGCCGTCCGGCGCGGGTCGCCGTCCGGGTGAGCGCGTACGCGGCCGGCGCGGCGACCACCACGGCCAGCACCGAGGACAGCACGCCCACGACCGCGCTGTTGACCGCGGCCCGGCCGAAGTTCCCGACCTCCAGCGCGGTCAGGTAGTTGTCCAGCGTCGGCGGGATCGGCAGCCGCCAGGGGTGGTCGAACACGTCGCGGGTGCTCTTCAGCGATGTGATCAGCACCCACGCCAGCAGCGCCACGTCGGCGGCGGCGACCGCCCACACGGCCGCCTTCAGGGGCGCCTTCATGGGCGCGAGCCTCGTCGGTCTCATGATCGTCCCCCTGTCAGAACCGGACGGCTTCACGGTCGAGCGCCCGCCGCAGCAGCAGCACCACGGCCGCCGCGATCAGCAGGCTGAACAGCGCGCTGGCGGCGGTCATCCCCAGCTCGGGCGGCGAGCCGGAGCCGCCGTACGTGGCCGCGTAGCTGTAGAGGGCGACGGTCCAGGTGCTGCTCGGCGGGGTGCCCGCGGTGCCGCCGCCGAACACCAGCACCAGCTCGAACACCTTGATCGAGCTGATGGTCCACAGCAGCGCGCAGACGCTGAGCACGTCCCAGGTCAGCGGGATCGTGACGTGCCGCAGCCGCTGCCAGGACGTGGCCCCGAGCAGCGCGCAGTCCTCGTAGAAGGAGGCGGGGATGCGGTCGACGGCGGCCATGATGATCGTGGTGTAGTACCCGACGGCCGCCCAGATCGCCACGATCAGGATGAGCGTGAACGTGTTGTCCACGGCCAGCCACTTCGGCGGGTCGCTCACCCCGAAGACGCCCCTCAGCACGGTGTTGACCAGCCCGTCGGGGTTGAACAGGAAGCCCGCCACGATGGCCGGCACCAGCGCGCTGACGATGTTGGGAAAGAACAGGATGTTGCGCGCGACCAGCCGCCCGCGCATCTCCCTGAGCACCATCGTGAGCGCGAACCCGGCGGCGAACGTCACGCCGCCGCCGACGACCAGCAGCTTCAGGGTGTTCAGCAGCGCGGTGTGGAAGACCGGGTCGCCCAGCAGGCGGGCGTAGTTGCGCAGGCCGACGAAGCGGGAATCGCCGTACCCGGCGGTCTGCTGGAGGCTGATCCACACGGCGTAGCAGGCCGGGCCGAGGACGAAGACGCCCAGCAGCGCCAGGGCCGGCCCGACCATGGGGACGAAGGCCCGCTGCCGGGCCCGCACGGCCGGACCGGGCCGCGTGCCGGGTTCGGCCGCCATCAGCTGCCCTGGTTCTTCCAGAAGCCGGCCTGGACCGCGCTGATCTTGTCCACGAACCCCTGCGCGGTGAGCCTGCCGTTGAACAGCTCGCCGACGGTCGGGTAGTAGACCTTGTCGGTCCAGCCCGGCACGCTCAGCCCGGCCGCGAACGGGTAGGTCTCGGGCACGCTGTCGAGCTGCCTCTTCACCCCGGCCAGCGCCTCGGGCACGAACGCGTCCGCGCGCGGCGAGAGCACGGAGGCGGTCCTGGCCAGGTCGTCGGCGAACTCCCTGGTCGTCAGGTACGCGATGAACCGCTCGCCGGCCTCGACGTTCCTGGCCTTGGCCGGCATCGCGAAGCCGAACTGCACGACCTCCTCGCCCTTGGCCGGCCCGCCGACCTCGGGGAAGGGCATGGAGGCCGGCTTGAACCCGGCCCTGGCGTACGAGCCGACCTCGCTGGGCAGCCAGGAACCCATGATCATGAACGCGGCCCGGCCCTGGGCCCAGTTCTTCTGCTGCTCGGGGTATTTGCTCGCGTCGTACCCCTTGAGCAGGTAACCCTCCTTGGCGAACCGCTCGATCTGCCGGGCGGCGGCCAGCACCTCCGGTCTCTTCCACGACTGCCCGGTCCGGTCCTCGGCGATGGCCTTGAGGCCGTCCGCCCCGATCGTCCGGTAGAGGTAGTAGTTCATCCAGTAGGAGTCGGACCAGTACTGTTCGCCGTCGGCGGTGAGCGGGGCCGTCCGGCCGCCGGCCTTGAGCCTGCCGAGCAGCGCCAGGAACGCGGTCCAGTCCTTCGGCGGCGCCTCGGTGAGGGTGGCGGCGTCGTAGAACAGGCCGATGCCGGCCACGCTGTAGGGCACCATGTACGGCTGGCCGTCCGGCAGCCGCAACGCCGGGCTCTGCGAGTACTTGGCCGGGATGACGTCCTTGACCTTCTTGCCCGCCTCGCCGGGCACGTCGGCCTCGTACACCCCGGCCAGCCCCCGGGCCACGCCCGGCGTCACCATGAACGGCCGGATCGTGTCGTCGGACTGGTCGACCACGTCCGGCACCTTGGACGTGGTGAGCGCGGCGGGCAGCTTCTGCTTGACCACGTCGCGGCCGGCCCACTCGACCTTGACCTTGATGCCGGTGGCCCGGGTGAAGCGGGTGATCGCGGCCTGCAGGGCGACCTGCTGGGGTTCGCCCTGCTTCCACATCGACCAGTAGACGAGCTCCTTGCCGGCCGCGTCCTGGGCGCCGCCGCCGCAGGCGGTGACCAGGCCGAGGGCCAGCGCGCCGGCGGCGAGCCCGGCGAACGTCCTGCGGATGGGGAGGGATCGGGATGAGCTCATCGAGCGGCACCGCCTGTCCTGTGAGATTCGGGGGGTGGCCCGGCGGGGCCCGGACGGGGCCCCGCCGGAGGGTGGTCAGCCGACCGTCCAGCGCTGCAGCGCCGAGCCGGTGTCGGCCTGCTGGGTGACGAGCGCGCCGTCGGCGGTGGAGGCCGTGGTGAGCAGCAGCCCGCTCTTCTGCGAGGCGATCCGGTAGCCGCCGGCGGAGGCGGGGGTGACCTGCCAGCGCTGGTTCGCGGCGCCGGTGCACGTCCACTGGATGATCTTGGCGCCGGCGGCGGACGAGCCGCCGCTGACGTCCGCGCAGAGCTTCGACAGGCCGTTGGCGATCTGGTAGGAGCCGTCGGGCTGGCGGGTGAAGATCCAGCGCTGGTTGGCGCCGGTGTTGGGGGCCCAGGTGATGAGCTGGGTGCCGGGGGTGGTGGAGTGGTCGGGGTCGTCCAGGGCCTTGCCGGCGGCGGTCAGGGTGTGGGTGCCGCTCAGGTCGCCGCCGGAGGCGCCGGTGTCGGTCAGCGTCAGGGTCTGCTCGGCGGCCGTGCGGCGGCCGCCGACCGTCCCGCCGGAGGTGTCGCTCCAGTGGCGTACGGGGGTGGTCTCGGCCGGTCGGGACGCGTCCGCCGTCAGGGCGAGCGCGAGGCCGCTGTAGCGGTTGACCAGCCGGTGGCCGCTCCCGGCCGGCACCACGAACCACTGCTGGCCCGCGGTGGGCCCGCCGGCGCCGGGCGCGGTGACGACCGGTCTCGCCCCCCAGGCGCGGCCGGCCGTCGTGGCCGCGTCCACGCCGAGCAGCCCGCCGGTCGAGGCGTTGGCGATGCGGTAGGAGCCGTCGCCGTTGGAGGTGAACGTCCAGCTCTCCAGGGGCGAGCCGGTCGGGGCGGCGCTGGAGGTGGTCGCCGGGCCGCCGGAGACCTGGGCCAGGACGCGGCCCGCGCCGGTGCCGATCCGGTAGGTCCTGGCCGGGTCCGCCGGGGCGGGGGCGGGCGCGGTGGAGGTGACGGTGAGGTTCGCGTACTCGCCGCTGGAGGACGCGCACTCGATCGAGCAGTACGAGCGGAACGTCCTGCCGACGATGGCCGAGCCGGTCCTGCTGACGTCGTCGAGGAACCAGCGGTACCAGGAGCCGGAGACGTAGCTCCCGGTGTCGCCGATCAGGCGCCATCGCTGGGTCGACAGGTCGTCGGTGACGTAGAGGCGCTGCGGCTGACGGCCGGAGACGACCTCGGGCTCGCCGAGGTACAGGCCGAGGTGGGCGTCGTAGGCGATGTTCATGATGAACAGGTCGGACTTCGGCGGCAGCTCACCGGCGGCGATCTGCTGGTCGACCGTGCCGGTGTTGGCCGGGTCGTAGTCGGCGCCCACGGGCGTGTAGCCCCGGGGGTTCGCGGCGGTGACCGGGACCATGTTGCTCTCCTTGCCGCCCACGCCGGGCTGCGACCAGGAGCCGTCGTACCACTTGGTCCACGAGCCGGTCGCCATCTTGGCCGACATCGGCGCCCGCGCCACGTGGGCCAGGCCGCCGTTGCCGCCGCCCACGCCGCCCTTCGGGATGATCCGCGAGCCGTAGTAGACGTAGAAGTAGCCCGAGACCGGGTCGGCGAACAGGCGCGGGTCGCCGTCGCCGTAGTCGTAGGTCTGGTGGGGGAAGGCCGCGCCGTCGTTGCGCTTCGTGCTGTACGGCGAGGTGATCGCGTGGCCGAGGATGGTCCACACCCGGCCCTGGTTGCGGGAGACGGCGTAGTCCAGCGAGTCGTAGTGCAGGCCGTCGCCGAAGGGCTGGGGGGTGAACTCGTTGTGCACCAGGCCGTACCAGTCGCCGGTGTCGGGGTCCACCCAGACGCCGACCAGGTCGCAGTAGTTCCTGTGGGCGTACCCCGAGCCCGCGCCGGCGGGGGTCGCCTCGACGCCGGTCGGGCTGTTGTTGCAGCGCCAGGTCGTGTCGTTGTTGCGGTCGGCGGAGTTGGCCGGGTTGACCGCGTCGCTGATCGCGGCCGAGCGGGTGGCGGTCTCGAAGTTCGCGCCGGTGAAGAAGTCCCAGTAGCGGGGGTCGGAGGCGCCGTAGAGGGCGGCCGACTGCTGGAAGTAGAAGGTGCCGTCCTTGTCGATGTAGGTGGCCGCGGGGGTGTCGGTGGGATGGGCGTAGCGGCCGGTGGAGCCGACGGTGATCGTGTAGGCGGCGTCGGGCGGTGCGGCCGAGGCGGCCGGGACGCTCAGCGAGCCGCCCAGGACCAGCGTCAGGGCCGCGGCGGCAGCGGTGAGCACGTTGCGATGGGGGGACACGGGTGCTCCTTTCTGTCGGGCACGCCACACCTGGCGGGCCCTTGGGGGGAACCACGAGCCGGAACCGCGTGGCCGGACCATACGCCAGATTTGACCGCTCAAACAAGGCCCGATTTTGCGTTCCTGCTCTCTTGTCCGGTCAAAAGGCACGTAATGCGCACGACGGTTGACGAGTTCCGAGCCGGGCGGCTACCTTTCGGGGCGACGTCATTGGACCGGTCAAACCCCCTTGGAGGCCGCGTGGTCACGATGCAGGACGTGGCCGAGCGGGCCGGGGTCACCAAGCAGACCGTCTCCAACGTGGTCACCGGCCGCGTACGCGTGCGCCCCGAGACCGAGGCCAGGGTGCGCGCGGCCATCGCCGAGCTCGGCTACACCCCCAACCTGGTCGCCCGCTCACTGGCCACCGGCACCACCATGACCGTCGGCCTGTTCGTGCCGACGGTGGCCAGCTCGTTCTACTCGGCCGTGGTCGAGGAGGCCGAGAACGTCCTGGAGGAGCACGGCTACCACCTGCTGCTGTGCACCACCCGCCTCGACGGCGAGCGGGCCCGCCGGCACATCACCGGCCTGACCAGCCGCTCGGTCGACGCCCTGCTGATCGCCGGCGACAACGGCCTCACCGAGCACCTGCCGCTCCTGGCCGACGCGCGTTTCCCCGTGGCGCTGTGCGCGTGGGAGAGCGAGGTGCCCGACACCCTGCCCGTCGTCACGATCGACTACGAGCAGGCCGGTTACCTGGCCGGGCGGCACCTGCGCGAGCTGGGCCACGAGCGGGTCGCGGTGCTGAGCAGCGCGCCGCACGCGCTGCGCGTGCGGGGGTTCCGCCGCGCGTTCACCCGCGACGGCCTCGACGTCCCGGCCGCGGCCGTCTTCACCGCGCCGGAGCCGACGGCGATGGGCGGCTTCACCGCCGCCACCGCGGCCCTGACCGCCGACCCCGGCGTGACCGCGCTGTTCTGCACCCACGACATCCTCGCGCTGGGCGCGCTGGAGGCGGCCCGGCTCGGCGGCCGCTCGGTCCCCGGCGACCTGTCGGTGGTCGGCCACGACGACATCGACGAGGTACGGGTGACCCACCCCGCCCTCACCACGGTCGCCGTCCCGAGCAGGGAGATGACCAGGCAGGCCATCGAGCTCCTGCTGCGCGCCCTGGACGAGGGCCGCCCGCCGGTCAACTCCCTGCAGTTGCTGCGCTCGACCCTGATCGTCCGGGCCAGCAGCGGGCCCGCCTGACCTCCTGCGGCGCGGCGAAGGCGGCCAGCGTGCGGCGCAGCCAGCGTCCGCAGCCCCGGGCGCTCCAGCCGGCCGCCGCGCCGACGGCGACCCCGGCCAGCACGTCGCCCGGGTAGTGGGCGCCCACGTACACGCGGGAGGCGGCCACCCCGGCGGCGAGCAGTGTGACCGAGGTGGCGACCGGCAGCGGCGCGTCCCTGGCGACCGCCACCGCGAAGGCGACCGCCGACGCGCTGTGCCCCGACGGCAGCGACGAGGACGCCGGCACCCGGCGGCGCCGGATCACCGGGATGAGGTCGGTGAGCGGGCGCGGCCTGCGGATCGCCTGCTTGACGACCATGCTGGTCAGCGGGCTGGCCAGCGAGATCGCCAGCAGCCCGCGGACGCCCGCCCGCTGCAGCCGCGGCCGGCCCGTCATCATCAGCACGCCCGCCACCAGCCCCCACAGGACCGAGTGGTCGGCCGCCGACGACAGATGCGGCAGCAGGGCGTCGAGCACGGGCAGGTCGGAGCGCGCGACCCGGTCGAAGGCCCGTTTGTCCCAGGCGTCGAAACGTTCGAGCAGCATCATCCAGCCGATCACCTCCGCGACGGACCTACACCTGCCCGCCGAGCACGCCGGTCATGCCCGGGACGGCCTGGCTCCCGTGCTCTCCCTGACCACGAGCTCGGGCTCGACCAGCCGCCGCGCCTCGGGCTCGTGCCCGGCCATGAAGTCGAGCAGCAGGTGGAAGGCGTGCCTGCCGACCTCGCCGAAGTCCTGGCGCACGGTGGTCAGCGGCGGCCAGAAGTAGGCCGACTCGGGGATGTCGTCGAACCCGGCCACGCTGACGTCCTCGGGCACCCGGCGGCCGGCCTCGCGCAGCGCGCGCAGCACGCCGAGCGCCATCTGGTCGTTGGCCACGAACACGGCGGTGACGTCGGGGTTCTCGCACAGGCGGCGGCCGAGCTGGTAACCCGAGCGGGCGCTCCAGTCGCCGCGCAGCACCTCGGGCACCTCCCGGCCGGCGGCCGCGAGCACGCCGCGCCAGCCCTCGATGCGGCCGTTGGCGTCGAGCCAGTCGGCCGGGCCGGCGACGTGCCAGACCGTCTCGTGGCCGAGGCTGAGCAGGTGGCGGGTGACCCGCCTGGCGCCCGCCTGCTGGTCGACCTTGGCCACCGGCACGGGGATGTCGTCGCCGGCGTCGACGGCCACCACCGGCATCTCCGGCGGCAGGTGGCGCAGGCCGTCGGCGGCCGACTCGTGCGGCGCCACGATGATCACGCCGTCGACCGCCTGGGCGCGCAGCCGCTGCACGCCCTCCTCCATCGACCTGCGGCTGAGCGAGGGGAGGCTGGCGATGCTGACGTTGTAGCCGGCCCGCCTGGCCGCCTGCTCGATGCAGTAGAGCGTGGAGGCCGGGCCGTAGAGGGTGGTGTCGATGCTGACCACGCCGAGCACCCCGGACCTGCCGGTGACGAGCTGGCGGGCGGCCTGGTTGGGCCGGTAGTCGAGCTCGCGGACCGCGGCCATGACGCGGGCCCTGGTCTCCGCGCGGACCCGGTCGGGCGCGTTGAGCACGCGCGAGACGGTCATGGCCGAGACCCCGGCGAGCACGGCCACGTCCATGAGCACCGCCGGCCTGTCGCCCTTCGCTTTCACCGCCGCCACCTCCTGTCAGCGGTAACGCTAACAGGCCCGGGGCCGCGGCGCGCGACCGCGCGGGAGCCGCGAGCGGCCCCCGCGAACCCGCGGCACGCCTGGTCGGCGGCCTGACGCTGCCAGGTAACTGCCAGGAACGGTAGGTAGTCTGCCTCGCCATGAACTGGCAGCGGCACGTCAACAAAGCGCTGGTCAGGTTCACCGGATTCCAGATCGAGCGAGTCGGGAACGCGCCCTCTCCCCCGCCCGCTCCCGAGATCAGACCGCCCGCGGATCCGCTAACCGACCGGCTGCTCGAATCCCCCGTCTTCCTCCTGTCCCCCGTACGGTCCGGCTCCACGCTCCTGCGCGCGATCCTCAACGCCCACCCGGACCTGCACGCCCCGCACGAGCTGCACGTACGCCGGTTGCGGGTGCAGTTCGGCACCCCGCTGGCCGCCAAGGCGATGGCCGCGCTCGGGCACAACCAGGCCGACCTGGAACACCTGCTGTGGGACCGGGTGCTGCACCGCGAGCTGGTCCGCAGCGGCAAGCGGTACGTCGTGGACAAGACGCCCGCCAACGCCTTCGCCCACCAGCGCATCGCCGCCTGCTGGCCGGACGCCCGCTTCCTCTTCCTGCTGCGCCATCCCGCCTCCATCGCCACGTCCTGGCACGAGGCGAGCCCGGACCGGCGCACCCCCGAGGAGGCCGCCCTCGACGCCCTGCGGTACATGAAGGCCGTGCAGCGGGCCAGGGCCGCACTGCCGGGGCTGACCGTCAGGTACGAGGAGCTGAGCGCCGAGCCCGAGCGCGTCACCCGCGAGATCTGCGCGTTCCTCGGCCTGGAGTGGGAGCCGCGGATGCTCTCCTACGGCGAGCAGCAGGTGCTGGAGAAGGGCCTCGGCGACTGGCGGGACAAGATCCGGACCGGGACCGTCCAGCCCGCCCGCGAGCTGCCCTCCCCCGACCGGATCCCCGAGCCCCTCAAGCCCATCGCCCGGACCTGGGGGTACCTCACGTGAAGATCCGCTACCTGATGCTGCACGCCTACGGCATGGGCGGCACGATCCGCACGGTGGTCAACCAGGCGAACGCGATGACCGCGGCCGGGCACGACGTCGAGCTGGTCAGCCTGGTCCGGCGGCGCGAGACCCCGCAGTTCGCGATCGACCCCCGCGTCACCCTCACCACGCTGGTGGACCAGCGCGAGGGCAGGCAGCCCGACTCCGTCGGCCGCAAGGCGTGGCGGCGGATCCGCGGCAAGATCGTACCGCGCGGCGAGTTCGCCGCCGACTACTTCACCGAGCGGGTGGAACGCGCCGCGATGGACTACGTCTCCGGACTGTCCGGCGGCGTCCTGGTGACGACCAGGCCCGCGCTGAACCTGATCTCCGCCCGGCGCGCCCCCGCCGGCGTCGTCAGGATCGCGCAGGAGCACATGAACCTGTCCGCCTACCCCGACACGATCCGCAGGGAGATCGCCCGCCACTACGGCAGGTTCGCCGCGATCACCGTGCTGACCGGGACCAACAAGCTCGAATACCAGCGCCTGCTGCCGGACACTCCGGTGGTGGTGATCCCGAACGCCGTCCACCGCGTGGAGCAGGAACGCTCCCGGCAGGTCAACCCGGTCGTGGTGGCGGCCGGGCGGCTGGTGCCGCAGAAGGGGTTCGACCTGCTCATCGAGGCGTTCGCGCAGGTCGTGCGGGTGCATCCGGAGTGGCGGCTGCGCGTCTTCGGCACCGGGCCGCGGCGCGGCCAGCTCACCGGGCTGGTCGCGCGGCACGGGCTGTCCGAGCACGTGACGCTGCCCGGCCGTACCGAGCGGCTGGAGAAGGAGCTGGCCGAGGCGTCGGTCTACGCGCTCAGCTCCCGCTTCGAGGGCCTGCCCATGGTGATGATCGAGGCCATGACGCACGCGCTGCCCGTGGTCGCCTTCAACTGCCCGACCGGGCCGCGCGACGTGCTGACCGACGGCGTGGACGGCGTGCTGGTGCCGCCCAGGGACGTGGACGCGCTGGCCGCGGCGCTGATCCGGGTGATCGGCGACCGGGAGCTGCGGGTGCGGATGGGCGAGGCGGCGGCGGCGACGTCGCGGGCGTACGGGCCGGAGGTGGTGATGCCGATGTGGGAGGAGCTGTTCTCCGGGCTGGCGCGGGGTCATCGGGTGGCGGACAACCTCTGGACGGGCCGCTGAGGCTCCTTCCCGGAAAGATCTACCTGTTGAATTCTCCGGCGTCGCAGGGTTTCTAACGATTTGGTCACAGATTTTGCCTTAAATCGTTAAACGCACGCCAAAACGGGCGGCAGCCTGGATTGCATGCGTAACCGGAAAGCTCGACTCACCGCGTTCGCAGGCGCCTTCGCCCTGGTCACGGGGCTGGGCGTGCCCGCGTACGCGCAGACCGCGACCCCGACCGTCGCGGCCCCTTCCCTCGCCGCCGCCGCCTCCGCCGACGCCGGGGCGCCCGCCCTGTACGGCCGGGCCGCCTACCTGATGGACGCCCGGTCCGGCGCCGCCCTGTTCGGCAAGGCCGCCGACACCCGCATGCCGATCGCCAGCCTCACCAAGACGATGACGGCGTACGTCGTCCTGCAGTCGGCCAAGCCCACGGACCTGGTCGAGATCGCCCCCCAGGACGCGCGGTACGCCGAGGACGGCGGCGGCACCACCGCCGACCTGCGGCCCGGCGACCGGCTGCCGGTCGGCGAGCTGCTCTACGCGCTCATGCTGCCCTCGGGCGCCGACGCCGCCCACGCGCTGGCCCGTACGTACGGGCCGGGCGTGCCGGGGTTCGTCGACAAGATGAACGCCACCGCCCGCTCGCTCGGCATGAACGACACCCGTTACGTCAACGCCGACGGGCTGCCCACGTCGGCGGGCGACGGCTGGTCCACCGCCCGCGACCAGGCCGTGCTGGCGGCCAAGGCCCTCCAGGTGCCGCTGATCGAGGGCGTTGCAGGGACCCGGTACCACGAGGTCGCGGCGACCGAGGAGCACGGCGCGTACGGGTGGCGCAACACCAACCGCCTGCTCGCCGAGCCCGGAGTGATCGGGTTGAAGACGGGGTTCACCCGCGCGGCGGGGTACAGCCTGGCCTTCGCCGGCGAGCGGGACGGGCACCGGGTGGTGGGCGTGATCCTGGGCGAGTCGGTCTCCAGCCGCCGCTTCGACACCGCCCAGGCCCTCCTCACCTGGGCCCCCACCCGCACCGCCGCCTGACCTCTCCCCCACCCGCACCTCGGGTCCGCCCTCCCCACGCCGCACCCCCTCATGGGCCCCTCCGATCCCCCCTGAGAGGCGTCGTCTCCTGGGGCGGCGGGGTGTCCGCATGATGGACGCTCGTGATCTCTTGGGTTAGTTTGCCCGGCATGAACGTTCGCATCGCGATGAGCGTGCTGTCCGCGGCGCTCGTGCTCGCCGCCCCGCTCCCCGCCCACGCCGCCACTCCCACCCCCGGCCCGGGCCTCGGCTGGGAGCTGAAGGAGACCGGCGTGACCGCCCGCTTCCGCGGTCTCGCGCCCGTGAGCAGGGACGTGGTGTGGGCCGCGGGCACCGGCGGGACCGTCCTGCGCACCGTGGACGGCGGCCGCACCTGGCAGAACGTCTCCCCGCCCGGCACCGAGTCCCTCCAGTTCCGCGACGTGGAGGCGTTCGACGCCCGCCACGCCCTGGTCCTGTCGATCGGCACGGGCACGGA
The DNA here is from genome assembly GCF_042892035.1 of Nonomuraea sp. NPDC001831. Classification (NCBI taxonomy): domain Bacteria; kingdom Bacillati; phylum Actinomycetota; class Actinomycetes; order Streptosporangiales; family Streptosporangiaceae; genus Nonomuraea; species Nonomuraea sp. NPDC001831. Next base: position 303,079 of record NZ_JBIATU010000005.1, on the reverse strand, counting down.
CGGCCGCGTCTACCGCACCGAGGACGGCGGCCGCACCTGGACCGAGTCCTTCAGGAACGACGAGCCGAACGCCTTCTACGACTGCATGGCCTTCTTCGACCGCCGCCACGGCCTGGCCATGAGCGACCCGGTGAACGGCAGGTTCCGCCTCCTGGCCACCGACGACGGCGGCCGGAGCTGGCAGGTGCTCCCGTCCAGCGGCATGCCGGACGCGCTGCCCGGCGAGGCCGGTTTCGCGGCGAGCGGCCAGTGCCTGGTGACCGCGGGCGGGCGGGACGCCTGGATCGCCACCGGCGGCGGCGAGCGGTCACGCGTGTTCCGTTCGGCCGACCGCGGGCGTACGTGGACCGTCACCGACACCCCGATCCCGGCCGCCGACCCCGCGAAGGGCGTCTTCGCGCTGGCCTTCCGCGACCGGCACCGCGGGATCGCGGTCGGCGGCGACTACCAGCCCGGCCTCCCCTCCCCGAACGCCGCCGCGGTCACCAGGGACGGCGGCGCCACCTGGCGGACCGCCACGACCCCGCCGCCCGCGTACCGGTCGGGGGTGACGTGGCTGCCGCACCTGCCGTTCGCGGCCATCGCCGTCGGGCCCACGGGCAGCGACGTGACGTACACCGGCGGGGAGCGCTGGGAGACCTTCGACGGTGGCTCGTTCGACACCGTCTCGTGCACCCCGGACCTGTCCTGCTGGGCCTCCGGCGAGCAGGGCCGCATAGCCCGTCTCCGTCTCCGCTAGCACACGGCGGGCGCGCAGGCACACGGCGGGCGCGCAGGGCCGGGTCAGCGCACGCCGCGGGGTCTGAACTGGATGCTGATGCGCGGCCCCGCGGGCCGGGCGGTCTTGGGGATGGCGTGCTCCCACGTCCGCTGGCAGCTGCCGCCCATGACGATCAGGTCGCCGTGCCCGAGGTCGCGGCGGATCGAGGGGCCGCCTCCGCGCGGGCGCAGCAGCAGCGGACGCGGGCTGCCCACCGAGACGATCGCGACCATGGTGTCCTCGCTGCTGCCCCGGCCGACGGTGTCGCCGTGCCAGGCGACGCTGTCGCGGCCGTCGCGGTAGAAGCACAGGCCGGCGGTGCGGAAGGGCTCGCCCAGCTCCTCGCCGTAGTGGGCGTCGAGCGCCGCTCTGGCCTGGTCGAGGACGGGGTCGGGCAGCGTCTCGCCCTCGTCGTAGAACTTCAGCAGGCGCGGGACGTCGAGGACCCGGTCGTACATACGGCGGCGCTCGGCGCGCCACGGCACCGTCTCGGCCAGCCGCGTGAACAGCGTGTCGGCCCCCGTCAGCCAGCCGGGCCGCAGGTCGATCCAGGCTCCGTGGTCGAGGTACGTCCGGCGGACCGTGGCGCCCAGCCGCCCGACGCCGAGCTCCTCGTCGAGACCCAGCAGAGATGCTTGGAACGCGGCTTTCATGAGGCCGAGTCTATGCCATTGTTCAAACACACATTCGACTCAGGGTGCCGACTGTGGGCGCTGGGAGGTGCCCGGCCTGTGCGGTACGCAGTCCGTACAGGCCGGGCGGTCGCCGCCGGCGGGCGCTGGACCCCCGCGGGACGATCACCCGACCCCTTCCCCGCCCGAACCACCCCTTAACCCGATCCTGTAACGTCTTGCCGATGTTGACGCGTTACATGGCCGGGGTGGTCGCCGCCAGGACCGGCGACGAGATGTCCGGGCCCGCCCTCCTGGTGGCCGGGCTCGCCGCCACCGGATCTCCGCTGCTGGGGGCGTCGCTGCTGGCCGGGCTGACCGTGTCGGCGGCCGTCGGCGGGCCGCTGCTCGGCGTGCTGCTGGACCGCGCCCGCCGTCCGGGCCGGTTGCTGGCGTGCTGCCTGCTCGGGTACGCGGCCGGCCTGCTGCTGGTGGCGGGCGGCGTCGGACGGGTGCCCGGGACGGCGCTGGTGGCGCTGGCCGTCGTGACCGGGCTCGCGGGCCCCGCGCTGACCGGCGGCTGGACGGGACAGCTCCCCCTGGTCTCCGGGCACGATCGGGGGCGGCTGGCACGGGCCACCGCGCTCGACGCCATGACGTACAACGTGGCGGGGCTGGCCGGTCCGGCGGCGGTCGGCGTCATCGCCGCCGTGGCAGGCGGAACGGCAGCGGTCCTCGTCTCCGCACTGCTCCTCCTGACCGCCCTCCCAGCCGCCTGGACCCTCCCCACCCGCACCCCCCACACCCAGCCCACAGGCGACGTGCCCACCCACAACCTGCCCGCCGTTGACGGGGCCGCCCTTGACCAGCCTCCGCTCGACCGGTCCACGAGCGACAGGCCCGCAAAGGGCCGGCTGAGCGGCGGCGACCTGCTCGCTGGAGACAGGCCAAGCGGCGAGCGGCGGCGCTTCGGCTGCCTCACCGCGCCGGTACGGGCTGCGGGAGCCGTCGCGCGGGAGATGGCGGGCGGGGTTCGGGCGGTGCTCGGGAACCGGGTGCTGGGGCGGGCCACCGCCGGGTCGATGGTCTCGTGCGCCGGGGCAGGCATGTTCGTGGTGTCGGCGCCGGTGCTTGGGCTGGAGCTCGCGGGCGACAGCAGCCGAGGCACGCTGCTGCTGGCCGTCACGGCGGCGGCCGGCCTGGCCGCGAACGGGCTCCTGGCCTGGCGCGGCGGCCCCCGTCGGCGGAACGCGACACCGGCGTGGGACACGACCCTGGTCTGGTCCACCGCGCTGGTCGGCGCGGGCATGGCCTTGGCTGCCATGGCAGGAGCAGCCCTGGTGGGGACGTACTGGATCGCGGTGGTCGCGGCGGGGCTGGTGGGCGCGGGCGAGGGGCCGCAGTTGACGGCGCTGTTCGCGGTACGGCACCGCGAGGCCCCCGCCGAACTGCGCAGCCAGGTGTTCACGACCGGCGCCAGCCTCAAGATCACCTCGTTCGCCGTCGGATCGGCGCTGGCAGGCCCGCTGAGCACCCACTCGGTCACTGCCACCCTGCTGACCGGCGCGGCCTTACAGACCGTGGCCGTCTACGTCCTCTTCTGCCGCCGCGGTTAGCGAGCGTCAGCGGGGGCGCGAGCACCGGCAGGCCGCAAGCAGGCGCGGGCTGGCGCGTGGCGTCAGGGGGCAGGCACGGTGGGCGGGCGCGTGGCGTCAGAGGGCGGGGGCGGTGGGCGGCGATGCGGGCGGGCGCGGTGGGCGGACGCGTGGCGTCAGAAGGCGGGGGTGTGGTGTCAGGGGGTTGGGTGGGGGCGGGCGCGGTGGGCGGCGACGCGGGCGCGGGTGGCGCAGCGGGTGCCGCAGTAACGGCGGGGGCTGCCGCCGCCCAGGTCGAGGTACGGCCGTCCGCACCCCGCGGCCGCGCACAACCCGCCCGGAACGCGCTGATGGTCGGCGACCAGCACGGCCAGGGCCATCGCCGACGAGGCCAGGAACCACTCGGCCCACGGCGCGTCGTCACCGCTGTCGACGTGCAGGTGCCAGGACGTCGTGCCCCGGTGGCTGGTCAGCCGGGGCGGCCGGGCGGTCTCGGCGAGCAGGCGGTTGAGCAGGCCCGCCGCCTCCCCTGCGTCGCGGGCGCCCAGGACGTCGCGCAGCCGGGCCGCCGCCGCGCGCATCGCGGCCACGTCGGACTCGTCGAGGCCCAGGTCGCCGTGCTCGCCGTGGCGGCGCAGGACGTCCGTCACCGAGGCGGGCGTCGGCTCTTCGTGCAGCAGCGCCACGCACAGCTCGACGGCTCTGACGGCCATCGCCCTGGTCGAGTGAACCTCCACCCGGCAAGCGTATCCACGGCGGGACTCCCCCTGCCCCGCCGCGGACGCTGCGCCGCCGTGGCGCGGGCTCAGCCGCCGCAGGCGGCGAAGACGAAGCTGTCCTTCAGGACGGTGTACCGGTCCCTGACCCGCACGGCGCCCGTCCCGGTGTCGACCTGGACGATGGTCATCCTGGACGAGCCGGACACCAGGTGCAGCGTGACCTGCGTGTCGCCGGTCCAGTCGATCATGTTGAGCTCGCCGTCCGGCAGCTTGATCTTCCTGCGCCCGGTGACCTCGTCGGTGGCGAGGTCGTAGGTGAGCAGCTCGGTCTTCCTGCCGCGGATCAGCACCGCCGCCGTGTGCCCGTCGCCGGCCAGCGCCTGCGGGCCGTTGGCGGCCACGACCTGCGGCGGCGTGACGCGTACGAGGTGCTCGCCCGTCTGGTCGCGCACGACCAGGTCGGTGACGGAGTCGTCGGACTCGATCGTGGACAGCACCTCGTCGCCGTCGCCGCTGAACCCGAGGAGGGTCTCGTCGGCGGGCACGGTGCCGAGCAGGGCGCCGTTCGCGGTGTCGAAGATCTTCGTGGCGGCGGGCCGGTCGTTCTGGATGGCGACGGCCAGCCGCGCGCCGTCGCCGGAGAGCTGCAGCGTCACCTCGTTCTGGGCGACCCGCGGCAGGGCGTCCTTCGGCATCAGCGTGACGCCGCCGCCGAGCACGCGTACGGCCAGCCGCCCGGCCTTGGTGAGGTACGCCACGCGCTGCCCGTCGCCGCTGACCGCGATCGGCGCCGGCGAGGTGACGGTGGACCTGCGCCTGGCGTCGAGCGCGACGACCTGGGCGTCGGGCAGCGTCCTGCGCCCGCCGTCGTGCATGACCAGCCGCCACTGCCCGCAGGGCCTGGACGCGCCGTCCTTGTCCGGGCAGCCCTTGACGGAGGCGTACCGGATGCTGTCGTGATCGTGGTGCGGCGCCGCCTGGGCGGCGGCCGGCACGGCGGTGAGGGCGAGCAGGGCCGCGGTCAGCAAAGGGACGATTCTCATGATGGTCACTCCCCCGGGAACACGATGGTGTGAGGGTCGGGGCCCACCTTGTAGGTGTCGGTACGGCGGGCCTGGCCGGAAGCGGGGTCGACGGTGAGCACCCGTACCACCGTCGACTTCGTGGTGCTGCTGTCGTAGGAGTAGGCGGCGAGCCTTCCGTCAGGGGTCCAGCGGGCGTGGTCGGGCGAGGCGTCGCCGGCCAGGGGGAGGTTCACGCCGTCGGAGAGCCGGGCGCTCTCCAGGTCGTACGTGCGCATCCGGGGCGGGCCGCCACGGCTGCCGCCGGAGCTGAACGCGGCGACGGTGTGCCCGTCGGGGGACAGCGCGAGGGTGACGGCGTTGGCGACGAACTGGGGGGCCGGGCTCCTGAGCACGCGGCCGTCGAGCCCGTAGGAGTACAGCCATCTGGTGCCGTCGCTCAGGTCGCGGGTGGTGAGCACCTCGTCGCCGTCGCCGCTGAAGCCGGCCGGCTCGCCCTTGACGGTCAGGCCGGCGATCCTGCCGGTGGCCACGGTGAGCACCTCGGCGTGGCCCCGGCGGCCGACGAGGACCCGGTCGCCGGCCGATGACAGGTAGAGGGCGTCGTCCGCGCCCGGCCGCAGGGACCTGGGCAGTTCCCTGACCGGGCCGCCGGCCGCCGCCCGTACGACCAGGCGGTGGTCGCGGGCGCGCTGGTAGACGATGGTCCGGCCGTCGCCGCTGAGGGCGAACAGGGAGGTCGCGCGGCCCTTGGCACGGGCCGCGGAGTCGCCGACGGTGATCTTGCGGCCGTCACGCAGGAGCAGGCGCCAGGGGCCGCACGGGGACGTGCCCTCGCCGGGCAGCTCGCAGGCGGTGACCCAGGCGGCGCGGGCCTGCGGCGGCCCGGTGTGCGCAGGTGCGGCGGCGGCCGGGAGCCCCAGCCCGCCGGCGACCGCCGGCGCGAGGAGCGCGGCGGCCGCTGAGGATAGCCTCATGAGTGGTGATCCTTTCGCTCACCTGGTTAGACCCATGGGCACGGTGGCGAGTTGGTCACATGTAGGCCACGCTTCAGGGCAGCGGGCGCCGCCCCGCGAAGCCCAGATCCGTACGGTGGTACCAGGCCAGCTCGGGCTCCCCCTCGATCCAGCACAGCCGCACCGACTCCCCGCCGAACACCGAGGGGAAGTCGATCAGCAGCGGCGCGACGCCCTTGACCTCGATCCCCTGCTCGCTCCACCGGGTCAGCGTCTCCTCGATGCGCGCCTCGATGGCCTTGATCTCGGGCAGCCCGCCGAGCCGCGACCCGCCGGCGGCCTCCCGGTCGAAGGCGATCTCGGCCAGGTCGGCGCGGCCCGCGACGATCTCCCGCGCCTCGGCGATGATGCCGGGCAGCAGGGCGCGCGCCTCGTCCAGGGTGAAGATCCGGTCCATGCGGAAACGCTACCCGTTCGGCTGGTAGGCGTGGATGAGAAGCCGCTCGGCCTCGTCGAAGTAGTCGTCGAGGTAGGCGGCCGCCTCCTCGGTGCGGCCTTCCGCCAGCAGGGCGAGCAGCGCGCGGTTGCGGTCGATGAACGGCTCGTGGAAGGCGCGCGGGTTGTCCATCACGTGGAAGACCAGGCGCAGCTCGGCGAGGAGCTGCCGCATGGTCTCGTCGAGGCGGGGGCTGCCGTGCAGGCCGACCAGCGCCTGGTGGTAGCGAATGTTGGCGGTGCCGACGCCCTGCCAGTCGCCCTGGGCGGCGGCCCGTTCGGCGTCGCGCACGGCCTCCTCGATGAGCGCCAGCGCCTGCCGCGACGCCTCGCGGCGGACGGCGGCCCCTTCGAGCACCCGCCGCATCGTGTAGAGATCGGAGACGTCCTCCACGGACGGGAGCCGGACGAAGACGCCCCGGTTGAGCCGGTGGTCGAGCAGGCGTTCGTGGCCGAGCAGGCGGAACGCCTCGCGCAGCGTGTTGCGCGAGACGCCGAGCCCTTCGGAGATGGCCTCCTCCGACAGCCGCTCGCCCGGCGGGAAGGCGCCTTCGATGATGTTGTCGCGGAGGATGTCGGCCACGCGCTCGGCCGTGCTGCTGCGGCTCAGTCTCGACCGGTGCCGGGCGAGGTCCGCGACCACGTCTTCCACGTTCGCCAGGGAATCATGGAGCAAATCTCTTGTCGAATTGTTCAACAATCCTTACGTTGAAACTATCCCCTCGACCATCTGGGAGCCTTCGATGTCAAGCTCCGCGAACCAGACCCGCCGGGTGATCATCGCCGCCCTCGTCGGCACGTCCCTGGAGTGGTACGACTTCTTCCTCTACACCACGGCCGCGACGCTGGTCTTCGGCAAGCTGTTCTTCCCGTCGCTCGACCCGCTCAACGCGACGCTGGCGGCGCTGACCACCAACGCCGTCGCGTTCGTCGCCAGGCCGCTCGGCGGCGTGGTGTTCGGGCACTTCGGCGACCGGGCCGGCCGCAAGACCGTGCTGGTCGTGACGCTGCTGCTGATGGGCCTGTCGACGTTCCTCATCGGCGTGCTTCCCGGATACGCGAGCGTGGGGGTGGCCGCGCCCGTCCTGCTGGCCGTGCTCCGCTTCGTCCAGGGCTTCGGGCTCGGCGGCGAGTGGGGCGGCGCGGTGATCATGTCGCTGGAGCACGGCGACAGCAGGCGGCGCGGCTTCAACGCGAGCTGGCCGCAGGTCGGCGTGCCCGCCGGATACGTGCTGGCCACCGGCCTGCTCGCGATCCTGTCCTTCGCCCTGCCGGACGCGGCCTTCCAGTCGTGGGGATGGCGGGTGCCGTTCCTGCTGTCGGGCGTGCTGGTGGTCGTCGGGCTGTGGGTGCGGACGCGGGTCGCCGAGTCGCCGCTGTTCTCCCGCGTCGAGAAGCACGGAGCCACGGCCAGGATGCCGCTGGTGGAGGTGCTGCGCACGCATCCGCGGGCGCTGCTGTCGGCGTTCACCGCGCGCATCGGGGTGGACGTGGCCTTCTACACCTTCACCGCGTACATCATCGTCTACCTCACCGGGCAGCTGAAGCTGGACCGGTCGGTGGCGCTGTACGCGGTGCTGATCGGCTCGGTGCTGCAACTGGGCCTGATCCCGCTGTTCGGCGCGCTGTCGGACCGGCTGGGCCGGCGGCCGGTCTACTTCGCGGGCGTGCTGGCGGCGGCCGGGTGGGTGTTCGCGTTCTTCCCGCTGCTGGACACGAAGTCGGTCCCGCTGATCGTGCTGGCGGCGGTGGTCGCGCTGGCCGCCCACGCCGCCATGTACGGCCCGCAGGCCGCGTTCATCGCCGAGCTGTTCAGCACCCGCCTGCGCTACAGCGGCGCGTCCATGGGCTACCAGGTGGCCGGGATCGTCGGCGGGGCGCTGGCCCCGATCATCGCGCTGAAGCTCTTCGACCTGTACGGCACCACCCTCGCCGTGTCCCTGTACGTGGTTGTCGCGCTGGCCGTCACCGCCGTAGGTTTGGCCATCGCCCCGGAAACCCGCGACCTGGACATCGCCGCCGGCGAGCGCGGCACGCCCAGGAGGCTGCCCGGCCAGGTGGGTCCCTTCGCCTGAGCGCGGGGGGAAGGCGGGAACGCCGCGAAGGCGTGGGCGGCGGCTGCCACCGCCGCCCACGCGCGTCCCACACGCACAGCCCTCTCAGACGGCGGTCTCGGGCAAGGTGACCCGCGGGCGCCTGCACCAGTCGCCCTTGAACGCCGCCATCGAGGCCAGGAACACGACCTGCCCGGCCAGCGCCACGGCGAGCCAGGCGCCCCAGCCGCCCGCGGAGACCACCATGGGCGAGACGATGAGCAGCACCACGATCATGACGCGGACGACCATGCCCCAGATGCCCAGCGCCGAGCCCTGCAGGCGCGACTCGACGTCCTCGGCGTTCTCGGAGAAGTTGGCCATCCACGGCACGTACGCGACGCCCATGAACAGGAAGAGCAGCGCGTAGACGGCGGTGACGTGTCCCGGGGAGACGCCGGGGCCGACCATGCTGATGAAGTAGGCCAGGGTGAGGACGGTCAGCGCGGTGCCGGCGGCCGTGAACGGCTTGCGCAACCGGAGCCGGTCGGAGACCCGGCCGACGACGACCACGGCCACCGCGTTGAGCACGATGCCGAGCGCCACCACCCGGTTGGCCCCCGCGGGCTCCAGGCCGAACGCCTCCACCAGGATCGTCTGCCCGAAGATCGCGAACGTCCAGTAGAGCACCTGCCAGCCGGTGTTGCCCAGGACGTGCGCCCACAGGTGGGGATGCCGGAACAGCTCGCGCACCCGTCCGGCGTCGATCTTCTCCTCCGCCGCGACGGCCTCCTCGGCGTCGAGCACCTGGGCCCGCAGCGCCGCCGACGGCTCGGCGATCTTCCAGATGATGACCGCGCACATGGCCAGCGACACGACGCCCATGATGATCGCCTGTGACTGCCAGGCGTCGTCGAACAGCGGCAGCGTGAACCCGGCGATGAACGAGGCCAGGAAGGACGCCCCGACCGGCCCCCACGTCCAGAACGCGAACGCCTGTGCGCGGCCGAGGCGCGGGGAGAAGTCGCGGACGAGGGAGGCGGTGATGGTGATCCCGGCGCCCTCGATGAACAACATCAGGCAGCGCACCCAGAACAGGCCCGCCACGGTGTCCACGGTGGCGAGCAGGAAGTTGCAGGCCGCCGTGACGGTGAGGGTGGGCACCAGGAGCGTGACCCGTCCCCAGCGGTCGGACAGGATGCCGCCGACGCCCGCCGACAGGCCGCCGATCAGGACCGACCCCGCGGCGAGCAGGCCGTAGACCGTGAGCGACATGCCCAGGTCCTTCATCAGCAGCGGCAGGATCGTGGCGAGCGTGGTCTCGAAGTTGGCCACCAGGCTCGCCAGCACGGCTATCGCCAGCAGGAAGATCCGCCGGCGGCCGACCGGGTACACGCTCAGCTCGCGGACATAGAACGGCTTCATTCCCATCCTCCGGGGACGGTGTGTGACTGTCGCTCTAGAACGCGTTTCTAGTGGCCTCAGAGTTGCCCTTCTCAGGGGTGTTCGTCAACGGCGGCGGCGGTCACGATGTGATCTCGATCACAGCATTCCCGTTGTGACGGAATCGCTCCCGATTCACAGAACAACCACCCGCGAATAGGCATAAACTGCGCGCCTGTGAGCCTGCCTGTACGTGAACGTTCCCCCCGGCCCGGCGGCGGCCGGCACCGTCGCCCCGTGCCCACGTCCCTGCCGCCGGACGCGCCCATGCTCGTGCTGGCCACCCCCGGCGGCACCGGCGGCGTGGCCGAAGAGATCGCGGCCGTGGTGCGGGTCGACAACCCGCAGATCGAGGTGCGGCTGACCGCCGTGGCCGACCTGGCAGACTCGCTGCCCGCGGGCCGCGACGCCGTCGTGGTGCCCCTGCTCACCTGGGACGACCCGGTCGTCATGGCCGAGATCGGCAAGGCCATCGCGGCCGCCGGCTCCGGCGCGGTCGCCACCGAGGCGCTCGGCCCCCACCCGCTGCTCGCCGAGGCCCTGCACATCAGGCTGGCCGAGCGCGGCCTGGCCAGGGCCGACCGGGTCCGCCTGCTCAACGTCTCCAGCCCCGTCGACGCCGTCATCCTCGGCACGGTGGGCGGCGAGCGCGCGGTGCACGCCGTCCAGGCCACGGCCGTGCTGCTGGCCTCCAGGCTCACGCTGCCGGTCGTCGCCGCCTCGCTGGACAGCGAGCCCGGCGTGGACGTCGCCGCCCAGCGCCTGCGCGCCGCCGGGGCCGAGCGGCTGGCCATCGCGCCCTGCCTGATCGGCCACGAGGCCCCGGCCGAGCTCGTCGAGCGCGCCGCCGCCGCCGTCGAGGCCGGTCACGCCGAGCCGCTCGGCGCGCACAGCGCCGTCGCCGAACTTGTCGCGCGGGCTTACGGCAGTCAGCTGGCGACTTGACACCCTTGTAAAGATCGCTACAGTCGCGTTACCTTCTGCGCATGCGGCGCGTGACGGTCATCGGCGAGCGAATCGGACTTCGTGACCTCACCGACGCCGACGTCGTCCCGCTGCACTCCGTCTACGGCGATCCGGCGGCCACGCAGCACATGCCGTTCGCGCCGCGCAGCGTGCAGGAGGTCGCCGCCCTGGTCGCCCAGGCCATGGAGGCGGCCGCCGCCGAGCCGCGCCGCCTCTACGTGCTGGCCGTCGTGGACGCCGACCGGCGGCACGTGATCGGCGTGGCCCGCCTGAAGATCGACCCCGACCTGCCCCACAGCGCCGAGATCGGCTTCGGCCTCCATCCCGACCAGTGGGGCCGCGGCATCGGCACCGACCTGGTGCGGCTGCTGCTGTCGTTCGGCTTCAAGCAGCTCGGGCTGCACCGCGTCTGGGGCGCGAGGTCGCCGGCCAACCTGCCCGCCCAGCTCGCCATGCTGACGGCCGGCATGGTCGAGGAGGGACGGATCCGGCACCACGTGCACACCCCGCACGGCTGGCGCGACTCCATCGTGCACGCGGCGATCCAGGACGAATGGACCGAGCGCTAGCGCCGCCGAGCGGCCCGGGCGGTGGACGGTGAGCGCCGCCGAGAAGCCCGAGCGGTGGACGGTGAGTGGCGCGCCGCGGAATTGTCGGTGGCACGTCCTACGATGAGCCTCCTCACGGAGGGATAGCCGCATGCCTGACTCGCTGATCGTGCCCCTGTTCGTCACCACCGACCTCCCGCCGCACGCGGACCTGGCCGAGTTCGGTGAGCTGCTGGCCCGCACGGCGCGGGTGCTCGGCCCCGGCGGCAGCGAGGCGGTCCTGTCCGGCACGGTGTTCTGGCTCGACCGGCCGGTGCTGCCGGGGCAGCGGCCCGCCGCCGACGACGAGCTGCGCTTCGCCGGGATGCTCGGCCATCTCGTCACGTCCGGGCCCGGCGTCCGCGAGGTGGTGGCCGGCGTGCGGCGGGCGATCGGCGCGGCGGTGACCGAGCGCTACGGCGACGTGGGCGCGGCGCCCGCCGTGTTCGCGATCCGCGACCGCGACGTGCGCGAGCGCACCCCCGACTCGGCCCTCCCGATCGACAGCCGGCGGGCCGCCGAGCTGGTCGGCGCGGCACGGTGAGGACCACCCCGCGCGGGGTAGTCCAGAGGCATGCTCTATGGCAAGGAACACGTGCAGCGCTATCAGGCCACCGACGGCGCGGAGGGGCACGACTGGAACAACACCACCGTCCTCCTCCTGACCACCAAGGGGCGTAACTCCGGCAAGCCGTACACCACGCCGCTGATCTACCAGCGGTTCGGCGACGACTACCTCGTGGTCGCCTCCAAGGGCGGCGACCCCGAAGATCCCCAGTGGTACAAGAACCTGCTGGCCCACCCCGACGTCGAGGTGCAGGTCAAGGGCGACAGGTTCAAGGCCCGCGCCCGCACCGCCTCGGAGGAGGAGAAGCCCGAGATGTGGCGGACGATGACCCGCACCTGGCCCCAGTACGACGAATACCAGGAGAAGACCGACCGCCGGATCCCGGTGGTCGTGCTCGAACGCGCCACCTAGGCGTCAGTCCTCCAAGGGCACCAGGGCCTCGTCGGCCTCGGGGAGCCAGGAGCCCGGCGGGCGGCGCAGCCAGTGGCGGGCCCGTCCCAGCTCATCGACGGCGGCCAGGAGCGCGGCGAGGCCCGGGTGCCGCAGGCCCTTGGGATGCACCAGGTTCTGCAGGCCGAGCGGCACGGGCTCGGCCAGCGGCCTGTTCACCGCGCCCGGGATCCCGCCGATCCCCACACTGGCCAGCACCGGCTCGCGATGGCGGCGCAGGTAGTGCCCCATCTCCGCGGCCCCCTCGGGCGCGGCGTGCGGCCGGGCCAGCCGCAGCCCGAACGCCTCGGCCAGCCGCTCCCCCAGGTCGCTCCACTCCCGCGTGCCGGCGTTCCCGGCCATGACGTCCAGCGGGAAGGCGGCCAGCGCGCCGAGCGGCACGGCGTCCAGCTCCGCCAGCGGGTGGTCCCGCGGCAGGAGCACGGCCAGGGGCTGCAGGCGCACCGGGACCTGGGCCAGCCGGGCGCGCACGTCCGCGGGCAGCCCGGCGAAGCGGCCGAACGACACGTCGAGCCGTCCGTCCAGCATCGCCGCCGCGCCCGCGGCCAGGCCGCCGTGGAAGCGGGCCAGCATCTCGGCGCCGGGGGCCAGTTCCCGGGCTCTGACCAGCGGCTCGGGCAGGTCGGGGCCCTGCATGGTGACGTCCACGAGCAGCGGGCGACCGGCGCCGGCCACGTCGGCGACGACCTCGTCGTGCAGCGCCAGCAGCCGCCGCGCCCCGGGCAGCAGCCGGGCGCCGGCGGAGGTCAGCTCCACCCGGCGGGTGGACCGGACGAACAGCGGCGTCCCGAGCCGGGTCTCCAGCGTGCGCACGTCGCGGCTGAGCGCCTGCTGGGCCAGGAAGAGCCGGGCGGCGGCGCGCCCGAAGTGCAGCTCCTCGGCGACGGCGACGAAGACGCGCAGCAGCCGGGGGTGCAGATCCACGACGCCACATTAACCACAAAAGCGCGTCAATCGCGATATTTCGGTGTTGGACCCGGCGCGGGCGGCACCGCGACGCTGGAAAGCATGATCCGCCGCCTCCTGACCCGCCTGCTCCGTCCCGCGCCGCCCGCTCCGGCCCAGGTCCGCGCGCTGTTCGGGCTGCCACGGCCGCCCGGCGCGTGCGGCTGCCTGCTCGACCTCCCGCACGACCCTTCCGCCCACCCGCCGGGGCCCTGAGCCCGGGGCGGAACGCGGGAGCCCGTCCCGTTCGTTGGCCGGGCATGGCTGACATCCCCTACGACCGTAAAGAGCAGTTCAAGCAGATCGAGAGCGGCCTGCTCCCCGGCGAGCAGATCATCGCCGTCTACGACGCGATCGGGGCGGGCACCGGGTTCCTGGGGCTCACGGACCGGCGGGTGATCGTGCAGGACAAGTCGTTCGTGGGCAAGCGGATCGCGATCACCAGCATCCCCTACTCCAAGATCTCGGCGGTGAGCGTCGTCAGCAACAAGTCGCTGGCCGGCGGGTTCTTCTCCTCGGGCGCCATCGCCATCCACGTCGGCACGCACACCTACGAGGTGGACTTCCGCGGCGACAACAAGGCCCACCACGTGCACAACGTCATCCTCCACTACATTTCGCAGGGCTGATCGGCGTCACGCGTGGTCTCCTGGGCAGGGTGAGCGTATTCTGCCGATGATCACGAAGGGGGCGAGGTGCGGCGTTCCGTACGTGCCCGCGTGGCCGGTCTCGGCGTGCTGCTGACGCTCCCGGCCTGCGCCGGGCCTCCCGGGCGGGACGTCCCGTCCGCTCCGGCGGTGAGTCTCACCGTCCAGGCCCGCTGCCCCCGGCCCGGCGGCGACGACCTGCGCGCCGAGCCCGTACGGTCCCCGTGGCGGACGGTCCCGGCGGGCGACGGGCACGGCACGCTCGACCGGCTCGCGGTCGCCCCCGACGGGGCGGTGTGGGCGGTGCGTTCCGTCCAGCGCGAGACGTCCGCCGGGATGGAGACGACGTCCGGCGGGCTGGGCCGGTGGGACGGCGCGCGCTGGCGCACGTACGCGCTGCCGTCCCGGATGACGGTCACCGCGGTCGGGGCGGTCTCGGGCGAGCGGGCGTGGGCCTTCGGGACCGGCGACGACGAACGTCCCGGCCTGGTCGCCGCCGTCGCGGACGGCGACGTGAGCGCCGCCACGCCGCTCAAGGAGGGCGCCTCGGCCATCGGCCTGCACGGCACCGCGGCGAGCGGCCCGTGGGCCGTGTCCGGGCGCGACGCGCTGCGCTGGGACGGCTCGGCCTGGCGCGCGTACCGGCTGCCCGCCCCGGCGCGGGCTCTCGGCGGCGAGGGCGCGGACGTGTGGACGGTGGGCCAGACCGCGCACGACCCCGCCGCCCGCTGGAACGGCGTCGCGTGGCAGGCGGTGCACCTGCCCGAGCCGGGCGCGCCCGACGGCGCGCGGTCGGCCCGGACGGAGCTCGGCGACGTGGCCGTGCTCGGGCCGGACGACGTGTGGGTGGTCGGCGGGGTCTCCTGGTTCCCGCCCGACGAGTACGACGAGCAGGGCGAGCCCCTGGAACGCCGCCGCCCGCTGGCGCTGCACTGGGACGGCTCGGCCTGGCGGTGCCGCTGGGGCCCGGAGGGCGCGGCCTTCACCGAGGCCGAGCCCGACGGCCGGGCGGGCCTGTGGGTGCTCGACTCGACCCGCTCCCGGCTGCACCACTACGCGGCCGGCCGCTGGACGACGACGACCGTGCGCGGCACGGTCACCGCCCTGGCCCGCCGCCCCGGCACGACCGAGGTGTACGCGGCGGGCTGGACCGGCCCCGAGGGCGACCTGACCAGGCCCGCCCTCTGGCTCACCCGCTGACCCGCCGCCGTCCTCTACATGCAGGTGAAGCCGTTGGGGGCGGCCCGGCAGAAGTCGCGCAGGTCGCGCAGCCAGGAGGCGGTGGCCGAGTAGTTGAGCGCCAGGTCGTCGCGGTGGAGGCGGTGGTCGTCGGGCTCCTCGGTCACCTCGCCGTCGAGCCGGACCCGCCCGTGCTCGGGCAGGCCGTCGAGGTAGTCGTCGAGGAAGGCCGCGATGCGGCTCGCGTCCGCGCCGGTGAGCGTCATGCGGCCGTTGAAGCCGAGCAGGCACGCGGTCTCGGGGTCGAGCACCCGCGCCTCCTCCAGCAGGGACAGGGTCGGACGCCAGTTCCAGGCGTTGACGCTCAGGCAGCCGCCCTCGGGGGTCTCCAGATCCCAGCCCAAGACGTTCAGTCCCGGCGCAGCGAGGCGTAGAGGTCGAGGGTGCGCCGGGCGATGCGCTCCCAGGAGAAGTGCTCGACGGCCCTGGCCCGCCCGGCGCGGCCCATCTCGGCGGCCCGCGCCGGGTCGGCCAGCAGCGCGTTGACCCGCTCGGCCAGGTCGGCGGCGAACGCATCGGGGTCGTGCGGGGTGCCGTCGGGGCCCTGGTCGATCGGCACCAGCAGGCCCGTCTCGCCGTCGGCGACGACCTCGGGGATGCCGCCGGTCGCGGTGGCCACCACCGGCGTCTCGCAGGCCATGGCCTCCAGGTTGACGATGCCCATCGGCTCGTAGACCGACGGGCAGACGAAGACCGAGGCGTGCGTGAGGAGCTGGATGACCTCCGGCTTGGGCAGCATCTCCGAGATCCACAGCACGCCGTCGCGGTCGAGGCCGCGCACCAGCCCGGTCACCTCGGCGGCGATCTCCGGCGTGTCCGGCGCGCCCGCGCACAGGACGAGCTGGGCCGCCGGGTCGAACGAGCGGGCGGCGTGCAGGAGGTGCACCAGGCCCTTCTGCCGGGTGATGCGGCCGACGAAGATCACGTAGGGCCGGTCGGGGTCGACGCCGTGCTTCTTCAGCACGTCGAGGCCGGGGTCGGGGGCGTACTGGGCGGTGTCGATGCCGTTGTGGATGACGGTGACCCGGCCGGGCGGGATCTCGGGGTAGGCGGCCAGCACGTCGCGGCGCATGCCCTCGCTGACCGCGATCACCGCGTCGGCGGCGGCCAGGGCGGTGCGCTCGGCCCACGACGAGACCGTGTAGCCGCCGCCGAGCTGCTCGGCCTTCCACGGGCGCAGCGGCTCCAGGCTGTGGGTGGTGACGACGTGCGGCACGCCGTGGAGCATCTTGGCGACATGCCCGGCGAAGTTGGCGTACCAGGTATGGGAGTGGACGACGTCCGCGCCCTCGCAGGCGGCGGCCATCTCCAGGTCGACGCCGAGCACCTGGAGGGCGGCGTTGGCCCGCTCCAGGCCGCCGGGCACCCGGTAGGCCGACACGCCGGGCTCCTCGCGATCGGCTCCGAAGCAGCGCACCCGGACGTCGGCCAGCTTGCGCAGTTCCCTGGCCAGGTACTCCATGTGCACCCCGGCGCCGCCGTAGACGTCCGGCGGGTACTCCCTGCTGAGCAGATCAACACGCATGCCCACGACCTTACGACGCGCCGGGCCTGCCGCCCGCCAGCGAGCGGCATGTTTTGCGCCGACCATCAACTCCGGCACCGCACTTGTGAACCGTCGCAAGCATAGGGAACACATCGATACAGCCCAATGTCGGTAAGTCCGGCCCCTGCTCAACGCGGATAAGTCAGGACACGGCGGCACAGCACAGTGCGCGGTTTCGTCGATAGATCGGCCATTTACGGGTAGCGTCCTGGACATGAGGTCCCGGAGGGTGCTTGCGGTTGTGCTGGCAGGTGGAGAGGGCAAGAGGCTCATGCCGCTCACGGCGGATCGGGCCAAACCGGCGGTGCCGTTCGGGGGGATGTATCGGCTGATCGACTTCGTGCTGTCGAACCTCGCGAACGGCGGCTTCCTGAAGATCGTGGTGTTGACCCAGTACAAGAACCACAGCCTCGACAGGCACGTCTCCCGTACCTGGCGGCTGTCGGCGATGCTGGGCAACTACGTCACGCCCGTGCCCGCCCAGCAGCGGCTCGGGCCGCGCTGGTTCTCCGGTTCTGCGGACGCGCTGTTCCAGAACCTGAACCTGATCTACGACGAGATGCCCGAGCACGTGATCGTGTTCGGCGCCGACCACATCTACCGCATGGATCCGCGGCAGATGGTCGAGCAGCACGAGGACTCGGGCGCGGACGTGACGGTGGCGGCGATCCGCCAGCCGCTCTCGCTGGCCGACCAGTTCGGCGTGATCGAGACCGATCCCCAGGGCCGCCGCATCGTGGCCTTCAGGGAGAAGCCGAAGGACGCCGTGGGCCTGGCCGACTCCCCCGACGAGGTCTACGCCTCGATGGGCAACTACGTCTTCAAGACCCAGGCCATGATCGACGCGCTGCGCGAGGACGCGCTCGACCCGACCAGCAAGCACGACCTGGGCGGCAACATCATCCCGATGCTGGTCAAGTCCGGCGGCGCGGACGTCTACGACTTCAAGAACAACATCGTGCCCGGCTCCAGCGAGCGCGACCGCGGCTACTGGCGCGACGTGGGCACCCTCGACGCCTACTACGAGGCCCACATGGACCTCATCTCCGCCCACCCGATCTTCAACCTGTACAACGACAAGTGGCCGATCTTCACCGGGCACGACCCGCTGCCCCCGGCCAAGTTCGTGCACAACGACGGCGACCGGGTGGGCCGGGCGATCGACTCGCTGGTCTCCCCCGGCGTGATCGTCTCGGGCGGCATGGCGATGCGCTCGATCCTGTCGCCGAAGGTCGTGCTCCACTCGCACTCGCTGGTGGAGGACTCCGTGCTGATGGAGAACGTCAAGGTGGGCCGGGGCGCGATCGTGCGCAAGGCGATCATCGACAAGAACGTGGTGATCCCCGACGGCGCGCGCATCGGCTTCGACCTCGACTACGACCGCACCCGCTTCGCGCTGACCCGCGGCGGGGTCGTGGTCATCGGCAAGAACGAGATCGTCGACCGTTAGGGCGCGGGCGGGCCGGTCCCCGCCCGGGGCCGGCCGCGTACCGGGCGGCGGCGGTCCGGATCAGCCCCGGCCGCGCGCGAGTGTGCTCATCGCGTGGGCGGACGGGTTCCGGATCCGGCCGGTCGGCGTGGGGTGTGGCAGCGCCGGGCGCCGCGGGCGCCCGGCAACGCAGGATCCCGGGCCGCGCACGGCGCGGCCCGGGTCAGGAGGTGCGACCTCAGATGCCGGCGCCCACGCCCAGGCCGTACGCCCAGCCGCCCGGCCAGTAGCCGCGGCCCCCCCAGTAGCCCCAGTTGTAGCCGTCGTGGGGACGCCCGTAGTAGCCCCTGTGGTGCTCGCAGGCGTCGGCGTCACGGTGTCCGGCGGACACGCCCCACGGCGTGATGCGCAGCGCGGTCGAGTCGTCGGACGTGCTCAGGTCGCACCTGTCGTGCTCGACGTTGGCGTTGGCCGCCCCCGCCATGCCGAACAGCGCGGCGACGGCGAAGCCGCCGGCCACGATGAGCTTGGCTTTCATGAATCCCCCTGGATCACGAAGTGACATCGCTGATCACTGTACGTAATCGCCTCCGTACCGCCGTGTAACGCCACGCCAGGAAAGGACTCGGCGCTTTCCGGTGCCACCCCGGCGAAGTCCGGCCTTCTCCGGCCACTCCGGAAGCCCCGCCGCGGCCCCAGAACCCGGCTTTCTCCCGGCGGAAGCCCCGCCGCGGCCCCAGACCCCGGCCTGCTCCGGCGGAAGCCCCGCCGCGCCCCCGGAACGCCGGTCGGCGGGCCGGGACGCGTAGTCTGCTCCGCACGCCCGTCCGTTCACGGCGGGGTCGCCGTGAACCGTCCGGAGAGGACCTCATGCCGCCCACACCGCCCGGCCCCTTCACCGGCCGCTCCGTCACCGACCTGGCCCGTGACCTGCGCGCCGGCCGGACCACCGCCGCCGAGCTGGCCAGGCTGGCGCTCGACGCGGCCGTCACCCTGGACCCCGCGCTCGGCGCCTTCGTCACCGTGGACCCGGTGGGCGCGGCGGCCGCCGCCCGGCGGGCGGACCAGGAGCTGGCCGCGGGCGCCGACCGCGGCCCACTGCACGGCGTGCCGGTCGCCGTGAAGGACCTCATCGACGTCGCGGGGCTGCCCTGCACGATGGGGTCGCGGCACTTCGCCGGCCATGTCGCCGAGTCCGACGCCGCCTGCGTGACGCTGCTGCGCCAGGCCGGGGCGGTGATCGTCGGCAAGACCACGACCCACGAGTTCGCCTACGGCCCCACCGGCGACCGCTCGGCCAACGGCCCCTCGCGCAACCCGCGCGACCCCCGGCGCATGTCCGGCGGGTCGAGCGGCGGCAGCGCGGCGGCCGTGGCGGCCGGCATGGTGCCGCTGGCGATCGGCACCGACACGGGCGGGTCGGTGCGCATCCCGGCCGCCCTGTGCGGGATCGCCGGGTTCAAGCCCGCCTACGACGCGATCCCGGCCGCCGGGGTGTTCCCCCTGTCCCGGACGTTCGACCACGTCGGCGTGCTGGCCGCCGCCCCGCTGGACTGCCTGATCGCCTACCGGCAGCTCGCGACCGGCGGGCCGCCGCCCGCCCGTGACGGTGCCGGTGAGGCGGCGGCGGTGCGGGTGGGGTGGCTCGACCCCGCCGTCCTGTCGCCCTGCGATCCGCGCGTCGTGGAGGTGGCGCGGGCGGCGGCGGGCGCGGAACCGGCGGAGGTCCGGCTGCCCGGGGAGCTGGCCGAGGCGCTGCGGGAGACGTACGCGACGGTGCAGGGCGCGGAGGCGTCCGCCGTGCACGCCGACCGGATGGCCAGGGCGCCCGAACTGTTCGACCCCGAGGTGCTCGACCGGCTGCGCGCGGCCATGGACCTGCCCGCCTGGGCCTACGTCAAGGCCCTGGACGAGCGGCCCGCGCTGGCCGCCGCGGCGGAGTCGCTGTTCGACGACCATGACGTGCTGGCGCTGCCGGCCGTGCCGCTCGTCGCGCCGCCGCTGGAGCAGCGCCAGACCGAGCTGGACGGGCGGGCCGTCGCCGTCCGGGCCGCGCTGCTGGCCCTGACCAGCCCGTGGAACGTGCTCGGCCTGCCCGCGCTGACCGTGCCGGCCGGCTCGGTGGACGGGCTGCCGGTCGGGTTGCAGCTCGTCTGCCGGCCCGGCCGGGAGGAGCTGCTGTTCCGGGTGGCCGGCTCACCGGGCGGCTGAGGAAAGGTGGGCCCCGGGTCCGGCCCGGCGCAGGCCGGACCCGGGGGCGGGGGCTCGTGTCCGGCCGGGGGGCGCCATTCCCGTCGGCCAGGCCGAAGCCCACGGCCCTTTTCTTTCAGGGCCGTACGTCCGAGTGGCAGGATTCGAACCTGCGATGCTCCTGCTCCCAAGGCAGGCGGGCTGACCGAACTGCCCCACACTCGGCCATGAAATCACCGAAGCCGCCCCGGCGGAGGCCCGGGACGGCTTTCCTGGTCGATTCTCCGCGGAATCACCGGAAAAGCCTTGGCCGCAGCTCAGGCCGGTTGCCGGACGGCCTGGAGTGCCGAGGTCCGCGCATGGCCGCCGCCTTTCTCGTGGTTTCGTGGAATGTCGCTCCGGAACGAGATCAACGGTAGACCGGGGGCCGCCGGAAATGCCACGTATTTATCGCCGGTCGCGGTCCTGGTCGTTGGTCCAGGCCACCCCGGCGCGCGTTTCCGGGGCCTCGACGCGGAACCGGGGAAGGGCGTCCGGATAGTTGTCGCGGACGAAATTGACGAGGAATTCGCGGACGTCGCACTTGAGGTCCCAGGAGGAGGGCGAGTCGGCGGCGCTCATCAGGGCGCGCAGCTCGACCAGGCCGTTGGGCAGCACGTCGGTGACCTGGAGCGTCCAGTCCTTCTGGTCCCACAGCGGGTTGCCCTGGAGGAACTCGTACAGGGCGTCGCGCAGTTTGGGCACCGGCACCGCCCAGTCGACCCGCAGGAACACCACGGCGAGCACCCGGCTGCCGTGCCTGGTCCAGTTCTCGAACGGGTTCTGGGTGAAATAGGAGACGGGCAGCACCAGCCGCCGCTCGTCCCACAGGCGCAGCACCACGTACGTGAGCGTGAGCTCCTCGATCCTGCCCCACTCCTCCTCCACCACGACCACGTCGTCCAGCCGCAGCGCGTCGCTGAAGGCCAGTTGCAGCCCGGCCAGCATGTTGCCGATGGTCGGCTGGGCCGCGATGCCGACGATGGCGCCGGCGATGCCGGCCGAGGCCAGCAGCCCGGCGCCGAGCGCCCGCACCTGCGGGAAGGAGAACAGCATGGCCCCGAGCGCGATGACGATGATGACCGCGGCGGCGATGCGGCGCACCAGCGCGATCTGCGTCCTGATCCGCCGCGCCCGGCGGTTGCGCTCGCCCTCGACGAGCACCAGCCGGTCGAGCACGACGTCCGTCAGCGCGTACGTGGCCTGGATGATCAGCCAGGTCACCGTGCCGATGGTGGCCAGGCCGATGACCCGGTCCACCGACTGGGCCAGGCCGCGCTCGTCGGCGGTGTCGCCGAAGATGCCGGGGGCGAAGACCAGGTTGCAGGCCACCGTGGCGGCCACGCAGAACGCCGGCCACGTGCAGTGCTCGACCAGGTGGCGGGCCAGCGCCCATTTTCGTCCGACCCGGATCAGCACCCGGCGGACCACCTCCACCAGGAGCACCGCTCCGATCACCGAGATGACGAGGATCGGCCAGGCTGCCGGCGACTGCACGTTTCGCGCCCCCTATGTCGTAGAACGTCGCTTCAAGGTCACATTGCCCTCAAGCGCCACTCCATACGCACGGACACGCCGTTTCGGCTAGTGGCCGTTGCCGCAACTGCCCCAGCACGTCGTGGCTCTGGTGCTGGCCAGCAGCCCGAGATCGCGCAGCACGGCCTGGGTGCGCTCGACCTCGGAGGTCAGCCAGAGCCGGAAGTCGTCCCCGCTGAGCGGGATCGAGATCCACCCCGCCCTCCGGCACGCCCGCCGCCACGAGGCCGAGGAGGTCACCTCGTCACACATGCGCACGGCCGACTCCCTGCTGTCCTCCGGCATGTTCTCGGGCCCGACGGCCGCGGCCCAGTCCGCGAAGTCCACCCGGACGCCCGACTCCAGCAGGGTCGGCACGTCGAGCCCCGGCACCCGGCGGGCGCAGGAGACGGCCAGGGCCCTGACCCGGCCGCCGCCGATGGCCGCGCGCCAGTCGCCGAGCAGGCCGGCCGCGGCCGCCGCCTTGCCGCCGAGCAGCGCCGAGACGGCTTCGTGGCTGCTGGGGTAGCCGGTGTAGTCCATCTGCCTGGTGTCGGCCCCGAGCCCCTTGGCGATCAGGCCGAACAGCAGGTGGTCCGGCTCGCCCTGCGGCCCGCCGGCCAGCATCGTCCCGCTCGGGTCGGCCCGCAGGTGGGCGCCGAAGTCGTCGAAGTCGGCGAAGCGGGAGTTGGCGGGCACGACGACGACCTCGACGTCGCCGGTGAGCCTGGACAGCGGGGTCGAGGTGTCGAGCAGCGTCTGCCCGTTGTTCAGCTCGGAGGCCGCCAGCGCGGGCAGGCCGGTCACGGTGATCCGCGTGCCGGTGGGCGACGCGCCGACGCCCGAGGCGCGCGCGGCGGCGGCGAACGCCTCGCCGACCCGGGCCCAGCGGTCGCCGCCCGCGACGATCGAGAACCGCCCCCTCGCGCCGGCCGGGCCGCCGGCGACGTGTTCCGTCCCGCATCCGGCCGCGCACGCCGCCGCGCCCAGGGTCCATGCCAAGAACCGCCGACGGCGCATCCGCCCTCCCCCGACCTTCGCGAGTACCGCCATTACCTGAAGTTATTGACAGTTCACTCGCTGTTACACATCGGGATACGGTTAACCGAAATTTCGGCCTATACCGGAGTCAGTCCTGCTTCGTGGCCACCCCGGCCATCAGGGACGACGGCAGCGACCAGTCGCCCACCAGCTTGGGCCGGTCCGGCCGCCAGTCCACGGCCTGCACCAGGCCGGGCGGGTCGAGCGCGAAGCCGCCGAAGAAGGCGCGGATCTCGGCCGGGCTGCGGTCGGCCCCGCCCGAGCCGGACGAGCCGCGCCGGCCCCTGCGCGGGCTCTCCTCCTCCGACAGGCGTCCCATCGAGGTGGCGTGGGAGATCACCAGACGGCTGCCGGGCGCGACCGCCTCGCGCAGCGCCGCCACCGCGCCCTGCGGATCGGCCGCGTCGGGCAGGAAGTGCAGGATCGACACCAGCACGATCGCGACCGGCCGCGACAGGTCCAGGAACCGGCCCGCGCGGGCCAGCACCTCCTCGTGGTCGAGCAGGTCGGCTTCCAGGAAGGCGGCCCGGTCCGTGCCGGCGAGCAGGGCCCTGGCGTGCGCGGCGACGACCGGGTCGTCGTCGACGTAGACGACCCTGGCCGACGGCGCGACCTCGTGCACGCTGCCCTGCGTCGGCAGCCCGCTGCCCAGGTCGATGAACTGGGTGATCCCCGCGGCGGCGACGTAGCGCACGGCACGCTGGAGGAAGGCCCGGTTCGCGCGGGCCAGCGGGACCGCCTCCGGGACCAGCTCGGCGAGCTGGTCGATCGCCAGGCGGTCGACCGCGAAGTTGTCCGTCCCGCCGAGCATGTAGTCGTACATGCGTGCGAGATTCGGAGTGTGGGGGTCGAACTGCCGCACAGTAATGAATTTATGTGGTACGCAGCCGGATAACACTACCCTGCGAGGATTGTGGCTGAATTTATTCCACAGTCACGCTCTTGGCGAGATTGCGAGGCTTGTCCACGTCCCTGCCGAGGGCGACCGCCGCGTGGTAGGCCAGCAGCTGGAGCGGGATCGTCAGCAGCAGCGGGTCGAGCTCGATCTCGTTCTTCGGGATCACGATCACGTCGTCGGCCAGCTTGGCGTCGGGCTCGCGGTGGCCGACCATGAGCACCTGGCCGCCGCGGGCGCGGATCTCGCCGAGCGTGGTGAGGTTCTTGTCGAGCAGCTCGTCGTCGGGGACGATCGCGACCGTCGGCATGTCCGGGCCGATCAGCGCGAGCGGGCCGTGCTTGAGCTCGCTGGCCGGGTACGCCTCGGCGTGCACGTACGAGATCTCCTTGAGCTTCTGCGCGCCCTCGCGGGCCACCGGGTAGCCCCTGACCCGGCCGACGAACATCATGCTCGGGTGCTTGGCGTACTTCTGCGCCAACTCGGCGATCTTGTCGCCCTGGGCGAGGATCTCCTCGATCTGGCCGGGCAGCCGGCGCAGGCCCTCCACGATGCGCCGCCCGTCGGCCGGCGACAGGTCGCGCACCCGGCCCAGGTGCAGCGCCAGCAGCGCGAAGGCGACCGAGGTCGAGGTGAACGCCTTGGTCGAGGCGACCGACACCTCGGGCCCGGCGTGCAGGTAGATGCCGCCGTCGACCTCGCGGGCGATGGCGCTGCCCACGGCGTTGACGATGCCGATCACCCGGCCGCCCTTGCGCTTGAGCTCCTGGACGGCGGCCAGCGTGTCGTAGGTCTCGCCCGACTGGCTGATCGCGACGTAGAGGGTGTCGGGGTCCACGACGGGGTTGCGGTAGCGGAACTCGCTGGCCGGCTCGGCGTCGGCCGGGATGCGCGCCAGCTCCTCGATGAGCTGCGCGCCGATCTGCCCCGAGTAGTACGCCGACCCGCAGCCGATGATCTTCACGCGGCGGAACGAGCGCGTCTCGCGGGCGTCCATGTTCAGGCCGCCGAGGTGGGCGACGTGGAAGCGCTCGTCGAGGCGGCCGCTCATCGTGCGGGTCATCGTCTCGGGCTGCTCGGAGATTTCCTTGAGCAGGTAGTGCTCGTAGCCGCCGGTGTCGTAGTGGCCGGCGTCCCAGTCGACGGTCAGCGGCTCCTTGGCGGTCTCGCGGGCGTCGCTGGCGAAGGTGTGGAAGCCGTCGGCCTTGAGCACGGCCAGCTCGCCGTCCTCCAGGTGCACGACCTGGCGGGTGTAGCGGACCAGGGCGGCGACGTCGGAGGCGGCGAACATCTCCTTCTCGCCGATGCCGAGCACGATCGGGCTGCCGTTGCGCGCCACGACCACCTCGCCGGGCCGCTCGGCGTCGATCACCGCGATGCCGTACGTGCCGACGATGGTCTTGAGCGTCTTCCTGACCGCCTCCTCCAGGGAGTCGTTCTCGTCGGCGGCGCGGGCGATCAGGTGGGCCAGGACCTCGGTGTCGGTCTCGGACAGGAACTTCACGCCGTCGGCCTCAAGCTTGGCGCGCAGCTCGCCGGCGTTCTCGATGATGCCGTTGTGCACGACCGCGATGCGCTGGTCGGCCGACAGGTGCGGGTGGGCGTTCTCGTCGCTGGGCACGCCGTGGGTGGCCCAGCGGGTGTGGCCGATGCCGTGGTTGCCCTTGAACCGCACCGGCACGACCTTGGCCAGGTCGGCGACGCGGCCCTTGACCTTGCGGACCTTGAGTCCCTTGTTCGACACCACGACCCCGGCGGAGTCGTAGCCCCGGTACTCAAGCCGCTGCAACCCTTCCAGCAGGATGGGCGCCGCGTCCTTGGGGCCCACGTAGGCCACGATTCCGCACATCGAGGTCTCCTCTTTATCCGTAGACGATCCTGCGGAGCTGCCGCAGCGACAGCTCTGGTGCCGCTACCCGGCGTGCGGGTAACTCGGCGGCGATCCGGGGGAAGATCTCGTCGTTGGTCAGGCCGCGGGCCTTGAGCTCGCCGTGACGGCGGCGTACGAACTCCTCGACCGGCTCGGAGAAGTACGACAACACGTCGGCGACCACGCGGGCCGCCTCTCCTGGGTCGAGCGCGCTCGTCCGGGTGAGATGGGCGATGAGGTCTTCGTAGGGATGCCGCGCCGTGGACACAGACGAGGACATTACGCACCTGGAGCGAGACACGCCAACATCCTGCCCGGAATCGGGCAGGATTTAACTTCAGGACGCTTCACTTCTCCCCTTGCCGATCTCCGGGCGGCGGGCCAGCGATTCTCATCCGTATCATCCGACCCGTCTGACACATCCCTTTCTGGGAATGGTTACGTTCGGTGATCGACCAGTGCCTTTCCGTGGGGAGATGTCATGCAGCTTCGGCTTGCCGCCGTCCTGGCCGCCAGCTTGTCCGCCGGGGTGGGCGTCGTCGTCGGCGGCCCGGCCGTTCCGGCCGCGCCCGCCGTCACGGGCGGCGCGGGCGGCGCGGGCGGCGCGGGCGGCGCGGGCGGCGCGGGCGGCGCGGGCGTCCGGGAGCAGGGGCGGCAGGCCGACTTCGCGGCGGCCGCGGCGGAGTTCGGGGTGCCGGTGAGCGTGCTGCTCGGGGTGTCGTACCTGGAGTCGCGGTGGGACGCCAACGGCGGCCGTCCCAGCACGGCGGGCGGATACGGCCCGATGCACCTGGTGGACGTCGTGGCCGCCGAGCAGGCGGCCCCGGCCCCGGAGGGCTTCGCGCCGGGCGACGCCAGGGGCGACGACAGCCGCCCGCTCCCCCGCTCGGCGACGCGGGCGGTCAGCCGGCCGGTTTCGCGGCCGCCCCAGCCGACTTCCCGGTCGGCTTCGCAGCCGGAGGCCCGCTCGGGGGGACGGTCGGAAGCGCAGTCGGCGGCGCGGCTGAAGGCGGGGGCCGGCACGTCGGCGGGCGCGGAGGCGGGCGCGGTGGCGGGTGCGGTGGCGGGTGCGGTGGCGGGTGCGGTGCCGGAGGCGACGCTTGCCCTGGCCGGGCGGCTGGCCGGGGTCGCGCCGCGGGCGCTGCGCGCGGACCCGCGCGCCAACATCAGGGGCGGCGCCGCCCTGCTCGCCTCCTACCAGCGCCGTCCCAGCCCTGACCCGGCCGACTGGTACGGGGCCGTCGCCCGCTACTCGGGCACGCGCGACCCGCTCGCCGCGCGGTCGTTCGCCGACGAGGTGTTCGCGGTGCTGCGCGAGGGCGTCGCGCGCCGCACGGACGACGGCTTCGACGTACGGCTGGACGCCGTGCCCGGCCTGCGCCCGCCCGCGGCCCCGGCCAAGAGCGCGACCGGCGACGACTCCGACGAGGACGACGACCCGTTCTTCTTCTCCGACATGGAGCCCGAGGGCGACGACGACTCGGAGTCGGCCGACGAGTCCGACTGGGACGTGCCCGCCCAGGACGAGCAGCCGCTGACCGCCGCCGACTCCCCCGGATCGTCGGCCGAGTGCCCGAGCAGCCTCAGGTGTGAGTGGATGCCGGCCGCGCACGAGAGGTACGGCAGGAAGAAGGACCGCGGCTACGGCAACCACGACCGGGTCGCGGGCCGCCGCCAGGTCGACTACATCGTCATCCACGACACCGAGGGCGGCTACCAGGGCATCCCGTCGATGGTCGGCAACCCGAGGTACGTGAGCTGGCACTACACGGTCCGCTCCCGGGACGGGCACGTCGCCCAGCACGTCCCGACGAACGACATCGCCTGGCACGCCGGCAACTGGGACTTCAACGCCCGCTCGATCGGCATCGAGCACGAGGGCTACCTGGCCAGGGGCTCCTGGTACACCGAGGCGATGTACCGGTCGTCGGCCAGGCTGGTGCGCTACCTCGCCGGCCGGTACGGCATCCCGCTCGACCGCGCCCACATCCTGGGCCACGACAACGTGCCGGGCGCCACGGCCCAGGCGGTCGCCGGCATGCACGAGGACCCTGGCCCCTACTGGGACTGGGCGCACTACTTCGAGCTGATGAACCACCCGATCAAGGGCGACGGGACGGGTTCGTCGGTGATCATCCGGCCGTCCTACGAGGACAACCGGCCGTACTACACCGGCTGCGTCAGCACCAAGCCCGGCCGCCGGTGCCCGGAGCACGGCGCGGCCAGCGTGTGGCTGCACACCCGGCCGAGCGAGAGCGCCCCGCTGGTCACCGACGCCGGCAAGCACCCCGGGAAGCCGAGCACGTACAGCGTCTACGACCACAGCGCGCGTGCCTCGACCGGGCAGCGGTTCGCGGTGGCCGGACGGCAGGGCGACTGGACGGCGATCTGGTACCTGGGGCAGCGGGCCTGGTTCCTCAACCCGTCCTCCGCCCCCACGGCCGTGCCGGCGAAGGGCCCGCTGGTCACGCCGCTGGCCGCGGGCACCAAGGTGTACGGCCGCGCCTACCCGGAGCGGTCGGCGTACCACGGGGGCGGGGTCCAGCCGCTGACGCCGCTGCAGTACCGGATCGGGCCGGGGCAGTCGTACTCGCTGGGCGGCACCTTCACCGGCTCCTTCTACTCGGCCGGCGCCTTCAACCCGGCCAGGCACGTGCGGGTCACGGGGTCCGTCCGGTACCACCAGATCCAGCTCGGGCATCGTGTCATGTTCGTCCAGGCCAAGGATGTGCGCGTCATCCGCTGAATTTCGCCCCACGGGGCTCGGGCTGCGCACGGGCACTCCGCGAAGACGATATGGTTTTCCCGTGGCCCCGCGAGTTCGCGGGGGATTCACGCGGAAGTGGCTCAGTGGTAGAGCATCACCTTGCCAAGGTGAGGGTCGCGGGTTCGAATCCCGTCTTCCGCTCGGAGTCATACTCCTGGTGGAGTGGCCGAGAGGCGAGGCAGCGGCCTGCAAAGCCGTCTACACGGGTTCAAATCCCGTCTCCACCTCGGTGGTACAACGGACTCTCCTGGGTCCGGTAAAGTTAAGTGCGCCATGCGGAAGTGGCTCAGTGGTAGAGCATCACCTTGCCAAGGTGAGGGTCGCGGGTTCGAATCCCGTCTTCCGCTCTGAGTGACAACTCAACAAGGACGATTAGCTCAGCGGGAGAGCGCTTCCCTGACACGGAAGAGGTCACTGGTTCAATCCCAGTATCGTCCACCCACGCTCTTCGGAGTCAGGCCGGGTTTCGGTCCGGTCCGGACAGCGGTCAAGCCCCAGCGGACGGCAGACGCCGGACGACTGGGGCTTCTTCGTTTCGGCGACCGTGCCGCCGGCCTCCTCCCAGGCACCAAGACCACCCTGCCTTTCCGGGCGAAGCCCGCCCGCGGCTGCGGAAGCCCGTCCCCAGGCCGTTGGACCGCCGGCCCCGTGGCCTGTACGGAGTTCGGACCTCCAGGCCGATCGGCGGCTCGCACTCGTCCGGCAGGTCACGTCCCCCAGGTCGTCGGTACGAAACCGCCACGTCACCGTGTTGCCCAGCCGGCGCAGATCCGGCCTCGGGCCGCGCTCGCCCAGCGGTGAGCGCAGCCCGATCAGGGACCGTTCTTCGTCGGCGAGGTCCCCCATGTTCGACGGCCTGCCAGGGCCGCCGGCCACAGCCCCGGGCTGTCGCGCGGCCTGCGCCAGTGCCCTGATGTCGGGGATTCGATGTATCGCGGACGTATCGAAAAGCGCATACGCCACCGCAACCGTCCTCCATCTTCAGTAGTCCCACCGGCCACATGGTGGTGATCGGCTGCCGACGGCGGGCGCGGTCAGACCTGCAGCGGTCGGTTCGTCGTCAGGAAAGGACCGTGATCATGGACTCTGCAGGTGGCGTCGGCCGGCGGCGGCTGCTCGGGTGGAGCGGGCTCGCAGCGGCCGGCGTGGTGGCGGCCGGCGCGCCGCTGGTGGGCGGGCGGCCCGGCAACCGGCAGCGCCGTCCGGCCGCGACCGGCCCCGGCATCCCGCCGGACACCCGTCCCGGCGGAGCCTACGACCGGTACGTGGCGAAGCTGGCCGCGGACGGCAGGTTCTCCGGCGTGGTGCTGCTGTCGCACCGGGGCCGGACGGTGCTGTCCCGCAGCTACGGCATGGCGGACAAGGAGAAGGGGATCCGCAATCACGTAGGCACCGCGTTCAGCCTCAGTTCGGCGGGCAAGCCGTTCGGCGCGGTGGCCGTCCTGCAGCTGGTGCAGCAGGGCAAGGTGAAGCTGTCCGACACGGTGGGCACCCACCTGACCGGCTACGCCAAGGACGTCGCCGAGCAGGTGACCGTCCACCACCTGCTCTCCGGCACCTCCGGGCTGAGCACCCCGGAGGAGGACCCGCAGCGCATCTTCCGGAGCCGGGAGGAGGTGCACGAGTTCTACGAGCGGTGGGCCCGGAAGGCGAAGCTGGTGGCCGCCCCTGGCACCCCCACCGACCACGCCGGCGCCGACGTCGTCATTCCGGCGCTGATCGTGGAGGCGGTGACCGGCAGGACGTACTGGGACTACGTCGAGGAGAACATCTTCAAGCGCTGCGGCATGACCGGCTCGGCGTTCTACACCAGGCGGCAGTGGCTCACCGATGCGCACATCGCGCACCCTCACATGACGCTGGCTGACGGCAGTGTGGTGGACGCCGTCCGCAACCTGGGCAAGAGCAGCTCGAACCGGTCCACGCCAGGCAAGAACCCGGGCCGCGGCTTCATCGACGCCCCGGGGGACGGGGGCTTCGCCACCGCACCGGATCTGGTCCGGTTCGCGCACGCCCTGAGCGAAGGCACGGTGCTGGAACGGCCCTGGGCCGAGGTGCTCACCGCGCCCAGGTCCCCCCACGGGCCGCAGTCGTTCGGGGCCTACCACATGCCGGTCCGCATCGTCAGCGGTCAGTGGGTGCACGGGCGCGCCGGCGCCAACCCCGGTGTCGGCGCCAGCTGGAACATCTACCCGTACACCGGCTGGGTCGGTGTCATCCTCAGCAACACCGACGGCGGGGCGCTGCAGGAGCTGACCGGGCGGGAGATACAGGCTGTCACCGGCGGCACGCCTGGCGGGGGCGGGGGCGGCTGAGGCGGACCGGCCGACCGGCGGATCAGTCAGCGATCGGCGCCCGCGTCGAGTGATCGCAGGGCCGCCCGGGTGCTGGCGATCAGCTGGGGGTCGCCTCCGGCCGTGCGCAGGGCCAGGGCCTCCTGCAGCACCTCGCGTGCCTCCTGCGTGCGGCCCAGGTCGGCCAGGGTCTTGCCGAGATGCTGGAGCGAGAAGCACACCATCTCCGGCACCTCCTTCCTGGCGAGGGCGAGCATCGCGCGGCACAGGGCTTCCGAGGCTGCCGCGTCCCCTGCGTACCGATGGGCGTCGGCCAGGTTGATCGACGCGGCGATCCGCCTGCCGCTCGTGTCCGCCAGGTCGAGCGCACGGTTCAGGTAGTGGATCGCGTCGCCGTACTCGCCCAGAACCAGCAGCCCGATCCCGAGCGCGCGCAGCGTGGTGTGGTCGGCGGGGGCCCGGGCGCGGGCCGCGTCGACGAGCGCGGTGAGCAGGCCGCGGTCGCGGGGGACCATCCGCTGGCGTTCGTCGTGGGTGACGAGCCGGTTGACTGCCTGGAACAGGTCTGGGTGGTTCACAGGTATTCGTGGGGGCCGGTGGGCACGGGTTCGGCGGCGGGCGGGTCGTCGTCGGACAGGCCGGTGAGGATGACGGCGAGTTCGGCGCGGGTGTGGATGCCGAGCTTGCGGTAGATGCGGGCCAGATGGGTGTCCACGGTGCGTTTGCTGATCGACAGCGTCGTGGCCACCTCCAGGTTGCTCATCCCGCGCAGCACCAGGTCGGTGACCCGGCGTTCGCCGACGGTCAGCACGTGGTCGTCCTGGCCGGGGGTGAGGGTGGCGACGCGGGCCGGGGCGGTGGCGGCGCGGTGCTTGTCGGCCAGCGCGGCCAGGCGGGCCGCGCCGCAGTCGGCGGCCAGCCGCAGCGCCAGGGCCAGCGTCTCGTGGGCCTTACCGTCGTCGCCGGCCTGCCGCTGGGCGATGCCGAGGCGCAGCAGGGCCCTGGCGTGTTCGAGCCGGGCGCCCCGGCTGCCCAGCAGGGCGACGGCCTCGTGCAGCATGTCGAGCCGGACCCGGCCCTCGTGGGCGAGGCTGCCCGCGCTGAGCGCGCGGGCGACGACGGTGGGCGCGCCCCAGGCGCGGGCCAGCTCCAGCTCCCGTTCGGCCACGATGCGGGCCGCCGAGCGCTCCCCGGACAGGACGTAGGCCAGGATCGAGTTCGTGCCCCAGGGCACGCAGGCCGGGTTGGTGATGCCGGCGGCGGTCAGGCGGCGGCCGCACTCCAGCAGGGTCAGCAGGCCGTCGCGCGGGCGGCCCTGCGCGAGCCGGAGGCGGCCCAGGACGTCGAGGGCCTGTCCGGAGATCAGCGGGTGCCAGTCTCCGTAGGGGGCGACCGACTTCAGCGCGGACTCCGCGGCCTCCAGGTCGCCGAACTCCACCAGCACCCGGGCGGCGCAGGCGGCGGCGGCCACGTGGAAGCCCTCGGCCTGGCACTCGCGCGCGCTGGCGACGGCGGCCTCGGCGTCGGCCAGCCCGGCCTCCAGGCTGCCGAGCTGGTAGCGCACCTCGGCCCTGGTCAGCAGCGCCAGCGCCAGTCCGGTGCCGGAGCCGGCCTCCTGGGTCTCGCTGACCAGGCGTTCGGCCCAGTAGGAGGCCTCGTCGAGGCGGTCGCCCCACACCAGCGGCAGCACGGCGGCCGCCGGCACCGGGCCCTGGCCGTCGAGGCAGCGCCGGGTCTGGGCCAGCGTGCGCGGCAGGCTGCGGCCCCGCGCGCCGGTGGCCAGGGCCAGCACGCTGAGGAACTCCCGGGCCGCCGGGCTGACCAGCGCGCCGAGGGAGCGTCCGAGCCGGCGCAGGCCGAGCCGTCCGGCCGAGCGGCCCCACAGCAGCGCCTGGGCGGCGAACACGAGCAGCAGGTCGGCCCCGCCGAACTGCGGGGCGGCGGCGGCGCTCTCGGCCGCGCCGGCGAAGACCTCGGCGGCCTCGGCGGAGTTCGCGGTGACCAGGATGTCGGCGAACGGCGCCAGCGACATCAGGGCGTGCGGGGCCGTCCTGACCCGGCCGTAGGCCGTGCGCAGGTGGCGCAGGCAGGCGGGCAGGTCACGGTGCTTCTCCACGGCGCCCAGCTCGGCGGTGACCTCCAGCACGGTGTCCTGGTCGTCGCTCTCGGCCAGCGCGCGGTGCAGGTAGCCGGTCGCGTCCTGCCACGAGTGCCTGGCGGCGGCCTCGCCGGCCGCCTCGCGCAGCACGGTGACGGTGAGCGGGTCGCCGGTCGGGCCGGCCGACATCAGGTGGCGGGCCGAGCGGCGCAGCGGCGCGCCCAGCCGGTACAGCAACGCCGCGGTACGGCGGTGCAGCCGGTCGCGCTCGCCCGGGTCCATCCCGGCCAGCACCGCCTGCTGGATGCGCGGATGGGCGAAGCGGTCGGGCGGCGTGCCGGTGACCAGCCCGGCGCGGCGCAGCGTCTCCCCCGCCGCCCTGGCGGTGTCCTGGCCGTGCCCGGCGATCATGGAGGCGACCTCCATGCCGTCCTCGGGCGCCACGATGGCCAGGCTGCGCAGCAGGTCGACGCCCGCGGCGTCCACGCCGGAGCCGCTGCCGGACAACCAGCCGAGCGCGGTCTCGGTCAGCGCCAGCGCGCCGATCTCCAGCACCCGGGGCAGCTCGCCGCTCACCGGGCGCACGCCGGACCGGCCGAGCCGCCCGGCCAGCTCCCGCAGCAGCAGCGGGTTGCCCTGGGTGAGCCGGTGGCAGGCGGCGGCGACGTCCTCGCCGATCTCCTCCCCGGTCTCCCTGCCGCCGCCGAGCACGGACTCCATGAGCCGGGCGGCGCACTGGGCGCACAGGGGCGCGGGCCGCAGCAGCCGCGTGTACGGCAGCGCCGCCAGGTCCCTGACCAGGTCATCGGGGCCGCCGGAGTCGGCGCCGGCGCCGGCGGTGGTGAGGACCATCGCGATGGGCAGGCCGTCGAGCCGCCGGGCGATGTAGGAGCACCACTGCGAGGACTGCGGATCGGTGTGGTGCACGTCGTCGACGGCGATGATCAGCGGCCGGTCGCCGGTGAAGGAGCGGGTGGCCCGGTAGAGGCCGTGCAGCAGGTCGGGGGTGACGGGGTGGCCCCGGTCGAGCCCGCCGCCCAGGTCGGGGCCGACGACGGCGCTCCCGCCGGACGGCGGCGCGCGCCCGGCGGTCATGAGCGGTTCGAAGAGCTGGCGGACCACGCCGAACGGGTGGTCGCGCTCGGTGGGGTGGCCCCGGGCCATCAGCAGCAGCGCCCCCACCTCGCCCCTGGCCGCCAGCGCGGCGTTGAGCAAGGTCGTCTTTCCCATGCCCCGGGACCCCTGGATCAGCAGGACGGAGGGGCCGCCGGCACGGACCCTCGACAACGCCTCCCGCATCGCGGCGGTCTCGACGTCACGGTGTAGCAGCGGCTGTCCCGAAGACATCGCCACTCCCCACAGTTCGGCCCCCCTGAAACTGTCCACCAGGATCATGCCGCCTCAGGCGGGCGGGCTGTCAATACCTGGGCGCACGAATCCGACTAATCCGGACTATTGGCACCAGGTTCAACAGTCGGCCCATGCCGCGGCGCATGCGCATTCCCGACGGACCAATACGTATTTTCGCCCGTCGTACCGGTGAAATGCGTACGCCGGAATTACGTCTTTACACCGGATCCGGCCCGATGCGACTCTGCGATCAACCGATATGGACCCGACACGGGGAGGGCCATGGACCGCCCACGTCTCAAGGCGCACTTCACACCCCAGGTCATCGACGGGTCGAAGGTGTTTCTCCTGGCCGAGGGTCAGCACTACCTCGTCCGGTCGGCGGGGGCCGGGAAACTCCTTCCCTACCTGGACGGACGGCGTACCGTCGCGGAGATCGCGAGCGCGCTGAGCGACGAAGTGCCGCTGCCGCAGACGCTGATCGCCATTCGCAAATTCGCCGCATTCGGCCATCTCGCCAATGGCCGCCCGGATTGGCCGGACAGCACGCTGGCATTCTGGGACGCGCAGGGAATTGACCCGGTCCACGCCCACGACGCGCTCTCCCGCGCCGAATTCACCGTCGTGCCCTGCGCGGGGGCCGACGCCGCGGCGCTGCTCCCGGTGCTGCGCGAGCACGGACTACGCATACGTACGGCGAGCGTGGACGAGGCGGCCGCCGAGCCCGGCGGGACGATGTCGGTCGTGGTGGCCGGCGACTACCTCGATCCGGCGCTCGACCGGCTCAACGCCGCCTACCTGGCCGCCGGGCACCCGTGGGCGCTGGTGAAGCCGGGCGGGATCACGCTGTGGGTCGGCCCGGTGCTCCAGCCGGGACGTACCGGCTGCTGGGCCTGCCTGGCGCAGCGGCTGGCCGGGAACCGGCAGGTCGAGCGGTACCTGGCGGGCAAGCGCGGCGGCGGGGCGCCCTTCCACCCGGCGCGGGAGTCGGCGCCCGCCGGTCCGGCCGTGGCGGGCGGGCTGCTGGCCGTGGAGCTGGCGCGGATCGCCGCTGGGGCGGCCCCCTCGCGGCTGGAAGGCCGGATGACCACCGTCGACCTGCGCACGCTCGGCGTCATGGAGCACACCCTGGTCCGGCTGCCGCAGTGCCCGGCCTGCGGCGATCCCACGCTGATCAGCCAGCGCAGCCCCAAGGTCGCGCTGTCGGCGCGCAGCGCCCGGCACGTCACCGACGGCGGCTACCGCATCGAGCCGCCCGCGCGCACGTACGCCCGGCTGGAGAAGCACATCAGCCCGCTGATCGGCGCGGTCACCCGGCTGCACACCTTCGCCGAGGAGGACAACGGCGTCACCTACAGCTTCACCGCGGGCCACAACTTCGCCATGATCGGCGACAACATGGACCTGCTGCGGCGCAACCTGCGGGGGCAGAGCGGCGGCAAGGGCCGGACCGAGGTGCAGGCCAAGGTGAGCGCGCTGTGCGAGGCCATCGAGCGCTACTCGGGGGTCTGGCGCGGCGAGGAGCCGGTCACCGAGGCCGCCTACGCCGACCTCGACCCGGCGGTGGCCGTCCATCCCGAGTCGCTGCTGCACTTCTCCGACGCCCAGTACGCCGGCCGCGAGGACTGGAACAAGGACCCCGCGCACCGGCTGCACCTGGTGCCCGAGCGGTTCCGTACGGACCTGCCGATCGACTGGTCGCCCGCCTGGTCGCTGACCGAGGAGCGGGAGCGGCTGGTGCCCGCCGGCTACGCCTGGTACGGCCACCCCGACCTGGAGCGCCACTTCTACTGCGTGGGCGACTCCAACGGCAACGCCTCGGGCAACTCGATCGAGGAGGCCGTCCTGCAGGGCTTCTGCGAGCTGGTCGAGCGCGACGCGGTGGCCCTGTGGTGGTACAACCGGGCCCGGCGGCCGGCCTTCGACCTGGACTCGCTGCGCGACCCGTACGTCGACACCGTGCGCGAGTTCTACCGCGGCATGGACCGCGACCTGTGGCTGCTCGACATCACGACCGACCTCGGCATCCCGGCGTTCGTCGGGGTCTCGCACCGGCTGGGGCACCCGGTGGAGGACGTCATCGTCGGGTTCGGCGCGCACCTCGACCCGCGCATCGCCGCCATCAGGACGCTGACCGAGGTCAACCAGTTCCTGCCCTCGGTGGAGCGGCGCGACGAGCACGGCGAGACGCTCTACCTGGACGACGACGTCGCCACGCTGGCCTGGTGGAAGGAGACCAAGCTGGCCGCGGAGCCGTGGCTGGTGCCCGACCCCGCCGCGCGTCCCCGCACCCTGGCCGACTACGCCCGCTCGGACGGCGGCGACCTGGCCGGTGACGTGCAGACCTGCGTGGCCAGGGCCGCCGCGGCCGGGATCGAGGTCATCGCGCTCGACCAGAGCCGTCCGGACCTGGAGCTCAGCGTGGTCCGGGTGATCGCGCCCGGCATGCGGCACTTCTGGCGGCGGCTCGGCCCCGGCCGGCTGTACGACGTGCCGGTCGCGCTCGGCTGGGTCCCCGAGCCCCGCGCCGAGGACGAGCTCAACCCGACCAGCGTCTTCTTCTGACCGGTTCGCGGGGCCCCTGGTGACGGAGAGGAGCGGGCCATGGACGAGACCAAGCTGCGGCTGCGGCGCGACGCGGAGCTGACCGAGGCGGACGGCGAGGTGCGCGTCTCCATGCCGGCCGGCTCGCTCGGCCTGCGCGGGCTCGACGCCGGCGCCGCGGCCGCCCTGCGGATCCTGGCCGGCGGCGACGCGGGCGAGACCGCCCTGGCGGCGACGGTGGGCGAGGCCGGGCTGCTGCGCTGGAACCTGCTGGTACGCCGCCTGTCCAGGGCCGGCCTGCTGGAGTACGCCGCGGCGGGGGCCCGGCTGCGCCCGGTCGGCGCCGGGAGCGTGCAGCCCGCGCCCGCGCCGGCGGTGGACACGCCGATCAGGCTGTCGCGCTTCGCCGTCGTCACCGCCGGGGAGGGCGTGCTGACCGTGCGCTCACCGCGCAGCCCGGCGGCGGTCGAGCTGTCGCCCGATGCCTGCGGGCTGCTCGGCGCGCTGGCATCCTGGACGACCCCGGCGGAACTGGCGAACGACGGCGGCCAGGGGCGGGCGCAGGTGCTGCGGTTCCTGGCGGCGGCGGGCGTGCTCGCCACCGGCCCCGAGGACGACGACCTGCGCCAGGCCCAGTGGCACCCGCGCGACCTGTGGCTGCACGCCCACAGCCGCGGCCCCCGCTGCACCGGCCGCTACGGCGGCACGTACGCCTTCACCCCCCGCTTCGACCCGGTGCCCGCCGATCCCCCGCCGTTCACCGGCGAGCGGATCGAGCTGCCCCGCCCCGACCTGGAGCTGCTGGCCAAGACCGACCCCAGCCTGACCGACACGCTGGAACGCCGCCGCTCCCTGCGCGAGCACGACCCGGCCGCGCCCATCACCCTGGCTCAGCTCGGCGAGCTGCTCTACCGGACGATGCGGCAGCGGGCCGTGTTCACCTCGCCGGACGGCCAGGAGCTGACCGACCGGCCCTACCCCTCCGGCGGCTCGGTGCACGAGCTGGAGGTCTATCCGCTGATCGTGTCCTGCCAGGGGGCCGAGCCGGGGCTGTGGCACTACGACACCGCCGGGCACGCCCTGGAGCTGGTCTCGCCGCCCACCCCCGCCGTGCGGGCGCTGGTCGAGCGGGCCAGGTCGGCGGCCCAGCTCACCGGCGACCCGCAGGTGGTGCTGACCGTCACCGCCCGCTTCGGCCGGGTGATGTGGAAGTACGAGACGATCGGCTACTCGCTGGTCCTCAAGCACGTGGGCGTGCTCTACCAGACGCTCTACCTGGCCGGCACGGCCATGGACCT
The DNA here is from genome assembly GCF_042892035.1 of Nonomuraea sp. NPDC001831. Lineage (NCBI taxonomy): Bacteria > Bacillati > Actinomycetota > Actinomycetes > Streptosporangiales > Streptosporangiaceae > Nonomuraea > Nonomuraea sp. NPDC001831. The sequence continues at coordinate 265,167 of NZ_JBIATU010000005.1, read as the reverse complement.
GGCCGTGTGCGCGCTGGGCGGCGGGGACGCCGCCGACTTCGCGCTGGCCAGCGGCCTGGACTACCTGACCGAGGGCAGCGTCGGCGAGCTGATCGTCGGCAGCCGGCGGTGATGGGCACATGACGGCACGACGGCGGCCCGGCGGCCGCTCCCAGGGGACGGCGTGATGAAGTTCCGGTTCAAGGCGTTGCAGCGCATGCGGGAGCCCGACGAGCTGGACTCGCCGACGCTGCTGGCCTCTCCGCGCGGGTGGATCGCCACGTTCGTGGTGCTGATCATCGTGATGGCCGCGGGGGTGTGGTTCTTCGCCGGACGGCTGCCGGTCACGGTGCCCGCGGCGGGGCTGCTGACGCATCCCGGCGGCACGGCGCGGCTGCAGAGCCCGTACGGCGGGACGGTGCGCTCGATGCTCGTCCAGCCGGCCGAGGCGGTGCGGCAGGGCCAGGCGGTGGCGGTCATCGCCGCCGACGGCGGGTCGGAGCAGGTGGTGCGCAGCCCGTTCGGCGGGCGGGTGGTCGCCGGCTCCGCCGTGCCGGGGCACGTGGTCAGGGAGGGCGAGGAGCTGCTGCTCATCGAGCGTACGGACGCGCCGGGCGACCGGCTGGTGGCGATGTTGTTCGTGCCGGTCGACCGGGCGATGGGCGTGGTGCCGGGCAAGCCGGTCGATCTGGCGGTCTCCTCGGCGCCGCCCGGCGCGTACGGGCTGCTGCGCGGCCGGGTCGCGTCGGTCAGCGCCTACCCCGTGATGACCGAGCAGGCCGCCGACCTGGTGGGCGGCGAGGACCCGGCGCGCGGCTACCTGCGCGGCACGCCGTCCCGGCTGGTGATCGTGGACCTGGTGCGCGACGCCGGCACGCCGTCCGGCTACGCCTGGTCGACCAGGACGGGGCCGCCGGTGGGCCTGCAGTCGCAGGTGTCCGTCAGCGGCGCGATCGGGCTGGGCAGCCAGACGCTGTTCGACCTGCTGCTCGGGCGCTGAGGTGGGCCGCGTGAAGTGCGCCGCCGCCCGGCCGGAGGAGGGATGCGTGACCACGACCAGCGCCCCCGGGAGGGACGTGTGACCACCACCGGCGTCCCCGAGCAGGGGCATGCGGACCGGGCCCCCGGGGAGGCCGCCGCGCCCGCTCCCCCGGCGGCCCCCGTACGGCGGCGGCGGCGGTGGAGGTGGCGGCGGCGCACGCCGACGGTGATCCAGATGGAGGCCGTGGAGTGCGGGGCCGCCTCGCTGGCGATGATCCTCGGCTACCACGGCAAGTTCGTGCCGCTGGAGGAGCTCCGCTCGGCCTGCGGCGTCTCCCGAGACGGCGCCAAGGCCTCCAGCGTGGTGGCCGCCGCCCGCCGCTACGGGCTGATCGCCAGGGGCTTCCAGATGGAGGCCGCGGACCTGCGCTCGCTGACCGAGCCGGCCATCGTGTTCTGGGCGTTCCAGCACTTCATGGTCCTGGAGGGGGTGCGCAGCCGGTTCGGCAGGAAGGCCGTCGCGGTCAACGACCCGGCGAGCGGCCCCCGGATGATCGACTGGGACGACTTCGACTCCGGCTTCACCGGCGTGGTCCTGACGTTCGAGCCGGGGCCGGACTTCCGGCCCGGCGGCCGGCCCGCCCGGGTCGGGCAGGCCCTGCTGGCCCGGCGGATGCCGTCGGGCCGGGCGCTCCCGCTGGTGCTGCTGGCCAGCCTGCTGCTGGTCGTGCCGGGCATCATCGGGCCGGCGTTCAGCCGGGTGTTCATCGACCGGATCCTGACCGGGCGCGACCCGGGCTACCTGGTGCCGCTGCTGTTCGCGATGGGGGTCACCGCGGTCGTGGTGTTCGTGCTGACCTCGGTGCAGCGGCACTACCTGCTGCGGCTGGAGATCCGGCTCGGCCTGGTCAGCTCGGCCCGCTTCTTCCGCCATCTGCTGCGGCTGCCGGTGGAGTTCTTCCTCCAGCGCCGTCCGGCCGAGGTGGCCAAACGGGTGCAGGCCAACGACGGCGTGGCCGAGATCCTGTCCCGGGACCTGGCCGTCACGCTGGTGAACCTGGTCCTGGTGCTGTTCTACGCGGCCGTCCTCATCCGCTACGACCTGCTGCTCGGGCTGGTCGGGGTGTCGATGGCGCTGCTGAACATCGCGGTGCTGCGCCAGGTGTCGCGGGCGCGGACGGACGCGGTGGCGGCGCTGCGGGCCGACCTGGGGAACCTGACCTCCACCACGTTCAACACGCTGCAGCTCGTGGAGACCGTCAAGGCGACGGGCGCCGAGCCGACGGCGTTCCAGCGCTGGGCCGGGTTCCTGGCCAAGGCGGTCACCGCCAAGCAGCGGCTGGGCGTGGCCACGGCGACGCTGACCGTCGTGCCGCCGCTGCTGGCCGGCGTCAACAGCGGGCTGATCCTGCTGATCGGCGGGCTGCGCGTGGTGGACGGGGTGATCAGCGTCGGCATGCTGGTGGCGTTCCAGACGCTGCTGACCGCCCTGTCCAGGCCGGTCACCCAGCTCACCAACCTGGGCGGCCAGTTGCAGGACATCTCGGCCGACATCTGCCGCCTGTACGACGTCGAGAAGTACCCGATGGCCAGGACGTTCGAGCGGGCCGCCGGCGGCGGCGAGCAGGCCGACCCGGGCGGGCGCCTGGACGGGCGGCTGGAGTTCGCCGACGTGACCTTCGGCTACAACGCGCTCGCCGCCCCCGTGGTCAGGAACCTGTCGTTCACCGTGGTGCCGGGCCGCCGGGTGGCGATCGTCGGCAACTCCGGCAGCGGCAAGTCCACCGCCGGCAAGCTGGCCGCCGGCCTGTACACGCCGACCGGCGGCCGGGTGCTGCTGGACGACCGGCCGCGCGACGACCTGCCGCGGGCCGTCGTGGCCGCCTCCGTCGCCTACGTGGACCAGGACATCACCCTGTTCGAGGGCACCGTGCGCGACAACCTGACGTTGTGGAGCGACGACGTGCCCGACGAGGTGGCGGTCTCGGCGCTGCGCGACGCGGCGCTGTTCGACCTGATCGCGGCCCGGCCCGGCGGCCTGAACAGCCGGGTGCTGGAGGGCGGCAGGAACCTCAGCGGCGGCCAGCGGCAGCGGCTGGAGCTGGCGCGCGCCCTGTCGATCCAGCCCACGCTGCTGATCCTGGACGAGGCGACCAGCGCCCTGGACCCCGAGACCGAGCGGACCATCGCCGACAACCTGCGCAGGCGCGGCTGCGGCTGCCTGATCATCGCGCACCGGCTGTCCACCGTGCGCGACGCCGACGAGATCATCGTGCTCGACCGCGGCGAGGTGGTCGAACGCGGCAGGCACGCCGAGCTGCTGGCGCTCGACGGCCACTACGCCGAGCTGCTCAGGAGCTCGCGCAAGAACGGCGACGCCGGATGACGGGACGGGTGACGCGGCGGTGACAGGGCGGATGACAGGGCGGATGACACGGAGGGTGGCGCAGTGCTGAAGGTGGCCGGTTTCGCCCCGTTCTTCACCGACGCCGCCACGCCGGTGGACTACTCGGCGGAGAACCTGTTCGTGGTGTCGGGCGTGCGCGAGGTGCTGCTGGTGGAGGAGGGCGCGGTCGACCTGTTCGCGGTGCGGCTGGAGGGCGGCCGTCCGGTCGGCCGGTGGCACTACCTGTGCCGGGTCCGGCAGGGCACGCTGCTGCCGGGCTCGCCCAAGGGGCCCCGGCACGGCATCGTGGGCCGTCCGGTGCTCGGCACCCGCGTCTCGCGCCTGCCGCTGGCCCGGCTGGGCGAGCTGTCGGGCACCAACCGGTCGGCGACGATGTCCACCGCCGAGTACGGGCTGGCCGTGCGGCAGTTCGTCCGCGGGCTGGAGGCGGGGATGATCGCGCTGGCCACCGCCCTGCGCGACGCGCTGCCGCCGCGCGAGTTCGTCCCGCTGCTGCCCGACGCCGTGACCGAGCTGCCCGCCGGGCGCGCCGCCCGGTCGGTGGACGGCGTGCGGTGGATGACCGTCGAGGCGGGCGCGGTCGAGATGCCCGACGGGGTGGCCGGCGTGCTGACCGCGGGCGCCGAGCTGGCGGTGACCGAGCGGGACTGGCTGGTCGCCGACGCGCCCGCCCGGCTGCGCGCCCGTTCGACCTGGCAGTTGCTGGCCAACGAGACGATCTGGGCCCGCTGGGTCGAGCACGCCATCCGTTTCCTCTACACCGTGGACCGCCGGGTCGAGCGGCGGCGGGCGCAGGAGCTGGAGGCGTTGCGGCGGCGCAAGGAACGCGAGGCCGGCACGACGCGGGCGGCCCGCCGCGGCTTCGACACGCTGCTCCGCGACACCGAGGCCAAGGTGCGCCTGGCCGACGTCACCGCCGACCCGCCGACGCTGGCCGCGGCCAGGCTGGTGGCCTCGCACGGCGGGTTCACCGTGACCGCGCCGCCGCCCGGCCAGGGCCGGGGGGCCGACCCGCTGCAGGCCGTCGCGCTGGCCTCCGGGGTGCGCACGCGCTCGGTCCGGCTGGACGACGGCTGGTGGAAACGCGACATCGGGCCCATGGTGGGCTACCGGTCCGACGACGGGACGCCGGTGGCCCTGCTGCCGATCGGCTCCCGGTACGTGGTGGCCCAGCCGGGCCACAGCCGGGTCACGCCGGTCACCAAGGCGGTGGCCGCCACGCTGAGCGGCAAGGCCGACGTGCTGTACCAGCCGCTGCCGCGCGAGGTGCGGACCGTGGCCGGGCTGCTGCGCTTCGGCCTGGCCCGCAACGGCCGCGACCTGTGGGTGCTGGCCTCCCTGGGCACGCTGGTGGCGGTCATCGGCCTGCTGGTGCCCGCGATGACCGGGCTGGTGCTGGGGACGTTCGTGCAGCGGGCCGAGCGCGACCTCATCGTGCAGGGCGCGGCGCTGGTGATCGGCGGCGCGCTGGTGGCGGGGGCGCTGTCGATCGTGCAGAACGTCGCGGCCCTGCGCATCGAGGGCCGTTCGTCGGCCCGGGTGCAGGCGGGCGCGTGGACGCGGCTGCTGTCGCTGCCCGTCACGTTCTTCGGCCGGTACTCCACCGGCGAGCTGGGCACGACCGTGCTGGGCGTGAGCGCGGCGCAGGAGACGCTGTCGGGCGTGATGACCACGGCGACGCTCGGGCTGTTCGGCGGGCTGGCCAACCTGGCGCTGGTGTACGTCTACGACGTCGGCCTGGCGCTGCTGGCGACCCTGCTGGTGCTGGCCGGCGTGCTGGTGTGCGCGGTCGCCGGCTTCTTCGAGGTGCGCCTGCAACGCCGCCTGTACGAGCAGGAGCAGCGGCTGTCCTCGCGGGTGTTCCAGCTGCTGTCGGCGGTGCCCAAGCTGCGCGTGGCGGCCGCGGAGGACCAGGCGTTCGGCGTGTGGACGCGCGACTTCATGGCCACCAGGACCACCTCGGCCGCGGCCCGGCGGCTGCAGAACGTGGTGACCACCTTCAACGCCGGGTTCCCGCTGGTCTGCTCGGTCGTGATCTTCGCCGTGGCCGCCGGGCCGCTGCGCGGGCAGCTCCCGATCAGCGCGTTCCTGGCCTTCTTCGCCGCGTTCAGCCTGCTCATCGCCTCGGTGCTGCAGTTCACCGGGGCGGCCATCACGGCCATGGGCGTCGTGCCGATGCTGGAGAAGCTGGCGCCGGTGCTGGAGGCCGAGCCGGAGGACCACGCAGGCAAAGCCGACCCCGGCGACCTGTCGGGCCGCGTCAGCCTGTCGCGCGTCTCCTTCCGCTACGGCGAGGACGGCCCCGCGGTGCTCACCGACATCGACCTGTCGATCGAGCCCGGCGAGTTCGTCGCCATCGTGGGCCCGACCGGCAGCGGGAAGTCCACGATCCTGCGCCTGCTGCTCGGCTTCGAGCAGCCCGACGTCGGCTCGGTCCTCTACGACGGCCAGGACCTGGGCGAGCTGGACCTCGGCGCGGTGCGCCGGCAGTGCGGCGTGGTGCTGCAGAACGGCGCCCTGCTGGCCGGCGACATCAGGCAGAACATCGTCGGCAGCACGAACCACACCGTCGACGACGCCTGGGAGGCGGCGGCGATGGCCGGCATCGCCGACGACATCACGGCCATGCCGATGGGCATGCACACCGTCCTGTCGGAGGGCACGAACACGCTCTCCGGCGGCCAGCGGCAGCGCATCATGATCGCCAGGGCGCTGGTCTCGCGGCCCCGCATCGTCTTCTTCGACGAGGCGACCAGCGCCCTGGACAACCCCGCCCAGAACGTCATCGCCGAGAGCACGCGGCGGCTCAACGCCACGCGCGTGGTCATCGCCCACCGGCTGTCCACCGTCCGGGACGCCGACAAGATCCTGGTGCTCGACGGCGGGCGCATCGTCCAGCAGGGCACCTACGACGAACTGCTCGCCGAGGAGCAGGGGCTGTTCGCGCGGCTGGCGCGGCGGCAGATGTGAGCGCACGGGAGGAGCCGTCATGGAGTTCGCGCTGCTGATCCACGGGCCGGAACGGGCCTGGTCAGAGCTGCCGGAGCAGGACCGCGCCGCGCTGTTCGCCGCCTACCTCGACTTCGGGCGGCAGCTGCGGGAGTCCGGCGTCACGGTGCTGTTCGGCGCGCGGCTGGCCCGCCCGGACGTGGCGAAGGGGGAGCCGCGCGAGGACGGCCGTCCGGAGCTGGGCGGCATGTGGATCCTCGACCTGCCCTCGGAGGAGGCGGCGCTGGAGTGGGCCGGACGCCTGCCGGCCGGGCCCGGCGACCGGGTCGAGTTACGGCGCTGCGACCGTGGAAGGATGTCACGATAGTGCCGACCGGGGCTCTGCCCGCACCCCACCACGCCTTTGGGGCAGAACCCACAGGGAGGTAGACGACTCATGGACTTCGTGCTGCTGATCCACGGCGACGAGACGCTCTGGGACGCCTTCAGCGAGAGCGAGCGGGAGCGGATGGCCGAGGCCCACCGCCAGTTCGGCCGGGCGATGGCGATGGCGGGGGTCAAGGTGAAGTACGGCGCGGGGCTGACCAGGTCCAGGGAGGGCAAGCTGGTCAGGCCGGACGGGCCCGCCGTCGACGGGCCGTACGCGGTCGGGCGGGAGCAGATCGGCGGCATCTGGGTCATCGAGGTCCAGTCGGCCGAGGAGGCCGAGTCGTGGGCGCGCAAGATGCCCTACGCGCCCGGCGACATCGTCGAGGTGCGTCCCTGCGACCCGGCCTCCTGAGGGGCCGGGCCCCGGGCCGCCCTCAGTAGCGGGCTCTGCGGCTGAGCAGCACGCCCACGGCCAGGAACAGCAGGCCGGCGGCGCCGTACACGATGGCCAGCGAGGTCGAGGGCGGCTTCTCGCTGGCGTTCACGACGGCCAGCCCGAGGCCCACGATCGCGCTGATGTAGCTGAAGATCGCGATGAAGATCTTCCAGAACGGACTCATGACGTGCTTCCTTCCGATGGGTGCTGAGCCGGTCCGTACGGTGCGGTCCCGGCGACGACGAAGCCGAGCAGCATGACCCAGGCGTCCGGGTCGGCCAGGAAGCGCCGCCAGCGGTCGGCGGCCAGGGCCAGCCCCGCCATCGGCAGCGCGCCCGAGGCGACGAGCGGCGCCAGGCGTTCGGGCCCCAGGTGCGGGGCGAAGGCCGCGGTGGGGTGGGTGTCGTTGGTGGTGGCGAACGGGCGCAGCACCACGTCGGCGAACCCGCCGCGGCGCAGCAGCCGGGTGAGCTTCCTGCCGATCTGCCGGTCGCCCCCGGCGCCCCGCTGGGCCTGCGCCATGGTGGCGTGGACGGAGGCCAGCTCCGGGTACATCGGGTCGGTCAGCCCCCACAACATGCTGTCCACCTCGACGACCACGATCCGGCCGCCGGGTCGCAGCACGCGCAGCGCCTCGGCCAGCATCGGCGCCGGGTCGCCCACGTGCTGCAGTACGTACCGCAGCAGCACGCCGCCCACGCTGCCGGTACGCAACGGCAGCCGGGCGCCGTCGGCGGTGACCAGCGGCGCGCCGCAGCCGCCCGCGTTGCGCAGCAGGGCGGCGTCCACGTCGAGCGCGATGACCGGCAGTCCGGGCTCGGCGGCGCGCAGCCTGCGGGTGACCGCGCCGGAACCGGCGCCGAGCTCCAGCAGCGGGCCCTGGCCGGTCAGTCCGAGGTCGCGCATGATGCGCAGCTCCTCCTCGAAGGAGAGCGCCGCCTGGGCCTCCAGCCGGGCCAGCTCGCCCGCCACGCCGCCCCAGGTGGTGTTGGCGGCGTCGTAGGAGCCGGTCGGGCGGTCCTTCAGCGGGTCCTTCAGCGGGCCCTTCACCGGGGCCTCGGGGTCATCATCAGGCCGTGCCGGGGCCGCAGCGTGACCAGCGCCTCCGGCTCGACGGGGAAGCCCGGCACCAGCTCCATGCGCAGCCCGCGCAGGATCACCGCGAGCACGAGCGTGGCCTCGGCCAGCGCGAAGTGCCGCCCGACGCAGATGCGCGGGCCGCCGCCGAAGGGCAGGTACTGGTGGCTGAGCAGCCGGGCGGCCCGGTCGGGGTCGAACCGCTCCGGCCGGTACGCCTCCGGCTCCGCCCAGTACCTCGGATCCCGGTGCAGCACCCACGGGCTGACGCACACCAGCGACCCGGCCGGTACGTCATAGCCGTCCAGGACGTCGTCGGCCGTCCCGCGGCGCGAGATCAGCCAGACCGGCGGGTAGAGCCGCATGGCCTCCTGGACGGCCTGCCGGCATTGCCGCAGCCTGGGCAGGTCGGCGGCGGTGGGCGAGCGGCCGGCCAGCACCTCGTCGATCTCGGCGTGCACGGCATCGGCCGCCTCCGGGTTGCGGTCGAGCAGGTGGAGCGTCCAGGTCAGCGACTTGGCGGTGGTCTCGTGCCCGGCCATGACGATGGTCAGCACCTGGTCGCGCAGGTCGGCGTCGGACATCGCGTGCCCCTCGGCCAGCAGCGCGCCGAGCAGGTCGTCGCCCGCGCCGCCGGCCCGGCGGGCGGCGATGATGAGCCTGGTGACCCGGTCGAGGAAGGCCCGCGCGCGCAGGAAGCCGGCGTGCCGGGCGGCCGTGTCGGCCGGGTCGGGGTCGTCGCCGGGTACGTAGTGGCCGATGAAGCGGTTGACCGCGTCCACTGCGCGGCCGAAGCCCTCGCCCGCGACGCCGATGTCGGTGCCCAGCATGGCCTTCACGATCACGGTGAGGGTGAGCGAGGTCAGGTCGTGGTCGACGCGTACGGGCCGGCCGCCGGCCCAGTGGGCCACCAGGTTCTCGGCCGCCTCCACGATGACCCGGTCGAACCGGTCCACCTCCGCGGGCCGGAACGCGGGCGCGCACATCCTGCGCTGGGCCGCCCACTCGGCGCCGTCGCTGGTCAGCAGGCCGTTGCCGAGCAGGGGGCGGAGCATGTCGTCGTCCGGCGTGCGTTCCTTGGTGTAGGCGGCGCCGTTGTCCTTCAGCACGTGCCTGGCCAGGTCGGGGCGGTTCAGCATGTAGACCGGCTCGCCGTCGGCGTCGTGGCGGGTGACGTCGCCGAGGGCCGCCATGGCGGTGACGAACTCCAGCGGAGCGTCGCGCATGGCCCTCAGGCTCTGGGTTCCGGCGGGTCCCGGCGGCACCCGGGGGGATACGTACGTCCCGGACATGGGTTCTCCCGATGGCTTACGCAGACGAATATTCTCGATACGCATTTCCGGCCATCGAATACGTATATCGCTTCGTATTGTTCCGGTCGGCGTATTTGCAGAGTACCTTTTAAGCAGAGGGCTCTCAATACTTAATCCGGGGCCCCGGAAATTAAGTCTAGGCACTGCGAATTCGGCTGTGTAAGACTCCGTTCCGAGACGGCGCACCGCGCCGAAGGGGAAAAGCTCCAGGAGGACGCAATGGCCCTGAACCCCAGAGAGCGGACCGAATTCGTCAACGCCTACACCCGAGTCCTGATCACCGCGTGGTCGAGCGAGGAATTCTCGGCGAAGCTGGACAGCAACCCCCGTGAGGCGCTGGCCGAGGCCGGCCTCGAGGTTCCCGCGGGCGCCCAGATCACCCTCGTGCGCAACGTTCCCGACGGCCACCACGACACGAACCTCGACGTGCAGGTCTCGCTGTGGGAGCGCGGGCTGGAGACCGGGACGTTCGAGTTCCACATCCCCGAGACGCCGCAGATCGACATGGCCGAGCTGAGCGAGGGCGACCTCGACTCGATCGCGGCCGGCGTCGACGTCAACTGCTGCTGCTGCCCCTGCTGCTGCTGCACCTGACGCCGGGAGCCACGCACGCCAAGAGGAGGTAGAGGAGATCATGTCCGACGACCAGGCGAACCCCGTCCACGTACGGGGGCTGCGCAAGCAGTACGGTCCCGCTCTCATCCTGCAGGGTGTGGACCTGGACGTTCGTCCCGGAGAGGTGTTCGCCTTGCTCGGCCCCAACGGCGCGGGCAAGACGACCACGGTCGAGATCCTCGAAGGCGTGCGCAGGCGTTCGGGCGGCGACGTGCGAGTCCTCGGCCGTGACCCGGCCGAGGACGCCCCGCAGTGGCGGGCGCGGCTCGGCATCGTGCCGCAGACGACGGGCGCCTACGCGGACCTGACCGTCCGCGAGGTCGTCGAGCACTTCGCCGCCTTCTACCCCGCGCCGCTGCCCGCGGCGCAGGTGATCGACATGGTGGGCCTCGGCGCCAAGGAGCGCAAGCAGGCCCAGACCCTCTCGGGCGGCCAGCTGCGCCGCCTGGACGTGGCCGTCGGCGTGGTCGGCGACCCCGACCTGATCTTCCTCGACGAGCCGACCACCGGGCTGGACCCGGAGGCCCGGATGGAGGCATGGGACCTGGTCCGCTTCTTCGCCGACCAGGGCAAGACGACCGTGCTGACCACCCACTACCTCGACGAGGTGGAGGCGCTGGCGCAGCGCGCGGCCGTGATCGTGGCCGGCCGGATCGTCGAGACCGGGCCGGTGAGCGAGCTGGGCGGACGGCGTGACACGCCCGCAGCGGTGAGCTTCACCCTCACCCCCGAGCTGAGCGCGGCCGGCCTGCCGGACCTGCCCGCGGGCACCGCGCTCGACCCGTCCTGCACGCCCGGCGTGCCCGGCGGCACGCTCACGCTGCTCACCCACACGCCCACGCGGGCCCTGGCCGCGCTGCTGCCCTGGGCCGCCCGCGCGGGCGCCGACGAGCTGCCCGACCTGCGCGTCCACCGGCCCACGCTGGAGGACGTCTACCTCAAGCTGATCCGCGAGAACCAGGGGGCCCAGGCATGACCAGCTCGAACGCGATCGTGGCCGAGCAGGGCCGTCCCGTGCGCGCGCCGGGCGGCGGGTCGGGGCTGTGGCGGGCGTCGGCGGCCCGTTCGTCGGTGGAGCTGAAGTCGTTCTTCCGCAACCGGCAGTCGTTGTTCTTCACGCTGCTGCTGCCGATCGTGCTGCTGCTGGTGCTCGGCTCGATCTTCTCCGGCACGGTCCCCGGCACGCACACCGACTTCAAGCAGATGTTCGTGGCCGGGATCATCGCCTGCGGCATCATGAGCGTCAGCTTCAACGGGCTGGCCATCAACATCGCGATCGAGCGGGACAACGGCATGATCCGCCGCCTGGCCTCCTCGCCGATGCCGAAGACGGCGTACTTCGTCGGCAAGATCGTCCGGGTGGTGGTGACCGGGGTGCTGGAGGCGGCGATCCTGCTGGGCGTCGGCGTCGCGCTGTTCCGCCTGCCGCTGCCGCCCGACGCCGGGCACTGGCTGACCTTCGCCTGGGTGCTGCTGCTCGGGGCGACGTCCTGCTCGCTGCTGGCGGTGGCCTTCAGCGCGATCATCCCGAACGCCCGCTCGGCCGCGGCGATCGTCACGCTGCCGTTCCTGGTGCTGCAGTTCATCTCCGGGGTGTTCTTCCCCTACAGCGAGCTGCCGGCCTGGATGCAGAGCCTGGCGGCGTTCTTCCCGCTGAAGTGGATGACGCAGGGCCTGCGCTCGGTGTTCCTGCCGGCCGACTTCGCGGTGGTGGAGCCCGCCGGCGCGTGGGAGCTGGGCAGGACCGCCGCGGTGCTGGGCGGCTGGTGCCTGGCGGCGCTGCTGCTGAGCCTGCTGACCTTCCGCTGGCGCGGCGCCAACGTCCGCTGACCGGGGAAGGGGCTCAGATGGCGAGGGTGAAGCCGGTCAGCCTCCTGGGCACCAGGCCCGGCGCCCAGGCGGGCGGCTTCCCCGTGCGGCGCAGCCCGGGATACCGCTCCAGCAGCCCGCTCAGCAGCAGCCCCCCGGCCTGCCTGACCAGCGGCGCGCCCAGGCACAGATGGGTGCCGGCGCCGAAGGCCAGATGGGGGTTGGGCGAACGGGTGACCAGCAGCTCGTCGGGCCGGTCGAACACCGCCGGATCGCGGTTGGCCGCCCCGACCAGGGCCAGCACCCTCGCCCCGGCCGGGATCACGCCGCCGTCCAGCGGGACCGCCTCGGTGGTCACCCGGGCGGTGAACGGGATCGGCGACTCCAGCCGCAGCAGCTCGTCGACGGCCGCCTCGGCCGCCTGCGGGCCGCCGTCCCTGATCAGGCCGGCGGCCTCTTCGCGCGGCAGCAGCCAGTGGAGGGCGTTGCCCACCATCTCGGCCAGCGGCTTCCAGCCGCCGACGACCGTGAGCGCGGCGATGCCGAGGATCTCGGCCCTGGTCAGCCGGTCGTCGGCGGCCAGCCGCCCGAACGGCGAGCCGCCCGGCCCGTTCCCGGCGGCTCCGGCGGCTTCTGCGGCGGCGTCGGCGCGCTCGCCGAGGAAGCGGGTGAGCTCGCCCATCGCGGCCCGCCCGGCCGCGGCGGCCTGCGGCCCGGCCAGCGGGTCGAGGTTGACCGACACGCGGGCGGCCAGCCCGGCGAAGGCCGGCACGTCGGCGGCCGGCAGGCCGAACAGCCTGGCCAGCACGCCGGTGGCCAGCGGCTCGCCGAGGTCGGCGGTGGCCTCGAACTCCTCCCGGCCGGCCAGCCCGTCGAGCACCGCGCCGATCACGGCCTCGATGTCGCCGGCGATTCCGCGGATCGCGGCCGGGCCCATCAGCAGCGCGCCGGGCGAGCGCAGGCGCTGGTGCTCGGGGGGATCGGTGGTCAGCATCGACGGCGGCAGCTCGTCGTCCCTGACCCGCTCCCGCTGCCCGAGCGCGGCCGAGAAGCGCGGGTCGCGCAGCGCGAGCGCGCAGTCGGCGTGCGCGGTCAGCAGCCACATGCGCGAGGTGACGTCGAAGTGCACGGGATCGTGCTCGCGCAGCCAGCGGTACGCCGGATACGGGTCGAGCCGCCCGCGAGGAGAGAACGGGTGCGCCAGGTGGCCGGGCAGCGTTCGGGGTGCCGTCATGGCGTCTCCTCGTGATCAGGCCGAGGACAAACTACTACAGAGGATGTGCCGGTGGCAGAGCTTGACGTCGTCGTGATCGGCGCCGGGGTGAGCGGGCTGGCGGCGGCCGCGCGGCTGGCCGCCGCCGGGCTGGCGGTCACGGTGCTGGAGGCCAGGGAGCGGGTGGGCGGCCGGATCCGCACCCACCGGCCGACCCTGCTGGAGCTGGGCGCGCAGGTGATCCACGGCGACCGCAACCCGATCGCGGCGCTGCCCGGCCTGGCGGCGCCGGTGCCGGTGCCGCGGCGCGCGGCCCGGGTGCTGCTGCCCGGCGGGCCGCGCCCGCTGACCGCGCTGCGGCCCACGCCGCCGCTGCTGGAGGAGCGGCTGACGTCGGGCGCGGCCCGGGAGCCGCTGCGCCGCCTGGCGGGCGCGAGCCCCTGGGACGTGCCGGTCGCGACGTGGCTCAAGGAGGAGACCGCGCAGTGCCCGCAGGCCCTGGAGCCGGCGGCGGAGTGGTTCCGGCAGAACTGGGCGGCCGAGCCGGAGGCGCTGAGCGCGCCCGCGCTGGCCGCGCTGCGCCGGGCCGACCGGTCGGGGCGGGGCGAGTTCGCGCTGCCCGGCGGCTTCGACCGGCTGCCCGCGCGGCTGGCCGAGGGGCTGCGGGTGCGGCTCGGCGACGCGGTCGTCCGCCTGTCCTGGAGACCGGGCCGGGTGCGGGCGCTGACCGCCGCGGGGCGGGTGGAGAGCGCCGCCGCCGCCGTGGTGACCGTGCCGCCGCCGGTGGTCGCCGAGGGGCGGCTCGTGCTGGACGACCTGCCGGTGCGCAAGCAGGCGGCGGCCGGCGAGCTGCGGCCCGGCGACGCCTGGTGCGGGCTGGCCGTCCATCCCGTGGCCGCCCCCGAGTCCGTCGTGGTCTTCGACGCCGGCGGCCGTCTGGGGTTCGTCAGCACGACCGCCGGGCGTCCCGAGGTGCTGGTGATGGCCAAGGGCCGGGCCGCCGCGGCGGCCCGGAGCGCGTGGGCCGAGCCGGGCGGCCTGGCCGCGCTGCTGGCCCGCGCCCTGCCGTGGACCAAGGGGCTGAAGGCGGAGGTGGTGGTGTCCGACTGGGGCGCCGACCCGTGGGCGGGCGGCGCGTACACCTACCCGGGTGTGGGGACGTTGTGGGCGTCCCCGGCCTGGGCCGAGCCGCTGGGCGGGACGGTCTTCTTCGCCGGGGAGGCCACCGTCGGCCTGTCCGGCCCGCCCATGGCGCACATGGCGATGGCCAGCGGGGAGCGCGCGGCCACAGAGGTGATTGGGGCGCTGGAGAGATGACGGCCGGAAACGGGGAGCTGCACGGCGGGTGGTTCCTGCTCGCCCTCGACGACGAGATCGGCCCGGGGATCACCCCGCTGCGGCTGGGCGGCGCGCGCCTGATGGCGGTGCGCGACGGCGAGCGGATCCGGGTGTTCGAGGCCACCTGCCCCCACCGGGGCGCCCATCTGGCCCACGGCGGCAAGCTGGACGGCGACTGCGTGATCTGCCCCTTCCACGGCAAGCGCGTCTCGCTGGGCGACTCCGGCCGCCGCTGGTCGGTGGGCGAGCTGCGGACGCTGCGGGCCGGAGCGGCGCTGTTCGCCCGGCTGTCCGGCGACCCCGGCGACGACCGCGGCTTCGAGCAGGTGATCAAGCAGGCGGCCGAGGACCTGGTGATCGTGGCGGCGGTCAACCAGCCGGTGGCGGTCCCGGCCGAGTACGTCGTCGAGAACGCCTTCGACGCCCAGCACTTCGGCGCCGTCCACCTGGTGCCCTCGGTGCGCGGCATGCGGGTCAGCATGGGCGGGCACGACGAGCTGGTCATCGAGGGCGAGTTCCGGACCAAGGCGCCGCCGTGGGAGCGGGAGCGGCGGCTCGACTTCGCCTCCCGGTTCGTGGCCCGCGCCTACAGCCCGCACCTCGTGGTGACCGAGCTGGGCACGGAGTCGGCGCCGTACACGATCGTCACCGGCGCGGTGCCGGACGGGACGGGCTGCGTGGGACGGGTGGCCATCGGCGTGCGGCCGGACCGGCGGGACTCGCTGCCCGCGCTCGTGCACGGCGCCCGCTACGCCTTCGACCAGGACCGCGTCGTCTGGGACCACCTGGACACCGGCGCCCCGCAGCGGCTGGACGCCGGCGACACCCCGGTCATCGCCTTCCGCCGCTTCTGCCAGGGCTTCGCCCCCGTCCCCGCCTCCGCCGGAGCGTCCTCATGAGCCTGTACGTGCGCTCGACCGGCGAGGGCCGGGCCGTGTTGTGGATCCACGGCTACACGATGGACGCCTCGGTGTGGGAGCCGCTGTGGAACCTGCTGCCCGGCTGGCGGCACGTCGGCGTGGACCTGCCGGGGCACGGGCGGTCCGGGCCGCTGCGGCCGGGCACGTCGCTGCCCGCGCTGGCGGCCGAGCTGGCCGGGCTGGCCAGGGCGGAGTCGGCCACGCTGGTGGTGGCCGAGTCGATCGGCTCGATGATCGCCCTGCAGCTGGCCGTCGACCACCCCGGCGACGTGCGCGGGCTGATCGTCGGCTCCCCGACCATCGCCGGCGCGCCTCCCGAGCCGGGCACCGCCGAGCGTTACCGGGCGCTGGCCGGGCTGGCCCGGATGGGCGCGGACGGCGAGCAGCTCGCCGACCTGTGGATGTCCTCGCCGCCCGACATCTTCCGCGGCACCGAGGACCATCCCGGGCTGCGGGCCGGGCTGCGGGCGATCGTGGCCCGGCACTCGTGGCGGGAGCTGCGCGACGGCGCGATGCACGGGCTGAGCAGGCACGTGCACACGGTGGAGGACCTGCGCGGCATCCGGGCGCGCACCCTGGTGGTCGTCGGCGACCGGGACATGCCGACGTTCCGGGCCGGCGCGGCGCTGCTGCGCGAGTCGGTCCCCCGGTGCCGCACGGTCACCGTCCCCGGAGCTGGGCACCTGTGCCTGATCGAGCGGCCCGAGGCCGTGGCGCCGCTGGTCGCCGCGCACCTGCGGCTGTCGGCCCTGGGAACCGACGAGACGGAGGAGGCCGGGCGTGCCGATTCACGAGCACTATGAGCCGGGCGAGCCGTGCTGGGTGGACTACGGGGCGCTCGACCCGGCCGGCGCGCGGGCCTTCTACGGGGAGCTGTTCGGCTGGACCTTCCGCGAGGAGGGCGGCTACTCCTTCGTCGAGCTGGGCGGCCGGGTCGTGGCCGGTTTCGGCCGGGTGCCGCCGGGCCTGCCCGCCTCCTGGAACACCTACCTGGCGGCCCCGGACGTGGACGCCCTGGCCGTACGGGTGAAGGAGCTGGGCGGCGGCGTCGTCCTCGGCCCGATGGCGGCCGGCGAGGACGGGCGCGTGCTGTTCGCGACCGACCCGGCGGGGGCGGCCGTCGGCTTCTGGGAGGGGCGCCGGCCGGCCGGGATCGTGCTGGCCGGCGAGCCCGGCACGTGGTGCGCCCACGAGTTGTGGTCGGCCGGCGCCGCGTTCTACCGGGACCTGCTCGGCGCCGCGCCCGCGGTCCGGGAGGGGACGGGGGTGCGGCCGCGGTGGATGACGTTCTTCGCGACCGCCGACCGTGCCGCGACCGCCGCGGCGGCGGCCCGGCTGGGCGCCACGACCGCCCCCGGGCATCCCCGGGCGACGATCGTGCGCGACCCGTGGGGGGGCCTATTCGCGCTGACGTGACCGGCCGGACAACACGAAGAACAGGGCCACCAGGACGGCGCCGGCGATGACGACCACCGAGCCGACCGTCTTGCCGATCAGGAAGGCCACGACCACCGCGGCGGCGTAGACCAGGGGAACGACCAGCCGGAGGTTCAATCCCATGCGCGCTCCTTGCAGAAAGACGGAACGGAACTCAGACGCATCATCGAACAGGCCGGGCCGGCGGTCCAGAATAACGCCGGAATATACGTATCGGCCTACGTATTGGGCCCCGCACGCCGGGCCCGTCGCTGCGTAATACGTATCGATTATCGGAAGGGCTCGCGATGACCAGGGTATTAGTGATCGGCGGCGGCCCGGCGGGCTCGATCGCCGCGACGCTGCTGGCCCGTAACGGAATGGACGTCCGGCTGCTGGAACGCGAACGATTTCCGCGTTACCACATCGGCGAGTCGGTCTCGCCGTCCTGCCGGACGATCATCGACTACGCCGGGGCGCACGAGAAGGTCGAGGAGCGCGGCTATCCCGTCAAGGAGGGCCTGCTGCTGCGCTGGGGCGCCGAGCGCGACTGGACGGTGAACTGGGCGGCCACGTTCGGCCCCGAGGTGCGCTCCTGGCAGGTGGACCGGGACGACTTCGACCAGGTGCTGCTGGACCACGCCGCCTCCCAGGGCGTGGAGGTGATCCAGCAAGCCAGGGTCAGGCGCGTGCTGTTCGAGGACGGCCGCGCCTGCGCCGCCGAGTGGGACCGCGGCCTGGAGCGCTTCGATCACCTGGTCGACGCCTCCGGACGCGCCGGGGTGCTGTCGGCGCAGCACTTCCATGACCGGCGACCGCACGACGTCTTCAGGAACGTCGCGATCTGGGGCTACTACCAGGGCGGCGGCCTCCTTCCCGGCACGCCGGGCGGCGGCATCAACGTGATCTCCTCGCCGGAGGGCTGGTACTGGGTGATCCCGCTGCGCGGCGAGGTGTTCAGCGTCGGCTTCGTCACCCACCAGACCCGCTTCCTGGAGCGGCGTCCCCACCACCGGTCACTGGAGGAGATGTTCCACGCGGTGGTGGCCGAGTCGCCGGCCGTGGCGGGGCTGATCGGCAGGTTCACCGGCCCGGTGCGCGTCGAGCAGGACTTCTCGTACGCGGCCGGCTCCTTCTGCGGCCCCGGCTACCGCATCGCCGGCGACGCCGCCTGCTTCCTCGACCCGCTGCTGTCGACCGGGGTGCACCTGGCCATGTACAGCGCCCTGCTGGCCGCGGCCTCGATCACGGCCGCCGAACGCGGCGAGGTGAGCGAGCAGGAGGCCCAGGGCTTCTACGAGTCCCTGTACCGCAACGCCTACCAGCGGCTGCTGACCATGGTCTCGTCGGTCTACCGGCAGTACCGCGGCCGGGCCAGCTACTTCTGGCTGGCCCAGCACCTGGTCAGGGGCGAGCGGTCCGGCCACGCGTTCGCCGCGATCACGGCCGGGCTGTCCGACCTGACCGACGCCACCACCGCCGGCGGCACCGCGCCGATGAGCGAGCTGGTGGCCGCCGCCCACGACGCGGGGCTGCGCGCCCTGCGCGACGTCACGCCCGCCGGCAGCACCCTGGCCCCCATGCGCATGGACGCCAACGACCTGTACGACGCCGCCACCGGCCTCTACCTGACCGCTCACCCCCGGCTCGGCATCAGCCGCTCACTGACGAGGACGCCTCGATGAAGTCACTGGTCCGCCTGCTCCTGCCGCTCGCCTTGCTGGCGGCCCTGCTCTCCCCCGGCCCGGCGACGGCCGCCCGCACGTCCACCGCGCCGGTCGGGCAGGCGGAGGCCATGCGGCGGCTGTCGTTCATGATCGGCACGTGGGCCGGGACGGGGTGGACCGTCACGCCGTCCGGCACCCGGCAGGAGTTCCTGCAGACCGAGCGGGTGCGCCGGCAGGCGGGCGACCTGGTGATCTCGGTCGAGGGCCAGGGCCGCGACAGGGCCGACCCGCGCACGATCGTGGACAGCGCCCTGGCGGTGATCAACTACTCCGAGGCGACCGGCCAGTACCGCTGGGAGGCGTTCTCCCGCGGCTACGTCACCACGGTGGTGCCGGTGGTCGGCGACGACACCTTCCAGTGGAGCCTCCAGACGCCCGGCTACACCAGCCGCTACACGCTGACGTTCACCGGCACCGCCTGGCACGAGATCGGCGAGACCACCGTGGACGGCGGCCAGAGCTGGCACCAGAACTTCCAGATGGACCTGCGCCGGCTCTCCTGACCCCTGCGCACACTTGTACAAATGTAACACTGAGCGAAAATTTGGTAGCAATGCGTGCATAGTCCCAGTTCAGCCGGGTACCGCGACTCCATGAGCTCCTCGTTTTGGAGGAAACCGTGGACATCAATATTGGCCAAGGCCTGACGGACGCCTGGCGACAGGTCGCGACGTTCGTGCCCAGGCTGGTCGCGTTCCTGGTGATCCTGATCATCGGGTGGATCGTGGCGAAGGCGCTGCAGAAGCTCGTGGACAAGATCCTCGACCGCGTCGGGTTCGAACGCGCGGTGCACCGCAGCGGCGTCCAGCGCTGGCTCGAAAGCAGCCGGTACGACGCCAGCGGGCTGCTCGCCAAGCTCGTCTACTACGCGATCCTGCTGATCACCCTGCAGATCGCCTTCAGCGTCTTCGGGCCCAACCCGATCTCGGCGCTGCTCAACGGGGTGGTGGGCTGGCTGCCCAAGGCCGTGGTCGCCATCGTGATCATCGTGATCGCCGGGGCGATCGCCCGGGCCGTCCGGGATCTCGTCGACGGCGCGCTCGGCGGGCTGTCCTACGGGCGCTGGCTCGGCATCGCGGCGGCCGTCTTCATCTGGGCGCTGGGCATCATCGCCGCGCTCAACCAGATCGGCGTCGCCACGACCGTCACGACCCCGGTGCTCATCACCGTCCTCGCCACCATCGGCGCGATCATCGCGATCGGGCTCGGCGGCGGGCTCGTCCGCCCGATGCAGCAGCGCTGGGAGCGCTGGATCGGCCGGATCGAGGCGGAGGCGCCGCAGGCCAGGGCGCACGCCGAGGCGTACCAGCGGGGGCGTGAGGACGCCCGCACGATGGCCCGTCCCGCCGAACCGGCCCGCACCACACCCGGCGCGCCCGGCACGCCCGGCACGACCGGCCCGACCGGCCCGACCACGGGCCCGACCGGCGGGGCCACCCGCGCGGACCTCCCGCCGGAGAGCTGAGCTCCGTGTGACCGGGACAAGCGCCCGGTCACGCGGACCCTCACGGACGGCCGACCGGCGCGGGACGTCCGGCGCGGGGTCAGGCGGGTTCGGCGAGGAAGCCCTGTTCGCGGGCGAGCCAGCAGACCGCCGTCAGCCGCAGCGCGGGCGCGTCGTGGTCGCCGCTGAAGATCCAGCCGAGGTGGCGCAGCTCGTCGAGGAAGCCCAGCAGGTAGTCGCCGAGGGTCTCGCGGTCGAGCGGGATCGCGTCACGCAGCAGCGCCGCGTGCTGATCCACGGCCGCGACCAGCGCCGGCTCGGACTCCATCCTGGCGAGCTGGGCATGGCCCAGCGTGTCCATCAACCACCGCAGGGGCGAACGCGCCCAGCCCTCCTCGAAAACCACGCGCCAACCTTAAGGCATCGCCCGAGGTCAGCCCACCCGGGGGCGGTCGCGCGGCCGGTCGTGCGGTCAGTCGAAGGGCAGGCCGACGTAGTTCTCCGCCAGCGTGGTCGCCGCCGCCTCCGAGGAGGTGACGTAGTCCAGGTAGGAGGTCTGGAGCCGCCGTCCGTACGCGTCGTCCTCGTCGAAGGTGTGCAGCAGCGTCGTCATCCACCACGAGAAGTGCTGCGCCCGCCACACCCGCTTCAGGCACGCCGTCGAGTAGCCGTCGAGCAGCTCCGTCGAGCCGTGCTCGAAGAAGGCCGCCAGCGCCTCGGTCAGCACCCGGACGTCGGCCACGGCCAGGTTCAGCCCCTTGGCGCCGGTCGGCGGCACGATGTGGGCGGCGTCCCCGGCCAGGTAGAGCCGCCCGTACTGCATGGGCTCGGCGACGAACGAGCGCATCGGCGTGACGCCCTTCTCGATGATCTCGCCCGTGGCCAGCTCGAAGCCGGGGACGGTCTCCAGGCGGGCCTTCAGCTCGGCCCAGACGCGCTCGTCGGGCCACTGCGCCACGTCGGCGTCGGCCGGGACCTGGAGGTAGAAGCGGCTGACTGTGGGCGAGCGCATGCTGTGCAGCGCGAAGCCGCGCTCGGTCCTGGCGTAGATCAGCTCCTCCGACGAGGGCGCCACCTTCGCCAGGACGCCCAGCCAGGCGAAGGGGTAGTCCCGCTCGAACACCTCCAGGACCCCGTCGGGGACGCTCGGCCGCGAGACGCCGTGGAAGCCGTCGCACCCGGCGATCACGTCGCAGTCGAGCCGCTGCCCGCCG
Source organism: Nonomuraea sp. NPDC001831 (assembly GCF_042892035.1). Taxonomy (NCBI): domain Bacteria; kingdom Bacillati; phylum Actinomycetota; class Actinomycetes; order Streptosporangiales; family Streptosporangiaceae; genus Nonomuraea; species Nonomuraea sp. NPDC001831. The sequence goes on along the minus strand of NZ_JBIATU010000005.1, from coordinate 243,960 downwards.
AAGGTGAGGTACGGCTCGGACTCCGGGGAGTGCACCTCGACGTCCTCGACCTCGAACCGCAGGTCGCCGCCCGCCGCCAGCCGGGCCGCGATCAGGTCCTTGACGACCTCCTGCTGCCCGTAGACGGTGATGGCCCGGCCGGGGACGAGCTCGTCGAAGGCGATACGGTGGCCCGCGCCGCCGTACCGCAGCTCGATGCCGTGGTGGGGCAGGCCCTCGCGCAGCAGGCGCGCGCCGACGCCCGCCTCGACGAGCGTGTCCACCGTGCCCTGCTCCAGGACGCCCGCGCGGACCCGCCGCTCGACGTAGGCGCGGCTGCGCTTCTCCAGCACCACCGAAGAGATGCCGCGCAGGTGGAGCAGATGAGACAGCAGCAGGCCCGCGGGGCCCGCGCCGATGATCCCGACCTGAGTTCGCATGAGGGAAGTCTGCTGCCTGCCGGCCTCCGGAGCCGAGTAGCCTCTTCCACTGAGTGGAAGATGTGCGCAGGAGTGTGGTCATGTCCGGAGGAGCCCGGCGTCCGGGGCAGACGGTGACGTCCAAGGTGCTGGCCATCCTGGGGGCGTTCGACGCGGCCCATCCGCAGCTCACGCTGACCGACCTGGCCAGGCGGAGCGGGGTGCCGCTCAGCACGGCCCACCGGCTGGTGGCCGAGCTGGAGGAGTGGCAGGCGCTCAGCCGCTCCCCCGACGGGCGGCTGCGGGTGGGGCTGCGGCTGTGGGAGCTGGGCCAGCTCGCGCCCGGCAGCCTCCAGGGCCGCGCGCACCCCTGGCTCCAGGAGCTGTTCGCCACCACCGGCGAGAACGTGCACCTCGCCGTCCGCGACGGCCTGGAGGTCCTGTACGTGGACAAGGTGTACGGCAGGCGGGCCGTGCCCATCGTCTCGCGCACGGGCGGGCGGCTGCCGATGCACCCGACCGGGGTGGGCAAGGCGCTGCTGGCCCACGAGCCGGAGTGGTTCGTGCAGGCGTACCTGGCCCGCGCGCTCGAACGGCCCACGCCGCACACCGTCACCGAGCCGGGCCGGCTGGCCAGGGAGCTGGCGGCGGTGCGGGCGCAGGGCTACGCGCTGACCCACGAGGAGATGACGCTCGGCTCGTGCTCGGCGGCGGCGCCGGTCGTCGTGGACGGGCGGGCGGTGGCGGCCGTCGGGATCGTGCTGGCCTCGCGGCGCGCCCGCGAGCTGCCCCGGCTGGTGGACCCGCTGCTGGAGACCGCCGCCCGGATCGCCGCCGCCTGCCGGTCCTCGTGACCGGCCCCCGGCGGGCGGTCAGTCGGTGAACTTCTGGATGCGGTCCTTGAACAGGGTGGTCGCGATGGCCGCCTTGTGCGGCTGCCCCTTCAGGAACGCCTGGGCGAAGCTCTTGGCCTGGTCGTAGGAGACCTTGCCGGGCATGGGCGGCTCGTTCGGGTTGACGTCCACGTCCACCAGGGCGGGGCCGTCGTGGGCGAGCGCCTGCCTGATCGCCGCGGCCACGTCCCCGGACTTGGTGACCTTGGCGCCGAACCCGCCGCACGCCCTGGCCCAGACCGAGTAGTCGGCCTCCGGCTGGGCGAAGCGCACGCCGTGCTCGGGGTAGCCGAGGACCATCTGCTCCCACAGGATCTGGCCGAGCGAGTTGTTGTTGTTGATGACGACCTTGACCGGCAGCCGGTGCTGGGCGGCGGTCAGGAACTCGGCCATCAGCATCGCGAAACCGCCGTCGCCGACGTAGGCGATGACCTGCCGGCCGGGGAAGGCGTGCTGCATGGCGATGGCGTACGGCAGGCCGGGCGCCATCGTGGCCAGCGTGCCCGACAGGTAGAACTCGCGCCCGCCGCGGATCGTCCAGTGGCGGGCGGCCCAGGTGGCGATCGTGCCGCTGTCGCAGGTCAGGATGGCGTCGTCGGCGGCCAGGTCGTCCAGGACGGACATGGCGTACTGGGGGGCGATCGGGTCCCTGTCGGGGTTCTCCAGGCTGTCCATGTCGGAGCGCCACTTGGCCATGAGCTTCTGGTACTTGGCCAGGTGTCCGCCGCCGTCGCGCCGGGTGAGCAGCGGCAGCAGCTCGCGCAGGCCCTCCTTGGCGTCGCACACCACGGGCACGTCGGTCGGCACCCGCGCCCCGGCCCTGGTCGGCTCGGCCTCGAACTGCACCACCCGCGCCTTGCCCGGCTCGGGGAGGAACTTCGAGTAGGGGAAGTTCGTGCCGATCATGAACAGGACGTCGGCCTCGTCCATCAGCTCCTCGCTCGGCTTGGTGCCGAGCAGCCCGATCCCGCCCGTCGTGTACGGCGAGTCGTCCGGGACGACGGCCTTGCCGGGCAGCGTCTTGACCACCGGCGCGGCCAGCGCCTCGGCCACGGCCAGCACCTCCTGCCGGGCGTGCAGCGCGCCCTGCCCGGCCAGGATGGCGGGCCGTTCGGCGGCGTTGAGCACCTCGGCGGCCCGCGCCAGGTCCTCCTGGCGCGGCAGCCCCGGGGGCCGCAGGTAGATCGGCGCGGTCTCCGGCGCGCGCACCGGCGCGACCGTCCGGTACGGGTCCTCCCCCGCCTCGGCCACCTGGATGTCGTTGGGCAGCGTGAGATGGGCGACGCCGCGCCGCGCGTAGGCCGTCCGGACGGCCAGGTCCACCAGCGAGGGCAGCTGGGCCGGGTTGGTGATCATCATGTTGTACTCGGCCACGTCGGCGAACAGCTTGTCGAGGTGGACCTCCTGCTGGTAGCCGGTGCCGAGCACGGCGGTCTCCTGCATGCCGGTGATGGCCAGCACGGGGACGTGGTCGAGCTTGGCGTCGTAGAGGCCGTTGAGCAGGTGGATGCCGCCGGGGCCGGAGGTGGCCAGGCAGACGCCGATCCGTCCCGTGGCCTTGGCGTAGCCGGTGGCCATGAAGGCGGCAGCCTCCTCGTGGTGCACCAGCACGAACCGCACCCGGTCACGATGACGGCGCAGCCCCTCCATGATGCCGTTGATGCCGTCGCCCGGCAGGCCGAAGACGGTGTCCACGCCCCACTCGGCGAGCCGTTCGATCAGGGATTCGGATGCGATACGAGCCATATTGGCGGCTCTACCCCGCACCGCCGTCCACAGACCTCGTCACGAAAATCATTGTCATCTCTGGGGATTCGGGGGTATGGACCGGGCATGCGCATTCTGGTCACAGGAGCCACCGGCACCCTCGGCAGGGCCCTGGTGCCCGTCCTGCTCAAGGCGGGACATCGGGTACGGGCGCTCAGCCGTACCCGGCACGAGGACCGCGGGGGCGTGGAGTGGGTGTGGGGCGATCTGGCCTCGGGCAAGGGCGTCGCCGAGGCCGTCCGGCAGGTCGAGGCCGTCGCGCACCTGGCCACCGGCGGCCGGCAGGGCCGCGCCCAGGTGGACCTGGCCGGCACCCGCACGCTGACCGCGGCGGCCCGCGCGGCCGGGGCCGCGCACCTGCTGCTGCCCTCGATCGCCGGCGCGGACCGCGCGCCCGGCCACCGGCACAAGCTGGAGGCCGAACGGCTGGTCAGGGAGAGCGGCATGGCCTGGACGGTCGTCCGCGCCACCCCGTTCCACCAGTCGGTGGACCGGCTGCTGCGCGACCTGGCGGCGCTGCCCGTGCTGCCCGTGGACCGCTCGCTGCTGTGGCAGCCGGTGCACGTGGACGACGTCGCCGCCCGCCTGGCCGCGCTGCTGGCCGGCGGCCCGGCCTGCGCCGTCGTCGAGTACGGCGGCCCGCAGGTCCTCGGCACCGAGGAGCTGACCAGGACCTGGCTGGACGCCCGCCGCCTGCGCCGCCTGTGCCTGCCGGTGCGCATCCCGGGCCGGCTGGCCGCCGCCCAGCGCGCGGGCGCGTTCACCGTCGAGGCCGATCCCAAGGGCCGGATCACCTGGCACGACTACCTGTTCCCGCCGCCGCCCGTGCCCTCGGACGACTTCGCCGAGGAGCACACCGCCTCGCCGACCAGCCCGGCCACGCAGCCCGAGCGGGACCCGTCGGTACGCGTCTACGGCGGCGACGAGGGCTACCAGCGGCCGACCCGCGGCTGACCCACAGCCGATCCACAGCCGATCCGCAGCCGATCCGCGCCGGCCCGCGGCTGGGACCGGTTACCGATTCGTTAGGCACCCCCCTCTTGCTGGGCTTTCTCCGCCGTCGGTACCGTCACTGAACAACTTGTTCAGCCTGACCGATCGAGAGGTTCGATGACGGACCTGGGCACCCGCATCCGGGTCTACCGAGGCATGCGCGGCATGACCGTGCGCGCCCTGGCCGGCGAGGCCAAGGCGAGCCCCAGCTTCATCAGCCAGCTCGAACGCGGGCAGACCAGCGCGAGCATCGGCATGCTGCGCCGGATCGCCTCCGCGCTCGGCATCACCGTGGCCGACCTGTTCAACGAGGACGACGAGCCCGCCCACCGGGTGGTGCGCCGCGCCGAGCGTCCCGAGCTGGCCACCGCGCCGGGCACCCGCAAGTTCCTGATCTCCCAGCGCCCGCTGCGCACCGTGGAGATGTACGCCGGCGAGTTCGACCCCGGCGCCTCCACCGGCGACGAGCCGTACACGCACGGCGCCTCGCAGGAGATCTTCCTCGTGCTGCGCGGCAGCCTCACGCTCTGGCTGGGCCCCGCCGGGTCCGCCGCCGCGCACCCGCTGGGGCCCGGCGACAGCGTGGAGTACCGCACATCGGTCCCGCACCGGGTGGTCAACGACGGCGACGAGACCGCCGAGGTGCTCTGGGTGATCAGCCCGCCCACCCCGTCCGCCGGGGACAGAGCGGACGGAGACAGAGCAGACGGAGACAGAGCAGACGGGGACAGAGCGGACGGGGAATCAGCGGAGGGGCACGTAGCAGCCGTGGAGGCAGAACAGTCATGACAGGCATCCCGCTCACCGACGACTACGCCAACGGGGGCGTCTCGTTCTGGTACCGGCAGATCGGCCTGCCCGCCAGGCGGCCCGCGCTGCCCGGCTCCCGCGAGTACGACGTGGCGATCGTCGGCGGCGGCTACACCGGCCTGTGGACGGCGTACTACCTGAAGAAGGCCCAGCCCGACCTGCGGATCGCGATCCTGGAGAAGGAGTTCGCCGGGTTCGGCGCCTCCGGGCGCAACGGCGGCTGGCTGTCGGCCGAGTTCGCCGGCTCCCGCGAGCGGCACGCCCAGGCCCGCGGCCGGCAGGCCATGATCGACCTCCAGCACGCCATGTTCCGCGCGGTGGACGAGGTCATCGACGTCACCCGCGCCGAGGGCATCGACGCCGACGTGCACAAGGGCGGCCTCGTGCACGTGGCGACCAACCCGGCCCAGCGGCGGCGGCTCCGCGAGGAGGTCGCCGACCTGCGCTCCTGGGGCTACGGCGAGGACGACATGCGGCTGATGGACCGCGACGAGCAGCGCGAACGCGTCCAGGTGGCGGGCACGCTGGAGGCCGCGTACTCGCCGCACTGCGCCCGCGTGCAGCCGGCCAAGCTCGCCGTCGGGCTGGCCTCGGCCGTGGCCGCGCTGGGCGTGGACGTCTTCGAGGGCACGACGGTGACCGAGATCCGGCCGCGCGTGGGCGGCGGCAAGGCGACCGCGCACACGCCGCTCGGCATCGTCTCGGCCGACTACGTCATCCGCGCCACCGAGGGCTTCACCGCGTCGCTGGCCGGGCAGCACCGGCAGTGGCTGCCGATGAACAGCTCCATGATCGTCACCGAGCCGCTGCCCGCCGAGGTGTGGAAGCACATCGGCTGGGCCGGGCACGAACTGCTCGGCGACCAGGCCCACGCCTACGTCTACGCCCAGCGCACGGCCGACGACCGGATCGCGATCGGCGGGCGCGGGGTGCCGTACCGGTTCGGGTCGCGTACCGACCACCGAGGGGCCACCCAGGCGCGGACGGTGGCGCTGCTGTGGCGGATGCTGGTGAAGCTCTTCCCTGCGGCGGCCGACGCGCGGGTGCAGCACTCGTGGTGCGGCGTGCTCGGCGTGCCGCGCGACTGGTGCTCGACCGTGCACCTCGACCACGCGAGCGGGCTGGGCTGGGCCGGCGGGTACGTCGGCAGCGGCGTCACCACCACGAACCTGGCCGGGCGCACGCTGCGCGACCTGGTGCTGCGGCGGGACACCGAGCTGACGGCGCTGCCGTGGGTGGGCCGGCAGGTGCGGCAGTGGGAGCCGGAGCCGCTGCGGTGGGCGGGCGTGCAGCTCATCTACACGCTGTTCCGGGCCGCCGACCGCCACGAGAACGACCGCGGCACCGGCACCTCGCTCTACGCCCGCCTCGGCAACCTGGTCTCCGGCCGCTGACCTCCGCTTGTCGGTGAGAGGTCAGGGGCCGCCCGCGCCCTGCCAGGGGTCGTAGTCGGCCTCCAGCGGCTCCTGCGCCGGCCGCTCGCCCTCCGGCACGTGCTGGAGGTTGACCCGGATCCGGTACCACACGCTGCTGCGCCCGCGCATGCCGTCGACCAGCACGTCGGCGGGCTCCAGCAGGGCCGCGACCTCGGGGTGGCGGGCCTTCCAGCGGTCGAGCCCGGCCAGGGCCTCCTCCTTGTGCTGGGCCCTGGCGATCTCGATGACCGGCATGGTCTGCTGCCGGCGCCCGCTGCCCTTGGGCGGCTTGGGCGCGGGCCCGAGCTCCTCGGCCAGCTCCAGCAGGCCGTCGAGCGAGCCGGCGTGCAGGTCCATGTCCTCCCACGGGTCGCCGAGCTCGGCCAGCCGCTTCGGCACGCTGTCGAGGGTGAACTCCTCGGGCCGGCAGCCGGGCACCTCCTCCCAGCTCAGCGGGGTGGAGACGCGGGCGTCGGGCACCGCGCGCACCGAGTACGCCGAGGCCACCGTGCGGTCGTAGGCGTTCTGGTTGAAGTCGACGAACACGCCGTGGCGCTCCTCCTTCCACCACCGGCTGGTCGCCAGGTCGGGGGCCCGCCGCTCGACCTCGCGCGCCACGGTCTCGGCCGCCTTGCGCACCTGGGCGAACGACCACCGCCGGTCGATCCGGGCGTAGACGTGGAACCCCCGCGACCCGGACGTCTTGGGCCAGGCGACCAGCCCGTGGTCGGCCAGCACCTCGCGCGCCACCTGCGCGGTCGCCAGCACGTCGGCCCACTCGACGCCGGGGACGGGGTCGAGGTCGATGCGCAGCTCGTCGGGCCTGGCCAGGTCGTCGGCGCGGACCGGATGGGGGTTGAGGTCGACGCATCCGAGGTTGACCACCCAGAGCAACTGCGCCAGATCGGTGCAGACCACCTCTTCGGCGCTGAGCCCGGACCGGTAGCGCAGCTCGGCCACCTCGATCCAGTCGGGCCGCTTGGCCGGCGCGCGCTTCTGGAAGAACGCCTCCTGCTCGATGCCGTGGACGAACCGCTTGAGCACCATCGGCCGCCCGTGCACGCCGCGCAGCGCCGCCTCGCCGACCGCCTGGTAGAACCGGATCAGGTCGAGCTTGGTGTGGCCGGACCGCGGGAAGACCACCTTGTCGGGGCTGGTGACGCGGACGGAACGGCCCGCGACCTCGATGTCAGGCATGAGATCACGATACGCGGCGGGTCCGACAGTCAGCCGGGACGCCACCCCCGGCTGCGCGCCTCCCAGTACGTCAGCCCGAGCCGCCGGTGCAGCTCGACGGCGGCCTCGTTGTGCTCGCGCGCCTCCCGTGCGCGGCCGAGCCGCCGGGCCAGCTCGGCCAGCACGTCGTGCACCGAGCCCCAGGCGGCGCTGCCCATGCCCATGACGATGAGCTGGCCGGCGCTGGGCAGCAGCCGTTCGTACAGCTCGGCGGGGTCGGGCGTGCCGAGGCGGGCGGCCACCAGCCCCCAGACGGGGTGCAGGAAGTCGGCGGCCCAGTCCTCGCGCAGCTCCACCCCCCAGCGGCCGATCAGCTCCCTGGCCAGCTCCGGCCGCCCGGCCTCCAGCGCCGCGAGCACGGCCAGTGGCCGCACCGGGCTCATCAGCGGCCGCTCCCCCGCCGCCACCAGCTCCTCCAGCAGCTCCGCGCCCCGGCCCTGGCCGCGCCTGCAGGTGTAGAGGGTGCCCAGGCGGCGCGCCTCGATCCCCCACAGGCTGCCGCCGAACGCGAGCCCGGGGAAGCGGCCGAGCAGGGCCTCGGCCTCGTCCCAGCGGGCGTGCAGGGTGTGCGCGGCGGTCTGGGAGACGCGGACCATGGCCTCCAGCTCGGGCCGGGCGACCTCGTGCAGGAGCTGCTCGCAGCGGTCCAGGTCCCTGGCCCACTCGGCCAGGTCGCCCGCGCGCAGCAGGCACGACATGCGCAGGACGCGCCCGACCAGCCGGGCCTCCCTGGGCAGGCCGGGCACGGCCAGCATCTCCTCGGCCGCCCGGCGCCGCGCGTCGTTGCGGCCCGGGACGAACCCGGCGATCAGGTAGTTGTTCAGCGCCCTGGCCAGCAGCATCGGGTCGTCCAGGCCGCGGGCCAGCTCGACGGCCTCCAGCGCCAGCCGCTCGCCCTCCGCGCGGCGCGGGCCGTAGTGCAGCTCGATGCCGAGCGTGCCGAGCAGCGCCGCCCTGGACGCCGGGTCCAGGCCGCCGGCGAGCAGGTCCTCCAGCACCGCGACCATCGTCTCGTCCACGACGCCGTACGGCCGCCAGTTCCACACCGACAACCCGCCGAACACCGAGACGGCGGCCACCAGCGCGTCCCTGTCGCCGAGCCGCTGGGCCTGGGCGACGGCCTCGTCCAGGTCGCGGTGCGCGCCGGCGGCGTCGCCCAGGCTGCGGCGGGCCCGGCCCAGCTCGGTGAGCAGCCGGCAGCGCTGCGGCGAGTCGCCGGGCGGGAGGTGGGCGAGCGCCAGCTCCCACAGCTCGACGGCCTCCTGGTGACCGTGCCGGGCGGCGGCCTGGGCGGCGGCCTCGCAGGCGTGCGTGACGGCCTTGGGCGCGCCGCCCAGCCTGGCCGCCGCGGCGAAGTGGCCGGCCAGCAGCGCCGGGTCGGCGCCGGGCACGCTCTCCAGGTGCAGGCCGGCGCGCAGGTGCAGCCGGGCGCGGGCGAGCGTGGTCAGCCCGGCGTCGAGGGCCTGGCGGACGAGGGCGTGCGAGAAGCGGTAGCCGGCGGCCTCGGTCAGCAGCCCGGCGGCCAGGGCCGGCTCCAGGCCGGTCATGACGTCCTCGACCGGCTGTTCCACGAGCGCGGCCAGCAGGTCCACCTCGACCTCGCGGCCCGCGACGGCGGCGGCCCTGAGCAGGTCCAGCGTCGGCCCGGGCAGCCGGGCGAGCCTGCGGTCGATCACGTCGCGTGCGCCGGGCGGGACGAGATGGCGTTCGCGTTCGGGCAGCCGCAGCAGCTCGGTGAGGTAGAACGGGTTGCCGCCGGAGCGGTCGAGCAGTTCCTCCGGGTCGGCGGTCACCTCGCGCAGGCGCAGGAAGTCGCGCACCCCGTCGGCGTCGAACGGCGCGAGCGGCAGCCTGCGGCCCTCCCTGGACAGGGCGGCCAGGGTCTCGCGGAGCTGGGCCGGGTGGCCGGCGGGCTCGGGCCTGAGCGTGGCCAGCACCAGGGCGGACGTGCCCGCCAGCTCGCCGGCGACGTGGCCGAGCAGCTTCAGCGAGGAGGCGTCGGCCCAGTGCAGGTCCTCCAGCACCAGCAGCAGCGGGCCGCCGCGCAGCGCGTCGAGCACGCCGTCGTAGAGGTCGAACAGCTCGGCGTGCGGCGACGGCGGGATCATGCCCGCCCGCGTCCACGGCCAGAACGCCGGGGCCCTGGCGTCGTCCAGGCACCTGCCCCACTCCACCCGGAAGCCGCGGGCGGCGGCCAGCTCGGCCGCGGCCCTGACCAGGCTGGTCTTGCCGATGCCGGGCTCGCCGGTGACCAGCGCCAGGCCGCCGCGCCCGGCCCGCGCCGCGCCCAGCAGCTCCTCCAGGGTCCGCAGCTCCGCCTCCCGTCCCACCAGCCGCTCCCCGGCGCTGCGGCCCGCCACCGGCGGCGGCTCCGGAGCGGCCTCCGTGTGCTCCGCGCCCCGGTGCGCCGCCGGGCGGGCGGTCGTCGCGCCGGGGGCCTCCAGGGTCGGGGACTGGTCGAAGACGGCCTGTTCCAGACGTCTGAGCTCCGGTCCCGGCTCGATGCCCAGCCGCCCGGCCAGCAGGCCGCGCACCCGGCGCAGGGCGGCCAGCGCGTCGGCCTGCCGGCCCGCCCGGTAGAGCCCGAGCACCAGCAGCCGCCACGCCCGCTCCCGGTACGGGTACGCCTCGGTCAGCGCCTCCAGGTCGGGCACGGTGGCCTCGCCCAGCTCCAGCCGCGCCTCCAGCCGGTCCTCCTCGGCCGCCAGCCGAAGCTGCTCCAGCCGGGCCGGCACCTCGGGCGCGAGCCCGGGGAACTCGGCCAGCGGCTCGCCGCGCCACAGGCCGAGCGCCCGGTCGAGCACCCGCGCCGCCTCGCCGTGCCGTCCCTGCCGCACCAGCCGGGCGCCGTCGGCCGTCCAGGAGGCGAAGCGGGCGACGTCCGTCTGGCCGGGCGCGATGTCCAGCAGGTAGCCGGGCTCGCGGGTGAGCAGCACGCGGGGCGGCGTGCGCGGCCTGCGTCCGGGTTCGAGCACCCGCCGCAGGTGCGACACGTACGCCTGGAGCGTGGCGGTGGCCCTGGCCGGGGCCTCCCCCGCCCACAGCTCGTCGATCAGCCGGTCGAGCGGCACGATGCGGCCCGGTTCCAGCGCGAGCATGGCCAGCACCGCGCGCTGCTTGCGGGTGCCGAGGTCGAGGCGGACGCCGTCGGCGTCGTCCACCTCGAGCGGCCCGAAAAGTCTGAACTCCACGGACCTCAAGTCAACCCCAATTCCCACGCAAGTGGGACAAGGCATCATCGATCACATGAACGAATTGCGGAACATGACGGCCGGCCCGGTGCTGCTGCCCGGCGACGACGGCTTCGACCAGGCGCGACGGCCCTGGAACCTGGCGGTGGACCAGCAGGTGCGCGCGGTGGTCGAGGCCGCCGACGCCGACGACGTGGCCGCCGTGATCGGCTACGCCCGCCTGCACGGCCTGGCGGTCACCGCGCAGCCGAGCGGCCACGGCGCGTCCGGCGACACCGAGGGGACGATCCTGCTGCGTACCGGCCGGCTGGGCGGGGTGGAGATCCGCGACGGCGTGGCGCGCGTCGGCGCGGGCGTGAAGTGGGGCGAGGTGCTGGCGGCCGCGAGCCCGCTCGGGCTGACCGGCCTGGCGGGCAGCTCGCCGGTGGTGAGCGTGACCGGTTACACCCTGGGCGGCGGTCTGAGCTGGTTCAGCCGCAAGTACGGCTTCGCCGCCGACACCGTGCGCGCCGTCGAGGCCGTGGACGCCGACGGCGGCCGGGTCAGGGTGACCGCCGAGCGCGACCCCGACCTGTTCTGGGCGCTGCGCGGCGGCGGCGGCGACTTCGCGATCGTGACGGCGCTGGAGTTCGACCTGCAGCCCGCGCCCTTCCTGTACGGCGGCCGCATCATCTGGCCGGCCGACCGCGCCGAGCAGGTCATGGCGGCCTTCCGCGAGGTCACCGCCGGCGCGCCGGAGGAGCTGTCGGTGTGGTTCCAGCTGCTGACGCCGCCCGGCGCCCCCGGCTTCGTCATGGCCGACTGCACCTACCTCGGGGCCGACCCCGGGGCGCTGCTGCGGCCGTTCGAGGCGGTGGGCGGGGCGATCGCCGACACCAGGCGGCAGCTGCCGGTGGCCGAGCTGGCCTCGATCTGCGACGAGCCGGTCGACCCGAGCCCGGGAGTGGGCCACACCGAGCTGCTGACCAGGCTGGACGACGAGGTCGCCGGCGTGCTGGCCGGCGAGCCCATCGAGCCGCTGCTGGCGGTGCAGGTCCGGCACCTGGGCGGGGCCGTGGCCAGGCCGGTCGAGGGCGGGGGCGCGGTGGAGCGGCTGGCGGAGCCGTACCTCGTGCACGCGCTGGGCCTGCCGTCGCCGGAGGTGTCGGAGCGGATGGAGCGGCTCGGCAAGTCGCTGGTGCCGTTCAGCAGCGGGCGGCGTCCGTTCACCATGCTGCACGGCGGGGAGCAGGCGGCGGCGGCGTTCTCGCCGGAGACGCTGGCCCGGCTGCGCGACCTCAAGCGCGCCCGCGACCCGCTGAGCGTCATCAGGTCCAACTTCCCGGTGCTGGGCTGAGCGGCCTACGGCTCGTCGAGGACCAGGTCGCACGTCGCCCGGGGGGAGCGGGACGGGGCGGTCGCCCCCTCGGCCAGCAGCCGCCCGGCCTGTTCGAGCAGCGCCTCGCGGTCCGCGTCGCCGAGGCCGTCACGGAAGTGCGCGCGGAAGCCGGCGGCGTGCAGCGGACCGGACAGCGCGCGCCAGCCCAGGCAGTCGCGCGCGCTGACGAGGTGCACGGTGTTGCGCATCAGGTGCAGCCGCACCACCTGGCGCCGCTCGGTCAGCGCCGACAGCTCGTCCGGCGCGAAGCCCTGCAGACGGGTCCACAACCCCACGTACGGGGCCAGCGGCGCCTGGGACTGCATGCCGGCCAGGTGCTCGATCGCGTCGATCGCCCGTTCCGGCGCGCGTTCCAGCAGGTACTGGCGGGCCGGCGTGGCCCGGTTGAGGCGACGCCGGCTCAGCACGTCGCTCATCGCAGCGGCCCGAAGAAGGCCCGCAGGTCGGCCGCCAGCAGGGCGGGGGCCTCCATCGCGGGGAAGTGCCTGCCGCGCTCGAACTCGCTCCAGTGCGCGCCGGCCGGCGCGGGCACCAGCCTGCGCACGGTCTCGTCGGCGCCGAAGACCGCGAACCCCTGCGGCACGGCGGGCGGCGCGCCCCAGTCGGCGGAGTGGGCCTGCTCGTACAGGGTGTGCGCGGCGGAGGCGCCCGAGCCGGTGAACCAGTACAGGCTGACCGTGGTGAGCAGCTGGTCGCGGTCGACCGGCAGGTCGGTCCACTCGTGGACCTTCTCGGCGATCCAGGCGAGCTGCAGCAGCGGCGAGTCGGCCAGGCCGTAGCCGATGGTCTGCGGCCTGGTGTTCTGGATGGCCAGGTAGCCGGAGCCGTCCTGCTGGAAGGCGTGCATCCGGCTCAGGATCAGCTTGTCGACCGGGTCGCCGGCGTCGAGCCGGTCGGCGATCCCCGGCATGAAGGTGGCGACGTTCGCGGCGGTGAACGGATCGGTCACCACGTGCACGCCGACGACGTGCTCGCCGTCGAGGCCGGCGACCAGGCCGGACACGCCCGCGCCGACGTCGCCGCCGTGCACGCCGTACCGCTGGTAGCCGAGCCGGGCCATCAGCTCGGCCCAGGCGCGGGCGGTGCGCCCCATCGACCAGCCGGTCCCGCCCAGCGGCGTGGAGAAGGCGTAGCCGGGCAGGGACGGCGCGACGACGTGGAAGGCCGGGCCCTCGTCCGGGTCGACCAGCGGCTCGATCAGGTGCAGGAACTCGGCGACGGAGCTCGGGTAGCCGTGGGTGATCAGCAGCGGCCTGGCGTCGGGCCGGTCGGACCTGACGTGCAGGAAGTGGATGCGCTGGCCGTCGATCTCGGTGGTGAACTGCGGGAACCGGTTGAGCCGCGCCTCCTGGGCGCGCCAGTCGTACCGCGTGCGCCAGTATCCGGCGAGCTCCTTCAGGTGGCCGAGCGGCACGCCGCGGGTCCATCCCACCCCGGGCAGCTCGGCGGGCCAGCGGGCGTGGGCGAGCCGGTCGTGCAGGTGGTCGACGTCGGCCTGGGGGATCTCGACGCGGAAGGGCTGGATGTCGTCGCGCACGGCGCTTCTCCTCGTGAACGGCAGGGCCATGAGTGCTCTTGCGCTCATGCGGAGAACACTAGGAACATTCGCGGAAAGGATCGTTCCTAGATTGTCGTCAGGATCGAAGAATGCTGGAAACCTCGGCGCGGCTGCTGCGTCTGCTGTCCCTGTTCCAGGCCCGGCGCGACTGGACGAGCACCGAGCTGGCCGCCCGGCTCGGCGTCACCACCCGCACCGTCCGCAACGACGTCGGCCGGTTGCGCGCGCTCGGCTACCCGGTCGACGCGCGGCCGGGCGTGGCCGGCGGCTACCGGCTCGGCTCGGACGGCGCCCTGCCTCCGCTGCTGCTGGACGACGACGAGGCGGTGGCCGTCGCGATCGGCCTGCGCACCGCCGCGAGCGGCTCGATCGCGGGGATGGAGGAGACCTCGATGCGGGCGCTGGCCAAGCTCCAGCAGGTGCTGCCCGCGCGGCTGCGGCACCGGGTGAGCGCCTTCCAGTCGTACGCGCTGCCGATGCCGTCGCGCGGCGCGCAGGTGGATCCGGACGTGCTGACCGTGATCGCGAGCGCGTGCCGCGACCATGAGCGGCTGCGGTTCGACTACCGGGCGCATTCCGGGGCGGCCGGCAGGCGCTCGGTGGAGCCGTACCGCCTGGTGCACGACCGGCGGCGCTGGTACCTGGTGGCCTGGGACCTCGACCGGGACGACTGGCGCACCTTCCGGGCCGACCGGATCGAACCGCGGACGCCGACGGGCCCGCGCTTCACGCCCCGCGAGCTGCCGCCCGACCACGAGATCACGGCGCGGGTGGCCCGCGGGGCCGGCGAGGCGACCTGGCGCTACCGCGCGCGGGTGATCGTGCACGCGCCCGCCTCGCACGTGCGCGACCGGCTGCCGATCCCAGTGGACGTGCGGCCGCTGGGCGAGGACCGGTGCGTGTTCGAGCCGGGCTCGGACCACCCGGTGATGCTCGCCCTCCACCTGGGCATGCTGGAGGCGGACTTCACGGTCGAGGACTCGCCGGAGCTGGTGGCCGCGCTGCGCACGCTGACGACCCGCTACCAGCGCGCGATCGACGCCGCCGACCAGCCACCCGGCACGCCTTAGAAGGCCGCGCCCGGCCAGGCGACGCCGGCCGGCGCCGTGTCAGGCGGGGGCGCCGTGGCGGCCGGCGCCGGCGGCGAATCTGGCGGCGCCCTCCGCCGCGTCCGGCAGCGAGACCAGGCCGTGGCGCAGCTCGTTGCGCATGGCCTCGTCCTCGGGCAGGCCGTGCTGCTCCAGCAGCGACATGCGGTCGCCGCGCAGGCACGCCTGCGGGAACGCGGCGATCCGCGCGGCCAGCTCCTCGGCCTCCCGCCGGGCCGTGCCGGTGGGCACCAGGCGGTTGACCAGGCCCATGTCACGGGCCTCCGGGGCGCTCACCGCGCGGCCGGTCAGGATCATGTCCATGGCGCGGGAGGCGCCGACGAGCCGGGGCAGCCGCACCGTGCCGCCGTCGATCAGCGGCACGCCCCAGCGGCGGCAGAAGACGCCGAACACCGCGTCCTGCTCGGCCACCCGCAGGTCGCACCAGAGGGCGAGCTCCAGCCCGCCGGCCACGGCGTGCCCGGCGACGGCCGCGATCACCGGCTTGGACAGGCGCATCCTGGTGGGCCCCATGGGGCCGTCGCCGTCCTCGCCGACGTGGTTGTCCAGCGCCTTGAGGTCGGCCCCGGCGCAGAACGTGCCGCCCTCGCCCCACAACACCGCCACGGCCGCGTCGGAGCGCTCGAAGCCGGCGAACGCGTCGGTGAGCGCGTCGGCGGTCTTCCTGTCCACCGCGTTGCGCGCCTCCGGCCTGCTGATGACGACGGTGGTGACGGGCCCCTCGCGCTCGACGCGTACGGTCATGCGACCCTCCTCCGGGGAACGTGCGGCTTCGCCTCGGGGAAACTCCGGGAAACTCCGGGAAACCTGCCGAGCGTACCCTCAGGCGAGGGCCCCGGCCAGCAACGTGTCGAAGTGGTCGGCAGCCGGGGCGTCGATGCCGCGCAGCGGGCCGCGCTCGGCCAGGTGCGCCTCGGCGTACAGGCGGGCGACCAGGGCCTTGCGCCCGTCGTCGAGGCCCCAGCCGGCCTGGTCCTCCAGCAGGGCGGCGGCGTAGACGTCGGCCATGAACTGGGCCAGGGGGTAGAGGCGTTCCTCGGCGATCGCCGGGGCGAGCCCGTGCCAGGCCGCGACGGCCTTGGACAGGTCGTCGATCCGCGCGTGCACCAGGTCGGAGGTGGCCAGGGCGCGCAGTCGGGCCAGGAACGGCACGTGCGCCTCCTCGCGGAGCATGGCGCGGCGCACGTCCAGGCATAGGATGTTGTCGCCGCCCTCCCAGATCGGGTTGACCTGGGCGTCGCGCAGCAGCCTGGCCACCGGCCACTGCTCGATGTAGCCGTTGCCGCCGTGCACCTCGATCGCGTCGCTGGCCGCCGTCAGGCCGAGCCGGGCGGCGCGCAGCTTGATCAGCGCGGGCCCGAGCCGCAGCCGGGGGCCGACCAGGCCGTCGAACACCATCGCCTGGGCGGCCTCGACCTCGACGATCAGCTCGGCCAGCTTGCGGCGCATCAGGGGCTGGTCGATGAGCGGACGGCCGAACGCCTCGCGGGAACGCGCGTAGCAGACGGACTCGACCAGGGCCCGCCTGGCCACGCCGACGCCCATCATGGCCACGCCCAGGCGGGAGGCGTTGGTGAGCTTCATCATCGTGCCGAGCCCGGAGCCGGAGCCCTGGCCGGCCAGCAGGAACGCCTCGGCGTCGGTGAACTCGACCTCGGCCGAGGCGACCGAGCGGGTGCCCAGCTTGTCCTTCAGCCGCCGGATGCGCACCCCGTTGCGCGAGCCGTCGCGCCGCTCCCACAGCGCCAGGAACGGCGCCACCGACCCGTCGGGCGTGCGGGCGAGCACCACGAACGCCGAGCCGTTGGCGTTGGAGGCGAACCACTTGAACCCGGTCAGCCGCCACGCCTCCCCGTCGGGCTCGGCCCACGCCTCCAGGGCGGCCAGGTCGGAGCCGCCGGTGCGTTCGGTGAACATCTGGGCGGCCTCGCCGGAGTAGTAGCCGTCGGCGAAGATCTCCCGGACCCGGTCGCGTACGTCCGGCGGCGCGTGCTTCTCGGCCAGCGAGACCACCATGTCCCCGCCGGTGCCGAGTGCGCAGCCCATCCCGATGTCGGCCTGGTCGAGCAGGTACGTCCAGGCCGCCGCCAGCGCGGCCGGGTCCGCCCCGTTCGCCCGTGCCTCCTCGGCGAACGACGGCGAGGTGAAGTTGTCCTCCATGAGCGCCGCGCGCGCGGCCTGGAAGGACGGCGGCATGACGACCCGGCTGACGTCCCTGCCCCACTTGTCGTACTTCTCCAGGCGGGGCGGGTTGCGGTCGGTCTCCTCGGCGCACTCGGCGACCAGGCCGCCCATCAGCGCGCCGAGCCGTTCGAGGTGGGGCTCGGCCCAGGCGTAGCCGTCGCCGAGGTGGCGCCGCATGAGCAGGCGCAGCGTGGGGTCGCAGGTCCACCAGTTGCGCCCGGCGGCCCCCTGGTAGCGCTCGGTGGCGTAGCGGTCGCTGTGGTCGAAAGGTTCGATGAGATACCGGCCCATACTCGCGAGTGTTACATATAATCAACACGCGATGGAAGACCGTAACACCTCACTCAGCGCCCGGTCGGCGGTGCTGAGCGCGCTGCTCGGCAGCCACCCGCCCCGGCTGCCCGCCCGCCACCTGGTGCGCATCGGCGCGCTGTTCGGCATCGCCGAGGGCACGGTCCGGGTGGCGCTGTCGCGCATGGTGGCGGCCGGCGACCTGACGCAGCAGGGCGGCCGCTACACGCTGTCCGAGCGGCTCGTCGAGCGCCAGGCCCGGCAGGACGAGAGCCGCGACCCGCACACCAGGCCGTGGGACGGCACCTGGGAGGTGGCGGTGGTCACCGCCGAGCGGCGCGCCCCGGCCGACCGGGCCGCGTTCCGGCACACGATGTCCGCGCTGCGCATGGGCGAGCTGCGCGAGGGCACCTGGCTGCGTCCGGCCAACCTGGTGCGCGAGTGGCCGGAGACCGTCACCGCGCAGTGCACCCTGATCGACGGCCGCCCGCACGGCGACCCCACTCCGCTGCTGTGGGACCTCGACGGCTGGGCGGCCGAGGCGGCCCGGCTGGAGCGGGCGCTCGACCGGGCCGACGGGCTGGCCGAGGGCTTCCTGGTCTCGGCCGCCGTGCTGCGCCACCTGCTGGCCGACCCGCTGCTGCCCGCCGAGCTGCTGCCCGCGGGCTGGCCGGGAGCCGCCCTACGGGCCCGCTACGACGCCTTCGACCGCCGCTACCGCGAGGTCCTGCGCGCCCACATGGAAGGCTGAGCCCTGCTGAATCAGAGCTCGACGCCGAAGACGATGCGCTTGTTCCTGAACTCGGTGACGCTCCACACCTTGCCGCCGCGCACCGTCAGGTCCTCGGGCCCGATCGGGTAGGGCCTGGTCAGCAGCTTGTCGCCGCTGTGGACGAGCAGTCTGCCGTTGGTGGCGGCGTCGGCCGCCTGGCTCAGGTACCACTTGCCGCCCCACGAGACCGCGCCCTGGATCTTGGGGTGGCCCATGACGAAGGCGTCCTTGGGCGTGCCGTCGGTCAGCGGCAGGTTCCAGCGGGCGACCCACCCGCCGGGGTCGTTCTCCCGGTACTCGCCCGCGACCAGCGCGGGCGTGCCGCCGCTGCGGTCGACCGACAGGAACGAGAAGTGCGGCCCGCCGCGCACGAGCTTCCAGCAGTCGGTCTGCGGGAGCAGGTAGCGGTAGCCGAAGGCGTGGAACCGGCCGCCGGAGCGCCCGATGCGCGCGGGGTCGCCCAGGTCGGGCTGGGCGGTGCGCAGGTCGAGCAGGTTGCCCAGGTCGAAGACGCGCAGGCCGTTGAAGGTGTCGGCGACGTAGAGCAGGTCGCCGTGGCAGGCCAGGCCGCCCGCGTGCACGTCGATCGGCCCGTACGAGCCGTCGGGCCTGGCCTCGACCAGCAGCGCGTGCTGGTACTTCAGCGTCCGGGGGCTCAGGAACGACACCCTGATCCCCCGCTCGCCCGCCGCCGGCTTGAAGTACCAGCTCACCAGCAGCACCGGCACGCCGATGGCGCCGGACTCCTCGCCGCAGGTCACGCCCTGCGGGTACCAGTCGACCGTGTCCTGGTCCTTCGCGTCGAAGGCGTACCAGTCCGCCGGCCTGGGCCGCATCGAGCCCAGCGCCGCCGTCGCGCCCTTGTGGACGGCGGTCCTGTTGGCGTGCGCCAGCAGGGCCTCGACCCCGGTCGCGCCGATCTCCCCGGCCAGCTTCGCCGCCCCCGTGGCCAGCGTCCCCGTGGCCCGCGTTAACGCGTAGGGCGCCTTGTCGGCCGGTGCCATCCCCGTCGCCGCCATATCTGCCTCACTTCGTCCGTCTCTCGGAGTAGTTTGACGGACGCGCGGCGGCATTTGTTGGCGTTCAGTCCCTAGTTCAGTCCCTAGTTCAGTCCCTAGTTCAGTCCCTAGTTCAGTCCCGGTTCAGTCCCACAGGTGCACCGGCAGGCCCGACAGGGCCAGCTCGCGGTAACGCCGCACGAGCCGTTCCCGGTCGCCGCCGAAGCGCGCCAGCGCCTCGCGCTGCCAGACCGCGCCGGTGCGCCGCAGCCGGGTGCGCTGGGCGATGACGTCCAGGGCGGTGTCGGCGTCGTGCGGGGTCACCCCGGCCGCCAGCAGCGCGGCCCGCGCCTCGGGCAGCAGCCTGAGCACCAGGTCGGCGGCCTCGAACTCGCCGTCCAGGCCCGGCCAGGTCAGCTTGGCCTCCAGCCCGTCCTGGGCGGCGCGGTAGAAGTTCTGGTACGCCTCGGCGAACCGGTAGCCGGTCAGGTCCCGCTCGGCCTGCGACAACGTCAGCCCCAGCAGGAACGCCGTGTTCGCGGTCATGTCCGCGCACGAGGGCCCGGCGGGCAGCGCGCGCATCTCGACCCGCAGGTGGCCGCCGTCGGCCGGGTCGTAGACGGGCCGGTTCCACTGCCAGATCGTGCCCTGGTGCAGCCGCAGCTCCGGCACCTCGTGCGGCTCGGCGTCGTCGGACAGGTCGGGCACGATCGGCTCGTAGTCCTGGACGTACCGCTCGAACAGCTCGTGCGCGCCCTCCCGCACCCAGTCCGAGCCGAACGTGACCCGCCCGTCCCTGCGCCCGCGCCGCTCCACGTCACGGTCGTCGGCCGCCTCCTCCATCAGCGCGATCCGCGTCTCCGCCCACAACTGCCTGCCCAGGAAGAACGGCGAGTTGCCGCACGCGGCCAGCACCGGCCCGATGGCGAGCTGGGCGGCGTTGAACAGCCGGGCGAAGCGGTCGGGCGGCGTGCGGATGTGCACCTGCCAGGAGGTGTTGGCGCTCTCCAGGATCACGTCCTCCACCGACAGCTCCAGGTCCTCGATCTTGACGAGGAACGGTTCCAGCCGCAGCCGCCTGATGCCCCTGCTCATGGCCCGGTAGCGGTTCTGGTCGCTCATCGCGCCGATGGTGAAGTCCTCGGCGGCCAGCGTGGGCAGGATGCCGATCGGCAGGGCGCCGCCGCCCTCGACGGCGGCGTCCACCTTGGTCACCGTCTCCTGAATCTCGGCCCCCATGCGCTCGAAGGGCGACCCGGCCAGCGGCATCGGGGTGAGGTTGACCTCGATGTTGAAGCGGCCCAGTTCGAGCACGACGCGCGGGTCGTCGAGCCTGTCCCGCACCTCGTCGTTGCGCGGCAGCGGCCGTCCTTGCTCGTCAATGAGGAACAGCTCCAGTTCGGCCCCGATGGTGGCCGGCCCCTCGCCGAAGCCAGGGGTTTCGAGCAGCTCGCGAAGAGTGCCGAGCTGCTCCCGGATGCGTTCTCCGAAGCGCGCGTACTCCGCCTCGGAGAACCGCTCTTTGTCCAGATCTCGTCCCATCGCCCCCTTCTGTCCAGTACGCAAGTGTCCACACCTCACCAGCCGATCGATCCCGCGTCCTCCAGGTAGGCGCCGGTCGGGCCGTCGGCGTCCAGGGTCGCCAGCCGGACGGCGATGGCCGCGCCCTGCTCGGCGGTGCGGAAGCCGGTGTGGGCGTTGAGGTCGGTGGCGCAGTAGCCCGGGTTGGCGGCGTTCACCTTGACCGAGGTGCCCATCAGCTCCTTGGCGTAGCAGACGGTGATCATGTTGAGCGCGGTCTTGGAGGAGTTGTAGGCGGCGAAGTTGAGGTCCCAGAACGGGCTGTCCGGCGTGCCCGCCAGGCTGATCGAGCCCAGCTCGCTGGACATGTTCACGATCCGGCCCGCCGGAGACCTGCGCAGCAGCGGCAGCATGGCGTTGGTCACGGTGACCACGCCGAACACGTTCGTCTCGTAGACGTCCCTGAACTCCTGCGCGGTGAGGGCGCTCGGGACGCTCCCGTCCAGCCCGCCGGCGACGCCCGCGTTGTTGACCAGGATGTCGAGCGAGCCGTACTCGGCCTCGATCCACTTGGCGGCGGCGGCCACGCTCGCCTCGTCGGTCACGTCGATCCGCACGTACGGCAGGCCCAGCCGCCCGGCGGCGGCCCGCCCGCGCTCCTCGTCGCGGGCCCCCACGATCGCGGTGATCCCCCCTCCGAAAGCAGCCGCGCGATCTCGTGACCGATCCCCTTGTTGGCGCCCGTGATCAGGGCAGTCGTCGTCATGGCCCAACGTTCTCCCAGGCCGCAGCGGCGACGGGAGAGACCCGCGGAAGCTGGGATCAGCGGTACCACCTTCGCGCGCCCGCTCACCTGGCCTCAGGACGGAGGATGGAGGCATGAACCGCGACGAACTGGCCGGCTTCCTGCGCAGCAGGCGCGCCCGCGTGACCCCGTCCGACGTGGGCCTGCCCGGCGGCGGGCGCCGGCGCACGCCCGGCCTGCGCCGTCAGGAGGTGGCCCAGCTCGCCGGGATGTCGATCGACTACTACATCCGGCTGGAGCAGGGCCGGGGCCCGCACCCGTCGCGGCAGGTGCTCGGCGCGCTCGGCCGGGCGCTCATGCTGGACCAGGACGAGCGCGCCCACCTGTTCCGGCTGGCCGGCCAGGTGCTGGAGACGCCCCGGATCAGGCAGGACGTGCCCGCCGGCATCCTGCACCTGCTCGCCTTCCTGGAGGACGTCCCCGCCTACGTCCTGGACGCCCGCTACGACCTGCGCGCCTGGAACCCCCTCGCCGGCATGCTCATGGGCGACCTGGACTCCCTGCCGCCCGGCGAGCGCAACGTGATCCGCTGGGTGTTCATGTCGCCCGGCATCGCCGAGCACCTGTCGGACGAGGAGAAGGGCCGCTTCGCCCGCGCCTCGGTCGCCGACCTGCGCGTGGCCGCCGGCCGCTACCCCGACGACCGGGCGCTGCGGGCGCTGGTGGCCGAGATGCTGGCGCTGAGCCCGGAGTTCGCCGAGCTGTGGGCCAGGCACGAGGTGGAGGTGCGCAGGGAGCAGCGCAAACAGGTCACCCATCCGGCCGTCGGCACGATCGACGCCATCTGCCAGGTGCTCCCGGTGCCCGACCGCGACGACCTGCGGCTGGTGCTCTACACCACCGAACCCGGCTCGCTCTCCCACCGGGCCTTGCGCGACCTGCGGCGACTCACTCTAAGCTCATGAGATGCGAGCGGTTGCCTTTGACGTCTTCGGCGGGGACCTCGACCTGCGTGAGCTGCCCGATCCCACCCCCGCGCCCGGCGGGGCGGTGATCCGGGTCGAGGCGACCGGGCTGTGCCGCTCCGACTGGCATGGCTGGCAGGGGCACGACCCCGACATCAAGGTCCTCCCCCACGTGCCCGGCCACGAGCTGGCGGGCGTGATCGAGGCCGTGGGCCCCGACGTGCGGGGCTGGCTGCCGGGGGCGCGGGTCACCGTGCCGTTCATCTGCGCCTGCGGCACCTGCGCGGCCTGCGCCACGGGCGAGCAGCAGGTGTGCGAGCGGCAGACCCAGCCGGGCTTCACCCACTGGGGCTCCTTCGCCGAGTACGTCGCCGTCGACCACGCCGACGTGAACCTCGTCCCGATCCCCGAGGAGATGGCCTACGCCACCGCCGCCGGGCTGGGCTGCCGCTTCGCCACCGCTTTCCGGGCGGTCGTCCAGGTGGGCGAGGTGCGTCCTGGAGAGTGGGTGGCGGTGCACGGCTGCGGCGGGGTCGGGCTGTCGGCGGTGATGATCGCGGCGGCGTCCGGGGCGCGGGTGGTGGCCGTGGACATCAGCGCCGACGCGCTGGAGCTGGCCGAGCTGGCCGGCGCCACGCACTTCGTCGACGGCTCGGCCGGCGACGCGGCGGCCCAGGTCAGGGAGCTGACCAGGGGCGGCGCGCACGTCTCGCTCGACGCGCTGGGCAGCCCCCGCACGTGCGCGGCCTCGGTCGAGAGCCTGCGCAGGCGGGGGCGGCACGTCCAGGTCGGCCTGCTGCCGGGCGGCGCGACGCCGGTGCCGATGGACCGCGTGATCGGCCACGAGCTGCGGCTGCTGGGCAGCCACGGCATGGCCGCGCACGCCTACCCGCCCATGCTGGAGCTGATCAGGGCCGGGATCCTGCACCCCGACCAGCTCGTCACCCGGACGATCGGCCTGGCCGACGCGGGCAAGGCGCTGGCCTCGATCGGCTCGGTCCCGGGCGTGACGATGATCCTCCCCCGGGCGGGCGCGTGAGGGCCGCGTACAGATGAGTGAGGGGGGCTCACTCCTCCAGCTGCACGCGGAACGCCCTGAGCACCAGCGCCAGCATGGCGTAGTGCGCGACCAGGACGACCAGCTCGATCCTGCGCACCTCGTCGTAGCGGTCGCACAGGGCGGCCCAGGTGGCGTCGGTGAGGTCGCCCGCGTAGTGGAGGTCGTCGGCCACCTGTAACACCAGGCGGTCCTCGACGGGCCAGAGGGCGTCGAGCTGGCGGACCGACTCGATCTCCACGTCGGTCAGGCCCACCTCGCGGGCGATGCGGGCGTGATGGGCCCATTCGTAGGCGCTGCCGCTGTGGAAGGCGGTGCGCAGGATGGCCAGCTCGCGGTCGCGGGCCGGCAGCGTGCCGTTGAGCAGCGCGCCGCCGAAGCGCAGCCAGCCCTGGTAGAGCGCGGGGTGCCGGCCCAGCGTCGTGAAGACGTTCTGGGGGTTCGCCTGCTGAAAGTCGTCCCATTCCGCAGGAGGCAGGGGCTTCACTCGAGGCTTCATGACCTTGAGCATTCCCCAAATGAGCGTCCACTTGTCGGCGG
Organism: Nonomuraea sp. NPDC001831; assembly: GCF_042892035.1. NCBI lineage: Bacteria > Bacillati > Actinomycetota > Actinomycetes > Streptosporangiales > Streptosporangiaceae > Nonomuraea > Nonomuraea sp. NPDC001831. The sequence continues at coordinate 220,139 of NZ_JBIATU010000005.1, read as the reverse complement.
CGGCTTTACCGTCACTTAGGAGGACTTTCCACAGTGCGGGCTTTACGTCAGGATTGAGTGGCCCGCAGGACGTTGCAAGCCTGGTCGACCGCAAGGACCCCATGGTGATTCGAACGTTGCTCGCTGAGGACATGAACCTGGTACGAGGGGCGCTCGTGGCCCTGCTGGCCTACGAGGAGGACATCGAGGTCGTCGCCGAAGTCGAGCGGGGCGACCGCATCCTGGCCGCCGCCCAGTCGTGCCGTCCGGACGTGGCGGTGCTCGACATCGCCCTGCCCGGCATGGACGGGCTCGCCGCGGCCGGCGAGCTGCACGAGAAGCTGCCCGGCTGCGGCGTGCTGATCCTGACCGGCGTCGGCACCCCCGGGCTGCTGAAGCAGGCGCTGGAGGTGCACGTACGGGGATTCATGGCCAAGGACGCGCCGCCCGAGCGGCTGGCCGACGCCATCCGCCGGGTCGCCGACGGCGAGCGGGTCATCGACTCGGAGCTGGCCATCGCGGCCATGCGCCCGCCGGAGCCGCCGCTCACCCCCCGCGAGCTGGACGTGATCGGCGCGGCGGCCGACGGCGCCTCCATCGGCGAGATCGCCGCGTCGCTGTTCCTGGCCGAGGGAACGGTCCGGAACTACCTGTGCCGGACGACGGCCAAGCTGGGCGCGCGCAGCCGCATCGACGCCATCCGCATCGCCCGCGAGTCCGGCTGGATCTGACCTCCCTCCGCCGCCCCCGCCCGGCTCAGGCGCGGGTGTGGGCGGCCAGGAAGGCCAGGACGTCGGCGGCGAGCGCGATGGACCGGCTGACGGCGCGGGCCCCGTGGCCGACGTCGCGCTCGTGGCGCAGCAGGACGGGACGGGAACCGGCCCCCCTGCTCCCCTGGGCCCACTGCATGGCCGCGCACATCTTGCGGGCGTGCATCGGGTCCACCCGGGTGTCAGCGGCCGAGACGGTGAACAGCGTCGCCGGGTAGTCGGCGTCCGGCCGGACGTGGTGGTAGGGCGAGTAGGCCATCAGCCAGGCCAGGTGGTCGGGGTCGGCGGGGTCGCCGTACTCGCCGGTCCAGGACGGGCCGAGGCCGCTGAGGTGGTAGCGGGCCATGTCCAGCAGCCCCGCCGAGCAGACGGCGGCGGCGAACAGGTCGGGGCGCTGGGTGAGGGCCGCGCCGACGAGCAGGCCGCCGTTCGACTCGCCCCAGATGCCGAGCTGCTCCGGGGTCGTCCAGCCGTCGGCGACCAGTTTCTCGGCCGCGGCGACGAAGTCGTCGAAGACGTTCTGCTTGCGTTCCAGCATGCCGTCGCGGTGCCAGGACTCGCCCTCCTCGCCGCCGCCGCGCAGGTTCGCGATGGCCAGCACGCCGCCCGACTCCACCCAGGCCAGCGAGTCGGCCGCGTAGCCGGGCATGAGCGGGATGCCGAAGCCGCCGTACCCGTTGAGTATCGCCGGGCGGGGGCCCGAGCCGGCGGAGAGCGCGACCACGACCATGCGCACGGGGGTGCCGTCGGCCGAGGTGTACTCGACGTGGTGGCTCTTCACGTCGGGCAGCGCGACGCGGCCGGGCGGGGCGGCCCACAGGGTGGCGGCGCCGGTCCGGGCGTCGTAGCGCCAGATCTCGGCGGGGGTGACGGCGTCGGTGTAGGTGAACCAGGCCTCGTGGCCGCCCTCGGGCCGGGAGCTGAGCGAGGCGATCGAGCCGCTGCCGGGCAGGGGCACCTCGCCCAGCCGCTCGCCCGTCCTGGCGTCGTGCACGGCGATCTCGCCGACCGCGTGGCGGGTCCTGGAGACCAGCAGGCGGTCGCCGTCCAGCAGGGTGAACGCGCCGAGCACCGCCCGGGGGTCCTCGGGGACCAGCTCGCGCCACACCTCGGGCTCGGCCGGGTCGGCCACGCACAGCCGGCGCCGGGGGGCGTTGCGGTCGGTGAGCAGGTACAGGCGGCCGTCGGAGGCCACCGCGCCCGCCGTGCGCACGTGCGCCCCCTCCTGGACGACCCGCAGCTCCGGCCGGGCCGGGTCGCCGCCGGCCAGGTCCGCCAGCCAGAGCGAGTTGCCGGCCGTGCCGCCCGCGGAGATCGTCAGCCAGCGGCCGTCCGCGCTGAGCTGCACGCCGTAGGAGACCGGCCCGCCGATCAGGACCGGCACGTCGTCGGGGACGCCGAGCCGGTGCAGGTGCACGCCCTCGTGGAAGCGCACGTAGTAGAAGCCCTCGCCGCCGGGCAGCCAGGCGACCGGCGAGTAGCGGCAGCCGCCGATGGGGCCGTCCACGAGCTTGCCGGTGTCGACCTCCTCGACGTACAGGTCGGCCTTCTCGTCGCCGCTGCTGGAGATCTGGTAGGCGATCAGGCGGCCCTGCGGGTCGGGTTGCCAGTCGTCCAGGGTGGTCAGGCCGCTGGGGTCGCGCTCGGCCGGGTTCAGGAAGGGCCGGTCGTCGCAGTACAGGACCGGGTGCTCCTGGCAGCCGGTCTGCCGCAGGTGGAAGCGCCGGCCGCCGCGCCACACGGGCGGGGTGACCAGGCCGGTGACGCTCAGCTCGGTGAGCCTGGCCAGGAAACGCTCGCGGTCCGGCAGACGCGCGGCGGCCTCCCGCCACAGCCGGTCCTGGGCGGCCAGCCATTCCCCGGTCCGCGGGTCGAGGGGGTCCTCCAGCCAGCGGTACGGGTCGGGGACGTCCCGCCCGTGGAGGCGGTCGGTGACCGGTTGACGTTCGGCGGGCGGGTACTGGTCTGCAAATGTCATGACACGGGCTCCGGTTGCCAGTGGCCGGCCAGGTCGGCGTACAGGGGCGAGACCCGGATCAGCTCGTCGTGCGTGCCGATCGTGATCCGGGGTCCGTCCATGAGCAGGACGCGGCGGGCGCGCAGCGCGGAGGTGAGGCGGTGCGCGACCACGATGAGCGTGCCGCCCCTGGCCGCGAAGGCGTTCTCGGCCAGGGCTTCGGCGGCGGGGTCCAGGTGACAGGTGGCCTCGTCCAGGACGATCAGCGGGGCCTGGGTCAGGTGGGCGCGGACGAGGGCGATCAGCTGGCGCTGCCCGGCCGACAGCGCCGCCGGGTCCAGCGTGGCGTCGTACCCGCCCAGGCTCTCGACCAGGCCCGTGGCGCCCAGGGCGGCCACGGCCTCGTCCAGGCGGCCGGACCCGGGCGCGAGGTAGGCGAGGTTGTCGCGCAGCGTGCCGCGGAAGACGTACGCCTCCTGGGGGATGAGCACGCGGGCGGCGGGGTCGGCCCGGTCGGCGGGCACGCCGCCGACCAGCACCTCGCCCTCGCCGGGGCGCAGGATGCCGCTGATCAGGGCGGCGAGCGTGGACTTGCCCGCGCCGCTCGGGCCGACGACGGCCAGGTGCTCGCCCTCGGGGACGGTGAGGTCGAGGCGGTCCAGGACCGGCGCGGAGTGCGGGCCGTAGGCGAAGGTGACCGACCGCAGCGTGACGTCGCCGCCGGACGGACGGAGCTTCGGCGGGGCCGGCGGCTGGGGCGGCGCGGCGGCGGCGATGCGGCGCAGCGTGGCCACGAGCCGCACGCCGCTCACCCCGAGCCCCTGGACGAGCCCGCCGAGCGCGGGGGCCAGCGACTGGGTCACGTAGGCCAGCGCGCCGACGATCACGCCGGGCCGGGCGCCGCCGTCGAGCAGCCAGGGTGTGCCGGCGAGCAGCAGGACGACGGGCAGCCAGCCGCCGACGGCCAGCGCGGCGGTGCGCACCGAGGTCACCCTGGCCAGGGCGCGGGCGGCGTCGCGCTGCGCGCCGACCTGGCGGGACAGCCGCTCGTCCTCGCGGTCCTGCAGGCCGCACGCCTCGATGTCGCGCAGCCCGGCGGCCGTCGCGGTCATCGACCGGGCCAGCTCCTCGTCGGCCAGCAGGAACGCGCGCTGCCGCCGGGCCAGCGCGGGCAGCGAGGCCAGGAAGAACGCCAGCCCGGCCGCGAACGGCGGCAGCACCAGCACGAGCGTGCCCGGCGCCAGCGTCAGCAGCCCCAGCACCACGCTGACCAGCGTGAACGCGAACCCCCTGACCGTGGTGACGACGGCGGCGAAGGCGTCCCTGGCCAGCTCGACCTGGAGCCCGGCCCGCGCGGTGGCCGCGCTGTCGGGCCGCTCGTCGAGCGGGCGGCGCAGCGCTCCCTGCACCACCCGCGTCAGGAGGTCGTCGCGGAACGGCTCGGCCACGGCGGCCACGGCCAGCACCACCTGGCGGGCGCCGACGGCCGAGACCAGCCACGCCAGGCCGAGCGCCGCCAGCCAGGCCAGCCCGGTCAGCGGCCGGGCGCGGGCGAAGCCGTCCTCGATGGCGCGGGCGACGGCGTGCCCGACGAGGAAGGCGGGCGCGGCCTCCAGCACCGACCAGAGCAGGATGGCGACCAGCCGCCGCGGGTCGCGGAGGAGCGCCCGCCGGAACCCGGCCGGCGCGTCGGGGACCGCGGGGACGCCGGAGGCACCGGAAGCCGCGGGGACGCCGGAGGCCGCGGGGACGCCAGGGGCGGAGGTCATGGGCGGGCCTCCCGGACGGTGGCGGGGCGCGCGGGGGTCATGGGCGGGCCTCCTGGAAGACGGCCCGGTAGGCGGGGTCGCGCCACAGGACCTCGTGCGGGCCGGCGGCGCGCACCCGGCCCTCCTCCAGCCAGACGACCTGGTCGGCGCGGGCGGCGGTGGCCAGGCGGTGGGCGGTGATCAGGCGGGTGCGGCCCCTGGGGTCGCCGGTGAGCGCCCGGCTGACCTCGCGTTCGGTGACGGTGTCCAGGCTGGAGGTGGCGTCGTCGAGCACCAGCAGCCGATCCCCCCGCGCGAACGCCCTGGCCAGGCCGAGCCGCTGCCGCTCGCCGCCGGACATGGGCGTCTCGGCCAGCGGCGTGTCGTAACCGGCGGGCAGCCGGCGGACGAACCCGTCGGCGCGCGCCGCCATGGCAGCCTCCCGTCCCGCCTGGGAGCCGGGGGCGGCGCTGATCGCCTCGCCGACGGTCTCGCCGACCAGGACCGGCCGCTCGAAGGCGTAGCCGATGGCCGAGCGCAGGCCGTCGCGGGTCAGCTCCCGTAACGGGACGCCGTCGAGCAGCACGTCCCCGCGTTCCGGGTCGGTCAGGCGGCCGGCGAGCGCGGCCAGCAGGGACTTGCCCGAGCCCGACCGTCCCACCACGGCGGTGACGGTGCCGCCGGGGATCGTCAGGTCGCCCACGGTGAGCCCGTCGGCGGCGACGTCGCGGAACTCGACCGTGCCGGGGCCGGGCGGCAGCGCGCGGGCGCCGTGGCGGACCGGGGGCAGGGTCAGGACGTCGGCGACGCGGGCGGCGGCGGCCCGTGCCCTGGCCAGGCCGCCGACGTAACCGAGCGAGGTGCTGAGCGCGGCGCCGAGGGCGGCGTAGCGGGCGGCGGCGTACAGGTCGCCGACGGTGAGCCGCCCGGCGGCCAGCATGAACCCCCCGGCGGCCAGCACGGCGACCTCCAGCAGCGGGATCATCAGCCCCGACCGGACCCCGGCGGAGGCGTTCGCCCGCCACAGGGCCATGCCGTGCGCGCGCAGCCGGGGCAGGGGCGCCAGCACCCGCCGGGCCTCCTGGCCGGCGGTCCCGGCGGCGGCGATGGTGCGGGCGCCGTCGAGGGCGTCCACGAGGCGGGCCGCGATCTCGCCCTGGACCTCCTGGTAGCCGCCGGAGATGACGGTCGTGGCGCGCAGGAAGGCGCGCAGGACGAACACGATGAGGACGATGCCGGCCCCGAGCGTGAGGGTCAGCAGCGGATGGATGAGGGTGAGCGCGACCAGCGCGCCGGCGGTCGGCACCAGGAGGGCCAGGGCGCCGGTGACCGTCTCGGGGGCCCGTCCGGCCTCCTCGGCGTTCAGCCCGGCCCGGGTGACGAGGTCGCCCTCGGGGAAGCGTCGGGTGGCGGCCCGGCCGACGCCGAGCACGTGCCGCAGCACGCCGAGCCGCAGCCGGGCGGCCGCGTACGCGCTGCTCGCCCCTCTGGCCCAGGCGCCGAGGCTCTCGCAGAGCACCACCACGGCGACCACGCCCGCGCACAGCGCCAGGGCGGCGGCGGCCGCCGGCGAGCGGGCGAGGAGCAGGTCGAGCGTGCGGCCGACGAGGAACGGGACGGCCAGCTCACCGGCCGCGCCGGCGACCGCGGTGAGCGCCAGCACGGCGGGCCACGGGCCGCAGCGCCGTACGGCGTCCGTCACCAGGCGGTCTCCCGGTCCCACCTGCCGGCCTCCTTCGGACTCGGGAGGTCCCCGCGCCACCACGAAACGGCGCGGGGACCCTGTCAGCTATCAGTGGCACAGAGCGACACTGAGGTTGCTCGGGTGACCCGAGTGACACGTGAGAGCAGTGAGCGAGCTGCCGCCGCTGGCCACGTCGCTGGCCGCGGGAGCCTCCAGACCCTGCAGGTCGAGAAGAACCATGTTCTTTACACCTCCTTCCGCGGTTGATCGTGCGCAGGCCGCTCTGGTGCGGCCTCCAGGAACGGCAGGCGTGCCGGCTGGTCTCCCAGCACCGCCCCGAGGGCGAACAGCACGCCGGCCGTACCGGTCGCGAAATCCATGGACAGGCGCAACAGCCCGTCGCCGGGGAAGGCCAGGCCGCCGCCGTAGGGCATGGCGTGCCAGGTCAACCCCTTGATCAGCTCGCGGGCCACCGGATCTCCGGCGAGTGCCGCGATGATGCCCGCGCGGCCGGTGAACAGCCCCGGCTGGACGAAGAACCCGGAGCGGGCGACCAGCTTGAGCCGGTCGAGCTCGGCGGCGAGTTCGTCGTCGTCGCGGTGCGCGAGAAAACGTCCGAGCACCATGGCGATGCCCACGGAGCCCTCGTCCAGGTAGGGCAGCATCCGCCAGCCCTGGTTCACCTGGAGCGAGCCGTCCTCCGAGGCCCGGCAGCGCCGCAGGTCCTGCCTGAGCGCGATCTCGGCCAGGTCGAGCAGCGCCCGGTCGCCGGTGTGCTCGTAGGCGTGCAGGAAGAGCAGGGCGGAGCCGGACGAGCCGTACATGAGGCCGGCTCTGGGATTGTCGCCGCCGCTGATCTCGGGCACGTCCTCGGGGCCGCCGAGGCGGTCGGCGCAGATGTCCACCGCGCGCATGGCGTGCCCGGTCAGGGCGGGCTCGGTCCGGCCGAGGCGCAGGAGGTTCAGCCCGATGCCGGGCAGGCCGGAGAACAGGGCCGTCTCCAGGCGGTCCCACTGCTCGCGCAGGGCGATGTCGACGACGTCGAGCGCGTCCTGGCGGTGTCCGAGCCGGTCGAGGACGTGGGCGATGCCGTGCAGGCCGTCGTACAGGCCGATGCCGGAGCCGGCGGCGGGGCGCAGGGCGCGCTCGCGCAGCCAGGTCTCGTACTCGGGGAAGGGCCCGAGGCCGGTGGCCGACAGGGCGAGCAGCACGCCGGCCGCGCCGGTCGCCACGTTGAGGCCGCCGCCGGGCTTGAACTGGGCGACGTCGCCGGGGAAGAGGCGGTCGTCGCGCTCGGGGGTCGCGCTGGCCCGGATGGCCCGGCACATCGCCTCCCGCAGCTCGGCCCAGGTGGCCGTCCCCGGCATCGGCACGGGGGTCTCCACGGCCTGGTCACCCGCGATGGTCGCGGCGGCGGTGTCCATGAAGGCACCGGGGACGGGGAAGGTCTCCTTGACGATCCGCGCGAGCTGGACGATCTTCGGCCGGTGGATCGGCAGCATGATCGTGCACTGCGGGGCGAACAGGGCGAAGCGCAGGCAGGCCAGCGCGTACCGGTCGACCTCGACGCCGTGGCGGTCGCGGGGGGCGGCGAAGGCGGGATGCGCCAGCGCGGCCCTGGCCCGGTCCGCGGCGAGGGTGGCGACCTCGTAGTCGATGAGCACGACCCGGCCGTCCTCGGTGAGCAGGATGTTGTCGGGGTGCAGGTCGCCGAAGACGACACCGCGTCCGTGCAGCGACTCGACGGCCTCCTCGACGCTCTCCAGGGTCGTGGTGGCCCAGGCGGTGTAGTCGGCGAGGTCCTGCGCGTCGCAGGTGGCCCGGGTCAGCGGGAAGCGGCGCACCAGCCGCCGCTGGAGCGGGGTGCCGTCCACGAACTCCTGGACGAGGAAGTGGTGGCCGCCGATGGTGAAGTAGTCGCGCAGCTCGGGGGCGGCGGGCAGGCCGGCCAGGCGGCGCAGCATGTCGCGCTCGTGCTCGAGCCTGGCGACCGCGTCCCGGCCGGCCACGTCGAGGCCGGCGTGCGGCCTGCCCTCCTTGAGCACCACCCGCTCGTCGGTGCGGGTGTCGCGGGCCAGGTAGACGCCGCCGCCGTTGGAGAAGTGCAGCACGCTCTCGATCCGGTACGGCAGCCCTTCCATGGTCACCGCGTTGCGCGCGGCCAGGTGGGGTTCGAGGAACTCGGGCAGCGTCGTCCAGGGCGGCACCGAGAACGTCGCGCCGCGCACGTCGGGGATCAGCTTGCCGTCGCCGTCCTCCAGGGCCAGCACCCGCTCCCCGGACGGGGACAGGCAGTGCCGCTCGGCGAACCCGCCGTACCGGACGAACATCGGCCCGTCGCCGTAGCGCAGGTCGCTCAGGATGTACGGCCCCTCGACGCCGCGCAGCAGCTCGTCGAGCTCCTTGAGCACGAGTTCGAGCTGCCCCTCGTCCCGGGGGTAGATGGTGACCAGCTTGCCGCTGGAGGCCCGGGAGGCGGCCTTGGAGTTGACCATGACCAGCACCGCCGGGCCGCGCAGGAACTTGAAGGCGACCCCGCGGGGCACGCAGTAGTCCCACACGGTGTCGACGACCTTCTCGGCGTCCTCGACGCGGGCCGACACGTGGATCTTCCAGCCCTGGGCCGGCAGGGGCGCCTCGCCGGTGGGCATGTAGTACGCCCAGGTGTCGCTGAGGTCGTGGGCCCAGCCGTCGGGGACGGGCCGGCGCAGGTGGGCGAAGTCGACGTCCGCCGCCGTGCTGTGGTCGGGAGTGTCGTAGAAACACTGGTCCACAAGGCAGTAGAGCTCGTACTTGTCCATTTGGCGCGGCCCTCCGAGGCGGTGTGCTTGAAGCTTGCCGCACCCGCGCCGGGTCGGACTAGTAACACGCAACATGCGCCATATATGGCTATGAAATGTGCATTGATGCGTTTTTCACAAATGGTAATTATTTGCGCGGGGCATAAACGCTGAACGAGAATTCCCCGCTGCGCGACGTGGACGCCTCCAGCCAGCCGCCCAGCGCCGAGACGCGTTCGGCCAGGTTGAGCAGGCCCTGACCGGCGTCTCCCGGCCGGCGCGGCGGGCGTACGCCGTCGTTCCTGATGGTCAGGCGGACCACATTGTCGCGTTCCATGAGCTGGATCCAGCACTGTCCGGCCTCGGCGTGCCGCAGCACGTTCGTCACCCCCTCGCGCAGCACGTGGGTGAGAGCCTCCTCCACGTCGGGGTGCAGGTCACGGCAGGCCACCCTGATCTGGCAGCGCACCCGCGCCGACTCCAGCAGCGCCCGCGCCGAGCCCAGCTCGGCCGCCAGCGAGGAGCTGCGCAGCCGGCCGTGCGCGACGGCCCGGACGTCGGCCGACAGGTCGCGCAGCAGTTCGAGCGTCTCGCCCACCTCCTGCCGGGCCTTCTCGTCGCCCTCGGCCACCAGGCGCTGGATGAGCTGCGCCTTCAGCGTCAGGACGGTCAGCCGGTGCCCGACCAGGTCGTGCAGGTCGCGGGTGAAGCGGCGGCGTTCCAGCGTCACGGCCTGGCGCATGACGTCGGTACGGGCCCCCGACAGCCGGCGCACCCGGGCCAGCAGGCTCAGCAGCGCGAACTCCACGACGCCGATCAAGGGGGTGACCAGCGCCCACACCGGCTCGACCCGCCAGGAGCCCGGCGCGGCCAGCAGCACCGGCCCGCACGCCAGCGCCAGCGCCACCAGCACGACCGACCTGATCCGGGACGCGACCACGAGCAGCGCGCCGGCCAGCAGCCCGCACACCGGCGTCCAGGCCGGCCCGAGCACCGCGAGCGGCACGTACGTCAGCCACGCCTGGACGGCCACCAGCCACCACGAGCCGGCGCGGCGCGCGGGCTCCTCCAGGACGAACCTGACGTGCAGCGTGAGCAGGACGGCCAGCGCCACCGACCCCTCGACCACCAGCCCCGACCCGGCCAGCCCGGCCTGCACCGGGATCACCAGCCCGACGCCCCCGGCCGCCAGGCCGAGCCCGCCGGCCCAGCCGGGGGACGTCAGGACGTGCGCCCTGGAACGTAATCGGGGCGCCGGGCCACGGCGTGTGGCGTCCACCTCACCCCCCGCATGCGGTTGACGTGACGGGACAGTACGCGTGGCGAGTGCGCTCACCGCTCCCTCGTTCCTCTAATCGACCTGACACGGCGACCTTGTGTAAAGACCGAGGCCGCTTCCGGACACGCTGACTTCCCACCCCACAAGGGGTTAGGCAGTTCATATCAGTCATAGGGTGTCGGTATGGATTACATGCGACTTGGCACCACGGGTATGAAAGTTTCTCGCATCTGTTTGGGGATGATGAGCTACGGCGATCCGGCCCGGCAGGAATGGGCATTGCCGGAGGAACAGGCCGAACCGATCATCCGGCGGGCCGCCGACGCGGGCGTGACGTTCTTCGACACCGCCGACATCTACAGCCGCGGCCAGAGCGAGGTCGTCACCGGGGCCGTGCTGCGCCGGATCTTCCCCCGCCGCGAGGACTACGTGCTGGCCACCAAGGTCTACTTCCCGATGGGCCGGGGCGCCAACGACGGCGGGCTGTCGCGCAAGCACATCCTCGCGGCCGTCGACGCCTCGCTCGCCCGGCTCGGCACCGACTACGTGGACCTGTACCAGATCCACCGGTGGGACGACGAGACGCCCATCGAGGAGACCATGGAGGCGCTGCACGAGGTGGTCAGGTCGGGGCGGGCCCGCTACATCGGCGCGTCCACGATGTGGGCCTGGCAGTTCGCCAAGGCCCAGCACGTCGCCGAGGCCAACGGCTGGACGCGGTTCGTCTCGATGCAGAACCACTACAACCTGCTCTACCGCGAGGAGGAGCGCGAGATGCTGCCCCTCTGCGCCGACCAGGGCGTGGGCGTGATCCCGTGGAGCCCGCTCGCGCGCGGCGTGCTGGCCAGGGCGGGCGCGGCCGGCCCGGCGGCCTCCGCGACCGCCAGGACCGGCTCCGACGCGCGCATCGACTTCCTGTACGACCCCGACAACGACCGGCGCATCCTCGACCGGGTCGCCCAGCTCGCCGCCGAGCGGGAGCTGCCGCCGGCCCAGATCGCCCTGGCCTGGCTGCTGCACCAGCCGGGCGTCACCGCGCCGATCGTCGGGGCCACCAAGGACGGCCACGTGGACGACGCCGTGGCGGCCGTCGGGGTGGAGCTGTCGGACAAGGAGCTGGCGTTCCTGGCCGAGCCGTACCGGCCGCGGGAGGTCAAGTTCTGAGCACCGGGATTGTCGGCCGGAGATCCTAAGGTAGGGGCATGCGGGCTAATGAGGAGGCGGCGGCGGCGCTGCAGGAATACGCGGAGCTGTTCGCGCTGAGCGGCGGCGACGCCTTCCGGGTGCGGAGCTACCAGAAGGCGGCCAAGGCGATCGCCGGGTTCCCCGAGGACATCTCGGAGGTCGACGTGCGCGGCGTCCCCGGCGTCGGGGAGGCCATCGCCAAGAAGATGGAGGAGTTCCTCCAGCGCGGCAGCTTCCGGCAGCTCGACGACCTGCGGGGCCGCGTGCCCGAGGGCGTGCGGCGGCTCACCCGGGTGCCCACGCTCGGCCCCAAGACGGCCATCATGCTGTTCGAGGACTACGGCATCGACTCCACGGTGGCGCTGAGCGAGGCCATCACCTCCGGCCGGCTCGACGGCGTCAAGGGCCTCGGCCCCAAGACCCTGGCCAACCTGCTCAAGGGCATCGAGCAGCTTGAGCAGGCGGGCCGCCGGGTGCACATCGGCGTCGCGATGGCCCTGGCCGAGCAGGTCATCGGCTCGCTCGAGACCGAGCGGGTCGCGTACGCGGGGTCGCTGCGGCGGATGAAGGACACGATCGGCGACATCGACATCCTGGCGGTGGCGCCCGAGTCGATCATGGCCGACTTCCGCGCGCAGCCCTACGTCGCCGACGTGATCGCCGCGGGCGAGAAGAAGACCTCGATCCGCACGACCTCCGGCGTCCAGGTCGACCTGCGCCTGATCCCGGCCGGGTCGTGGGGCGCGGCGATGCAGTACTTCACCGGCTCCAAGGAGCACAACGTGGCCATCAGGGAGATGGCGGTGAAGAAGGGCTGGAAGCTGTCGGAGTACGGGCTGTTCGAGGGCGAGCGGGTGATCGCCGCCGAGTCCGAGGAGGACATCTACGAGGCGCTCGGCATGCAGTTCGTGCCGCCGCCCATGCGGGAGGACGGCGGCGAGGTCAAGGCGGCGCTGCGCGGCGAGCTGCCGGTGCCGGTGGAGCTGGCCGACCTCAAGGGCGACCTGCACACCCACACCGACCTCACCGACGGCATCGCGTCCCTGGAGGACATGGTGGCCGCCGGCGCCGCGCGCGGCTACTCCTACTACGCGGTCACCGACCACGCGCCCGACCTGGCCATGCAGCGCATGACCCTGGACAAGGCGCTGGAGCAGCGCGGGCGGGTGGCCGAGCTGCAGAAGAAGTATCCGCACATGCGCATCCTGCACGGGTCGGAGCTCAACATCGCGCCCGACGGGTCGGTCGACTGGCCGGGTGAGGTGCTGCGTGAGTTCGACGTGTGCGTGGCCTCCGTCCACTCGCACTTCGGCATGTCGCGGGAGGAGATGACCCGCCGGTTCATCACCGCCTGCGAGAACCCGTATGTGGACATCATCGGCCATCCGACCACGCGGAAGATCGGCAAGCGGCCGCCGGTCGACGCCGACTGGGACGCCGTCTTCCGGGCGGCCGCCCGTACGGGCACCGCGATGGAGATCGACTCCTACCCCGACCGCTCCGACCTGCCGGCCGACCTGGTGCGGCTGGCCAAGCACCACGGGGTGAAGTTCTCCATCGACAGCGACTCGCACGCGATCCCCCACCTGGCCCACCAGCGGTTCGGGGTCGGGATCGCGCAGCGGGCCTGGCTGACGGGCGACGACGTCATCAACACCTGGCCCCTCGACCGCCTCCTGGCCTTCCTCGGCCGCTGACCCTCCCCCGTCCCGAGCCGGGGCGGGAGGCGGGCGCGGCCCCACGTCAGCGGTGCGGGGGTCGGGCGCGGCCCCGCATCAGGCTTCAGGGGGCGGGTGCTGCCCGCGTTGGTACGCGGCCCGCCAGAGGTGCCGGTCGGGTGCGGCCCGCACCCAGCGCGGGCCGCACCCGAGCCTCGACGGGGGCATCCGCCGCAGATGGTCGCGGCCCTTCTCCAGGAGCGGGCATCGACAGACTTACTGCTCCCAAATCTGCACTTAACACCCAAACCCGGACATTTGCCGCAACCTGGGCGCAGCTCCGCTCCTTGAAAGCGGGCCGGCGCACACACCCGCCGCCCGGCCGAGCGCCACGCACCGCCCCCTCCGACGGACAACACGCGCACGACTCCGCCGCGCGGGCGACGCCCCCAGACCCTTCTGACGCCCGCCCGGCCTGCGTGCACATGAACCCCGCAGGCAGCACGGCCCCACCCGCGGACGGCGCACCCGGGTGCCTCCCGACGCGCACACAGGCCCCTCCCACGGCCCCCACCCACAGGCAGCGCGCGCACGACCCCACCCCGCAGACGGTGTGTGCAGCCCCTCCCCTGGATGGCTTCAGTCGGTCAGGCGCGCCCGGACGACGCCGTCACTCGCCGGCTCGGCCACCAGCCGGGCTCCGGGCCGCAGGACCGGCAGCCCGGCCCGGAGCCGCTCCAAAAATTCGTCGACGTCCAGGCAGCGGCCCTCCGCGTCGACGACCTCGGGCACGAACGCCTCGACGATGCTGTCCCCGACGGCGAATTCGGCGTCGTCGTCATCGTCGTCGTAATTGTTCACCCAGCGCCCGCCGGGGGCGTACACGTCCATGGCGTGGTCGTAGTCGATCACCCAAGGGGCGTCAACGGTCCCGGTCCGCAGAGAGCCGTGGTTGTACCAGCCGTAGACCAGGTGGGTGAAGGCGCCGTCGTGGATGTAGATCTCCGCTTCGCCGCCCTCCAGGGTCTCCGCCTCGGTGTGACCGCCGACGTACAGCCCGGGCCGGTCCTCGTAGAGCGCGATCGGGCCGTTGACCTTCAGGTCGCCGGTGACCACGATCAGCTCGACGTCGCCGCCGCGCAGTTGCTTGACGGCATCCAGGAAATCCCCGTCGAGGGTGAGGTCGCCGTCGAAGAACAGCACCTCACGGTAACCGGGCGACGCTCCCGCCCCCTCGAACACAGTGGACAATGCGCCGCCCAGGCGGGCATCGGCATCGGCATAGGACAGGGACGCGGGGATGGCGGAGATCGGCATGGGGAAGAGCGTAGGTCCGTGTACTGACAGTCCGGCGCACGCGACAAGCGCTGGACGGCCTCACGTGCCGAGGCCTGTGCGGCCGTTCGCGCCTCCTCCAGTGCGACGGCCCGGGTCTCGGCGACCTCCGCCCGCGCCATGGCGGCTTGGGACGCAGACTGCGCATCGGCCAGCCGGCCGCGCGTCTCCTCCAGGCGCCGCGCTGCGGCGGCCAGGTCCTCGCGTTGCCGTGGCGTCTCCTCAGCGTGACGCTGTTGCGCCTGGTCCAACTCGGCGCGCAGGCGGTCGACTCGGCACGGGCTTGGGCCGCGGCGGTCTCGGCGGCGCTCTTGGCCTCCTGCAGAGCGACACCTGGGCCCGGACGACGGCCAAATCCTTGTCGAGATCTCGGTTCGCCTTGGTCAGCTCCTGGTTGCTGCGCTGGCCGCCGTCCATGGCCCTTCCAAGCCACAGAGGCGGACACAACGTCATCGACGACCTGGTGGACGCCACGGGAGCCCGTTAGCGCAGCGAGCTTTCAGCTGCGCCCTGGAGGCTCACCTGCTGCCTCGCCGCCGCCGATAACGTCGCTCCGTCAGTTGTGGAAGTACGCCTCTGACGGAGGGAGCAGCAAAGCCGGTTCCGGGTTGTCCACCGCCCGGCTGCTACCTGCTACCGGCCTGTTCAGGGCGCGGTTTGGGTGCTGGCGAGGGTGCTTCCGGAAGCGGGGAAGGCCGCTGCCGGAAGCATGTGACCTGCAACGCACCTGGCCGGGACTCTGCAACATTAATCTGGCCGCATCTCACGCGTGGTGATGGCGCCCGGCTTCCGAATCGTCGATGCCGATCAGCGCCAGGAGTTACGGGCCGCCTTGGGTATCATCGCGATCAGAGCCGGGACCACCGTCTTTCGACAACTGCCCATCCTCCGGGCCTGAGGCAAGTTGCAGCGTCTGCCATCCGTCTGCGGTTTCCTCGACATGCCAGGCCAATGGCCACACCCGTGGTAGGGCGTCAGCAACCGGCGCCAGCCGAACACGGTCCAGTTCGGCTCTCTCCAGCCCCGTCGCTCCTGCGAACAGCGCAGCATTGGTGAAGGTGACACGACTGAACGAGGAAGTACCGGCAAAGGCAGCGTTCTCGAACCCAGCGGGTCCGTGAAAGGTGGCCCTTGAGAACGCGGCTTCGCCGGAAAAGGTCGCCTTGCCGAAGAAGGCCCTGCGGGTGAAGGTCGCCTTATAGAACGAGGCGTCGTCGGTGAAGTGCGCCTTGCCGAATCCAGCGTCGCGGATAAAGGTCACCTGGTTGAACACGGCGGCACCGATGAAGGTGGCGTCATCGAACCAGGCACTGCCTACGCTGCCGCTGCCGATGTTGAAGTCGATGAGAGTGGCGCCGACGAGATCGAGGTGCATATCGGGCCAGTGGCGGAAACTGGGGTCAGCGGGGCGGGATTGCCACCAGCGATGTGAGGCGGGGCGGTGGTAGCGCATGTGTTCGGCCAGAATGCGCTGGGCGGTGAGACGGACCTGCCGTTCTTCGTGCGGGTCCCTTCTGGCGGACGCGGAGGTACTGGCGGGCTCCGCAGGAGGGGTTCCGTCGGCGGGAGGCGTGTATGGCATGCGTAGATACGCGCAGATCACGTCTACGACCGTCTGGCGCAACGCCGGGGCGTCTTGGGCCAGGCGTTCCAGAGCATGCAGACCGCCCAGACGGACAGGCGCCTGCTCGTTGCCGAGCTGCTCGACGGCCTTGGTGTACAGCTCGGTCACCCGCCGTTCGGCGGCATCGTGCGCAGTATGCGCTGCCGTCAGCTCCTGATGGCGCTGTCGTCGTACGGCCAGCAGCAGCGTCACCGCGGCGCCCATACCGGCGGCGGCCGCCAGCGCAGTACGAAACGCCTCGATCCGAGCCGAAATCTGCTCGCCCGGTGGCAGCTTGCCCAGGTCCTGGAGCAGCCAGGCGGCGGTGCCCCAGGCCGCCGCTCCGATCAGGAGGGCAGCCGGTAAGGCCCACCACCACATCGACCGAGGCGGCCGTAGTTCGGGCGGTTGGGTAAATGGCCTGGGAGAGCGCGGGAAGAGATCCATACGCCGATTTCACACCACGTCACGCACAGGGGCTGGCTCATCTCAGCGCCTACCCTCCGGTAGCATGCGCCCAGCTCCCCACGGACGGCGTGCGCAAGGCCCCTCCGGCGTGCGGCGTATGCAGGGTTCCTCAGGAAGTGTGCACGTGGCCCCGCCGACAGATGGCGCGCGCACGGTCGTCTCAGCAGATGACGCGCGCAGGAGTCCTCCTGCGGCCGGTGCGCCAGGAAGCCAGGCCGGCAGCCTGCGCAGCACCCGTCCGGTGGAAGGGGACGGGGTCCGGCTGGTGGCGGGACAGCGCCCGGCCGTTGGCGGGTGCGCGCGTAGATCCTTCTGCTTCGCTAGCTTGGACGGCGATGGAGGACAACCAGCCCCCGCGCCCCGCAGCCCCGGACCCGGCCTCTGTGCCCAGGCCCGTCGACTCCGCCGCCGGGACACCCAGCAATCCAGCCGCCCCTCCCGCCGCCGCGCCTGATTCCAGCAAGGATCCCGCCGCCGCCGCTGACTCCAGCAAAGGTCCCGCCGCCGCCGCTGACTCCAGCAACGATCCCACCGCGGCTGGTTCCAGCAGCGGTCCCGCCGTCGGGGTGCCGGGCGGTCCTGCCGGGGCGTCCGCGCCGCGCCTCAGGACGGGGCGTCGGAGACGGTGGGTGTGGAAGGTTGTCGTCGGCGTGCTGGTCGGGCTGGTGTTCGCCGCTGTCGGCGGGGTCGCCCTGGCCTACCCCTCGCTGGCCGCCACCACCTGCCCCGGCTGCTACGGCCTGACCGAGCTGAGCCCGGGGGTGCACGTCGAGGACGGCCTGACCCCCGCCCAGCGCGCACGAGCCGGCGAGGTGGCCGACCAGGCCGCCCGCCGGGTCACCGCCTTCTACGGCGACCGCCGCAGCTCCCCCGACCTGCTGGTCTGCCTGACCGAGGCGTGCTACCGGCGCATCGGCGGCGGCCAGGAGCGCGGCGTCGCGGTGCTCAACCGGTCGGTCATGCTCTCGCCGCGCGGCCTCGACCCGGTGATCGCCTCCCACGAGATGTCCCATGTCGAGTTGCACGCCAGGCTCTCCTCCTCCGCCGAGGTGCCCCAGTGGTTCGACGAGGGGCTGGCGGTGGTGGTCTCCGGCGACCCCCGCTACCTGGCGCCGGAGTCCGCGTCGGAGTCCGCGTCGGATCCCGCGCCGGACCGCTGCCTGGTGGCGCCGTCCGGGCCGCTGCCGGTGACGCTGGAGGAGTGGCTGCGCGCGGCGAGCGCGGACCCCGCCACGTACGCCAGGTCGGCCTGCCGGGTGAGCCGCTGGCTGGGCGAGAACGGCGGCCGCGCCGCGCTGCTCGGCCTGGTGACCAGGCTCAACGCCGGCGAGCCGTTCTCCGCCCTCGTCCGGACGCGCTGACGAACCACCCCGAAAGGCACGGTTGCCGCACCCGTGCCGCTGGGTAGGTCTTCGTACGGCTGGAACGGTCCCAGGATCGGGACAGCATTCGGCAAGCACGCGCACGCGGAGACAGCGCGAGGAGATTAAATGGTTTCCAGGTAGGAAATACGTCTTGCGAGAGGTGGCTCCCATGAAGCAAGTCGCGGCGACGATCGTCAAGCCGCTGCCCGACCACCTGTTCCGGGTGCACGACGGGAACGCGGAGATGCGGTGGGAGGCGATGTCCGGGGTTGGCTACCACACGCCGAACGACCGCTTCTTCGTCCGGAACCACACCGCCACCCCGCTGATCGACGCCGCCGGCTGGCAGCTCCACCTGCACGGCGCCGGGCTGCGCGGGCCGCGCGCCTTCACCTACGACGAGCTGCTGTCGATGCCCTCGCGCACCCACGACGTGGCCATCGAGTGCGCCGGCAACGGCCGCGCCTTCTACGGCACCCAGCAGGGCGACCCCGCGCCCGGCACCCAGTGGGGCCTGGGGGCCGTCGGGGTGGCGAGGTGGCGCGGCGTGCCGCTGCGCCACCTGCTCGCCGAGGCCGGCCTGCGTCCCGAGGCCGTGGACGTGCTGCCCACCGGCCTCGACGCGCCCTTCGAGTACCACGGCCACGTGCGCCGCCCGCTGCCCGTCGCCAAGGCGGTGCGCGACGTGCTCGTGGCGTACGAGATGAACGGCCGGCCGCTGCCGCCCGACCACGGGTTCCCGGTGCGGCTGGTGGTGCCGGGATGGGTGGGGATCGCCTCCATCAAGTGGCTGGGCGACATCGAGGTCTCGACCAGCAGGCTGTTCACGCCGTGGAACACCGTCTTCTACCGGGACGTCGCGGCGCAGCCCGTGAAGAGCGCCTTCGAGCTGCCCTGGGACGCCCGGCTGCCGATCCGCGGCCCGCACGCCTGGCGCGGCCGTCCGGGGCCGCACGTGCTGCGCGGCCGGTCGTGGTCGGGGCGCGGGCGGATCGTCGCGGTCGAGGTCAGCTTCGACGGCGGGCAGTCCTGGCAGCCGGCCGAGCATCACGGCCCGCACCTGGTCGGGGCGTGGTTGCCGTGGCACGTCCAGTGGGCGCCGAAGCACACCGGGCCCGCCGTGCTGATGGCCAGGGCCACCGACGAGACCGGCGCCACCCAGCCGCTGCGCACGCCCAAGCACCCCTTCGGCTACTCCTTCGACGCGGTCGTGCGGCATCCGGTGCAGGTGGTCAACGGATAGATAAGTGTCACGAACACGGCTGAGCTGGCCGTTCATCCGAAAGTGGTCCGGAGGTGTGCATTTCATCTGAAAGACTCTCGCGGAAACGTTACGGAAATGACACCGTGCGAGGCTTTCGCACAAGACGAAGCACGCATCGAAGCACTCAGTGAAGAACGCCACGAAGGAAGAAGGGAGAGCAGATGCGCCAGCTGACCCCGTTGGACGCCCAGTTCCTCCATGTCGAGTCCGAGACCACCGCGGCGCACGTCGCCGGGCTGGCGGTCCTCGACCCGGCCGGCGGCGCGGTGGACCGGGACGCGCTGGCCGAGCTGCTGCTGGACCGCGTCCATCTCTCCCCCGCGCTCAGCCTGCGTCTGGTCGAGGTGCCGTTCGGGCTCGACCGTCCCTACTGGTGCGCCGACCCGGACTTCGACCTGGCCAACCACCTGTTCGAGACGACGCTGCCGGCGCCCGGCGACGACGCCGCGCTGGCCGGGGCGGTGGCCGCGATCCACGAGCGCCGGCTCGACCGGTCGCGTCCACTGTGGGAGATGCACCTGATCAAGGGGCTGGCGGGCGGCCGGGTCGCGGTCTACACGAAGGTGCACCACGCGGCCATCGACGGCGTGTCGGGCGCGGAGACCCTGGCGACCCTGCTCGACCTGACTCCGGAGGGCGTGCGGGAGCGCGGGCCGCGCCCGGCGCCGCACCGGCAGGACCCGCCGGGCCTGGTGGAGATGCTGGCCGGCGCCGCCGTGCGCTCGCTCACCCATCCGGTGCGCGCCGCCCGCTCGGTGGTCAGGGCCGCGGGCGACCTCGACGCGATCCCGCTGGCCGGCGCGCTGCCCGGCGCGCAGGCGATCGCCAGGGCCGCCCGGCTGGTGACCGGCGACCAGAAGCAGCGCCCCGAGCTGCCGGGGCTGACCGCGCCGCGCACGCCGTTCAACGGGCCGATCAGCGCGCGGCGCGAGCTGTCGTTCGGGTCGGTGCCGCTGAAGGAGGTCAAGAAGGTCGCCAAGGCCAACGGCATCAGCGTCAACGACGTGGTGATGGCGCTGTGCGCCTCGGCGCTGCGGTCGTGGCTGGACGAACGGGACGCGCTGCCCGCCGAGCCGCTGGTGGTGGCCGTGCCGGTGTCGGTGCGTACGGGCGGGGCCACGGACGTGGTCGGGAACCAGATCTCGGCCATGGTGGCGCCGATGCCGACGAACGTACCCGACGCCGGGGAACGGCTGCGGGCGGTCGGCGAGACCATGAGCAGGGCCAAGCGGCGCTTCGCCGTCGCGCCGGCGAGCTGGCTCGGCGAGCTGTGCTCGTTGCTGCCCGCGCCGGTCACCAGCCTGGCCACCCCGGCGATCTTCCGGCTGGCCGGGACGGCGTTCCCGCCGATCAACCTGATCATCAGCAACGTGCCGGGCCCGCAGTTCCCGCTCTACATGTGCGGCGGCCGGGTGCTGGCCTACTACCCGCTGTCGGTGCTGACCGACCTGTCCGGCGGCGTGAACATCACCTGCTTCTCCTACGACGGCATGCTCGACTTCGGCATCGTGGCCTGCCCCGAGCGCGTGGACGACGTGTGGGGCCTGCTCGGCCACCTGCGCGACGCCCTCGACGAGTTGCTAGCCGAGGGCGTGGGCGATGAGTTCGGCGACGGCGTCGGGGTCGATCTGGTGACCGGTTAGCTGGCAGAGGTTCTCCTGGTAGAGCAGCACGGCGGCGAACGTCGCCGCGGCCACCTCCAGGCGGGCCGCGTCGCCGCGGGCGCCGGGCAGCGCCAGCTCCAGCGCGAACCTGGCCCTGCTGATCAGCTCGCCGTTGAGCCTGCCGAGCCGCTCCTTGACCGAGCCGTGCGTGTCGGCCTCGCGGAACAGGATGCGCCGCATCGCCGGTGAGGCCCGCAGCGGCAGCCCGCGCGCCAGCCGGGCCAGCGTGCCGGCCGGGTCGCCGGGCACGGCTTCGACCTCACGGCCCTCCTCGACCAGCGTGCGCTCGTCGACGAGGGCGACCAGCACGTCGATCTTCCGCGGGAAGTAGTGGAAGATCAGCCCTTTGGGGACTCTCGCGAGCCTGGCGATCACCGCGGTCGGAGTGGCTTCGTAGCCGCTGCCCGCGAACAGTTCCTCGGCCGCGTCCAGGATGCGCGTGCGCGCGTCACCGATCGACACAGCTCGCACCCTAACGCCACCTGCGGCTTCATCGCCATCCCGCCGGGGCGAGAGCCTGCTGCCCTCCGGGCGGAGGGTAGGATTGAGACGTAAATGTCTCATATTTGACGGAGTTGTCTCATGGTGGTGAGCCGGGAGCAGATCATGACCGCGGCGATCCAGTACCTCAACGAGCATCCGGCCGCCTCGATGGCCCAGCTCGCCGAGGCGGTGGGGATCAGCAGGGCCACGCTCCACCGGCAGTTCAGCAGCCGGGAGGAGCTGATGACGGCGCTCGGCCACCGCGCGCACGACCGGTGGCACGACCTCCAGGTGCGCGCGGACGTGCCGGCCGCCGCCGCCTCCGGCGACCCGGGCGAGCTGCGCCGGGCCCTGGAGATCCTGCTGGAGGGGTGGATCGAGGTGGCCGACGAGTACGGATTCGGCCTCACCGACCACGCGATGGCCGTGCACCCGGAGCTGCTGCGCCGCGCGGAGGAGCTGGAGGAGCGCGAGATCGTGCTCTTCGCCGCCGCCCAGCGGGCCGGGCTGCTGCGCGCCGACCTGCCTCCCCGCTGGATCAGCAACACGGTCTACGGCCTGCTGGTGGCCGTCCGGGAGAGCCTGCGCCGCGGCGACGTCGCCCGCCGGGACGTCGCCAGGCTGCTGCGGGAGACGTTCCTGGCCGGCGCGGGCGCCGGGGGGTGGTCGTGATGACGGCCACCGGCCTGTCGGCCCGCCGGCGGTGGGCGGGCCTGGCCGTGCTGTCGGCCAGCGTGCTGCTCGTGGTCATGGACATGACCGTGCTGAACGTCGCCCTGCCCGCGATCACCGAGGACCTGCGGCCGACGTCGGTCGAGCTGCTGTGGATGATCGACGCGTACTCGCTGGTGCTGTCCGGGCTGCTGGTCACGGCGAGCGCGCTCGGCGACCGGTGGGGGCGCAAGCGCATGCTGCTGGCCGGGTTCACCGTGTTCGGGGTGGCCTCGACGGCGGTGCTGCTGGCCGGCTCGGCCGTCGAGGTGATCGCCGTACGGGCGCTGCTCGGGGTGGGCGGCGCGATGATCATGCCGTCCACGCTGTCGATGATCCGGAACCTGTTCACCGATCCGGGCGAGCGGGCCAGGGCGCTCGGCGTCTGGTCGGCGATGGCGGCGATGGGCGCGGCGCTCGGCCCGATCCTGGGCGGGTTCCTGCTGGAGCACTTCTCCTGGCAGTCGGCGTTCCTGGTGAACGTGCCCGTCATGGCGGCGGCCGTCGTCGCCGGGCTGCTCCTGCTGCCCGAGACGCGCAACCCCCGGCCGGGCCGGTGGGACGCGCTGGGTACCGTCCTGTCGATGGCGGGCATGGCCGCGCTGCTGTACGCGGTCAAGACGTTCGGCAAGGACGGCCTGACCTCGCCCGCCGCCCTGGCCGCCACCGTGGTCGCGGCGGTCGCGCTGGGCTGGTTCGTGGTGCGGTGCGCGCGCAGGCCCGATCCGCTGCTGGAGATCAGGTTGTTCCGCAGCGCGCCGTTCTCGGCGGGCGTGGTGACGGCGCTGACCACGTCGATCGCGATGGCGGCCGTGCTGCTGCTGCTCGCGCAGTGGATGCAGCTCGTCCAGGGGTACGCGCCGCTGGAGACGGGCGTGCGGCTGCTGCCGGCCGCGCTGGCCGCGCTGATCGCCTCGCCGCTCGCGCCGGTGCTGGCCGAGCGCGTCGGCGCCCGGGTGGTGCTGACCGGCGGGCTCGCGGTGACGGGGCTGGGGTTCCTGCTGGTGTGCCTGGCGCCGCAGCCGCTGGGCTACTGGCCGGTCGCCGCCGCGCTGGCGCTGATCGGCGCGGGCAACGGCGCGCTGGCCATCGCCTCCGCGGTGATCATGGCCGGTTCGCCGCCGGAGAAGTCGGGCAGCGCGGCGGCCATCGAGGAGACCAGCTACGAGGTGGGCGCGGCGCTCGGCGTGGCCGTGCTGGGCAGCGTGGCCGCCGCGGTCTACCGGAACGGGCTGGACTACGCGGGCGCCGGCGCGGACGCGGCGCGCGAGTCGCTAGGCGGCGCGCTCGACGTGGCCGCCGAGCTCGGGGCCCAGGGTGCGCGGCTGGTGGAGACGGCCAGGGCGGCCTTCACCGACTCGCTGGCGCTGACCTCGGGCGCGGGGGCGGCGCTGATGCTGGCCGGCGCGCTGGTGGTGTGGCTGCTCACGCCGCGCGCCCTCGACCTGGCCGCCGTCGAGCACTGACCGCACGTCCGCGACCAGGCACGGACGTGACCGGGGCGCCGTCCGTGCCTGCTCGCCGGCGGTGCGGATAATGGCCGCATGAGATCAATAGGCACGACGGACCTGTCCGTTTTCCCGATATCGCTCGGCACCAACGTCTTCGGCTGGACCGCGGACAAGGAGACCTCGTTCGCGGTGCTCGACGCCTACGTCGAGGGCGGCGGCAACTTCATCGACACGGCCGACGTCTACCCCCACTGGGTGACCGGCGAGTCCACGTCCGAGCTGATCATCGGCGAGTGGATGGCCGCCCGCGGCAACCGGGACTCGGTGGTGGTGGCCACCAAGGTCGGCATGCTGGAGGGGCTCGAAGGGCTGGCCCCGGCCACCATCCGGACGGCCGTCGAGGACTCGCTGCGCCGCCTGCGCACCGACTACATCGACCTGTACTGGGCGCACGTGGACGACCACGACACGCCCCTGGTGGAGTCGCTGGCCGCCTTCGACGCCCTGGTCAAGGAGGGCAAGGTGCGCCAGATCGGCGCGTCCAACTACGGCCCGGCCCGGCTGGCCGAGGCCCTGCGGATCTCCCGGGACGAGGGGCTGGCCGCGTACGTGGCGCTGCAGCAGCCGTACAACCTGGTCGACCGGGGGTACGAGGGCGAGCTGCGGGACGTGGTGGCCTCGGCCGGCCTGTCGAGCACGCCGTACTTCGGGCTGGCCCGCGGGTTCCTGACCGGCAAGTACCAGCCGGGCGTCACGGTCGACAGCCCGCGGGCCGGGAAGGCGGCCGAGTACCTGGAGACCGAGCACGGGCGCAGGACGCTCGAAGGGCTGCTGAAGGTGGCGGCCGAGCGCGGCGCCGAGCCCGCCTCCGTGGCGCTGGCCTGGCTGGCCGCCCAGCCCACGGTCACCGCGCCGATCGCCAGCGCGCGCGACCCCCGCCAGCTCAAGCCGCTGCTGGCGGCGGCGGAGCTGGAGCTGAGCGAGGAGGAGCTGGCCCTCCTCGACGAGGCCTCCCGCCCCTGACGCCCCTGACGCCCCGCCCCTGACGCCCCCGGGCCCGCGCCGGGCATGGGCCGGGTCAGTGGCTGCGGTTGGTGACCGAGACGCACAGGGCGCGCAGGGCGGCGGCGCGGGGCAGGTGCTCGTCCATGACGGCCAGCGCCGCCGACAGGTGACCGGCGGCCACCTCCTCGGCCAGGGCCCGGCCGCCCGCCTCCTCGACCAGGCGGGCGGCCCGCCGCGCGGTCTCCTCGTCCCCCGCGCCCTTCGCCAGCACCGTGGCCAGCTCCTCGGCGGCGGGCCCGCCGGCCGCGAGCGCGGCCAGCACGGGCAGGGTCTTCTTGTCGCGTCGCAGGTCGCTGTGCACGGGCTTGCCGGTCACCCGCGGATCTCCCCAGATGCCGAGGACGTCGTCGGCGATCTGGAAGGCGATCCCGAGGTCGAGACCCATCTCCCACATGCGGTCGGACAGCGCGGGCGCACCGCCGAGCGCCGTGCCCACCGCCGCCGCGGCGGCCAGCAGGCTGCCCGTCTTGCCCGAGGCCATCCGCGTGTACTCCGCCACGGTGACCTCCTCTGGACCGGTCCACGGGCGGGTCTCGAACGTCATGTCGGCCGTCTGCCCCCGCACCAGCTCCGTGAGGGCGGCCGACAGGTGGCGCATGGCCTCGCCGTGGCCGCTCAGGCGGCTGACGGCCAGCGCCAGCAGGGAGTCCCCGGCCAGCACCGCCGGGCCGACGCCGTACGCCTTCCAGAGCGCGTCCCGGTGCCTGCGCCGCTCGTCGCGGTCGATGATGTCGTCGTGCACGAGCGAGAAGGCGTGCACGAGCTCGACCGCGACCGCGCCGGGCAGCGCCTGCTCGGCGGTGCCGCCGACGGCCTCGGCGCTGAGCATGGCGATGGCGGGCCGGAGGATCTTGCCGCCGTTACCGGAATTGCCCGGTGTGACCGGGTCGGCGCCGTCGCCGACGTCGGGCCAGCCGAGGGCGAAGGAGGCCATCCGGGCGCCCCACGGCTGCAGCTCGGCGACGGCCTCGCGGAGGGCGGGTTCGAGCAGGGAACGGCAGCGCGCGATCACGTCGTCGTCGCGTCGTGCCGCCGGCCGGCCGGGATCCATCGCCGCTCCACCCCCAAGTACGATCGTGAGCCTGCCCGGAAGACCGCACCGTCCCGCGGGCAAGCGCCCAGGTCGGATGAGGGGCAGGCCGTCAGCGAAGTGTACGGCCCCGGCCGCGCGCCCCCACGACGCGGCTCGCATGATCCCACAAGAAGCACAACCGTATCATCGGGCCCCAACCTTGATCACGGGCGGATGATCATGCCATAATCACGCAAAAAGTCACATATGGCGATATAGCCACTCTTGCCTTCAGCGTCATCCTCAGGATCGGGGCTCCCCCCAATGCCGCCACCCCCCGCGAGCAACCCCAGAACGCTTCCCCTTCACCGAGTGGTCCCGCGGCTGATCAAGGATCCGGTCAGCGAACTGGCGAAAATGGGGACGGAGGCGGACGGGCGGATCGTGCGGCTCGATCTGGGCCCGTTCCGCCCGTACCTGATCTCGCATCCCGACCACGTGCAGCAAATCCTCAAGACCGACGCGGCGAACTTCGTCCGCGAGGGCACGCTCTGGCAGGCCGTGCGCCGGGTGACCGGCCACGGCATCCTCAGCGAGGGCGACACCTGGTCGGTCACCAGGAAGATCCTCCAGCCGCTGTTCACCGTGAAGCACACGGCCTCGCTGGCCGAGGACATGACCGAGCTCATCGACGACTACCTGCGCGCCTTCGACGACCACGCCCGCACGGGCCGGCCGGTGGACGCCGGGCGCGAGATGACCACGATCATCAACCAGGCCGTCGCCCAGGTCCTGTTCGGCGGCCGGATCTCGCGGGAGACGGCCGCGGTGCTGGCCCCCGAGTTCGCCACCTGCGCCACGTCCATCGCCTTCCGGCTGCTCCTGCCGTTCGTGCCGGACTCCGTGCGGCTGCCCGGGGACCGCGCGTTCCTCAGGGCCAAGAAGAAGATCGACGAGATCGTCTACCCGCTGATCGAGCAGGCCGTCGCCGAGACCCCGGACGACGGGGCCACCGACGTGCTGGCCGCCCTGGTCAGGGGCAGGCGCGGCCCGGACGGCGCGGTCGACGTCCACCAGGTGCGGCACGACCTGGTCAGCGTCTACGGCACGGCCACCGAGACCACGGCGATGTCGCTGACCTGGCTCTGGGGCCTCCTGCACGAGCACCCCGAGGTGGCGGCCCGGCTGCGCGCGGAGATCGCCCGCCTCGACGTGGCCGGCCCGGTACGCCCGGCCCAGGTCGCCGAGCTGCCCTACCTGCGCATGGTCCTGCAGGAGCTGCTGCGCATCTACCCGACCGCGTGGATCGTGCCCCGCCAGACGGTGGCCGACACCGAGGTCGGCGGCGTCCGGATCAAGGCGGGCACGCACGTGCTGATCAGCCCGTTCAGCACCCACCGGCTGCCGGAGTTCTGGGACCGGCCGCTGGAGTTCGACCCGGACCGCTGGGCCGACGGCAAGGGCGAGCGGCGGCACCGCTACGCCTTCATCCCCTTCGGCGCGGGCCCGCACATCTGCCTCGGCCAGCACCTGTTCTACGTCGAGGCCCCGCTCGTCGTCGCCAACCTGCTGAGCCGGTACCGGCCGGAGCTGACCAACCCCCAGCCGCTGACGGCCCTGCCCGGCGCCTCGACCCGGCCCAAGGAGAAGCTGATGCTGAGGCTGCACCCGATCGAGCGGACCGCACGCGCGTGACCCCGACGAGCATCGCCGCCGGCGCGGCGGCGGACATCACCGCGCGCGCGGGCGAACTGATCTCCAGCCTCATGCTCCGCCCATGGGGACAGGTCTCCACGTCGGTCTACGAGACGGGCCGGCTGGTCTCCCTCGCCCCCTGGCTGATCGGGCACCGGGAGCGGCTCGACCACCTCCTCACGGCCCAGCATCAGGACGGCTCCTGGGGCGCCCCCGACGGCTACGGGCTCGTGCCGACGCTGAGCGCTACCGAGGCGCTGCTGGCCGCGGCGCGCCGGGGCGACCCCGACGTGGACCACGACGCGGCCGCCCTGGCGGCGGGACGCGGCCGGGACGCCCTCTCGATCCTGCTGTCCGGCTCGTCGTCCGGGGCGCTCAGCCTGCCCGACATGCCGGCCATCGAGCACATCGTCCCCTCGCTGGTGTCCCTCATCAACGGCTACGACGGGCACCCGCCGCTGCCCCTCCCCGCGGGGATGGGCTACCGGAGCCTGGACGCGGTCAGGTCGCTGGTCGCCTCCGGGCAGGACGTCCCGGACAAGCTGCTGCACGCCCTGGAGATCGCGGGAGAGGCCGCCCGGGGCGCGGCCGGGGCGCGTCCGTCGGCCATCGGCACGGTCGGCGCCTCGCCCGCCGCGGCCGCCGCCTGGCTGGGCGGCCGGGTCGCGGGCCCGGTCCTGGACCATCTGGAGGCCGTCGTGCGCATCCACGGCGGCCCGGTCCCGGTCGGGCTGCCGATCACCGTGTTCGAGCGCGGCTGGGTGCTGAGCTGGCTGGTCCGCGCGGGGGTGCCGGTCGAGGTGCCGCCGGAGATGATCGCCGACCTGCGGGCGGCGATCGGGCCCGAGGGCACCCCGGCCGGGCCGGGCCTGCCGGCCGACGCCGACACCACCTCCGTCGCGTTGTACGCGCTGGCGCTGCTGGGCTCGCCGTACGAGCCGGACTGCCTGTGGCACTTCCACGACGGCGCCCACTTCGCCACCTGGCCCGGCGAGCAGGGCGTGTCGATCAGCGTGAACGCGCACGTGCTGGACGCCTTCGGCCAGTACGCCGCCCGCCGCCCCGACGCCGCGCCGCGCTACGGCGAGGCGATCGCCGGGCTGTCCGCCTGGCTGCGCGACCGGCAGGACCCGGACGGGTTCTGGACCGACAGGTGGCACGCCTCGCCGTACTACGCGACCGTGAGCTGCGCGCTCGCGCTGGCCGACTTCGGCGGCCCGGAGTCGGCGCGGGCGGTGGCGGCGGCCGTCCGCCGGGTCCTGGACACGCAGCGTCCCGACGGCTCGTGGGGCCGCTGGACGGGCACCAGGGAGGAGACGTCGTACGCGATGCAGACCCTGCTGCTGACGCCGGGCCGCGCCGAGCCCCGGCGGCGGGCGGCCGTGGAACGGGGGCTGGCGTACCTGACGCGCGCGGCGGGCGAGCGGCACGTACCCCTCTGGCATGACAAGGACCTGTACGTGCCGGTCGCGGTGGTGAGGTCGGCCGAGCTCGCCGCGGCCCACCTCGCGCGTTCCGCCTAGCCGCCGTGCGCCCCGGCGTCCCCCGTCAGCTCGCGGACCGTGTAGGCGTGCGTGTCCCTGGCCAGGTACCAGGCGCCGTTGAAGGACACGCTCCTGCGCTGCCCCTCGGCGATCCCCGCCAGCTCGGGGGGCAGCTCGGCGAGCGCGTCCAGGAAGCGCGCGTTGAGCTCGGCGATGTGGGCGGCGACGCGGGCGACCGCGGCTTCGGTGTCCGTACCGGCGCGCTCCAGGATGAGGACGGAGTTCGGCTTGCCCTCGCCGCGCTCCCGTTCGAACGTCCTGATGTCGTTGGCCAGCCGCATGCAGGTCGCGCCGAGGTGGGTGGCGGGCAGGACGGCCCGCCAGCGCCGGTCGTGCGCGGGCTCGGGGCCGCGGACGCCGAGGCCGGCCACCCACCAGGTCCGGTACAGGATCGTCTGGGTGCCGTTGTCGACGTACGTCGCGTAGTCCGGCCACGGTTCGCGGCCTTCGGCCCACACCCGCTCGCGCGCCATGGCCGCGCCCGCCAGGTCGAGCTGCTCGGCCAGGACGGGCGCGTACGCCGCCATGCCGGGGTGGGCGCCGATCCGCGTCCACCAGTCCCGCCAGGCGCTCAGGGCCTCGCCCACCGGCCCCTCGCCGGGCTCGGCCGCCTGCCCGCGCAGGACGGCGGACAGCAGGCCGAAGATCCGCACGATGTCGTCCGGGCTCCAGGAGCCGGCGATGTTGTCGGCTATGTCGTCCAGACCGAAAAGGATCGCGGTGAGTGTGCCGAGTTCGGCGACTTCGTCACGCCCCGCTTGCGGAAACGTGGCCGCGGCGGACAGGCAACTGAAGGCCAGCCTGCTCGCGGAGCTGTCGCCGTCGGCGAACAACGCGGAGTAGGGCCGCAGGAATCCCGCCGCCACCGGGACGGCCTCCAAGGCGTTGCCGAGGACCGCGGCCCGGTCGGGTTCGGGCACGCCGGCGAGCTGGTCGGACTGCTTGAGCAGGGTATTTCTGATGCCGAAGTAAGCGGGGGAAGCGGAGTCAGACATCAATAAAGGGTACCCATTTTGCCCATTTTTGACGACCAGAGTCAAAAATGGGATATAAGTACAGATAGTGCCTAGTGTTGCTTGAGGGACGGTTTGAAACTGCGCTAAAGTTTCGTGATCGACAGCGTCGATATGCCATGACGTGTCCGGATGAGCAAGCGAAATGACTTTCACAGGGTGGGTATAATGGGCTTCCGCAATACGAGCCTGCGGACCAAAGTCACTGCTCTACTGCTCTCCCTCACGGCACTGTGGGCGTTCGCTGCGTGGGTCACCCTGCGCGAGGGTGTCAACCTGCTCTGGGTCTCCCAGGTCGACTCCAGCGTAGTGGGCCCCAGCGAGCCCTTGCTCATCGAGCTCCAGCGGGAGCGCCGGATCTCCGTCGTCAAGCTCAGCGACCTGTCGGGCGGCCCGCGCCGCGACCTGGAGCAGCAGCGCAGGCAGACCGACGGCCTGCTCGCGGCCTTCCGCGAGGCGGCCGGCGGCGGCCTGGTGAGCTGGGCCGTCGACGACGAGGGCAACGCGCGGCTGCAGGAGGTGCTCGCGGGCCTCGGCACGCTCAAGGAGACCCGCAAGGCCATCGACGCGGGCCGGCTGGACAAGCTCCAGGCCACCGCCGCCTACAGCGAGCTGATCGACTCCGTCTTCACCCTCTACGGCTCGCTGGCGACCGTCGACGACAAGACCGTCGCCAAGGACATCCGCACGCTGCTGGCCCTGAACAGGTCCCGCGAGGTGCTCGCGCGTGAGGACGCCCTGCTCGCCGGCGCGCTCGTCCAGGGCCGGATCACGGCCGAGGAGCAGGCGCAGTTCACCCGGACGGTCGGCGCCTGGCGCGTCCTGGCCGAGCAGGCCGGGGACGAGCTGCCCGACTCCGAGCAGGCCGCCTTCGACAAGCTGATGAAGGGCGAGTCGCTGAGCAGGCTCCAGATCATGGAGAACCTGATCGCCGACCGGGGCCCGCAGGCCGGAGCGCTGCCGTTCGGCGCGGCGCAGTGGAAGACCACGGCCGACCGGGCGCTGGCCGACTTCAGCACCCTGGTGCTCGCCGCCGGCGACCGCCTGGTGGACCGGGTCGTGCCCGTCGCGGCCGGGGTCATCGTCCGGCTGGTGCTGGCCGCCGGTCTCGGGCTGGTGGCCGTCGTCGCCTCGATCATCCTGTCCATCACCACCGCCCGCTCCCTGTTCGCCCAGTTGCAGAAGCTGCGCGACGCCGCCCACGAGCTGTCCGACGACCGCCTGCCCGGCATCGTCGAGCGCATCGGCCACGGCGAGGTGGTGGACGTCGCCAAGGAAGCGCCCGCGCTGGAGTTCGGCGACGACGAGATCGGCCAGGTGGGCCAGGCGTTCAACACCGTGCAGCGCACGGCGATCAGCGTCGCGGCCGAGCAGGCGGAGCTGCGCCGCAGCATCCGCGACATCCTGCTCAGCCTCGCCCGCCGCACCCAGGGCCTGGTGCACCGGCAGCTGACCGTCCTCGACGTGATGGAGCGCCGGGAGACCGACCCCGAGGAGCTGAAGGAGCTCTTCCGCCTCGACCACCTGGCCATCCGGATGCGGCGCAACGCCGAGAACCTGATCGTCCTGTCCGGTTCGTCGCCCGCCCGTACGTGGCGGCGGGCCGTCCCCATGGTGGACGTCGTGCGCGGCGCGCTGGCCGAGGTCGAGGACTACACCCGGGTCACGCTCATGCCGATGGGCGAGGTGGTGCTCGTCGGCCGGGCCGTCGGTGACGTCATCCACCTGCTGGCCGAGCTGATCGAGAACGCCGTGTCGTTCTCGCCGCCGTACACGAACGTGCAGGTCAGTGGCCAGCTCGTGGCCAACGGGTACGTCATCGAGATCGAGGACCGCGGGCTCGGCATGAAGCCCGAGGACCTGGAGGCGGCCAACGAGCGCATCGCCGACCCGCCGGAGTTCCGCATCTCCGGCACCGCCCGGCTGGGGCTCTACGTGGTCAGCCAGCTCGCCCGGCGGCACGACATCCAGGTCGTGCTGAAGCCCTCCCCGTACGGGGGGACCACGGTCGTGGTGCTGCTGCCGCAGGAGCTCGTCGAGCTCGACCCGGCGCCGCGGCACCCGGAGGGCGACACGCGGCCGAGCCTGCCGCGCCGGACGAGCACCGGGACCACGCTGGCGACGGTCGCGCGGCCCGCCGAGAACGTGCGCACCCTGACCCCGCCGCGTCCCGCGCCCGCCTCCGCCCAGCTCCACGCGGTGGCCACCCCCTTCCCGGCACCAGCACCCTCGCCTTCACCTGAACCAGAACCGCCCGCGGAACCGGAGCAGCAGCCTGTGACCGAGTTCACGCCGTCCGGCCTGCCGTTCCGAGTCCCTCAGGCCAACCTGGCGCCAGCGCTGCGGGACGACACGCCGACGCAGCCCGACTTCGAGGAGGACGATGACGAGCGCTCGCCCGAGGAGATCCGCGCCATGATGGGATCCCTGCAGTCAGGCACCCGTCTTGGCCGCACCGAGGCGGCCAGGCTGATGGAAGAGCAGCCGGGAGGCGAGGCATGACCGCCGCGGCCCGGCTCCCGACGGGAGGCCCGACATGACGCCCACCGCGGGCACCGACCTCAACTGGCTGCTCGACGACCTGATCGGCCGGATCAAGGAGGCCGAGCACGCCATCGTGCTGTCCTCCGACGGCCTGCTCATGGCCTCGTCGGCCGGTCTGCAGCGCACCGACGGGGAGCACCTGTCGGCCGTCGCCTCCGGCCTGCAGAGCCTGGCCAAGGGCGTCGCGGACCACATCGCCGCCGGCGCGGTGCGGCAGACGGTCGTGGAGTGGAAGTCGCAGTTCCTGATCGTGACGACCGCCGGCGAACGTGCCTGCCTGGCCGTGCTGTGCGCCCAGAACGCCGACATCGGGCTGGTGGCCTACGAGATGGCGATGCTGGTGGCGCGGGTCGGCCAGTACCTCACCTCCGGCGCGCGCAACGCCGAGGCCGTGGCCAGGAGCGACCGGTGAGCACCACGGGTGAGTCCACGGACGAGCACTGGATCGATCCGGAGATCATCCGGCCCTACGTCGTCACGCGCGGGCGGACCCAGCCCGCGCACGGCAAGTTCGACCTCATCTCCATGGCGCTGGCGGTGGGTCCGCCGCCGGGCCCCGACGCCGGGCTGGACCCCGAACACCTGCGCATCCTCCAGCTCTGCCGCGAACCCAAGTCCGTCGCCGAGATAGCCGCGCACCTCAACCTGCCGGCCGGCACGATCCGCGTGCTGCTCGGCGACCTGTTCGACCGCGAACTCGTCTCTGCCCAGGAACCGCAATCCGAGGTGGACATGCATGACATGAAGATGTACAGGGCGGTGCTCGATGGTCTTCGCTCGCTCTGAGCGCCCGCGCCTCCCGACGGCGATCAAGATCCTGATCGCCGGAGGGTTCGGGGCGGGCAAGACGACGATGGTCGGAGCCGTGTCCGAGACCCGGCCGTTGCGCACCGAGGAGGTGCTGACCGACCGCAGCGTGGGCGTCGACGACCTGACCTCCGTGGAGGCCAAGCGCACCACCACGGTGGCCATGGACTTCGGGCGCATCACCCTGGGCACCGACTACGTCCTGTACCTGTTCGGCACCCCCGGGCAGGAACGCTTCTGGTTCGTGTGGGACGAGCTGGCCGAGGGCTCCCTGGGGGCCGTCATCCTGGCCGACACCCGCCGCCTGGCCGACTGCTTCCCCTCGGTCGACTACTTCGAGCGGCGCGGGACGCCGTTCGTGGTGGCGGTCAACTGCTTCGAGGGGTCGCCGACGTTCGAGCTGGACGAGGTGCGGCTGGCGCTGCAGCTCAACCCGTCGATCCCGATCGTGATGTGCGACGCGCGCAAGCGGGACTCCAGCCGCGAGGTGCTGATCACCCTGGTCAAGCACTCGGCCCGGCTGCGCGCGGAGCCGGTCGGAAGCTGATTCGCCCGCCTTCCGGGCCGGTCCCGCACCGGGCCGGCCCGGGAGGGCGGCGCGACTCATCTGCCGCCGGAGGTGGCGATGCCCTTGACGAAGTGCTTCTGGCCGAGGAAGAACAGCACGATCATCGGGATCGTCGTGAGCACGCCGGCGGTCATGACGATCTCCCAGTGCCACTCGCCGCCGAACCCGTACTGGTCGAGCAGGGCCTTCAGGCCGCGCGGGACGGTGAAGGTGCCGGAGTCGCGCAGGTAGATCAGCGGCCGCATCAGGTCCGTCCAGGCCATCTGGAACTCGAACAGCAGCGTCACCACGACGGCGGGCCGGCACAGCGGCAGCGCGATCCTGGAGAAGATCGTCCAGTTGTCCGCCCCGTCGATCCTGGCCGCCTCGAACGGCTCGCGCGGCAGCGTGAGGAAGAACTGCCGCAGCAGGAAGATGTAGAAGGCGCTGCCGAACAGGTTCTGGGCCCACAGGGGCGTGAGGGTGCCCACCATGCCGAGGGAGTTCCAGATGAGGAACACCGGGATCATGGTGACCGCTCCGGGCAGCATCATCGTGGCCAGCACGAGCCCGAACAGCGGCCCTCTGCCGGGGAAGCGGAAGTAGGCGAACCCCCAGGCCACCATGGCGCTGCTGAACGTGACCGCGACCGCCGCCAGTACGGTGACCAGCAGCGTGTTGGCCATCCAGAGCGCGAGCGGCGCCTCCTGCCAGATCTTGATGTAGTTGTCGAAGGTGAACGTCTCGGGCAGCAGCCGGTTGTCGAACACCTCGCCGCGCGGCTTGAACGAGGCGCTCAGCAGCCACACGAACGGGTAGATGAACGCGCCGGCGAACGCGGTCAGCGCCGTGAACGCGGCGACGCGCCGCAGGCGTCTCACGGCTGTCCCCCTTCGTAGTGCACGTACCGCCTGGTCACCAGGATCTGCACGGCGGTGATCAGCATGATCACGATGAACAGCAGCCAGGCCAGCGCCGAGGCGTACCCCATGTGCAGGAACTCGAAGGCCTGCTGGAACAGGTAGATCACGTAGAACAGGGCGGCGTCGTTGCCGTAGGTCGTGTTGCCCGCGCCGAAGAAGGCCGTGTACGCCTCGGTGAAGGACTGCAGGGCGTTGATGGTGTTCACGATGAACAGGAAGAACAGCGTCGGGCTGATCAGCGGCACGGTGATGCGCAGCGTGCGGCGCCACCAGCCGGCGCCGTCCACCAGCGCGGCGTCGTGCAGTTCCTGGGGGACGCCGCGCAGGGCGGCGAGCAGGATGATCATCGACGAGCCGACGGTCCACAGGTGCATCAGCACCAGGCCCGGCTTGACCCAGTCGGGATCGGTGGTCCAGGCGGGGCCGTCGATCCCCAGCAGGCCGAGCGCGCCGTTGATCAGCCCGTTCTGGCCGTTGAACAACATCAGCAGCAGGATGCCGACCGCCACCGGCGGCGTCATCTTGGGCAGGAAGTAGGCGGTGCGGAAGAACCCGGTGGCCCGCGCCGCCGTGTTGAGCAGCAGGGCGAGCCCGAGCGCGACGACGATGTGGGCGGGCACGGACAGCGCGGTGTAGACGAAGGTGTTCCACAGCGCGAGTCCGACCTTCGGGTCGGCGAACAGCTGCCGGTAGTTGTCGAGGCCGACGAAGTCCGGGTCGTTGATGACGTCGTAGTCGGTCAGCGACAGGTAGGCGCTGTTGACGATCGGCCAGGCGGTGAAGATCAGGAAACCGGCCAGCCACGGGCTGATGAACAGCAGCGCCGCCCGGGTCTCGACGAAGCGCGTGCTGCGGATGCGGGTGCGGGCCATGTCAGTCGGTGCGCTTCGTCCACCCGGCCCACGCCTTGTCGAGTGCGGCCTGGGCGTCCCGCTGGGCCTCGTCGAGCGCCCGCCGGGGCTGGTCCTGGCCGTTGAGCACCCGGTTCACCGCGCCCTGCCAGGCGTCCTTGAACTCCTTGTCGGCCGGGTTGGCCGGCAGGCTGAAGGTGTGCTCGTTGGCCTCGTAGAACGCCTTGACGCCCGAGTCCCAGGGCTCGCCGCCCGAGGTGAGCATCTTCCGGATCTCCTTGTCGGCCCGCACGTTGCCGGTCAGCACGCCGGTGAACGGCTTGCCCTGGCCCTTGCGCTTGTCCAGCCGGGCGCGGGCGGCGGCCGTCCAGGTGTCCACAAGGGTCATCGTCCTGGCGAAGCGGCAGGCGGCCGCGGCGTTCCCGGCCCCCTTGGGGATGGCCCAGGCCGATCCGGACGAGTAGGCCAGCGGCTCGCCCTGCGGCGTGCGGAAGGCGTCGAAGGCCAGCGACGCCTTGGGCGAGACGTCGTTGAGCACGTTGACGTACCACTGCTCCATGGGCATCGCCCCGAGCCCGTGCTCGGCGAACTGGTTGCCCTTGCCGAAGAAGTCGGCCGCGTCGCGCACCGCCTTGACCTTGGCGAAGCCGCCCTGGGCGGCGTAGATCCCGACGGCGAACTCCAGCGCCTGGACCACCTGCGGGCTGTTGAGCCGCGCGGTGCGCCCGTCGGGCGACAGCAGGTCGGCGCCGTTGGCCTTGGCCCACAAGGGCAGGAACTCGGGCAGCTTGCTGTCGAAGCCGATCACCCGGAGTTTGCCGCCCGGCGCCTTGACCAGCTTCTTCGTCGCCTCGGTGATCTTCTTCCAGTCGGAGCCGTTGACGTCGGCGACGGTGAGCCCGGCCTCCTTGAGCAGGCCGGCGTCGGCCATGACGATCTGGACCTGGTTGAACTCCGGGACGGCCCAGACCTCGCCGCCGAACGTCACCTGGGCCAGGGCGTTCCTGTCGTACATCGAGGTGTCGATCCGCTCGCCCTTGACGCAGGCGGTGAGCGGGACGATCGCGCCGCGGGAGGCGAAGGTGCCGATCTGGTCGCGGTTGGCGTAGACGAGGTCGGGCGGGTCGCCGGCCGCCACCGAGGACAGGAACTGCTGGATGTCGAGGTCGCCCTCGACGAGCTTGACGTCCGCCCCGCCGAGCGCGGCCCTGGCCTTGTCCAGGCGGGTGGCGCCGATCTCGTCGCCGGCGCCGAACCCCATGACGGTCAGGGTGCCCGTGAACGTGGCGGCCGGGTCGTACCGGCTGGGCTGCTGGGCGGCCGCCGTCCCGCCCCCGGTCCCCCTGGCGCACCCGGCGAGGGCCAGAGCCAGGGAGAGGGTGAGCGCCGGCCAGCGGACGACGGGGGATCTCATGGCGGATCTCGTGGCGGATCTCATGGGGTTTCGCCCTCCACACTGTCAAGGCGGCGCGGGGCGGTGTGGCCGCGTTCGTCTGCCTGAGAACGCACCGGTGTCGCCGAGATCGCGTCGACCACTCATGTCACTGGGTTCTCGCTGCCGGTCAGGGGTGACAGCGGAGCCCGGGACCGCTTCCCCTGCCGGGCACCCGTAAACGGGGCCCGGCCTGTGGCAGGCCGGGCCCCGTTCACGCAGGGAGAGCGAGGGTCAGTGCTCGGCGGCCTTCTCGGCGCCCACGCCGGTCAGCGAGCGCACCTCGATCTCGGCGTACTTGGCGGCGTTGTACTCCTTGCTGAGGATCGTGCCCAGCCAGCCGAACAGGAAGCCGAGCGGGATGGAGACGATGCCCGGGTTGCTCAGCGGGAACCAGTGGAAGTCCACGCCGTGGATCAGCGCGGTCACCGCGGCGCCGGGGGGCGGCGGCGGGGCCGAGACCACCGGCGAGAAGATCACCAGGATCAGCGCCGAGCCGAGGCCGCCGTAGATGGCCGCGACCGCGCCCGCCGTGTTGAACCTCTTCCAGAACAGGCTGTAGAGGATCGCCGGCAGGTTGCCCGAGGCCGCGATGGCGAAGGCCAGGGCGACCAGGAACGCGACGTTCTGGCCCTGGGCGAGGATGCCGAGGCCGATCGCGATGGCGCCGATCACCAGGGCCGAGACGCGGGCCACCACGACCTCCTGCCGCTCGCTGGCGCCGCCGCGCTTGAAGACGTGCGCGTACAGGTCGTGGGCGAAGCTGGAGGAGGAGGCGAGGGTCAGGCCGGCGACGACGGCCAGGATCGTGGCGAAGGCCACGGCGCCGATCAGCGCGAGCAGGATCGTGCCGCCGACGTCGCCGAAGATCTGCGCGCCGATCCGCTCGGCGAGCAGCGGGGCGGCGGTGTTGGCCGCCTTGTCGGCCTTGAGGATGTCGGTCTTGCCGACGATGGCCGCCGCGCCGAAGCCGAGCACCAGCGTCAGCAGGTAGAACACGCCGATGATGCCGATGCCCCACAGGACCGACTTGCGGGCGTCCTTGGCGGTGGGGACGGTGTAGAAGCGGATGAGGATGTGCGGCAGGCCCGCCGTGCCGAGCACCAGCGCGAGACCGAGGCTGATCAGGTCGATCTTGCCCGCGAGCCCCTGGGCGTCGGTGCCGTACTTCAGGCCGGGGATGAGGAAGTTGCCGGGGTTGGCCTTCGGGCCGCTGGTGGCGGCGGCCTGGCCGAGCAGGGACGACAGGTTGAAGCCGTACTTGCCCAGCACCAGCAGCGTCACCAGCGCGGCGCCGGTCATCAGCAGCACGGCCTTGACGATCTGGACCCAGGTGGTGCCCTTCATGCCGCCGAACACCACGTAGACGATCATCAGCGCGCCGACGCCGATGATCGTCCAGACCTTGCCGGCCTCGCTGGTGATGCCGAGCAGCAGGCCGACCAGCGCGCCCGCACCGACCATCTGGGCCAGCAGGTAGAAGATGCTGACCACGATCGTGGACACGCCCGCCGCCGTGCGCACCGGGCGCGGGCTCATCCGGAACGCCAGCACGTCGGCCATGGTGAACTTGCCGGAGTTCCGCATCAGCTCGGCCACCAGCAGCAACGCCACCAGCCAGGCGACCAGGAACCCGATGGAGTACAGGAACCCGTCGTAGCCGGAGACGGCGATGATGCCGGCGATGCCGAGGAAGGAGGCGGCCGACATGTAGTCGCCGCCGATCGCCAGGCCGTTCTGGACGCCGCTGAAGGACCGGCCGCCCGCGTAGTAGTCGGCGGCGGTCTTGGTCTGGCGGCTGGCCCAGAACGTGATGGCCAGGGTGCCGGCGACGAAGGTGAGGAAGAGGATCATCCCCAGCGTCGTGGAACTCACTGCGTCTTCTCCTCGACCTCGTGACGGAGCTTGTCGGCGATCGGGTCGAGCTTCTTCTCGGCGTGCCGCGCGTACGCCCACGCGATGAGGAACGTCGAGACGAACTGCAGCAACCCGAAGATCAGCCCGACGTTGATGTCGCCGAACAACTTGATGCCCATGAAGCCGCGGGCCCACCCGGACAGCACCACGTACAGCAGGTACCACACCAGGAAGGCCACCGTCATGGGGAAGGTCCAGCGGCGGAAACGCCGCTTCAACTCCTGGAACTCACTGCTCTCCTGCACCTGTTCATAGACGGACGCGTCATGTTCTCTGGTCG
Organism: Nonomuraea sp. NPDC001831; assembly: GCF_042892035.1. Classification (NCBI taxonomy): domain Bacteria; kingdom Bacillati; phylum Actinomycetota; class Actinomycetes; order Streptosporangiales; family Streptosporangiaceae; genus Nonomuraea; species Nonomuraea sp. NPDC001831. Next base: position 181,126 of record NZ_JBIATU010000005.1, on the reverse strand, counting down.
TCACGAGACCTCCACTGTGATGCGGATCACGCTCAACGTAAGAGCGCAACCTACCCGTCGTGGAGAGCCGTGGGGGTGCTGTTCGGCGAGCCGCTCGCGTACCGCGATTAGTTGGGGATGGCCTGCGGTGAAAGGTCTGTTCGGCGCGATGAGCGGTCGGGTATTCCGTTCACCCCGATATCGGACGCGGCGGGCCGGGCAGGGCGCCCAGCGCCTGGTCCAGGTCCTCGATGAGGGTCGCGGCGGGCTCCAGGCCGATCGACAGGCGGGCCAGGCCGACGGGGATGCCCATGGTGGCCCGTACGCTCTCCTCGACGGTCAGGGCGGGGGCGTTGACCAGGCTCTCGAAGCCACCCCAGGACACCCCGATCCTGAAATGTCGCAATTTATCGAGGAAAAGTGCGGCCTGTTGGCGATCGTCCGTGGCGAGCTCGATGCTGAACAGGCTGGAGAAGCCGGACATCTGCCGCAACGCGGTCGCATGGCCCGGATGCGAGGGCAACCCCGGGTGGTTCACCGCCCGTACGGCGGGATGCCCCTCCAGGAACGCCGCCACCGCGAGCCCCCGCTCCTGGTGGGCGGCCATGCGCACGGGCAGCGTGCGCAGCCCCTTGATCACCTTGGCCGCGTCGTGCGGCGACATGGCCGCGCCGTAGAGCTGGTACTCCGTCAGCGCCAGCGGCCGGATCAGCCGCGCCGGGCCGACCACCACGCCGCCGACCAGGTCGCTGTGCCCGCCGACGTATTTGGAGAGCGAGTGCACGACCAGGTCCACGCCCAGCGTCAGCGGCTTCTGGAACAGCGGCGTGGACCAGGTGTTGTCCATCACCGTGACGAGCCCGCGCCCGCGCGCCCAGGCCGCCACCTCGGCGATGTCCACGATCGCGTACGCCATGTAGGAGGGCGACTCGAAGTAGAGTAGGCGGGTACTCGCCCTGATAGCGCTGTCACATCCCGCGAGGTCGTCGACGTGCGTATGCGTGACGCCGTACTTCTCCAGGTAGCGCAGGAACTGCGTGGTCGGCCCGTACACCGCGCCGAGCACCAGCACGTGGTCGCCGGCCGAGACGAGCGAGGAGATCGTCGCCGAGATGGCGCCCATCCCCGAGCCGAAGCACTTGGCCCGCTCACCGCGCTCCAGCGCGGCCAGCTTGCGCTGCGCCACGTCGACGGTCGGGTTGGTGCCGCGGCCGTAGACGTACCGCTCGTCCTCGTCCCGGATCGCGGCGCCGAGCTCGGCCGCCGTCCCGAAGGTGAACAACGAGTTCTCGAACACCGGCGGGTTCACCGCGCCCAGCGTCCACGGCTCGTCCTCGCCCATCCGGCCGCAGATCCATTCATCCTCCATGGGGGCAGACTATGACAACGCGTAAGCCCACCATGGCGGACGTCGCCCGGCACGCGGGCGTCAGCCTGAAGACGGTGTCCCGCGTGGTCAACCAGGAGCCGCACGTCCGGGCCTCGCTGCAGCAGCGGGTGCACGACTCGATCAGCGCGCTCGGCTTCCGCCGCAACGAGGCCGCCGCCCGGCTGGCCCGCGGCGCGACCATGCTCACGCTCGGCCTGGTGATGGAGAACATCTCCAACGAGTTCTACGCCCGCCTGGCCGCCGCGGTGGAGGCGGCGGCGGCCGAGCACGAGGCGCTGGTGGTGTTCGGCTCGTACGAGGAGCGTCCGGACAAGGAGCGCATGCTGATCGAGTCGATGCACGCGCGGGGCGTGGACGCGCTGATCGTCGTGCCCTCGGCGGCCGACCACTCCTGGCTGGCCGAGCACGGCGGCCCGCGCACGGTCTTCGTCGACCGCGTGCCGCGCGGGCTCGACCGCGCCGACGTGGTCATGCTCGACGACGAGCGCGGCGGCCGGACGGCGACCGCGCACCTGCTCGCCCACGGGCACCGCCGCATCGCGCTGATCTCCGACGACGACGGGCTGAGCTCGGTGCACCACCGGGCCCGTGGCTACCGGGCGGCGCTGCGCGAGGCGGGGGTGGCGGCCGACGAGGCGCTGGTGGTGCGGGGGGTGTTCGATCCGGGGCGGGTGTCGTACGAGGTGGGGCGGCTGCTCGATCTGCCCGGCCCGCCGACGGCGTTCTTCGCGACGAACAACCGGGCGGCGATCGGGGTGCTGCAGGCGTTGCGGGGGCGTCCCGAGCGGCCGGCGTACGTGGGGTTCGACGACTTCGCGCTGGCCGGCCTGTTCAGCCCGGGGGTGACGGTGGTGCGGTACGACATCGACCGGCTGGCGCGCGGCGCGGTGGAGCTGCTGCTGGATCCCGTACGCGAGCCGCGCCGGATCACGGTTCCCGTGGAGCTGGTCGCCCGAGGGTCCGGCGAGTTGCCGCCTGTTGTCTGACCTTCCGGTCAAACCTCCCCCAAGTCCCCTTATTTCGGAGCCTAATGGGATACGGCAGGGGTAATCGCAGGTCATGGCCGAGAGCAGCCCGTACCGCGACGACCGTACGCCCGAGGAGCAGGCGCCCGGCTCCGGCGCGCCCGCCCGTCCGAGCCCTGAGGTGTGCCTGGAGATCTCCGGGCTGCGGGTGGAGGAGGCCGGGCCGGAGGGCCGGCGCGACGGCCCGCGGGCGCGGGCGACGCTGCGGGTGCGGCTGGACGACGTGGCGCACCTCATCGACCACCTCCTGACCGCCGCCCCCCACCTCCTGGACCACCTGCCCCCGGCCACCGCCGCTCCCCCGCCCCGCACCCCGCGCCACGCCTTCCCCGCCACCCCGGACTCCCCGGCCGCGGAGTCGTCCTTCTTCGAACCGGCCACCGCAGCCCCCCGCACCCCGGGCACACCCGGTCCGGGAACGCCCGCCGCGGGGACGACCGCCTCGGCCGCGCAGGGAGGCGGGGTTCGGGGAGGGCGGCCGGGAGAGGGCGGCGGAGTTCGGGGAGGCCCGCAGGAAGAGGGCCGCGGGATGCGGGGAAGCCGGCCGGAAGAGGGCGGCGGGGCACGGGGAGGCTCGCCGGAAGAGGGCCGCGGGATGCGGGGAAGCCGGCCGGAGGGCGGGGTGTGGCGGGGGTGGCCGAGGGGCGGCGCGCCCTCCTGGCGGCCGGAGCGGAAGCACGCGGGCGACCTGGGCGCGGCCACCGGACGGACCATCCGCCACGCGGCCCCGGGCGAGCAGGCCCCGCACACCGTCCCGGGACACGAGGTGCTCGACGTCGAGACCCACGCCGGCACGGCCGCCAGACCCATGACCGAACAGGCCGCCCGGCACGGCGACGCCTCCCCGCCCACGCCCCCGACCCGACCGTACTTCGCCCCCGACGAGGGAACCGTCCCTGACGAGCCCGTCCGGCAGGCGCGGGACGTCATGCCGCCGCCTGCGGACAGGCGTTCCCGCGCGGCCGGGCCCGACGTCCGTGACCCGGGGCCCGGACGTTCCAGGACCCCGCACGCCGGCGTCGGCCCCCGCCCGGGTCTGGACCCTCCGCCGCAGGAGCCGTCCCATCCCGGCCTGGCCCACCGGATACCGTCCCAACCCGGCCCTCGGGCGCAGGCGCCGGTCCAGCCCGCTCACACGTCGCAGGCGTCCGCGCAGCAACAGCAGCCCGGCCGCCCCGCGTCCCACCCCGGCGGCACGTCGCAGGAGTGGACCCGTCCGCACGTCCCGCCCCAGGGGACCGCCCAGCCGCGCCCGGGCCGATCCCCGGCCCCACCCGACACCGAGCCCGAGGGGTCGGCCCGGCTGGAAGGGGCGGATCAGCCCTGGCCCGGCCGGAGCACGTCCCCGCGCGCCGCCGGCCCGTACCGGCCCGGCCTGGACCCGCCGCCCCAGAGCGAACAGCCCCACGACCGGGGCGACATCCCGCGTCCCACGCGAGGCGACCGTACGCCCCGAGCCGCGAGCGACCGCACGAGCCCGGCCGCGTCAAGGGCGGCGGGCGGCGCGGGGGCCGCAGGTGTGGCGCGGAACGAGGGCGCCGCCGGGAACGGGGTGGCGTCGGAGCGCCTGGGAGGCGTCGCCGCAGGCTGGTCGTGAGAGGGAAGGTCCCAGCGCCTGGGAGGCGTCGCCGCGGGCTGGTCGTGAGAGGGAAGGTCCCGGCGCCTGAGCGAGGCGGCAGGCGGCCGGACGCCCACCGGCACGCCGGCCGGGCGCGGGGTCATGGGGAGCGGGGGTGCCAGTCGCCGCGGTCCAGGTCGAGGTTCTCCGGGGTGTGGAGGCGGACCATCGTGCGGGCCACCCCGGGCGGCACGCGGTGCGGCGTCAGGAACGACACCGACACCATCACCGTGAACGCGATCGGCACCGTCCAGGCCGCCGGCTGGGCCAGCAGCGCCCCCGCGAGCCCCTCGTACGGCCCCCCGGTGATCGTGGCGAGCACGGCCGAGCAGGCGAGCCCGCCCCCCACGAACAGCCCGGCCAGCGCCCCGGTGGTGGTGAGCCGCCGCCACCAGATGCCCAGCACCAGCAGCGGGCAGAACGACGAGGCGGCCACCGCGAACGCCAGCCCCACGACGTCCGCGACCGGCAGCGCCCGCGCCCACAACGCCAGCGCCAGCGGCACGGCGACGGCCATCAGCGTGGCGATCCGGAACGAGCGCACCCCGCCCTTCAGCAGGTCCTGCGCGATCACCCCGGCGACGGACACGGTCAGCCCCGAGGAGGTGGACAGGAAGGCCGCGAACGCCCCGGCCGTCACCAGGGCGGTGAGCAGGTCGCCGAGCGTGCCGCCGATCATGCGGCTGGGCAGGGTGAGCACGACCGCGTCGGTGCGCACGAGGTCGGGGGCGTAGAGGCGGCCGAGCCAGCCGTACAGGGCGGGCAGCAGGTAGAACGCGCCGAGCAGGGTCAGCACGACCAGCGTCGTACGGCGGGCGGCCCGGCCGTCGGGGTTGGTGTAGAAGCGCACGAGCACGTGCGGCAGGCCCATCGTGCCGAGGAACGTGGCCAGGATCAGCGAGTACGTCGAGTAGAGCCCGTACTCCTTGGCCCCGGCCAGCGGCATCTGCCAGGTGGCGGCGTCCTGGACGCTGAGGGCGGGCGCGCCGTCGCCCTTCCAGGCCAGCAGCAGGAACACCAGCGGCACGGCCAGCGCGGTCAGCTTGAGCCAGTACTGGAACGCCTGCACGAACGTGATCGACCGCATGCCGCCGGACAACACGTTCACCGCCACCACCCCGGCGACCAGCAGCCCGCCCGCCCACACCGGCGCGCCGGTGATCGTGCGCAGCACCAGCCCGGCGCTCTGGAACTGCGGCATCAGGTACAGCCATCCGATCAGGACGACGAGCACGCTGGCGGTCCTGCGCACGGTCATCGACTCCAGCCTGGCCTCGGCGAAGTCGGGCAGCGTGTACGCCCCCGAGCGCCGCAGCGGCGCCGACACCAGCACCAGCAGCACCAGGTAGCCGCCGGTCCAGCCGACGGGCAGCCACAACATGTCCACGCCGTAGGACAGGACGAGCCCGGCGACGCCGAGGAAGGAGGCCGCCGACAGGTACTCGCCGCCGATGGCGGAGGCGTTCCACAGCGGGCTGACGGTCCGGGAGGCGACGTAGAAGTCGGAGGTGGTGCGGGAGAACCTGATGCCGTACGCGCCGATGAGCACGGCCGCCGCCATCACGACGACCACCGCGGTGAGGCTCACGAGGGGCCCTTCGCGCCGGTCACCGGCGTTCCACCAGCTCGGCGAAGTGGCGTTCGTTGCGCTCGGCCTGGCGGACGTACAGCCAGGCGCCGATGACGAAGGCGGGGTAGATGAGCCCGGCCAGCACCGCCCAGGGCAGGGAGACGCCGAGGACGTCCACCTCGCGCAGTTCGGGGATGAGCAGGAACAGCAGCGGCAGGCCGCCGACCACGCAGGCCAGCACGGTGCAGACGAACAGGGCGAGCCGGAACTGGGTGCGCAGCAGCGAGCGCATGTAGACCTCGCCGAGGCGGGTCTGCTCGTCGATCTCCCTGGTGGCCGGGTAGCGGGGGCGGCGGGCGGCGGCGGTGCGCGGGCTGGTGACGCTGACCCGGCGCGGCGTCTCGGAGCGGCGGAAGGCGTCCATGCGGCGGGCGGCGTCGGTGCGGCGGGCGGCGGGGTCGGTGCGCGGCGACCCCGCCGGACGCCCCGGCCGGGGTTCGGGGGTCATTCCGTCCTGCCCTTCCTGGCGCGGCGGACCAGCAGGTCGCGCAGCTCGCGGGTGTGCCGGCGGCTCACCGGGAGCTCGGTGTCGCCGACCCGCACGCTGCACCGGCCCGAGTCGATGTGCAGTTCCTCGATGTGCTTGACGGCCACCAGATGGCTGCGGTGCACCCGGACGAACCCGGCGGGGGCCCAGCGTTCCTCCAGCGTGGCGAGGGGGATGCGGACGAGGTGGCTGCCGTTCGCGGTGTGCAGCCGGGCGTAGTCGCCCTGGGCCTCCACGTAGAGGACGTCGGCGCTGGATACGAACCGGGTCACGCCGCCCAGCTCGACGGGGATGGTGTCGCTCTCGCCGGTCTCGGCGGGCACGTCGGCCGAGACCGCCACGCGCCTGATGGCCTCGGCGAGCCGTTCGGGACGTACCGGTTTGAGCAGGTAGTCCTCGGCCTTGATCTCGAAGGCGTCCACCGCGTGCTCCTCGTAGGCGGTGACGAACACGACCCGCGGCGGGTTGGCGAACTGCGACAGCAGCCGTCCGAGCACGACGCCGTCCAGCCCGCGCATGCGGATGTCGAGGAAGACGGCGTCGATCGGGCGGCCCTCGGCGATGCCGCGGTCCAGCAGGCGCAGCGCGGCCGCCCCGTCGCGGGCCGTCACCACCTCGCCGATGCGGGCGTCGGCGCGGAGCAGGTAGGACAGGTCCTCCAGCGCGGGTAGCTCGTCGTCCACCGCCAGGACGCGCAGCCCGGTCACACGTCACTCCTCACACCTCGAATGCATTAGACAGTGATGAAACCGGCACCAAACGTCAAGGCCGTCACGGCGGGGTCACAGGTGGGGGCAGGTATGAGGGCGGCCTGGTTGAAGGTCAGCGGGCCGAGACGCCGGGGTGGTACTTCGGCAGGCGCACGTTGACCTTGGTGCCCGCGCCCGGGCCGGTCTCGACGACCAGGCCGTACTCGTCGCCGTAGACCTGGCGGAGCCGTTCGTCGACGTTGGCCAGGCCGACGCCGCCGGTGGGGGCGATCTCGCCGGCCAGGATGCGGCGCAGCCGCTCGGGGTCCATGCCGAGGCCGTCGTCCTCGACGGTGATGCGGCACTCGGCGCCGGCGTCCTCGGCGATGATCGTGATGCGGCCGACGCCGTTGCGGCTCTCCAGGCCGTGCCGGACGGCGTTCTCGACCAGCGGCTGCAGGCACAGGAACGGCACCGCCACCGGCAGCACCTCGGGGGCGATGCGCAGGGTGACCTGCAACTGGTCGCCGAACCTGGCATGTTCGAGGGTGAGGTAGCGCTCGATCGAGTGCAGCTCCTCGGCCAGCGTGGTGAACTCGCCGTGCCGGCGGAAGGAGTAGCGGGTGAAGTCGGCGAACTCCAGCAGCAGCTCGCGGGCGCGTTCTGGGTCCGTACGGACGAAGGAGGCGATCGTGGTGAGCGAGTTGTAGATGAAGTGCGGCGAGATCTGCGCGCGCAGGGCCCGGACCTCGGCCTCCATGAGCAGCGTGCGCGAGCGGTCGAGCTCGGCGAGCTCCAGCTGCGAGTTCACCCAGCCGGCCACCTCCTGCGCCGCCCTGACCAGGCCGGCCGAGGCGTTCTGCCCGTAGGCGGCCAGCGCGCCGACCAGCCGGTCGTCGGTGGTGAGCGGGACGACGACGGCGTGCCGGATCGGGCATTCGAGCAGCTCGCAGTCGATGGTGAGCACCTGGGTGCGGCCGTCCCGCAGGGTGGCGGCGGCGTGCTCGAACGCCTGGGCGGCGTGGTGGTCGCCGGCGCCGTCGTAGACGAGCAGGCGCTCGCGGTCGGTGATCGCGAGCGCGGCCGAGCCGAGCAGCGCGCGCAGGTGGCGGGAGGCGCGCTCGGCGCCCTCGGGGGTCAGCCCGGCCCGCAGCGGCGGCCCGGCCATGGAGGCGGTGTGCAGGGTCTCGAACGTGGCCCGCTCGGCCGGGCTGGTGCCCAGCTCGCGGCGGCCCCGCATGACGCGCCAGAGCACGATCGCGGGCACGCCCACCAGCACGGCCACGACGGCGACGCCGACCAGGTACTCCACGCGCCCCGAGCCTAGCGCCCGCCGCCGCCCGCGCCGCCCCCGGCACCTGCACCTGCACCGGCACGGGCACGGGCACGGGCACCACGTGCGAGCCTCACTCGGCCGCCAGCGCCTTGGCGACGGCCGCCGCGTAGGTCTCGGCCTCCTGCGCGGAGTCGTAGGTGGTGCGCGGCCAGAAGAAGCCGCGCAGCCCGTCCTTGCGGTTGCGCGGCACGACGTGCACGTGCAGGTGGGGCACGCTCTGGCTGATCCGGTTGTTCATCGCCACGAACGTGCCGGCCGCCTCCAGCCCCTCCTCCACGGCCCTGGCCACGGCCTGCACCCGGGAGAAGAACGGCCCGACGTCGGCGAGGTCGGCCAGCGTCTCGACGTGCAGCCGCGGCACGACGAGCACGTGCCCCTTGAAGACCGGACGGGTGTCGAGGAAGGAGACGGCCACCTCGTCGGCGCTCACCACGTGGGCGGGACGCGCGCCGGCGATGATCTCGCAGAACAGGTCGGTGCTCACCGACCGACCTTATCGGCGAAGGCCGTCCAGCTCGTCATGTTGGGCGCGCTCCACTCGGCGGGGGCGTGCAGGAAGTGCTCGCCGACGCGCTCGCGCAGCCGCCCGGGGACGTCGGCGACCTTGGCGCCCCGGCAGTGGTAGACCAGCCCGCCCGGCCGCTGCCCCATGGCCATCCAGGGCAGCCAGGGCGAGACCCGGCACCAGGAGAAGACCGCCGGCACGTCGGGCATGCCGGACTCGACGTCGGCGGCCGAGGCGAAGAACTGGAACAGCTCCAGCGCCCGGTACGTGTCCCGAGCCGAGTTCTCCGGATATTTCGCGACAGGTAGTGGCGAGGGGTAGGAAAGGCGGATGTCGGCGTTGAAGACGACCTGCTCTCCCAACCGCGTCACCGGCACCGGATAGGCCCCGAGCCGCTGGTTGACCGGGTCGTTGAAGACGTGCTGCACCTCGACGGACCGTCCGGTGAGCGGGTTGTCCCACACGTCGATCGGTTCCCTGGTCCTCGGGTCGAGGTAGAGCGCCGCCTCTCTGGTCAGCAGCTCCCAGCCGCCGTCGGCCGGGCGGGCCCGCGCCACGTTCAGCCCCTCGAAGCCGAACAGGTGATGGGGGCCGTCGTCGTCCTGCCAGCCGTAGACGTCGCCGGTCCAGTAGGAGATCGTCTCGGCGCCGTCGGCCGAGGCACGCACCCGGATGAAGTCCATGATCCGGAGCTTACCCCTTGTTTCGAGACAGCATGTTGCTATCTTTAGGGACATGGTGTCGCTAAATGCGCGGACCCGGCAGAGCTGGCTCCCGCTGATCGTGCTCGGCGTCGGGATGTCGATGATCATCATCGACGCGACGATCGTGAACGTCGCCGTCCCCGCGATCATGGGCGATCTGGGCCTGTCGGCCACGGACGTCGAGTGGGTCAACTCCATCTACTCCCTGGCCTTCGCCGCCCTGCTCATCCCCCTCGGCCGGACCGGCGACGTGCACGGCAGGCGCCGGATGTTCGCCGTCGGCCTGGTGGTGTTCCTGGCCGCGAGCATGCTGGCCGCCTCCGCGCCGAGCGGCGCGCTGCTCATCGCCGCCCGGGTGGTCCAGGGGGTCGGGGCGTCCATGGTGGTCCCGATGACGCTGGCGATCATCAACTCCCTCTACACGGGCTCGCGCCGGACGATCGCCTTCGCCGTCTGGGGCTCGATCATCGGCGGCATGGCCGCGCTCGGCCCGCTGCTCGGCGGCTGGGTGGTGACCGACTTCGGCTGGCGCTGGGCGTTCTGGGTGAACCTGCCCATCGGCCTGCTCGTGCTGCTCGGCACGGCCAGGGTGCCCGAGTCGAAGGACCCGGCGGCGGGCGGCTCGGACGTCCCCGGCGTGCTGCTGTCGGTGGCCGGCCCGGCCGCGCTGGTGTTCGGCCTGATCGAGGGCCAGCGCTACGGCTGGTTCACGCCGACCGGCGAGGCCGCGCTGTTCGGGTGGGACTGGCCGCTCGGCGGCGTCTCGCCGATCCCGTTCGCCTTCGGGCTCGCCGCGCTTGCGCTGACCGCGCTGCTGCTGGTCGAGCGGTCGCGGGCACGATCGGGCCGCCCGGTCGTGCTGGACCTGTCGCTGTTCGCCATCCCCTCCTTCAGGTACGGCGGCGCCGCCGCGATGATCATCAGTCTCGGCGAGTTCGGCCTGATCCTGGTGCTGCCGCTGTTCCTGCAGGCGGCCATGGGGTTCACCGCGTTCGCCACCGGCCTGATCATCGCCTCGCTGGCCGGGGGCACGTTCCTGGCGGGCGGCGTCGTGCCGCGGCTGGGCCTGGCGCCCAGAGTCGTCGTGCGGCTGGGGCTCGTCCTGGAGGCCGTGGGCGCGATCGCGATCGGCCTGGCCGTCTCCCCCTCGCTCGGCCCGTGGACGCTGGTGCCGTGGCTCGTCGTGTACGGCGTCGGCGTCGGCTTCGCCTCGGCCCAGCTCCCGAACGTGATGCTCGCCGACGTGCCCGCCCGCCGCTCCGGCGTGGCCTCCGGGCTCCAGAGCACGATCCGGCAGCTCGGCGCCGCCGTCGGCATCGCGGTGCTGGGCGCCGTCCTGGTCACCGGTCTGGACGCGGCGATGGCCGAACGCCTGCCCGGCAAGCCCGCGCTCGGGCAGGCCGTACGGGAGAGCGCCGGCGCGGCCGTCGCGGCGATCAGGGAGCCGGCCGACCACGCCGCCGCGGTGGCGGCGGCGGCCGACGCCACCCGCCGGGTCACGATCGTGACCGGCATCGTGCTGTTCGGCGGCGTCGGGGCGACGTTCCTGCTGCCCGATACTGGGGGGAGACGACGCGAGGAGGAGTGAGTCCGGTGCCGAGGATCAGCGCCGCCACGGTGGCCGACCATCGGGCCAGCCAGCACGCGGCCCTGCTGGCGGCCGCCATGGAGGTCCTGGCGGCCGAGGGCCCGGCCGGGCTCACCCCCGCGGCCGTGGGCGCGCGGGTCGGGCTGGCCCGCTCCAGCGTCTACCGCTACTTCTCCTCCACCGCCGACATCCTGGCCCAGCTCGTGGAGGACGCGATCCCCCGCTGGGCCGACCGGCTCGTCACGGCCACCCGCGACGGCGGCCTGGAGGAGCGGGTGCGCGCCTTCGGCGCCGTGTCGCTGGCGTTCGTCACCAGCCCCGACCACGCGCTGCTGCGCGCGGTGGCCGCGGCCGACCTGCCCGCCGAGTGCCGCCACCGGCTCGACCAGCTGCACGAGACGATGATCGAGCCGCTGCGCGGCCTGCTCGCCGAGGCCGGGGAGCCGCATCCGGACCTGGTGGCCCACCTGGGGTGGAGCATCCTGGGCGAGGGCCGGCGCCGCCTGGCCGCGTGCGCCGAGTCCGGCGCCGACGCCGACGCCGACGCCGAGGTGATCACCGCGACCACCCTCGACGTGTTGTGCCGGGCCGTGCTCAGCGCACGGTGATCTCGAAGACCGCCTCGCCCGACTGCCGCCTGCTCTCCTCGTCGGGCGGCGTGGAGCTCCGGCCGCAGCGCCAGCAGTCGCGCAGCGTGATCTCGGCGGTGCCCGGGCTCTTGGTGTTGAAGACGAAGTAGGCCGTGCCGCCGCTGCCGGGGCCCTGGCCCGCGCTCCTGCGCTCCTCGCTGATGTAGGAGGCCACCCTGGCGTCGGGCACCGCCGCGAGGCGCCAGTCGTCGCCCACCGACGGGTTGTCCGGGACGGCCAGCGAGAACCGCTGCCCGGGGCGCAGCTCGGCGCGCACGGTCGTGCCCTTGGCGCCCTTGACGACGGTGCCGAAGTCGCTGACCGCCGAGCCGTCGCCGCAGCCGGCCACCAACCCCGAGGTCAGCAGGGCGAGTGCGGCGACGACGGCCTTTCCACGCTTCACTCGGGAAGGCTATCCTCCTTCGGCGGGTCCCTGGGCTCCACGTACGGCTCCTGCCCGACGGGCTCGCCCTCGGCGATCTGGCGTTCCCTGATCAGCTCGGCGTCCAGCTCGGCCCCCAGCAGCAGGGCCATGTTCGACAACCACAGCCAGATCAGGAACACCACGACGCCGGCCAGCGTGCCGTAGGTCTTGCCGTAGGACCCGAAGTGGCCCACGTACAGGGCGAAGCCGCCGGAGACCACGACCCAGAGCACCACCGCGAGCAGCCCGCCGGGGGTGATCCAGCGCACGCCGGGCTGGCGCACGTTCGGCGCGGCCCAGTAGAGCACCATGATCAGCCCGGCCGCGACGAGCGCCAGCACCGGCCATTTCAGGATGTCCCAGGCGGTCACCAGCGCGCTGCCCAGGCCGAGCGCCTTTCCGACGCTCCTGGCCAGGTCGCCGGTCAGCGCGACGGAGATCGCGCCGAGCGCCAGCAGCACGGTCGCCAGCACGGTGAGCCCGATCCGGAGCGGCGTCACCTTCCAGAACGGACGCCCCTCGTCGATGTCGTAGATGGTGTTGCCGGCCCGGATGAACGCGCCGATGTAGCCCGACGCCGACCAGAGCGCGACCAGCAGGCCGACGATCGCGACCAGGCCGGCCGAGGCCGCGTTCTCCTGGACCGAGCGCACGCCCGTGACGATCAGGGAGCGCACCTCGTCGGGCGCCAGCACCACGAGGTTGCCGACCAGGGTGGCGGTGTCGCGCCTGCCGAGCAGGCCGAACACCGACACCAGCACGATCAGCGCGGGGAAGATGGACAGGACGGCGTAGTAGGTGAGCGCTGCCGCGAGGTCCTGGACGCCGTCGTTGCGGAACTCGACGACGGTGCGTTTGAGCACGCTCCACCAGGCCCTGCGGGGCAGTTCCGCAGGTCTTTCGGGGGAACGCACGCCTACTTCGCCCTGTTGCGCTTCCTGAGCCGCCGCACGACGAGGGCCGCCACCGCCGCCGCCGCGGCCAGCAGCAGCACCGGACGCTTGCGCGCCCCGGTGGCGGCGTCCTTGACCTGGTGGGGGGTGGCCTCGCGGACCTTGCCCGCGACCTCGCCGGCCATGCCCTTGGCGGTGCCGGTCACCTCGGCGGCCTTGCCCTTGGCCACGCCGGTGATCTCGGCGACCTTGCCCTTGGCCGTGCCGGCCGCCTCGGCGGCCCGGCCCTTCAGGTCGGCCTTGTGGGCCAGGGCGCTGACCGTGTCGCCCAGTTCGTTCCTGGTCTCCTTGATGCTTTTTCGCACGTCGTCCTCTTCCTCGTCGTCCTCGCCACGGCCCCCGCCCCCGCCGCCGCCCAGCGACTCCTCCTCGACCGCGCGGCTCTCCACCGCCTCGGTCCGGTCGTCGGGCACGGGGGTCTCGGGGATGAAGGTCTCGTGTTCCTGGCGGGCCAGTTCGGCCCGTTTCGCGTTCTCCGCAGCCCCCGGTCTCGTCGGAGGCACGTTGATCGACTCGCGTTCGGTCGGCGTGCCGACGGTCGCCCTGCGGGCGCCCACGTCACCGGCGTGCTGCTCGCTGTATCCGGGGTCCGTCTCGCTCATCGGCGTGCCCTCTCCTTGACCATGTCGATATCGGCCTTGACGCTCGCGATGGTCTCCTCGGGGACCGGCGGCGTGGCCTGTTTCACCTGGTTCTTTCCGGTCAGGCCGAGCAGGGCGGCGGCGATGAGCAGGACCGCCCCCACGATCGCGGCGGCCGCCCACGCGGGCATGACCAGAGCGAGGAGCAGGACGACGGCGGTCACCAGCGCGGCGCCGCCGAAGAACGCGGCCATCCCGGCCGCGCCGAACAGCCCCGCGCCGAACCCCGCGCGCCTGCCCTTCTCCGCGAGCTCCAGCCTGGCCAGGCGCAGTTCGTCCTTGACGAGCCTGGAGACCTGGTCGGAGAGATCACTGACCAGCTTGTGGGTATCGTTCACGACGTCGCCTCCTCCGCTGAGCAAGGCGACTACCCAGCTGACCGCCTGTTATTACCTCTTGGCGGCCTTCAGCAGGAACCGCAGGACGGATTCCACCGGCGACTTGGGCGCCTCGCACCAGTTGTCAGGCTGCTTCGGCCTGCTCCACGGAGAGGGGAGCTCGCACGAGGGAGCCTGCGGCTCAGGCCGCTCACACCACGATCCGGGAGTGTTCATACTTCGATGGTACGACTTCCGGCCCGGCCCGCAGAAGACTCGCGGACCGGTCGCTCCGGGCCGGCGGTAACCTGCCGGGGTGCTGGTACACGGGGTGTGGGCGGGTGACGGGCTCGCCTTCTGGGGAGAGGTTCCCGGCCGGGCCGCCGCCGTGTCCCGTGGGGCGGGCGCGCGGCCCCATCCGTTCGCCGCGTCCCCTGACGAGCTGGCCGGCGCGCCGGGGCTCGGGGTGGGCGGGACGCCGTCCAGGGTGCTGGAGCTGCTGCTGCCGGGGTCGGCCAAGGGGCCGCTGCCCTCGCCTGAGACGGGGCTGCTGACGGAGGTGGTCAGGCCGCGGCTGCTGCCGTGGCGGGTGCCCGCGGTCGTGCTGCCGCCCGGCGCGGCCCTTGACGCGCTGGACGGCCCTCCGGGCGAGGCCACCGCCACCGTCCGCCACTGGGCCGCCGTCGCCGCGCTCGCCCGCGACCTGGTGGCCCGCGGCCGGGTCGTCCCCCAGCTCGTCCCGCGACCCGCCCCCGCGCCCGGCCCTCAGCCCGGCCCCGGGTCCGACCCCGAGCTCGGCCCCGGGCCCGGCAGCGACGGCGGCAGCGGTGCCGACGGCACCGACGGAGCCGCGCTGGCCCTGTGGCGGCCCGTGCTGACCGGGGCCGACGCCGCCTACTTCCGCGACCTGGCCCTGGCCATGCCGCCCGCCTGCCGCACCTGGGCCGCCGAGCGCCCGGCCGCCGAGGTGCAGCTCCAGGCTTTGGAGGCGTTCACCGACGCGCTCGTCCGGCGGGCCGTCACCACTCCCCTGGCCACCGCGCCCACGACGCCGCGGGAACGATGGCTGGCCGCGCTGACCGGCGACCCGGCCTGCCCCGACGACCCCGGGCTGCGCGAGGAGCTGGACCGCTGGCGGACGGCCGTCATGGCGGCCGAGGGCGCCACCCGCGTCTGCTTCCGCCTGCTCGAACCGGCCGCCGGCGACGACTGGCGGGTCGAGCTGGCGTTGCAGGCCGCCGACGACCCCAGCCTGTACGTCCCGGCCGCCTGCGTCTGGGGCGGCGAGAAGGGCCTGCCCGGCCGGCCGGAGCGCGAGCTGCTGGCCGGGCTCGGCCGGGCCGTGCGGCTCTACCCGGAGCTGGACCGGGCCCTGCGCGTGCCGGAGCCGAGCGAGCTGGCCCTCGACACGGCGGGCGCGTTCGGCTTCCTGCGCCAGGCCGCGCCGCTGCTCCAGGCGGCCGGGTTCGGGGTGCAGCTGCCGCGCTGGGCGGGCCGTACGAAGCTCGGGCTCAAGCTCACCACCAGGACCAAGCCGCAGACGGCGGCCGTCAGCCAGGGCTTCGGGCTGCGCGAGCTGGTCGACTTCCGCGTCGACCTGGCGGTGGGCGAGGAGACGATCAGCGAGGCGGAGCTGGCCGAGCTGGCCAGGCTCAAGGTGCCGCTGGTCCGGGTCCGCGGCCAGTGGGTGGAGCTGGACGACCGGCAGCTCAAGGCGGCGCTGCGGGCCGTGGAGGGGGTGCGCGCGGGCGAGGCGGCGGCGGCCGACCTGCTGCGCCACGTGATCCAGGGCGACGACGAGCTGCCGTTGCTGGCGGTCGACGCCGACGGCGTGCTCGGCGACCTGCTGTCGGGCCAGGCCGAGCGGCGGCTCACCCCGCTCGCCACCCCGCCGGGCCTGGACGCCGTGCTGCGGCCCTACCAGGAGCGCGGGCTGGCGTGGCTGAGCTTCCTGTCGGAGCTGGGCCTCGGCGGCGTGCTCGCCGACGACATGGGCCTGGGCAAGACGGTCACCACGCTGGCGCTGCTCGTGCACGAGCGGGCCGCCGCACCGACGCTGCTGGTGTGCCCGATGTCGCTGGTGGGCAACTGGCAGCGGGAGGCGGCCAGGTTCGCCCCGGGGCTGCGCGTGTACGTCCACCACGGCCCCGGCCGGGACGCCGCCCGCATCGCGACGGCCGACCTGGTGATCACCACGTACGGCACCGCCCACCGCGACCTGGAGGCCCTGCGGGAACACGAGTGGCGCCGGGTGGTGTGCGACGAGGCCCAGGCGATCAAGAACAGCGGCACCCTGCAGGCCCGCGCCGTCCGGTCGATCCCCACCGGCACCCGGCTGGCGCTGACCGGCACGCCGGTCGAGAACCACCTCGCCGAGCTCTGGTCGATCATGGAGTTCGCCAACCCCGGCCTGCTCGGGCCGCGGGCCCGCTTCCGCACCCGGTTCCAGGAGCCCATCGAGGCCCGCCAGGACGAGCAGGCCGCCGCGGCGCTGAAGCGGGCGACGGGCCCGTTCATCCTGCGCCGCCTCAAGACCGACCGGTCCGTCATCTCCGACCTGCCGGAGAAGATCGAGATCAAGGAGTGGTGCCCGCTCACCCCCGAGCAGGCCACGCTCTACCAGGCGGTCGTGGACGACATGCTGGCCCGGATCGACGACAGCGAGGGCGTCGAGCGGCGCGGCCTGGTGCTGTCGGCCATGGCCCGGCTCAAACAGGTCTGCAACCACCCGGCCCACCTGCTCAAGGACGGCTCCCGCCTGGCCGGCCGCTCGGGCAAGCTGGCCCGGCTGGAGCAGCTGGCCGAGGAGGTCCTGGCCGAGGGCGAGAAGGCGCTGCTGTTCACCCAGTACGCCGAGTTCGGCACGATGCTCCAGCCCTACCTCGCCCAGCGGCTCGGCCGCCCGGTCCTGTGGCTGCACGGCGGCCTGCCCAAGAAGACCCGCGACCGGCTGGTCGAGCGGTTCCAGAACGACCAGGAGCCGATGTTGTTCCTGCTGTCGCTCAAGGCGGCCGGCGTCGGGCTCAACCTGACGGCGGCGAGCCACGTCATCCACGTCGACCGCTGGTGGAACCCGGCCGTGGAGGACCAGGCCACCGACCGGGCCTTCCGCATCGGCCAGCGCAGGAACGTCCAGGTGCGCAAGCTGATCTGCGCGGGCACCCTCGAAGAGCGCGTCGACCAGATGATCGAGCGCAAGAAGGCGCTGGCCGAGCGGGTGGTCGGCGCCGGCGAGGAGTGGCTGACCGACCTGTCCACCGACGAGCTGCGCGAGGTGTTCCGCCTCACGGGAGGGTCCTGACCATGCCCGACTGGTACGACGGCGGCGGCCCCATCGAGGTCGAGGGCGGCCTGCGGGCCCGGTCGCGGCGCGGCAGCATCGGCTCGGCCTGGTGGTCCAGGCGCTTCGTCGACATCCTGGAACGCGTCTGCGACAAGGGCCGCCTGTCCCGCGGCCGCGCCTACGCCCGCAAGGGCCAGGTGCTCTCGATCGAGCTGTCGGCGGGGCTGGTCCGGGCGTCCGTGCAGGGGTCGCGGCCGAAGCCGTACGACGTCGTGGTCAGGATCGACGTCTACGGCGAGGACGTGTGGGCGCGGCTGGAGGAGGCCGTCGCGGCGCAGGCCGTCCACCGGGCCAGGCTGCTGGCCGGGGAGATGCCGGTCGAGATCGAGGAGCTGTTCGCCGCGCATGGCGTCGACCTGTTCCCGCGCGACCTGGACATGGAGTGCTCGTGCCCCGACTGGGGGTTCCCGTGCAAGCACCTGTCGGCCGTGCTCTACCTGCTGGCCGAGTCGTTCGACGACGACCCCTTCCTGGTGCTGGCCTGGCGCGGGCGCACCCGCGAGCAGCTGCTCGGCTCGCTGGCCGACGACCCGCCCGCGCCGGACCCGCTGGAGGTGACCGACGTGCCGTTCGCCGACCGGCTGGCCGACTTCTACGCGCCCGGCGCCACCGCGCACCGCCCGGAACGCCGCTCCGCCGCGTCCGCCTCCGACCTGCTGCCGCGGGTCTTCCCGCCGCCCGCGGGCCTGGCGGACGCGCTCGCCCCCGCCTACCGGGCGCTGGGCGAGGGCTGAGGTCAGTTGTCCTCGAAGGAGTCGGGGACCATCACCCGCACGCCGTTGGGCACCACGCGCAGCGTGATCGGGGTGCGCAGGCGCACCTCGCCGTCGACGTCGGCGGCCATCGGCGGGTCGGTCTCCAGCAGCATCTCCCGGCCGACCACGAACGGGCCGCCCGCCAGGCTGCGCCAGCGGCCGGTGGTCGCGCGCAGCAGCGTCTCGCCGAGCAGGCGCAGCTTCTTGCCCGAGCCGAGCTGGTAGGCCACCAGCATGCCGTTGTCGATGCTGATGTCCTTGGCCACCTGCCAGCCGCCGTGGAAACGCCCGTTGGCGATGTTGAGCTGGTGGGTGAGCAGCTCGTGGCGCCGGCCCTCGACGGTGATGTAGGCCCGGAAGGGCCGGTGGCCCGGCAGGACGGTGAGCGCGGTCATCGGGTAGGCCGGGCGGCCCACGATGCGCTTGAGCCACGGCTTGACCCGGCCGGCCACCTCGACCGAGACGCCGAAGCTGGCCAGGTTGGCGAAGGGCCGGTCACCGGCCATGCCGAGGTCGATGTCGGCGACCTTGCCGGTGGAGAACACCCGGATGGCGCCGGCCAGGTCGAGCGGCAGGCCGAGGCTCCTGGCGAAGTTGTTGGTGGTGCCGAGCGGCAACACGCCGAGCGCCACGTCGCGGTGGGCGACGTGGCGCACGGCCGAGGAGAGGGTGCCGTCGCCGCCGCCCACGATCAGCAGGTCGGGGTCGGTGGCGAGGGCGGTGTCGAGCAGGTCGCGCAGCCGCTTGGGGTTGTAGACCGACAGCTCGGCCAGCGGCTCGAACCCCAGGTTGTGCAGCTGCTCGATGACCTCGAAGTAGTGGCGGCGGCCGCGGCGCGAGCGAGTGTTCACCACCACCGCCACCCGGCGATCCCGCCGGATCGCCTCAGTGTGCTCGATCTTGGTGCGCAGTTCGCTCATGGTCATCAATCGTAGGCGCTGTGTCCGCCGCTCCGTGCTGGATCGGGGGGCCGCCGGAGACCCGGCGGCCCTCCTCACGCTACTTCTTCGGCGGGACGACCTGGACGATGGCGCCCAGGTTGCCCGGCAGCGGGCTGATCAGCTTGAACTGCACGCCCAGCGCCTTGCCCTCGTCGCCGGGGTTGCCCGAGCCGGCGACGTGGCCGTTGCCGAGGTCGGTGCCGTACAGCTCGGTGGCGGGGGTGCCGTCCAGGTGCACCACGCGGGTGCTGTACGGCTGGTCGCCCTTGCTCGGCACCACCGTGGAGGCGTCGAAGTCACGGTAGTAGAGCGAGCCGTTCTGCAGCTCGAAGCCCGGAACCCAGGTCTTCGCGTCGGTGAAGTTCGGCACGCCCTTGAGCGCGGGGACGTTGGTGCAGTACTCGCTGAACGGCTCGTCCGGCGCCTCCAGGCACTCCTTCAGCGGGTAGGTCTTGTTGAAGGAGAACGCCGCGTTCGAGGACTGCGTACGGCCCTCCAGGTTCTTGTGCCTGGACGGGTCCTTCTCGGCGGCGGTGCCGGTGCGGCGCAGCGGGTCGTAGTGCGAGTCCACGACCAGCAGGCTGCCCTTGGAGCCGATGCTCGGCGGCAGGGTCAGGTTGTTGACCACCGAGTTGTTGGTGAAGGTCGAGTCGCGGTACCAGACCAGCAGGCCGGGCGCGTTGTACTTGACCTTCTCGACCTTCCACGCCCCGTCGCGGGAGTAGTTGGTGTCGTAGGCGTACTGCAGGCCCTTGTCGAAGCCGTCGAAGTTGCGCCACTCGGCGAGGTAGAAGCGGGAGATCTCGCGCGAGCCGTTGTTGATGGTCCAGCCCTGGCCGCTGGTGTTGGTGAACGTGCCGCCGGTGGCCTTCCAGCCGTTCTCGCCGTTCTCGACGTCGTCGCTCCAGACGGCGGTGCCGCCGTTGGTGAGCGAGAAGTCGTCGGCGTGCCAGCCGCGCGGCTCGAAGGCGGCGTCGGTGTTGTAGGTCAGGCGCAGCTTGATCGACTGCCCGGCGTACGGCGTCAGGTTGACGTAGTCGTGCCGCCACTGGCCGCCGGTGTCACCGGTGAGCCCGTACTTCTTGTTGCCGAACGTCTTGAGGTTCTTGTTCGGGTCGGGGTAGCCGTCGGGGGTGGTGACCTCGGCGCCGGCCTCGTCGTAGACCTTGAGCTGGGTCCAGGTCTGGCCGCCGTCGGTGGAGACCTCCACGAAGCCGAAGTCCCAGTCCTGCTCGATCTCGTAGTTGTTCCACATCCAGAACCGCACGTCGGAGCCCGCGGGCACCGGGACGTCGCGGGTCAGGGTCTGGTTGGCCCAGTCCTGGTCCAGGTTGGACCACCAGGCCTTCGTGCCGCTGTGCGGGTCGATCATCTTCAGCGGCGTGGACGCCAGGTTCACCCGGACGCCGTCCTCGGTGAGCTTGGGCGTGCGCGAGGACTGCCCGACCGTGACGAGCCTGGAGGCGTCACCCGGGTTGAACGTCTTCGGGTTGGCCCAGCCGAGCACCCACTTGTCCCACAGGCCCATGTGCGTGGGCATGGACTGGAAGATGGGGCCGGAGTGGGAGCCGCTGGACATCAGGTCCCAGAAGTCCACCGCGGAGCTGGCCTGGCCGCTGGTGTCGTACAGGTCGGGCAGGCCCAGGTCGTGGCCGTACTCGTGGGCGAAGACGCCGACGCCGGAGTCCTCGGGCTGCACGATGTAGTTGGAGATCTTCTTGTCGCTGCCGGGGATCTTGTAGCCGCCCGCGACCGCGCTGGAGTGCGCCCAGATGGCGTAGGTGCCCTCGGCGCCGCCGTCGGAGGACTTGTCCTTGCCGGCGTGCACCATCACCAGGTGGTCGATGACGCCGTCGGGCTCGTCGAAGTTGCCGTCGCCGTCGGAGTCGGCCACGTCCTCCTGGTCGTAGTCGGCCCACGGGAAGTTGGGCTGGGCCGCGGCCAGGGCGTTGACCGTGTCGATGGCGAGCTGGCCCGCGCCGGTCGGGTTGCTGGGGTGACCGGACATGTCCTGCGGCTGGCCGCCACAGGCCGCGGCGCCGTAGTACGCCTCGGAGTGGGGGGCCTTGATCCAGCCGACGGCCGAGCCGGTGACGGAGTAGGCGCCCTTGGACAGCTCCTCGTACATCTTCTTCATCGTGAAGCCGGAGATGTCGATGCCGGGCTTGCCGTCGCGCGGGTCCTTGAGGTCCTTGCGCACGCGCTCGGTGATGCCCTTGTCGCTGTAGAGCATCTTGTTGAAGTGGTCGGTGCTGAAGTCCTTGAGCCAGAAGGAGTTGTTGTCCTTCTGCGGCAGCGTCGCCGGGTCGGGGATCTTGTTGTGCAGCGGGCCGTTCTTGAGCGTGCCCGGCGGCTCGACCACGCAGTCGTCCGGCGGGCTGTCGGTGGTGCGCAGCCGGTTGAAGCCGGAGAAGTCGTCGTTCGCCTGCTCGTTGAACTCGACCAGGACGGTGAGGAGCTTGGCGGTCTTGACCTGCTTGGAGTTCTTGAAGATCCACTCAGCCGGGTTGCGGCCGGTCCTGATCGCCTGGTTCTCGCGGGCGGCGAGGACGCGGGCCGCGGCGGGGTTCCCGCTGACGAACTTCCTGTCGAACTTCTCCGCCGGTGAGAGCGAACGGGCCTTGCCCTTGTTCAGGCCGGGTTCCTGCGGCTCCTTCTCGACCCGCGGGGGAGCGTAGTTGATGTAGTAGTCCGCCGCCGTGGGCTGGTAGCTGGCCACTGACGTGGCCTGGGCCGCCGGGACGGTCAGCGCGGCGCCGAGGAGGGCGACCGCCGGGAACGCGACTAACAGGCGCTTTGAGCTTGGCACCAGGTACCCTCTCTGCCCGGGGTCGCCGGGCGCATGGCCATAGGGTGTGCAATGCCGGACGCTAGAGGGTGGATAAACGGGTCGTAAAGTACGTTGTTGAAACGTGATCAAACCACGACATTTTGACCAACAGAATTGCCGCGGCGGCGTCGCCCGCAATGGTCCCGCATAAACGGAACAACGCGATCTTGGAAACGCCGGACCGGCCGGCAGGTCAGTCGGCGGCGAGCACCGGCGGCGGCTGCTCGGGGCCGGTGTCCGGCTCCCCGGGGCCGGGGTCCGGCTCCACGGCGGGCGTCGCGTCCTCGTGCGGGTAGTGCAGGTCGAACGCGGGCCGCTCGGAGCGGATCGGCGGCATGCTGGTGAAGTTGTGCCGCGGCGGCGGGCAGGAGGTCGCCCACTCCAGCGAGTTGCCGTACCCCCAGGGGTCGTCGAGCGTGACCCTGGGCGCGTGCCTGGCCGTCCGGTACACGTTGTAGAGGAACGGCAGCGTCGAGGCGCCGAGCAGGAACGCCCCGGCCGAGGAGATCTCGTTGAGCGCGGTGAAGCCGTCGGCCGCGCTGTAGTCGGCGTACCGGCGCGGCATGCCGAGCTGGCCCAGCCAGTGCTGGACGAGGAATGTGGTGTGGAAGCCGATGAACAACGTCCAGAAGTGCACCTTGCCGAGCCGGTCGTCGAGCATCTTGCCGGTCATCTTCGGCCACCAGAAGTAGAAGCCGGCGAACATGGCGAACACGACCGTGCCGAAGACCACGTAGTGGAAGTGCGCGACGACGAAGTAGGTGTCGCTGATCTGGAAGTCCAGCGGCGGCGAGGCCAGGATGACGCCGGTCAGCCCGCCGATCAGGAACGTGACCAGGAACCCCACCGCGAACAACATCGGCGTCTCGAACGACAGATGGCCGCGCCACATCGTGCCGATCCAGTTGAAGAACTTCACGCCCGTCGGCACCGCGATGAGGAACGTCATGAACGAGAAGAACGGCAGCAGCACCTGCCCGGTCGCGAACATGTGGTGCGCCCACACGGTCATCGACAGCCCGGCGATGGCGATGGTGGCCCCGATCAGGCTCATGTAGCCGAAGATCGGCTTGCGGCTGAACACCGGGATCACCTCGGTGACGATCCCGAAGAACGGCAGCGCGATGATGTAGACCTCGGGATGGCCGAAGAACCAGAACAGGTGCTGCCACAGCAGCGGCCCGCCGTTCGCGCCGTCGAAGACGTGCGTGCCGAGCTTGCGGTCCGACTCCAGCACCAGCAGCGCGGCGGCCAGCACGGGGAAGGCCATCAGCACGAGCATGCTGGTCAGCAGCACGTTCCAGGTGAAGATGGGCAGGCGGAACATGGTCATGCCCGGGGCCCGCATGCCGATGATCGTGGAGATGAAGTTGACCGCGCCGAGGATCGTGCCGAGGCCGGACATCACCAGGCCCATGATCCACAGGTCGCCGCCCACCTGCGGCGAGTGGACGGCCGACGACAGCGGCGTGTAGGCGAACCAGCCGAAGTCGGCGGCCCCGCCCGGGGTGAGGAAGCCCGCCAGCACCATCAGCCCGCCGAACAGGAACAGCCAGTACGCCACCGCGTTCAGCCGGGGGAAGGCCACGTCGGGCGCGCCGATCTGCAGCGGCATGACCACGTTGGCGAACCCGGCGAACAGCGGCGTGGCGAACAGCAGCAGCATCACCGTGCCGTGGATGGTGAACAGCTGGTTGTACTGCTGCTGGCTGACCACCTGCATGCCGGGCTGCGCCAGCTCCGCCCTGATCAGCATGGCCATGACGCCCGCGACGAGGAAGAAGCCGAAGGAGGTGATCAGGTAGAGGTACCCGATGACCTTGTGGTCGGTCGTCGAGAGCCAGGAGGCGATGACGGTCCCGGTACGGCGGCGCCTGACCTGCTCGATCGAGGTGTCCCGAACAGTCGTCACGGCTGCTCCCTCCTTCGCGGAGTTGTGCCTGCCCCGATGTCCTCCATTCCACTCCGGCGATCGCCGGACGGGAAGCGCTTCTTTAGAACGTCTTTGAACCGGTGTCCCACATGCCGGGCGATTACCGGACCCCTGGGGGACTTCTTCTATCCTTTGGACCGAACCGACTCGGAGGAGAGATCTCGTGACCGCACAGAGTGACTACGCCGCCCTCGTCCAGCGGGGGCTCTCGCTCGACCTCACCCGGGGCAAGCCGTCACCGCGCCAGCTCGATCTCTCCGACGGCATGCTCAAGCTGCCCACCTCCGTCAAGGCCGCCGACGGCACCGACGGCCGCAACTACGGCAATCTCCAGGGCCTGCCCGAGCTGCGCGAGATCTTCGCGCCGCTGGTGCAGGTGCCCGCCGGGCAGCTCGTCGTGGGCGGCAACTCCAGCCTGACGCTGATGCACGACACGATCGTGCACGCGCTGCTGTCGAAGGTGCCGGGGGCCGAGCGCCGCTGGGTCGAGGAGCCGGAGATCACGTTCCTGTGCCCGGTGCCCGGCTACGACCGGCACTTCACCATCTGCGAGCGGCTCGGCATCAAGATGACGGCCGTCCCAATGAACGCCGACGGCCCCGACATGGACGTCGTCGAGCGCCTGGTCGCCGCGGACCCGGCGGTCAAGGGCATCTGGTGCGTGCCGAAGTACAGCAACCCGTCCGGCGTCACCTACAGCGACGAGACCGTGCGCAGGCTGGCCGCCATGCCGACGGCCGCCCCCGACTTCCGGATCATGTGGGACAACGCCTACGCCGTCCACCACCTCACCGACACGCCGGACGAGCTGGCCGACCTGCTCGCGCTGGCGGCCGAGCACGGCAACGCCGACCGCGTGTTCGTCTACGCCTCCACCTCGAAGGTGACGTACGCGGGCTCGGGCGTGTCGTTCTTCGGCTCCTCGCCGGCGAACGTGGAGTGGTTCCTCGCCAACACCGCCAAGCAGTCCATCGGCCCCGACAAGCTCAACCAGCTCCGGCACGTGGAGTTCCTGCGCGACGCCGCGGGCGTGGCCGCGCACATGCGGCGGCACGCCGAGCTGATCGGCCCGAAGTTCGAGCTGGTCGACAAGATGCTGACCGAGCGGCTCGGCGACCTGGCCACCTGGACCAGCCCGCGCGGCGGCTATTTCATCAGCCTGGAGGTGCCGCACGCCGCCGAGGTGGTGGCCAGGGCCAAGGCCGCGGGCATCGCGCTCACCCCGGCCGGCGCCACCCACCCCTACGGCCAGGACCCGGCCGACCGCACGATCCGCATCGCCCCCACCTTCCCCGAGCCGGCGGAGCTGGAGCAGGCCATCGACGGCCTGGCCGTGTGCGTCCGCCTGGTGGCGGAGGAGCGCGGCTAGATCGCCCGGCCCCGGAAGCCGAAGATGTACTCGCGCGTCTCGCCCGGATGGAACGAGACGCCGACCCCCGGCTCGAACGCGACGTTGTCGCGGGCGCAGTAGTACAGCCGTTCCCACACGGCCAGCGCCTTCTCCCGGGCCGGGGCCTCGGCGTGGTCGCGCCTGCGGGCGCCGCGCGCGCCGAGCACGAACAGCAGCCCGAGCCCCCAGAACAGCCCCGTGAGGCAGAACGGCGCGAGCAGCACCTCGCTCCACTGCGAGTCCTTGCCCATCGCGATCACCAGCGACACGACGAGGTGCACCAGGGCCGCCACGCCGAGCATGATCCACCCCTGGTTCCTGGCCCAGGGCGTGTAGTGGCGGCTGGGGAACGACATCCACACCGCGAGCTGCGTACGGCTCATGACGTGCTTCGACGCGCCCATCGACGGCGCGGTCGGCAGGTCGGCGACCTCGCGCTGGCTGGGCAGTCTGACCCTTCCGATCCGGTATGTCGTCCCCGCGGCCACCGCGCCCGGAACCGAGACGAGCTGGTCAGCCTGCGTACATACCGGGCACCTGACTTCCACCCAGGGCAGTCTGGCCTTAAGGAACGGTCCGCGCAAACCGTAGGGTTCAGGTGTGAGACCGATTGATGCCCTGGTGAACTCGCTGTCCGAAGCTCGCGTGCTGACCGACCCGGACGTGATCGACTCCTACGCCCGCGACCGCACGTTCGTCGAGCCGGGCAAGCCGCTCGGTGTGGTGCTGGCCGCCTCCCGCGAGGACGTGGTGACGACCCTGCGCTGGGCCACCGAGCACCGGGTGCCGGTCGTGCCGCGCGGCGCCGGCACGGGCCTGGCGGGCGCGGCCACGGCCGGCGACGGGACGATCGTGTTGTCGCTGGCCAGGATGACGGCCATCAGGGAGCTCTCGCCCGCCGACGAGATCGCCGTGGTGGAGCCGGGGGTCATCACCGCCGACCTCGACCGCGCCGCCCGCGAGCACGGGCTCATGTACGCGCCGGACCCCTCGTCGTACGAGATCTCCACGATCGGCGGGAACCTGGCCACCAACGCCGGCGGCCTGCGCTGCGTGAAGTACGGCGTCACCAGGGACGCCACGCTCGGCCTGGAGGTCGTGCTGGCCGACGGGCGGATCCTGAACACCGGCCGGCGCACGATGAAGGGCGTCACCGGCTACGACCTGACCGGGCTGTTCGTCGGCTCGGAGGGCACGCTGGGCGTGATCACCGCGGCCACCGTGCGGCTGCGGCGGGCGCCGGCCGCGCCGCCGGCCACGTTCGCCGCCGAGTTCGGCTCGCTGCGCGAGGCGGGCGCGGCCGTGTCGGCGATCATGGCCGCGGGCTGCCAGCCCTCGCTGATGGAGCTGCTGGACCGCGCCACGCTGGAGGCCATCGACGACTGGCGCAACATCGGGCTCGAACCGGCCACGCAGGCCATGCTGATCGGCCAGTCCGACGCCGCCGACGGCCAGGCGGTGGCCGCCCGCATGGAACGGCTCTGCCTGGACAACGGCGCCTCGTTCGTGGCCGTCTCCACCAGCCCCCAGGAGACCGAGGAGCTGGTCGGGCTGCGCAGGATGGCCTACCAGGCCAAGGAGCGGCTGGGGGCGTGCCTGGTCGAGGACGTGTGCGTGCCGCGCTCGGCGCTGCCCGAGATGATCACCGCGATCGAGGCGGCGGCGGCCCGGCACGGCGTGCGGATCTGCACTGTGGCCCACGCCGGCGACGGCAACCTGCACCCGGTCTTCATCTTCGAGCACGGCACGGCCGAGCCGCCCGCGCAGGTGTGGGCCGCGGCCGACGAGGTGTTCCGGCACGCGCTCTCGCTCGGCGGCACGCTGACCGGCGAGCACGGCGTGGGCGTGCTCAAGCGGCGCTGGCTGGGGCTGGAGTCCGGGCCGGTGGCGGCCGAGATGCAGCAGGGCATCAAGGCGGTCTTCGACCCGCTGGGCATCATGAACCCGGGCAAGGCCATCTGAATTTGCCAAGCCGTGACCTTGGGCTCCGGCGCGGACACGACCTGCGACGAAACACTGACATGCTCCGTCAAAAGGCGAAACTTACTTACAGGTCCGGCAGACGTCCCACATGTCACGCTGGTAGCGTTTTGCCCCATCTATTGGTTGTCATGGGGGTCCGACGTGAATCAGTTCCAGCCGTTGGCGGCGGACGACCCGCGGCGGCTGGGGGCGTACGACATCGTCGCCCGGCTCGGCGAGGGTGGTCAAGGCGTCGTCTATCTGGGCAAGAGCGACTCAGGTGACCAGGTCGCCGTCAAGCTGCTGCACAACGCCCTCGTGGCCGACGCCGACGCGCGGACCAGGTTCCTGCGCGAGGTGGCGGTGGCGCAGCGGGTCGCCCGGTTCTGCACCGCGCCCGTCCTCCACGCCGACCTCGACGGGAGCCGCCCGTACATCGTGAGCGAGTACGTGCCCGGCCCCTCGCTGCGCGAGCTCGTCATCAACGAGGGCCCGCGGCGGGGCGCGGCGCTGGAACGGCTCGCGATCAGCACGGCCACCGCGCTGGCGGCCATCCACCGGGCCGGGATCCTGCACCGCGACTTCAAGCCCGCGAACGTGCTCATGGGCCCCGAGGGGCCGGTCGTGATCGACTTCGGCATCGCCCGCGCGCTGGACTCCCCCGGCGCGACGGCCACGGGGATGGCGATGGGGACGCCGTCCTACCTGGCGCCGGAGCAGCTCAGCGGGGCCGCCGTGTCGGAGGCCGCCGACGTCTTCGCGTGGGGCGTCACGATGGTGTACGCGGCCACCGGCAAGCCCGCGTTCGGGGCCGACTCGATCCCCGTGGTGATGAACCGCATCCTGAACGAGGAGCCGCAGCTCGGCGGGATGGAGGGCGAGCTCGCCGCGCTGGTGGGCCTGTGCCTGTCGAAGGACCCGGCGCAGCGGCCGAGCGCCGACGAGCTGATCGTCCGGCTCACGGGGCAGCCCGCGCCCAAGGCCGCCGTCGAGCCGGTCACCGGCGCGACCGCCACCCCGGCCGTGCCCCATCAGGCCGGGCCCGCGAATGGCCCCTCCGGGGCGGCGCAGGACGCCTACCCCGGTCCCTGGACCCAGCCGACCGGCGCCAACGCCGTGCCCCGGCAGCCCGGCCCCGACAACCGTCCCGCCCCCGGCGTCCCCCAGGGACCGGCGGGCGGCCACCAGGGTGCGGCGGGCCCTCAGGGTGCGGCGGGCGGCCCTCAGGGCCTCCCGACCGGCCACGGCGCGCCGGGCGGCCCCCACGCGGCCGCCATGCCCGGCGCCGCCCAGGGCGTCCCCCACCCGGGCGTCCCCCAGGCCGGCGTTCCCGGCGGCCCGCACCCGCCGGGCGGGCCCCAGACGGGCGCTCCCCATGGCGGCGCCCCCGCCGGCACGCCCGGCGCGCCTCACGGAGGCACGCCCGGCGGCCTCCAGGGCGGCGTTCCCGGTGGGCCCCAGAGCGGCGTCCCCGGCGCGCCTCAGGGCGGGGTTCCCGGCGGTCCCCAGGCCAGTGGCATGGGTGGCCCGGGCGCGCAGGGCGCGGGGCCGCACGGGCACCCGCACGGCGGCATGCCGGGCACTGCTCAGGCAGGACATCCCGCCGGCCCCCAGGCGGGGCACGCCGGTGGACCTCAGGCGGGGCACGCCGGCGGTCCCCAGGCGGCGAACGCGGGGGCGACCAGGGTCGGCGGTCCCGGTGGTCCGGGCGGTCCGCAGGGCGGGTCCCCCGGCGCGTCGTCCGGTGAGGCGTCCGGCAAGGCGCCGGACAAGCAGCGCCGGACGCTGACGCTCGCGCTCTCCGGCGCGGCCGCCGCCGCGCTGCTGGTGGTGGCCGGTGCCGTC
This sequence comes from Nonomuraea sp. NPDC001831, assembly GCF_042892035.1. Lineage (NCBI taxonomy): Bacteria > Bacillati > Actinomycetota > Actinomycetes > Streptosporangiales > Streptosporangiaceae > Nonomuraea > Nonomuraea sp. NPDC001831. The sequence goes on along the minus strand of NZ_JBIATU010000005.1, from coordinate 152,212 downwards.
GTGGTGCAGGCCAACAGCGACAAGGTCGCCGTGAACACCACCGGCAACTCCTCCCAGAACCCCGCGGGCGACGGGCAGGGCGCCGGGCAGCCCGAGCCGCCGGTCGCCGAGGTGACCCCGGACCCGATCCTCACGGCGGAGACCGGCGAGCCCGTCCCCACGCTGGACGTCGGCCAGGCCGAGCCGCCCAAGAAGGTCAAGCACACCAAGGAACCGGTCATCACGGTCCCGCACCCGGTGACGACCGTGCCGACGACCCGTCCGGCCACCAAGAGCCCCACGCCCAAGGCCACCCCCACCAAGAAGAAGAAGCCGACCGGGCTGATCAACGGCGAGGAGCAGCCGACGGCCCCTCCGACCGCCGGCCCCACGACGACGGTCCCGGCCAAGAGGCCGGCGGCGAGCAGGCCCTCCCCCAAGCCGAACACCTACAACGTGGTGACCGTCTGCGGCTCCGGCTACAAGGTGATCGACAAGCACGCGCTGGGCACCTCGGCCACGATCTACCTGCTCTACAACACCGGCGCGGGCAAGAACTGCGTGGTCACGATGTCGAAGCTGGTCTATCCCGGCAAGGTCTCCATGAACGCCACCCTCCAGGTGCAGGGCGGCGCGAGCGGCGGCAACCCGGGCAAGTTCACCGCGTACGCGGGCCCGGTCCGGCTGGCGGCCGTGAAGAAGTGCGTGATCTGGGGCGGGTCGTGGAACTCGCTGAGCTGGAAGTCCGGCTGGAGCCACTGCACCTGACGTGACGGCGCGCGGCGGGACCCCTTCCTTCCGCGCGCCCCGCTCGCTACGGTGACTGACGTGATCGTCAGATCCTTGACCCTGCGCGGCAAGCGCACGCGGGCCACGTTGCTCGCGGCCGGGCGTGAGGCGTTCGAGGAGCACGGGTATGACGCCGTGCGAATCGACGACGTGTGCGCGCGGGCCGGGGTCTCCCACGGCACCTTCTACACGTACTTCGACTCCAAGGAGTCGCTGTTCGGGGAGGTGGCGCAGACGGTGGTCGGCGAGATGTTCGCGGCGAGCGCGGTCGGCGACGCCGCCTCGGGCGACCCGTACGCCCGCATCGAGGCCGCCAACCGCCTCTACCTGCGGGCCTGGACGGCCAACTCGCGCCTGGTCCGCATGGTGGAGCACGCCGCCGACGCCGACGCCCGCTTCGGGCGGCTGGTGCTGGAGCTGCGCGAGGCGTTCGTCCGGCGCGGCGCCGACGGGCTGCGCCGGCTGCAGGAGCAGGGCCTGGCCGACCCCTCGCTCGACCCGCGGCTGACGGCCGTCATGCTGGGCGGCATGGTCGAGCACTTCGCCCACGTGTGGCTGGATCTCGGGGAGCGGGCCGGCGAGCAGGACGCCGTCGACCACCTGACCCGGCTGTGGGCGCGGGCCATCGGGCTGACGTCCACGTCGACTTCGCGACAGGAGGCCCCGTGATCAGGAGCCGGCTCGATCCGCGCGACGCCGAGCACCTGGCCCGGCGCGCGGCCATGCTCGCCAAGCTGGCCGAGCTCGACGCCGAGCACGCCAAGGCGGTGGCCGGCGGCGGCGAGAAGTACGTCGAGCGCCACCGCCGGCGCGGCAAGCTGCTCGCCAGGGAGCGCGTCGAGCTGCTGATCGACCCCGATTCGCCGTTCCTGGAGCTGTCGCCGCTGGCCGCGTGGGGCAGCGAGTTCCAGGTGGGCGCGGGCATGGTGACCGGCATCGGGGTGATCGAGGGCGTCGAGTGCGTGATCACCGCGAACGACCCCACGGTCAGGGGCGGCGCGTCCAACCCGTGGACGCTGCGCAAGTCGCTGCGCGCGGCCGACATCGCGCTGGCCAACCGGCTGCCGTACGTCAACCTGGTGGAGAGCGGCGGCGCCGACCTGCCGACGCAGAAGGAGATCTTCATCCCGGGCGGCCGGATCTTCCGCGACCTGACGCGGCTGTCAGCGGCGGGCGTCCCGACGGTGGCGCTGGTCTTCGGCAACTCCACGGCCGGCGGCGCGTACGTGCCCGGCATGAGCGACTACGTGGTGATGGTCCGCGACCGCGCCAAGGTGTTCCTGGGCGGGCCGCCGCTGGTGCGGATGGCCACCGGCGAGGAGTCCGACGACGAGTCGCTGGGCGGCGCCGAGATGCACGCCAGGACCAGCGGGCTGGCCGACTACCTGGCCGAGGACGAGCACGACGCGCTGCGCATCGGCCGCGCCGTCGTGCGCTCGCTCAACTGGCGCAAGCAGGGCGTGGCGCCGCTGCCCGCCCGCGAGCCCGCCTACCCGGCCGACGAGCTGCTGGGGATCGTCCCGGAGGACCTGAAGATCCCCTTCGACCCGCGCGAGGTGCTCGCCCGCGTGGTCGACGGCAGCGAGTTCGAGGAGTTCAAGCCCCTGTACGGCCCCTCGCTGGTCACCGGCTGGGCGCGCGTCCACGGTTACCCGGTGGGCGTGCTGGCCAACGCGCGCGGGGTGCTGTTCAGCCAGGAGTCGCAGAAGGCCACCCAGTTCATCCAGCTCGCGAACCAGTCGCGCACGCCGCTGCTGTTCCTGCAGAACACCACCGGCTACATGGTGGGCAAGGACTACGAGCAGGGCGGCATCATCAAGCACGGCGCCATGATGATCAACGCCGTGTCGAACTCGACCGTGCCGCACCTGACCGTCGTCATGGGCGCCTCCTACGGCGCCGGCAACTACGGCATGTGCGGGCGCGCCTACGACCCCCGCTTCCTGTTCAGCTGGCCCAGCGCCAAGTCGGCGGTGATGGGCCCGGCCCAGCTCGCCGGGGTGTTGTCGATCGTCGGCCGGGCCGCGGCGCAGGCCAGGGGGCAGGTCTACGACGAGGAGGCGGACGCGGCGATGCGTGCCATGGTGGAGTCCCAGATCGAGGCGGAGTCGTTGCCGTTCTTCCTGTCGGGGCGGCTCTACGACGACGGGGTGATCGACCCGCGCGACACCCGTACGGTGCTGGGCATGTGCCTGTCGGCGATCAACAGCGCGCCGGTGCCGCCCGCGGCGGGGTTCGGGGTGTTCCGCCCGTGATCACTCGTCTGCTGGTGGCCAACCGGGGCGAGATCGCCCGTCGGGTCTTCCGCACCTGCCGCTCGCTGGGCGTCTCGACGGTCGCCGTCTTCTCCGACGCCGACTCCGGCGCGCCGCACGCCCGCGAGGCCGACCTCGCCGTCCGTCTGCCGGGGTCCCATCCGGCCGAGACCTACCTGGCGGCCGACCGGATCATCGAGGCGTGCCGGGCCTCCGGCGCCGACGCGGTGCACCCGGGCTACGGGTTCCTGTCGGAGAACGCCGCGTTCGCGCGGGCCGTGCTGGACGCCGGGCTCACGTGGGTGGGGCCGCCGCCGGAGGCGATCGAGGCGATGGGCTCGAAGATCGCGGCCAAGCGGCTGATGGCCGAGGCCGGGGTGCCGGTGCTGCCCTCGCTCGACCTGGCCGCGCCGGGCGAGTTCCCGCTGCTGGTGAAGGCGTCCGCGGGCGGGGGCGGGCGCGGGATGCGGATCGTCCGGCACGCCGGTGAGCTGGCGGCCGAGGTGGAGTCGGCGCGGCGGGAGGCCGAGGCGGCCTTCGGCGACGGCGCCGTGTTCGCCGAGCCGCTGCTGGAGGCCGCCCGGCACGTCGAGGTGCAGGTGCTGGCCGACGCGCACGGCACGGTGTGGGCGTTGGGCGAGCGGGAGTGCAGCGTCCAGCGCAGGCACCAGAAGGTCGTCGAGGAGTGCCCGTCGCCGGGGATCTCGGAGCGCACCCGTGAGCTGTTGTGCGCGGCGGCCGTGCGCGCGGCCCGCCGGATCGGCTACGTCGGGGCCGGCACGGTGGAGTTCCTGGTCAAGGGCGAGCGGGTGGCGTTCCTGGAGATGAACACCCGGCTCCAGGTCGAGCATCCGGTCACCGAGCTGGTGTTCGGCGTCGACCTCGTCCGGCTGCAGCTGGAGGTGGCCGAGGGCGCGGCGCTGCCGCCTGAGCCGCCCGCGCCGCGCGGCCACGCGATCGAGGCGCGGCTGTACGCCGAGGACGCCGCCTACGTGCCCCAGACGGGCGTGCTGCGCCGGTTCGAGGTGCCGGGTGACGTCCGGGTCGACTCGGGCGTCGAGTCCGGGTCGCAGGTGTCGCCGCACTACGACGCGATGCTGGCCAAGATCGTCGCGTACGGCGCGACGCGGGCGGAGGCGGCGCGGAAGCTGGCCGCGTCCCTGCGCGGGGCCCGGCTGCACGGCCTCACCACCAACCGCGACCTGCTGCTCGACGTCGTGACCAGCCCGGCATTCCTCGCAGGCGAGACGAACACCGCCTTCCTCTCCCTCGGCGGCCCGCTGTCGCCGCCGTCGTCCCCGTCGTCCCCGCCTTCAAGCGACGACGCCCTGCCGGCGCTGGCCGCCGCGCTCGCCATGGCCGCCGCGCACCGGCGGGACGCGCCCGTCCTGGCCGGGCTGCCCGGCGGCTGGCGCAACGTGCGCTCGCAGCCCGCCCGCGCCCGGTTCGAGGAGGCCGACGTCGTCTACGACCCGCTGCCGGCGGGCGTCACGGTGGTCTCCGCGCGACCGGAGGAGGTGGTCCTGGAACGCGACGGCCTGCGGCGCACGTTCCAGGTCGCCCGGTACGACGGCGACGAGCGCCTCTACGTCGACTCCCCCATGGGCGCGGCCGTGCTGACGCCGGTGCCGCGCCTGCCCGAGCCGGTCGAGCACGTCGCCCCGGGCTCGCTGCTCGCGCCCATGCCGGGCAGCGTGCTGCGGGTCGAGGTGGCCGAGGGCGACACGGTGGCCCGGGGCCAGCCGGTCCTGGTGCTGGAGGCGATGAAGATGGAGCATCGCATCGCCGCCCCGGCGGGCGGCGTGGTGTCGGACGTACGCGTCGAGAAGGGACAGCAGGTCGAAGCCGGGGCCGTGCTGGCGATCATCCAGGAGGAGACCACATGACGAGCCTGGTGCACAGGGAGCTGGCGGACGGCGTGGCCACCGTCACGCTCGACTCGCCGGCCAACCGCAACGCGTTGTCCAGGCGGCTGCTGGCCGAGCTGGCCGAGCACCTGCGCTGGGCGCTGGCCGAGCCGGGGGCCCGGGTGATCGTGCTGACCGGCACGGGCCGGGTGTTCTGCTCGGGCGCCGACCTGAAGGAGCAGCGCGGCGACGCGGACGCGCCGGTGACGGCGTCCTTCCCGGAGATCATGACGCTGCTCTGGGAGAGCCCGAAGCCGGTGATCTGCCGCCTGAACGGCACGGCCCGCGCGGGCGGCCTCGGCCTGGTCGCCGCGTGCGACTTCGCGATCGCGCCGGACACGGCGTCGTTCGCGTTCACCGAGGTGCGGCTCGGGGTGGTGCCCGCGATGATCTCGGTGCCCGTGCTGCGCAGGCTCGACCCGCGGGCGGCGGCCGAGTACTTCCTGACCGGCGAGGTGTTCGACGCCGCCACGGCGGCCCGCATCGGCCTGCTGACCAGGGCCGTCCCGGAGGACGAGCTCGACGCGACCGTGCGGCACTACGCGGGGATGCTGGCCAGGGGCGGCCCCGAGGCGCTGGCCATCACCAAGCGGCTGGTGCGGGAGGTGCCGGCGGTCTCGTTCGAGGAGGGGCTGCGGCGGATGAGCGAGCTGTCGGCCGAGCGGTTCACCTCGGCGGAGGGTCAGGAGGGCATCGCGGCGTTCATGGACAAGCGTCCGCCCAAGTGGGTGCCGTGATGGCGCTGCGCGTCGCGAACTGCAGCGGGTTCTACGGCGACCGGCTCTCGGCGGCCAGGGAGATGGTCGAGGGCGGCCCGATCGACGTGCTCACCGGCGACTGGCTGGCCGAGCTGACCATGCTCATCCTGGCCGGCAACCGGCTCAAGGGCCGTCCCGGTTACGCCCCGACATTCCTGCGCCAGCTGGAGGACGTGCTCGGCCCGTGCCTCGACCGCGGCATCAGGATCGTGACGAACGCGGGCGGCCTCGACCCGGCCGGGTGCGCCGAGGCCGTGCACGAGCTGGCCGCCCGGCTGGGCCTGTCCCCCAAGGTCGCCCACGTGACCGGCGACGACCTCATGGGCCGCCCGCTCGACCTGGTCCACGCCGACACCGGCGAGCGCGCGCCGGCCGCGCCGCTGACCGCGAACGCCTACCTCGGCGGCCGTCCCATCGCCGCCGCGCTGTCGGCCGGCGCGGACGTCGTGGTGACCGGCCGCGTGACGGACGCCGCCCTGGTCACCGGCCCCGGCATCTGGCGGTACGGGTGGGGCCCCGGCGACCTCGACCCGCTGGCCGGCTCGGTCGTGGCGGGCCACGTCATCGAGTGCGGCTGCCAGGCCACGGGCGGCAACTACGCCTTCTTCCAGGACGTGCCCGACCTGGCCCACTGCGGCTTCCCCATCGCCGAGCTGCGCGCCGACGGCTCGGCGGTGATCACCAAGCATCCGGGCACGGGCGGCCTGGTCTCGGTCGGCACGGTCACCGCGCAGCTCGTCTACGAGCTGGGCGGCCCGCGCTACCTGGGCCCCGACGTGGTGGCCAGGTTCGACACGATCACGCTCTCCGACGACGGTCCCGACCGGGTGCTGATCTCCGGCACGCGGGGCGAGCCGCCGCCGGACACGCTCAAGGTCGCCGTCAACTACCCGGCCGGCTACCGCAACACGATGACGCTCGTCCTGACCGGCCTGGACGTCGAGGCCAAGGCGCGGGTGGCCGAGGAGGCCGTCTGGGCGCGGGTGCCGCGCGAGACCTTCGACCAGGTGGACGTGACGCTGACGGACTCGGGCCTGCTGCGGATCACCGTCATGGACGCCGACCGGCGCACGGCGGGCCGGGTCTTCTCCTCGGCCGTCGTGGAGACCGGCCTGTCCAGCTACCCGGGCTTCCACGGCCTCACCCCGCCCGGCGACGCCTCCCCGTACGGGGTCTACTGGCCGGTCCTGGTGCCGGCCTCGCAGGTGCGCCCGCGGGTCTTCCTGGACGGCGTGGAGCTGCCCGCCCAGGAGCAGCCTCCCGTCCCCCAGGGCGGCTCGCTCCCCGAGCCGCTCGCGCCGCCGGTTCCTGCGCCGCCCGGCGGGCCTGCCGTGCGCGTGCCCCTGGGCCGGGTCGCGGGGGCACGCTCCGGCGACAAGGGCGGCGACGCCAACCTCGGCGTCTGGGTCGCGACCGACGAGCAGTACGCCTGGCTGGCGGCCACCCTCACCGCCGACCGGCTCACGTCCCTGCTGCCGGAGCTGGCCGCCCACCGCGTCGAGCGGCACGAGCTGCCCAACATCAGGGCGCTCAACTTCGTCGTGCACGGGCTGCTGGGCAGGGGCGTGGCGGCCAGCCCGCGCCTGGATCCGCAGGCCAAGGCCCTGGGCGAGGAGCTACGCGCCCAGGTGGTCGACGTGCCCGCCACCCTGCTCCCCCAGCGCCCGCAGGCCGAGCAGCCCGGCGCCTAGCAGGCCCGCGTCCACGCCGAGCGCCGACGCCCGTACCTCGGGCGCGGGGCGGAAGGCGAGCCGCGCGGCCAGCCGGGCGCGCAGCGGGGTCAGCAGGGCGTCCCCGGCCAGCGACAGGCCGCCGCCGACGACGATCACCGCGGGGTCCAGCACCAGCGTGTACGTGGCCAGCGCCAGCGCCAGCGCCTCCACGGCCTCCGCCCACACGCGCGCGGCCGGCTCGTCCCCGGCGGCGGCCCGGCGGACGACGTCCTCGGCGGAGGTCTCCCCGGCGCGGGCGGCGACGGAGGCGGCCGAGGCGTAGGCGGACAGGCAGCCGCGCTGCCCGCACGGGCACGGCAGCCCGCCGGGACGCACCGGGATGTGCCCGATCTGCCCGGCCCAGCCGGCGGCGCCGCCGTACAGGGAGCCGGTCAGGACGACGGCTCCGGCGATGCCGGTGCCGATGGGCAGGTAGAGGGCGTCGGGGGCCGCCGAGCCGTACGCGAGCTCCGCCTCGCCGGCCGAGCGCACGTCGTGGCCGAGGGAGAGCGGGAGCGTCCCGTCGGTGAAGGCCGCGGCGGGCACGTCCCGCCAGCCGAACGCGGCCGAGAAGACCGCCCGCCCGGGCGCGACCAGGCCGGGCACGGCCAGGCCCACGGCCGCCGGGCGGAGCAGGGCGCCGGCGACGGTCCGCGGCGCGCTCAGGTCGGCGACGAAGGCGGAGATGGCCGCGATCACGCGGTCCGGCCCCTCGGTGCGGGGGGTGGGGCGGCGTTCCCGGTGGAGGATGCCGCCGTCCGGGGCGATCAATCCACCCTTGAGAGTCGTTCCACCCACATCAACGGCCACAACACACTTCATCCACCCATGTTCTCCCAGCAGCGGCCGCCCTCGGCTCGGTCGTGGCCCAGGACGAGCCGACCGCCCGCGGCAGTTCCCGCCGTTCATGCCGGCACCGGGTTGACCGGGCGTCGGGGGCTCTCGTAGGTTGAAGCCTCCAGAATATCGTTCTGTCAAAGGGCGGCCATGACCTCCACCCACATCGACGTCAGCGCCATCGACCTCGACGACCTCGGCGCGTGGATGGACGCCGAGGGGCTGCCGGGCGGGGCGATCACGGAGGTCGCGGCAATCCCCGGCGGCACCCAGAACGTCATGGTCCGCCTCGAACGCGGCGGCCGGCCGTACGTGCTGCGCAGGCCGCCCCTGCACGCCCGGGCCAGGAGCAACGAGGTGCTGCGGCGCGAGGCGCGGCTGCTGGCGGCACTGAGCGGCACGGCGGTGCCGGCCCCCCGGCTGGTGGCCGCGCAGACCGCCCGGGAGCCGGTGTTCTACCTGATGGAGCCGGTGGCCGGGTTCAACCCCTCGACCGGGCTGCCCGAGCCGCACGCCTCCGACGCCGCGATCCGCCACCGGATGGGCCTTGAGGCCGCCGCCGCGCTGGCCGAGCTGGGACGGGTCGATCCGGCGGTGCTGCCCGGGTTCGGCCGTCCCGAGGGCTTCCTCGACCGGCAGGTGCCGCGCTGGCTGCAGGAGCTGGACTCCTACGGCGAGCTCGACGGCTACCCCGGCCCCGACATCCCGGGCCTCGACGCCACCGCCGACTGGCTGACCCGCCACCGGCCCGCCGCGTTCGTCCCGGGGATCATGCACGGCGACTACCATTTCGCCAACCTGATGTTCGCCCTCGACGGGCCCCGGGTGGCGGCGATCGTCGACTGGGAGATGTGCACGATCGGCGACCCGCTGCTCGACCTGGGCTGGCTGCTGGCCACCTGGCCGGTGAACAACGGGCACGTGCCGGGGCTGCCGTCGGAGCGGGAGCTGGTCGCGTACTACGCGGCGCTGTCGGAGCGCGACCTGTCGGCGATCGACTGGTACGCGGTGCTGGCCTGCTTCAAGCTCGGCATCGTGCTGGAGGGCACGCACGCGCGGGCGTTCGCCGGCAAGGCGCCCCGGGACATCGGCGACGTGCTGCACGCGACCACGCTCGGTCTGTTCGCCCGCGCCCGCGACATCATGGAAGGCTTGTTGCGCTGAACCCGATGCGGAAAAAGGATCACGCCGGACGCCCAGATGCGTACAATTGCGCGCAATTGCATCTGGCATTCGGGGAAAGGATCGTCATGCGCATGCGGTTCCTCGGCTCCACCTCGGAGGCGGGCGCCTGCCCCACCCTGTACGAGACCGATCGCGGCACCATCGTCGTCCAGGGGCTTCAGGTCACCGACCCCGAGGCGCTCGCGGACCTTCGCGACGTGCTCGACGGCGAGGCCGCCGTCGAGGTGCCCCGCGAGCTGCTCACCGAGATCGCCCGCCGGGTCCTGCCCGACGGGTCAGCCGGCGCCCGGCCCACCAGCGACGGGACACCGTCGGCAACCGCTTGATCACGATTGCGCGGCTGGGCCTGGCCTGATCGGTGCCCGCGGAGCTAGCCTCTTGCCGCGTGACGTCCTATCAGCAGGCGCGCATCGACCTCGGCGGCCAGCTTCGCCAGCTGCGCGAGGCCGCCCACCTGTCGGGCAAGGACCTGGCCGAGCGGCTGCGCTGGCAGCCGTCCAAGGTCTCCCGCCTGGAGAACGCCAGGCAGACGGCGACCGAGGACGACGTGGTCGTGTGGGCGCAGGCCGTGGGGGCCACGCCCGACACGACCGACGAGCTCATCAGGCAGGCCATCGCGCTGCTGGAACGGCACGACGACTGGAAGCAGCGTCACCGCAGCGGCCTGGCCGCCCTCCAGGAGGACATCCGCGACCTGGAGGCGCGCACGAAGCTGTTCCGCGTCTTCGAGCCCGGCATCGTCGTCGGCCTGCTGCAGACCTCCGAGTACGCCCGGCACGTGTTCCGCAAGGTCAAGCGCCTCTACAGCGCGGCCGACCAGATCGACGCGGCCGTCCGCGTGCGCATGCAGCGCCAGGAGATCCTCTATGACCGCACGCGCACGTTCCGGTTCGTGGTGCCGGAGTCGGCGCTGCGCAGCGCCCTCGCCCCGGCCGACGTCATGCGCGGCCAGCTCGACCGGTTGCTGGCCGTCAGCACGCTGCCCAACGTGGAGTTCGGGGTGATCCCCTTCGGCACCGAGCTGCCGTCCGCGCCGATCAACGGGTTCTGGATCTACAACGAGGCCATGGTGGGCGTCGCCACGATGACCAAGGACCTCGTGCTGCGCGACCCCGACGACATCGCCTTCTACGTGCGGGCCTTCGACGACTACGCCAAGGTGGCGGAGTTCGGCGAGCCCGGGCGAGAAGTCATCATCCGTATTCTTCGCGAATACCTGCAACAAACCCCACATTAACCTCAGCAATTGCTTGCCACCCGCAGCAAGATCGTGCAATTCTGTCGCGAGACGTTGCGGAGGTGACGCATGATGCTTGATACCGCGCTCTGCCTTGAGCGGTTCGCGTGGCACGCGGGCCGTCACGCCGATCTTTCGGTGCAGAATGTCGCGCTGGCCAGCGACCCGGCGTACGTGTCGGTGCGCAACCGGTTCTCCGCCACCCTGGCCGAGACGGTGACCTGCTCCGACGACGGCGCGTACATCACGTCGTGGGGCTACCGCCTCGGCACCGCCGAGGACGTCGAGTCGGCCGCGGCCCGCCTGGCCTTCCTGCTGGCCGCCCTGCCCGCCTGACGCGGGCCCGGCTCAAGCTCGCCTCAAGCCCGGCCCAGACCCGGTTCAGCCGAACCGCTCCACCGCGATGCCGGCCTCCCCGGCGGCGGCTGTGCGCGCGTGGGCCAGCAGCCGTGCCCGGTCGAGCACGTTGGGATGCAGGGTGTAGCGGATGATCAGGCCGTCGAGCATGGCGTCGATGCGCTCGGCCGCGCCCGCCGGATCGGCGCAGGCGAACTCCCCCGCCTCGGTGCCGGCCGCCAACACCTGGGCCAGCGCGTCGAGCCAGGCCGTCTCCAGGTCCAGCATGATCGCGTTGACCGCGGGCTCGCGCAGCGCGGTGTTCCAGGCGTCGATCCAGAGCAGCCAGCTCTGGTCGGAGCGCGACTCGGGGATGTAGTAGCGCAGCACCCGGTCGAGGCGCTCCACCGCCGTGCCGGGGCCGTCGGCCAGCTCCTTGAGCCGGGCGCTCTCGATGTCGAGCGTGGCCCGCAGCATGGCGGTGATCAGCTCGTCCTTGGTCGCGAAGTGGTAGTGGATCAGGCCGCCGCTGACGTTGATGGACTTGGCGATGTCGGCGATGCGCGTGTTGGCCAGGCCGCGTTCGAGCACCACTTTGCGGGTGGCCTCGAGAAGCTCTGCTCTGCGCTGGTCGGCCTGATCGGCCCGGGTCGTACTCGCCACCCGATCAGCCTATAGCGCGCCGCGGGGACGGGCCCCGCGGCCGCCGTCGCTTCCTTCCTCAGGGGGCGCAGTCGTACAGGCCGGTGTGGCCGGCCACGGCCGCGCAGTTGGCGGTGACCCAGGCGGTCACCTCGGTCTCGCCGCCGCCGGGGCCGCCCCGGCCGCCGGGCAGCACGTACCTGAGCCGTCCGGAGGAGAGGAGTTCCCGGAGGCGGGGGACGGTCATCGCGGGGTCGGAGCCGGTGAAGCCGCCCATGGCGATCACCGGGCGGCCGGTGGCCAGGATGATCGAGGACGCCTGCTGGGCGCTGCCCACGGCCACCAGCCACGTCGCCCCGCCCTGGTTCGCGGCCAGGTACTTCACCGTCGCGTCGGCCACGCCGCCGCCCATGGGACCGCGGCTCCGGACGCCCGGCTGCCCCTGCGGCGGCTCGCCGCCCTGGAGGGCGTCCGTCCGGACGCCGGGGAACTCGCCGCCCGGTGGCGGGCCGCCGAAGCCGCCGGGGCCGCCGGGGCCGCCCATGCGGCCCGTGGACGGGCCCGCCGTGGGGTTGGTCCCGTTCACCCGCGCCCCCAGCGGTGAGACGGCGTAGGCCGCCGGACCCGCCAGCCCCGCGACCAGAGCGGCCGCCAGCGCCACGCCGGTCACCCGGCCCGCCACCCGCCCCCTGCCCGCCACAAGCCCCGCCACGGCCCCTGTCGCGGACCCTGTCGCGGCCCCTGTCGCGGACCCTGTCGCGAGCCCGGTCGCGGACCCTGTCGCGAGCCCGGTCGCGGACCCTGTCGCGAGCCCGGTCACGGACCCTGTCGCGAGCCCGGTCACGGACCCTGTCGCGGGCCCGGTCACGATCACTGTCACCAGCGCCGCCACGGCCACTGTGGTCGCCCCGAGCACGACCCAGGCCAGCCACGGCAGCCACTCCGGCGTACGGCGCAGCACCACGAACGCCCACCCGCCGGTCACCGCGACCGCCACGGGCAGCGCCCACGCCCAGCCCCGCGACCCCCGGTAGGCCTGCCACATCACGGCCGCCCCCATGCCGGTCAGCGCGGCCACGGCGGGCGCCATCGCGGTCGTGTAGTAGGGGTGGAACGTGCCACTGGAGGAGCTGAACACGGCGTAGTGGACGACCAGCCAGCCGCCCCACAGCAGCCAGGCGCCCCCGTCGAAGAGGGTCCCGCGCACCCGCAGCAGCACGGCGAAGGCCAGCGCCACCGCGCAGAACGGCAGCAGCCAGGAGATCTGCCCGGCCATGACGTCGTTGAACAGCCGCCCGGCCCCGGCCTGCCCGCCGAAGTTCGCGCCGCCGGGCCCGCCGCCGGCCCGGTCCTGGCCGAAGATCCGGCCGAGCCCGTTGTAGCCGATCACCAGGTCCCGGACCGTGTTGTCGGTCGAGCCGCCGACGTAGGGCCGCGAGGCGGCGGGCCAGAGGTCGACGACCACCATCCACCAGGCGCTGGACACCACCAGCACGCCCCCGGCGGCCAGCAGGTGCCCCGCCCGCCTGGCCAGGCCGTGGCGGGCGCACACCAGGTACGCCACCCCGAACGCCGGCACCACCAGGTACGCCTGCAACATCTTGGCGTTGAACCCCAGCCCCACGAACAGCGCGGCGAGGAGCAGCGGCCGCAGCCGGGCGGTGCGCAGCGACTCCAGGCAGAACCAGGCCGCCAGCACCAGCAGCAGCACGAGCACGGTGTCGGGGTTGTTGTCCCGGTTGATGGCGACCGTGATCGGGGTGAGCGTCATGACCACGGCCGCGACCAGCGCCGCGACGTGCCCCTGACGGGTGCGCCCGAAGGACCGGCGGACCGCCGAGTACACCGCCCCGACGGCCGCCACACCGGCGAGGACCTGCGGCATCAGCATGCTGTACGTGCCGTGGCCGAAGATCCGCGCCGACAGCCCCATGACCCACAGCGCGAGCGGCGGCTTGTCCACCGTGATGAAGGACCCGGCGTCGATCGCGCCGAAGAAGAACGCCTTCCAGCTCCGCGTGCCCGACAGGACGGCGGCGGCGTAGTACTCGTTGGCGTCCCCGCTGAGCGCCCAGGCGTACAGGACGAAGGCGGCGGCCAGCACCGTCCACATCGCGGGCCGCGACCAGCGCGGGTCGCCCGCGGCGCCGGTCAGCGCGCGCACCCGGGCGGGCGCGGCGACGGCGGTCACCGTCCGCTCCTGCGCCGGGGGTTGAACACCCACACGCGCAGCAGCAGGAACCGGACGAGGGTGGCCGCCGCGTTGGCCGCGATGACCGCCACCAGCTCCACCCCGTGCGAGACCCCGCCGGGCAGCAGCGCGAGGCTCCCCGACGTCAGCGCCAGCCCCACCAGGAACGCGATCAGGCCCTCGAACTGGTCGCGCAGCGCCCCGCCCGAGCCCTTGACCCCGAAGGTGAAACGGCGGTTGGCCGCCGTGTTGGCCACGGCCGTGACCAGCAGCGCGACCGCGTTGGCCGGCTGCGCGGGGACGACCTGCCGCGACATCGAGAACAGCGCCAGGTAGGCCAGCGTGCTCACCACGCCCACGATCGCGAACCTGGGCAGCTGCCTGGCCATCCCCCTCGGCAGCTCGGCTTGCCGCACGGTGGCGGGCATCGGCAGGCGCGCCGCGCCGGACAGCGTCCTGCGGGCCACCCTGGCCAGCCCGCGCAGGTCGTCCAGGGCGGTCCGCAGGAGGTCCACGCGGCTGTCGGGGTCGTCCACCCAGTCGACGGGGACCTCGTGGATGCGCAGGCCGTGCCGCTCGGCCAGCAGCAGCAGCTCGGTGTCGAAGAACCACTGCTCGTCCTCGACGGCGGGCAGCAGCGCCTGCGCGATCTCCGTGCGCACGGCCTTGAACCCGCACTGGGCGTCGGAGAACCCGGCGCCCATCACCGAGCGCAGCAGCAGGTTGTACGACCGGGAGATGAACTCCCTCTTGGGCCCGCGCTCCACCCGCGAGGCCCTGGCCAGGCGGGTGCCGATCGCCAGGTCGCTGTGGCCCGACAGCAGGGGGGCGACCAGCGGGAGGAAGGCGTCCAGGTCGGTGGACAGGTCGACGTCCATGTAGCTGACGACGTCGGCCTCGCTCGTGGACCAGACCTGGCGCAGGGCCCGGCCGCGGCCCTTCTCGTCGAGGTGCACGGCCCGTACCTGCGGCAGCTCACGGGCCAGCTCGGTGGCCAGCCGCCAGGTGTCGTCGGTGCTGGCGTTGTCGGCGATGGTGATGCGGAAGCCGTACGGGAACGTCGTGGCGAGGTAGGCGTGCAGCCGGGCGACGCTCTCCCGCAGCGCCCGCTGCTCGTTGTGGACCGGGACGACCACCTCTACCAGGCGCGTCCTTACCGCTGTTGTCTCCATGCAGCCAGCTCACGATTCGGGTCTTTAAGAGGACTTATCCGATTGTGAGTGACGAGTGAGAGTTCCGGGAAGATCGATGGTCGCGATCGCGCCGCCGCCGGGCGCGTTGGACAGCCGTACCTTGCCGCCGGTCTCGGACACGGCCTGCGCCACGATCGCCAGGCCCAGCCCCGAGCCAGGCAGGCCGCGGGCCGAGGGCGAGCGCCAGAAGCGCTCGAAGACGTGCGGCAGCTCCTCCTCGGGGATGCCGGGGCCGTGGTCGCGGACCGTCAGCCGGCCGTCCTTGAGCGAGACCTCGACCTGGCCCTCGGGGCTGAACTTGCGGGCGTTGTCGATGAGGTTGAGCACGGCGCGTTCGAGCGAGGCGGGGCTGCCGACGACGTACCAGGGGCTCAGGTCGGTGCGCACGTCGGCGCCGCGCAGCCGGGCGCGTTCGGCGGCGGCCGTGACGACGTCGTGCAGGGCCAGCTCGACGTGCGGCTCGTGGTCGGTGTCGCCCCTGGCGAGCTGGAGCAGGTCGCCGACCAGCGTGGACAGCTCGGCGAACTGCGCCTTGACGTTGACCAGCAGGCGTTCCTTGGCGCCCGGGTCGAGCTGCCTGCCGGTCTGCTCGCTGCGCAGCAGCAGGTCGATGTTGGTGCGCAGGGTGGTGAGCGGGGTGCGCAGCTCGTGACCGGCGTCGGCGACGAGTTGCTGCTGGCGTTCGCGGGAACCGGCCAGGGCGGCGGTCATGGCGTTGAAGGAGGAGCTGAGCCGGGCGATCTCGTCGTTGCCCTGGACGGGGATGCGCGTGTTGAGGTCCTCGGTCTCGGCGATGTGCTCGGCCGCCTTGGTCAGCCGGCCCACGGGCCGCAGGGCGGTACGGGAGATGGCCCGTCCCGCGAGGGCGGCGCCGATCACACCGACGGCCGCGATGGCGGCAAGCGCGAGCGCGGTGTTCCTCAAGGTGATCTTGATGTGATAGAGCGGCCTGGCCTCCAGGACGGCCACGCCGGGCGCGAAGTTGACGGCCACGACCCGGACCTCGCTGCCGTCCCGCGTCACGCCGTTGCGGTAGACCGGCTCGCCCGGTCCGGGTATCGCCTTCTTGTCGTCCTCCACCGGCACGATCGGCGAGCCGAGCGAGCAGGTCCTGCCGTCGGCGAACAGCAGCGTGGCCATGTCGTGGTAGTCGGAGGAGCCCTCCGGTGTGCAGTTCTTCTGGAGGAACCGCTTGTCCCCCTCGCCCTCCGGCTCCAGGATGGTCTGGTCGAGCTGCCTGATGACCTGGTTCTGCACGATGAACCAGGACAGCCCGGCGCACACCGCGATCGCGATCGCGACGGCGGCCGTGACCAGCAGCGTCAGCCGCGTGCGCAGGCTGTTGCGGATCACGGTGTCGCCCGGAGGACGTACCCCACCCCGCGGACCGTGTGGATCACCCGGGGCTCTCCCCCGGCCTCGGTCTTGCGGCGCAGGTACATGACGTACACGTCGAGGGAGTTGGAGGTGGGCTCGAAGTCGAAGCCCCACACCTCGTTGAGGATCTGGTCGCGGGTCAGGACCTGGCGGGGGTGGGCCAGGAACAGCTCCATCAGCAGGTACTCGGTCCTGGTCAGGTCGAGCGCGCGGGCGCCGCGGGTGACCTCCCGGGTGGCCGGGTCCATGCGCAGGTCGCCGTAGGACAGCGTGCCGCCGCCTGCGGCGCCCGTGCCGAGCGCGCCGCGGCGCAGCAGCGCGCGCACCCGGGCCAGCAGCTCGTCCAGCTCGAACGGCTTGACCAGGTAGTCGTCGGCCCCCGCGTCGAGCCCGGACACGCGGTCGCCGACGGCGTCGCGGGCGGTGAGCATGAGCACGGGGATGTGGTTGCCCTGGGCCCGCAGCCGCCGGCAGGCGGTGAGCCCGTCGAGCCGCGGCATCATCACGTCGAGCAGCACCGCGTCGTACGGCTCGGCCGCCAGCGCCGCCAGCGCCGCCTGGCCGTCGTTGGCGGTGCCGACCCGATAGCCCTCGAACTCCAGGCTCGACTGCAGCGCCTCGCGCAACGCGGGCTCGTCGTCCACCACCAGCAACCGTGCGGGCTCACTCATGTGTCACAAGATATGAGCCCACTATGAGAGCACGATGAACGGGTTCATCGAGGTGTCCTGAGAAATACGGGGAAACGGGCGTCTCCGGCGCGGTTCAGGGCCGCAGCAGCGCCATGGCCGCGTTGTGGCCGCCGATCCCGCTCACGCCGCCGCCCCTGCGGGCCGCGGCGCCGCACAGCAGGATGCGTTCGTGCCCGGTCTCGACGCCCCAGCCCTTCTCCTGCGCGTACGGCCAGCTCAGGTCGGCGTGGAAGATGTGGCCGCCCGGCAGTCCCGCGTCCCGCTCCAGGTCGACGGGGGTCTTCACCTCGACGCACGGGGTGCCGTCGGGGGCGCGCAGCAGGCAGTCCTCGATGGGCTCGGCGAGCACCGCGTTCATGGAGGCGAACGTGGCCCGCAACGCATTCTCACGCGCTTTTTCTGGATTTTCCCGGAAAAGTCGGGCGGGCATGTGGAGGCCGAACAAGGTCATCGTCTCGGCCTTCCCCCGCAGTTCCGGCCCCAGAATGGACGGGTCCGTCAAGGAATGGCAGTAGACCTCCGCGGGCGGCGAATCCGGGATCTCCCCTCGCGCCGCCTGCTCGTACGCCTTCGCCAGCTGGTCGCGCCCCTCGTTGATGTGGAACGTGCCGCTGAAGGCGGCCCGGGGATCGGCCGAGGGGTCCTTCAGCCGGGGCAGCCGGGCGAGCACCATGTTGACCTTGAGCTGCGCGCCCTCCGGCACGGCCGCGGGCTCGCCGAGCACCCGGCCCAGCACCGCCGGGGGCAGGTTGACCAGCACGTGGCGGCCGTCCACGGTGTGCTCGCCGTCCTCGGCGACGTACGTCACCTCGCCCGACGGCGAGATGCCGACGATCTCCGCGCCGGTCCTGATCTCGGCCCCCGCCCGCCTGGCCGCCCGCTCCAGCGCGCCGGAGACCGCGCCCATGCCGCCTACCGGGACGTTCCACTCGCCGGTGCCGTCGCCGATCACGTGGTAGAGGAAGCACTTGTTGGCCAGCAGGTCGGCGGACGGGTCGGCGAACGTGCCGATCAGCGCGTCGGTGAGCACGACGCCGCGCACGGTGTCGTCGGCGAACCGCTCGTCCACGGCCTGGCCGACGGGCCGGGCGAACAGGTCGCGCCAGGCCTCCGGGCCGACCAGGCGCTCGATCTCGGCGGGGGTGCGCAGGGGTTCGAGCAGCGTGGGGGCCAGCGTCCTGGCCACGTCCGCCGTCATGGCGTAGAAGTCGCGCCAGGCGCGGTGGTCGTGCTCGCTGCCGGTGACGGTGCGGAAGGAGGCGGCGGTGCGGGCCTCGTCCTCGTTGTCGACGAGCAGGCCGGTGTCGCCCTTGGGGGTGTAGGAGGCGTACCGGCGGCGGCGCAGGTCGAGGTCGAGGCCCAGGTCGCGGACGATCTGGGTGGGCAGCAGGCTCACCAGGTAGGAGTAGCGGGACAGGCGGACGTCCACGCCGGGGAAGGCGCGCGTGGAGATCGCCAGGCCGCCGACGTGCCCGAGGCGCTCCAGCACCAGGACCCGGCGGCCGGCTCCGGCGAGGTAGGCGGCCGCGACCAGCCCGTTGTGCCCGCCACCTGCCACGACGACGTCATACGCACCCATCCCCGCACCTTATGACCCGACCTGTGCCCTTAGTCAACGGTTTGCGAGGAGATGGTGCGGTCGCTCGCGGGTGGGCCCGGCCGGGGTCCCCTCCCGGCCGGGCCCGGATCCGTCAGCCCGTCCTGTTGACCCAGACGCGCTTGACCGGCCATGGCGTGAGCCGTACCGAGGACACCCCGCCGACGGCCGTCCAGCCGCCGGTGAGGACGATGGGCCCGGCGTACGGGTGCGACTGTTCCACCCCGACGGCGTGCTGGCCGGTGCCGGAGGCGCAGCTGCTGTAGGCGTAGCCGCCGCTGACCCAGGCGGTGCAGTCGGTGGGCGCGGCCAGGGCGGGCGACGGCGCGAGGCCCGCCGCCGCCAGGCACATCACCGCCGATCCGGCCAGGGCGACGAGGGGACGACGAAGGCTCATACGGAGTCTCCTGAGGTTCGGGGGGTGAACACGCTCTTACTTTTAGGAAACTTTCCTAAGCGAAAGCTAGATCGTGCTTCGGGCGGCGTCAACGGCCCCTTTCCGGACGTCCTCAGGGACGGCTGGCGATGGCCAGCAGCGTGGCGGCCGGCGCGGTGAGCGAACGCCCGCGCCGCCACACCGCGCGCAGGTTCCGGACCAGGTTGAGCCCGGCGAGGGGCACCTCGACCAGGCGGCCGGTCGCGATGTCCGCCTCGACCGCGTAACCGCTGAGCACCGCGGGCGCGGCCCCCGCCTGCGCCGCCCCCTTGACCGCCGAGTTCGACCCCAGCTCCAGGCGGGGGCTGGCCCGGTGGAGGCTCTTGAACGCCACGTCGAGGGTCTCGCGGGTACCCGAGCCCGGCTCGCGTACCACGAGCGGCGTGGCGGCCAGCTCGGCCCCGCGCAGGGCCGTACGGCGGCGCGCCCAGGGATGGCCGGGGGCCACCACGACGACCAGCCGGTCGGTGCCCACCACCCGGCTGTCCAGCCCCTCCGGCACGGTCGGCCCCTCGACGAACCCGAGCTCCACCTCCTCGCCCAGCACCCTGGCCGCGACGTCGGTGGAGTTGACCACGTCCAGCCCCACCTGGACCTCGGGCTCGCGGTTCTGCAGCTCGCCGAGCCAGCGCGGCACCAGGTACTCGGCCACCGTCATGCTGGAGGCCACCCGCAGGTGGGCCGCCTCGCTGTGCCGCACGGCCTCCACCGCCCGCATCAGCTCCTCGGCCGCGGCCAGCACCTGGGCCGCCCACCCGGCCACCATGCGGCCCTCGGCGGTGAGCGTGGACCCGCGCGGCGTGCGCTCCAGCAGCGGGACGCCGAGGCGGCGCTCCAGCATGGCCACCCGCTTGCTGGCCGACGGCTGGGCCATGCCCGCCGCCTTGGCCGCCTGGCCCAGGCTGCCCAGCTCGCCCACGTCGACCAGAAGCTTCAGCGAGTCGAGATCCGGCAGCGCACTCATAGCCACAGGCTATGGGCTCCCAGTCAACGCGTGTCTACCGGCCGGTACGCGGGCCCCGAAGACTGGAATCATGCCTCTCCCCGACCAGCGGATCTCCCCGCTCACCGCGCCCCGGCCGGCCCTCGACCCCCGAGGCGGCGCGGCGCCGGCCGTCCCCGCGGCGTCGGTGTGGCCGGGCATCGGGCTGGCGGCCGTCGCCGTGGTGGTGGCGGTGGTGGCGAACCGGTTCGCCCCGGCGTTCAGCCCGGCGGTGATCGCGGTGCTGTCCGGGGCGGTCCTGGCCAACCTCGCGGCCTGGGCGGCGACGTCCGCGCGGTGGGCGGGGGCGGGGGCCGTCTGGGAGCGGTTCAGGCCGGGGCTGGCGTTCGTGGCCCGGCGGGTGCTGCGGGTGGCGATCGCGCTGCTGGGGCTCCAGATCGCGCTGCCGCAGGTGCTCGCGCTCGGCTGGCAGACGCTGGTGATCGTGGTCACGGCGACCGGCGTGACGTTCACCGTGACGCCGCTGATCGGCCGCCGCCTGGGCCTGTCGTCCGGCACGTCGCTGCTGGTGGCGACCGGGGTGTCGATCTGCGGAGCGGCGGCGGTCGCGGCCATGCGCGAGAGCGCGGACGACGCCGACGACGACGACGCGGCCGCCGCGCTGAGCGTGGTCGTGCTCTACGGCAGCGCGGCCATCGTGGCCGTCCCGGCGCTGGCGGCGCTGCTCGGGCTGTCGCCGGCCCAGCTCGGCGTCTGGACCGGCGCGGCCGTGCACGAGGTGGCGCAGGTGGCCGCGATCGGCGCGGCGTCGGGCGTCCTGGCCGCCGCGGTGACGGTCAAGCTGGCCCGCGTCGTCCTGCTGGCCCCGATCGTCGCCCTGACGTCCTTCCGGGCCCGCCGCTCTGCGACCGGTGCGCCCGCGGCGAGCCGGCGGGAGGGGCGCCGCACGCCCGTCATGCCGCTGTTCGTGGCGGCCTTCCTCGTCATGGTGGCGGTCCGCAGCACCGGCTGGGTGCCGGACGTGGTCACGCGGGCGGTCCCGCAGGTCACCAACGTGCTCATGGCCGCCGCCCTGTTCGGCCTGGGCACCGGGATCGACGTGCGCAAACTCGTCAAGGGCGGGCGGGCCGTGCTGCTCGGCGCCATCGCCACCGGGCTCATCGCCGCCGTCTCGCTCACCGGGGTCGCCGTGCTGCTGTGAGGGCCGCCCGAGTGGACGTCCTGGCCAGGCCACCGTACGCTGCTCTGTTCGGAACAAATTCCGTCAGGCACGCCGTTCTCCCTGAACCGGCCAGGACCACTCAAGGAGCTTGAAACCCGTCATGCGCAGCGCCACCGATCCCCTTCTCCAGCCGTCCGACGAGGTCGCCGAGGCCCTGGCGGGCGGCGCGCCCGTCGTGGCCCTGGAGTCCACGATCATCTCCCACGGCCTGCCGCAGCCGCGCAACCTGGAGGTGGCCCGCGAGCTGGAGGGAGTGGTCCGCGCGGCGGGCGCGGTCCCGGCGACGATCGCCGTCCTCGACGGCGTGGCCAGGATCGGCCTGAACGAGCTGGAGCTGGAGCGCATCGCCACCGAGTCCGGGCTGCGCAAGCTGGGCCAGCGCGACCTGCCGCTGGCCGCCGCGCTGAAGGCGAGCGGGGCGACCACCGTGTCGGCCACGTCGTTCCTGGCCGCCCGCGCCGGCGTGCGGATCTTCGCGACCGGCGGTCTGGGCGGCGTGCACCGCGGCTGGACCGAGGACCAGGACGAGTCCGCCGACCTCGACACCCTGGCCCGCACCCGCATCACGGTCGTCTGCGCGGGCGTGAAGTCGATCCTCGACGTGCCGGCCACGCTGCAGCGGCTGGAGACGCGCGGCGTGACCGTGGCGGGCTACCGCACCGACACCTTCCCCGGCTTCTACCTCAACTCCTCCGGCCAGCCGATCGAGTGGCGCATCGAGTCGCCCGAGGACGCCGCCGCCGTCATGCGCGGCCAGGACGCGCTGGCCGGCCCGGAGACCGCGTTCATCGTCGCCAACCCGGTGCCCGAGGACCGGCAGCTCGACCCGGCGCTGCACGACCGCGTGCTGGCCGAGGCGCTGGCCGCCGCCGAGCGTGAGGGCGTCAAGGGGCAGGCGATCACGCCGTTCCTGCTCAGCTACCTCGTCAACGGCACCGGCGGCGCGTCGCTGGAGGCCAACCTGGCCGCCGTGCGCGGGAACACCGCCCTGGCGGCCGAGATCGCCGTGGCCTGGTCGCGGGCGTGAGCGACACCGGTCTCCTGGTGATCGGTGACGTCGTCACCGACGTGGTGGCGCTGCACGGCTCCCCGGTCATGGCGGGCACCGACACCGCCGCGGAGATCGTGCTGCGCCCCGGCGGCTCGGGTGCGAACACCGCCGCCTGGGCCGCCCACCTGGGGGCCGACTCGCGGCTGCTGGCCAAGCTCGGCTACGACAGCAGCGAGTGGCACACGACCGAGCTGGTCAGGACCGGGGTCCGGCCGCACGTGGTGGTGGACCGGGAGCATCCCACGGCGGTCGTCATCGCCATGGTGGACAAGACCGGCGAACGGTCCATGCTCACCAACCGCGGCGCGGGCGGCCTGATCTCCGACGCCGACTGGGACCCGTCCCTGCTCGACGGGGTCGGCCGGCTGCACCTGTCGGGTTACACGCTGTTCGCGGCGCCCGGCCTCCGCCTGGCCAGGGCCGCCGTCCGGGACGCCGTGGCCGCCGGGGTGCCGGTCAGCATCGACCCGGCCTCGACGGGCCCGCTGCGGGACTTCGGCGTCGAACGTTTCATGCGGGAGACGTCCGCGGCCGATCTGATCATCCCGAACCTGGACGAGGCGCTGGTCCTGACCGGCGTCACCGCGCCGGAGCGGGCCGCCGTGCTGCTGAGCGAGACGTACGGCACGGCGGTCGTGAAGCTGGGCGCCGAGGGCGCGCTGGTGGCGGTGGACGGCAAGGTCACGGCGACGTGCGCGGGCGTGTCCGCCGAGGTCGTGGACTCCACGGGCGCCGGTGACGCCTTCGCGGCCGGGTATCTCGCCGCCACCCTTCAGGGCGCGGGCGCCGCGCTCGCGCTGGAGGCGGGTTGCCGTGCCGGTGCGCAATGTGTGGCCCAGGTGGGCGGCCGTCCACGGTACGGTTTGGATCTGAACCGTCTTTACCCTATTCACACTGATTGATAGCTTGCCGCGTAGGCTGCACCATTAGCCACATGCGTACCGGGTTGCCCACGCGGCCCACTGGGGAGGTTAAGGTCCGCCGATGGAAGTCGAGTCATCGATCTGCCTGAGCGACCTCGTCCCTGCTCTGCGCTGGAGCCGCCCTCAGCAGGTGGCCGAGGTGCTGGGTGATCCGCGGCTGCCGGCGGGGTGGTGGTCCTCGCTCGCGGTGTCCAGGGCGCTCGGCACGGCGGGTCTCGACTGGGTCTGCGAACGGCTCGCCCGGCTGATCTCCTCCCGCTGGGACCATCTGCCGCTGGTGGACCTGCTTCCCGCGCTCGCCGTCCATCAGGTCGATCCGGCGCTGCCCGGCTGGCCGGAGGCCACCCGTACGGCGATCGCCGGCCTCGGCGGCTGGCAGCGGCTGCGCCGCCTGTCGCCCGGCGATCTCGGCACCCCGTCGGCCACGCCCGAGGTGGTGGTCGGCTCGGTCCTGCGCGAGGTGCTCGGGCGCATCCCGGCGCAGCGGGAGGCCGTACCCGCCCAGCAGTCCGGCTCGCCGGACGTCACCCGCCCGCTCGTGCGCGGCGCGACGGGCTCCTTCCCGGCCGTCCCCGTGGCCGAACCCGGCGCGTACGCCGCCCAGCCCGGCAGCGGCCCCCAGCGCCCGGCCGCCTTCACCCCGCACAGCGACGCCTTCCCGGCCCAGCCCCAGAGCGCCCCGCAGCAGGCCCCGGCCGGTGAGGGCGGCCTGCCGCAGCGTCCGGCCGCGGCCCGCCCCGCCGCCCAGCAGCCCGGCTCGTTCGCCCCGCCGCCGGAGAACGCCCAGGGACACCAGACCGGTTCCTTCACCGCCCAGCCCGACGCCACCCGCCAGACCGGCTCCTTCCCGGCGCAGCCCGAAGGCGGCCGCCAGACCGGCTCGTTCCCGGCGCAGCCCGACGCCACCCGCCAGACCGGCTCGTTCCCCGCCCAGCCCGCCGGCGGCCCTCAGACCGGCTCCTTCCCGGCCCAGCCCGCCGGCGGCCCGCAGACCGGGTCGTTCCCGGCGCAGGGTGGTGCGCGGCTGCCGCAGCGGCCCACCGCCGGGCGTCCGGACGGCGGCCCACAGGCCGGCGCCGACGGCCCCCCGTACGCCGCCCCCGTCCCCGGCGGGACGGCCGCTCCCGGCCCGGCGCCCGCCGACCCCGACCACGCGATGGTCCGCGTCGTGGACGGCCTGTTCCGCGGCCTGGACAAGCTGGAGCTGGCCGTCGCCGTGCACCGGCTGTTCGCCGAGGACCCGGTCAGCCTGCGCACCCTGGCCCACAAGCTGCTGGTGGACCGCGACGTGCTCTCCCAGGCCCAGCGCACCGCCGAGGAACGCGTCCTGCACTGGCTGCGCTCGTCGGAGTCCGCGCCGGTCACTGGGCACATGTTCCGGCTCACCGAATGGCTCGGCGCGGCGGCCACCGAGGAACAGCTCATCGGCGCCGACCCGGCCCACCCGGCGATGGTCCCGTCGCTGCGCACGCCCCTGTGGCGGGTGCTGGTGACGCTCATGCCCGACCGCCGCCTCCAGGACGGCTGGCTGGTCGTCGGCGACATCCACGGCCTCCAGGCCCGTACGCGGCAGCTCCTGGCCGCCGCCCCGCCGGACACCGACGTCGTCGAGCTGCTGGCCGAGCTGGGCATCCGCGCCCACTCCGCCAAGGCGTGGCTCGACGCCCTGCCCTCGGAGTCGGCCCCCGGCCCCGCGGACGCCTCCCCGCAGCCCGCCCAGCCCCTCCCCCGCCGTACGCCGGGCGCCAACGGCCACCACCACCGGGGCGGCCAGCCCATCCCGACGGCGGGCGCGAACTCGATCGACCCCTCGGCGGCCCTGGCCACGTTGTCGGCGCTGTCCGGCGGCCGGTCGGGCATGCTGCCCGGCAGCCTGGCCGGAACGCCGTCCACGCCGCCTCCGCCGCTGCCCAGCCCTTCGTCCGACCCGCGCCGCTGGCAGCGCATCGAGGTCACCCCGGAACACCTCAGGGGCGGCCCGGTGCCGGTGCCGGAGGGTTACGCGGCCCAGCTCGGCATGCGTCCGGGCACCCTGCTGTCGGTGACCGGCCCCGGCGACAACGCGATCGTCCTGGTCTGGCAGGGCCACCAGCCGGTCTTCGACTCGTTGCAGCCGGTGCTCATGCGCCTGAACGCCCGCCCCGGCGACCAGGTCTACGTCACGGTGGACGGCTACCGCCTGGAGGCCCAGCTCACCGGCTGACGCTCCTGCGCGGTCACCCGAACAGGCCGAGCCGGTGGGCCGTGGCCGCCGCCTCGCCGCGGGTGGCGACGCCCAGCTTGGCCAGGATGTTGGAGACGTGCACGCTGACCGTCTTCACCGAGATGAACAGCGCCTCGGCGATCTCCCGGTTGCTGCGCCCGTTGCTCACCTCGCGCAACACCTCCAGCTCGCGCGCGGTCAGCCCCAGCGGCGGCCCTTCGGGTTCGTCGGCGCTGCCGACGCGGGCCCGCCGTCCGAACACGTCGAGCTGTTCGAGCAGCGGCGTGGCGCCCAGCTGCGCGGCCAGCTCCCGCGCCCGCGTCACCATCGCGGCCGCGGCGCGCCGGTCGCCCTGGGCCAGCGCCGCCTGGGCGGCCCCCGCCAGGCACTGCGCCTCCGCGTACGGCTGCCGCAACCCCGCCCAGGCCGCCACCGCCGACTCCCACGCCTTGAGCTGGGCCGCCCCGCCGAGCCCCTCCTCCGGCCCGGTCAGCGCCGCGAACGTCAGCCGCTGCGCCTCCTGCAGGTCGCCGTCGACGGCCAGCTCCCGCGCCACCTCCCGCAGCCGCGCCACGAGGGCCGCCGCGACCCCCGCGTACGGCGCGCCGCCCTCGCCGAGAGCGGGCCGGGCGAGCTGCGCGAACGTCACCAGCAGCGGCCAGGCGTACCGCGGCGAGGGCAGCAGGTCCTGGTTCTCCAGCCCCCGCGACGCGGCCTCCAGCGCCTCGCCGAGCCGCCCCTGGGCCCGCAGCAGCAGGACCTGCCTGCGCAGCTGCGGCAGCACGGTCTGGTCCCGGTAGGTGCCGCGCGCGAACACGCTGGCGGAGGACGACAGCAGCTTGTCGGCCCGGTCGATCTCCCCCCGCGCGAGCGCGATGTCCGCCAGGAACCCCTGGAGACTGGCCCGGTAGGGGGCCGGCGGCGCGAGGTCGAGCGCCTGCTCGACCACCTGCAGCGCCTCGTCCCAGCGGCCCAGCGACAGCAGCGGCTCGGTCAGGTTGATCGCCAGGAACGTGCCGGACGTGCGCGCCAGGCCGTAGTGCCCGGCCTCCTGCACGCCCTCGCGGGCGACCTGGGCGGCCCGCTCGTGCCGTCCGGCGCCCTCCAGCGCGTCGGACTCGGAGATCGCGCAGCGCATCAGCGCGTTGTAGGCGCCCTGGGCGCGGGCGACCCGGCGGGCCTCGGCGAACTGCCCCAGCTGCGCCTCGATGTCGGAGAAGCGCGACCGCGCCCAGGCGAGGCTGATGAGCGCGTGCGCCTCGACGTTCGCGTCGCCCATCTGGTGGCCGATCTCCATGGCGAGCTGCGCCGTCGCCAGCTTCTCCGGCCAGTCCTCCGGACGGTGCAGCATGCGCGCCAGCGTCTCCAGGACCTGGCCGCGCAGCTTGCTCGGCGGCTCGGCGGGCACCAGCTCGGCCGCCTGGCGCAGGTCGTCGAGATATCCGGCGCGGCCCAGGTCGTAGCGGGTCAGGCCGCGCTGGCGCAGCAGGGTGGCCGCGGTGATCGGGTCGGCGTCGAGGTCGACCTCGGCGAGCGCGGCGCCGGCCAGGGCCAGGCTGCGCTCGTACTCGCCGGCGAGGTGGGCGACCGTGGAGGTCTGCCTGAGCACGTCGAGGCGGCCGCAGCCGATGCGCTCGGCGGCGTCGGGCACCTGGTCCCACAGCTCCAGCACCCGCGAGAGCATCCTGAGCTGCTCGTCGTAGGCGGTGGACTTGCGGGCCGCGGCGGCCGCGCGCCAGGCGCTGACCAGCGCCCAGGTGGAGTCGTGGGCGGAGTGCCAGTGGTGGGCCAGCTCGATCGCGCCGCGCGGGGCGGGCAGGATCGACAGGTCGCGTTCGAGCGCCTGCGCGTAGCGGGTGTGCAGCCGGGTGTGCTCGCCGGGCAGCAGGTCGTCGTGGAGCGCCTCGCGGATGAGCGCGTGGCGGAAGCCGTAGCCCTCGCCGTCGACCACCAGCACGTTGCCCGCCACGGCCGGGCGCAGCGCCCGCGACAGGGCGGTGTCGTCGAGCCCGGCCACCGCGCTCAGCAGGTCGTGCTCGATGCGCTGGCCGCCCGCGCTGGCCACGCGCAGCAGCTCCTGGGTCTCGTCGGGCAGCCGCTCGACGCTGGCCAGCAGCAGGTCGCGCAGCGACTCGGGCAGCATGTCGCCGCCGTCGGCCTCGCTCAGCAGCGCCTCGACGAACAGCGGGTTGCCCTCGCTGCGGGCGTAGATGAGGTCCATCGCGGCGGCCGACGGCTCGCGCCGCAGGATGCTGGCCGCCTGCGCGACGGCCTCCCTGCGGGTGAGGCGGCGCAGCTCGATCCGGCTCACCCACTCGATGCGGCCCAGCTCGGCCAGCATCGGCCGGAGCGGATGGGTGCGGTGCAGCTCGTCGGTGCGGTAGGTGACCACGATCATCAGCCGGGCCGCCGTGCGCTGGTAGCGGACCAGGAACGACAGCAGGTCACGGGTGGAACGGTCGGCCCAGTGGGCGTCCTCGACCACCAGCAGCACCGGACGCTCCTCGGCCAGCCGCTCCAGCAGCCCGAGCACCTGCTCGAACAGCCGGGCCCGCGCCTCGGCGCCGTCCTTGTCCGGCTCGCCGAACTCGGGCAGCAGCCGGGCCAGCCCGCGCGTCGTGCCCCCGGGCACCAGCGCCGCCACGCCGTCGCGCCCGAGCTCGCGCACGAGCCCGCGCAGCACGGCCGTGAACGGCGCGAACGGCAGGCCCTCGGTGCCCAGCTCCAGGCAGCCGCCGACGAGCACCCGCGCATCGCCCGCCCGGTCGATGAACTCGCTGATCAGGCGGGTCTTGCCGACCCCCGCCTCGCCGCCGACGAGCACGGTGGACGACGCGCCCGCACGTGCTCTGGCCAGGGCGTCGCCCAGAGCGTGCAGCTCGCGGGCGCGCCCGACGAACAGGGGGCTGACGGTGTGAATGCTCACGCCCCAAGGATGCCATCAAACACCGACAAAACGGACCGAAACTCCGGGCCGTCGTCTGTCAGCGCAAAACCTTGCGGAAGAAGGTCGCCGACGCCTCGTAGCCCAGGGCGTGGTAGAACTCCGGCGCCCGCCGGGTGGCCATCGCCACGTATCCGGCCTGACGGGTACGGGCCCACGCCTCGAACTCCTCCAGCAGCCGGCGCCCGATGCCCTGCCGGCGCGAGCCCGACTGGACCATCGCCTCCTCGACCCAGGCGACCGGCCCGTTGGCGAACAGCGTCAGGTGCACGAACCCCAGCAGATACCCGTGGACGCGTCCGCCCACCACGGCCGTGAGCAGCAGGGCGTCCTCGTTGCGCAGGAGCTGCGGGAGCGCGGCGTCGAAGGCCGCCCGCTCCGGCCTGAAGGTCAGCCCGAACTCGCGCGCCAACGCGAACACCTCGTCCGCGTCCGCCTTCTCCGCCCTCCTGATGAGAAGATCGTCCGCCGTCATGAGGTACGACACTAGAACCTCTGTGCCCTTTCGTCCATCGTGCCACGGGAGTGTGCCGTGACGTCCGGTACGGCGTGCGACACGGCCTCCGGTCAGAGGTCGCCGAGGCCGAGCTGGCGGGCGATGAGCATGCGCTGCACCTCGCTGGTGCCCTCGCCGATCTCCAGGATCTTGGCGTCGCGGTAGAAGCGGCCGACCGGGAACTCGTTCATGAAGCCGTACCCGCCGAACACCTGGGTGGCGTCGCGGGAGTTGTCCATGGCCGCGTTCGAGGACACCAGCTTGGCGATCGCCGCCTCCTTCTTGAACGGCGCCCCGGCCAGCATCTTCTCGGCCGCGTGGTAGTAGGCCAGCCGGGCGGTGTGGGCGCGCACCTCCATGTCGGCGATCTTGAACTGGATGGCCTGGTAGTGGCCGATCGGGTGGCCGAACGCCTTGCGGTCCCTGACGTACTTGAGGCATTCGTCCACGCAGCCCTGGGCCAGGCCCACGCTGAGGGCGGCGATGGCGATGCGGCCCTCGTCGAGGGTCTGCAGGAACTGCGCGTAGCCGCGGCCGCGCTCGCCGAGCAGGTTGGCGGCGGGCACCCGGCAGTCGGAGAAGGACAGCTCGCGGGTGTCGGAGGCGTTCCAGCCGACCTTGGAGTACTTCTTGGAGACGGTGAACCCCGGCGTGCCGCTCGGCACCAGGATCGTGGAGATCTCCCGCTCGCCGGTGAGCGCGGCCACGCCGATCACGCCGGTGATGTCGGTGCCGGAGTTGGTGATGAACGCCTTCGTCCCGTTGATCACCCATTCGCCGCCGTCGAGCACGGCGGTCGTCCGCATGCCGCCCGGCACGTCGGAGCCGCCGCCGGGCTCGGTCAGCCCGAACGCGCCCAGCATCTCGCCGGAGGCCAGCCGGGGCAGCCACTCCTGGCGCTGCTCGTCGGTGCCGAACCGGTAGATCGGCATCGCGCCCAGCGAGACCGCGGCCTCCAGGGTGATCGCCACGCTGGAGTCGGCGCGGGCCAGCTCCTCAAGGGCCAGGCACAGCGCGAAGTAGTCGCCGCCCATGCCGCCGTACTCCTCCGGGAACGGCAGGCCGAACAGCCCCATGTCGGCCATCTTGCGCACGATGTCGTAGGGGAACTCCTCGCGCTCGTAGTAGTCGCCGATCACGGGCGCCACCACGTCACGGGCGAACGCCTCGACGGTCTTGCGCAACTCTTGGTATTCGTCGTTCAGCATGATCAGCCTTTCGCGAGGGCCTGGACGACGCGCGAGGGGCTGGGCCGGCCCAGCCGCTCGGCCAGCCAGGTGCTGGTGGACACGAGTTTGTCCAGGTCGAGCCCGGTCTCGATGCCGAGCCCCGACAACATCCACACGAGGTCCTCGGTGGCCAGGTTGCCGGTGGCGGACTCGGCGTACGGGCAGCCGCCGATGCCGCCGGTGGAGGCGTCGACGGTGGTCACGCCCGCCTGCAGGGCGGCCAGCGTGTTGCCGAGCGCCTGCCCGTAGGTGTCGTGGAAGTGCACGGCCAGCCGCTCGGGGCCGCCGAACGCGCCGATCAGCTCGGTGACGTGGCCCGGCGTGCCGACGCCGATCGTGTCGCCGAGCGACAGCTCGTAGCAGCCGAGCCCGAGCAGCCGCTCGCCGACCGCGACGACCTGCGCGACCGGCGTGGGCCCCTCCCAGGGGTCGCCGAAGCACATCGACACGTACGCGCGCACCCGCAGCCCGTGCTCCAGCGCTCTGGCCACGACCGGCTCGAACATGTCGAACTGGCTCTCCAGCGTGCGGTTGAGGTTCTTGGCGGCGAAGGTCTCGGTGGCGCTGGCGAAGATCGCGATCTCGGTGACGCCCAGCTCCAGCGCGCGGTCGAGCCCGCGCTCGTTGGGCACCAGCACCGGGTAGCGCACGCCGGGCCTGCGGTCGAGGCGGCCGAGCAGCTCACCGGCGTCGGCCAGCTGCGGCACCCACTTGGGGTGCACGAAGCTGGTCGCCTCGATCACCTGGTGGCCGGCGTCGGCCAGCCGGTCGATGAACTCGGCCTTCACCTCGACCGGCACGATCGCCGACTCGTTCTGCAGGCCGTCGCGCGGGCCCACCTCGTAGACCGTGACCCGCTCGGGAAGCCCTCGCATGCGGTACGGCATCACGCCTCCTCACCGGTGACCACGGCCAGCACGGCGTCCATGTCGACCGGCCTGCCCGGCTGGACGGGCAGCTCGGCGACCACGCCGTCACAGGGGGCGGTGACCGTGTGCTCCATCTTCATCGCCTCGACGACGACCAGCGGCTGCCCCTTGCTCACCCGGTCGCCCGGCTGCGCCTTGACCAGCAGGACCGTGCCGGGCATGGGGCTCCTGACCACGCCGTCGCCCGTCCCCGCGGCGCCGGGCCGGTCGCCCGGGTCGCCGATGAGGTGGCGGGTGAACGCCCACGACTCGCCGTCCTTGCCGAGCCAGAGCGTGTCGCCGTGGCGGGCGGTCAGGTAGCGGGCGGTCCGGCCGCCGAGCGTGACGGCCGCCTCGCCGCCGCCGGTCGTGATCCGGGCGGGCACCGCCTCTCCGTCGAGCAGCACCTCGGCCGACCGGCCGGGCAGGCCGCGGACGGGCACCGCGTGCACGCCGTCGCGCGACTCCAGCCGCCAGGTCGTCCAGGCGGGCGCGCCGACCCGCCAGCCGTCGGTGACCTGCCAGGGGTCGGGGCC
The DNA here is from genome assembly GCF_042892035.1 of Nonomuraea sp. NPDC001831. Taxonomy (NCBI): domain Bacteria; kingdom Bacillati; phylum Actinomycetota; class Actinomycetes; order Streptosporangiales; family Streptosporangiaceae; genus Nonomuraea; species Nonomuraea sp. NPDC001831. Next base: position 120,634 of record NZ_JBIATU010000005.1, on the reverse strand, counting down.
CTGCGGCAGCGTGTGGAAGATCAGCGCCGCCGCCGCGGCCACCTCGCGCGGCACACCGGACTCCGGCAGCAGCTCGGGCAGCACCCGTTCGACCAGGCCGGTGTCCAGCTCGCCCGCCACGACCTCGGGGTGGCGGACGAGGGCGCGCAGGAACGGCACGTTGGTGACCACGCCCAGCACCGCGGTGCGGGCGAGCGCCCGGTCGAGCGACCTGAGCGCCGCCTCCCGGTCCGGCGCCCAGGCGATCACCTTGGACAACATGGGGTCGTAGTCGCTGCCGACGACCCCGCCCTCGGCCAGGCCGGAGTCGACCCGCACCCGGCCCGGCCCGTCGTCGCCGGGCTCGCGCAGGGCCAGCACGCGCCCGCCGCTGGGCAGGAAGCCGCGCGCCGGGTCCTCGGCGTAGACGCGCGCCTCGACGGCGTGGCCGTCGAGGCGCACCTGCTCCTGGCCGAACGGCAGCGGCCGGCCGGCCGCGACACGTAGTTGCAGCTCCACCAGGTCCAGGCCGGTGACCAGCTCGGTGACCGGGTGCTCGACCTGGAGCCGGGTGTTCATCTCCATGAAGTGGTAGGAGCCGGTGGTGCCGTCGACGATGAACTCGACCGTGCCCGCGCCGACGTACCCGACCGAGCGGGCGGCCTCGACGGCCGCGGCGCCCATGTCGGCGCGCATGCCGGGGGTCACGAAGGGCGACGGCGCCTCCTCGATGATCTTCTGGTGCCGGCGTTGCAGGCTGCACTCGCGCTCGCCCAGGTGCACGACGTTGCCGTGGGCGTCGGCCATGACCTGGATCTCGATGTGCCGGGGGTTCTCGACGTAGCGCTCGATGAGCAGGGTGCCGTCGCCGAACGCCGCCCGCGCCGTACGGCGGGCCGACTCCAGCGCGTCGGGCAGCTCGGCGGCCGAGCGCACCAGCACCATGCCCTTGCCGCCGCCGCCCGCGGACGGCTTGATCAGCGCCGGGAACTCGGCCCACCGCGCCAGGTCGTCGCCCGGCTCGGCCCCGCCGGGGACGACCGGCACCCCGGCCGCCGACACGGTGGCCTTGGCCCGGATCTTGTCGCCCATGGCGTCGATGGCCTCGGGGGACGGGCCGACGAAGACCAGCCCGGCCTCGGCGCAGCGCCGCGCGAAGGCGGCGTTCTCGGCCAGGAAGCCGTAGCCGGGATGCACGGCCTGCGCGCCGGAGGCGAGCGCCGCCTCAACGATCGCCTCGATGTCCAGATATTTCGAGACTTCGAGGGCGATGTCTGCTTCGCGGGCGTGCCTGGCGCCCGCGTCGGGCGGCGTGAACACCGCCACCGACTCGATGCCGAGCGCGCGCAGCGTCCGGACGACCCGGACGGCGATCTCGCCCCGGTTGGCGATGAGAACACGGTCGAAGAACATGATCACATCCGGAAGACGCCGTAGCCGGCGGGTTCGAGCGGCGCGTTGGCCGCCGCGGACAGGGCCAGCCCGAGGACGGTGCGGGTGTCGAGCGGGTCGATCACGCCGTCGTCCCAGAGCCGGGCGGTGGAGTAGTAGGGGTTGCCCTGGTGCTCGTACTGGGCGCGGATGGCGTCGGGGTCGGCGTTGCCCACCGTGGTGAGCACGTTCGCCGCCTGCTCGCCGCCCATGACGGAGATGCGGGCGTTGGGCCACATCCACAGGAACCTGGGCGAGTACGCCCGTCCGGCCATGGCGTAGTTGCCCGCCCCGAACGAGCCGCCGATCACCACCGTGAACTTGGGCACCCGCGCGCACGACACGGCCGTCACCATCTTGGCGCCGTGCTTGGCGATGCCGCCCGCCTCGTACGCCTTGCCGACCATGAACCCGCTGATGTTCTGCAGGAACACCAGCGGGATGCGGCGCTGGTCGCACAGCTCGATGAAGTGCGCGCCCTTCATCGCCGACTCGCTGAACAGGATGCCGTTGTTGGCCACGATGCCCACCGGGTGGCCGTGCAGGTGGGCGAAGCCGGTGACGAGGGTGGAGCCGTACTCGGCCTTGAACTCCAGGAAGCGCGAGCCGTCCACCAGGCGGGCGATGACCTCGCGCACGTCGTAGGGCTGGCGGGTGTCGGCCGGGACGAGGCCGTAGAGGTCGCGCGGGTCGTGCCGCGGCTCCTCGGGCGCGACCGTGTCCCAGGGGCGGGGGGCCCGGGGGGCCAGCGTCGAGACGATGTCGCGGACGATGGCCAGGGCGTGGGCGTCGTCCTCGGCCAGGTGGTCGGTGACGCCGCTGACCCGGGAGTGCAGGTCGCCGCCGCCCAGCTCCTCGGCCGTGACCTCCTCGCCGGTGGCCGCCTTCACCAGGGGCGGACCGCCCAGGAAGATCGTGCCCTGGCCGCGGACGATGACCGCCTCGTCGCTCATGGCCGGCACGTACGCGCCGCCGGCGGTGCACGAGCCGAGCACCGCGGCGATCTGCGGGATGCCGCGGGCCGACATCGTGGCCTGGTTGTAGAAGATGCGCCCGAAGTGCTCCCGGTCGGGGAAGACCTCGTCCTGTCTGGGGAGGAACGCGCCGCCGGAGTCGACCAGGTAGATGCAGGGCAGGTGGTTGTGCAGGGCCACCTCCTGCGCGCGCAGGTGCTTCTTGACGGTCATCGGGTAGTACGTGCCGCCCTTGACGGTCGCGTCGTTGGCCACGACCACGCACTCGCGCCCGGCCACCCTGCCGACACCGGTGATGATCCCGGCGGCGGGCGCCTGGTCGTCGTAGAGGCCGCCGGCCGCCAGCGGCGACAGCTCCAGGAAGCGGGAACCCGGGTCGAGCAGCCCGTCGACGCGGTCGCGCGGCAGCAGCTTGCCCCGCTCGACGTGGCGCTGCCGCGACCGCTCGGGACCGCCGAGCGCCGCCGCGGACAGCCGTTCGAGCAGCTCGGCGGCCAGCCGCTCGTTGAGCTCGGCGTTGCGCTTGTACGCCTCGCTCCCGGGCTCCACGGCCGACTTCAGCACCGGCCAGTCGCTCATGAGTCCCCTCTCGTCATGGCCGAGATGTTAGTCATCATTAACGTAATCGTCTAGCATGTGAGACGTGACCACTGCCTCCACACCTACCCGCGAGCGCGGCAGAAGGCGCATGGAGATCCTCGCGGCGGCCGCCCGGCTGTTCGCCGCCCGCGGTTTCCACGGGGTCTCCATCGAGGACATCGGGGGCGCGGTCGGCGTCTCGGGTCCCGCGCTCTACCGGCACTTCAGCGGCAAGGAGGCGCTGCTCGCCGAGATGCTGCTCGACGTCAGCTCCCGGCTGCGGGAGTCGGCGGTGGCGGTGGCGACCTCCTCCGACGGCCCGGCCGAGACACTCGACGCGCTGCTCAACGTGCAGATCACGTTCGCGCTCGACCAGCCGGCGCTGATCACCGTGCACGACCGCGAGCTGGGCAACGTGCCCGAGCCGGAGCGGCGCAGGATCAGGCGGCTGCAGCGGCTCTACGTCGAGGAGTGGGTGACCGTGCTGGCCGAGCTGCACCCGGCGTGCCCGCCGGCCCGGCTGCGCGCGGCGACGCACGCGGTGTTCGGCCTGCTCAACTCGACGCCGCACAGCGCGGGCGAGCTGCCCCCGCACGACATGCGCCCCCTGCTGCACACGATGGCCCGCGCCGCGATCGAAGCCAGCGTTAACCATCACTAACTGGCCGCCGGCCATTCCCGCCGTACGAAAACCCCCGATACGCCGTAGACCTCTGCAAAGGGTCATGGAACAGGGTTAAACGGACCGGACCACAATCTGTCATGCACTCCGGCAGACGGCGGCGGCGATGACGGACATAATCAGGGTGTGGCGCGCGACACTGTTGAGACACATTTCATCCAATCCGTTGAGGCGCTGAAGTCAGGCCCCGCCCGAGATCCCGGCGGCCCGGTGCGCGAGGGCACGTCGCTCACCGGCGACCGGTGCCGGACCCTGTTCCAGCGCCAGCTCGACAGCCGCCTGCTCGACATCGCCGCCCGCTGGCTCCGCGAGCAGAACGAGGGCTTCTACACGATCGGGTCGGCCGGCCACGAGGGCAACGCGGCGGTCGCCGCCGCGGCCCGGGCGAGCGACCCGGCGCTGCTGCACTACCGGTCCGGCGCCTTCTACCTGACCAGGTCCGAGCAGGCCGGCCGGCTGCCCGAGCAGGGCCTGCGCGACGTGCTGATGGGCCTGACCGCGGCGGCCGACGAGCCGATCGCGGGCGGCCGGCACAAGGTGTTCGGCCACCCGCACCTGGCCGTCATCCCGCAGACCTCGACGATCGCCAGCCACCTGCCGCGCGCCGTGGGCGTGGCCTTCGCCATCGAACGGGCCGCCGCGCTCGGCGACCGGTCGGCCTGGCCGCCAGACGCCATCGCCGTGTGCAGCTTCGGCGACGCCTCGATCAACCACGCCAGCGCCCTGACCGGGCTCAACACCGCCTCCTACGCCACTTTCCAGGGGCAGCCGCTGCCCATCCTGTTCGTGTGCGAGGACAACGGCATCGGCATCAGCGTCCGCACCCCCAAGGGCTGGGTGGAGGCGGCGGCGCGGCGGCCGGGCATCGCCTACTTCGCCGCCGACGGCTGCGACCTGGCCGACGCCTACGACGCCGCCACGCTCGCCGTCCAGCACGTCCGCGCCAACCGCTCCCCCGCGTTCCTGCACCTGTCCACCGTGCGGCTGATGGGGCACGCCGGGTCCGACGTCGAGTCGGCCTACCGCACCCAGCGGGAGCTGCGGGCCGACCTGGAGCGCGACCCGCTCGTCCGCACCGCGCGGCTGCTGGTGGAGGCCGGTCTGGAGACGCCGGAGGAGCTGCTCAAGACGTACGAGTCGGCGCGCGAGCACATCCTGCGCATCGCCCTGGAGACCACCCGTGCCCCGCGGCTCGGCTCGGCCGCGGAGGTCATGGAGCCGATCGCGCCGCGCCGCCCCGAGCTGATCGCCAACATCAGCCCGACCGCGGCCGAGGGCCCGATCAGGGAGAAGGCCTTCGCCGGCACGCTGCCCGAGACGGAGAAGCCGCTCACGTTGTCGCAGACCATCAACCGCACGCTCGCCGACGCGCTGGTGGTCTACCCCGAGATGACGGTCTTCGGCGAGGACGTCGCCAAAAAGGGCGGCGTCTACGGCGTCACCCGGGGGCTGCAGAAGCGGTTCGGCGGCTCGCGGGTGTTCGACACGCTCCTCGACGAGCAGGCCATCCTCGGCCTCGCGCTCGGCTCGGCGGTGTCCAACCAGCTCCCGGTGCCGGAGATCCAGTACCTGGCCTACCTGCACAACGCGCTCGACCAGATCCGCGGCGAGGGCGCCACCCTGTCGTTCTTCTCGCGCGGCGCCTACACCAACGGCATGGTCGTCCGCGTCGCCGGCTACGCCTACCAGAAGGGCTTCGGCGGCCACTTCCACAACGACAACGCGGTGGCCGCGCTGCGCGACATCCCGGGCCTGGTCCTGGCCTCGCCCGCGCGTCCCGACGACGCCGCCGCCATGTTGCGCACCTGCCTGGCCGCCGCCCGTACGGCCGGGTCGGTCTGCGTGTTCCTGGAGCCGATCGCGCTCTACCACACGCGTGACCTGTTCGAGGAGGGCGACGGCGGCTGGCTGGCGCCGTACACGCCGCCGGGGCGCTGGCGCGAGACGCACGTGCCCGTCGGCCGGGCCCGCTCGTACGGCGAGGGCCGTGACCTGACGATCGTGACGTTCGGCAACGGGCTGCGTATGAGCCTGCGCGCCGCGGTCCGGCTCACCCAGGAGGGCTACGGCTGCCGCGTCCTCGACCTGCGCTGGCTGGCCCCGCTGCCGGTGGACGACCTGCTGCGGGCGGCCGAGCTGACCGGCAAGGTGCTGATCGCCGACGAGACCCGCCACTCCGGGGGCGTGTCCGAGGGCGTGACGACCGAGCTGATCGACGCCGGGTTCACCGGGCAGGTGGCCCGGGTGACCTCGGCCGACAGCTTCATCCCGCTGGGCGACGCGGCCAACCACGTGCTGCTGTCGGAGGAGGAGATCGAGCAGGCGGCGCGCAAGCTACTGGGCTGAGCGCGCCCCTCTGACGCAGGCCGGCTTCGACCAGGCGACCGTGGTGGCCGCCGAGATGCGCAGCGGCACGCCCACCAGGAAGCAGTAGCCGGTGTCCGGGTCGAGCCCGGCGACGCGACCGCTGGTGGCGCCCGTGCCGAGGGCGACGACGGTCACGTCGCCCCCGCCCGCCCGCGAACGTTGCAGGACGACCGGGTAGCGGCGGGCGTCGGCCGGGAGCGCCCAGCTCAGCTCCACCAGGGCGCCGCGGTCGGCGGTGACCTTGAGCCTGCGGGGGGCGAGCGCGGCGACGTCCCGCTTGCTGATCGGCGGAGGGGTGGTGGCGGCGGTCGCCGCGGGGGTCGCCGCGGAGGTCGCGGCCTCGGGGCGGCGGTCGGCGGGGCCCGGACCGGCGGGCGGCCGCAGCGACAGGTAGACGGCCAGGCCGGTGCCACCGATCGCCACGGCCGCGACCGAGCCCCCGATCAGCAGGCGCCTCCCGAGGCTCCCGGCCCCGGCAGGCGGCGCCGTGACCGCCTCCCGCCTCGCCCCGCCCACGTCTCCGGTCGTGGGGGCTCCGCGCCGAGCGCCGCCCACGTTCCCCGTCGTGGGGGCCTCCCGCCTTCCCCCGCCCATGTCTCCCGTCGTGGGGACCTCCCGCCCAGCCCCACCCCCGTTCCCCCCGAAGCTGGGTGAGGCGGGGGCATGGGGGAGGCGGCTGCCGGTGGCGGGGAGGGAGGAGTCGCCGGGGTGCGGCGGGGCCTGCGGGCCGCCGCGCGGGCGGCGCGGGACGGTGGACGTCGCCGGCCCGGGCCCCGGATCCTGGCCCACCAGGTCGGTCACCGGCAACCCCAGCTCGGCCTGCACCTCCTGCAACCGCCACGCCAGCTCCCTGGCCGAGCCCGGCCGCAGCCCGGGCTGCTTGGACATCGCGTGCAGGATCGTGCCGAACACCGCCGGCGGCACGTCCGGCCGGTTGATCGGCGGCGGGTCGAGGCTCAGCACCCGGTACATCAGCGGCGCGATCGACGGATCGGCCGGGTTGTGGAAGGCGGGCTGCCCGGCCAGCAGGTGGTAGAGCGTCGAGCCCAGGGAGTAGATGTCGCCGGAGACCGAGTGCGGCTGCCCGGTGAGCACCTCCGGGGCGGCGTGCAGCGGGGTGAACGCCTGGGAGGTGGCCGAGATCTCCGCGTTGTCCACCACCCTGGCCACGCCGAAGTCGGCGATGGCGGGCTCGCCGTAGCGGGAGACGAGGATGTTCTGCGGCTTGATGTCGCCGTGCAGCACCCCGGCCTCGTGCACGGCGGCCAGCGCGCCGGCCAGCTTGACGCCCGCGCGCAGCACGTCGGGCACGCCGAGCGGCCCCTCCTTGCGGACCCTGTCGCGCAGCGAGCCGTTCTCGAAGAAGTCCATCGCGATGTACGGCTTGCCCGAGCGCGTCACGCCGGTGTCGAAGACGGTCACGACGTGGGGATGGCCGGTCAGGCGGCCGGTGAGCCGGAGCTCGCGCTGGAAGCGGCGCATGGTGCGCTGGTCGACCCGGTCGACCGACAGGACCTTCAGCGCCACGACCCGGTCGAGGCGCTCCTGGTAGGCGCGGTAGACGACGGCGAAACCGCCCTGGCCCGCCTGATCGAGCACCCGGTAGCCGGGCGCGTCCTCGGCTGGCAACACGGCACTCCCCCCTGTTGCCGGTGAGTTTAATGTGAAATTTCGGCTTTCAGGGGGTCAACGGGTTCATCAGGTACGCACCGAACACCACCGACACGGCGGCCACGACCAGGAAGAAGAAGACGTAGAAGCCGCCGGGCAGGAACGTCAGCCGGGCGAGCTGGTCGGCGTCGGAGTCTCTGGCCTGCCGCCTGCGCCGCTTGCGCTGCAGCTCGACGATCGGCCGGACGCCGCCGAACAGCAGGAACCACGTCGCGACCATGGCCACGATCTGCTGGACCTCGGCGGGCGCGTACATGGACAGGGCGAACACCGCGCCCCCGGTGACCAGCAGGATCAGCGCGCCGTAGAGGTTGCGGATCAGCAGCAGCATGCACACCAGGAAGAGCAGCACGCTCCAGATCAGCAGCGTGATGCGGCCCTGCTCGGTCAGCCAGGCGGCGGCCAGCCCCAGCAGCGAGGGGGCCAGGTAGCCGGCGAGCGCGGTCAGCACCATGCCGGGGCCGTTGGGGCGGCCCCTGGTCAGCGTGACGCCGGAGGTGTCGGAGTGGAGCCGGATGCCTTCGAGCTTGCGCCGGGTGAGCAGCGCCATGACCGCGTGGCCGCCCTCGTGGGCGATCGTGATCAGGCCCCTGGACACCTGCCAGGGTGTGCGGAACGCGACGACCGCGAGCGCGGCCAGCGCCGAGACCAGCACGACCCAGGGGTCGGGGTCAGGCTGAACCTTGATCAGGTGGGTCCAGAGCATGTCCATCGAGGAGAAACACTAGCCGGGTAAAGTCCCGGCTGTGGCCGCAGAACTACATTCTGACGCGGACGTTCCGGCGTGGTGGCGCGACCTCGGGCTGCCGGGCCTGATCGACCTGCATGTGCACTTCCTGCCCGAACGAATGGAACGCCGGGTCTGGCATCACTTCAACCACGGCGGCCCGCTGATGGGCGCCGGCTGGAAGATCGAGTACGAACAGCCGGTCGAGGAGCGGCTGACGAGGCTGCGCGAGATGGGCGTCCGGCGTTTCCCCGCCCTGGCGTACGCGCACCGGCCGGACATGGCCCGCGACCTCAACGCCTGGACGCTCGCCTTCGCCCGCCGCAACCCCGACTGCCTGCCGTCGGCGACGTTCTACCCCGAGCCCGGCGTCGCCGGCTATGTGCGCGCGGCGCTGGCGGACGGCGTCCAGATCTTCAAGGTGCACCTCCAGGTCGGCGGCTTCGACCCGGCCGCGCCCGAGCTGACCGAGGTCTGGGGGCTGCTGGCGGAGTCGGGCGTGCCCGTGGTCGTGCACGCCAGCTCGGTGCCCGTGCCCGGCGGCCACGTGGGGCCGGGGCCGATCGGCGCGGTGCTGGCCGCCCATCCGCGGCTGCGGGCGGTGATCGCGCATCTGGGCATGCCCGAGTACGAGCCGTTCTTCGAGCTGGCCGTCCGCCATGAGCGGGTCGCCCTGGACACCACCATGGCCTTCACCGACTTCTCCGAGCGCGGCATGCCGTTTCCCAGCCGATTGCGCCCGCTTCTGCGTGATCTCGGGCTTTCGGGGAAGGTGGTGCTCGGCAGCGATTTCCCGACGATCCCGTACCCCTACGCGCACCAGCTCGACGCACTCGCCCGCCTGGATCTCGGCGAGCAGTGGCTGCGGGCGGTGTGCTGGGACAATGGTGCGGCCATGATTCGATAGCAAGGTGAACGATCGGCACGTGGCGCTCATCAGCGCCTTCTACGACGCTCTGGGCCGCGCGGACTTCGCGGCCATGGAGCGCTGCTACCACCCCGAGATCAGTTTCGGCGACCCCATCTTCCAGGAGGTCGAGGGCCGCGACCGGGTGATGGCGATGTGGCGGTTGCAGCTCGGCGTGCGCGACGGACTGAGATCCGCCTACCGCGACGTCCAGGCCGACGAGTTCAGCGGCTCGGCCCACTGGACGGCCAGCTACACCTTCTCCTCCACCGGCCGCACGGTCGTCAACGAGATCGACGCGCTGTTCAGGTTCGAGGACGACCTCATCGTCCGCCACCACGACGAGTTCGACTTCAGGCGCTGGTCCAGAATGGCTCTCGGCAGGCCGCAGGGGCTGCTGTTCGGCTGGACGCCGATGTGGCGCAAGACCATCAGGGACCGGGCGACCCAGGAGCTCGACAGCCTGGTGTCCCCACAGTAAGTAGTCGGCACGGCAACCGGAACGGAGGGTGCATGGCCAGGGTGAAGGGGTTCAGGCGCAGCGGTGACAACCGCGAGGAGGCGCCGGAGCACTCGATGGACCCGCGCGCCGCCGAGGAGCACCCCTACCGGCCCACCGTGATCGACAACGCCGTCTACCAGAACGGCGAGCGGGTCGACAACCCCGGCTCGCTCGCCGACGCCTTCGAACGACTCAAGCAGATGCCGGACAGCATGGCCTGGATCGGCCTCTACCGTCCGAAGGAATGGGAGCTGGTCAAGCTCGCCGAGGAGTTCGAGCTGCACGAGCTGGCGCTGGAGGACGCGATCGTCGGCTCCCAGCGGGCCAAGGCCGACCGCTACGGCGACACGCTGTTCGTGGTGCTGCGCGCCGCCCGCTACCTCGACGACGTGGAGGAGGTGGCCTTCGGCGAGCTGCACGTCTTCGTCGGCCCCAACTTCGTGATCACCGTGCGCCACGCCGAGGCCCCCGACCTGCAGGGCGTGCGCAAGCGCATGGAGTCCGACCCCGACCTGCTGCGCCAGGGCCCACAGGCCGTCCTGTACGCGATCCTCGACGCCGTGGTCGACGGCTACGCGCCGGTGGTGGCCGGGTTGCAGAAGGACATCGAGGAGATCGAGGTCGAGGTCTTCAGCGGCGACCCCTCGGTGTCGCGGCGCGTCTACGAGCTGTCCGGCGAGGTGATCGAGTTCCAGCGGGCCACCGCGCCGCTGGTGGGCATGATCCACGGCTTCATCGCCGGCGCCGCCAAGTACGGCGTCAACGACGAGCTGCAGAGCTACCTGCGCGACGTCGCCGACCACGCGATCACCGTGACCGAGCGCATCTCGGCCTTCCGCCAGATGTTGCAGAACATCCTGGTGGTCAACTCCACGCTGGTGACCCAGGCCCAGAACGCGGAGATGGCCCGCATGACCGAGGCCAGCATCCAGCAGGGCGAGGAGGTCAAGAAGATCTCCGCGTGGGCGGCCATCCTGTTCGCCCCGACGCTCGTCGGCACCATCTACGGGATGAACTTCGACTTCATGCCCGAGACCCACTGGGTGTTCGGCTACCCGTTCGCGATCCTGCTGATGGCGGCGGTGTGCATGGTGCTCTACATGGTCTTCAAACGCCGCGACTGGCTCTAGGGCCCGCCGCGGTCGGCCGTGGTCCGCTGCGGTACGCCGTGGTCCGCTGCGGTACGCCGTGGTCCGCCGTGGTCCGCTGCGGTACGCCGTGGTCCGCCGTGGTCCGCTGCGGTACGCCGTGGTCCGCCGTGGTCCACCGCGGGCGTTGGCCCGCGAAACTAACCACGTGGTAGGTTCTTGGGCGAGCCGGTGGAGGGCCGATCCCGCGGTCCCCCGGCCCGCATCCGCAGCCCGCGTGCCCCCAGACCCAGAAAGGGCCGGCCGGTGACCGAACCGACGCCACGCCGAGGGAGCAAGGGCGAGCGCACGCGCGCCCGCATCCTCGACTCCGCCACGGAGCTGTTCTCCCGCTCGGGTTTCCACGCGGTGTCGCTGCGCGACATCGCCGCGCACGCGGGCCTGACCCACGCGGGGCTGCTGCACCACTTCCCCGGCAAGGAGAGCCTGCTCATCCAGGTGCTCAGCCGCCGCGACGAGGTGGACGGCGAGCTGATGGGCGGCCCCGACGACGGGCTCTCGCCGCAGGAGCTGCTCGACCGCGCGGTCGAGCAGGTCGCCAGGAACATGGGCACGCCCGGCCTGGTCGGGCTGTACGTGAAGATCTCCGGCGAGGCCGCCGATCCCGGCCATCCCGCCCACGACTACTTCGTCCAGCGCTACCGCAGGCTGCGCCGGCAGGCCGCGTGGCTGCTCGGCGCCCTGTTCGAACGCGCCACGCCGCCGCTCGACCACGATCCCGACGCCGTCGCCCAGCAGCTCATCGCGCTCGTCGACGGCCTGCAGACGCAGTGGCTGCTCGACCCGGACCAGGTGGACATGCGTGCCGCCGTCATCACCTTCCTCAAGCAACTAGGACTGCAGCCCAGATAACGAGGTGTTCCATGGCTCTTCCCCCCGACCTCACCACGGCAGAGAAGGCGTCGCTCACGTCCGGGAGCGACACCTGGCACACCACGGCGGTCCGCGACGCGGTGCCCGCGCTCACGCTGTCGGACGGGCCGCACGGCATCCGCCGCCAGCGCGAGGACGCCGGCGACGCGCTCGGGCTGACCCGCAGCGAGCCCGCCACGTGCTTCCCGCCCGCCGTGGCCCTCGGCTCCTCGTGGGACCCGGCGCTGGCCCGCCGGGTGGGCGCGGCGCTGGCCAAGGAGGCCGCCGCGCTGGGGGTGGACGTCGTGCTCGGCCCGGGGGTGAACATCAAGCGGTCGCCGCTGTGCGGGCGCAACTTCGAGTACTTCTCCGAGGATCCGTACCTCACCGGGGTGATGGGGGCGGCGCTGGTCACCGGCGTCCAGTCGCGCGGCGTCGGGGCCTGCGTGAAGCACTTCGCGGTCAACAACCAGGAGACCGACCGCATGCGGATCAGCGCGGACGTCGACGAGCGCACGCTGCGCGAGATCTACCTGCCCGCCTTCGAGCACATCGTCCGCGAGGCCCGCCCGTACGCGATCATGTGCTCCTACAACCGCGTCAACGGCGTGTACGCCTCCCAGCACCGCTGGCTGCTGACCACCCTGCTGCGCGAGGAGTGGGGCTTCGACGGCCTGGTGATGTCGGACTGGGGCGCGGTCAACGACCGGGTGGCGGCCCTCGAAGCCGGCCTGGACCTGGAGATGCCGCCCACCGGCACCGACGGCCTGATCGAGGACGCGGTGCGCTCGGGCCGCCTGCCCGAGTCCGTGCTCGACCTGGCGGCGGGCCGCGTGGCCGGGCTCGCCGAACGCGTCGCCGGCCGCGAGCGGCACGACGGCTGGGACGTCGACGAGCACCACGAGCTGGCCCGCGAGGCCGCCCGCGCCTCCGCAGTGCTGCTGAAGAACGACGGCGTGCTGCCGCTCGCCCCCGGCCTGCGCGTGGCCGTGCTGGGCGAGCTCGCCCGCACCCCGCGCTACCAGGGCCACGGCAGCTCGCACGTGGTGCCCACCCGCCTGGACACCGCGCTCGACGCGCTCGGCCGGGCCGTCGAGGGGCTGACGTTCGCCGCCGGCTACCGGCTCGACGGCCAGGCCGACGCCGACCTGGCCCGGGAGGCCGTGGAGAGCGCGGCGGCGGCGGAGGTGGCCGTGGTGTTCCTCGGTCTGCCCGAGGCCGCCGAGTCCGAGGGCTTCGACCGCACCTCGATCGACCTGCCCGGCGTCCAGGTCGAGCTGCTGCACCAGGTGGCCGAGGTGTGCCCGCGGGTGGTCGTCGTGCTGTCCAACGGCGGGGTCGTGTCGGTGGCCGGGTGGCGGCACCTCGCCTCGGCCGTCCTGGAGGGCTGGCTGCTCGGCCAGGCGGGCGGCGCGGCGCTGGCCGACCTGCTGCTCGGCACGCACAGCCCGTCCGGACGGCTCACCGAGACGATCCCGCTGCGCCTCGCCGACGTACCGTCCCACCTGCACTTCCCCGGCTCCGACGGCCACGTCGTGTACGGCGAGGGCCGCTACGTCGGCTACCGGCACCACGACACGCTGGGCACCGAGGTCGCCTACCCCTTCGGCCACGGGCTGACCTACACCCGGTTCGAGTACTCCGATTTGGACGTGCGCGAGACCGGCCCGCACACCTGGGACGTCGCCTTCACCGTCACCAACACCGGCGACCGCCACGGCCAGGAGGTGGCCCAGCTCTACGTCGCCTTCGAGGCCGAACACCCCTCGCGACCCCGCCACGGGCTGCGCGCCTTCGCCAAGGTCGGCCTGGCCCCCGGGGCGAGCGAGCGCGTACGGCTCACCCTCGGGCCGCGCGACCTGGCGCGGTGGTCGGTGACGCGCGGCGGCTGGCGGATCGACCCCGGCCCGTTCACCGTCGAGGTGGGCGCGTCGTCACGGGACATCCGGCTCCGTGCGGAGCTGAGCACGCCCGGCGACGGATACGTGGGCGAACTGAGTGAGATGTCCACGCTGGGCGAGTGGCTGGCGCACCCGGTGGGCGGCCGGGTGCTGAAGGAACGGCTCCGGCAGGCCCCGGGGCTGCCCGACCTCGACCGGACCGATTCGCCGTTGGTGGGGCTGGCGCTCGGCATCCCGTTGATCAAGTTCCGCACGTTCGGCATCGGCCTGACGGCCGAAGTCGTCGCCGACCTCGTCACCGCCACCCGGAACGCCGTCCCAGAGGATGACCGTTAGGCCGTCCATCCATCCGTCCTCTTGGGCAACCCCCATGACCGTCCCCCCAAGAGGACGCACTCCCCATCTCCCTCACCAGCACCGCGCCGCCGCCTGCGTCTTTCCAGCAGCACCGCCCCGGTGGCCGCCCACACCTGCGGGCTTGTGGGCGAGCGGGCGGCCCCCTCCCCCAAGAACGCCCCCCGACCTCCCCCCAGCCTCACCAACAGCCCGCCCTTCGCCGACCTCCCAGCGCCCCGACCTCCAGCCACCCGCACTTGACACCCTTCGCACTCCTCAGCCTTGCCCTTGCCCACCAGCCCCTCACCTCACCAGCCCCCCAGCGCAGCCTGTGGCCCTCACCCGGCACCCCACCCGGCCCGACCTTCAGCCATCCTCACCTGACACCCACCCCAACGGTTCCTCCTCGCCCCCATCCAACAAATACAACAAATACAACAAAATAACGCGTTCAGCCTATTTATCATTACAAACTCCCCACGCCTAATTCATCAGCCCAGAGCCGAATTACGCGAGGGCCCCTTTTTCATTTCACCGACGCCGACGCGGCGGGCTAATATGCCATCGACCACCCCTCCCCCGCCCCCAAAGCGCAACGAAATCGGGTGATGATGGCGACGCAGCACGAAATAACCGCCGCCCGGCGTCACATCGAACGGCTGCGCGACGAACACGCCAACGACCTGACCGCCCTGATCCGTCTGGTGGACGGCGGCGCGCTCAAGGGCCCCGCCGGCGACAGCCTCGCCGCCGACCTGCGCACCTGGGACCACGGCTTCAAGGACCTCTTCACCCGGGCACTGAGGCTGCTCGACACACTGCACCCGTCCGAGCCCGCCTCATGACCCCTCCCGTGGGCATCGACCCCGCCCTGATGACCCAGCTCATCCACGGCATGAACCGAGCAGGCCGCACGCTCCCCGACATCGGCCTCCAAGTCGAACGAGCCCTTACCCCCCTCGGCCTGTCCCTGGGGGGGCCGGCCCAGCTGTCGACCATCGGCCGCCAGCTGCACGACCGGATCCCCACACTCCAGGGCCGTCTCGACCTCATCCTCGCCACCCCGGGACGGCGCCCCGGCGAAGGCGGCGTCCTGTGGGCCGACGAATCCCCATGGCTGTCGAAATCCCCCTCCGAAGGCACGGCCGCGGCCACCGCACTGGCCGCGCGACTCCGTGCAAAAATCGCATCCCATTCACTCGACGCAGAATCCGTCGCCGAACTCGAACGTCACAAGAACGACCCGTTCTTCGCCGTGGCCTTCCTCACCCTGATGCCGCCACGCGAACTCAAATCGCTCATCGCCCGCGCCTACTCCTCCGACCTCCCGCCCGGCGACCGTCCTCTCCTCTACGACACGGCCACCCAGGACAGGTTCCTCACCATGCTCAGCACCCTGCTGGGCACCGCCTCCCACGGCGTCGGCCGGATGCGCCTGGCCGCCGACTACGCCGACCGCCTGATCGAGGACATCGACCACCCCCAGGACGCGTTCGCCGTGAAGAGACTCCTCCAGGACGGCGACTTCGACCACACCTTCCTGCTCACCCTGGTCCGCAAGCTGCACGACCAGGACCTGGCCCATCCCCCCGACCTGTCCCTCCCCCGAGACCCCTGGACGCTCCCCGGCCCCAGAGACGTCTCCCCCGGCGACCTCAGCCCCATGGGCACCGCCCTGATCGCCCTGGCCCACCACCCGGCCGTGGCCCAGGACTTCTTCACCGACCCCGCCCGCAAACCCCTCGCCTACCTGATGCGCACCCACCCCTGGCTCGGCGACGCCGACGCCGACCTCGGCTGGGCCATCCAGGCCGCCACCACGGAGTTCCGCGACCACGACCTGCCACCGGGCGGATCACGCGGCTACAAGTCCGCCCTGATCGCCTCATGGGCGGTCCGCTTCTGGAGCGACCCCAAGGTCCAGACCAACCTCCCCTCCACCCGCCCCCACCTCGGCACCGTCCTCACGCAGTACATCGGCGACGTACACCGCTCCGCGCAAATCTTCAGCAAGGAGGTGCCGGGCGTCGTAAGCGGTCTTGATCCGGCCAAGGAACTGCCCGGCTGGAAACCCTATGGTTCGAGATTCGATGCGGATGAAATCCGCAGGGCCATGACGTGGGCCTTCGAGGACGAAGAAACATTCCGGACGGTCGCCGCCGCGCATGGCCTCTACGCCGTCAGGATGCTGGACGAACTCGCGGCAAAGGTCGCCACAGAGGTGGAACGCGGCTTCATCACATGGCAAGAGGCACACCCAGAAGCAACACAGCAGCAGCGAGACAACATGCGCCAGGACATCCTGGAGGAGCGCATGGCTCGTAGCGGAGGGGCGGAGTTCGCCGCGGCAGTGGGCAGTCTCGGCATGACGACCTGGTTGGTCACGGATGCCGCCAACATTTCCTCGATCGCAAAGGCGAAAGCTGACGACGTCCGCCTGAACTCCTTCAAGAGGTTGACCGAACAGGTGGTCGGTCTGATCCCGATGCCATCGGGGAAGTTCATCGGACTCATGACCGACACAGCCAAAGGGTTGATGTTCGACAAGGTTTCACCGAGTCATGAGGAGCAGGCTCGCCAGGACGCCGACACTGCACTGGGCGCGGCCAAGCACATGTTCACCGATCTGACGGCATCCGTAATGATGCGCCACGGCCTGTTCGGTGAGGCTTCTGCCCAGACTCACCCGTACTACTATGAAGATTTCTCGCCTGGTGCGCCGGGGCATTTCATTGCGGACAGGTCCATCAAACCGTGGGCCGAGATGAACGCTGAACAACGTTCCGCCTACGACGAGTGGCTGTCCCTGCCCGTAACTGCCCGCGTCTTTGGCCAGCCCGATGTCGCCATTGCACTAAGTTTCAAGGCGACGGAAAAGCAATATGGCGGGGATGACTCATGAGAAGGAAACTATCGCTTTTGCGCATTGCCCCTCTCCTGCCCCTCCTGACGGCATGCTCATCACCGCCCGACACGGCTTCGGACACTCGGCCACTCGGGAACGTCACCGCTAGCCCGCGCGAGTGCGACTTGATTTCGGCGAACGCCATCCAGATCGCCACCGGCTTCAAGGATTATCGGGCCATTGGTACGAAAATGAGTGGAGGGCGGCAGTTCGGGTCCTGCTCGGTTGTTGACGGTCTTGCCTTGGAAGGCGAGCTGGGGTTGGTCATCAAGGTCCATGAGCCGTCTCCGGTCAGCCCCGAAGGACTCGAGAACACGAAAGTGGCCACTGGGGGAAATGACCTACCTGCTGGACTACGGCCGGGATTCGCGTCACAACGCAAAGATGCCACCGGCCACGTGATCGATTTCGTCTACGGCTGGACCCCTGACTACCAGCGTCTGCTCAGCATCGAGGTGACGGAGGGGGCGCCGGGGAGGGATTCTCTGGCGGATGCGGTGGAGTTTTTTCGGCAGCTCAAGCCGTTGCTGCTCACCTCCCCTCGATAGTCGGTTGTCTTGGGGTGATCGGCGGCTGTCGGGGTCTTCTGGCGGGTCAGGTGGGGAAGTCGGTGAGGTGGGGTTCGGCTTCGGTTATGGATTGGCGGAGGTCGGTCAGGAGGGACGGGAGGCGGTCGGGGGTGTAGCGGGCCGAGGGGATCGAGATGGACAGCGCTCCCACGGGGGTGCCGCGGCCGTTGCGTAACGCCGCTCCAATCGCCGAGACGCCCTGTTCCGTGCCGTCGAGGTTGAGGGCGTAGCCGCGGGGGCGGATCTCGTCGAGTTCGCGGAGCAGGGACACGCGTTCCTGGTCGGGCAGGTCCTGGTAGAGGGCGGTGAGCTGGTCGCGGGGCAGCGAGGACAGCAGGACCTTGCCGCCGGAGGCGCGGTGGGCGGGCAGGATCGTGCCGCGGCGGTCGCCGACGTACAGGATCTGCGGGGATTCGATGCTGTCCAGGAAGCGTACTTCGGTGCCCATCCTGACCATGAGGTTCACGGTCTCCCGGACGCGGGCGCACAGGGCCTCCATGGCGGGCCGGACGTGCGCGCGCAGCTCGCGCAGGGACGAGCCGCCGCCGTCGCCCGCCGCCGGGCCGAGGAAGGGGCCCGGCAGGTAGGTGTGGTGCTCGTCCTGGACGGCGAAGTCGCGATAGACCAGCATCGCCAGCAGGCGGTGCGCGGTCGAGCGGGCGATGCCGAGTTCCTTGGCGACGTCGGTGACCTTGAGACGTCCTTGGTCACGCAGCATGTGGAGCAGGAGCAGCGCGTTGTCGACCGAGCCCAGGGGGTACGCGGGCTTGTTCTTCACAGCAGAACGCTAGTGCAGTACGCGGAATTACTCCCTAGCGTTGGGCAGCATGAATCCCGAGGAGGGGGGTACATGCGGGCCTCACCGCCGGGCATCCGTCCTGTTCTGGGATTAGGTCGGCGGCTTGATGCCTGTTCGCCCTGGGCCGGGACGCGGGCGCGTGGGGGTGAGGGGGAGACGCTGCATCCGACGGTCCAGCGGGCGAGCGAGGTGGGGTCGGTGGGTGGGTGGCGAGCGGCGGGCTGTCGTGCCGGCCCACTCCGGTCCGGACGGTCCGCCGGATGTCACCCCGGCCTTCGGGCGGGCATCCAGCGCCTGGGGCAGCTGTTGCCTGGGCATCGCCGCATCCGGGACGCGGTGGTTTCAGGCGCGCGCCCGGTTCGAGTTGTTCTGTTTCTCCGACACGCCCGCTTGAGGGCTTGCACCAGTATCGAGAGGAGCTCGAGTGAAGCTCGCGACGCTGCGACTGCCGCGCCGTACGGCCGCCGTCCGGATCGACGGGGAGCACGCCGTTGAGGTGGGGGCGCCCGACGTCGGGTTGTTGCTGGCCGATCCGCGCTGGCGGGAGGTGGCCGCCGCGGCGGACGGGGCGCGGCATCCGCTGTCCACGGCGGACCTGGCGCCCGTGGTGCCGGTGCCGGGGAAGATCATCTGTGTCGGGCTCAACTACCGCGATCACATCCTGGAGATGGGACGGGAGTTGCCGCGGTATCCGACGGTGTTCGCGAAGTTCGCCGAGGCGCTGATCGGGCCGTACGACGACATCGAGTTGCCCGCGGTGTCGGACTCCATGGACTGGGAGGGTGAGCTGGCCGTGATCGTCGGAGCGGAGGTGCGCGGCGCCTCGCGCGAGGAGGCCGAGGCGGCCATCGCCGGGTACTCGGTGCTCAACGACGTGACGGCCAGGGACTACCAGAACCGTACGGCGCAGTGGCTGCAGGGCAAGACGTTCGAGGGAACGACGCCGTTCGGGCCCTTCCTCGTCACGCCGGACGAGATCAGCGGGACGATGACCCTGGAGTGCGAGGTGGACGGGGAGGTCGTGCAGCAGGCGGACACGGCCGGCCTGGTGTTCCCGCCGGGCGAGCTGATCGCGTACCTGTCGCAGATCCTCACGTTGCGGCCGGGCGACGTCATCGCGACCGGCACGCCCGGAGGGGTGGGGCATGCCCGGAGGCCGCCGCGGTATCTGATGGACGGGAGCAAGGTCGTCACCCGGATCGCGGGGGTCGGCGAGCTGGTGAACACGGCTCGCCGCCTGGCCTGACCCGGCCTCGCCGGACGCCGGGCCGACGTATTTCCCGGACCACCCCGGGCCGGACCTGGTCTCCCCCTGTGCCGCGACGACGTTTTCTTCCCTGATCGCCTGTGCGCAGCCGACCTCGACCGTCGCCCGGTGCTGCCGGGGCCGTCGTGGCTGGCTGCCGAACTGCACGAGGGTTCGGCGGCGGGCCCAGGAGACGTGGTGCAGGGGCGGTCCCAGCGGACGGATGCCGGCGGTAAGGAGGGCGGTGCTCGCTGCAGGACGGTGTGCTCGGGGTGCGGGTCAGGGTGATGGGTTCCATGGCGGGGGTAGGTGGGGGGCAGCTGGGGTGGCGGTGCCTGGGAGGATCACGGTCAGGACCTCGGCTGCGCTTCCTGACGTGATCGTCACCGCCTCCTCCGTGCGCAGGTAGCCGGTGGAAACGGTGGTGGTCCCCACCTCCATGCCCGTCGCGGGCCGCTGGAGCAGCGTGACCCGCCAGTCGCCGTCGCCGAGCACCACGGCGTCCGGCCGCCGCTCGACCAGCCGTAGCGCGGGGTCGAAGTGCCACAGGCTGCGCAGCGTCCCCGACGGCACCGAGTCCCGGACGGCCATCACGTCCTCGCCGTGCCCGACCAGGACGCGGCGGGTCCTGGTCACCCCGTAGGCGTCGTCGGCGAGCTCGAACTCCTGGCGTCCGGGGCCGAGGTCGGCGTGCACCAGGCGGGTGGCCGTGCCGGGACGGAAGTCCCCGTCCGGGACGGGCACGTTGTGGGCCTGCGGGGTACGGGTCCAGGCCGCGTACTCGGTCCGTTCGTAGGAGTGGAACCCGGCCTCGACCAGGATGCGGCGGCCCTGGGCGCTGTAGGTGACGCCGAGGTGGTCCTCGTGGCCGTGCAGGCGGCGGCCGGGGCCGAACCTGATCGAGTAGTGGGCCGAGCGGGGGTCGTCCCAGGCGGTCCTGCCGAAGACGTATCCGGCGTCGAAGACGCGTACGAGGGGGCCGTCGTGGGGGAAGCCGGGGGCGCGGGTGTCGGCCGGGCTGTCGCCGATGGGGGTCAGGCAGCCGTCGGGCTGGGTGGCGTGCGCGATGTAGCCCTCCAGGGCGGTCCGGCGGGCGGCGAGGCGGGCCGGGGGCTCGGCGCCGCTCTGGCGGATCGCGCGCAGGGCCACGCCGAGGCGGCGGTGCACGTACAGGCCGTAGCGGGGAGCCTGTTCGTGCAGCACGCCCTGGGCGTCGACGGCCAGTTCGGCGGATCCGGTCATCCTGCGTACGGCCAGGTCACGCCACTTGGCGCGGCCGAGGCGGCAGCCGATGAGCAGTAGCCCGATGTCCTGGTCCAGCCCGTGGTTGTGGCCCGCGCGGTAGAGCGCGGGGTCGGCCAGGACCTCGCCGTGCTCGGCCAGGCTCGCCCACAGCTGCGGGGTGCGCACGTGCTCGCTCAGGCAGACCAGCACGGGCGCGCGCAGGGCGACGGCGTGCTCGGCCCACGCCCACGGGCTCAGCTCGTGCCCGCCGCGCGGGTTCCGGCTGATCCACTGCGTGGTCACGTCGGCGGCGCGTTCCAGGCAGGCCCGCTCGCCCGTGCGCTCGTACGCGGCGACCAGCCGGCCCGCCCAGCGCAGCGTGTGCAGGTTCAGGGCCCAGGAGCGGTTGCCGTACGGGTCGGCGGTCCAGTCGATCTCCGTGCCGAGGTCGGCGGGCGGCAGGCCGGCGAACCGGACTCGTCCGTCCATCACCTCCGCGACGTCGGCGGCGGGGAACTGGTCGCTCAGGCAGATGGCCCTGCCGGTGGTCGTGCGGGCACGCCAGAACACGTCGCGGCTCCTGTTTCGGGGCGCGCTGAACTCGCCGCGCGGCGGTCACGCGCCTGCCGGGATGGGGGTCAGCGTAGGTCGGGGGTCAGCGCAGGTCGGGGGTCAGCGCAGGTCGGGGGTCAGCGCAGGTCGGGGGCCTGGTCGGTCCAGCCTGCCGTGAGGACGATCTGCGAGCCGCCGCTCCCGCCCGCGTCGGCGCCGGCAAGGACCTGGGAGGTGGCCGGGTCGATGATCAACGTACGCCGGACGCCGGTGGGGAGCGGATAGCTGAACGCCTCCCCCGGACGGCCCAGCGGGTCGGCGCGGCCGCCCAGGTAGCGGACGTCGGGCAGGTCGGCCAGCGCCCGGTAGGCGGCGGCGCGTACGGCGGGGGGTGACGGCTTGCTCCACAGCAGGCCGCTGAGCGCGTCGGCGAGCAGGCCCGCCGAACCGGCGGGCAACATGGCGGCCACCCGCTCCTTGAGCGCCGCGGGGTCGGCGGGCAGCTCCTGGATCTGGCGGAACGTCAGGTCGCGGCCCGCCATCGTGAACGGCGCCCGGCCCGTCACCGGGACGACCCGCCCATGCCCCGCACAGCTCTCCCCGGAGGCCGGCCCCGAGGGAGGCGCTGGGGTGGTGGCGCGGCCCGGGTCCGACGCGGAGGCGGCAGGGGGCGAGCTGGGGGCCAGGGTGGAGGTGATCGTAACGGTGGAATCTGGAACCGGGGTGGAGGTGGGGGCCAGGGTGGAGGTGATCGTAACGGTGGAGTCGGGAACCGGGGAGGAGGTGGGGGACAGGGTGGAGGTGATGGTGAGGGAGGAGTCGGGAACCGGGGTGAAGGTGCAGGTCCAGGCTCGGCCGTCGCGGGTGGCCCAGAGCTCGGTGAGGCGGTCGCCGTCGTGCACCCGGCTGATGTGCCAGTAGGCCGCCTGCTGCCCGGAGGCCGCCGTACTGGCCGCCGCGAGCAGGATCGAGCGGCCCGGCACGGCGGGCGGCGTCCCTCTGACCAGCATGAGCGCCACGGCGAGGGCGGCGGCCGTGGCCGTGGCAAGGGAGAGCGCCGACAGCCGCGTCAGGCGCCGGCGGCGGCGCCCGGCGGCCACCCGCCGCCATACCCTGGCCTGGGCGTAAGGCGCGGGCGCCGGATGCCCGTACAGGTCACGCACGGCCCGCAGGTCGTCACCGCCAGGAAACGAGCGCGGGTCAGGAGCGGGGCCGGACTGCTCGGGGACGGAGGAGGAGCGCGGGCCGGGGGCGTCGGAGGCGGGCGGGCGGGGGTCAGCCATGGGTGGCCTCCAGGACGTGCGTGCCGAGCAGGACGCGCAGCTTCCTGCGGGCCCGGCTGAGCCGCGACCCGACGGTCCCGTACGGGATGCCGAGGACGGTGGCGATCTCGTCGTGGCTCAGCCCGGCGAGCGCGACGAGCAGCAGCACGTCGCGGTCGCGCCGGTCGAGCTCGGCCAGGGCGGCGGCCAGGTCGGGACGCAGGCTCTGGGCGCTGACCCGCAGGGCGACGGCCTCCTCGTGGCCGGGCGCGTCGCCGTCGGGGCCGCAGCGGCCGAGCGCCCGCAGCGTGCGGGCCTCCAGCCGGCGCTGCTTGCCGATGAGGTTCGTGGCGATGCCGTAGAGCCAGGCGCGCACGCCCGCGCGCGACGGGTCGTAGTGCGCGCGCTTGCGGAAGGCGGTCAGGAAGGTCTCGGCGACGATGTCCTCGGCGTGGTCGGGGCCGAGCCGCTGGGCGACGTAGGCGTGGATCTCGCCGAAGTACCGGTCGAACACCTCCTCGAAGCGCTCGTCGAGCGTGCGCTCGCCGGGCGCGCGGGCGGCCCACGGCACCGCCGTCGCGATGGTCTCCCCCGTCATGTCCAGCCTCCGTGCGTCAAGTGGTTCTTCTCTTATCACCCGATGCGCCGGATCGCTTTCACGACAATTCACTCTCAACGGTCACATGCCTTTGGGACGCCGACGCCGTGGCCGCCGCCGGCTCGGCCAGGAAGAGCGCGGCGGAGACGCGGTCAGCGACCGGTGAGGAAGCGGCGGACGTCCTCGACCTCCGCCCGGACCAGCTCATCGGGCAGCTCGCGGAACGGCTGCACGCTCACCTGCGCGCCCTTCCTGGACCACACGCCCGCGACCGTCCCCGCCGACAGCACGACCGGGCGCAGGACGCCGCCGCCGGGGAACACCTCGGCGGCGTGCTCGGCGGCCAGGACGCCGTCCCGGCCGCGCCAGCCCATCAGGTACTCGTCGAAGGCGGGCGCGAGGCGCAGCACGGGCTCGCCGGGCTCGGGCGGCTCCTGGTCGGTGCTCGCCCGCCAGGCGGCGCGGGCCTCGCCGAGCGGCAGGCCGGACCAGGCGGCCAGGTCCTCGGGGGTGGCCGGGTAATGGGCACGGCGGTAGCGCACGGCCAGTTCCTTCAGCGCCTTCCCGCGGTCGGGCTCGGGCACGACGGGCGCGCCGAGCCAGTCGCCCGCGTGCACGTACGTCGGCTTGCCCGCCCTGGACGGGCCGAGCACCGCCAGGCCGTGATGGGCGGCCAGCGCCATCAGGTGCACGACGCCCTGGCCGCGGGCCCGTCCGGCGAGGCGTTCCGTCAGCTCGGCCTTGGTCAGCGGGCCCTGGCCGGCGAGCGCGTTCACGGCGAGCGGGAGCAGGTCGTCGCCCGTGACGCCCTCCTGCCGCAGGCGGCGCAGGGCCGCGGTGTCGCTGCTGGTGAGGGCGTGGATCCAGGGGAGGTCGTCGGCGTGCACGAAGTGCAGCGTGCCGCGCGGGCCCCACGTCCTGACGATCTCGCGGGCCTGCCAGGCGGCCTCGATGGCGGACGGTGTGAGGGTGGCCGAGCGGGCGCGGAAGGCGAGCAGGGCGGAGGGCACGTCCTGGGCCTGGATCGCGGTCAGGTGCCGGACGACGTCGGCCGCGGTGAGGCCGGGCGGGCGGTGCAGGAGCTGGGCCTCGACGCTTCTCATGGCTTGGATCATCGCAGGAGGAGGCGGTCGCGCAGGCGGGTGGGGAGAGGGGTGCGCGAGCGTGCGGCGCGGCGGACGGCGTCGCTGCCGTCCCATGCGCGGGCGGCGTCGGCGTCGGTGACGTCGTCGGGGGCGTACCGGACGAAGTTCGAAATTTCGGCCAACGGCCTGAGATGGGTGGTGATGTCGGGTGGCTGGCCGGTCAGGACGTCCTCGGCGGTCAGCGTCCGCCTGCCGCCCAGCCGCAGGTCGTGGCAGGTCTGCCGCCAGGCGGCGAGCACGCGGTCGCCGGGCGTCCCGCGGCGTCTTCTGGACCGCCTGCGCCACCAGGGCAGCACGGCGGCCGTCACCGCGTACGCGACCAGCAGGCCCCCGCCCGCGGCGGCAGCGAGCAGCCAGGGCGACGGCCCGCCGCCGGGCCGCGCGCCCTGTTCCCCGGCCTTCGGCCGGGCCGTGCCGGACCGGTCGCCGCCCCCGCGCGTGAACTCGCCCTCCAGCCGCTCGCTCTCCTCGATCGCCGAGGAGACGACGTCGTGGTCGTCCTTGGCGCCGCTGCGGCCGGGCGTGGGGTAGAACGGCCGCCAGCCCAGCCGCTCGAACTTGATCTCCGCCCACGCCATGACGTGCCCCGACCTGACGTGGTAGACGCCTCCGGACGCCTGTCCCGGCCGGAAGCCCACCACCACCCGCGACGGCAGCCCGAGCGTCCTGGCCATGAGCGCGAACGTCGCCGCGAACTGCTCCGACGTGCCGCGGTGCGTGGTCCGCAGGAAGAACTCCAGGCCCTTGAGCGAGTGGCCGGGCGGCGCGGTGACGTCGTAGGAGGCGCTGGTGCGCAGGTAGCTCTGCAGCCGGTACGCCTGCTTGATCGGCGCGTCCGCGCCTTTGGTCGCCTGCTGCGCGAGCTCGCGGAACAGCTTCTCCTGCGGCCCGGGCGGGAACGCGGTCAGCGCGGCGTCGTCGTGCGCGGGGGTGGCCGCCAGCAGGTCCTCCTTGGACGGCTCCGGCACCCTGGACGTCACCGCGTAGGCGAAGCCCCTGCCCGGACGCCTGCCGGCGCCCGCGGCGGGGTCGGCCAGCAGGGCGCCGCTCTGCGGGTCGGCGGCCA
This sequence comes from Nonomuraea sp. NPDC001831, assembly GCF_042892035.1. Classification (NCBI taxonomy): domain Bacteria; kingdom Bacillati; phylum Actinomycetota; class Actinomycetes; order Streptosporangiales; family Streptosporangiaceae; genus Nonomuraea; species Nonomuraea sp. NPDC001831. The sequence goes on along the minus strand of NZ_JBIATU010000005.1, from coordinate 95,212 downwards.
GCCCGGGCACGCCGTCGACGTCGACCGGCCGTTCGGCGGCGGGCAGCCACGTCCCCGGCAGCCCGGTGAAGGTCACCCGCTGCCGGACGACCCGGGCGGCCCCCGTCCACTCCCCCTCGGGGACCCGGCCGCCCGTGGGACGGAAGCGGGCCCCGGACGTCCAGCGCACGCCGTCGTAGTGGTCGAGCACGGCCAGCCGCCAGTTGAGCGGCTTGTCCGCCTTGACGGTGAACAGCTCCCTGTCGGGGATCTGCAGCCAGCCCGACACGCGGTCGAGCGGGCTCACGCTGTCCACCCGCCGGGGCGGCGGCGGTTCGGCGTCCTGCCTCGGGTCGTACGGGTGCGCCGCCACGGGCAGCAGCGGCCCCACCGCCAGCGCCAGGGCGGCCAGGACGGCGGCGGCGGGCAGGCCGCCGAGCAGCCAGAGCGGCGACCGGTCGTCGCGGACCAGGGCGAGGGTGGCGACGAGCACGAACAGGGCGGCGGCGACCGGCAGGTTCGAGCCCTCGCCGTCCACGCCGAGCAGCAGCGCGGCGGCGAACACGGCCAGGGCCGGGACGGCGGCGGCGATCCTGGTGCGGGTGCGGGTGAGGGTCTCGGCGCCGATCACGGCGGCGGCCCAGACGAGCGTGTGCACGAGGACGAGCAGGCGCGGCTCCGGCTGGGCGGGGAGCAGCGTGGTGAGCAGCGCGTGCCAGGCGTCGGCCACGTCGGCGAGCACGCCGGGGGCCAGGCCGTGGTAGAGCGGGATCGTCCCGGCGAGCCAGGCGACGAGGTCGAGCGCGAGCGCGAGCCACAGGGGCCGCCGCGCGGTGAGCGCCGCCACCAGGACGGGGGCGACGGCGGCGGGCACGATCGCGAGCAGGAGCTCCGCGCCGGGGAAGACCCGGTGGAACCCCCACCCGGCGACCCCGGCCACGGCGGCCACCACCACCAGCCCGGCCCCTCCCCGCCACCCCACCCCGAACGCAGGCGGAGGAACGACAGGGGCGGACGCGGAAGGGGCAAGGACGGGCGCGGGAACGACAGGCGCGGACGCGGGAGAAGCGGGGGCGGGCGCGGGAGCGACAGGGGCGGGCGCGGGGGGTTCTGGAGAGGTCATCGCGGGGTCCAGGCGAAGGGGAGGGCGGCCAGGTCGGTGAGGGGGACGACCGTGACGCCGGGCACGCTCACCGGCCCCGGCCCGGTGTGCACGCAGATCACCCGGTCGAAGCGCCGCCGGACCCCCGCCGCCCGTCCCGCCTCGGCCGCGTCGCCGGTGACCAGCACCAGCGACCCGCCGCCGCGCGCCACCCGCATGATCTCCCCCACGCCCGCCGGGCCCGGCCGCGCCAGGGCGAGCCGGTCGAGGATCGCGTCGGGGTCGGCCTCGGCCCTGGCGTCGGCCGCCGCCCGCTCGCCGGCCAGCACCCGCACCGGGAACCCCGCGCGGGCGGCCGCCACCGCCACGGACGCCGCCGCGTCGACCGCCAGTTCCGTCAGCTCCCGCGTGTCCAGGACGACGGTCGTGGTGGGCAGGCTCGCGTCGATGAGCTGGCGCACCATGAGCGTGCCGGTCCTGGCGCTGGAGCGCCAGTGGACGTGCCGCAGGTCGTCGCCCACGACGTACTCGCGCAGGGTGTGGAAGGTGACGGTGCCGCTGGGGGCGTTGTCGCTGGTGGGGCCCTCCAGGTGGTGGGCCCGGCCGGACGGCGGCACGGACAGCTCGACGGTGCGCGGGCGGACCAGGAGGGTGACGGCGTCGCCGTACCGCCGCACCCGGCGCGTGAGGCCGAACGGGTCGGCCCGGACCAGCAGCAGCGGCCCGACCGGGATCTCGCCGCGCACGCCGGTGGGCAGCGGGTAGGAGACGGTGCGCGCCGCGTTGCCGGGCAGGCGCGGCAGGCCGATCAGCTGCTCCGACGCCCCGACGCGGTCCTGGACGCGCAGCCCCGACAGGCCGCGCCGGCCCCGGTTGACCACGTTCAGCACCGCGACCGCCGCCTCGCCCCTCGGCACCTTGAGCGGCGTCACCTCGCGCCGCACCTCCAGGTCGGGCGCGGGGGCCGTCCAGGCGAGGGCGGCGACCAGGGCGAGCACGCCGCCGGTGGCCAGCACGACCGGCTCGGGGTAGCCGAGCGCGAACCCCGCCGCGTAGAGCGCCGCCGAGCCCGCGAGCGTGGCCCACCCGAGCGGGGTGAACAGGGCCGTGAGCCGCATCTACGCCGCCTGCGGCACCGGCGTCCCGGCGATGATCTCGCCGAGCGCGGACGCCGCGCCGATCTCGCGCAGCTCGGCCTCCGGCGTGACGATCAGCCGGTGGGCCAGCACCGGGACGGCCAGCGCCTTGACGTCCTCGGGCACCACGTAGTGCCGCCCGGCGGCGGCCGCCCTGACGCGGGCGGCGCGCAGCAGCGCGAGGCTCCCCCGGGGGCTCGCGCCCAGCCGCAGGTGCGGGCTGGTACGGGTGGCCGCGCACAGCCCGACGATGTAGTCGTAGACCGGGTCGGCCACGTGGATCCGGGAGGCGAAGTCGATCATCCCGGCCACGTCCGTCGCCCGCGCCACCACCGGCAGCCGCTCGACCTGCGGCCCGGTCGGCCCGCCCTTGAGCACCTCGACCTCCGAGACGTGGTCGGGGTAGCCGACGGAGATCTTCATCAGGAACCGGTCGAGCTGGGCCTCGGGCAGCGGGTACGTGCCGTCCATGTCCACCGGGTTCTGCGTGGCCACCACCAGGAACGGCCGCGGCACCGGGTGCGGCTCGGCGTCCACCGTGACCCGGCGCTCCTCCATGACCTCCAGCAGGGCCGACTGGGTCTTGGGCGAGGCCCGGTTGATCTCGTCGGCGAGCACGATGTTGGCGAACACCGGGCCCTGGTGGAACTCGAACCTCTGGTGCGCCTGGTTGAAGATCGACACGCCGGTGATGTCGCTCGGCAGCAGGTCGGGGGTGAACTGGATGCGCCGCCACTCGGCGTCCACGCTGGCCGCGACCGAGCGGGCGAGGGTGGTCTTGCCGGTGCCCGGGACGTCCTCGATGAGCAGGTGGCCCTCGGCGAACAGGCAGATCAGGGCCAGTTCGACGGCCTCGTGCTTGCCGCGGACGACGCGTTCGATGTTGCCGGCCAGGAGCTGGAACCGCTGCGCGAACTGGCCGGCCAGGGCGGCGGGCGGCTGGGCCTGGACCATCTGGTCCGGGTAGTTGTACTGGGTCAAGCGGTCCCCCTCCTCAGTCGGTGCACTCGAAGAGCGGCGGCGCCGGGAACGAGCCGCGGGGCGTGGTCATGAGCGTCTCGCTCAGGTAGGCCACGCCGCCGTTCCACTCGATCCTGTTCCAGACGTCGCTGGTCTCCTTGCTCTCGTCCTCCGTGACGCTCTGGCCCTTGACCTGGCAGATGACGGTGAGCGAGAGGTACTGCCCCTTGGGGATGCGGCCCGCCTCGCCGGTCTTCGTCGCGGCGGGGCGGACCAGCGTGTCCACCACGTTGTTGTTGGCGTTCTTGTACTGCTGCCTCGGGTAGGTCAGGTCCGCCTCGGCGGTGGCGACGTCCGGGCTCTCCCCCGCCGCGTTCGTGGCCTTGAGCTTGAAGGCGTACTTCGCGTTGTTCTTCAGGCCGTCCACGGTGAACGACGTCCCCTTGATCGCGTCGTTCGCGGCCGCGCCGCTGAGCTGGTAGGTCACGCCCGGGTCGCCGTTCTCGGGGGCGCTCCAGGTCAGCTCGGCGCCCCGGTTCCTGGGCTTGGCGGCGAAGTTCGACGGCGCGCCGGGCGCCACGCAGGGCCTGGCCCCCGCGCTCCGCTGCGACTCCACCTCGCCGCCCGGCCAGTGGGCGACGACGACGAAGGTGTACTCCCGGGCGCAGTCGCCGCCGGTGAACTCGAACTGGAAGGGCCCGTCGGCGTCCACCGACTGCGGTTCCGGCCGTCCCTCGCCGGACGCCTTGAGCGTGTAGCGCTCGACCTTGCCGCCGGTGGACGGGCTGAAGGTGACGGTCACCCGGCCGGGGCCCGACCGCGCGGTCACCGCGCCGGGCGCGCCGGGCGCGGCGGTGGGCGTCGGGGTCGGGGTCGGGCTGGTCGTGGGGGTCGGCGTGGCCGTCCTGGCCGGGCGGCGGGGGCGCTCGGCCTCCTTCGTCCCGGTCGGGTCGGGTTCGCTGGTCTGCGGCGGGTCGTCCGGCGGCGGGTCGGTGATCGTGGGGTCGGGGCGCGGGGTCTGCTTGGGCTTGGGGGTGCTGGTCGGCCCCGGCACGTCGGAGTCGTCCTTGTCCACGTCGTGCTTGCGGCCCTCGGGGTCGATGACCAGGGCCTTGTCGCCGTTCTCGTCGTTGGCCCAGAGCAGGCCGTCCTTGACGAACACGTCCACCGGGCCCGGCCCGTCGGCGACCTGCAACGTGGTGGGCCGGCCGCCGGCGGCGCTGTCCCAGACGATCAGCGCGCCACGGCTCTTGTCCGGTACGTACACCTTCGACCCGAGCACCTGCGGCACCCCGAGCCCGGCGGGGTCGTCGATCGCGAACCTGGTGCTGAGCACGGCGTTGGAGGAGGTGTCCAGCACGACGAGCAGCCCCGAGCCGCCCGGCGTCAGCACCGGGACGAGCGGGCCCTCGGTCGTGGCCGGGGTGAGCACGCCGCCCTTGGCCGCCCGCGCGACCTCCTTGGGCAGGGCGATCTCGCCGACGCCGCCGTCCGCGCCCACGGTGACGGCGGTGGCGGCCCGCGTGTTGACCACGACGGGCAGGCCGCCGGCGATGGTCACGGCCAGTTCCTCGCCCGGTTCGCCCACCTTGACGGGGGGCGCGGCGACACCGCCGGACACCGGCACGACCTCGCCCCTGGCGGTCACCGGCACCCACAGCCTGCCGCCGCCGTCGATCCTGGCCGCGCCGAGCGGGCCGGGCAGGGTGACCGGCGCGCCCACGGCGTTCAGCGTGACCGGGTCGATGCGCTGGACGCGGCCCGCCGCCGGATCGACGGCGTAGGCCGTGCCGCCTGAGACGGCGAGCTGCGTCCCGGCCGCGCCGAGGTCGCGGGTCTGGGTGACGGTGAGCTGGCTGGGCTCGACCCGGCTGACGAAGCCGGTGCGGTCGTCGACGAGCAGCACGTTCGTGCCGTCCTGGACGACGCGCAGCTGCTTGCCGGCCTTGTCGTCGAGGTAGCCGTCCACCTCGCCCGACAGGCCGTTCACGTGCACGATCTTGCCCTTGGCCCTGGTCCACAGCCACGCGCCGACGTCGGCCAGCTCCGGGTTGGCGCTGGAGACGCCCACGCCGAACCACGCCGCCGCGGCCACCAGGATCACGGCCGCCCCACCGGCCATCAGGGCCGTCGCCCGGTCCCCGCCGAGCACACGGATGGACAACCGTCACTCACCCCGTATGTGCGATCACAAAGAGTTTGCCCCGCTTTAACCGGGATCACCCTAGCGGCCAGGAGTCCCATCCGCGTCCGTACCGGCTGGTAGCCCGCGCCGGGTTCCGTGTCTGTCGGTGTGAAGCCGTACCTTAGTGCGCGTGTCCGAACAGCCCCTGACCCTCGACGCCGCCCTCTCCGAGGAGGCGGTGTTGTCGACCTACCGCCGCATGTTCGCCGCGCTGGCCCGCGACAGCGGCGCGGTGGTCGACGACCCCGCCCTGGTCGACATCGCCGAGACGCTGTTCGCGGCGTTCGCCGAGGCGGGCGAGGAGTGGCTGACGCACGAGCAGATGCGCTTCGCCTGCCGGGCCTACCCCGGCGACCAGTTCGACAACCGGCTGCGGGTGCTCAAGGGGCTCGGCGCGATCCGCGAGGTGTTCCCCAAGCCCAACCAGCTCCGCTACCGCGCCTCGTTCACCAGCGTCGTCGGCCTGATGTTCATCCGCCGCATGATGGACGACGGCGGCCAGTCCGAGATGCACCGCCTGCTCGCCCTCGAAGACCTCAACGTCGCCGACCCCCGCACCACGATGGAGGAGGCCCGGCAGAGCGCGGTCAACCTGGCCCGCGCGTTCCGGCTCTGGGCCCTGGAGCTGATCACACTGACCACGGGCACCATCGAGGAGCTGCGCGAGCAGGCCCCCAAGCTGTGGGGCACCGAGGAGATCGCCCGGCGCGCCCAGGGCCTGCACGGCACGATCCTGACCCGCTGGCCCGAGCTCGACCGGGTCTGCACCGACCTGCGCGCGTCCATCTACTCCTACAGCGACGCCTCCCGCCGCGCCGCCGGCCGCCTGGCCGACTCGGCGGGCACGACCCGCAACCTGACGCTGCTGCCCACCGAGACGTGGCGCACGTTCGCCCAGACCGCCTCCAAGGAGCGGCTGGCCTCGGTGCTCGACGGGTTCGTCTTCGACGCGCCCGCGCCGTGGCACGATCCGGCCGCCGTCGCGCGGGCGGTCGACGAGGCGCCGCGGCCGGCTCCCGTCCAGCCCACTCCCCCGCGTTCGGCGCTGCCCGACCCCGGGCCGGAGGGCTCGCTCGACTCCTCGCCGGGGGCCGCCGTCGAGCGGCTCACGCAGGTGGCCGAGTCGCTGCTCGGCGCCGCCTCGCGGGTCGCGCTGGCCGACGTGATCGGCTCCGACTGGCCCGCGGCCCGCCGGCTGCTCGCCGACCTGACCACCGCCGACCTGCGCCCCGAGCTCCCCTACCGGCTCACCTGGTCCGACGGCCTGACCGTCGATCCCGACGGCGAGCCCGCCTGGCTGTCCCACGGTTATCTGGAGCGCACCTCATGACGTCCACCGGTTCTCCGGCCTCCGAGCGCGGCCGGTCCGCCGGTCAGGCGCTCGCCCACGCGCGGGCGCGCTCCGGCGGGCCGCTGCCGCTGGGGGCTGGCGTGCCCGCGCCCGCCGGGATGACCCGCCTGACCCGGCCCGACTCCACCGGGCACGCGCTGCCGGTCTGGCCCGACGGGGTGACGCCGTCGCTGCTGGAGGAGTACCAGGTCGCCGCCGTCCCGGTGGAGCGGGCCGGCGAGACGCGGCGGGTGCTGGCGGCCACGCTCAAGTGCTGCTGGAACGATCTGTCGGTCGATCCGTGGCCCGGCGACCCGGCGCCGGTCGAGCTGGTGCTCGACACCTACCGCGCGCTGATCGGGCGTACCGACGACCTGATGCGCAACTGGGCGCGGGGGGCGCTGCGGCGGCTGCACGACTCGGCGTGGATCGTCCTCGACGACGGGGTGGTGCGGCTGGGGCCGCGCTGCGCGTTGTGGCCGGCCGAGTCGCACGCACAGTTGCAGGAGCTGGTCCGCCGCCTGCCCGAGCCCGAGCGGCCGGAGCTCACGGTGGTGGGCGACGCCGACATCGTGGCGGCGGCGGTCCTGCCCGTGCCCGGCGCGGGAGGGCGGGCCGAGCTCGGCGTGGCGGAGTTCGACGACCTGCTGGGCGCCTACGACGAGCGGCGGCGGGCCGAGCTGGTGGCCGCGTTCTTGGTGGTCGAGCACGCCGCCGAGCCGGTCGCCGAGGGCCGCTTCGCTGCGCTGCGCGATCCGGCGCTGCGCCACACGCTGGGCGAGATGCTGGCCCGCCGCGGCCGTGTCCTCGTCCAGCTGCGCGAACGCTGGACGTCGGGCTACGACGACACCCACACGGCCGCCCTGGCCCAGCCCCCGTCCCCCGCCCCCGAGCCGGCGGGCGTGGGCGCGGCGGCCCGCCCGGCGGCGGCCGCGGGGCTCGGCGTGAGCGAGCGGGCGGTGCTGACGCTGGTGCTGGTGCACTCGGTCGCGATCCCCAGGGCCGAGGGCCTGCTGCCGGAGGACTCCTGGCTGTCGCCGCACCCCACCCCGGTCGAGGAGCTGCGCCGCCACACCCAGGTCCCGATCGGCGAGCTGGAGTCGGCGCTGCGCACGCTGCGGCACGCCGGCCTGCTGGCCCAGGTGAAGGCCGGCGAGGAGGCGGGCGGCTACGTCCCGGGCCCGCAGTTCCACCGGCTCACGCCGGCGGCCCGGCGGCGGCTGCAGGAGGAGCTGATCCTCGCCGCCGGCCCGCACACGCCGCTTGCGGCGGCCGTACGCGCCCGCAGGTCGGCGCAGTGAACGTCATGACAGATGGAAGGGTTACGGGGGTTCGGGTGTCGCAGATGGAGAACGTCGTCGGAGACCGGGTGCTGATCGCCGTGCAGGCGGTCAACATCTCACGGCTCTCGACCCATCCGGTGCCCACGGTCCCCGGCACGCTCATCGTCGTCGCGGGCGCGGGCCCCAAGGACTCCAACGGCGCGGGCAAGTCGTCGTTCATCGCCTCGATCACGGCGCTGCTCGGCGACGAGCAGTGGCGCTTCGCCTCGGGCGCCAAGGCGGTCTCCGAGCTGCTCTTCAACGCCGAGCTGGCCAGCGGCGCGGGCGCCCGCCAGTGGGCGAGCGCCGACCACGGCTACATCGTGGGCGTCTTCGGCCCGCCCGGCCTCGACTCCTTCGCCCCGCCGCCGGCCCCGCCCGAGCCGGTCGCCTCACCCGACCTCACCCTGACCGATGACGGAAGGGAGGGCGAGGAGGGCGAGCAGGACAGCGGGGAGTTGTTCGAGGTGCCCGACACCTCGGGCGGCGCGATCACCGTGTGGCTCAAGGTCAACCAGGAGGCTCCGCACCTGGAGATCCGCTGGCGGGAGGGCGTCCATCTGGCCGCCTCGCCGTCCGAGGCCGAGCGGGTGGCGCGGGCCGACGAGATCTGGGCGTCGCTGCCGAGGTCGGCGGGCAAGCGCGACGTCGTGGCCCGCGACCTGACCAAGGTGCTCTACGGCGACCGGGTCAGGTGCGTGTCGTTCCTGTCCACGTCCGTGCGCAGCAAGGTCGCCACCAACCTGCTCTCCCAGCCGCTCAACGAGATCTCCCCCGAGCGCGTCTTCGAGGCCATCGCGGCGCTCACCGGCCTCGACGCCGAGCTGGAGCAGGAGCGCGAGGCCCGGCGCGACGAGCACGCCAAGCGGGTGCGGGCGGCGCAGGCGGCCGACCGGCTGGCCGAGTTCGAGGTGGAGTCCAAGGCGCTGCTCGGTACGTTCGACCGCCGCGACCAGGCCCGGGTGCGCCTGGCCGAGGCGTTGCGCTGCTGGCGCGGCAGGCAGGCGCGCAAGCTCGCCGACGCCGCCGCGAAAGACGAGCTGCTGGCCGCCGACCTCGGCCGCCACCGCGCCGCGGGCGAGTCGGCGGCCGAGGAGATCGCGCTGGTCAAGGCCGAGATCGCCACGCTGCGCGAGGACACGCTCGACCGCCAGGTGTCCCAGGCGCGCAAGGAGCTGGCCGCCCTGCAGGCCCGTACCACCAAGCTCGACGCCGACCGCGCGGTGGCCGAGAACTCCGCCGACGAGCTGCGCGCCGCGATCCCGGCGCTGGAGGAGACGCGCAGGTTCGCCGACGGTCGTGACGTGCCCGCCGCCGAGACCGAGCTGCGGCAGGCCGGGCTCCGGCTCAACGAGGCGCTCAAGGCGCTCGGCGTGGCCGACCAGGAGGTGTCCTCGGCGCGGGCGGCGCTCGACGACGCGGAGGGCGGCCCGGCCGCGGCCCAGCTCGACGCGCTGTCGGCGGCCGGTGTCGGGGCGACCGGCCTGCTCGACGCCCTCGACGTGGCCGAGCAGGCCCGCGACGCCGCCCTGCCCGGCGCCGGCCTGCGCGGCTGGCCGCACGAGCACGCCGTCATCGTCGACGCCGCGCGGCTCGGCGAGGCGGCGCGGGCCCTGGCCGGGCTGCCCGGGTCCGTGCTGGTCAGCGCGGCCGGGGTGAGCGTGGTGGGAGCCTTCGACGGGGTGGCGACCGGGCGCGAGGCCCGTATCAAGGCCGCCGGCCAGCGGCTCAACCGCGCCGAAGACGCTCAGGAGAGCGCCGCGGAGGTGGTACGCGCGGCCGAGGAGGCCGTCGCCGAGGCGCAGCGGCGGCTGGAGGGCGCGCGGGCCGGGGTGCGGCTGGCCGAGCTGGAGGCCAGGCTGGCCGAGCGCCGCGACCGGCTCGTCGGGCTCAACGCGGCGATCGAGGAGCTGGCGCCGAAGGTCGCCGAGGCCGAGCGGCAGGCGGGCGCGCTCGACTTCCGGGCCCGTACCCGCGACATGGAGATCGAGCGGCTCGACGGGCGGCGGCAGCGGCACGAGAGCGAGCGGGCGCAGGCCCGCGAGCAGGAGGCCAAGGTCACCGCCGAGCGCGAGGCGCTGCGGCTCGACGCGCTGGCCGCCGACTGGGGCGGCACGGTGGAGACCGCCCGCGAGTGGATCGCGGCGCTGCCGGAGGAGGAGCGCCCGCGCGCGGCCGAGGAGTGGTGGCGCGTCGCCGAACGCCACTTCGACCAGGCGTTGCGCGACACCTTCCCCGAGGAGGACGCCGAGATCCCGGAGGAGCTGGCGTTCCTGCTGTCGGAGCGGGGCGGCAGCACGGCGCGCGAGCAGGCGACGTTCGCGGCGGTGTGCGGGGCGCTGGCCTCCTACCTGCGCGGCCAGGAGGAGTACGAGAAGCACCAGCGGCGGCAGATCGAGGCGCAGGTCGTCTCCCGGCAGCGCGACCTGGCGGCGGCGGCCCGGGGCGCCGAGGAGGCGGCGCAGTCCACGGCCGTCCACCGGGCGGCGCTGACGGCGGCGATCAAGGCCAGGCTGACGCGGGTGGCCGAGGAGTTCGAGAAGCTCGACACCTCCTACGGCGGCTACGGCGCGACGCTGGAGTTCCCGGTGCCGCCCGCGCCCGCCGACCCCGAGCAGCGCTGGCAGTGGCGGGTGACGCCGAAGTGGCGGCGGGGCGAGGGGCAGGGGTTCGTGCCGTACAACCGGCGGGCCAACACCGCGCTCATGGACGAGAAGGCCGTCAAGCTGGTGTGCGCGGCGGCCATCGCCTCCTCCGGCGGCGGCCATCTGTGCCTGGTGCTCGACGAGCTCGGCCGCAACCTGGGCAAGGAGCACCGCAGGGAGGCGGTCGCGCTGTTCCGGCGGATCGGCGAGACGTACGGCATCACGGTGATCGGGGCGCTCCAGGACGACATGGAGCCGTACGCGATCGACGCCTGCGGCCAGTACGTCAAGCTGCGGCGGTCGTCGGACGCGATGCCGTACAACGAGCCGCCGGTGATCGTCGGCCACGACCAGCACGCCGAGCGGGTGCGCGCGCTGGCCGCGTACGTCGACCGCAGTCAGCCGGTCGGCCAGCCGGTCGAGCAGCCGGTGTAGCGGGCGCGGGGCGGGCGGCTCAGGCGGCGCGGCCGAGGTCGCCGGCCGCCAGGGCCCGGCGGAAGTCCTCCCCGGCGTGCTCGACGGCCGTGAGCTGCACGGCTTCCCGCCGGAACACCATCGACAGCCCCCAGTCCGCCAGCACCCGCGCCTTGTGGTTGAACGTCGGCACCCACGCCAGGTGGTACGCCCGGTGCGCCAGCCACCCCAGGAACCCGGTCAGCCGGATCGCGTGCACCTGCGCCACGCCCTGGTGGTGGCCGAGCCCGGCCACCGACCCCAGGTACGCGTGCCGGTACGCCTTCAGCCGGCCGCCCCTGACGTGGGCCGCCAGGTTGCGGGCGAGCAGCTTGGCCTGGCGCACCGCGTGCTGCGCGTTGGGCGCGGTGAACCGGCCCGGACGGGTCAGGTCGGGCACGGCCGCGCCGTCGCCGGCCGTGAAGGCGTCCGCCAGGCCGGCCACCGTCAGGTATTCGGTGGCCCGCAGCCGTCCGGCCTCGTCCACGGGCAGCCCGCTGTCGGCGGCGAGCGGGCTGGGCCGGCCGCCGGCCGCCCACACCAGGGTCCCCGCCTCCAGCGACGTGCCGTCCGACAGCCGGGCCACGCCGCCCTCGGCCGAGTTCAGCCGGGTCTCCAGCCGCACGTCCACGCCGCGGGCGCGCAGCGCGTCCACGGTCCAGCGGCCGAGGCCGGGGTGGAGTTCGGGCAGGATGCCGCCGGTCGCCTCGACCAGGGTCCAGCTCAGGTCGGCGGGCTCGATCCCGTCGTGGTAGCGCAGGGCCTCGTCGGCCAGCCCCTGCATCTCGGCCAGCGCCTCGACGCCCGAGAACCCGCCGCCGACCACCACGAACGTCAGCGCCCTGCGTCGCACCAGCGGGTCGTCGGTCGAGGCGGCCGCGGCGAGCTGGGCCAGGACGTGGTTGCGCAGGTGCACGGCCTCGCCGAGGCTCTTGAACCCGACCGCGTGCTCGGCCAGCCCCGGGATGGGCAGCGCGCGGGTGATCGACCCGGCCGCCATCACGAGGATGTCGTACGTGAGCGTCCTGGCCGGCCCCTGGACCGGCTGGAAGCGCGCGGTACGGGCCTCGTGGTCGACGCGGGTGACGTGGCCGGTGAGCACGCGCGCGCCCTTGAGCACCCGGTTGAGCGGGGCGACGACGTGGCGGGGCTCGATCGTCCCGCCGACCGCCTCGGCCAGGAACGGCTGGTACGTCATGTACCCCCGCGGGTCGACCACGGTGACCGTCACCTCGCCCGACCGGATCAGCCGCCGCAGCCCGCGGGCCGCGTACATCCCGACATATCCACCGCCGACGATCAGAATGTGCTTGCTCATCGTCCGCTCCTCCTCATCAGGTTCTTCACCAGGAGGACGGGACAGCCCCGGCGGATGTGACAGGAAAACCCGGCCTATCGCAGCGAGAGGTCACCGGTCTCCGGCAGGGCGAGCAGGCAGAGCAGGCTCAGCAGGGCCATCGCCGAGACGTAGAGGCCGACGCCCATGACGCCGAGGCCGCTCGTCTGCAGACTGGTGGCGACCAGCGGCGGCACCGCCCCGCCCAGCACGCCGCCGAGGCTGTAGGCGACCGAGGCGCCGCTGTAGCGGAACTCCGTCCTGAACAACTCGGGCAGGTACGCCCCCATCGGCCCGAAGATCAGCCCCATCAGCCCGAGCGCGCCGGCCAGCGCCACCCCGGCCAGGACGACCGACCCGGTCTCCATCAGCGGGAACATCACCAGCCCCCACGCGACGGCGACGGCCGTGCCGGTGAGGAGGGTGCGGCGGCGGCCCAGCCGGTCGCTGACCACCGCCGAGACGACCGTGCCCGCCGCCATGAACAGCACGCCGATCATGGTCAGGGTCAGCATGGTGGTCTTCGGGATGCCGAGGGTGGCGGTGCCGTAGGACAGGCAGTAGGTGGTGGCGGTGTAGAAGAGCGTGTAGGCGACGGTCATCGCCCCGGCGGCGAGCAGCACCCGCCGCCACTGGTGGCGCATCAGCCCGGCGAACGGCACCTTGGCGATGCGGCGCTGGTCGAGGGCGGCCCGGAAGACCGGCGTCTCGGAGATCCGCAGCCGCACGTACAGGCCGACGACCACGAGGAGCAGGCTGGCCACGAACGGCAGCCGCCAGCCCCAGCCGCCGAACTGCTCGTCGGTCAGCGTCTCGCCGAGGATCAGGAACAGCCCGTTGGCCACGATGAACCCGGCCGCGGGGCCGAGCTGGGGGAACATCGCGTACCGGCCGCGCCTGCCGGGCGGGGCGTGCTCGGTGGCCAGCAGCGCCGCGCCGCCCCACTCGCCGCCGAGGCCGATGCCCTGGGTGAAGCGCAACAGCACCAGCAGCACGGGCGCGGCCACGCCGATGGCCGCGTAACCCGGCAGCAGGCCGATCGCCACCGTGGACAGACCCATCACCAGCAGCGAGACGACCAGCATCGACTTGCGCCCGACGCGGTCGCCCCAGTGACCGAACACCGCCGACCCGAGCGGACGCGAGACGAACGCCACCGCGAACGTCGAGAACGCGGCCAGCCGGCCGGCCACGGGGTCCATGCCGGGGAAGAACGCGGTGTTGAGCACCAGCGCGGCGGCGGTCCCGTAGATGTAGAAGTCGTAGAACTCGATCGCGGTGCCCATGAGGCTGGCCATGGCGATCCTGGTCGTGCTGGGCGCCGAGGCCCGGGGGGAAGTCTTCACTTCGCGGCTCACTGTCCGGACTGACATCTTGTCAAGCGGTACAACGACGCTACCACCTGCGCAATGTCACACAGCCGCCCGATAGATTCGACGGCGAATGTCACCTTTCGGGAGGAACGCACCTTGGCCGTGGAACTGGTCATCTTCGACTGTGACGGGGTGCTCGTCGACAGCGAGCGCATCTCGGTACGCGTGGGCACCGCCGCCCTGCGCCGCCTGGGCTGGACGATCGACGAGACCGAGTACGCCGAGCGCTTCGTCGGCTGCAGCAACGAGTACTGGGACGAGCAAGTCGGCGAGACGCCCCCGGGCTGGCACGACCAGATCACCCAGGAGTACCTGGCCGCGATGGAGGCCGAGCTGCGTGCCATCGAGGGCATCGAGGCCGCCCTCGACCGCCTGGACATCCCCTACTGCGTGGCTTCCAACGGCCGGCACGCCAACGTCCGCAACAGCCTGGAGCTGACCGGTCTGGCCCGGCGTTTCGACGGCCGCGTCTTCAGCGCCGAGGACGTCGCCCGCGGCAAGCCCGCCCCCGACCTGTTCCTGCACGCCGCGGCGACGATGGGGGCCGCGCCGGAGGGGTGCGTGGTGGTCGAGGACAGCCCGTTCGGGGTGCAGGCGGCGATGAGCGCGGGGATGCGCTGCCTGGCGTTCGCTGGCGGCCTGACGCCTCCCGCCCGCCTGTCCGGCCTCGGCGCCACCCTCTTCCACGACCCCACCACCATCCCCGACCTGATAGCCGCCCTCTGACCCCCGCCGCGGAAGCGGCCGCTCACCTCACCCGCGGCGCCCTGGTCGCGGCGCCCTGGCCGCGGCGCCCTGGCCGCGGCGCCCTGGCCGCGGCACCCTGGCCGCGGCACCCTGCCCGCGACCGCCCTGCCCGCGACCGCCCTGACAACCGTCCTCCCGGCGGCCCGGACGGACCCACCGCCCCGGTCACGCCTCGCCGTATCGGGCAGACGGGCAGGCGGGGTCGAGGCGGTCGGCGGCGCGGCGCAGCGAGTGGGCGAGCCGCGCCCGTACGGCGACCCGCTCCGGATCCCGCCTGCGCGGCGCCCCCGGCAGGGCCGCGTCGAGCGAGCCGCGGAACCCCATCGCCGTCCGGTGCGCGAGAACCTGCATGGCATCCATGTCTCTCCTCCTTAATCAATTAAGACCTTAATCAATTAAGTACGCACCGGCAAGGCGTTCGATACGGTTGGACGATGGCAAGGGTCACCCTGCAGACGATCGCCGACAGGCTCGGCGTGTCCCGCGCCACCGTGTCGTACGCCTTCTCCCGGCCCGACCAGCTCAGCGACGGGCTGCGGCGGCGCATCCTGGAGGTGGCCGACGAGCTCGGCTACGCGGGCCCCAACCCGACGGCGCGCTCGCTCCGGCTCGGCCGCGCCGGCGCGCTCGGCCTGCTGTTCAGCGAGACGCTGGCCTACGCCTTCGCCGACCCGTACGCGCTCGGGTTCTTCCAGGGCCTCGCCACGGCGGCCGAGGAGGCGGGCGTGGGCCTGCTCATCCTGCCGCTGCCGCACGGCGACCGGCGCAGCGACACCGTGCGCGACGCGGTGGTCGACGCGTTCTGCGTGGTCTCGCTGCCCGACGGCCATCCGGCGCTGGCCGAGGTGCTGGCCAGGAAGCTGCCCGTCGTGGTGGTGGACGAGCCGTACGTGCCCGGCCACCCCTTCGTCGGCATCGACGAGCCGGCCGCCGGGGCCGCCGCCGCCGCGCACGTGCTCGGCCTCGGGCACCGGCGCGTCGCGGTGGCGATGGTCGGCCTGCACGACGACGGCCACACCGGCTGGGCCGACCGCGCCCGCCAGGAGGGCGCGGTGTTCGCGGCGATGCGCGCCCGGCGCGGCGGCTACCAGGCGGCCTGCGAGCAGGCCGGCCTCGACTGGGACGACGTGCCCTTCTACGAGGTCGCCAGGAACTCGCGGGAGGCGGGCAGGAAGGCCGGCCACGCGCTGCTGCGGCTGGACCCCCGGCCCACCGCGATCCTGACCAACACCGACGTGCTGGCCCTCGGCGTCCTCGACGCCGCCGCCGACCTGGGCCTCGACGTGCCGGGCGAGCTGTCGGTCGTCGGGTTCTCCGACAGCGCGGCGCAGGAGGCGGGGCTCACCACGATCCGGCAGGCCAAGCAGGAGATCGGGGAGGCGGCCGGGCGGCTGCTGCTGTCGGGGGCCGCGGCCCGGCCGGAGCGGCGGCTGTTCCCGTACGAGCTGGTCGTGCGGGCCTCGACCGCGCCGCCGCCTAGCTGACCAGGGTCGAGCCCCTGCGGGTCTTGCCCACCTTGAGCTGCACGGGGATCCGGGTGCGCAGCTCGCCGACGTGGCTGACGATGCCGACCGCGCGGCCGCCGTCGCGCAGCCCGTCGAGGATGTCCAGCACGTCGTCGAGGGTGTCCTCGTCGAGGGTGCCGAAGCCCTCGTCCACGAACAGCGTGCCGACCTCCGCGCCGCCCGCCTCCGCCGTGACCACGTCGGCCAGGCCGAGCGCGAGCGCGAGCGAGGTGATGAAGCTCTCGCCGCCCGACAGGGTCGCCGGGTCGCGGTCGACCCCGGTCCAGGCGTCGGCCACCTTCAGGCCCAGGCCGCCGCCGGAGCGCGCGCGGGATCCGGCGGTCTTGCGCAGGTCGTGCCGGAGCAGGTAGCGGCCGGACGACATGTGGTCGAGGCGCTCGTTGGCGGCGTCGACCACCTGCCGGAGCCGCTCGCCCAGCACGAACGACGTCAGGCTCATGTTCCACTGGTTGTCGCCGGACGTGCCCGAGGCCAGCGCCGCCATGCGTTCGGCCAGCCGGTGCCGCTCGGCCGCGGGACGCCACCGCTCGATGCGCGCGGCCAGCTCATCGCGCAGCTCGGCGAGGCGGGCGGCCCTGGCCGCCGCCCGGTCGCGCTCGCTCGCCAGCCGCGTGTGCGCCTCCTCCGCGGCGTCTCTGTCGGCCTCGGCGGCCGCCAGGTCGGGCGCGGGCTCGGCGGCCGCGGCGATCAGCTCGGGGTCGGCGAGCAGGGCGGTGACGGCGGCGTGCTGGTCGTCGAGCCGCCGCAGCAGCTCCGCCTTGCCCTCCCGCTCGGCCGGGCTCCGGTAGGCCTCCTCGGCCTCCCGCACGTCGGCGAAGCCCGCCTCGGCCGCCGCCCGCTCGGCCGCCCCGGCTGCGGCGTCGAGCTCGGCGGCCGCCGCGACCGCCGCCCTGGTGGCCTCCAGCGCCTCGCGCAGCAGCTCGGCCTCGTCGTTGAGCCTGGACAGGCGGGCCGTCAGGGTCGGGT
This sequence comes from Nonomuraea sp. NPDC001831, assembly GCF_042892035.1. Classification (NCBI taxonomy): domain Bacteria; kingdom Bacillati; phylum Actinomycetota; class Actinomycetes; order Streptosporangiales; family Streptosporangiaceae; genus Nonomuraea; species Nonomuraea sp. NPDC001831. The sequence continues at coordinate 78,152 of NZ_JBIATU010000005.1, read as the reverse complement.
CGCCGCCCCTGGCCGCGTCGAGCCGCGCGCCCAATCGCCCGGCGTCCGCGCTCAGCTCCTCATGTCTGGTACGGCCGGCCGCCACCCGCGCCGCGATGCGGCGTCCGCGCTCCTCCAGCTCGGCGCGTTCGCGGCCGAGCGCGGCCACCTCGGCCGCCAGCCCCGCCTCCCTGGCCGCCACCGCCGCCAGCCGCCGCACCTCCTCCTCGGCCGCGGCCAGCACCCGCCGCCCGTCGAGCTCCCCCGGGGTCCCACGGCTGGCATCCGCCGCGAGCGGGCGCTCCGCGTGCAGGGTCTCGGCGTGCACGGTCTCGGCGTGCACGGTCTCGGCGTGCACGGTCTCGGCGTGCACGGTCTCGGCGTGCACGGTCTCGGCGTGCACGGTCTCGGGGTGCAGGGTCTCAGGGTGCAGGGTCTCGGGGTGCAGGGTCTCGGGGTGCAGGGTCTGGGTGAGACGGGTGTGCAGGCGGGTGCGTTCGGCGGTGAGCCGGGTGCGGTGGGCGTGGTGGGCGGCGAGCGCCTCGGCGATCTCCCTGGCCCGGTCGCGGACGTGGTCGCGCTCGCCTTCGAGGCGGTCGAGCGCGTCGGCGAGGGCGGGCTCCCGGTCGGCGACCGACCGCAGCCGGGCCAGCTCCTCCTCGGCCGCGAGCACGCGCCCGGCCGCGGTGTCGGCGGACAGCCCCTCGGTGGCCGCCGAGGCGTCGGCGAGCCGGGACTCGATCGAGGCCAGGGCGCGTTCGGCGGCCTCCCGATCGGCGGCGGCCGCCTCGTGGGCGGTCTCGGCGGCGTGCTCATCGTCGGGCGAGGGCGCGCTGGGGGCCGGGGCGGCGGGCACGGGATGGTGCTCGGAGCCGCACACCGCGCACGGACGCCCGTCGGTCAGGTCGCGGGCCAGCTCGGCCGCCATGCCGTCGATCCTGGCCTGACGCAGGTCGAGCCAGCGTTCGCGGGTCTCCTGGGCGCGGTCGACCAGGACCTGGTGGGCGGCGGCGGCCGACTCCAGCTCGGCGGCGAGGGCGTCGCGGCGATGCGCGGCCTCCAGGACGGAACGGGCGGCGTCGAGCCGGGCGGCGGCGGCGGGCACGGCCGCCGCCTCGGCGCGCACCTCGGCCAGGGCGGCGCCCGCCGCGGCCAGCCGGGCGGGCAGCTCGGCCTCGGCCGCCGCCACCTCGGCCTCGCGCTGGGCCAGCGCTTCCAGCTCACCGGCCAGCGCGGCGAGCTCCCGGTCGACGTCGATCAGATCGGCGGCGGCGTCGCGGACGGCCTGGGCCGCCGGGATGCGCGCCGCGGCCACCCGCGCGTCGGCCAGCCGGCCCTCGGCCTCCGCGACCAGGCCGGGCAGGACAGCCAGCCGCGCGGCGACGGTCTCGTCGGCGCTGACCAGCTCGGCCAGCTCCTGCTGCACCCGCGACAGGTCACGCCGGACGACCGACAGCCGGGCCTCCTCGGTCAGCAGCTCCGACAGCCGGGCCAGCTCGGCCCGGCGCTCCCGCTCCAGGCCCTCCAGCTCCTCCACCGACGGCTCCGCGCCACCCGCCGGCTCCGCGCCACCCGACGGGCCCTCGACGCTCTGCGCGGGGCGGCGGGTGAGGAGGGGCCGGGCGCGGGCCAGGGCGTCGGCGACCATGGCGCGGGCCTTGGCGGCGGCCTCGGCGCGCTGCCGGGCGGCCGTGATGAGCGGGAGCACGCGGTCGGCGCGGGCGGCGTCGTCGATGACGGCCTGGAGGTCGGCGCGTTCGTCGGCGCGTTCGTCGAGGGTGCGGCGCAGGGTCAGGGCCTCGGCGTGGCGGCGGCGGCGTTCGGCGAGGGCGGCGGCCTGCTCGAACCGCGACCGCGCCGCGCGTACGGCGTCGCCGGCGGCGGCGTGCCGCTCCTCGCACCGCTGGACGACGGCCCGCGCCGCGTCCAGCAACGCACCGGCCCACCCGAGCGGATCGTCCGCCGCCGACGGCAGCCCCCCGTCCCCGGCACCGCCGTCCGGCGCCGACGGGCCGGGCGACGCGGAGGCGAGGACGGGCCCGGCGACCGCACCGCCATCCGACGCGGAGGCCAGGGCGGGGCCGGCGGCCGGACCGCCATCCGACGCGGAGGCCAGGAGAGGACCGGCGGCCGGACCGCCATCCGACGCGGAGGCCAGGAGGGGGCCGGCGGCTTCCTCCAGGCGTTCGACGGCGAAGGCCACCTCGCGCCCCAGCTCCTGCTCCTCCCGCCCGGTGGCCCGCCGCCGCTCGGCCAGCCACGCCTCGGCCTCGGTGAACACCTTGACGGTGAACAGCCGCTCCAGCAGCCGGGCGCGGTCGTCGCCGTCGGCGCGCAGGAACTTGGCGAAGTCGCCCTGCGGCAACATCACCACCTGGCAGAACTGCTCGGCGTTCATCCCGAGCAGCCCGCCCACCAGGTCGCCCGCCTCGTCGAGCCGGGTCGTGAGCCCCTGCCAGGCGGCCCCGCGGCGCTCCTCGACGACGACCTTGGCCTTCTCCTCGGTGAACCCGGTGCCGCGCAGCTTGGGACGCTGCCACGCCGGCGACCGCCGGATGCGCAGCGAACGCCCGCGGATCGTGACCTCCAGCGTCACCGAGGGGCCGGTGCCGGCGGGCGCGTGGTCGCAGCGCAGGCTGCGGGCGCTGTTGCGCTGGCCGGGCACGACGCCGTAGAGGGCGAAGCAGAGCGCGTCGAGGATCGTGGTCTTGCCCGCCCCGGTGGGCCCGTGGATGAGGAACAGGCCCGCCTCGGTGAGGGCGTCGAAGTCGACCGTCTCGGTGCCGGGGAAGGAGCCGAAGGCCGTGAGGGAGAGCCGGTGGGGCCGCATCTACGCCGTCGTCTCCTTCATCCGTGACGCCTCGACCGCCTGCCTGAGCAGGTCTTCCTCCTCGGGCGCGGCGGGCTCGCCGCGCACCTCGCGGACGAAGTCGAGGGCGACCTCGGCCTCGGGCCGCCCGCTGACCTTCACCGGCCCGGCGGCGGGCGCCGCGCCCACCGGCTCGAACGACAGGGCGAGGGCGTGCGGGAACCGGGCCCGCAGCCGGTCCATGGCCTGTTTGGGACGGACGGCGTCGGTCAGGGTGATCTGCAGCCAGTGGTCTTCGTAGGCGGCGAAGGCGGGCAGGGTCAGCAGGTCGTCGAGGTCGCCGCGGAGCCGCCCGACCGGCCGGGGCACGGGCGCGGGCACGAACTCGACGCCCGCGCCGAGCGTGACCAGCCAGCAGCCCTTGACGTGGCCGGCCTCGGAGAAGGAGTAGGCCAGCGGGGAGCCGGAGTAGCGCACGGTCTCGGACATGCGCTGCCGCCCGTGCAGGTGGCCGAGGGCGACGTAGTCGACGCCGTCGAAGGCCGACAGGGGCACGTGGGACACGCCGCCCACGCTGATGTCGCGCTCGCTGTCGCTGGCCTGCCCGCCGGTCACGAAGCAGTGGGCCAGCACGACGGCGGCCCGATGGCGGACGGCGTCGGCGCGCACGCGGCTCATCGCGTGGGAGATCGCGGCGGTGTGGCCGCGATCGGGCAGCTGCCAGGGGGTGCGCACCAGCTCGGGCTCCAGGTAGGGGATGCCGTAGAAGGCGACGTCGCTGACCAGCACCGGCTCCCACGACTGCGCGGGCTCGGTGCGGACGTGCACCCCCGAGGACTCGAACAGCGCCGACCCGAACCCCAGCCGCAGCGCCGAGTCGTGGTTGCCGCTGATCAGCACCACCCGCGCCCCGGCGGCGCGCAGGCGGGCCAGCGCGTCGGAGAGCAGGGCCACCGCGTCGACCGGCGGCAAGGCGCGGTCGTAGACGTCGCCGGAGACGGCCACGACGTCGACCCGCTCGGCGCGCACCGTCTCGACCAGGTGGTCGACGAACGCGGCCTGCGCCCCGAGCAGGCTCTCCCGATGGAAGGAGCGCCCGAGGTGCCAGTCGGAGGTGTGCAGGATCCGCATGTCGCAGGAAGCTAACATCTCTCACCGACAAATGCGGCCCCTCCTGTCACAGAAGCCGGGAGTAGGCTGAATGATCGGCGGGCAAACCAACGCACATGGGGAGGCCGATGCGCACTGGCCGTGGCACCTTGAGCGTCGCCGCCGGCCTGGTGCTGGTGGCTCTCGCGTCGGTCGGCTACGTGTTGCCGCCCGCGTTCGACCCGCCGCCGCTGAAGGCGGATCCGGCGTTCGCCGCGATTCCCCCGCAACCGGCGGAGGAGCTGCGCCCGGTGGTGGCGGCCACCCCGGTGCGGCGGGAGGAGATCTCGCTGCCGGCCGAGGGCCAGCGTCTGGAGGGCACCTTACGCGTGCCGCTCTCGCCCGGCCCGCACCCGGCGATGGTGTTCGTGTCGGGGTCGGGCAACGGGTCGCGGACGGAGTTCACGCCGCAGGCGGAGTTCCTGGCCAGGGCGGGCGTGGCGACGATCGCGTTCGACAAGCGGACGGTCGGCTACGACTTCCGCGACCGCGACTTCGGGCTGCTGGCCGACGACGCGCTGCGCATGGTGGAGTACCTGCGCACCCGGCCCGAGGTGGACGCCTCGCGGGTCGGGTTGTGGGGGGTCAGCGAGGGCGGCTGGGTCGTCCCGATCGCGGCGGCCAAGAGCGCGGCGGTGGGCTTCGCGGTGCTGGTCTCCTCGCCGAACGTCTCGCCGCTGCGGCAGGTCGCCTGGGCCCTGAACGAGCAGCTGCTGCGGCTGCACGCCCCCATCGGCGCCCGCGACCTGCTGACCAGGGCGATGGGCGGCGTCGGCTTCACCTTCCTGCGGTACGACGCGATGCCGGCCTTACGCCAGGTCAGGCAGCCGGTCCTGGCGTTCTACGGCACGACCGACCCCTCGATCCCCTTCGTGGAGTCCACCAAGGCGCTGGTCACGGCGCTCGGCGAGGCGGGCAACGACCGGTACACGATCCGCTTCATGGACAAGGGCGACCATGCGATGCGGGTCAACGGCGGCCCGTTCACCAAGGGTTACCTGGAGACGCTGGCCAACTGGATCACCGGCCTGCCGGGCACCGCCAGGCCGTCGGTGCACATGGCGGGCAGCACGCCGGTCCAGCGCTTCGAGGCCAGCGACGTGCCCGCGGCCCCCTGGTACGCGGGCGGCACGATGCTCGGGCTGACCGTCTGCCTGGCCGCCGTCGGGTACGTGGCGGGCCCGGTGGCGGCGATGGTCGTCCGGCTGCGCGGGCACGGCAGGCAGCCGGTCGAGACCAACGCCCGGCTGTGGCCGCCGATCAGGCGCAGGCTGCGCAGGATGGCGTGGACGGGCCTCGGCCTGCTGGCCTCGGTCGTGGCGTTCATCATGCTGCTGGTGCTGTTCTCGGTGAACCAGGCGGGCGCCTGGCCGGCCGTGCTGGCGGGCTGGCTGGTGGTCCGCGTGCTGGCCGCGCTCATGCTGATCCAGGAGGTCACGGCGGTGGCCGCGTACGTGTCGGCGCTGCGCGAGGGCATGCAGCCCACCCGGTGGCAGTACGTGGCGATCGGCGGTGTGCTCGGCGGCACCGGGCTGCTTTTGGTGGCGGCGGCCTACTACGGCCTGTTCTCGTTCCCCTGGTAGGCGGTCATCCAGCGGTCGAGCTCGGCGAAGACCTGCTTGCGCGCGGGCTCGGCCGACAGCACCAGGTCGTGCACGCCGTCCTGGATGCGCACGCAGGTGACGTGGGGGCCGATCGAGGTGGCCCAGCGGGCCATGTGCTCCGGGTCGAGCACGATGTCGGCCGAGCGCGCCTCGGGCACGAAGTCGCGTACCCGCAGGCCCGTGGAGGAGGCCAGGACGAGCACCGGCACGTCCACCGCCAGCCCGCGGTGCAGCCGCCGCTGGGCCCGCCGGATGGCGGCCAGCCACATGGCGTGCACGGAGAACCCGACCAGCGGCTTGAGCTCCAGGTCGTAGTCCCATTCGCCCTGTTCGGTGCGGTGCAGGCTCTGGCCGTAGGCGGTGCTGATGCCGAGGGGCAGCGGCCGCCGGACGTAGGACATCGGGGTCTTGAGCAGGTCGGCGGCCAGCCGGAGCGGGGCCGGCACGTTGAGGTCGAGGAACGGGCTGTTGAGCACGAGCCCCTGCACCAGGCCCCGGCCGCGGACCCGGTCGGCCCACAGCGCGGCGATCAGGCCGCCGGTGGAGTGGGCGTTGACGGTCAGCTCGTCGTGGTCGCGGCGGATGAGGCGGACTGCCTCGTCGATCTCGGGGAAGTGGTCGGTGACGCTCCTGATCAGTCCCCTGGTCTGGTGCGGGAGCAGTGAGCGGCCGTACTTGCGCAGGTCGAGGGCGTAGAAGTCGATGCCGCGCTGGACGTAGTGGTCGGCCAGATGGTCCTGGAAGAAGTAGTCGGTGAACCCGTGGACGTAGAGCACCGCCCTGCGCGAACCGGTCTTCCTGGAGATCAGGGTCGCGACGACCTCGCCCTCGAAGTCGGGCTGCATGGGGAGAACGGTGATCTCGTACATATCAGACAGAATATGGATTGTCCGGCCATGTGGGGACGCCGGGCGGAAGGTCGGTGCTCACCTTCATCGGGAAGTCGGCCGGGCGCTTCTCCAGGAACGCCGTCACCCCCTCCACCGTGTCGGCCGCGCCCCCGAGTTCGGCCATGAGCCGGGAGTCGGCGGCGTGCGCCTCCCACGGCGAGGCGGCCGACAGGCCCGACCACATGAGCCTGCGCACGGCGGCGACGGAGACGGCCGAGGTGTTGTCGGCGATCTCGCGGCCCAGCGCGTACGCGGCGGGCAGCAGCTCCTCGTCCGGCAGCACCCGCGACACCAGGCGGCCCTCCAGCGCCTCGGCGGCGGGGAAGACCCGGCCGGTCACCGCCCACTCCATGGCCCTGGAGATGCCGACCACCCGCGGCAGGAACCAGCTCGACGCCGCCTCCGTGACGATGCCGCGCCGGGCGAACACGAACCCGAACCTGGCGCTCTCGGCGGCCAGCCGGACGTCCATGGGCAGCGTCATCGTGACGCCCACGCCCACCGCCGGGCCGTTGATCGCGGCGATGACCGGCTTGAGCGAGGCGGCGATCCGGAGCGCGACCGTGCCGCCGCCGTCGCGCGGCGCGCCCTCGACCAGCTCGGCCGGCTCGGCCTCCGCCCGGTGGCCGAACGTGCCACCGCCGCCGCCCAGGTCGGCCCCCGCGCAGAAGGCCCGCCCGGCCCCCGTGACGACCACTGCGCGCACGTCGTCGTCGGCGTCGGCGAGGTCGAACGCGCTGATCAGCTCGGCGCGCATGGTCAAGGTGAAGGCGTTGAGCCGCTCGGGGCGAGACAGGGTGATGGTGGCGACACGATCGGCCACGTGGTACTCGATCTCGGAGAAGGCCATGACCCGAATCTTATTCGGTTTCCGATGTTCATCCTCCGATAAAGACATATTTCGCATCCAATGCGTAGGCTGCCCGCGCTGTCCGTGCCTGCGGGTTACGGTGGAGTTCGGGAAACGGGGATGGCGTGCAGGGTAAGGAACCGGTGAGCGCGGGAGCGGTCCTCGGCTGGCTGGCGCTCTCGGCGCTGGCGCCAGGGGCCGCGCATCTGCGCGCCGGCCGGCGCACGGCCGGCCTGATCCTGCTGTCGTGCTACTTCGCCGGCCTGCTGGCGCTGCTGGCGCTGGCGCTGACGACCGACAACCTGCTGGGCGCGCTGACCCAGGACTCGTGGCTGACCGCGATCGTCGTCGGAGCCGCGGCGCTGGGCGTCGCCTGGTTCGCGGTGATCGTGCACTCCTTCGTGGTGCTGCGTCCCGGGCGGCTGCCGCAGAACGGCCAGATCCTGGCCGGCACCCTCGCGGGGCTGCTCGCCGTCGCCGTGGTGGTGCCGTTCGGACTGGTCGCGCAGAACGTGTGGACGTACCAGAAGACCCTCGGCGACATCTTCACCGGCCCCGAGCCGGCCGAACCCGCCGTCCCGGCCGGGCAGGAGCCGCCGCAAGACCCGTGGGCCGGGCGGGACCGGGTCAACATCCTGCTCCTCGGCGGCGACGCCGACGACAACCGCACCGGCGTGCGCACCGACAGCATGAACGTGGCCAGCATCGACGTGAAGTCGGGCAACACCGTGCTGGTCAGCCTGCCGCGGAATCTGGAGAACGTGCGCTTCCGCCCCGGCACGCCCATGGCCCAGCGGTTCCCGGACGGCTTCCGGCTGCCGCCCGATCCCGGCGGCGGCCGCAGCGACCTGCTCAACAGCGTCTGGGAGTACGCCGACGCGCACCCGGAGATCTTCGGCGGCCGCCGGCAGCAGGGCCCGCAGGTGCTCATGGACACCATCGGCTACACCCTCGACCTGAAGATCGACTGGTACGCCCTGGTCAACATGTGGGGCTTCGCCCGGCTCATCGACGCCATCGGCGGCATCACGCTCACCGTCGAGCAGGACGTGGTGTTCGGCAAGTACAACGAGGGCCTGGTCAAGGCCGGCACCAGGAAGCTCAAGGGCGCCGACGCGATGTGGTACGCCCGCTCCCGCACCTTCAGCGACGACTACACCAGGATGCGGCGGCAGCGCTGCGTGCTCGGCGCGCTGCTGGACCAGGCCGACCCGGCGACCGTGCTGGCCCGGTTCAACCGGATCGCGCTGGCCACCAAGGAGCTGATCAGGACCGACATCCCGCGCTCGATGCTGACGAACCTGGTGCCGCTCGCGCTCAAGGTCAAGAACGCGAAGGTGACGAGCCTGCAGTTCGTGCCGCCGCTGATCCGCACCGGCTACCCCGACTGGGACAAGATCCGCCGGCTGACCGCCAAGGCCGTGCGCGACTCGGCCGCGGCGACATCCGCCGTCGCGGCCTCGGCGAGCCCGTCGGCCACGGAGGACCCCTCGCCCAGGAAGTCCGGCAAGCCCTCCGCGCCGCCGACCAAGGGGCTCACCGAGGGATGTGGAGCGGGTTGAGCCGGACGCCCTGACGACCCGGTCACGGATGGCATGCTGGGGGCACCGGCAAACCTGGAGGAGATTCGCGATGTCCCACCCCCTCGGCAGCTCACCCGCCGTCCGGCGCACCCCTCTCGACGCCGAGGAGAGAGTGCGGGCCGAGGCCGGTTTCGTCCCCCTCGTGGCCCAGCAGCTCACCGAGAACGGGCGGTTCAGGGTGAGCGCCGACAGCGCCGAGCTGGTGGAGGTGTTCCAGGGGGTCGCCCGCAAGGTGGGCGAGCTGCTCGGCCGGCCGGTGGTCAGCTACTCCAACGGCCGCTACATGGTGATCACCTTCGCCCAGGACTCACCGGTGGGCTGAGGCGGGGCTGCGGTCCAGCAGGGCGCGCAGGATCCGGTGGGGGTGCGTCCACAGCAGCGCGCCGCCGGCGCCGGGCACGACGTGCCGCACCGCTCCTGGGATGCGGGCGGTCAGGCCCTCCCCCAGGTCGGGCGAGTGGGTGGCGTCGAGCTCGCCGTACCAGACGTCGACCGGCGCCGTGATCGACGACAGGTCGATGCCCCAGTGGCCCATCGCCAGGACGGTGTCGCGGGCGTAACCGGCCGGCCCCTGCGCGAACGCCTCCCCCAGCGCCTCGCGGTATCCGGCGGCGAACTCGGGCCGCTGGTAGACGGCCAGGTCGCAGGCCAGACTGCCGCCCATCACCAGGTCCCACATCGCCTGCGGGGTGAAGCCCGCGAAGATCTGCTCGGCGGCCTGCGGGTCGTGCGTGGACAGGTCCGTCAACTGCCGCAGCTCGGCGGGCAGCACGCCGGCGAAGCGCGGGTCGGCCACCTCGTCGGCGGCCGAGACCAGGGCCAGCGCGCCGGTCACGCCGGCGGCGGCGCAGGCGAGCGCGAACGGCGCGCCCTGCGAGTTGCCCACCATGGCCGGACGCCCGAGGCCGCGCAGCCCGGCGAAGACCTCGACGTCGGCGGCGAAGTGGGCGAACGTGCGGCCCGGCGCCGGGGTGGAGACGCCCAGACCGGGCCGGTCCAGGGAGATCAGGCGCACGCCGAGGTCGTCGGGGGCCGCCGCGCCCATGCCGAGCCGGCGGCTGGTGGCCGCGCCAGGGGAGAGCAGGACCGGCCTCCCGTCCGGCGGCCCCCACTCGGCCCAGCCCAGGAGGCGGCCGTCGGGCAGCCGTTCGGCGCCCGTGCGGGAAGGAGGTGCGACCACGATGTCCATGCGCCCATCATCCCGTGCGCACCTGTAGGCGCTTCCACCGGTTTTCCGTGGCACGCCGGGTCACCCGACAGGTGAATCCGCAGGTCATCCTGCACACTGGGCTTGTGCTCATCGATCTCGTTCCGCCCTTCGAAGGGCGTCACTGTGAGACGACCACCGCCGGCACGCTGCTGCGGCACGCGGGCGTGGAGCTGTCGGAGGCGATGCTGTTCGGGCTGGGCGAAGGGCTGAGCTTCATCTACTGGGACAGCGGCTCGCTGGACGTCCCGCTGATCGGCGGGCGGGTCAAGCCGCACGCGCTCACCGAGAAGCTGGCCGCCGCGCTCGGGTTCACGCTGGACACGCAGGAGACCTCCTCCCCCATCACGGCCTGGTCGAACGTCCGCCGCCATCTCGACGAGGGCGCCCCCGTCGGGATCCGGCTCGACTGCTACCACCTCGACTACGTCCGGACGCCCTACCACTTCGGCGGCCACTACGTGGCGATGATCGGCTACGACGAGGGCCACGCCCACCTCGTGGACACCGCCCAGCACGGCACCCGCAACCGCGTCCCGCTCGACTCGCTCGAACGGGCCCGCGCGGCGACCGGGCCGATGACGGCGCACAACCTGTCGTACACGCTGGGGCCGTGCGCCGAGCCCGACCTGCCGCAGGCCGTCAGGACAGCCGTGCGGTCCACCGCCGCCGCCTTCCTCAACCCGGCGATGAGGAACGTCGGCTACCGGGGCATCGAGCAGGCCGCCGCGCTCATCCCCACCTGGCTGGAGCGCGGGCCGACCGCGCAGCTCACGCGTACGGCCAACCTCATGGAGCGGGGCGGCACGGGCGGCGCGTTCTTCCGCAACCTCTACACCGAGTTCCTGGCCGAGGCCCAGATGATCGCGCCCGGCAAGGCCCTGGAGACGGCCTGCCAGGCGTACATGGCGCTGGCGCCCAAGTGGAGCGAGGTCGCCGACCTGCTGGCCCAGGCCGGGGAGACCGGCCGGCAGCAGCCGCTCGACCAGGCGGGGGCGCTGCTGTACGACCTGGCCGTGCGCGAACGGCTGGCCATGGAGACGTTGTACGAGGCCGCGTAGCCGCAGCGAGGGCCGGCGGGCGCGCCGGCGGCGGCGGTCAAGCGGGCCGGTCAGGCGTGGAAGGACTCCTTGGCCAGGCGGACGAGGCGGGTCTCGTCGATCGTGTGGCCCAGGCCGGGCTGGGTGAGCGGGACGGCGATGACGCCCGCGTTCGCGCCCACCAGCGGCGTGACGATCTGGTTCTGCTTCGGCGGCTGGGTGACGTCGCACGGCAGCGTGCAGCCGGGCAGGCTGGCGACCGCCACCGTGGCCGCCCTGGCCAGGCCGGCTCCCTGGCCGCCCGCGCACTGGATGTCCCAGCCGGCGGCGGCGGCCCGGTCGTGCGCCCGCCGGGCCTCCGACAACGACGGGAAGGCGGTGGGGCGCAGCAGGAGCACCCTGGCGGCGCGCAGGGTCAGGTAGTCGTCCAGCTCGGCGGTCGAGCGCACCTCGACGGCGACCGAGGCGGCCACGTCGTCCTGGAGCGCGGCGTGCGCGTGCACGTCGCCGAGCGGGAAGGGCCGCTCGATGACCTCCAGGCCGTAGGAGTCGAGGGCGACGAGCTGGCCGAGGTCGGTGTAGGCGTTGCCGCCGTCGACGGCCAGGGTCAGGGCGGGGTAGGCCCGCCGCACCGCGCGTACCGGCTCGACGTCCCAGCCGGGCCTGATGTCGAGGGTGACGTGCCCGTAACCGGCGCAGACCTGCTGGTTGACGCGGGCGACGAGGCTCTCGACGGACGGGTCGGGCGCCAGGCGCACGGTGGCCATCACCGAGGTACGGGTGCCGCCGATCGCGTGCGCGAGCGGCACGCCGCGCATCCTGGTCCACAGGTCCCAGCAGGCCATGTCGACGGCCGGATCGCCGCTCGGCACGGCGTCGGGGTGTTCCCAGTCGACGCCGATCAGCAGCGCGGCCAGCGATTCCTCCAGCCGCGACCAGGCCTTGGGCTCCGGCGAGACGGCCTCGCCCCAGCCGGTCATGCCGCCGTGGTCGGTGAGCTTGACGAGCAGGCTCTCCGACCTCGCGCCGTACGGCAGGACCAGCCGGAAGACCTCCAGCTCCCGCACTCGCGGCATGAACCCCCCTTAAGCCATGACGAGAGAGTCGTCGCGCCTGGTGAAGGCCATCCACGCCGATGCGTTTGGCAGCGTTCTCAGCACTATGACGTTCTCATCACTATGACGCGGTCCCTTCCATAGTGCCTGCCTTGGCGGACTGCACAAAACGGGGGGCCAGCACGAAGGCCAGGACGGCGAGCACGACGGTGAATCCGAGCCCCACGGCGTAGTTCTCGCCCGTGGCGGTGAACAGGGCGCCGCTGACGGCGACGGCCACGACGGTGAACACCGACTCGCCGACGCCCACGGCCGCGCTGTTCTGCCCTTCCTCGCCCTCCTTGGACATCTCCAGCACCAGCACGGACACCGTGGGGTGCAGCGCGCCGATGCCCAGGCCGGAGATGGCCATGGCGACGTAGGCGATCGCGATGGGCAGGGAGTCGACGAGCACGAGCGACACCAGCGCGATGCCGACGGCGATCATCGCGGCGCCGCCGCGGATGGCGGTCATGTGGCTGATCGTGCCGCGGCCCTTGATCCACGAGCCGGTGGACCAGCCGAGCGCCCCCACCGTGAGGACGACGCCCGCGCCGGTGGCGGTCAGGCCGCGCTCCTTCATCAGCATGAGCGGGATGAGCACCTCGGCGGCCATGAGCGAGCCGTAGGCCAGCCCGCGCAGCACGGGGGCGGACGGCAGGCCGCGGGCGGCGCGCAGCGAGCCGGGCAGCAGCAGCTTGGGCAGGGCCACGGCCAGCAGGACGACGCCGGCCACGAGCAGCGGCAGGCCGTCCAGCTTCGCGGCGCTGCCGTACTGGATGAGGGCGGCGGCGACGGCGGTCAGCGTGGCCCAGACGAGCTTGCGGCCGATGCCGGGAGCGGGTTCGGCGGAGCCGCGCTCGGCCGAGCGGCCCGCGGTGCCGCGCCACAGCAGCAGCGCCGCCGGGATGACCAGCGCGGAGACGGCGAGGAAGATCCACCGCCAGCTCACGTTCTCCACGACGAGCCCGGCGATGGCCGGGCCGATCATGGAGGGCACCACCCAGGCGGCCGAGAACAACGCGAACACCTTGGGATGCATGGCCCCCGGGAAGACCCGGGCGACCAGCACGTACAGGGAGACCTGGATCAACCCGGCGCCGAGCCCCTGGATGAACCGCCCGGCGACCAGCACCTCCATCGTCGGCGCGAACCCGGCGACCAGCAGCCCGGCGACGAAGGCGACCACGCCGACGGCGATCGGCTGCACCGGCCCCCGCACGTCGCTCCACCTGCCGCCGAGCACGGTCGCGATCACGCTGGCCGCGAGGGTGGCGCTGAAGGCCAGGTTGTACAGGGGCATGCCGTCAAGATCGCGGGCCACGATGGGCATCGCGGTCGCCACCGCCATCGCCTCGAAGGCCACCAGCATGACGAGCGCGACCAGGCCGACGCTGAGCGCCCGGTACCGCGCGGACAACACCCCGGCCGGGGCCGGGGCGACGTCCTCGATCGGATCAACAGTCGTAGTCATGACCGTAAAGCTACGAGGAGGCCCGGCCCGGCACATCGGGCGCGGGGCCTAGGCAATTGGGCCTAAGGCATGCGCGACTCGATGCCGTCGAGCATCAGTTCCAGGCCGTAGCGGAAACGTTCCTCGCCGCCGGCGGCGACCAGGTCGTCGATGTGCTCGACCAGATACGGGAAGCGGTCGCGGGGCAGGGCGCGGTAGTAGTCGGCGACCTGGCCGACGAAGGAGGCGAAGTACTCCTCCTGCGAGGACATGCCGGCGGCGCGCATCCGGCTGATGTGCACCGAGCCCTCGTAGGCGTCGCCGATGAGGTAGAGGGACAGGCGGTCGAGGCACAGGGCGGCCTCGCGCGGCGGCATGCCGGCCTCCACCAGCAGCCCGTAGACGAACTCGCCGGTGCGCAGGGAGTTGCCGCCCGAGGGGATGTTCGCCAGGGCCGCCCTGGCGACGTCGGCGTGCTTGTTCAGCACCCGGTAGACCTCCAGCGCGTACGACCTGAGCTGGTCCTTCCACCGGCCCGGGTCGCGCTCGGGCAGCCGGATCTCGCCGAGCACCCGGTCGTAGACCAGTTCGAGCAGCTCCTCCTTGTTGGCCACGTGCGCGTACAGCGAGGCGGGGCCGGTGTCGAGCTCCTGGGCGACGCGTCTCATGCTGAGCGCGTCGAGCCCTTCGGCGTCGAGCACGCGCAGCCCGGTCTCGACGATGAGCTCCTGGCTGAGCTGCCGCCTGATCTGCGGTTGCTTGCGGGACTTGCGCCACGGCGGCACCGGCACGACTTCTTCCTTGCTCCCCATGGCGAACACTGTACTTGACACGAACGCTGTTCGCCACTAAAACAGTGTTCGTAAACGAACAGTGTTCGTCGTTAAGAACGGCGTTCTGAAGGAGTTCCTGTGACAGTGACCAATGCGGGGCAGGCCACGGAGGCCGTCGCGCCCTACCGGTGGCGCTGGGCCGCCCTTTTCGTGATCCTGGCCGCCGAGGTGATGGACCTGCTCGACGCGCTGATCACCACGATCGCCGCCCCCACCATCCGCGCCGACCTGGGCGGCAGCGACAGCCTCGTGCAGTGGCTCGGCGCCGGCTACACGCTGGCCATGGCCGTCGGCCTGGTCACCGGCGGGCGGCTCGGCGACCTGTTCGGCCGCAAGCGCATGTTCCTCATCGGCGCGTTCAGCTTCACCGCCGCCTCGCTGTTGTGCGGAGTGGCGGGCAGCCCCGAGATGCTCATCGCCAGCCGGGTGCTGCAGGGCCTGTTCGGCGCCGTGATGTTGCCGCAGGGGCTGGGGCTGATCAAGGAGATGTTCCCGCCGCAGGAGATCGGCAAGGCGTTCGGCATGTTCGGGCCCGTCATGACGATCTCGTCGGTCGGCGGCCCCGTGCTGGCCGGCTGGCTGGTCGACGCCGACTTCTTCGGCACCGGCTGGCGCATGATCTTCCTGATCAACCTGCCCATCGGCCTGGCCGCCGCCGTCGCCGGCATCCGCTTCCTGCCCGAGTTCCGCCTCTCGAACGCCACCAGGCTCGACCTGGTCGGCGTCGGCCTGGTCTCGGTCGCCGGGTTCCTGCTGATCTACCCGCTGATCCAGGGCCGCGAGCTCGACTGGCCCGCCTGGACGTTCGTCTCGATGGCCGCCTCGCTGGTCGTCTTCGCCCTGTTCGGCAGGTACGAGTCGCGCCGCGCCGCGTCCGGCAAGGACCCGCTGGTCACCCCCAGCCTGTTCCGCAAGCGGGCCTTCTCCGGCGGCCTGGTGGCCGGTCTGGCGTTCTTCTCCGGCATGATCGGCCTCAGCCTGGTCTTCAGCATCTACATGCAGGCCGGCCTGCACTTCAGCCCGCTCAAGGCGGGCCTGGCCAGCCTCCCCCAGGCGGTCGGCGGCGTGCTCGGCTTCGGCCTGGCCATGTCGGGGCTGCAGGAGAAGCTGGGCCGCGGGCTGCTGCAGATCGGCGTGGCCGTCATGGCCGCCGGCGCGGCCGTGCTCGGGGTGACCATCCAGCTGGCCGGCACCGACGTCGGCGTCTGGCAGCTCGCCCCCGGGCTGGCGCTGGTCGGCATCGGCATGGGGCTGACCATGGCGCCGTTCTTCGACATCGTGCTGGCCGGCGTCGAGCCGCACGAGTCGGGGTCGGCCTCGGGCACGATGACCGCCGTCCAGCAGCTCGGCGGCGCGCTCGGCACCGCCGTGCTCGGCACGCTCTTCTTCAACCTGCTCAAGCACGAGTGGAGCTTCGGCTCGGCGATGCAGGTGACCGTCTGGGTGGAGGTCGGGCTGCTGGCCGTGACGTTCGCCCTGTCGTTCCTCATGCCGCGCAGGGCCCGTCCCGAACAGGCCGGCCACTGAGCGCTGCCCCGGCCGCGGCTCCCCTGCGGGGGTGGAGCCGCGGCCGTTCGCGTGCCCGGGTCACGGGCTGACGCGGCGTTCGGAGCCGCCGTCTTCTGCGTGCACCGCTCAGGTGCTGACGTGGCGTTCGGCCCAGCGCGCGATGTCGCGGCGTTCGATGGCGGCGGCCATCAGGTCGGGGAAGGCGTCGGGGGTGCAGGCGAACGCGGGCACGCCCATCGCGGCCAGCGCGGCGGCGTTGTCGTGGTCGTAGAAGGGCGCGCCCTCGTCGGAGAGCGCGAGCAGCACGATCACCTGCACGCCGGCCTGGGTCATCGCCGCCACCCGGCGCAGCATCTCCTCGCGCACGCCGCCCTCGTACAGGTCGCTCACCAGGACGAAGACCGAGTCGGCCGGGCGGGTGACGAGCCCCTGGCAGTAGGCGATCGCCCGGTTGATGTCGGTGCCGCCGCCGAGCTGGGTGCCGAACAGCAGCTCGACCGGGTCGTGCAACTGCTCGGTCAGGTCGACCACCGCCGTGTCGAACACCACCAGCGACGTCTTCAGCGACCGCATCGAGGCCAGGACCGCCCCGAACACGCTCGAATACACCACCGAGGCCGCCATCGAACCGCTCTGGTCGATGCAGAGCACCACCTCGCGCTGCACCGACCGCTGCCGGCGCGCGTAGCCGACGAGCCGCGACGGGACGACCGTGTTCCGGTCGGGCAGGTAGTTCTTGAGGTTGGCCCGGATCGTCCGGTCCCAGTCGATGTCGGCCACCCGCCTGGGCCGGTGGGTGCGCGCCGAACGGTCGAGCGCGCCCGTCACCGCCGCCCTTGTGCGGTCGGCCAGCCGGCGTTCGAGCTCGTCGACGACCTTGCGCACCACCGCCCTGGCCGACTCGCGGGCCTGCGCGGGCATCACCCGGTTGAGCGCGAGCAGCGTGCCGACCAGGTGCACGTCGGGCTCCACGGCCTCCAGCATCTCCGGTTCGAGCAGCAGCCTGGTGAGGTTGAGCCGCTCGATCGCGTCCTTCTGCATGACCTGGACGACCGTGGAGGGGAAGTACGTGCGGATGTCGCCCAGCCAGCGGGCCACCCGCGGCGCGGACGCCCCGAGGCCGCCCTCGCGCCGGCTCTGCCCCTCACGGCCGTCGTGGTCGTAGACGGCGGCCAGGGCCGCGTCCATCTGGGCGTCGGCACCCTGCAGGGCGCAGCCGGTGCCGTCGGCGTCGCCGCCCCCGAGCACCAGCCGCCACCTGCGCATGCGCTCATCCACGGTCTCTCCCGATGATCGCCAGCACGGTCGCCACGGCTCCCGCCGCGCGCCGCTCGTCGATGTGCGGCTCGTTCGCGCCGCCGGCGCCGACTGTGCCGCCGGGGCCGCCTGCGCGGCCCGCCGCGCTCACCCGCTCGCCGACGGCCCGCCGCTCCGGCACGGCGAAGCCGCCGAACGTGCGGCGCAGCAGCGGCAGCACGTCGGTGAACTGGTCGGCGGGCAACGCGGTCAGCCAGGCGTCGACCAGGCCCAGCAGGCGCGGATCGTGCACCAGGAGCAGGCCGCCGCCGGACAGGAAGCCCTCGACCCAGGCCGCCGCCCTGACCGGGGTCTGCCCCCGGGACATGGCCCTGGACATGCGGTCGCCCGCGTCGGCGAGCTCACCGCAGTCGAGCAGGACGCGGGTGAGCCGGCCCTCGATGAGCCCGTGCAGGTCCTGCCGGTCGGCGATGCCCCGCAACGTGCCCAGCCACCGGGCCCGCGGCGAACCGCCCGCCCCGCCCTCGTCGGCCCCCTCCGCCGCGTCGCCCAGGCCCTCAGCGTCTCCGCCCTCAGCGTCGCCCCCGCCGTCGGCGTCGGCCATCGTGGAGGACGCTGTGGAGGACGCTGTGGAGGACGCCGTGGAGGACGCCGTGGAGGACGCCGTGGAGGACGCCGTGGGCGGCGGCGGGCCGGCGGGGGGTTCGGCGAGCAGGGCGACGGCGGCGTGCACCGCGTCGACGTGTCTGAGCAGCTCGGCCGCCGCGTCGTCGTCGAGCGCGGTGACCGCGACCGGCAGCCCGACGCAGATCCGGTCGAGCATCGAGCGCACGATCACCGCCAGCCCCTCGGCCGAGGTGCCGCGCACGTCGCCGTACCGGTGGGCGCGGACCATCGCGGGCAGCGCCGCCATCAGCTGGGTGACGTCGGTGTCCAGCGCCGCCTTGGCCGACAGCGCGGCGAGCACGCCGGGCAGCGCCTGCGGCAGGTCGGCCAGCAGGCACTGCTCCACCAGCGCGGTGAGGTCGGCGAGCGTCGCCGACGCGGCCCCGGCCAGGTCGCGGGCGCGCCGCGCGGCCGCGGCCTCGACGGTGGTGCCGAGGGCGGCGTGCTCGATGAGCGCGAGGTCGTGCTCGGGCCGCCACTGCAACGTCCAGGACTCGCGGAACGTGCCCTTGCCGCGCGCCTGCCCCGGTGTGCCCCAGCCCACCTCCAGCAGCCGCAGCCGGTGCAGCAGATGGCTGCGCTCCAGGTCGAGCGGCTTGCGCAGGTCGAGGTCGAGCTCTCGGTCGAGGGCCTCGGGCCGCAGCTTCAGCCGCCGCCGCTGCTCGCGCAGGTCGCGCTGGAGCGGGACCATCGGGGTGCCGTCGGTGACGTGGCCCAGCCGGTCGCCGACGACCATCCGCCGCTGGATCAGCTCGACGGCCAGGTCGTCGCCCTCGCACAGCACCGCCCTGGCCGCCTCGGTCACCTCGCCCAGCCCGGCCAGCGGCCTGCCGCGCAACCCGGCCAGGGCGGCGGCCAGGCGGACGGACTCGATGACGTGCGCCGAGGAGACCGGCAGCCCCTCCTCGCGCAGCACGGCGGCGGCCTCGGTGAGCCAGCGCTCGACCGGCCGGTCGGGGGCGGTGAACAGGTGGTGGTACCAGCCCGGCGAGGTGATGCCCGCGCCGTAGCCGCTCCAGGAGGCCAGCCGCCCGTACGTCCAGGGCACCCACGTCAGCTCGGCCTTCACCTTCGGCAGGCCGCGCAGCAGCGCGTTGTCGGCCGCGGCGGGGGGCAGCGGCCCGGTGAGCGCGGGCACGTGCCAGGCGCCGCAGACCACCGCGATCGTGCCGAACCCCTCCTTGATCGCGGCCCGCAGCGCCTTGCGCATGTACGCCTCGCGCCTGGCCTCCCGGCCGGCCGGCACGTGGCCCTCGCGCACGGCGGCCATGGCCTCGGCGATCACCTCGAAGGGGGTGTCGCCGCGGTGCTCGACGACGTCCTCCCACCAGCGTTCGGGGTCGTCGTGCCCGGCCGCGGCGGCCAGCGCGCCGATCGGGTCGGCCCGCAGCCCGTCGCCGGTCCGGTCGGCTTCCTCGTCGTCGGCCAGGGAATGGGCGGCGGGCAGGTCGCAGAAGCGCACCGGGACGCCGGCGGCGGCGCCGTACAGGATCGCCTGCCATTCGGGCGAGAACTGCGCGAACGGCCAGAACGCGGCCCTGGCCGGCGCGCCGGGCACGTGCGCGAGCAGCGCGACCGGCGGCTCCAGGTCGGGGGCGAGCGCCACGAGCGCGTCGGCCTCCGGCGGCCCCTCGACGAGGATCGCGTCGGGCCGCAGGCGTTCGAGCTCGCGCCGCAGCGCGCGGGCCGATCCTGGGCCGTGGTGGCGCACGCCCAGCACGGAGACGGCGCTCATGACACCTCGCGGCAGGCGCGGTAGAAGTCGCGCCAGTCGGGACGCTCGCGCACCACGGTCTCCAGGTACTCGCGCCACACCACCCGGTCGGAGACCGGCTCCTGCACCACCGCGCCCACGATCCCGGCCGCGACGTCGGAGGGCCGCAGCACGCCGTCGCCGAAGTGGGCGGCCAGCGCGATGCCGCTGGTGAGCACCGAGATCGCCTCGGCCGTGGACAGGGTGCCGCTCGGCGACTTGACCTTGGTGCGGCCGTCCTCGGTGACGCCGGCGCGCAGCTCGCGGAAGACGGTCACCACGCGCCTGATCTCGGCCAGGCCGGTGGAGGTCTCCGGCAGCTCCAGCGAGCGGCCGAGCTGGGTGACGCGGCGGGCGACGATGTGCACCTCCTCCTCGGCGCTGGCAGGCACGGGCAGCACGACGGTGTTGAACCGGCGGCGCAGGGCGCTGGACAGCTCGTTGACGCCCCGGTCGCGGTCGTTGGCGGTGGCGATGACGTTGAAGCCGCGCTCGGCCTGGACCTCGCGGTTGAGCTCGGGGATCGGCAGCGTCTTCTCCGACAGGACGGTGATCAGCGCGTCCTGGACGTCGGAGGGCATGCGGGTCAGCTCCTCGACGCGGGCGACCCGCCCCTCGGCCATGGCCCGCATCACCGGCGAGGGGGTCAGCGCCTCGAACGAGGGGCCCTCGGCCAGCAGCCTGGCGTAGTTCCAGCCGTACCGGACGGCCTCCTCGGCGGTGCCCGCGGTGCCCTGGACGAGCAGCGTCGAGTCGCCGCTGACGGCCGCGGCCAGATGCTCCGACAACCACGTCTTGGCCGTGCCGGGCACGCCGAGCAGCAGCAGCGCGCGGTCGGTCGCGAGCGTGGCCACGGCGACCTCGACGATGCGGCGGGCGCCGACGTATTTGGGGGTGACGCGGTCGTCGTCGCCCAGGATGTAGCGGGTCACCGCCCACGGCGACAACTTCCAGCCGGGGGGCCGGGGGCGGTCGTCGTCCTTGGCCAGGTAGGCCAGTTCCTCGGCGTACTGGTCTTCGGCGTGGGGACGCAGGACGGTCATGCGAGCTCCTTGTACATGTCGGCACGGAAACGCAGGAGGGCGGCGACCTGCTGGATCGGCGCCACCGGCGAGTAGCTCTCGGCCAGCGGGAACAGCGCGGGGTCGATGTGCTCGCCCGCCAGCTTGACCAGCTCGCCGAGGTTCCACGGCTGGACGGCCGCCACCTTGACGATCTTGTGCAGGACGGCCGTGGCCAGGCCCTCCCGCCAATGGGACGAGACGCCGCCGAGCACCATGATCAACTGGCTGTCGAGGTCGTGCTGCTGGACGAAGCCCGCGGCGAGCTCCTGCTGCTCGGCGGGCGGGAGCGCTTCGAGCAGGTCGGCGATCGGGTCCCAGCCGAACAGCGCGCGCGCCCACTCCGGGTCCTTCTGCAGCACCGCGGCCCGGACCCAGGCGGCCTTCACCTCGGCGTCCCAGTCGGGGATACGCATCTTCAGCAGCGCGGACGGCGGCCGGCCCCAGAAGCCCAGCGGCGCGCGGGCCAGGATCTGCTGCAGCCACCAGGCCCGCTCGCCGATGCCGCGCGGCGGCTTGGGACGCACGCCGTCGCGTTCCATCGCCCGGTCGCACTCCAGGGGCGCCTCGACGGCGATGGCCGAGCCGGAGATCGACACGCAGGCCCGCGCCCGCTCGGCCATGCGCCTGGACAGGCGGGAGCCGGGCAGCCGGGTCAGCAGGTTGGCGGCGGCCTGGCGGACCTCCCGGCGGCGGTCGTCGAGCGCGGCCTCCAGGAACGGCTCGTCGCCCATGGACAGCCCGTCGGCCAGCAGCTCGACGAACTCGGCCCGGTCGTCGGGCGTCTCCCGCTCCCAGGTGCTCTCCAGCAGCTCCCTGGCCGCGGCGGGGTCGGCGGCGCGCAGGGCGCGCAGGTGGGCGCGGCGGTCGGCGGGGCCGCCCAGCTCCCAGGTCTCGCCGGTGGGCTCCTCCAGCAGGTAGCCCCACGCCGGGTTGAGACCGGCCAGCCAGCGGCCGCGCCGCCCGGCCAGGACGCCGAGATGGGCGCGGATCGAGCGGTCGCGCCGGCCTCTTTCGAGCAGGTCGGGCAGCACGTCGCAGGGCACCCTGCGGCCGGTCGCGGCGGCCGCGGCCAGCCATTCGGGCAGCAGGCGGTCGTAGTCGCCGCCCATGATCCGGACCAGCCGCCCGGCCGCGCGCCTGCCCACGGCGGGCAGGTCCTCGGCGGGGGCGGGGGCCGGCGGCGCGGCCTCGACCGGGCCGCGGCCCGCGCGCCGGCGGGCCGTCTCGACGGCGGCGGCCGCCAGCAGGTCTCCCCGGTACGGCCTGCGGTCGGTGCCCACCAGGGCCGTGGAAGCCAGGTCGTCCCAGGTCACAGGAGCACCGCCGTTCCCTCGTCGTCGTAGGTGGTGAGCGGGCGCAGGCCCTGCGGGGTCCATTCGGCGGCCAGCGTGACGGGACGGCCGCCCGAGACCGCGATCAGCCGCCAGGGGTCGCGGGCCCGCGGGTGCAGCGGCAGCCCGCCGACCGCGGTGCGACCGGGGACGACGCCGGCCAGCACGACCGGCCACGACTCGGTCCAGGGATCGTCGGCCAGCACCCGCGCCACCTCCTCCAGCGCCTCGCCGACCGGCACCCCGGCCGGTGGAGCGCCCTCGCCGGGAAGGGGGTCGGTGTCGTGGCGGGCGGCGACGAGCGCGCGGAGGGGCGCGGCGCCCGGGTAGAAGGCGAGGTCGGCGTCGATCGTGGTGCCCGTGACCAGCGAGGCGTCGAGGGCCTGGCCGGGCGGGGCGAAGGAGAGGATCAGGGCCACCCGGCCGGTGGCGCGGCCCTTGAGCCAGACGCGGCGGGCGGTCAGCCGGTCGTGCTCGTCGTCGCGGCGGCCGAGGACGTGCCAGTGGTCGCGCACCGCCGGCCCGGCCAGCACCTCCTCCCGGGTGACCGGGAAACCGGTGCGGATGCGGACGGTCTCCGCCAAGGGGGCGGGCAGCTCGGCGCGGCGGCGGTAGGCGACGGCGAGCAGGTTGATCAGCGCGTACTCCTCCAGGAACCGGCCGGGCCAGTCGTCCTCCGCGCGCACCTGGGTCAGCCGGGACACCAGGCCCGCGACGCCGGGGGCCTGGGCGTCGATGAGGCGCTTGGCCAGGCCGTCCCAGTCGTGCTCGGCGGAGGAGGCGAGGCCCTGGCGGATCTGGTCGGCCAGCCAGCGCTCCAGCTCCGCCAGCCCGGCCCCCACCCGCGCCTGCCGCACCGTCTCCGCCTTCCCCGCCCCGGCCGCCCCGGCCCCGGTGCCCGCCCCGGTGCCCGCCCCGGCCGCCGTCCCAGCCCCCGGCCCGGTCGCGGGAGCGGTCGCGGGCGCGGGCGCGGCGGCGGTGTCGCGGGAGGTCTCGGCGCGGGCCGCGGACCTGGCGGCGCGCTCGGCGCGGCCGTCGAGCCACTCGGTGACCCACTGCGGCGCGGCCTCCTCGGCGGGCACGTCGTCGGCCGACCACAGCAGCAGCAGGCCCAGCGCGTGTTTGCAGGGGAACTTGCGGCTGGGGCAGCTGCACCGGTAGGCAGGCTCGGTCAGGTCGACGCACGCCAGGTAGGGCGTGGACCCGCTGCCCGCGCACTCGCCGTAGAGGACGCTGCCCGTCGTGCCGCGCGAGGACCACTTGCCCGCCGCGGCCACCCCCTGAGCCGCCTTCCTGGACGGCGCGTCGGGGGCGAGGGCGAGCACCTGATCACGGCTCCACCGTTCGATCACCTGCCGCAGACTAGCCAGGCCGACCGACAGTTCGCGCGGCGGGCGGCCTGCCCGCCGGACGCGGTCCGCGCGCGTCCCGGGGCCTCGTAAGATCGGCCATGTGGAGCTGAGGATCTATCCCGACGGCGCGCCCACCGAGGTCGCCGACGAGGCCGCCGCCCTGGCGCTGGCCGCCGCGCTCGACGGCCAGGCCGTCCTCGACGGCACCCGTTTCCTGCGGCGCGACGTCACCGGCGCGCCCGTCGCCTTCGTCGAGCGCCCGCCCGTGGCCGCCGCGCTCGACCTGCTCCCCCATCCGGAGGGCGGCTGGTACCGCGAGACCTGGCGCTCGCCCGTCACCGTCCGGCCCGACGGCTACCCGGGGCCGCGCGCGAGCGCCACCGGCATCTACTTCCTGCTCCAGCCGGGCGAAGAGTCCGTCCCGCACGTCGTCAGGTCGGACGAGGTGTGGTTGTGGCACCGGGGCGGCCCGCTGAGCCTGACCGTGGGAGACCGCGACGTCGTCCTCGGGCCGCTGGTCGAGCGGGGGCAGGTGCCGCAGGCGGTCGTGCCCGGCGGCGTGTGGCAGTCCGCGCGCCCGGCCGGGGACGAGGCGGTGCTGGTGAGCTGCGTCGTGTCGCCGGGGTTCGACTTCGCCGATTTCACCGCGTGATCGTAAAGATCGTCTTATAGAGAAGGCATGCCGGGCATCGAGGCGGCCCTGACCGCCGCTGGGAAGAGCGTCGCGGAGCGCGCCATGCGCGAATGGCTGGCCGTCCGGGCCGCGCGCAAGGACCGGACGAGTGAGCTGAAGGACCTGGTCCAGAGCGGCTTTCGCGACCGGCTGGCGCCCCGGAAGATCGACAACCAGCTCCAGGGCATCGCGCTGGCCGTCGAGGGCCGGCTGTCACGGCTCATCGAGCAGGAGTTCCGCGGGCTGGACGAGTCCGCGCGGGCCGCCGTCCTGCTGGAGACCGTGGCCGCGCTGCGCGCCGCCGACCTGTCGGACGAGGCGCTGTTCGAGTCCGACGCCGACCCGGCCAAGCTCGCCGAGCGCATCCTGGCCGCCCTCCCGGAACCGCGCCTCGGGGAGGCCGAGGACCGCCTGTACGCCGTCCTGCTCGCCGAGTCCGTCGACTGCCTGGTCGGCCTGATGCGGCAGCTCCCCCAGTACGTGCCGCGCGCCGCCACCGAGACGCTGGGCAGGCTGAGCGGCCTGGCCGAGGGCGTGGAACGGCTGCTCGCCAGGATGCCGCAGCGCACCCTGGAGGCCCCGGAGGGCACCCAGGACGACGCCGCGTTCGAACGCCTCTACCTCGGTTTCGCCAGCCGCACCCTCGACGAGGTCGAGCTGTTCGGCGTCCGGGTGGAGACCTACCGCCCGCGCACGTCGCTGAGCATGGCCTACATCAGCCTCAACGTCTCCTCCGGCGAGCGCGGGCCGCGCGCGCCGGAGCGACTGTCGATCGCCGCGCTCACCGGCGGGCATCCCGCCGAGCGCGGCGCCGAGCGCATCGAGTCGGCGCTCGGCCGCGCCCGGCTCACGCTGCTGCGCGGCGACGCCGGTTCGGGCAAGAGCACGTTGCTGCGCTGGCTCGCGGTGACCGCCGCGCGCGGCGGCTTCTCGGGCGACCTGGCCGCCTGGAACGGCTGCGTGCCGCTGATGATCAAGCTGAGGAGCCATTCGTCGGGACGGCTGCCCGCGCCCGCCGCCTTCCTCGACGACGTCGCGCGGGAGGTCGCCGGGCGCATGCCGCGCGGCTGGGTGGAGCGCGTGCTGGACGCCGGCCGCGGCCTGCTGCTGGTCGACGGGGTGGACGAGCTGCTCGTCCGGCACCGGCCGGCCGTGCGGGAGTGGTTGTCGCGGCTGCTGGCGGCCTATCCGGGGCTGCGGGTCGTGGTGACCTCGCGTCCGACCGCCGCCGACGCCCGCTGGCTGGCCGACGAGGGGTTCGCGGCGTCGACGCTGGAGCCGATGACGCCCGACGACCAGCGGGAGCTGATCCGCCAGTGGCACGTCGCGATGCGCGACTGCCCGAGCCTGCCGTGCGAGCCGGGCGAGCTGGAGGGCTACGAGGTCGCCCTGCTGGCCCGCATGGAGTCCAATCCGCACCTGGGCGTGGTCGCCTCGACCCCGCTGCTGGCCGCCATGTTGTGCGCGCTCAACCTCGACCGCCGCACCCAGCTCCCGCGCAGCCGGATGGGCTTCTACGACGCCGTGCTGAGCCTGCTGCTGGAACGCCGCGACGCCGAGCGGCGGATCGACGACGACGTGTCCCTCGACCCCGACCAGAAGGTGTGGATCCTGCGCGACCTGGCCTGGCGGCTGGTGTCGATGGGCCGTTCCGAGCTGTCGAAGGCGACCGCGCTGCGCCGCGTCGAGCAGAAGCTCGCCTCGATGACCCGCGTCTCGCACACCGCCTCCGACGTGCTGGAACACCTGCTGCGCAGGAGCGGCGTGCTGCGCGAGCCGGTGCCCGGCCGGATCGACTTCGCGCACCGGACCGTGCAGGAGTACCTGGCCGCCGGGCAGCTCGTGGAGGACGAGGACGTCGAGGCCGCGGTCGAGCGCGCCCACCTGGACCAGTGGCGCGAGGTCGTGGTGATGGCCGCCGGGCACGCGAACGGCCGGCTGCGCGGTGAGCTGCTGGGCGGCCTGCTGGACCGGGCCGACCAGGGCGGCAAGCACGCCCGCCGACTGCGGCTGCTGGTGGCCGCGTGCCTGGAGACCGTCCAGGAGATCCCGGCGGGGCTGCGCGACCGGGTCGAGGCGTGCCTGGCGGAGGTGATCCCGCCGCGTACGGAAGAGGAGGCGACCCTGCTGGCGGCGGCGGGCGAGGAGATCCTGCGCCGCCTGCCCCGCGACCTGACGGCCCTGCCGGTGCGGCGCGCGGCGTGGACGGTCCGCACGACGTTCCTGATCAACGGCCCGGAGGCCCTGGACCGCCTGGCCGGCTACGCCGCCGACCAGCGGTGGCAGGTACGGGAGCAGCTCCGCCAGGGCTGGGAGTACTTCGACGCCGACGTCTATGCCCGGCGCGTCCTGGCCGACATGGAGGACGTCACCTTCTCCAGCGCCCGCCATCTGCGCAGCGCCTGCCTGCTGAGGGCGGCGGACGTGCGCGTCACCGTGCCCACTCCCCTCGCCGACCTGCGGTTCCTCCGCGACCTGCCGCAGACGGAGTCGCTGAGCCTGCAGGACGCCCAGATCCGGTCCCTGGACGGGGTGGAGTCGCTGCCCCGGCTGACCCATCTCGGCCTGTTCTTCTACGACGAGCCGCGCGCCGTGGACGTGGCCCGCCTGGACGAGTCG
Source organism: Nonomuraea sp. NPDC001831 (assembly GCF_042892035.1). Taxonomy (NCBI): domain Bacteria; kingdom Bacillati; phylum Actinomycetota; class Actinomycetes; order Streptosporangiales; family Streptosporangiaceae; genus Nonomuraea; species Nonomuraea sp. NPDC001831. The sequence goes on along the minus strand of NZ_JBIATU010000005.1, from coordinate 51,437 downwards.
CGACAGCTGCGCACCCTGCGGCTGTGGGGGGTCCGGCTCGACGATCCCTCCTTCCTCGACCGGCTGCCCCGCCTGAACGATCTCCTCATCGACCTGCTCGACGACGGCCGGGACTCCTGGCACGCGCCGCTCGCCCGGCAGGACGAGCTGGAGTCGCTGCACGTCAGGCGCGAGGGCCTGCCGCTGCCCGGCACGGTCCTGTCCGGGATGCGGCGGCTGCGGCAGTTGTGGCTGGACGGCGTCGCGGAGGCCGGCGCCTGCCTCGACGCCGCCGCCCGGACCTGCCCGGCCGTCACGGAGGTGTCCCTCGACGGGGTCGGCGGGCTCGACCTCGCGCCGCTCGACGGGTTCTCCCTGACCCGCCTGCGCCTGCGTCACTGCCCCGCCCTGACGGATCTCGGCCCGCTGCGCGGCCAGACGCGGCTCTCCTCCCTCACCCTGGCCCTGTGCCCCGGCGTGACCGACCTCTCGCCGCTCGCCGCGCTCCCTCAGCTCCGCAGCCTGAGCCTGTTCCTCATGCCCCACGACCTCGACGTGAGCCCGCTGGCCGGGATGCCGGGGCTCACCGTCCGGCTCGGGCACACGCAGCGGGTGGTCAACGGGGACGGCGTGCGGATCAGGAGGGTGTGACGTCCCGGCAGGGGTGGGCGGCGCCTTTTACTACCCGGCATTTCGTGCTAAACGTGGCAATATCCCGTTCGGAGTTCCCATCAACCGGCCATGGCCGGCCTGGCGCCCTGCCCTGATCAGCGTCCAGGCCGTCGTCACAGAACTTGCACGGCGTGTACACGTTCACCCCCCCGGGACGCCCGGCGTCCGCCCGTGCGCGGGCGCCGCGTCCCGCTGGACGAGAAGGGGAACCACCATGACCCTGCCCCTCGCCGCGACCCCCGCCGTCGACTCCGCCCCCGCCCGCCGCCGCGGACTCGTGCTGCTGCTCAGCGCCCTGGCGGGATTCCTGCTGACCGTGGTGTGGTCGGCCGAGTTCGTGGACCAGACGATCGGTTCGACGGTCGCCGACACGATGCTCGGCCGCGACGCCGACGCCACCCCCATCGCCGGGACGCTCTCCGGCATCGTGTTCGCCTTCGCCTCCGGCCTGGCGGGCTCGTTCACCGCCTGCAACATCGCCGCGCTCGGCGCGGTCGCGCCCCTGGTCGGGGCCAGGCCGTCGGTCGGCGCCCGGATCCGCGGCACGCTGCGCCCGCTCGGCTGGCTGGCGGCCGGCGCGCTGGCCGTGTCCGGCGCTTACGGTGTCGTGGTGGGGATCGTCGGCACCGCCATGCCGCAGTTCGCCACGGCCAGGCCCGCGCCGGGCACCCTGTCCCCCGGCCTGGTCCAGGCGATGGTCACGTTCGGGCTGATCGGGCTGGCCTTCCTCTACCTGGGCCTGGCCGCGCTCGGCTACCTGCCCGACCCGTTGGCCCGCCACCCGAGGGCCCGCATGGCCGTCATGGGCGCGCTGATCGGCGGCTTCCTGATCGGCCGCCCGTTCCCGCTGTTCCGCCAGCTCTTCCGGGACGCCGCCGAGAGCCACAACCCCCTGTACGGCGCGCTGGCGTTCATGCTGCAGTCGGCCGGCAACCTCGTCGTCATGTCGGTCCTGTTCGTGCTGCTCGCCCTGGCCACCGGGGGCCGCGCGCACCGCTGGCTGACCGCCACCCCGGCCCGCCTGGCCCTCATCACCGGCGCGGCGCTCGTCGTGGCCGGCGTCTTCACCCTTCTGTACTGGGACGTCCGGATCCTGGCCCGCCGCGACCTCATCTGGTACCCGACGGCGCCCTGGAGCTGACCGGCACGGCGGCTGCCCGCGGGCGGGCTACCGGCCGTTTCTGCGGGAAGGAGGAAAGGTGACCGTGGGAGGTGCGCGATGAGGGCCGTCATGAACGCCGCGCTGTTGCGGATCCGCAGGCACCGGCCGGACCGCAACCCGTTGCGCCGCCGCTCCGACCGGGTGGAGAGCGCCGTGCTGGCGGTGGCGGTGCTGCTCGTCCTGCTGAGCGTCTGGCCGGCCGTGCTGGCCGGCCGGGTCACCTACGAGGGCGGCCTGCGCGAGGCCCGCGTGGGCCCCGGCTTCCGGCAGCAGGTGACCGCGACGACGCTGCGGGAGCCGCGGCCCGTGCGGCCGTCGTTCGGCGAGGCGGCGACCACCATGGTCCCGGCGAGCTGGACCACCCCGGCGGGGGTGGCCAGGACCGGGCAGGTCCAGGTGCCGGCCGGCACGCGGGCGGGCCAGACCGTCCCCCTGTGGATCGACCGCGAGGGCGACCCCACCACGCCGCCGCCGAGCCGCACCGACGTGGTCCTGCGTGGCGTGGGCATGGCGGCGTTCGTCCAGGTGCTGGCCTTCCTGCTGGTGCTGGGGGCCGTCGCGGCGCTGCGCCGGCTGCTGGACCGGCGCAGGTACGCCGACTGGGACGCCGCCTGGATCCGCGCCAACGACCGGTGGCGACGCCCGCGCCGCCCGTAGCCGCGCCGTCCGGTTTACCGCCGTGTGTCCGGGCAGCCGTACGCGGGAGGAGGCGAGCCATGCAAGCCAAGGAGTGGACGGTCCGGATCAGTCTCGCCGAGGACGGCGACGACACCTCGGCGCGGGCGGTCCTGACCGTCCCGGACGGCACGCGGGTCGAGGGCTCGGGCCACGCCCGCCGCAACCCCGCCGACCCGTCCATGCCCGAGGTCGGGGACGAGCTGGCCGTCGCGCGGGCGCTGGCCGACCTGGCCGGACGGCTGTCCAGCGACGCCCGGCACGAGCTCGGCGACGGCGGCCCGGTGCCGACCAGGTCCTGGTGAGGGCGGCGAAAACGACTTGACGCGCCCGCCCCCGGTCCGCTGACATGGCCCCCGCGGATCGTACGGACCGAGGGGGACGCGCATGGGCGGCAGGATGCACGCGGACGAGGCCGACATCGACGAGGCCCTCGTCCGGCGGCTGCTGGCCGCGCAGTTCCCGCGGTGGGCCGATCTGCCGCTGCGCCGTTTCCCCTCCTCCGGCACCGTCAACGCGGTCTTCCGGCTCGGTGACGACCTGGCCGTCCGCCTGCCGCGCGTCAGGCAGGGCGCCGGCGACGTCGCCCGGGAGGGGCGGTGGTTGCCGCTGCTGGCCCCCGCGCTGCCCGTCCCGATCCCCTCGGTGCTCGGCCAGGGCCTGCCGGGTGAGGGTTTTCCCTGGCCGTGGTCGGTGTGCCGGTGGCTGGACGGCGACAATCCGGAGGCCGGGGCGCTTTCCGGCGGCGGGGAGGCGCTGGCCGCCGACCTGGCGGCGTTCGTCGCCGCACTGCGCGAGGTCGAGCCCGCCGGCGCGCCCGACGCCTACCGGGGCGGCCCGCTGTCCCGCCTGGACGAGGCCACCCGGGCCGCGATCGGCGAGCTCGACGGCATGATCGACACCGCCGCCGCCACGGCCGCCTGGAAGGAGGTGCTGAGCGCGCCCGAATGGCAGGGCGGGCCCGTCTGGGTGCACGCCGACCTGATGCCGGGCAACCTGCTGGTCCGCGACGGGCGGCTGAGCGGGGTCATCGACTGGGGCACGGCCGGCGCCGGCGACCCGGCCTGCGACCTGATCCCGGCCTGGAACCTGCTGCCGCCCGCCGGTCGCGAGGTCTTCCGGGCCGCGCTCGGCGCCGACGACGCCACCTGGGCGCGCGGCCGCGGCCGGGCCCTGTCCATGGCGCTGATCCAGCTCCCCTACTACAAGGACACCAACCCGGCCATGGCGGCCAACGCCCGCCACGTGATCCGCGAGGTCCTCGGCAGCCCGCGCTGAACCGCGCACTAACCGCACACCGAACCGCACGCTGACGGGTTTCTTGGGTTTTTTCCGGCGAGATGATTGTCTGTCCGGAGGAACTACGAGGAGGCCACCGGTGAGCCGTCAGATCGTGTCAATCGTGGGTGGGAAGGACACCACCGGCGAGAGCGTGTACGAGTCGACCAACCCCGCCCGCCCCGGCGAGGTCGTGGCCCGGGTCGGCCTGGCCGACGCCGCCGCGTTCGCCGCCGCCTGCCGCACCGCCAAGGAGGCCCAGCGCGAGTGGGCCAAGGTGCCGGCGCCGGTGCGCGGCCGGGTGATCGCCTCCATCGGGCGGCTGGTCGAGGCCAACGCCGAGAGCCTGGCCCGCCTGGTCACCCGGGAGATCGGCAAGCCGTACGCCGAGGCGCTGGGCGAGGTGCGGGAGATCGTCGACACCTGCGACTTCTTCCTGGGCGAGGGCCGCCGGCTCTACGGGCAGACCGTTCCGTCGGAGATGCCGGACAAGAACCTGTTCACCTTCCGCAACCCGGTCGGGGTCGCCGCGGTGATCACGGCGGGCAACTTCCCCGTGGCCGTGCCGTCCTGGTATCTCGTGCCCGCGCTGTTGTGCGGCAACGCCGTGGTGTGGAAGCCCGCCGAGTACGCCGCCGCCTCCGCCGAGGCCATGTACCGGCTGTTCGCCGCCTCGGGGCTGCCCGACGGGGTGCTCAACGTGGTCTTCGCCGACGGCGCGCAGACCTTCGCGGGGCTGGAGCTGGCCCTGGAGGAGGGCAGCGTGCACAAGGTCGGCTTCACCGGGTCGAGCGAGGTCGGCCGGAAGGTCGGCGAGCTGGCCGGGCGCCACCTGCAGTCGGCGTGCCTGGAGCTCGGCGGCAAGAACCCGATGGTGATCATGCCGGACGCCGACCTCGACCTGGCCGTCGAGGGCGCGCTGTTCTCCGGCTTCGGCACCGCCGGCCAGCGCTGCACCAGCCTGGGCACGGTCATCGTGCACGAGAGCGTGCACGACGAGTTCGTCGAGCGGTTCGCGCGGGCGACCGGCGCGGCCAGGATCGGCGACCCCGAGCAGGACGTGCTGGCCGGCCCGCTGCTCGACCAGAAGTTCGCCGACCGGTACGAGGAGTACCTGACCTGGATCCAGCCCCACCACCAGGTCGTCTCGGGCAGCACGGGCAGGATCACCAAGGACAACCCGCGCGGCGACTTCGACGGCGACGGCGGCCTCTACTACCACCCGGTCATCGTCGACGGCGTGCGGCCCGGCGACCGGCTGTTCCTGGAGGAGACGTTCGGCCCGATCGTCGGCGTGACCACCTTCACCACCCTGGACGAGGCCGTCGAGCTGGCCAACCGCCCCGGTTACGGCCTGTCGAGCTCGATCTACACGACCAGCCCCACGCACGCCTTCCGCTTCCGCGAGGGCATCTCGGCCGGCATGGTCAGCGTCAACAACTCCACCTCCGGCGCCGAGGCCCACCTGCCCTTCGGCGGCAACGGCAAGTCGGGCAACGGCAGCCGCCAGTCGGGCATGTGGGTGCTCGACCAGTTCACCCGCTGGCAGGCGATGAACTGGGACTTCTCGGGCCGGCTGCAGAAGGCCCAGATGGACGTGGCGGAGATCGTCCCGGATCTGGAGTTCCGGATCTGAGACGCAAGAAGCCGCCCCCGGCCGGGGGCGGCTTCTTCCGTGTGCGGGCGGATCAGACCTGGCCGGCCTTCTCCAGGGCCTCGCAGCAGGTGTTCACCAGCAGGCGGGTGACCACGTACGGGTCGACGTTGGCGTTCGGGCGGCGGTCCTCGATGTAGCCCTTCTTGTCCACCTCGACCTGCCACGGGATGCGCACGGACGCGCCGCGGTTGGACACGCCGTAGGTGTACTTGTTCCACGGGGCGGTCTCGTGGTGGCCGGTCAGGCGCAGCTCGATGTCGGCGCCGTACTGGGAGACGTGCTCCATGGGCTTGTCGCCCTCGCCGAGCGCCTCGCAGGCGGTGATGATGGCGTCGTAGCTCTCGCGCATCGCCTTGGTGGAGAAGTTGGTGTGCGCGCCGGCGCCGTTCCAGTCGCCGCGGGCGGGCTTGGCGTCGAGGGTGGCCTCGACGCCGAACTCCTCGGCCGTCCGGTAGAGCAGGTAGCGGGCGACCCACATGTGGTCGGAGACCTCGAGGGGGCCGGCCGGGCCGATCTGGAACTCCCACTGGCCGGGCATGACCTCGGCGTTGATGCCGGAGACGGCCAGGCCGGCCGCCAGGCAGCGGTCGAGGTGCAGCTCGACGATCTCGCGGCCGAACACGGCCTCGGCGCCCACGCCGCAGTAGTAGTGGCCCTGCGGGGCGGGGAAGCCGCCCTCGGGGAAGCCGAGCGGGCGGCTGCCCTTGAAGAAGGTGTACTCCTGCTCGATGCCGAACCAGGACTCCTGGTCGGCGTACCGCTCGGCGATCGGGCGCAGCAGGGCGCGGGTGTTGCTGGAGTGGGGCGTCCCGTCGATCTCCTCGACCTCGCACAGGACGAGCACGTTGTCGCCGCCGCGGATCGGGTCGGGGCAGGTGAACACCGGGCGGAGCACGCGGTCGGAGGCGTGGCCCTGGGCCTGGTTGGTGCTGGAGCCGTCGAAGCCCCAGACCGGAGGCTCGGCACCGTCAGCCAGGATCTTCGTCTTCGAGCGCAGCAGAGCCGTGGGCTCGGTGCCGTCGATCCAGATGTACTCAGCCTTGTAGCTCACGGTGGTCCTTTCGGGATTTCTCTCAGCCACGCCGAGTCTTATGGACGGCCATTTCCCGGTTTTTGCCCGAATGTGAACGCCGTGTTAATCGTGCCGCCACCCGTGCCGCTATTAGGGGGTAAATCCAATAAAGGCGGTTAGCTGGGGCGGGTCGGCCGTCCGGGGGACGGCGGCCGTACGACGATCGAGCCCGGGGGATGATGATCATGGAGGATGTCTGGTTCGGTGCGCTGCTCGCGCCCGAGGCGGCCGACGGCGAGCGGGTCCTGCGGCACGCCGAGCTCGCCGACCGGCTCGGCCTGGACCTGGTCGGCGTCCAGGACCACCCCTACCAGGCGGGTTTCCTGGACTCCTGGACCCTGCTGGCCGCCATCGCGCAGCGCACCGAGCGCGTCCGGCTGGTGCCCGACGTGGCCAACGTGCCGCTGCGCCCGCCCGCCGTGCTGGCCAGGGCCGCCGCCTCGCTGGACATCCTGAGCGGCGGCCGGGTGGAGCTGGGGGTCGGCGCGGGCGCGCTGTGGGACGCCATCGCCGCCATGGGCGGCCCCCGGCTCTCCCCCGGTGAGTCGATCGAGGCGCTGGCCGAGGCGATCACCGTCATCCGGGCGCTGTGGACCCCGGGCGACCCGGTGACCTTCTCCGGCGGCCATCACCGGCTGGCGGGCGCGCGGCCCGGCCCGTTCCCGCCGCACCCGATCGGGATCTGGATCGGGGCGACCAGGCGGCGCATGCTGGAGCTGACCGGCCGGACCGGCGACGGCTGGCTGACCTCGTCCTTCCACAGCCCGCCCGAGGCCGTGACCGCGCAGGCCAGGATCCTCGACGCGGCCGCCGCGGACGCCGGGCGCGACCCGGCGGCGATCCGCAAGGTCTACAACCTCGGCGGCAGCCTGTCGCCGCTGCCCGGCGCGGGCTTCCTCGACGGGCCCGCCGCCCTGTGGGCCGAGCAGCTCACGGAGCTGGTGTTCGAGGCCGGAATGAACGGGTTCGTGCTGGCCCCAGGGGTGGAGGCCGAGCGGGACCTGCGGGTGTTCGCCGAGGAGGTCGCGCCCGCCGTACGGGCGGCCGTGGCCAGGGAGCGCGGCCGGCCCGCGCCCGAGCCGGTCCGCCCGCAGGTGACGATCCCCGACCTGGACGAGGCCGGCCGGCCCAGGACGGCGGGCGGCGACCCCGCGTCCCTCACCCCCGACCAGGCCCGGCTGGGCCGCCGCCTGGTGGACGTGCACGACGGCTACCGCGCCCAGCTCCGCCAGGTCAGGGACGCGGTCGAGCAGGTCGCCGCCGAGACCGCGGCCCCGCACCAGGACGGCGACCGGCTCGCGCTGCGCCAGAACCACTGGACGCTCGGCGTGTTCTGCGCGACCTTCCGCCGCCTGCTGACCGTGCACCACGACGTCGAGCACGACAGCACCTTCCCCGCCCTCACCGAGCGCGACCCCGCCCTGGAGCCGGTGGTCAAGAAGCTGGAGCAGGAGCACGAGGTCATCGCCGAGCTGCTGGCCCGCCTGGACCGGGCGTGCGCGGAGATGATCGCCGACCCGGCCAGGATCGACCGGGTCCGGGCCGGCGTCGAACGGCTCTCGCAGGCCCTGGCCTCGCACTTCGCCTACGAGGAGGAGGAACTGGCCGAGCCGGTCGGCCGCCTGGAGATCGGCCTCTAGCCCGAGGAGCGTTCGTGGACGTGTCCGCGCTCGTGTGGTGGCTGACGATCCTGGGGATCGTCGGCCTGCTGCTGTTCGACTTCTTCTTCCACGTGCGGCAGGCGCACGTCCCCGCGCTGCGCGAGGCGGCCGTCTGGTCGGCCCTGTACGTCGGGATCGCCCTGCTGTTCGGCGTGGGCGTGTGGGTGTTCGGCGGCGCCGAGCCGGGCGCGGAGTACTTCGCCGGGTACGTGACCGAGAAGGCGCTGTCGGTCGACAACCTGTTCGTCTTCCTCGTCATCATGGCGAGCTTCCGGGTGCCGCGCGCCGACCAGCAGAAGGCCCTGCTGTTCGGCATCGTCTTCTCGCTGGTGGCCAGGACCGGGTTCATCCTCCTCGGCGCCGCGATGATCGAGACGTTCGCCTGGGTGTTCTACGTCTTCAGCCTGATCCTGCTGCTCACGGCGGGCAACCTGCTGCGGCCCGAGACCGGCGAGGGCCACACCGACAACGTCATGGTCCGCCTGGCCCGCCGGCTGTTCCGCGCCACCGAGACCTACGACGGCGACCGGCTGTTCACGGTGGTGGACGGCCGCCGGGTGATGACGCCGATGTTGCTGGTCATGATCGCCCTGGCCGGCACCGACGTGCTGTTCGCGCTCGACTCCATCCCGGCCATCTTCGGCCTCACCCAGAACGTCTACATCGTCTTCACCGCCACCGCCTTCTCCCTGCTGGGGCTGCGGCAGCTCTACTTCCTCATCGACGGCCTGCTCGACCGGCTCATCTACCTCGCCTACGGGCTGGCGGTCATCCTCGCCTTCATCGGCGTCAAGCTTGGGCTGCACGCGTTGCACGAGAACAACGTGCCGTTCGTCAACGACGGCGAGCCGGTGAACGTCACCGAGATCAGCACCGGGCTGTCCCTGTCGGTGATCGTCGGCGTGCTGCTGGTCACCGTGGCCGCCTCGCTGGCCAGCCCCCGCGGCCGGGCGCAGAACGTGGTGTCGGCCGTCCGCCGGCACGCCCAGGACTACCTGGAGGTGGAGAAGGACGCGGAGCGGCGCGAGGAGGTCTACCGCGACCTGCTCGCGTCCGAGGCGCGGCTGGCCGGGCTGCCGGAGCGGCAGCGCGCCGGCGTCGCCCGGGACGAGCGGCTGGCGGCCCTGGTGGCGCGGGCGCACGCCGAGCACCAGGCCGGGCACCAGGACGACCACCAGGACGGGCACCAGGGCGGGCGCCAGGGCGGGCACGGCCCGGCTAGGTAGAGGTGGCCTGGCGGGAGGTCAGCGGGGCCGCGATGTGCTCCAGCGGCGTGCGCTCGGCCTTCACCCCGAAGACGATCTCCACCAGCCCGGCCGCCACCATCATCCCCGCGCCGAAGCAGTAGCCCCAGAACAGCCTGGTGGGGTCGGGGTTGTGCTGGTCGCCGATGAGCGAGGCGAAGACCGTCGGCCCGAACGCCCCCGCGACCTGCCCGAGCGCGAAGAAGATCGCGATGGCCTGGGCCCGCAGCTCGATCGGGAAGATCTCGCTCACGGTCAGGTACGCCGAGCTGGCCGCCGCCGAGGCGATGAAGAAGATCACCGACCAGAGCACGGTCTGCGTGACCGCCGTCAGCAGCCCCTCCTTGAACAGCCAGCCGGTCACCGCCAGCAGCAGCCCCGAGGTGATGTAGGTGGCCGAGATCATCTGCCTGCGCCCGACCGTGTCGAACAGCCTGCCCAGCAGCAGCGGCCCGAGCAGGTTCCCGGCCGCGAAGGCGAACATGTACTGCGGCACCGAGCCCGCCGGGACGCCGTAGAAGTGCGTCAGCACCAGCGAGTAGGTGAAGAACACGGCGTTGTAGAGGAACGACTGGCAGATCATCAGCGTCGCCCCCAGCACCGAGCGTTCCGGGTACGTGCGGAACAACGTCCTGGCGACCTGCGACAGCGGCGCGTGGTGCTCGGGGACGATCTCCAGCGCCTGCTCCTGCGGCACCGGCTCCAGCCTGACCCGGTCCTCCCGCTCGACCTCCCGCTCGATGCGGGCGACGACTTGCTCGGCCTCCTCCTCGCGGCCGTGCGTCATCAGCCAGCGCGGGCTCTCCGGCAGGTGCCGGCGCAGCCCCCAGATGGCCAGGCCGATCACCGGCCCGACCGCGAACCCGAGCCGCCAGGCCAGGTCGGGGTCCAGCGGCCCGCCCGGGTGCAGCAGCAGGAACGTGGCCGAGGTGGCCAGCAGCGACCCCAGCCAGTAGGTGCCGTTGATGGCCAGGTCGACGTGGCCCCGGTAGTGGGAGGGGATCATCTCGTCGATGGCGGAGTTGACGGCCGCGTACTCGCCGCCGATGCCCGCCCCGGCCACCAGACGCAGCACCAGGAAGCTCCACAGGTCCCATGACAGGGCGGTCAGGCCGCTGGCGACCAGGTAGATGCCGAGCGTGAGGATGAACAGCTTGCGGCGGCCGAGCCGGTCGGACAGCCAGCCGAAGTAGAGCGCGCCGGCCACCTGGCCGATCAGGTAGACGGTGGCCGACAGGCCCACCTCGGCGGAGGTGAAGCCGAGCGTGTCGGGCCGCTGCAGGAACGCCCCGACGTTGCTGGCGATGGTGATCTCCAGCCCGTCGAGCACCCAGGCCACGCCGAGCGCGATCACCAGCCGGGTGTGGAACGGCGCCCACGGCAGGCGGTCCATGCGGGCGGGGACCAGGCTGCGTACGACGCCGTCCTTGTTCATGCGTCCTTACTCTAAGTGACCATGCGATCACCCATCGGCCCGGGTCCCGTTGCCGTTGCCGGTGCCGGTGCCGGTGCCGTCGTAGCCGAGCAGCCGCATGGCCGTGTCCGGGTCCATGGCCGCGGCCAGCAGCTGGGCCCGCCGGTGGGCCTCGTCGCGTTCGCGTTCCGCCTTGGCCTGCGCCGCCCGTACGCCCCTGGCCGCCACGAACGCGAGCCCGGCGCCCACGACCACCCCGACGACCACCACGAACAGCAGGAGCAGCAGCGCCGGAGAGGCGAGCACGGGAGCCGCCGCGACGTCGGCGCCCGCGCCGGGCACCGCGCCGGTCACCGCCAGCGCCGTGATCAGGGCCAGCGCGATCAGCCCGAGCAGGCTGGCCACGACCAGCCAGGCCCGCCCGGCGCGCCGGCGCGGCCGGACCTCGGCGACCGTCCCGGCAACCGGCCCGAAGCCCGCGTGCGGGACGCCGGCCGGAATCCCCGCCGGAACCGCCTGGACCGCCTGGACCACCGACGGGACCGCTGAAGGGACCGCTGACGGGACCGCTGACGGGACCGCTGAGGGGGCCGCTGACGGGACCGGGACCGCCCGCGGGCCTGGCGCCCACGGCACGAACTCGGGCCGGTCACCGCCCTGTTCGACGCCCCCGCCGCCCTGCCCGCCGCCCTGCCCGCCGCCCTGCCCGACACCCTGCCCGACGCCCTGGTCGATCCGGGTGACCTCGGCCGTGATCACCTGGGCCGCGGCCGTGCCGGCGGCCGGGGCGGCGAAGGCGACCGCCCGCGGCTCGGCCTCCTCCGCCACCGGGCCGGGCAGCTCGCGCTCGATGCGGCTGTGCTCCTTGTGCGCCCTGGCCGCGTCGTGGTGGTAGTCCTCCAGCTGCTCGTAGAGCTCGTCGGAGGCGTAGATCGTGCCGTCCACGAGCGGTCCGCGCTCGCCGCGGATGACGGCCACCACGTCGTCGCCGTTGAGCGTCTTGTGCGTCTCCAGGGCGTGCGCCAGGCACAACACCTGCCTGCGGTGCTCCTCCAGCAGCCGCTCGGTCTTCTCCAGCAGCCGCACCAGGTTGAACTCGATGCGCTCGCCCAGCACGTCGGGGGTCAGGTCGGGCGCGGCGCGCACCGGCTCGCGCTCGGTGATGCCGATGCCGCCTCCCCCGCCGCCCCGGCCGCGCATGGCCTTGCCGCCGTGGATCTCCAGCTCCTGCAGCGCGGGCAGCGACGTGACGCCGGAGCCCATCCCCCAGTACGACTCCATGAGCGCGGTGAGGAACGTGGCCGCGTGCAGGTCGCCGGAGACGCCGGAGGAGTTGTCCTCGCCGAAGAACATGCGCTCGCCGGCCAGCGAGGCCAGGGAGACCATGATGTCGGCCTCGTACTCGGACTTCCAGCGGGTGAACTGGTCCTCGGGCTTGATCGAGGCGACCATGCCCAGGTAGTCGGCGCCCTTCTCGATGGTGGCGATGTCGATCTCCAGGTGGAACCGGGTCACGTACGCCACCACCGCGTGACACGCCTCGTGCACGGCCACGGCGTGCCGCTCGCGCTCGATGTACTCGACGTCCTCGGGCGGGCCGAGCTGCTTGAGCCGCTTGGCGCGCAGCACGTCCGACCAGGTGATGACCTCCCGCCCGTCACGGATGGCGGTGATCAGCGACTCGTTGACCAGGTCCTTGATCGTGGCCCCGGTCGCGTACGGCGTGATCGTGGCCAGCTTGTCGATCTGCTCCCCGGTGAGCTCGTGCTCGACCTTGTCGAAATAGCCCTGGTACGTCCGCACCCGCCCGGCCTTGGACGGGTAGCCGACCTTGTAGATGCGGTCGATGCGGCCCGGCCGCAGCAGCGCCTCGTCCAGCGCGTCGGGCCGGTTGGTGGCCATCATGACGAGGATGCGGTATTTGGGCGGCGGCTTGGGCCGCATCCCGAGCAGCCGCCTGACCAGCCGGTTGAAGAAGCCGCGCGGCTTCTTGAGCCCGGACAGCTCGGTGAGCAGCGCCTGGAGGGTGCCCGGGTCGCCGCTGTTCATCATGCCGCCGCCGGCGAAGAAGCGCTCGCGCCAGGTGCCCGGCGGGTCGGCGGCCTCGCGCCGGCCCTTGAAGGCCAGCACCGAGCGGCTCTCCTCCGACAGGTACGTCATCCCGTGGCAGCCGGAGTACGCCGAGAAGCCGGTGTGCGCCGAGAAGCCGGTGTGCGCCGACCAGCCGGTGTGGGCCGAGAAGCCGCCCTGCCCCGGGGGCCCCTGCTGGGCCAGCTTGCCGCGCTTGCCGAGCGAGTCGGCCTCGTCGAAGAAGACGATCACGCCGCCGTACCGCAGCGCCAGCTTGCGCAGCTTCCTGAACAGCCCCTTGACCTTCAGGATGCCGACGCCCATGAACATGTTCGTGAAGGCTCCCGGATCCACGAACACGTACGGCTTGCCGGTCTCGCCCGCCACGGCCTCGGCCATCAGGGTCTTGCCGGTGCCCGGCGGGCCCCACAGCAGCAGGCCGCTGGGCACGTACCCGCCGCGCCGCTCGATCTCGTCGGGCCGCTCCAGGAAGACGATGTTCTCCTGGACCCGCTCGACCACGTGGTCCTGGCCCCAGACGTCGGCGAAGCGGGTCTTGATGTCGTCGGGGAAGTACGTCTCCACGCCGCCCCTGGACAGGAACCAGAACAGGCCGACGAACTGGATGATGACGAAGAAGAACAGGAAGACGATCTGCAGCAGGAACGGCAGCGCCTGCCAGATCAGCGTCGGCGCCTGCAACAGGGCGACGAACGGGCTGACGTCCAGCACCGCCCCCGCCACGAGCGCGGTCAGCGTGACGAAGAAGGCGATCTTCAGGGCTCGGGAGATGCGGTACCTGGTCCAGTCGTCGAAGCGCCGGTGCGTCCACCGCTCGAACCCGCCGAAGACCTTCTGGCTCCAGAACCGGTGGTAGCCCGACCAGTGCTCGCTGACGAGGAAGTGCAGTTGCCGCAGGACCTCGGCGCCGAGCAGCCAGAAGATCCACTGGTACTCGTAGCCGATCTTCCAGGCCGCCTCGGGGAAGGTCACGACGCCCGTCCAGTCGGCCATCACCTTCCAGGTGAGGATCAGGTAGGCCAGGACCAGCGCGATGAGGAACTTGCTCCGGTCCCAGAACTGCATCTTCTTCCTGGTCACGGAGTCCGGGTCGGAGGGCCCGCTGCCGGGGGCGCGCAGCCCTTCGTGCTGAACGGTGGTGGTCACTGACGTCCCCTCATCCGGGCAGCCGGAGCAGCTTGAACGAACCCGCGATCTTGTCGAACTCGGCGCCGTGCTCGCGGTAGCAGGTCGCCCGGCAGCCGATGAGCATGACCGAGACCGTCGCGCCCTTCTCGTCGAGGATCGCGGTCTGGTCGAACGTCTGGACGTCGGCGCCGATCTGGTAGTTGAAGCGCACCCGTACGCCTCTGGCGCCGTTCTCCAGGGCGAGGACGTCGTCGCTGAGGAGCTCGAACTTGGCGAACATGGGCGGCCGGCCGGTGCTCATGGCCTGCTGCTCGTACAGCTCGCGCATCGGGTCGGTCACGGGCAGCACGAAGTCGCGCAGCCGGTTGAGCGAGATCGCGTCGCGCTGCTGCTCGGTGAGCTTGTGCACGGTGGCGTACACGAACGGGTCGGACGAGCTCAGCAGATGGTTGACCGACGGCTCGGCCGACTGGTCGAAGGCCGTGGACCAGACCCGCTGCGCACGGGTCGCCGCCGCCAGCGAACCGGGCCGGTCACCCGTCAGATACAGTTCGATCGGATAGGCGTTGAGCTGCGTGAACGAGGCGGGCACCTTGAAATAGGTGGTGCCTTCCCTGTCCCGTACGTAGGTGAACTCCGGCTGCCCGCACGCCGGCAGCACGGAAATCGCGACCATGAGCGCGATCCAAGCCCGTGTCCTTTTCACCAGGGCTTACCTCCGCTTTACGGACCAACGCAGTTGTTGTGCCCGCTTTCATGCGGAATGAGGCCGGGTGCACGATGAGAAATCTTGACCAAATCTTGGCCATTGATTGGCTTTACTTGTTACAGATCACCAAATGATGGTATGCGCCAGGTCGCCACACTCTACGGTCGCCCGGGATACAACGTTCGTGCAACCCCCATTGGTAGACCACAGGAAGTAGCAAAGGATATGAGGACGCCCATCCCGAGCCCCGGAGCCCACCATGAAAGAACCCGCGATGGAGACCGTCGACTCCTTCGGCATGACGGCTGAGCGGCAGTTCGCCGACCTGTGGTCGAGGACCGCCTTGTCGGTCAAGGAGCGCCGGCTGCTGCTGCTCGGGCTGCTCGTCGGACAGGGGCTCGACGAGCTGACCGCCGTGCAGCTCGACGTCGCGCTGCGGGCGGGCGACCTGAGCGAGAGCGAGCTGCGCGAAGTGGTGGTCTTCCTGACCCACTACGCCGGCTGGACCCGCGGATCACGGCTCAACGACCAGGTCGAGGAGCTGATCGAGCGGGTCAGGCAGGCTCGATCCGGTAGAGCGGACCCCGCAGGCTGAGCGCGTAGAGCTCGCCGTCGAGCCCCTCCCCGAAGGAGGAGAGCTGCTCGACCCGGCCGATCTCGGCCGCCTTCGACGGCTCCGCCACGGGCGCGGCCCTGACCCAGCCGGCGCAGAAGTCCCCGTACAGGAAGCTGCCGCGCAGCCAGGGCAGCGCGGCGCCGCGGTAGACGTACCCGGCGATCACCGAGCAGGCGCCGTCCTTGTGCAGGGGGTAGGTGATGACCGGCTCGGTCAGGCCGCGGCCCGTGCCGCCGCGGAAGGGCCGCTCGCCCTCGCGCAGGTTCCAGCCGTAGTTCTCGCCACCCCTGGACGCCGCCGGCTGGCGGTCGACCTCCTCCGCCTCGTCCTGGCCGACGTCGCCGATCCACAGGTCGCCGCTGTGCCGGTCGAAGCCGAACCGCCAGGGGTTGCGCAGGCCGTAGGCCCAGATCTCGGGCCGCGCGCCGTCCTTCCCGGCGAACGGGTTGTCCCGCGGCACCTTGTACGGCCTGCCGCGCGGGTCGATGCGCAGGATCTTGCCCAGCAGCGTGCCGAGGTCCTGGCCGTTGCCCTGCGGGTCGCCCGCGCTGCCGCCGTCGCCGAGCCCGACGTAGAGGTGGCCGTCGGGGCCGAAGGCGAGCTGGCCGCCGTTGTGGTTGGCGTACGGCTGGTCCTGAGTGAGCACGTCGCGCCGGCCGGTGGCGCGCCGGCCGTCGAAGGCCCATTCGGTGACGTGGGTGGCGCCGCGCGCGTCGGTCCAGTCGAGGTAGAGCCAGCGGCCGGAGGGATGGAAGGCCACGCCGAGCAGGCCCTGCTCGTTGCCGCCGCTCACCTCGCCCGACAGGTCGACCAGGACGTCGCCGTCCGTGGCGCGCAACCGGCCGCCCTGCTCGGCGACGTAGAGCCGGGCGTCGCCCTTGCGCACGGCGAGGGCGACCGGCCGTTCGAACCGGCCGAGCTCGCGGAAACGCACCTGCCGGGGAGCGCTCCTCGGCTGGGGGCTCGCCGGCGTGGCAGCCCGGGTGGAGGCCGGCGGGGCGGAGGGCACAGGGGCCGGGCCGGGCGGGGGCGAGGCGGCCGAACAGGCGGTGAGGGCCAGGAGGAGCACGGCCGCGAGGGGGCGCACGCCGTCCATACTCGCACGCCCGACCGGGGACGTTAAGGTTCAGGACATGCCTACCGCATTGATCACGGGCGCCACCGCCGGCATCGGCGCCGCGTTCGCCCGCCGCCTGGCCGCCGACGCCTGCTCGCTCGTCCTGGTCGCGCGCGACGAGCGGCGGCTCGTCCAGGCCGCCGACCAGCTCAGGCTCAGGTACGGCGTCGACGTCGAGGTGCTGCCCGCCGACCTGGCCACCGAGGAGGGCCTGGCCAGGGTCGAGTCGAGACTCCGCGACGGCGTCGACCTGCTGGTGAACAACGCCGGCTTCGGCCACCCCGGCGACTTCCTGAAGGTGCCGGTCGAGGACGAGCTGCGCATGCTGAAGGTCCACTGCGAGGCCGTGCTGCGGCTCACCCTGGCGGCGCTGCCCGCGATGCGCAAGCGCGACCGGGGCGCGGTGATCAACGTGGCGTCGGTCGCGGCGTTCTTCTCCCGCGGCACCTACAGCGCCTCGAAGGCGTGGGTGGTCAACTTCAGCGAGTCCGCGGCCAACGACGTGCGCAACCCGCGGATCAAGATCATGGCGTTGTGCCCGGGTTTCGTGCGCACCGAGTTCCACCAGCGGGCGTCCATGGACACCTCGGGCATCCCCGGGTTCCTGTGGCTGAAGGCCGACAACGTGGTCAGGGACGCCCTGCGCGACCTCGCGCTCGGCAAGCGGGTCTCGGTGCCCGACCTGCGCTACAAGGTCATCGTGGCGATCGGCAAGCTGGTGCCGCACAACCTGGCCGGGCGCGTCTCGGCCAGGCTCGGCCGCCGCTGACGTCGGGGCGGCCACAGACGTCGGGGCGGCCACAACAGAGTGGGCCCCCGCCGCGGGAGGGGGTCGCGGTGGGGGCCCGGGACGGCCGTGAGGAACTCACGGCCGGGAACCGGCAGATCCGGCTGGACCTGCTAGCGGTTGGCCTCGTGGCCGATGGCCAGGCCGCTCGTCGGGTCGAAGAAGTGCATGTTGTGCGTGTCCAGCACCAGGTCGATGCGCTGGCCGGGACGCACGTGGCTGCGGGCGTTGACGCGGGCGGTCCACAGGGACTTGTCGCCCACCAGCGGCAGCGCCGCCTCCTCGTCGTCGCCCGTGTCGGCGGCGGCGACGGTGTCCTTGTGCTCGACCGGCGGGGCGTCGATCAGGAACAGCACGTTGATCTCGGAGCCCAGCTCCTCGGTGACCTCCGCCTTGACGGGCAGGGTGGCCCAGCCGTTGGCGTGGTTGCCGGCGGAGTTGGCGTCCTCGAAGTCCGACGGGCGGATGCCGAGGATGACCTTCTTGCCGATGTACTGGTCGAGGCCCGGCTTGTCGGCGAACGCCGAGTCGGGGATCGGCAGGCTGATGTCGGCGAAGCGCACGGCCGCGCCGTTGTCGCGGACCAGCTCGGCGGTGACGAAGTTCATCGAGGGCGAGCCCATGAAGCCGGCGACGAACAGGTTGACCGGCTTGTCGAACAGGTTCTGCGGGGTGTCGACCTGCTGGAGCAGGCCGTCGCGCAGGACGCAGACGCGGTCGCCGAGGGTCATGGCCTCGACCTGGTCGTGGGTGACGTACACGGTGGTGACGCCGAGGCGCTCGTGCAGGGTGTTGAGCGAGGCGCGCATGGAGACGCGGAGCTTGGCGTCGAGGTTCGACAGCGGCTCGTCCATGAGGAAGGCCTGCGGCTCGCGGACGATGGCGCGGCCCATGGCGACACGCTGGCGCTGACCACCGGACAGAGCGGCCGGCTTGCGCTTGAGGTAGGTCTCCAGGCCGAGCATCTTGGCGGCCTCGTTGACCCGCTTCTGGATCTCCGGCTTGGGCATCTTGCGAAGCTTGAGGCCGAAGGCGAGGTTCTCCTCGACCGTCATGTGCGGGTAGAGCGCGTAGTTCTGGAAGACCATCGCGATGTCGCGGTCCTTGGGCGGAAGGTGGTTGACCACCTTGTCGCCGATGGCGATCTCGCCGCCGCTGATGTCCTCGAGGCCGGCGATCATCCGGAGCGCGGTCGACTTACCGCAACCCGATGGGCCCACCAGGACCATGAACTCGCCGTCCTTGATCTCAAGGTTCAGCCCGTTCACGGCCTTCACGCCACCGGCGTAGATCTTGTCGACGTTCGTCAGAACGATGGATGCCATGACATTCCTTCGCGCTCCAGGGCGATCGGCCCGGACGTTGGTTCTCGGTTCCCGTGGATACGTTTTCACGTATCTCACCCGAAACGGACATCGGTGTCAAGGGGTCCCGCGTGACCAGCCTTTGTAGGCGCGGTGCCCTTCCGGTGCCGCGGAATCCATGATGGAATCGTTTCCATGGAGAAGCGGGCGACGATCAAGGATGTGGCCGAGGCGGCGGGCGTCGGCGTCGCGACCGTGTCCCGGGTGTTGTCGGGCGGCTCGGCCAGCCCCAGCACCAGGGAACGGGTCCTGGCCGTCGCCGCCCAGCTCGACTACCGGCCCAGCGCGCTCGGCCGCAACCTGCGCCAGCGCCGCACCGGCGGCCTGGGCCTGCTGGTGCCCGACCTCACCGACACCTTCTACGGGCAGCTCTGCGAGGGCGTGCTCGCCTGCGCCCGGTCGGCGGGCGAGCCGGTGGTGCTGGGCTCGACGGGCGGCGACCCCGAGCAGGAGGCCGAGCTGATCGGCATGCTGCTCGAACAGAGCGTCGACCGGGTCATCGCGGTGCCCTCCGGCGACGCCGAGACCTGGGCACCCGCGCTCAGGGCGGGCATGACGGTGGTCTTCGCCGACCGCCTGCCGCCCGAGGCCGGGCGCGACGACGACCGCGACCCCGCCGAGAGCGCCCTCGACGATCTCATGCTCCTCGACGGCGTGACCCCCCGCGGACGCGTCCCCGAGGGCGCCGCGCGTCCGCTCGACGTGCCCGCCGTGCTGGCCGACGACCGCGCCGGCATCCGTACGGCCGTGCGCTACCTGCGGGGCCTCGGCCACCGGCGCATCGCCTTCCTCGGCGGCCCCGGCCACGACCGGCGGGCCGACGCCTTCCGCGCGGCCGTGGGCGCCCCGGTGGACGAGGAGCTGGTGGTGTTCGGCACCGGCAGCCGGGACTCGGCCTACGCCGCCGCCTCCGGCCTGTTCCAGAGCCGTCCCGACCTGTCGGCCGTCGTCGCGGGCGGGAACGTCCTGGGCGAGGCGGCCGTGCTGGCCGCCCGCGAGCTCGACCTGCGGGTGCCGAAGGACGTGTCGCTGGTGATGTACGACGACGTGCCCTGGGCCGAGCTGTGCGCCCCGCCGCTGACCGTGATCGCCCAGCCGGGCCGGGACATGGGGTATCGGGCGTGCGAGCTGGTGCTGCGCGAGGGCACCCGGCGGGCGCGCACGGTGGTGCTGCCCACCGAGCTGATCATCCGCGGGAGCTGCGGCCCCCGCAGGTGACCGCGAGGGGCACGTTCAGCCTCCGCCGAGGACGTCCCGCGCGTGCGCCTCGATCACCTGGGCCACCTCCCGGGGCGCCCGCAGGTGCGCGCCGTGCCCCTGCCCGCGCAGCGTGACGCGCCGGGCGCCGGGGATCACCTCCCGCAGGGCGTCGAGCCGCGCGCCGAGATGGGCGGGGCTGCGGTCGCCGCCGAGCAGCACCACCGGCGTGCGGATCGCCGCGTACGCCGCCCGCCGGTCGCCCAGGGCGTCGATCGCCAGCAGGTCGTCGATCTGGCGGGGCACGCGCAGCCGCGTCGGCCGATGGCAGGCCACCGCCACGGAGGCCAGCCAGGAGACCGCCGGCGACAGGCCCACCACGTCCCTGAAGAAGATCCGCATCGCCCGGCCCGGCCGGCCCGCCGCCACCGCGGCCTCGGCCGCCTGGCTGGCCGCGCCGCCGAGCGAGGGTCCGAGGGCGACGGGCGGCTCGTACAGGACCGCGCCCGCGAAGGCGTCCGGCGCGAGGAGCAGGGACTCCAGCGCGGCCACCGCGCCGGACGAATGCCCCACGAGCAGGACGGGCCCGCCGAGCGCGGCCGCCACCGCCACCGCGTCGGCGGCCTCCTGCGCCATGGTGGCCGGCCCGGCCAGGTCCGGCCGGTACTGGCGGCGCCGGACGCGCACCACGCGGAACCGCGGCGCGAGCAGCCCCGCGACCTTGCCCCACTGGGTGCCGTCGTCGAGCCCCGCGTGCAGGACGAGGACGGCCGGGCCCCGCCCCTCCTCGACCACCTGGACGTCGGTCCCGTCGGCGGATGTCACCGTGAGCATGGCGCCTCCTCAGGGCGGCCACTGTACGCCTCCTCAGCCCTGTAGTACCTCAGAGCTACGCGAAAGGTGCATCCCCCAGCGGGAAGCCGACTACAAGGCGTGATCCCTACCTTCGGTGCCGGAAGGAAGAACCGGCACGGAAGGGGACCATCCGCCATGGCATCGCTGAGGAACCGCCTGCTCGCCGCGCTCGTCACCGCTTCGGTGGCGGTGCCCGTGTCCGGCGCCGGCGGGTCCGCGGCGGTGCCCGCGCCCGTCCCCGCCGCCGTGGCGCCGCTGCCCGCCGTGCCCCCCGCCGTGGCCCCCGCCGTGGCCTCCGCAGTGGCCTCCGCAGTGGCTCCCGCAGTGGCTCCCGCAGTGCTGGCCGCCGCGCTGAGCGAGCGGTACGCCGCCGGGCGCGCCGCCGTCCTGGCCGCCGAGCGCACCGCCGCCGCGCGGGGGCACCGCCGGCGGGCGGCGGCGCTGCGGGCCATGGCCGGCCCGTCGCGCACGTTCCTGTCCTTCGACGGGCGCGACGGCGGCCGGACCGTGGAGGTCTTCGGCGACCTGGCGACGGCCCGGCGGATCGCCGTCCTGGTGCCCGGCTCCGACACGAACCTCGACCGGTACGGCCGCCTGCACGCCGGCGCGACGCGGCTGCGGGAGGCGCTCGGCGACGGCTCGGCGGTCATCGCCTGGGCCGGCTACCGCACGCCCGGCACACTCAGCCTGGACGTGCTGACGCCCGCGCGGGCCGACGAGGCCGTGCCCGGCCTGCGGGCGTTCGTCCGGGAGCTGCGCGCGGTCAAGCCCGGCGCCCGGCTGTCGCTCGTGTGCCACTCCTACGGCTCGGTGGTGTGCGGACGGGCCGCGCCCGGCCTGGACGTGGCCGACATCGTCCTGATCGGCAGCCCCGGCGCGGGCGTCCCCGACGTCGCCGCCATGCGCACCCGCGCGGCCGTGTGGGCCGGGCGCGGCGCCGCCGACTGGATCGCCGGCGTGCCGCACGCGCTGGTCGAGCTGCCGTTCGTCACGGTCGGGCTGGGGGCCGACCCGGTCTCGCCCGGGTTCGGCGCCCGCGTCTTCGCGGCGGGCGACGGCGGCCACAGCGACTACCTGCGGCCAGGCTCCCCAGCGCTGACGGCCGTCGCCCGCATCGTCTCCGGAGAGGCCGCCCGTGATGTCTGACTCCTCCCTCCGCATCGTCTCCGGAGAGGCCCCCCGTGATGTCTGACTCCTCCCTCCGCATCGTCTCCGGAGAGGCCGCCCGCGATGTCTGACTCCTCCCTCCGCACCCGCTCCGGCCTGCGTGGGCTCGCCGCGCGCGTCGAGGCCGGCACGCCGCCGAAGCGCGACCGGGCCCTGGACGCGCTGCGGGCCCTGGCCATCCTCGGCGTGGTGGCCGGGCACTGGCTGGTGACCGCCGTGGTCAGCGACAGCGGCAGCCTGCGCGTCACCAGCCCGCTCAAGTACCTGCCGCAGCTGGCCCCGATGTCGTGGGCGTTCCAGATGCTGGCGATCTTCTTCCTGGTGGGCGGCCTGGTCGGGGCGAAGGGCCACCGGTCGGCGCGGGCCGCCGGCATCGGCTACGTCCCGTGGCTGCGCGGCCGGTTGGGGCGGCTGTTCCGCCCGGTGGCGGTCGTCGCGGCGGTGTGGGCCGTGGCGGCGGTCGCGATGCTCGCCTCCGGGGTGCCGCTGGAGGACGTGTGGCTGCTGGTCAGGGTGGCGTCGGCGCCGATGTGGTTCCTGCTGGTGTTCGCCGCGCTGACGGCGGCCACGCCGCTGGCCGCGCGGCTGCACCCGGCCTGGCCGCTCGCGGCGGTGGCGGCCTGCGACGCGGTGCGGTTCGGGCCCGGCGGGCCGGAGTGGTTGTGGTGCGTGAACCTGGCGGCCGGGTGGCTGGTGCCGTACTGCCTGGGCGCGGCCTGGGCCCGCGGGGAGCTGCGCAGCCGGGCCACCGGCTGGACGCTGCTGGCCGGCGGCGCGGCCGCGGCCCTGGCGCTGGTGGTGTGGGGCGGCTACCCGGCCACCATGGTCGGGGTGCCGGGCGCCCCGGTCTCCAACCTGGACCCGCCCTCGCTCGCGGCCGTCGCCTTCGGGCTCGCCCAGTGCGGCGCGGCGCTGCTGCTGCTCGGCCCGCTGCGCCGGCTGCTGCGCCGCCCCGCCGTCTGGGCGCCCGTGGCCGTGACGAACCTGGCCGCGATGACGATCTTCCTGTGGCACCAGACCGCGCTGATCGCGGTGACCGAGCTCGGCCTGCTGGCCGGCGCCGCGCTGCCCGGCCTGCACACACCGCCCGAGGAGCTCGGCTGGGTGGCGGCCCGGCTGGCCTGGCTGCCGGCGTTCGCGGTGGCGCTGCTGGTGTGCTGCGCCGCCTTCCACGCCTACGAACGCCGGCGGCCCCGCTAGAGCAGCTTCTCGATGGCCGCGACGACGGCCGGGTCGTCGGGGGCGGTGCGGGGGCGGAAGCGGGCCACGACGTTGCCCTCGCGGTCGAGCAGGAACTTCTCGAAGTTCCACTGGACGTCGCCCGCCGCGCCCTCCTCGTCGGGGGCCTCGGTGAGCTCCGCGTAGAGCGGGTGGCGGCCGGGGCCGTTGACGTCGGCCTTGGCCAGCAGCGGGAAGTCGACGCCGTAGGTCGCCGAGCAGAACTCCTGGATCTCCTCCGCCGTGCCGGGCTCCTGGCCGGCGAACTGGTTGCAGGGCATGCCGACCACGCTGAAACCGCGCGGGCCGAAGTCCTGCTGGAGCTTGACCAGGCCGGCGTACTGCGGGGTCAGGCCGCAGCGGGAGGCCACGTTGACCAGGAGCACGGCCTTGTCGCCGGCGAGGTCGCCGAGCGTGGTGGGGTCGTCGGCGAGGGTGCGGAGCGGGATGTCGCGAAGGCTCATGATCTGAAGCTTACAGAACGACGCCCGCCGCAGATTGTGACCTATTCCTCATTTTTCCCACGAAACCCCTGAATATCAATATGTCGTGATCTTGGAATTACGCCTGATTTTTCATGGTCAATTAGGAAATGTGGGCGTTTGTCAGGCAGGGTGACGCGGTCCCCGTCCCCTTCGAAAGGGAATCCGCATGCCCATGCTCCGCCGTACCGGTGTCCTGGTCCTCGCCGCAACGCTCGCGACGGTGACCGGCACCACGGCCGCACAGGCGCAGAGCTCCCAGAGCAGTGGCAGGAACAAAGCCATCGCCAAGTCCCTGGTCGCCCAGCGCGGCTGGGGCGCCGCGAGCTACGGCTGCCTGGTCAGGCTCTGGGCCAGAGAGAGCGGCTGGAACCACAGGGCCGGCAACCGGTCGGGCGCCTACGGCATCCCGCAGGCGCTTCCGGGCCACAAGATGGCCTCCTCGGGCGCCGACTGGCGCACGAACCCGCGCACCCAGATCCGGTGGGGTCTGGGTTACATCAAGCAGCGGTACGGCTCGCCGTGTCGCGCGTGGGCGCACTTCCAATCCCACAGTTGGTACTGAGCCAAACCCCAGGTACGTCCGCGTTTTTACTCAAGGACATGCCATATGGGCGACGGGCCGGGCAATCCTGGCCCAGCGAGATCGCCCTTTATCCGAATTGAGCGCGCAAACACCTGTCCTTCGCGTGTCGAGATCGCGGCCCGCGGTCACGGCCCGTAATAGGAATCGTGCTTGAGGACACGTCGTGGCGCCTTCCGGGCCGTCCAGCACGATCGGGCGGTACAGGATCCCGGGAGGCCGCGCGGACCCTCCGCGTCCGAGCCACGGACGCCGGACCGGCAGGGCGCCCCGAGAGGGCGCCCGTCCGCACGCGACCCGAAAGCAAGGATCGCCTTGGACAGCAAACGCGTGCTCAGCGGCACTCTTCTCACTATCAGCGCGTTCGGCGTCAGCACCGGCCCGGCCTGGGCGGAGTCCCGGCCTCCGGTGATCAAGATGCGGACCTGGACAACGTCAGCGCAACCGAAGATCGCGGCCGTACGGCCCGCCGGAAGAAACAAGAAGATCGCCCTGGGACAGGTCGTCCAGCGCGCGTGGAACTACCGGGAGTTCCGCTGCCTGGACAACCTGTGGACCAGGGAGAGCAATTGGAACCACCACGCGCTCAACCGGTCGTCGGGCGCCTACGGCATCCCGCAGGCGCTGCCCGCGGGCAAGATGAGCGGCGCGGGCAAGGACTGGCGGTCCAACCCCGAGACGCAGATCCGCTGGGGCCTGGCCTACATCAAGGGAAGGTACGGCAGGCCCTGCGGCGCCTGGGGGCACTGGCAGTCGCACAACTGGTACTGATCTCGCGTGCCGGAGGGCATCCGGGCCGGCCCGGGTGCCCTCCTACTGACCCGCGTGCACCGCGATGGCCTGGATGAGCAGCTCGACCCCGAACTCGAACTCCGCCTCGTGGTCGCACTCGGTCAGCAGCGGCGCCAGCGCGCTCACCTCGGGGAACAACGCCGGATCGACGACGGCGGCCTCGACCGTGCGGCTGTGGACGGGCGCGAACGTGGGCGTCACGCCGACCTCGCGCAGCAGCGAGCCCACGATGAAGGCGATGAACATGCGCAACATCCGGACGGCGTCGGGCCCGTCGAAGCCCGCGCCGCGCAGCGTGGCCAGCGCCCGCTCGACCGGCAGCAGCCCGGCGTGGGAGTGGAGCTGGCGGCTGACCACCACCATGGTCGAGCGCGGATGGTGATGGGCGATCTGCCGGAAGGCCCGCGCCTGCGCCCGGACCCTGTCGGTCCAGTGGGCGTCGGGGTCGTCGGTGAACTCGATGCCGCTCAGCACGCTCTCGGCCACGCCGTTGAGCAGGGCGTCCTTGTTCGGCACGTGGTTGTAGAGGGACATCACGCCGACGCCGAGCTCGGCCGCGATGCGGCGCATGGAGACCGCGTCGGCGCCCTCGCGCTCGATGAGGTCGATGGCCGCGGCCACGATGCGGGGCCTGGACAGGGGCTCGGTGGTCATAGCTCATTCTATTGACGTACGTACACCGTACGTGCAAGGGTCGAGCCGTGGACGTACACCGTACGTAATCCCCCTCGCGGAGGTCCCCCATGTCGACGCACGATCTCTACACCCTCCCCGCCGAGCTCTCCACCTGGGACGTCGGCATGGCCGGCGCCAGCCGGTTCACCTGGGAGTACGACGAGGGCCGCGACCGCATGCTGGCCTTGTAC
Organism: Nonomuraea sp. NPDC001831; assembly: GCF_042892035.1. Lineage (NCBI taxonomy): Bacteria > Bacillati > Actinomycetota > Actinomycetes > Streptosporangiales > Streptosporangiaceae > Nonomuraea > Nonomuraea sp. NPDC001831. Next base: position 25,651 of record NZ_JBIATU010000005.1, on the reverse strand, counting down.
CAGAAGGGCAAGGACAAGCAGTGGGACTCGGTCAAGCGCATCGACTGGGACCTGGAGGTCGACCCGTACAACGTGCTCGGGATCCCCGACACCACGATCGCCATCTACGACACCCCGCTGTGGCACCGGCTCGGCCCCCAGCAGCGCCAGGACGTGCGGCTGCACGGCGCGGCCTGGCAGTTCTCCCAGTTCCTGCACGGCGAGCAGGGCGCGATGATCTGCTCGGCCCGGATCGTGGAGTCGGTGCCCGACCTGGACTCCAAGTTCTACGCCGCCACCCAGACCATGGACGAGGCCCGCCACGCCGAGACCTACGCCCGCTTCCTGCAGGAGAAGGTGGGCCTGGCGTACCCGATCAACGAGCACCTCAAGGCGCTGCTGGAGAGCACGCTCAGCGACTCCCGCTGGGACATGCCCTACCTCGGCATGCAGGTGCTCATCGAGGGCCTGGCCCTGGCCGCGTTCGGCGTCATGCGCGACATCACCACCAAGCCGCTGCCCAAGCAGATCCTCGCGTACGTGATGCAGGACGAGGCCCGGCACGTCGCCTTCGGCCGGATGGCGCTGCGCGACTACTACCAGAACCTGTCGGAGTCGGAGCTGCGCGAGCGCGAGGACTTCGTCATCGAGGGCTGCTACCTGATGCGCGACCGGCTGCGCGGCGCGGAGTCCTGGGAGCACCTGGGCCTGTCCAGGGCCGAGACCGACGAGGTCATGCGGGCCACCGACCAGTCGGAGTACCTGCGGCTGTTCCGCTCGCTGCTGTTCAGCAGGATCGTGCCGTGCGTCAAGGACATCGGGCTGTGGAGCCCGCGGCTGCAGCAGGCGTACGCCGACATGGGCGTGCTGGAGATGGCCGGCCAGTCGCTCGACGCCCTCATGAAGCAGGACGAGGACATCGCCGACAAGCTGGACCAGGACCGGTTCGCCGCCGAGGAGGCCGAGCGGCACGCCGAGGTCGCCGACACGATCGCCCTCGGCTCGTCCGCCTCCTGACCGGCTCGTCCGCCCGCTGCGCCGGGCGGCGTCCTCAGCGTCCTCAGCGTCCGCGGTGGAAGCGCCGGTGCAGGTCGTGCACCTGCCCGGCCAGCTCCGGCACGGGCCCGTCCACCTCGACGCCCGGCGCGACGGCGTTGACCGGCAGCGTGCTCACCGGCGGCGCCGGCACGCCCAGCTCCGTCAGCCAGCCGGCGAGCTGCGCCGACGACGCCACGTACACGATGCGCCCGAGGCCCACCCAGGCGTGGGCCGCCGCGCACATCGGGCAGTGCTCGCCGGAGGTGTAGACGGTGGCCGCCGCCCGCTCGCTCGGGGTCAGGTTGGCCGCCGCCCACCGGGCCAGCTCGAACTCCGGATGCCGGGTGCGGTCGCCCCCGGCCACCCGGTTGTGGTCCTCGGCCAGCACCGCGCCGTCCGCGGCGACCAGCACCGACCCGAAGGGCTCGTCGCCCGACTCCAGCGCCTCGGTGGCCAGCTCGACACAGCGCCGCAGGTACGGCAGTTCACTTTCGTGGATCATTCGCGACTTCCTGTCCGGTGAGAAAGCTGAGCGGAAAGGACAGCTCCGCCTTAGCCCGGGCCGCGCCCGCGCCGCAGGTGGACGTGTGCCCGGCCGTCCGGACGACGGCGAGCGCGGGGTCGCCGGACGTGCCGTGAGGGTCTCGTTTCTGCCCGTAACCTGCAGAAACCCCCACATATACCGCAAAAAATGGGTTGATCCCACGTATTAATCTGGATGGGATGCCTCCCGATACTGACACACCTCGCCGTCCCCTGCTGTCCTCCAACTCCCTGTGGCGGATGAAGTCCTACCTCCGCCCGTACGCCGCCAGACTGGTGCTCATCTGGCTGGCCGCGATCCTCAGCATCGCCGCGAGCATCGCGCTCCCCCTGATCAGTGAGAAGGTCATCGACGGTCCCGTGACGCGGGGCGACTCCGACGGGCTGCTCCCGCTCGGTCTCATCGCCCTGGGCGTGGGCGTCGTGGAGGCCGGGCTGATCTTCCTGCGGCGCTGGACCCAGGTCAAACCCGTCCTCGGGCTGGAGACCGCGATCCGCGACGACCTCTACGAGCACCTGCAGCGCCTGCCGATGGGCTTCCACGGCGACTGGCAGTCGGGCCAGTTGTTGTCGCGCGCCACGACGGACCTGTCCACGATCCGCCGCTTCCTCGGCTTCGGCATGCTCTTCCTGGTGATGAACGTCCTGCAGCTCATCACGGTGACCGTGCTCCTGCTGAACAAGTACTGGCCGCTCGGGCTGCTGGTGCTGGCCTCGGCCGTGCCGATCGTGTGGACGTCCCTGCGGTTCGAGAAGCGGTACATCAAGATCTCCCGCCAGGTCCAGGACGAGCAGGGCGACCTCGCCACGCTCGTCGAGGAGTCGGCCATCGGCATCCGGACGATCAAGGCGTTCGGCCGCCGCCACCACGTCTACGACCGCTACGACGAGGCGGCCCGCAAGGTGTACGGCAGCTCGGTCGACAAGGCGACCCTGTCGGCCCGGTTCTTCGCCTTCCTGGAAGTCATCCCCAACGTCACCCTCGCCCTGGTGCTGCTGCTCGGCGCCCTCGCGGTGGGCTCCGGCTCGATGACGCTGGGCACGCTGGTCGCCTTCACGACCCTGATGCTCCAGCTCGTCTGGCCGATCGCCAGCCTCGGCTACATCCTGGCCATGGCCCAGGAGGCGATGACCTCCGCCGACCGGGTCATGGAGGTCATGGACACCGTCCCGGCGATCGAGAGCGGCACCCGCACGATCGAGCTGCCCCGGGGCCACCTGCGGTTCGAGGGCGTCGGGTTCGCCTTCCCCGGCGCCGACGAGCCGGTGCTGCGCGACGTCTGGCTGGACGTGCGCCCCGGCGAGACGGTCGCGATCGTCGGCGCGACCGGCGCGGGCAAGACCACGCTGACCGCGCTGGTGCCCCGGCTGCTCGACGCCACCACGGGCCGCGTCACCATCGACGGCGAGGACGTGCGCGACCTCGACCTGACCACGCTGCGCTCGCTGGTGGCCACCGCGTTCGAGGAGCCGACGCTGTTCTCCATGAGCGTGCGCGAGAACCTCATGCTCGGCCGGCTCGACGCCACCGAGGAGGAGCTGGCCGCCGCGATCGCCACCGCCCAGGCCGGCTTCGTGTACGACCTGCCCTGGGGCCTGGACACCCGCATCGGCGAGCAGGGCCTGTCGCTGTCCGGCGGGCAGCGGCAGCGGCTCGCCCTGGCGCGGGCGGTGCTGAGCAGGCCGCGGGTGCTCGTCCTCGACGACACCCTGTCCGCGCTCGACGTGGAGACCGAGGCGCTGGTGGAGGAGGCGCTGCGGCACGTCCTGCGCGAGGCGACCGGCATCGTGGTCGCCCACCGCGCCTCGACCGTGCTGCTGGCCGACAAGGTGGCGCTGCTGCGCGACGGCACCATCACCCACGTCGGCCGCCACCACGAGCTGCTGGCCGACGTGCCCGAGTACCGGGAGCTGCTGGCCCAGGACGCCGACTTCGACCCCTCGGAAGGAGCCCTGCGATGACCACCGCCCCCGTCTCCTCCTGGCGCGGCGTGGCCTCCGAGGAGCAGGACGAACTGCCGGAGAAGGTGTCGGTGCTGCTGCGGGAGCGCTCCCGCAGGCTGCTCGGCGACCTGCTGCGTCCGTACCGCAAGGCCATCGCGCTGCTCACCGCGATCATCGTCGTCTCGAACGCCGCCGCGCTGGCGATCCCGTACCTGGTCAAGGTGGGGATCGACGACGGCATCCCGCCGATGACCCGCGGGTCGGGGCCGGAGATCCTGCTGGTCGTGGTCGGCGTGATCCTGGCCGCTGCCGTCACGCAGGCGCTCACCCGGCAGGCGTTCCTGCGCCTGTCGGGGAAGATCGGCCAGAGCGTGCTGCTGGAGCTGCGCAGGCGGGTGTTCGACCACTTCCAGCGGCTGTCGCTGAGCTTCCACGAGAAGTACACCTCGGGCCGGGTCATCTCCCGGCTGACCTCCGACATCGAGGCCATCTCCGAGCTGCTCCAGTCGGGCTTCGACGGGCTGGTCAAAGCGGTGCTGACGATGTTCGGCACGGCCGGCCTGCTGCTCATCCTCGACGTGCACCTCGGCCTGGTGGCGCTGGTCCCGCTGCCGCTGCTGCTGCTGTTCACGCGGTGGTTCCGGCGGCAGTCGGTGATCGTCTACCGGCGGACGCGGGAGACGGTCGCCCTGGTGATCGTGCACTTCGTGGAGTCGATGACCGGCATCCGCGCGGTGCAGGCGTTCCGCAGGGAGCCGCGCAACCAGGAGATCTTCGCCCAGCTCAACGACGACTACCGGGACGCCAACGCGCGCAGCATGGTCCTGGGCGCGGAGTTCATGTTCGGCATCAAGCTGATCGGCAACCTGACCGTGGGCGGGGTGCTGCTCTACGGCGGCTACCTGGCGATCCAGGGCGAGGTCACGGTCGGCGTGCTGGCCGCGTTCCTGCTGTACCTGCGGCAGTTCTACGAGCCGATGCAGGAGCTCAGCCAGTTCTACAACACGCTGCAGTCGGCGGGCGCGGCCTTGGAGAAGCTGTCGGGCGTGCTGGAGGAGGAGCCGGGCGTGCCGGAGCCGCGCCGGCCCGAGCCGCTGCCCCAGCAGGCCCGCGGCATGGTCCGCTTCGAGGACGTGCGCTTCGCCTACGTCGAGGAGATGCCGATCCTGCCCGGCCTCGACCTGACGATCCCCGGCGGGCAGAGCGTGGCGCTGGTCGGCGCGACCGGCGCGGGCAAGACGACGCTGGCCAAGCTGATCTCCCGCTTCTACGACCCGACCGCGGGCCGCGTGCTGCTCGACGGGGTCGATCTGCGCGACCTGGACGAGACGACGCTGCGCCAGGCCGTCGTCATGGTGACGCAGGAGAACTTCCTGTTCAGCGGCACGGTCGCGGACAACATCAGGTTCGGCCGGCCGGACGCCACCGACCGGCAGGTCCGCGAGGCGGCCAAGGCGATCGGCGCGCACGAGTTCGTCGCCGGGCTGCCCGACGGCTACGACACCGAGGTCGGCAAACGCGGCGGGCGCATGTCGGCGGGCCAGCGGCAGCTCATCGCGTTCGCCAGGGCGTTCCTCGCCGACCCCGCGGTGCTCATCCTCGACGAGGCCACCTCCAGCCTCGACGTGCCGAGCGAGCGGCTGGTGCAGCGGGCGCTGCGCACGATCCTCGCCGACCGCACCGCGCTGATCATCGCCCACCGGCTCTCGACCGTGGAGATCGCCGACCGGGTGCTGGTCATGGAGGCCGGCCAGGTCGTCGAGGACGGGCCGCCCGACCGGCTCATCGCCGCCTCGGGCCGCTTCGCCGGGCTGCACCGGGCCTGGCTGGAGAGCCTGAGCCAGTGACCGTGACGCCGCCGGCCCACCGGGCCGGCGGCGCGCGGGCGCGTCAGTGGTGGACGGGCGCGACGGCCACGAGGCCGCGGTACAGCTCGTACCCGACGAACAGGGCGACGGGCACCCCGATCGCGACGAGCAGCCGACCGGCCAGAGGCGTCCCCGCCAGGGGCGCCTTCGGCTCCTCCAGCGCCGGACCCGACGCGGCGCCGAGCTCGGGCACGAGCTGGGGCCGCACTTCCGGGTCCGGCCGCAGCTCAGGGTGCCTGGCCAGGTAACCGCTGGGGAACGACGTCACGTGGTAGGCGCCGCATCCCGGGCAGCACGTGCCCGATGAAGGAGGTTGCACGGCAACGCCGGAGCTGAGCCAGATCTCGACCTGATTGCCGTGGTCGTCGGCGAAATGCCGGACGACGAATTCCTCCTCCCAGACACGCAGACAGCGCAGGCACTCGAAGGGCCAGGTCTCGCGGGTCTCGAACCCGTCACGCACGAGGATCACCCCCGGATGGGGATTCAGTGGTCTAGACCTGAGTCTCCGCCTGACCCCGCGCCTGCGCAAGACGCACCTTATGACACTTCAAGCTACGAAACGCTTACCAAGTGTCATGGTTTAGCGCCGTTTTTCGGCACTTGCCCGCCCGCCGTCGCGTCTCCCGTCAGTACGGACGCCGCGGCGGCACCGGGCTGAGCAGCGGCGTGGCGTCGGGCACGACGGGCTCGTCCGACCGGAACAGCTCCGGATGACGGGCGAGATAGCCGGCCGGGAACGTGGTGGTCTGCTGACAGCCGCACTGCGGGCAGATCACCCCGTACGACGGCGGCGGCACCACGAGCCCGTCCCTGAGCCAGATCTCGGCGGCGTTCCCGTGCTCGTCGTCGACGTGCCGGACGAGGTAGTCCTCTTCCCAGACGTGCCAGCAGCCGCGGCACTCGAAGGGCAGGGTCCTGCGTTCTTCCTCCACTGAGGTCACCCCCTCTCTACGAGTGTCCGCCTCACCTGCGGAACATCGCAAGCCGGGGTCACCGGACCGTGAGCACGAAGGTGGCCGCGCCGAGCACGACGCTGAGGGTGCCGAGCCAGGCGAACAGCGCGTCGAGGCCCGCGTCGATGGGCCGTCCGCCGTGCAGGGCCTCCTGGACCCGGCGGAAGCGCACCCCCGTCCTGATCAGCAGGACCGCGCCGCACAGCGCGGCCAGCGCGAACCCCGCGACGGCCACGGCGGGCAGGCCGTGGCGCACCGCGAGCCCGGCGGCGCCGAGCCCGCCCGTGGCCAGCGCCACGGCGGTGCGGACCCAGGCGAGCCGGGTGCGCTCGCTCTGCAGGCCCTCGTCCCAGATCTCCTGTGACATCTACACCGACAGGATGATGAGCACGAGGGCGACGATCGCCACGGTGGCCACGCCGTACCCGAAGACCGCCGCGAGGGCGGGCGGCGGGAGCGGCGCCTGGTTGCGCAGGGCACGCTGGATGTTGCGCCAGCGCGGATAGGCCATGCCCGCGGCCAGCGCGGACAACGACACCAGCATGACCGCCAGCACCGTGCGCACCCACGGCACGAACACCTCGGAGGGCACCGCCGCCATGGCCACCCCGCCCGCGCTGAGCGCCAGCGCCGTGCTCAGCCACGTGAGGAAGGTGCGCTCGTTGGCCAAGGTGAAACGCGGGTCGGGCTCCATGCCTTATATGGTAATTCGTCCCCTTTTCCCCTAGAGAAGCCGGGATTTCAGCTGCACGCCTTGGCGACCTGCTGGGCGTAGTCGACCGCCTCGCTGCCCACCTTCTGGGCCGCGTCGACGGCGTCGTTGACGTTCTGGACGTCGATCCCGCCCAAAGTCTTGGCAAGGTCTTCGCTGGCCTGCTTGAGCGTGGTGTTGGCGGCCTTGTCGGCCACGTCGTTGAGCTTGCCCGCGGCGTCGTCGAGCGCCTTCTCCATGGCCTTGGGGTCGTCGGTGAGGTCCTTGACCTTGGCGGCCAGGTCGGTGACGATCTTCGGCGCCTCCAGGCATGCCTGGGCCTTGTCGATCGTGTCGTTGACCTCGCCGCACCCGGCGGCCAGGACGCATACGGCGAACAACGCCAGGGGCACGAACCGGCTCTTGATGAGTCGCATACCTCGACCTTACCCAGCGCCCCGCGCCCGCGGCGGCGCGCGCGATCAGTGAACAAGCCCCGTTCGACGGCCGGCGGCGGCGAAGGCGGCCGCGATCCGGTCGAGCTGGGCGTCGGTGTGGGTGGCGGTGAGGCTGACCCGGATGAGCGCCTGCCCCGGCGGCACCCCCGGCGAGATCATGGCCGTGGTGAACACCCCTTCGTCGAACAGCTCCCGCCACAACCGGAAACACAGCAGGTCCTCCCCCACCGGCACGGCGATGACCGGACGGTCCGACGGCACGACGGCGTACCCCAGCCCGGCCAGCTCGCCGCTCAGCCGCCCGGCCGCCGCCCGCAACCGGGCCCGCCGCTCGGGCTCGGCGACGACGATCTCCAGGGCGGCCAGCGCGGCGGCGGCGCAGGCCGGGGACAGCGCGGCGGTGAACACCATGGACCGCGCGTGGTGGCGCAGGTAGAGGATGATCTCCTCCGGCCCGGCGACCGCGCCGCCGATCGTGCCGAACGACTTGGAGAAGGTGACGGTCTGCACGTCCACGGCCTCCTCCAGGCCGTGCGCCTCGGCGGCGCCGCGACCGGCGTCCCCGAGCAGGCCGGCGTCGTGGGCGCTGTCCATCACGACGCGGGCTCCGTACGCGCGGGCGAGCTTGGCGATGCCCGGCAGGTCGCACACGTCGCCCGAGGTGGAGAACATGCCCTCGGTCACGATCACCCGGCCGGCGTCCGGGTCGGCCGCGGCCAGCAGCCGTTCCAGGTGGTCCATGTCGTTGTGCCGGTAGCGGCGTAACCGGGCTCCGCCCAGGCGTACGGCGTCGATGAGGCAGGCGTGCACCAGCCGGTCGCCGAGCACCACGTCGCCGGGCCCCAGCAGCGCGCCCAGCGCGAGGTTGGCCAGGTAACCGGCGCTGGTCACCATGACCGCCGGACGCCCGAGGAACTCCGCGAGCCGCGCCTCCAGCTCCTCGTGCAGCGCGAGAGAGCCGTTCGTCAGCCGCGAACCGCCGCTGCCCGCCCCGAGCCGGCGGATCGCCGCGACGGCGGCCTCCTTGACGCGCGGGTCCCCCGAGAGCCCGAGGTAGTCGTTGGACCCGGCCTGCACCAGCACCCGCCCGCCGACCACCACCTCCCCGTCGCCCGGCCGCTCCTGGATCGCGTGGTAGTACGGATAGACGCCCAGCTCCTTGACCGGCTGGTACCCGGGCAGACGACACTTCGCGAACACATCGGCCATGCCTTCTCACTCCCCTGAGCGCGGACCCCCTGAGAAGAGTCTGGTCGACCACCCCGCGAACCGCGCGGACGTCGTGCTCCGAAGGCCCGGAACGCACGGCGTTCTCGCAGGCCAGGGCCCGGACAGGAGGTCTGGGCGGAAGGCGTCGGCGGCCGGGTCCTAGGATCTGATTCATGGCAATGTGCGAGCATCTTTCCCAGGCCGACGACCCGGCGGCGAAGACCCCAGAGGGCTGCGAGGAGTGCCTGGCCAGCGGCAGCCGATGGGTGCATCTGCGGCGCTGCCTGGAGTGCGGCCACATCGGCTGCTGCGACTCCTCGCCCAACAAGCACGCGACCAAGCACTTCCACGAGACCGCGCACCCGGTGATCCAGTCGTTCGAACCGGGCGAGGGCTGGCGCTGGTGCTTCGTGGACAACCAGATGGGCTGACCCGGCCGGCGCCCTCGCGGGGCCCGGCGGGGTCCGGCGGGGTCAGCGTTCGAGGATGGCCTCCTCGAAGTCGAGCTGGGCCATCACCTCGCGCAGCACCTCGTCGTCGAGGCGGCGCTCGTCGCGCAGGCGGACGAACACCTCGCGCTCGGCCGTGAGCATGTCACGGCGCAGCCGCCGGTAGATGCTGCTGGGGGTCTCGGCGCCGCCCTGCGCGGTGCCGCCGCCCAGGCGTTCCCACGCGGTCAGCGACCGCCGCCACGACTTCTCCCTGAGCTGGTCGATGACCTGCTTCTTGATCTCGTCGGGCTCGCCCTCCTGCTCGACCAGCCGTTCCAGCTCGGCCAGGCCCGCCTCCAGCGCGGCCTGCTGGGCGGCCGCCTCGGCCAGCGTGTCCTCGTAGCGCTCCTGCTCGCTCGACACGCGCAGCTTCCTGATCAGCGCCGGGAACGTCATGCCCTGGATCAGCAAGGTGCCGATCACCGTGGTGAACGTCAGGAACAGCAGCATGGCCCGGTCGCGGGCCGGGATCTCGGGCGGGATGGAGAACGCCGCCGCGAGCGAGACCACGCCCCGCATGCCGGCCCAGCCCAGGATCACCGTCTGCTGCGGGCTGGGCGCCGGGCCCCGCCGGACGAGCTTGACCAGCGGGGTGAAGGCGAACACCCACACGAACCTCGACACGATCGTCACCGCGAGCACCGCCAGCGCGTAGCCGGCGACCTGCCAGGGGCCGTAACCGGTGATGCCCTTGACCACGGTCACGAGCTGCAGCCCGATGAGCGCGAAGACGATCGACTCCAGGAAGAAGTCGGTGACCTTCCACACCGCGTCGGACACCAGCCGGGTGCCGAACCCCCGCTGGTGCATGCGGTTGCCCAGGTAGAGGCCGACGACCACGACGGAGATCACGCCCGAGGCGTGCACCGGCTCGGGCCCGAGCCCGGAGACGTGCACGGACTCGGCCGCGAGATAGGCCGCGAACGGGATCAGCAACATCAGCGTGTTCTCGACCAGCGAGTCGCGGGTGTGCTGGAACACCCAGGCGAACACGAACGCCAGCGCCAGCCCGATCGCCACGCCGCCGAGCGCCGCGAACAGGAACTGCGCCACCCCCTGGAGCAGGTCGATGCTGCCGCCCACGGCCGCCCCGATGGCCACCCGGTAGGCCGTCAGCGCCGTGGCGTCGTTGAACAGGCTCTCGCCGATGAGGATCGTCAGCGACCTGCGCGGCAGCCCGAGCCGCCGGCCCACGGCGACGGCCGCGACGGCGTCGGGCGGCGCGATGATCGCGCCGAGCGCGAAGGCGGCGGCCAGCGGCAGCTGCGGCAGCAGCAGGTGGACGACCAGCCCCACCACGGCCGTGGTGAACAGCACCAGACCGATGGACAGCAGCGCCACGGCCCGCTTGACGTCACGCAGCCGCAGGTAGGAGCTGTCGAGCGCGGCCGAGTAGAGCAGCGGCGGCAGGAACACGAACAGCACCAGCTCCGGCTGCAACGGCACGGCCGGCACCAGCGGCGAGACCAGCAGGCCGGCCGCGACCAGCAACAGCGGGGCCGGCCAGCCCCGCCGCCGGGCGACCGCCGCGACCGCGACCGCGCCACCGGCCATCAGCAGCAGTTGCAGGCCCATGGTCGGGTTCAACGACGCTCCTCCAGCTCGCCCGGGTGGATGCCGAGAGCGTACCCGGCGGGCGGGAGGAGGGTGTCACCACTCCCGGCGGTCGTGCCCGTCGCCGTAGTCCTGCTGCTGGTCGGGGCGCAGACGTTCGCCGGTCGAGAACAGGGGGTCCGTCACGTAGGGACGGCCCATGTTCGGGTCGGACGACTGCGGCGGGTACTCCTGGCGGCCGAGCGCCAGCAGCGGGTCGACCGGGTTGGGCTGCGCGGGCTGCTGGTAGCCCTGGTAGGTGTCGGCCGCGCGGTAGGAGTCCTGGGCGGGCGCGGGGTTGCGCCTGCGGCCGGCGCCGGGGATGCCGTGCATGGGAGTGCCGAGCCCCGCCGTGCTCTGCGGCTGCGCCTGAGAGGGGGGCTGGGGCTGGGACGGCGGCTGCTGGTAGGAGCCGTAGGAGTCGGAGGAGTACTGCTGGGCCGGCGGGAAGGGGTCGGCGGCCTGCGACGGGAACCCGAGCGGGTCGGTGCTCAGCGGCGCGGGGCGGCGCTGGCCGGCGGGCAGCTGGTAGACGGGCTCGCCGCTGTCGACGTACTGGGGGCCGGTGAAGGGGTCGCCCGCGTACTGCGGGCCGCTCAGCGGATCGCCGGTGTACTGCGGGCCGCTCAGCGGGTCGCCCGTGTACTGCGGGCCGCTGAAGGCGTCGCCCGTGTACTGCGGGCCGCTCAGCGGGTCGCCCGTGTACTGCGGGCCGCTGAACGGGTCGCCGGTGTAGTGGGGGCCGCTGTGCGGGTCGCCGGGGTACTGGGCGGCGGGCTGCTCGACGTACTGGGGGCCGGTGAAGGGGGTGCGCTCGCCGTACGACGGCGTCTCCCGGGGGCCGGTGGTCTCGCTGTAGGAGGCCACCAGTTTGTCCTGCGGCGCCGGGCCGCGCGCGACCAGCACGTCGTTGGGCGACAGCGACGCGGTGGGCCGCTCGTCGAGCGCGGGCGGCGGAGGCTGCTGGGCGTGCTGGGGCGGCCGATGGTAGGTCCCGGTGCCAGGCATGACCTCGGTGCCCGGATCGGCGGCGGGCACCGCGGGCTGCTCGCCCGTGGCCTCGGCGTAGCCGTCGTCGAGCGTGTCGAGCAGCCTGCCGACGTCCTCCATCGGCATGCGGAAGCTCGCTGTGCACATCTCCCCTCGCCACAGGCTGAGGACGAGTGTGCCCTCATGCCACGTGACCCGGAGGCACCGCTCCTGACCTCGTGCATCGAAGAAGACTTCGCCGAACGACGGCAACGGGACAACTTCCGACATGGCAGACATACTGCTTTAACCAGCCTTTATTCGTCCACTCAACCCCGGAAAACCCTACCTAACCGCTCTCACCATCGAGACCGTGAACCCCATCGATCACACCTGCAAGCTCTTCCTGACCAGTTGAAGTTCCGCTCGACAGTGTGCCATGCGAGTCCCGCGCGGAGCCCGCGAACGCCGGGATGCGCATGACCGGACACAGGGCGTCCCGGCGCGTCGGCCCGGGATTGCGGGTACCGTTGACGACCGTGCCGGACTCCCATCTCCCGTCAGTGGACGAACTGCTCAGCATCGCGGTCGGCGCTCTCGGAGGGAGCGAACGGCAGGGCCAGATCACCATGGTCAAGGCCGTCCAGAAGGCCATCGACGACGAGGAGCACCTGGCCGTCCAGGCGGGCACGGGCACCGGCAAGTCGCTGGCGTACCTGGTGCCCTCGATCCGGCACGCCATGGACAGCGACACCCCCGTCGTGATCTCCACGGCCACCATCGCGCTGCAGCGCCAGCTCGTCGACCGCGACCTGCCCCGGCTGGCCGAGGCGCTGGGCAAGGAGCTGCCGCACGAGCCGACGTTCGCCATACTCAAGGGCCGGCGCAACTACCTGTGCCGCTACAAGGCGACGGCGGGCTGGCCCGAGGAGGACGAGCAGGACCAGCTCTTCGACCCGCGCGAGGTGAGCGCGACCGGCCGCATGGTCCAGCGCATCCAGGAGTGGGCCGACGAGACCGAGACGGGCGACCGCGACGAGCTGGTGCCCGGCGTCAGCGAGCAGGCCTGGCGGCAGTTCTCGGTGAGCGCGCAGGAGTGCCTGGGCGCCACCCGCTGCCCGAGCGGCCCCGAGTGCTTCGCCGAGCTGGCCAGGGCGCGCGCGGGCGAGGTCGACGTCGTGGTGACCAACCACGCGCTGCTGGCCATCGACGCCATGGGCGACCTGCCGGTGCTGCCCGAGCACGAGGTCGTGGTCGTCGACGAGGCCCACGAGCTGGTCGACCGGGTCACCTCGGTGGTCACCGCCGAGCTGTCGGAGGCGTCGGTGATGCTGGCCGTGCGCCGCGTCGGCCGGCTGATCGAACAGCCGCTCGCCGACCAGCTCATGGAGGCGGGCGAAGACCTCAAGGCGCTGCTGGCCGCCGCGCCGCCCGGCCGCATCGACGAGCTGCCGCAGGTGCTCGGCCTCACGTTGCAGCTCATCCGCGACACGGCCTGGCGCTGCATCACCGCCATGGGCCCGCGCAACGCCGACAAGGACGACCCCGACAAGGCCGGCCAGCGCAAGGCCGCCTTCACCGCGCTCGACGAGGTGCACGACACCGCCGTCCGCATGCTCGACGCCTACGGCCACGCCTCCGAGGCCGACCGCGCCGAGGTGGTCTGGCTCGACGGCGCCACCGACCGACGTCCGCCCATGTTGCGGGTCGCGCCGCTGAGCGTGAGCGGCATGCTGCGCGACCGGCTGTTCGGCGAGCGCACGGTGGTGCTCACCTCCGCCACGCTCGCGCTCGGCGGCACGTTCGACGGGCTGGCCGCGCAGTGGGGGCTGGGCGACAGCAAGCGCTGGCAGGGCATCGACGTCGGCTCGCCGTTCGACCACCCGCGCGCCGGCATCCTCTACGTCGCCAAACACCTCCCCCAGCCGGGCCGCGACGGGCTGCCGCAACAGTATCTCGACGAGATCACCGAGCTCATCGAGGCGGCCGGCGGCCGCACGCTGGGCCTGTTCTCCTCGATGCGCGCCGCCAAGGCCGCCACGGAGGCGCTGCGCGAGCGGCTCGACGTGCCGCTGCTGTGCCAGGGCGACGACTCGACCATGCTGCTGGTCAAGCAGTTCGCCGAGGACGAGCCGACCTGCCTGTTCGGCACGTTGTCGCTGTGGCAGGGGGTCGACGTCCCCGGGCCGTCGCTGCGGCTGGTCATCATCGACCGGGTGCCGTTCCCGCGTCCCGACGATCCGCTCACCTCGGCCCGGCAGCGGCACGTCGCGGCGCGCGGCGGCAACGGGTTCATGGCGGTGGCGGCCAACCACGCCGCCCTGCTGCTGGCCCAGGGCGCCGGCCGGTTGCTGCGCGCCCAGGACGACAAGGGCGTCATCGCGGTCCTTGACCCGCGCCTGGCCACCGCCCGGTACAGCGGTTTCCTGATGGGGTCGTTGCCGCCGTTCTGGCGTACCACCGACCCGGCCGTCCCCCGCGCCGCGCTCAAGCGCCTGTCCGCCGAGTCCTGACCGTCGCGGGCCCGCGAGGCCACGGAGCCGGGCAGGGCGGGCTCGCGTGACGGTGGCCCGCCGGTGCAGGGTCAGCAGGCGTCTCCTGGAAAGGCCACCGGCCCCGTACGGCGGGCGGCCTGACCGGTCAGGGCGGCTAGAACGGGGTGAGGTCGGGGCGCTTCGGGGTGAGGCCGTCGCCGGAGGAGGTGCCGCGCAGGCGGCGGGACATCCACGGCACCAGGTGCTCGCGGATCCACTGGGCGTCCTCGCGGCGCCGCGCCCGCGGGTCGACCAGCCGCTCCGGCCACTCCTTGCGCCAGTCGTCGAACGGCACCCCGAGCACGTCGAGCACGCGGGCCGCCACCAGCCGGTGGCCGTCCTCGTTCATGTGCAGGCGGTCGGCGCTCCAGGCCCGCCAGTCGCGCAGCCCCTGCATCGACCACTGGTCGACCAGCCGGCAGCCGTAGAGGTCGGCGATGGAGCGGATGTGCAGGTAGAAGATGGCGAAACGACCGCGCAGCCGCCGCATCAGCGGTGTGTCGCGCGGATCGACGCCGGTGAACAGCAGCACGTCCGCGCCGCCGGCCCGCAGGTCGCGCACCGCGCGGGCCAGGCGCTTGGCCATCACGTCGGGGTCGCTGCCCGGCCGCAGCAGGTCGTTGCCGCCCGCGCAGAAGCTGACCAGGTCGGGGCCCATCTCGATGGCCCGCGGCACCTGCTCGGTGATGATCTGGTCGAGCAGCTTGCCGCGGACGGCCAGGTTCGCGTAGCGGAACGCCGGGTCGTCGGCGGCGAGCCGTTCGGCGACCCGGTCGGCCCAGCCGCGGTAGTGCCCGTCGGGGCCTGGATCGTTCAGTCCTTCGGTGAAACTGTCCCCGAGTGCGACGAAGGACTTGTATTGCCTCATGAGCTGCTGTTCATCTCCGCGATAGCGTGTAGCGCCAGGACGTAGGACTGTAGTCCGAATCCGGCGATCGTGCCCGTCGCCACCCCGGCGACGACCGAGGTGTGGCGAAACTCTTCCCTCGCCGCGGGGTTGCTGATGTGCACCTCGACGAGCGGGGCGGTGCGCTGGGCGATGGCGTCGCGCACGGCGTAGGAGTAGTGGGTGAAGGCGGCCGGGTTGAGCACGACGGGGATGCGGCCGTCGGCGGCCTCGTGCAGCCAGCCGATCAGCTCGGCCTCGTCGTCGGTCTGGCGCACCTCGACCTGCTCGCCGAGCTTGCGGCCGGTCTCGCGGCACAGCTCGGCGAGGTCCTCCAGCGTCTCGGCCCCGTAGACGTCGGGCTCTCGGGTGCCGAGCCGGCTCAGGTTGGGGCCGTTGAGCACGAGGATCATCGTGCGATCTCCTTGTAGGCGGCTTCGAGCAGCTCTTCGGCGGGGTCTTCGAGGCGCCCGGGCCTGGCCAGGTCGTCGAGGACGACGAAGCGCTGCTTGGCCCCCCGGTTCTTCTTGTCCAGCCGCATGTGGTCGCGCAGCCGCGGCCAGGCGCCGGCGTGGTAGGAGATCGGCAGGCCCACGGAGGTGAGGATCGCGCGGGTGCGGGCGGTCAGGTCGGCGCGGCCGGACAACCGGGACAGCTCGGCCGCGTAGACCATGCCGATGGCGACCGCCTCGCCGTGGCGGATCGTGTAGTGCTCGTCGCGCTCGATGGCGTGGGCGAGCGTGTGGCCGTAGTTGAGGATCTCGCGCAGGCCCTGCTCGCGCAGGTCGGCGCCCACGACGCCGGCCTTGACGCGGATCTTGCGCTCGATCAGCTCGCGGGTGTGGGGGCCGTCGGGCCTGGTGGCCCCCTCGGGGTCGGACTCGACCAGCGTGAGGATCTGCGGGTCGGCGATGAAGCCGCCCTTGATGATCTCGGCGAGCCCCGCCACGTAGTCGGCCTTCGGCATGCCGGGCAGCACGGCCAGGTCGCAGAGCACCCCGGCGGGTGGCAGGAACGTGCCCACCAGGTTCTTGCCCTCGGGCGTGTCGATGCCGTTCTTGCCGCCGACGGCGGCGTCGACCATGGCCAGCAGCGTCGTCGGCACGAGCACGACCTGCACGCCGCGCAGCCAGGTGCCGGCCACGAACCCGGCCAGGTCGGTCGTCGCGCCGCCGCCCACGCCCACGACGGCGTCGGAGCGGGTCAGGCCGTGGCGGCCGAGCGCGGACCACAGGCCGGCGGCCACCTCGGGCGTCTTGCACGCCTCGCCGTCGGGGACGGGCAGGTCGGCCACCTCGTAGCCGGCCTCGGCCAGCGCCGCGAGGACCGGGCGGGACAGCTCGGGCAGGCCCTGCGGGCGGACGACGGCGACCGTGCGCACGCCCGGCCGCAGCAGGCCCGGCAGCTCGGCCTGCACGCCGCTGCCCACCACGACGTCGTAGGGGCTGTCGCCGGATACGGGGATCCGCGTCGCGGTCATGCCGGCAGGCCCTCCAGGATCTCGTCGGCGAGCTCGCCGGGGTCGCGCTTGTCGGTGGCGAGCGTGACCACGGCCAGGCGCTCGTAGACCGGCCGCCGCTCCTCCATCAGCTTCTTGAGCTGGCTGCGCGGGTTGAGCAC
Source organism: Nonomuraea sp. NPDC001831 (assembly GCF_042892035.1). Lineage (NCBI taxonomy): Bacteria > Bacillati > Actinomycetota > Actinomycetes > Streptosporangiales > Streptosporangiaceae > Nonomuraea > Nonomuraea sp. NPDC001831. The sequence continues at coordinate 8,872 of NZ_JBIATU010000005.1, read as the reverse complement.
GAGCAGCGGCCTGGCCGAGCCGAGCCCGACCCGCTGGACCGCGTCGGCCAGGCCCACCTGCAGGTAGACGACGTGGTGACCGGCGAGCAGCGCCTGGGTCTCCTCGTTGAGCACGGCGCCGCCGCCGAGCGACAGGACGCCGTCGTGCTCGGCCAGGGCACGGCGCACGGCCTGGTGCTCCAGCTCGCGGAAGCGGGCCTCGCCGTCCTCGACGAAGATGTCGGAGACCGGCTTGCCGGCCACCTCCTCGACGTCGGCGTCGGTGTCGCGGAAGGCGACGCCGAGCCGCTCGGCCAGCAGCCGCCCGATCGTGGTCTTGCCCGATCCGGGCGGGCCGATGAGCACGGCTCTGGTCACTGGTCGCTCACCCCTTCTCGTTCGCTCCGCGCGGCCGTCACTTGATCACCATCGAGGAGAGGTAGCCGGACAGGTTGCGGGCGACCTCCTCCACCGAGTCGCCGCCGAACTTCTCCAGGGCCGCGTCGGCCAGCACCAGCGCGACCATGGCCTCGGCCACGATGCCCGCGGCCGGGACGGCGCACACGTCGGAGCGCTCGTGGTGGGCCTTGGCCGCCTCGCCGGTCTTGACGTCGATCGTGGCCAGGGCCCTGGGCACGGTGGAGATGGGCTTCATGGCGGCGCTGACCCGCAGGACCTCGCCGTTGGTCATGCCGCCCTCGACGCCGCCCGCGCGGTTGGTGACGCGCTTGACGCCGTTCTCGGCGGTGTACTCGATCTCGTCGTGGGCGCGCGAGCCGGGCCGGCGGGCGGTCTCGAAGCCGTCGCCGACCGCGACGCCCTTGATCGCCTGGATGCCCATGAGGGCCGCGGCGAGCCGGGAGTCGAGCCTGCGGTCCCAGTGGGTGTAGCTGCCCAGGCCGGGCGGCAGGCCGTAGGCGAGCACCTCGACGACGCCGCCGAGCGTGTCGCCCTCCTTGTGCGCCTGGTCGATCACGGCGACCATGGCGGCGCTGCCCTCGGGGTCGGAGCAGCGGACCGGGTCTTCGTCGATCCTGGCCAGGTCGCCGGGGCCGGGCAGCACGTCGGTCGGGGTCTGCGCGCCGCCGATGGAGGTGACGTGGCTGACGATGTCGACGCCGAGCGCCTGCTTCAGGAAGCGCCTGGCGACCTCGCCGAGCGCGACGCGAGCCGCGGTCTCGCGGGCGCTGGCCCGGTCGAGCACCTGGCGGGCGTCGTCGAAGCCGTACTTCTGCATGCCGGCCAGGTCGGCGTGGCCGGGGCGGGGACGGGACCGCGGCGCGTTGCGGGCCAGGCCCTCCAGCTCGGCCGGGTCGACCGGGTCGGCCGACATGACCTTCTCCCACTTGGGCCACTCGGTGTTGCCGACGCGGACGGCGACCGGGCTGCCCATGGTGCGGCCGTGGCGCACGCCGCCGACGATCGTCACCTGGTCCTGCTCGAACTTCATCCGCGCGCCGCGGCCGTAGCCGAGCCTGCGGCGGCGCAGGGCCTCGTCGATCGCGGCCGTGGTCACCTCGACCCCGGCGGGCAGTCCTTCGAGGATGGCAACGAGTTCGGGGCCGTGGGACTCTCCGGCCGTCAACCAGCGCAACATGACTCCAAGTCTTCCACGTGCGGCCGGGTGGGATGTCCGTCGTTCACCAGCCGAGACAGAGCGCCACGAAAGCACCGAGCAGCATGAACGGCCCGAAGGGGAACTGGGTGTGCCGGTCGCCCCGCCCCGTGAGCAGCAGGGCGACCGCGTACAGCGCGCCGAGCACCTGCCCGGCGAACGCCGCGGCCACCCACGTCTGCCAGCCCATCGCCGCCGCCGCCATGCCGATGAGCCCGGCCAGCTTGACGTCGCCGAGGCCCATCGCGGCCGGCCTGGCGAACCACAACAGGCCGTAGACGGCCGCCAGGGCCGCCGCGCCGAGCAGCGCGCGCGGCAGCTCCCCGGTGGGGAGCAGGGTCAGTGCGATGATCGGGTACGCGGGCAGCGTGATCGCATCGGGCAGCAGGGTGGTGCGCCAGTCGATGACCGCCAGCGCCGTGCCGGCCAGCGCGAGACCGGCGTACGGCGGCCCGGCGAGCCAGGCGGTCAGCGCCGTCACTGCGGCGGTCAGCAGTTCCACGCCGGGCGGCCAGGACGGCGGGGACGCGAGGTCGTCGTAGGCGTCGGCCAGCGCCCTGACCCGGGGGCCGGCGACCAGACCGAGCAGCGCCATCAGTGCGACCACGAGCAGACCCTAATGCGGCGGCCCGGCGGCCGTCCCGGGATCGCGGCGGGCGGCCCGGGTATGGCGTGCGCCAAGAGCGAACCCGCGTCCCGGCGGGCCCTCGCGCCACGGACGGACGCCCGCGACGCACGCCGGCGGTCATGGGTTCGGGGGCGATCCCCCAAGGAACTTTGATCGTCTCGGCCGGGGTGGCACGCGGCTTGCGGGGTGGTCAGGAACCTACTTTCTGTCGTGGCCCCCCGGAAGAGTGACCGAGAGGAAGACCCATGTTCCGTGGCATCCTGGCCGGCGGCCTCGCGCTGAGCGCCGCAAGCCTCATCATGACCGGCCCCGCCGCGTACGCCGACCTGCAGGCCCCTTACGCGCGGGCCGCGGCGATCGTCGACGCGGACGGCGAGCTGAACAACGGCAAGAACATCCTCAAGACGTGGCGGGCCTCGACCGGACGCTACTGCGTGATGGTCGACAGGCACGTCACCACGTCTACCGCGGTGATCCAGATCACCCCGCGGGCGCCCCGCCGCCTGCCGTTCATCGCCTACCGGAACTCGTCGGCGACCTGCCACGAGTCCAACACCATCACCGTCGGCGTCTACGACACCAGCAGCGGCCGGCTCGCCGACGGCGGCTTCGACCTGACCATCTCCTGACCGCGAACCGAGGGAGCACCCCTATGAACATCATCCGGCGCGCCGCCGGCGTCGCGCTCGTCGCGGCGGCCGTCCTGACGCCCGCGGCGGCGTACGCGGACACTCCGTACGCCCAGGCCTCGGCCACCGTCCGGGCGGACGGCGCGGTGACCGCGAGCAAGAACGTCGAGGAGGTCAGGCGCATGTTCCGCGGGACGTACTGCGTGATCCTCAGCGACGACGTCGACTACGACGGCGACCTGGCGATCCACGTGACGCCGACGGGCCGGTCCACCTACCCGCGCTCGCTGTCGGTGCAGCGCGGGGCGGCGATCTGCGGGGGCCACTACCGGGCGGTCGCGGTTTACAGCCAGCTCGCCGACGGCGTGGCGGCCGACACCGGGTTCTACCTGACCGTCTCCTGACGACGTCCGCTCTTGGGGACGTCCGTTCCTGAGGACGTCCGCTTCTGAGGACGTCCGCTTCTGAGGACGTCCGCTTCTGAGGACGTCCGATTCTGAGGACGTCCGGTGAACGCCCCCGGCCGGTGACCGGCACCGGCCGGGGGCGTCGGCGCGTCCGGCTCACGCGAGAGCGTTCGGCTGCGCGAGAAGCGGCGTTCAGCCGTTTCCATCGGGAACGCGGTGTTAAGCCGGTTCCGCCGGAGACGCGGTGCCCAGCCGGTTCCGCTGGGGACGCGGTGTTCAGCCGTTTCGCCGACGCGGTGTTCAGCCGGTTCGGCGGGAGAACCAGCGGCGGCGGGGCGGCGGGGCGGGCTCCATCCTGGCGACGGTGACGCCGCCGAGCTGGTCCACGGTGCCGGACTCGACCGCGGCCAGCGCCCTCAGCACCTCGCCCTCGATCACGAATTGCACCGGCCCGGCCACGTCGACCACGACCGCCGCGGCCTCCTCGTGCACGGCCGCCCGGCAGACCTGGAGCGTGCCGGTCTGGATCGGGCGGGCGTCCTTGCGCCATCTGGTCAGCGCGTCGGTGCCGGTGAAGGCGAGCACCGCGTGCCTGCCGTCCTGGCCGACGAGCTTGGGCAGCGCCATCTCGCTCTCCTTCTCCTGGCGCAGCCCGTGCTCACCGACCTCGGACTCAGTCAGCAGGGCCACCACCGGCACCAGCAGCCGCGCGCCGCTCAGCGCGGCCAGCACGTCGGCGGGGCCGCACGCGCCCGCCTCGTAGGCGGCCAGGGCGGCGGCCACGGCGGGGGCGGCGCTGCCGTCGTCGTCGGGGTCGAGTGGCTGTGGGATGGTCGGCACAACGAACGAGACTACCCGCGGGCCTCACCGCCCCCGTTCCTGGAGCCGCCCTGGAGGCGTTCCGGCGGTGCTCCCCGGCGTTGCGGCGGGCTCCCTGGCGTTCCTGCGGTGCTCGTCAGCGTTCCGGCGGTGGTCGTCGGTGTTCCGGCGGTGTTCTGTCGGGGTGGGCTGCTAGACAGGTGCGGTGCGGATCTCTCGGCTCCCCCTCGACGAGCAGACTGCGGCCGTGCGGGCCGTGCTGGAGACCGACCCGGTGCTGGTGCGGGTGCTCGGCGGAGCTGTCAGGCTCGGCCTGCCCGGCTGGTGGCTGGCGGCGGGCGCGGTCGTCCAGGCGATCTGGAATCACGTGACGGGCCGTCCGCCGGGCTACGGCGTCAAAGACTATGACCTGATCTATCACGATCCGTCCGACCTGTCGTGGGAGGCGGAGGACCGCGCGATCAGGGCCGGACGGGAGCTGTTCGGCGACGTGCCGGTGGAGATCCGCAACGAGGCCCGTGTCCATCTGTGGTACGAGCGCCGCTTCGGCGTGCCGTGCCCGCCCTACGACAGCTCCGAGGCCGCGATCGACTCCTTCCCCAGCACCACGAGCGCGATCGGCGTCCGGCTCACCCCGGCCGGGGCGTGGCGGATCTACGCCCCCTACGGCGTGGCCGACGCCTTCAACCTCGTGCTGCGTCCCAACCCCCGGCAGGCGCCGCGCGAGGTCTACGAGGCCAAGGCGGCGCGCTGCGCCGAAGCCTGGCCCGAGCTGACCGTGCTCCCCTGGTGCGGGCCGGGGCCGGCCGGTTAGCCGTGGGGCCGATCGGTCAGCCGAGGCCCGGTCGGTCAGCAACGCCCCGATCGGTCAGCAACGACCCGGCCGGTCAACAACGCCGGCCGGTCAGCCGAGGTCGGCGATGGCCGCGACCGGGCCGCCGCCCGACGGCCCCTGGTGCACGGCGGCCACCGAGACGAACACCGCGGGGTCGCCGGTGACCGAGGCCGCCACCCCGCCGACGGCCGCCTTGATCTGCCGGTGCCAGTGCACGTCGGAGTCGTCCAGCATGATGTTGCGCCGCCCGCGCACCCGTCCCGACGGGTCGGCCTCGCACTTCATGAACACGTTGACCAGCCGCTCGCCGAGGTCGGAGGGGTGCGGGCGGTCCGGCAGCGGCAGCCCGGCGTCCCTGATGGCCGCCCAGATGCCGTCGGCGTCGAGCGCGTCCTTCATGACGCTGTGCCCGATGCGGTAGCGCCCGCCGACGCCGCGCACGTTCCCCACCAGCACGATCTGCGCCCGGTCCAGCTCCACCCCCGACGAGCACGACGCCACCGAGGAGTACAGCGACAGGTCCTTGTGGATCTGGTCGGCCCGGGGCATGTCGATCTCGCCGAGCGCGACGGCGATGCCGAGCGCGGTGGTGGAGTTGGACAGGTCCATCGACGGGCCGGTCTCCTCGATGGCGGTGTCCTGGCCGCGGCTCCTGGCCTCGGTGATCGTGGCCAGCGTGAGCAGCGGCGTCTTGGTCTGGACGTAGTGCACGTCGCGCGGGTCGTCGATGCCGGCGATCTTCATGGCCTCCCGCACCCCGGCGGCCACCTTCTCCACCATCGCCGGACGGCCGATGTCCTCGGGCAGGATCACCTCGCTCATCGCCACGCCCACCGACAGGCGCGGCTCGTCGCTCATCGGCGCGTCCGCCGTGGTGGCGAAGACGGTGGCGTGCGGGCTGAGGACGCCGTCGGTGCCGCCCGACCACACCAGCGGCACGCTCTCGGGGGACGGGTGGCCGTGCTCGGCCAGGACCTCGCGGAAGGCCCGGTCGGCCAGGATGCGCGTGTAGTCGTTGACGCCGCCGTTGCCCTCGGTCTTGCCGATCACCGCGAGCACCCGGCGCGCCTCGATCACCCCGTCCGCGATGAGCCGGGACAGCCCGGAGGCGTCGGTCACGCTCTCGATCGGCACCTTTCGCACTTCAATCGGGTCCGGCATGCGTTGCCCCTTCTCCAGTACCGGCTTCCCCACCGTCGCGACGCTAGCCGAGCGGCCCGGCGGGGTTCATGGGCAATGTCTGCCCATGAACGGCCGCGGCGATGTCAACGTGCGCTGGCCGGTCAAGCTCTCGGCGGAACCTTGAAGCGCACAAAAGGAGCGAAGGTAGTGTTCCCGGATGTGATTCGCGAAGCACACGTCAACGGCATCAAGCTCGCCTACCGCGAGGAGGGCGATCCCGCCGCTCCGCCGCTGGTCCTCGTCCACGGCAGGACCGCGAACCACAACGACTGGAACGGCGTCATCCGGCACTTCGCTGCCCGTCACCACGTTTTCGCCCCCGACCTGCGCGGCCACGGGGCCAGCGACCGTCCGGGCGAGTACGCGGTGGGCACGATGGCCGAGGACGTCGTGGCGCTCCTCGACCACCTGGGCCTCGACCGCGTCCGGCTGGTCGGGCACTCGCTCGGCGGCATGGTCTCCTACCACCTGGCCATGCGCCACCCCGAGCGGGTCGAGCGGCTGGTGCTGGAGGACGTCACGGCGCCGTACCCGATCAAGGGACGGCAGCCGCTGGTGGAGGACGATTCCACCGGCTTCGACTGGCGGATGATGCACCAGACCGAGCCGTTCATCGTCGACCCCGACCCGGCGCTGGCCGCCGAACTGGGGAAGATCACGGCGCCCACGCTGGTGTTGTCGGGCGGACGGCTGAGCCCGTTCGACGCCCCCGGGCTGGCCCGCCTGATCCCCGGCGCCGAACTGGTCACCATCGAGGCCGGGCACCTCATCCATGTCACCGAACGGGCCGCCTTCCTGGCCGCCGTGGACGCGTTCCTGGACAGGTGAGCCCGGGCGGGTCCGGACCTCTATGCTGGTCATCCCCCCACGAGTGACGGAGACCCGCTGTGTCCAGCCCCCCACCGGCCCCCCGGCCCGGCATGACCCCGGAGCGGGTCGGGATGTTCAGCGACGCGGTCTTCGCGATCGCGATCACGCTGCTCGTCCTGGAGATCCCCCGTCCGGCGGACGACGACTTCCGTGACCTCGCCGGCGCCCTGAGCCATCACCAGGGCTCGTTCGCGGCGTTCGTACTGGCCTTCCTGATGTTGTGGTTCAGCTGGCGGGCCCACCACACACTCTTCGACCAGCTGCACCGGGTGTCCCAGCCGGTCCTGCTGCTGCACGTGCCGCTGCTGCTGTGCTCGGCGTTCCTGCCGTACACGATGAACCTGTGGAGCGAGATGTCGGCGGCCGACGTCGACGTGCAGGCGTCCAAGGGGCTGGCGCTGGCGCTGTTCGCGGGGACGGAGGCGATCCTGATGTTCTGCCAGGGCGCGCTGTTCACGCTCGCCCTGTCGCAGGGGCTGCTCAACGCCCACGCGAGCAGGCGGCGGATGGCCACCTCGGCGTGGGTCTACTGGGGCTGCGGCGTGCTCTGGGCGGTCAGCGCCGTCCTGGCCTTCGGCGTCGGCGAGCAGTCCACGTACCTGTGGATGGCCACGCCGGTCGTGGTCGCGGTCATCGTGCTCGTCCGCAGGCGGCTCGCCGCCGGCGCGGTTCAGCCGGATGTCACGGGGCAAACGTGACCTCAATGTCACAAAGATCCGCCAAGGTGAAAAGGTGCGAACGAGGCTCAGCGATCACGTAAGGGAACGACTGGGCACGTTCGGTCTCATGGCGCCCTCGATCGTGCAGTGCGCGGTGGGCGCGGCGCTGGCCTGGATCATCGCCGTCGACCTGCTCGGGCACGCCCGGCCGTTCTTCGCGCCGATCTCCGTGCTGATCTGCGTCGGCGTGGGGCTCGGCCAGCGGCTGCGGCGCGTCGCCGAGCTGGTGGTCGGCGTGAGCCTCGGTGTTGGCGTGGGCGACCTGCTGGTGTCCTGGATCGGCTCGGGCCCCTGGCAGCTCGCGCTGGTCGTCGGGCTTGCCATGGCCGTCGCGCTGCTGCTCAACGGCGGGGCGCTGTTCGTCGCGCAGGCGGGCTCGTCGGCGGTGCTGGTGGCCACGCTGCTGCCCGGCGAGAACGCCGGCGGCCTCGACCGCATGGCCGACGCCCTCACCGGGGGCGTCATCGGCGTCGCGGCGGTCGCGCTGATGCCCGCCAGCCCGTTCACGATCGCGGCCAAACACCTGTCGGGGGTGCTGGACGCGCTGTCCACCGTCCTGGAGCAGGCGGCGGAGGCGATCGAGAAGCGGGACGTCGACCTGGCCGCCGAGGCGCTGGAGGAGGCGCGGACGACGCAGGCCGCCGTCGAGGAGTTCGCGATGGCGCTGGAGACCAGCAAGGAGATCACCATGATCTCGCCGCTGCACTGGCATCGCCGGGCCGCCCTGGCCCGGTACGAGACCGCCGCCGTCCCCGTCGACCTGGCTCTGCGCAACGCCCGGGTGATGGTCCGTCGCACGCTGGCGGCGCTGGGCGAGGCGAGCCCGCCGCCCACGGCGCTGGCCGAGGCGATGCGCGAGGTCTCGGAGGCGGCGCTGCTGCTGCAGCTGGAGCTGGCCGCCGGACGCGATCCCCTGCTGGCGCGGCAGGCGCTGCTGGCGGTGGCCGGCCGGGAACGGCCCGAGCGGCTGGGCTTCTCGGCGCACGTCATCATCGCGCAGCTGCGGTCGATCGCGGTGGACCTGTTGCAGGCGACGGGCCTGGAGCACGAGCAGGCCAGCCAGGCGCTCACCCCGCTCGACGAGCCCCACAACAGCTAGTGAGTTGATTATGAGGATGAGGGTCACCACTTGAGGTGTATTTCGTCCCTGATTCGGGGAGCTGTGGTGACGCTGACCGGCCGGTGAGGT
>NZ_JBIATU010000004.1:0-600394 GCF_042892035.1 Nonomuraea sp. NPDC001831 | reverse complement strand
AACGGCATGTCCTCGACCGGCAGGATCTTGGAGATGACGCCCTTGTTGCCGTGCCGGCCGGCCAGCTTGTCGCCGTCGGTGATCTTACGCTTCTGCGCGATGTACACCCTGACCAGCTCGTTCACCCCGGGCGGCAGCTCGTCACCGTGTTCCCTGGAGAAGGTGCGCACGTCGATGACCGTGCCGCGCTCCCCATGCGGCACCTTCAGCGACGTGTCGCGGACCTCGCGGGCCTTCTCCCCGAAGATGGCGCGCAGCAGCCGCTCCTCCGGGGTCAGCTCGGTCTCGCCCTTCGGGGTGACCTTGCCGACCAGGATGTCGCCGGGCACGACCTCGGCACCGATCCGGACGATCCCGCGCTCGTCGAGATCGGCCAGGATGTCCTCGGAGACGTTGGGGATGTCCCGGGTGATCTCCTCCGGGCCCAGCTTGGTGTCGCGGGCGTCGACCTCGTGCTCCTCGATGTGGATCGAGGAGAGGACGTCGTCCTGGACCAGGCGCTGGGACAGCACGATCGCGTCCTCGTAGTTGTGGCCCTCCCACGGCATGAACGCCACCAGCAGGTTCTTGCCGAGCGCCATCTCACCGTCGTCGGTGCAGGGGCCGTCGGCGATGACCTGGCCGGCCTCGACCCGGTCGCCCTCGGCGACGATGGGCTTCTGGTTGAAGGAGGTGCCCTGGTTGGAGCGCCTGAACTTGGCGACCCGGTAGGTGGTGCGCGAGCCGTCGTCGTTCATGACGGTGACGTAGTCGGCGGAGACCTCCTCGACCACGCCGGCCTTCTCGGCGCTGATGACGTCGCCGGCGTCGGTCGCGGCACGGTACTCCATGCCGGTGCCGACCAGCGGCGCCTCGCTGCGGATCAGCGGCACCGACTGGCGCTGCATGTTCGCGCCCATCAGGGCCCGGTTGGCGTCGTCGTGCTCCAGGAACGGGATCATCGCGGTGGCGACCGACACCATCTGGCGCGGCGACACGTCGATGTAGTCCACCTCGCGGGAGGCCACGTAATCGGTCTCGCCGCCCTTGGTGCGGACCAGGACGCGGGCGTCGGTCAGCTCGCCGTCCGCGCCGAGTGCCGAGTTCGCCTGGGCGACGACGAACCGGTCCTCCTCGTCGGCCGTCAGGTAGTCGATCCGGTCGGTCACCCGGCCGTCCACGACCTTGCGGTAGGGCGTCTCGATGAAGCCGAAGGCGTTGAGACGGCCGTAGCAGGCGAGGTAACCGATGAGGCCGATGTTCGGCCCCTCGGGCGTCTCGATGGGACACATCCGGCCGTAGTGGGACGGATGCACGTCGCGGACCTCCATCCCGGCCCGCTCACGGGACAGACCGCCGGGGCCCAGGGCGTTCAGCCGCCGCTTGTGCGTCAGGCCGGCCAGCGGGTTGATCTGGTCCATGAACTGCGACAGCTGCGAGGTGCCGAAGAACTCCTTCATCGACGCCACCACCGGCCGGATGTTGATCAGGGTCTGCGGCGTGATCGCCTCGACGTCCTGGGTGGTCATCCGCTCGCGGACGACGCGCTCCATGCGGGCCAGGCCCAGCCGGACCTGGTTCTGGACGAGCTCGCCGACGCTGCGGATGCGCCGGTTGCCGAAATGGTCGATGTCGTCGATCTCCACGACGACCTCGCCCATGGACGTCTCCCCCGCGTGCAGCCGCACCAGGTACTCGATCATCGAGACGATGTCGTCCTCGGTCAGCGTGCCCTGCGTGATCTCGGCGTCCACCCCGAGCTTCTTGTTGACCTTGTAGCGGCCCACCTTGGCCAGGTCGTACCGCTTGGGGTTGAAGTACAGGTTCTCCAGCAGGGTCTGCGCCGACTCCTTGGTCGGCGGCTCACCCGGCCGCAGCTTACGATAGATGTCCAGCAGGGCGTCGTCCTGGCCGGCCGTGTGGTCCTTCTCCAGCGTCGCGCGCATCGACTCGTACTGGCCGAACCGCTCGAGGATCTGGTCGTTGGTCCATCCCAGCGCCTTGAGAAGCACGGTGACGGCCTGCTTGCGCTTACGGTCGATGCGCACACCGACGCTGTCGCGCTTGTCGATCTCGAACTCCAGCCAGGCACCCCGCGACGGGATGACCTTGCAGCCGTACAGGTCCTTGTCCGAGGTCTTGTCGACGTTACGTTCGAAGTAGACACCGGGCGAACGGACCAGCTGCGAGACCACGACACGCTCGGTGCCGTTGATGATGAACGTGCCCTTCGGCGTCATGAGCGGGAAATCGCCCATGAACACCGTCTGGCTCTTGATCTCACCGGTGGTGTTGTTGATGAACTCCGCCGTGACGAACATCGGGGCGGAGAAGGTCATGTCCTTGTCCTTGCACTCATCGACTGAGTACTTGGGCGGCTCGAACCGGTGGTCGCGGAACGACAAGGACATGGTCCCCGAGAAGTCCTCGATGGGACTGATCTCTTCGAAGATCTCTTCGAGGCCCGACTGGGTCGGGACGTCCCTGCGCCCGGCCTGACGAGCCGCCTCCACCCGGCCCTTCCACTTCTCGTTGCCCAGCAACCAGTCGAACGACTCGGTCTGCAGGGCGAGGAGGTCAGGAACTTCGAGGGGCTCCTGGATGCGGGCGAAAGAGACGCGAGGAGGACCGGCGGGAACGACGGGAACACTACGTGCGGCTGCCAACAGTTGTCCTTCCGGAGGGCACGGACGGAATCGAACTGCGCGCACGCCAAACGCCCGGATCGAAATCCGGGGCGTCGAAGGGCGGCGCGAGGCAGCAGCATAACCCAACTGAGAAACGAATGTCCACACTTACTATAAGTGTCAACCTCGGTGCCGCCTTCAGCTTTTCACAGCAGGGCGCGCTCGTCAACTCCCCCGCCGGGAACGAGGGGCGGCGCGGGTCCGCGCGGGCGGCGCGGACCCGGGCCGGCGCGGTCATCGTTCGCTGGAGGCCGCGCGGTAGTGCAGGTCCTGCACGTAGGGCGTCGCGGTGATCGGGTACGGCGAGACCACCTTGGCCGCCGTCGCCGACCCTCTGGCGACCGTCGCCGACGCGGTCCCCGCCTTCAGCGGGAACGTCCTGGCCGACACGCCGGCGGGCGCGTCGTAGCTCTGCGTCGTGCCGCCGACGGTCACCGACACCCTGGCCGCCGCCGTCAGCATGGTGAGCACCTCGACCGTGTCACGCGCGGCCGTGCTGCCGCCGCGCAGCTTCATGAGCTTGGTCTGCGCGAAGGAGGGCTGGGCCGCGACCGGCTGGACCCGGTGGGTCAGGTACGCCGCGTCGTTCGTGATCTTCGGGCAGCCGAGCTTGTGGCAGGTCAGGTAGTAGGCGTTGATGTCCAGGTACGTCCAGCCGGCGTTCCTGGACGGCGCGAACTGGGTGTTCTCGGAGTAGTCGTTCCAGGTGGTGAGCTGGACCCAGTCGGCCTTGCCGTCGATCGCGCCCTTCCACGTCGCCCGCAGGTTCTCGGTGTTGCCCGCCTCGTCGAAGACGCCCTGGTTGGGGCGTTCGTCCTGGACGGACACCGGCTGCATCCAGATCTTGCCCATGCCGTGCGCGCGGTCGATGTTGCCGCCCAGGGCGGCGTTGGCGGCGGGGTTGCGGTTGCCCCAGTTGGAGAAGCCGTAGCTGATCGAGGCGAACGCGTCCCGGTACTTGTTGAAGTCGAGGAAGCAGGGCACCAGCGCCACCTTGACGCCGTGCTCGGTCTCCATCGTCCTCATCCAGGCCGCCCACCAGGCGGCGGTGCGCCCCTCGGCCTTGAACGGCGCCACCACCAGGCGGTCGTCGGCGAGCCGGTAGACCGACTTCGAGGCGGCCAGCTTGGCCATCGCGGCGGCGAACGCGGCGCTGTCCACCGAGGCCAGGCCGTTCGTGTCCGGCATCAGCACGATCTTGAACCCGGGGTCCACGGCCTCGGCCGCCTTGATCAGGTTCTGCACCCGCGTCCAGTGGGCGCTGGTGATCGACAGGATGTCGACGGTGAAGCCGTCCAGGCCGGCCGCGACGGCCTGCTTGACCTCGGTCTTGAAGTCGGCCAGCGCGTAGTCGCCGCTGATGGGGTCACGTCCGACCGGCCGGTCGCGCAGCAGCCCGCCGTAGGCGGCGTGCTTGCCGCTCTCGCCGTCCGGCTTGAGGTAGTTCCTGGCGTAGTAGTCGCCGGCCGGGGCCTGGTTGTCCAGCGACACCGGATACGGCGTGAAGTAGTGCGCGAACACCTTCCTGGCCGACCCGCGCAGGGCCGCCTTCCCCGGCAGGACGAACGGCAGCGGCCCGTCGGTCTGGCCGCCGCCCTCGGTGTAGGTGACCGTGAGCTTCGGGCCGCGGTTCCCGGTCTCGCGCGAGGACATCAGCACGGTGGCGGTGGCGTCGCCGCCGGTGAGAGCGAAGGCGTACGTGCCGTCGCCCTTGACGGCGGCGGACACGTCCAGCCTGACCGTCGTCCCGGCGGTGAAACCGGTGTGCGAGGCGACGGCCGCGGCGCCGAGCTCGGGGCGGGTGTTCCAGGTCGTGGCCGCCTCGGTCCAGGAGCCCGGCACGGGACGGACCGACACGGTGGTGTCCGTCGTCCTGGCCGGGACGACGTCCAGGGTGACCTTGATGTCCTCGGCGTCCTCCGGGATCCCGGTGACCTTGAAGCGGGCCAGGCCGACCCGCTGGCCCGCGGCGGCGCTGCCGCACGCGGCGCCGCAGACGCTCATCCAGGTCGCGGTCGCGAAGCTCTTCGCCGGCTCGGCCTGGCTGATGAACACGTCCTCCGTGGCGGCGAACGTCACGGTGAGGGGTGCGACGGCGGACGCCTGCGCGGGCCCGGCCGCCCCGGCGGGCACGGCCGCCCCGGCGGGCACGGCCGCGCCCGCCAGCGCGGTGAGCATCGCCACCGCGGCCGGCAGGGCCCGATATCGGTTGAGCATGGAACTCCCTTGGCTCTCGGTACGCCTCCGCAGCAGCGGAGCCGCGTTGCATCGCCCACGATGGAGCAAGATCGAGTCACCGGCCAGGAGTTCCGGATAAATTCCCCATTTGGAACGATGCTATTTTTCAGCCCCTCGGCACGTCATTGCGGTCAGGCGGCCCGCCGCCAGGAATTCCCCTGGCCGGGCATTGGCGCGGGAGCCGCGACTCGGGCAGGATGGGCCAGCCCTCTTCTGTCTCCGCTTGGCCTGCGCGCACGGCCGGGTCAATGTCATCATGGGCACACGGTGTGTGATTCCGGGTAGGAGGGACCGATGTCCGAGCCTTCCCCCGGCGCTGCCGCGAGCTGGCCGATCAGCCGAGACCTCGCGGGGCTGCGGGAGCTCGTCCGCCGTCACGCGGTCGAGGCCGGGCTGGCCTCCCAGCGCGGTGACGACCTCGCGCTCGCCGCCAACGAGGCCGTCACCAACGTCCTCGACCATGCGGGCGGGGCCGGCTGGGTGCACATCTGGGCCGACGACGACTTCCTCACCGTCGAGGTCGGCGACCACTCGGGCAGCCTGCGGCCCGACGCCTGCCCCGACGCGCGTCCCCGGATCGGGCCGGGCGGCTACGGCCTGTGGGTGATGCGCCGCCTCTGCGACGAGTTCGTCATCACCCAGACCGGCGCCTCCTCCCAGGTCCGCCTCCGCATGGCCCGCACCCGCCCCACCGGCGCCTGACCCGAGAAGCGGGCCGGGCGGCCGCCGCGGTCAGGCGGTCTCATCCACGCTGCGCCGGTGCCATTCGGCCAGCTCGACGAGCAGCCCGTCGGCCGCGCCGCCGAACATCGCGGTCAGTTCCTCCGCGTCGTCGACCACCACCACGTGGTCCAGCAGGTCCGCGCGCAGCCGGGCCGCCCTCGGGTCGCCGGCGCCGTCCGGGTCGAAGGCGGTGGCGGCCAGGAACAGGCCGCCGACGCCGGCCAGCGCCGCGGTCTGCCGGGCCTGCGTGCCGAGCACCGTCGCCGCGTCGGCCGGCACGGCGGGCAGCGCCGGCCGCCCGTCGCGCAGCAGCAACGTCAGCGGACGGGCGGGCACCTGCTCCCCCGCCTCGCCCGCCGGCACGTGGACGCTCCCGTCGGCGTGCCGCGCGGCGTGCCGGGGACGCCCCCAGGGCAGGCCGTCGGCCTCGTCCTGCGCACTCGCGCGCGTGAACAGGCCGCCGTCGGCGTCGACGACGAGGTCCCCAGGCTGCCACTGCTCGCCATCAAGCGGAATGTGCGCATTCGTCATGCCTGAACGCTACGCCCTGGTTGCGACAAATCTCGGTGGCGTGCGGACGCACGAGCTGGGCATCTGTCAGGACATGGCGCAGGCGCAGGATTGGGGCAGGCCGCGGGTGGCGGTGTCGAGCTGTCTGCTCGGCGAGCCGGTACGGCACAACGGCGGGCACAGCCGCGCCCGTTTCCTGACGCAGGAGCTGGCGCCGTTCGTGGACTGGGTGCCGATCTGCCCCGAGATGGAGATCGGCCTCGGCGCGCCCCGCGAGACGCTGCGCCTGGAGCGTTCGCCCGCCGGTCCCCGCCTGATGACCCGGCAGAGCCGCCGCGACCTCACCTCCGCCATGGACGAGCTGGCCGCCGAACGGTCCCCGCGCCTGGCGGCCGACGGTTACGTGTTCAAGGCCAAGAGCCCGAGCTGCGGCATCCACGGCATCCCGCTCTACGCCGGTGACCATGCGGTGACCCGCGACAACCGGGGCCTGTTCGCCGGCGCGGTGATCGAGGGCCACCCGCTGCTGCCCGTCGAGGACGAGGGGCGGCTCAACGACGCCGTCCTGCGGGAGGCGTTCGTCGAGCGCATCTTCGCCCACGCGCGGCTGCGGGAGCTGCTGGAGGGCGACTGGCGGCCGCGTGACCTGGTCGCCTTCCAGGCCCGGCACAAGATGCAGCTGCTGGCCCACTCGACCGAGGGCTACCGCGAGACCGGCCGCCTGGTCGCCGCCGCGGGCGTCCGGCCGCGGGAGGAGCTGGCCGAGGAGTACGGCACGGCGTTCCGGCGGGCGATGGCGGTCAAGGCGTCGATCGGGCGCAACGTCAACGTGCTGCAGCACTGCCTCGGCATGCTCGGCGACGAGCTCGACCCGGTGCGCCGCGCCGACCTGGTCGAGGTCATCGGCTCGTACGCGGCGCACCGGGTGGCGCTGAGCGTCCCGCTGACGTTGCTGCGCCACCACGCCCGCGGCGAGGCGGCCACCTACGTCCAGGACCAGACGTACTTCTCCCCCTACCCGGAGGAGCTGGGCCTGCGGAACCACGTGGTGTGACCCCGCCGCGCCGGCGGACCGGCGCGGCGGGGAGGCGATTAGGTGGGGGTGGGCTCGGTCGGCAGCGGGCCGTCCGGCTCGGGGGCGGCGGACGCGCGCGGCGGCACATGGTGCACCCGCGCCGAGCCGATGTCGAAGTACAGCCCCACCAGCGTCAGCCGCCCGGCCCTGACCTGCTCGTCGACCTTGCGGTAGGTCCGCAGGTTCTCCAGCTGCTGCTGGATGTTGAGCCGGCACAGCGCGTCGAGGGCGGCGTCCTCGGCGGAGGGGTCGTGGCCGCCCTCGCCGAGCCGGTCGAGGCTGGCACGGCCGTGCCGCAGCCAGCGGCTGAGCTGCGGCAGGCCCTCCGTGGTCGCCGGGCCCTTCAGCAGCGCCGCCATCGCGCCGCAGCCGGAGTGGCCGCAGACGGTGATGGTGTGCACGCTCAGCACGCCGGTGGCGTACTCGATGGCGGCGGCCACCGAGTCGTCGTGCGGCTCGGAGCCGGCGCACGGCACCAGGTTGCCGATGTTGCGGACCGTGAACAGGTCGCCGGGCCCGCTGGAGGTGATCAGGCTGGGCACGATCCGCGAGTCGGCGCAGGTGATGAACAGGTGCGAGGGACGCTGCTGGGTGGCGAGCTGGGTGAAGATGGGCCGCAGCAGCGGGGCCGTGCGCTTGTGGAACTCGTCCGCGCCCTGGGCCAGGCGGCACTCGATCGCCGCCGTGGCCGACAGCGGACGGCCGCGGTGGGTCCACGGCAGCCACCAGCGGCCGGGCGCCTTGGGCGGGCTCTTGGCCGGGAACATGCGGCCGCCGCTGGCCGCCATCGTGTACCACTCGTCGTGCAGCTCGTCGATGGTGACGGTGCCGCCCAGGCGCTCGTGGTCCAGCCGCCAGGAGTGGATCGCGTCGAAGGCGGCGTTGTCCATGAAGTCGATGTTCAGGTCGAGGTCGACGGCGACGCCCGGCGGGATGGCGCGCAGCTCCTGGGTCAGCCGGGGCACGCCCAGGAAGGTGAGCGAGCCGGAGACCGTCGCGTGCATGACCCCGCCGGGTTCCTGCCGCTTGTCCACGGTGACCCGGGTCAGCCGCCGCAGCGCCAGCAGCGCGGCCAGCGCCAGCCCGGCCAGGACGCCCTCGGCCAGCCCGACCAGGATCACGCCGGACATGGTCATGACGTAGACGGGCACCTCGTTGTGGCCGTGGACCTTCCTGAGATGGCCGAGGCTGATGGTCTTGATGCCGATGAAGACCAGCAGCGCGGCCAGCGCCTCCATCGGGATCAGCTTGATCGTCCAGCCCAGGCAGAGGGCGAACAGCAGCACCCAGGCGCCGTGCAGGGTCGCCGACCAGCGGGTGCGGGCGCCCGCCTGGATGTTGGTGGTGCTGCGCACGATCACGCCGGCGACCGGGAGCCCGCCGAGCACGCCGCTCACCATGTTGGCCACGCCCTGGCCGGTCAGCTCGCGGTCGAGGTCGGAGCGGGGACCGGTGTGCATGCTGTCGGTGGCCACGCAGCACAGCAGCGACTCCGCCCCGGCCACCAGCGCCACCAGCAGCACGCCCATGGCGATGTGCTGCCAGTCGCCGGCCGGCAGCACGGGAGGCGCCCACGCGGTGATCGCGCCGGACAGGTCGATGCGGGTGACGTTCCAGCCGAACACCGCGGCGGTGACGGCGGCGGCGAGCAGCGCGGCCAGCGGCGCGGGGATCGCCCGGACGTGCTTGGGCATCCGGCTCCAGGCCAGCAGGACGGTGATGGTGAGGATGCCGACCATGACCTTGTGGCCGTGCAGGTCCATGATCTGGCTGGGCAGCTCGGCCAGGTTGGCCCACGGCGACTGCTCGGGGCTGCCGCCGAGGACGACGTGCAGCTGGGCGAGCGCGATGATGATGCCGACGCCGGCCAGCATGCCGTGGACGACCGCGGGCGAGACCGCGAGGGCGGCCCGGGCCGCCTTGAACGCGCCGAGCAGCACCTGCAGGCCGCCGGCCAGGATCGTGATCAGGCAGGTGGCGCGCCAGCCGTAGGTCTGCACGAGACCGGCGATCACCACCGTCAGGCTCGCGGTCGGACCGCTGACCTGCACCACCGAGCCGCCCAGCCGCCCGGCGACGATGCCGCCGACCGCGGCGGCGACGAGCCCGGCGGCCAGCGGCGCGCCCGCGGCCAGGGCGACGCCGAGTGAGAGGGGCACCGCGACGAGGAACACCACCAGCGATGCCGGCACATCGTGTCTGAGAGTACGCATGACGCTACTCTCCGTAGTTATATTCATGCGGCACACCTTAGTGCCAGATCAACCCCACGTCGGACGACGGTAAAACGCGCCGGACATGTCCCTGCTGTCCGGCGCGCCGCCCTGCCGCGTCGCCCTACCGCGCGGCGTCCTCGCAACTCACGGTGACCGTGGCCGCCACAAGCCGTTCCGTCCCGCGTTGTCCGCTAGGAGGAGGCGCTGGGGATCTTCAGGGGGTCACGCGGGGCCTCGGCCTTGGCCTTGGCCATCTGCTCCCCCAGCTCCTGCAGCCGGTTGCGCCCCATGGACTCGCGCACCTGCGGGAACCACTCCTTCTCCTCCTCCTCGACGTGGTGGCGGACGTTCTCCATGAGCACCGTCATCTTGGCGTCGTAGCGCTCGTCGGCCGGGTCGAGGTCCTTCAGCTCCGACAACATCCAGACGACGACGTGGTGCTCCTCGACGCTCTCCAGGATGTGGTCGGTGGTGTCGGGGGTGCCGGAGCGGGCGGCCGGGTAGAAGATCTTCTCCTCGATGTAGGTGTGCGCGGTCAGCTCCTCGATGACCTGCGCGACGATCTTCTGCTTGGTCTTGTGGGCGTCCTTGCCCGCCTTCTCGAACTCCTTGAACAGCTTCTCCACGGTCTTGTGGTCCTCTTTGAGCAGCACGATCGCGTCCATGGACGGCCTCCCTGGGGTCGGGACGCCCGGCGGGGACGAGGGATGCCGGGCGTCGGGTCCGCCCCAGGTACCCCGAGGTCAGGCGCTCACACCCGGCGTCCTCAGTGACGTTCCTGACGGGGCAGCACGACGTGGTTGACGATCACCTGGATGGCGGCGGCGACCGGGATGGCCAGCAGGGCGCCCACCACGCCGAGCAGGGCGCCGCCGATGAGGGCGGCCACGATGGTGGCGGCGGCCGGCACGTCCACGGACGACTTCATCACCTTGGGCGCGATCAGGTAGTTCTCGATCTGCTGGTAGACGACGAAGAAGATCAGGGTGGCGATGGCCACCGGGAGCGAGGCGAACAGCGCGACCAGCGTGGCGATGCCCGCGCCGATGAACGCGCCGATGAGCGGGATGAGGTCGGTGACCGCCACGATGATCGCCAGGGCCAGCGCGTACGGCACCCCCGCGATCGACAGGAAGACGAACGTGGTCACGCCCGCGATCAGCGAGATGATCAGGTTGCCGGCCACGTAGCCGCCGACCCGGTTGAGGATCTCGTCGCCGAGCAGGCGGGCCCGGTCCCTGCGGCTCCTTGGGATCAGCCGGTAGCCGGTGCGCGTGATGGAGCGCAGCGCGCCCAGGAAGTACAGGGTGAGGATGAGCACGGTCAGCGTGGAGAACACGGCGCTGACCACGATCGAGGCGATGCCGAGCAGCCCGCCGAACACCTGCCGTCCGAGGTCGCCGCTGGTCAGGTACGCCTGCAGCCGCTCCAGGAGCTGGTAGCGCTGGTCCAGGTCGCGGATCTGGGGGTTGTTCTGCAACTGCTGGATGTAGGTGGGCAACTGCTCGGCGAACTGTCCCGCCTGCTCGGACAGCGCCGGGATGATCGCCATGGCGAACCCGGCGAACAGCACGATCACCGCCGTGAACACCGCGGTGATCGCCGCCCAGCGCGGCAGGCCGTGCTCCTCCAGCCAGCGCACGGCGGGATCCAGGCCGACGGCCAGGAACAACGACACGACGATCAGCAGCAGCATCGAGGCGCTGGCGGTGAGCGCCTGGACCAGCAGCCAGGCGGTCAGCACGCCGAGCGCGGCGGTGAACCCGAAGACGAAGGGCGTGCTGCCGAACGGCCGTCCGGGCCTGCCGAAGGGCAGCCCCGTCGTCTCCGGGCGGGAGCCGGAGGCGTGGCCGTCGCGGGCGGCCGCGGACGCCGCGCCGGCTTCGCCCGGCAGGGCGGCGGAAGTGAACTGATCACCAGACATGGGGGCTCCTGAACCTGAGAAACCCCCTTCTCTGCCCGGCCGCGGCGCGGTCTACCGTCGCCGCCGCCCCTCGTGGTCCGGACGGGGCCGCCGCCTGGTGATCAAGCCGCTGACCTGCGCCGTTTCGCCGCACTCGGCTGGGGGTAGGCCGCTCATCCCGGGGCCGGCGGGCTCATCGGCCGGCCGGTGCCCCCGTCGCGGGGGCCGGGCAGGACACGAGCCAAGGAAGAACGGCATGGGGGAACCGCAGCAGGTGCAGGTCGAGATCCTCGACCAGGTCGCCATCGAGGACCTGATCGGGAAGGTGGAGGACGTCGCCAGGCAGCCGGGCGCGGCCGACCGGGTGGCCCGGTGGCGGGCCGAGCACGGCACCGAGCACGCCACGCCGAAGGCCCGCTCGTTCGTCGTCGTGGGCCCGACGTTGATGTTCCTGCACCCGTGCCCGGACGGCGTCGTCCTGCCGTTCGCCGCGTACCCGGACGGGACGGTGAAGGTCTACACCGATCCCGAGCACGCCGGTCTGAGCTTCTACCGCGAATCCGGCGGGTAGGCGGGTCCGGCATGGGGCCCGGTCAAGGGGGTACATCGTGGTTGCGGTCAACCCCCCGCAGGCGGCGCTCGCGCGAGCGGGCCCGCGCTGTGGCCTCGTCACCGGCCTCACACCACACGAAGGCACGAACATGAGGACATCACCACGGGGCCCGCGAGCGCTGCTGCTGCCCTTCCTGTCGGCCCTGTGCCTGCTGGCGCTGCTGCCGGCCTGCAACCCGGGGCAGCGGGAGTCGCCCCTCCCGCAGGGCACCGGCCGCGAGGGGCTGGTCGACGGGCAGGTGGGGGCGATGCGGCTGTTGCACGTGCACATCCTGGCCCCGTCCATGGAACAGCAGAAGGCGGGCGACGACCTCGGCCTCTACCTGACGCTGGTCAACGAGAGCGACCAGCCCCAGAAGCTCGACGGCGTCAGCACCGTGCACGCCAGGAAGGTCGTCTACCGCGCGGGGCCGGGGGCGGCGCAGGAGGAGGTCAACGTGACCGTCCCGGCTCGCTCGACCGTCTCGCTGCAGGAGGGGCAGAGCCGCCCGCACCTGGAGATCCTCGACATCGACCGCCCGCTCGGGGCCACGCCGATCGACGTCACCTTCCGCCTGACCACCGGCACGACCACCCTGCGCATCCCGGTGCTGCCGCTGGAGCGGGGCGCCGGCACCCCCGTCCCGGGCCACAGCTGAGGCCACCGGAAACGCGGACGGACGGCGGTCAGGAATCGAGAAGCGTCGTCCGGGGCGGCGGAACTAGCGTGACCGGCATGGACATCACCATCCACTCCAGCTACCTCCCCCACGACGACCCGGACGCCTCCCTCGCCTTCTACCGCGACGCCCTCGGCTTCGAGGTGCGCGGCGACGTCGGCTACGACGGGAAACGCTGGATCACGGTCGGCCCCGCCGGCCAGCCCGACACGTCGATCGTGCTGCAGCCCCCGGTCCCCGACGGCTGCGGCATCACCGAGGACGAGCGCCGCACCATCGTCGAGATGATGGCCAAGGGCACCTTCGCCGGCATCAACCTGTCGACCGACGACCTCGACGCCGTCTTCGACCGGCTGGCGGCGAACGGCGCGGAGATCGTCCAGGAGCCGGCCGAGCAGCCGTACGGGGTGCGCGACTGCGCCGTGCGGGACCCGGCGGGCAACCTGATCCGCATCAACCAGCGGCTCTGAGACGGCGAGCTCAGCGGCGCCGAAATCGGAGGCGGCGAGGTCAGGGGCGGCCGGGGTCGAGGAACCGGCGCGCGCCGCGCAGCCTGGTCCGCAACAGCCGCTGGGTGGCGGCGCAGTCGAGGCGCACGTCCAGCGGGCCGGGCACGCCCGAGTCCGCGCGCCGGCCCGCCGGGAGCAGGTCCGGGTCGAGCCCGTCGCGGCGGGCGACGAGCAGGCCCAGCTCGTACCGGCTGACCGCGTCGGCCCCGGCGACGTGGCGGACGCCCGGCGGACCGGCGGCGGCCAGCTCCAGCAGGGCCGCGGCGAGGTCGGCGACGTGCACCGGGCAGCGCACGTCGTCGGTGAACAGCACGCCCTGCGTCGTGCCGGTGGCCAGGGCGTGCACCAGCGCCTCGTGCGACGAGCCGCCGTCGCCGATGATCAGCGACGTCCTGGCGATCACCGCGTCCGGCGCGACCGCGGCCACGACGGTCTCGGCGGCCGCCTTGGCCGCGCCGTACGGGGTGATCGGGTCGGGCAGGCACGTCTCGTCGTAGCGGACCGCCGCGCCGGAGAAGACCGTGTCGCTGGAGACGTGCACCAGGCGGCTGCCCGCCGCGGCGGCGGCCAGGGCGACGTGCGCGGCCCCGGTGGCCGTGGTCGCCCAGTCGCGCTGCCGGAAGGCGGCGTTGACGACCGCCGCCGGCCGGACGGCGGCGACCAGCGCCTCGACGTCGGCGCGCCGGCGCACGTCGAGCGGCGCCCAGGCGACGCCGGCCGCCTCCCCCGGACGGGTGTGGCAGGTCGCGGTCACCTCGTGCCCGGCCGCCGCGCCCTGCCGGACGAGCTCGGCGCCCAGGAAGCCGCTGCCGCCGACGACGAGCAGCCTCACGCGGACGTGCCGCCGACGTAGGCCGCCAGGTGCTCCCCGGTGAGGGTGGAGCGGGCGGCGACGAGGTCGGCGGGGGTGCCCTCGAAGACGACCCGGCCGCCGTCGTGACCGGCTCCGGGGCCGAGGTCGACGATCCAGTCGGCGTGCGCCATGACCGCCTGGTGGTGCTCGATGACGATCACCGACTTGCCGCCGTCGACGAGCCGGTCGAGCAGGCCGAGCAGCTGCTCGACGTCGGCGAGGTGCAGGCCGGTGGTGGGCTCGTCGAGCACGTAGACGTCGCCGCTCTTCTCGGCCATCTGGGTGGCCAGCTTGAGCCGCTGCCGCTCGCCGCCGGACAGCGTGGTGAGCGGCTGGCCGAGGCTGAGGTAGCCGAGCCCGACGTCGGCGAGCCGGCCGAGGATGGCGTGCGCGGCCGGGGTGCGCGCCTCGCCCGCGCCGAAGAACTCCTCGGCCTCGGTCACCGGCATCGCCAGCACCTCGCTGATGTTCCGGCCGCCCAGGCGGTACTCCAGGACCTCGGCCTGGAAGCGCCTGCCCTCGCACTCGTCGCACACGGTGGCGACGCCGGCCATCACGCCCAGGTCGGTGTAGAGGACGCCGGCGCCGTTGCAGTTGGGGCAGGCGCCCTCGGAGTTGGCGCTGAACAGGGCCGGCTTGACGCCGTTGGCCTTGGCGAACGCCTTGCGGATCGGGTCGAGCAGGCCGGTGTAGGTCGCCGGGTTGCTCCGCCGCGAGCCGCGGATCGGGCTCTGGTCGATCGACACCACGCCCGCGCCGGCCGGTATGGAGCCGTGCACGAGCGAGCTCTTGCCGGAGCCGGCCACGCCGGTGACGACGACCAGCACCCCGAGCGGGATGTCGACGTCGACGTCGCGCAGGTTGTGCTTGTCGGCCCCGCGGATCTCCAGGGCGCCGGTGGGCTTGCGCACCTCGTCCTTCAGGCGGGCCCGGTCGTCGAGGTGGCGGCCGGTGACGGTGCCGCTGGCCCGCAGCCCCTCGACGGTGCCCTCGAAGCAGACGGTGCCGCCCTCCGTGCCGGCGCCGGGGCCGAGGTCGACGACGTGGTCGGCGATGGCGATGGCCTCCGGCTTGTGCTCGACGACGAGCACGGTGTTGCCCTTGTCGCGCAGCCTGACCAGCAGGCCGTTCATCCGCTGGATGTCGTGGGGGTGCAGGCCGATGGTGGGCTCGTCGAAGACGTAGGTGGTGTCGGTGAGGGAGGAGCCGAGGTGGCGGATCATCTTGACGCGCTGCGCCTCGCCGCCCGACAGCGTGCCGGCCGGCCGGTCGAGGGACAGGTAGCCCAGCCCGATCTCGACGAAGGAGTCGAGCGTACGGCCCAGCGTGGCCAGCAGCGGCGCCACGGACGGCTGGTCGAGGCCGCGGATCCACTCGGCCAGGTCGGTGATCTGCATCCGGCACGCGTCGGCGATGCTGACGCCGTCGATCTTCGAGGACCGGGCCTCCGGGCTGAGCCGGGTGCCGTCGCACTCGGGGCAGGTGGTGAAGGTGACCGCCCGTTCGACGAAGGCGCGGATGTGCGGCTGCATGCCCTCCTTGTCCTTCGACAGGAACGACTTCTGGATCTTCGGGATCAGGCCCTCGTATGTGAGGTTGACGCCCTCGACCTTGACCTTGGTCGGCTCCCGGTAGAGGAAGTCCCGCATCTCCTGCTCGGTGAAGTCGCGGATCGGCTTGTGGGGGTCGAGCAGGCCCGACTCGGCGTAGACGCGCACGGTCCAGAAGCTGTCGGACTTCCAGCCGGGGATGGTGAAGGCGCCGTCGGCCAGCGACTTGGAGTCGTCGTAGAGCTGGGTGAGGTCGATGTCGGAGACCGTGCCGCGGCCCTCGCAGCGGGGGCACATGCCGCCCAGGCGGGTGAAGCTCTGCCGGACCGTCTTGCTGGAGCCGCGCTCGACGGTGATCGCGCCGCTGGCGCGGACGGAGGGGACGTTGAAGGAGTAGGCGTTGGGCGAGCCGATGTGCGGCCGGCCGAGCCGGCTGAACAGGATGCGCAGCATGGCGTTGGCGTCGGTGGCGGTGCCGACGGTGGAGCGGGGGTCGGCGCCCATCCGCTGCTGGTCGACGATGATCGCGGTGGTCAGCCCTTCCAGGACGTCGACCTCGGGCCGGGCCAGCGTCGGCATGAACCCCTGGACGAACGTGCTGTAGGTCTCGTTGATCAGCCGCTGCGACTCGGCGGCGATCGTGGCGAACACCAGCGAGCTCTTGCCCGAGCCGGACACGCCGGTGAACACCGTCAGCCGGCGCTTGGGGATCTCGACGCTGATGTCCTTGAGGTTGTTCTCGCGCGCGCCGTGGACGCGGATCAGATCGTGGCTGTCGGCGATCTGCCGCTCGGGCGGCGTGTGCGTGCTCATCGTCTCTCCATCTTCTCGCGCGGGCCCCCGTAGGCGTCGCCGGGCCGGATCCGGCCGGCCACGAGGGTACGGCCTCACGTTAGTGCGGGTCGCGGGGTGGATGCTTCTCCGATCCTGACCGGACGGGCGCCAGCCCCCGCGCCAGCACGTCGAACGCCAGGTCGAGCGCCGCGACGTGGTCGGGCAGCACGTCGGCGGCCCGTTCCCCGGCCAGCTGCCGGGCCGCGGTGGCCAGGAAGGCCGCGCGGAAGGCGCCGACGAGCAGCGCCGCGGTCAGCCGGCCGGGCAGCTCCTCGCCGGACTCGTCGATCAGCGCCGCGAGCACGGCCTCCAGCTCGTCGGCGATCTCCCTGGCGCGCGCCCGCAGTGCCGCGGAGCCGGCCACCACCCGGAAGAAGTGCACGAACCGGTCGTCGACCCCGCCGAGCGGATGGCCCTCGCGCGCGTGCCGGACGAGCATGTTCCGCAGCGCGGACAGCACCGGCTCGCCCGCCAGGCGGCCCCGGACGGTGTCGGTGACCAGCTCGACCAGCTCGGGGACGCGGTCGAAGAAGATGTCCTCCTTGCGGGGGAAGTAGTTGAACACCGTCACCTTGGAGACGTCCGCCGCCTCGGCGATCTCGCCGATGGTCACCTCGTCGAAGCCGCGTTCGTAGAACAACATCGAGCCGTGGTCGGAGATGCGCCTGCGGGTCTCGGCCTTCTTGCGTTCGCGCAGCGATGGAGTCTCTTTCACGAGAAAAGTGTATCGCACTTAAAATTTAGTCGGGTATAGTTTTCGCCATGGACTACGACGTGATCATCTCTGGTGGCGGCCCCGTGGGCCTGATGCTCGCCTGCGAGCTGCGGCTGCACGACGTGCGCGTGGCGGTGCTGGAGCGGCTGACCGACATCGACCAGACGGTCAAGGCCGGCTCGGTCAACACGCCCACCGCCGAGGCCTTCTACCGGCGCGGGCTGCTCCCGGTGCTGGAGGAGGCCCAGGCCGAGACCATGAAGGCGTTCCAGGCGTTCATGGCCCAGCGGGGCGGCGCGGCGCCGGCCGGGCAGCCCAAGATGTCCGCCTTCGCCGGGCATTTCGCCGGACTGTGGCTGCTGACCGACCTGGTGGACGAGAGCGACCCCGACTTCGCCGACCGCGGGCCGGCCGCCCGCCTGAGCGGCATCCGGCAGCAGGACATCGAGCGCGTGCTCGGCGAACGGGCCGCCGAGCTCGGCGCGGACGTGCTGCGCGGCGTGGAGCTGACCGGCTTCGAGCCCTCCGCCGACGGGGTCGTGGTGCGGGCGGGCGAGCGGGAGCTCCGCTGCGGCTGGCTGGTGGGCTGCGACGGCGGCCGCAGCACCGTGCGCCGCCTGGCCGGCTTCGACTTCCCCGGCACGCCCCCGCAGATCACCGGCCACCAGGCCGTCGTGACGATGGAGGGCGACGAGGGGCTAGGCACCGGCTGGACGCACACCGCCACCGGCACCTACGCCAACGGGCCGACCCCCGGCCGCATCCTGACCGTCGAGTTCGACGGGCCGCCGGAGGACCGCACCACGCCGGTCACCGCCGAGGAGCTGCAGGCCAGCCTGCGGGCCGTCGCCGGCGTGGACGTCACCGTCACCGGCGTCAAGACGGCCACCCGCTTCACCGACAACGCCCGCCAGGCCACCACCTACCGGCTCGGCCGCGTCCTGCTGGCCGGCGACGCGGCGCACGTCCACTCGCCCTTCGGCGGTCAGGGGCTCAACCTGGGCATCGGCGACGCCGTCAACCTCGGCTGGAAGCTCGCCGCCGTCGTCCGGGGCCGCTCGCCCGAGGCGCTGCTGGACACCTACACCGCCGAGCGCCACCCCATCGGCGCGTGGGTGCTCGACTGGACCCGCGCCCAGGTGCAGCTCATGCGGCCCGAGGCCGGTTCCCGGGCGCTGCGGGCCGTCGTGTCCGACCTGATCGGCACCACCGCGGGCACCACGTACTTCGTCAAGCGGCTCTCCGGCGTCTGGCACCGCTACGAGCTGCCCGGCGCCCACCCGCTGGTCGGCCGGAGCGTCCCCGACCTGGAGCTGGCCGACGGCACCCGGGTCGGCGACCACCTGCACGAGGGGCGCGGGCTGCTGCTGGACCTCGGGGCCGGGCTGGCGGCCGACCCGCGGGTGCCCGTGCTGGCGGCCAAGCCGGTGGACGTCCGCGACTTCGGCGGCCTGCTGGTCCGGCCGGACGGCGTCGTCGCCTGGGCGGGCGACGCGCCGGACGCCGCACTGGAGGAGGCTCTGGCCGCCTGGTTCTGACGGCGCCCTACTGGCCGGCCGCCCACTCCTGGTACGTGGTCCGGCCCAGCGCAGCGTCGTCGCCGGGCACCAGCGAGCGCTCGGTCAGCTCGCTGCCGAAGTAGCGGGCGTGCTCGTCGGCGACCACCTCGCGCGGGTCGCCGAGGCCGGCCAGCGCGTCGCGGAAGAACTCGTCCATCCGGTACTGCTCGGGGCCGGCGACCTCGGTCCGGCCGTTCAGGGGCGCCCCGAGCGCGACCCGGGCGAGCGCCGCCGCGACGTCGTCGCCCGCGACGGGCCGGAACAGCACGGGCGCGATGCGCACCTCGCCGCCGGCGGCCGACTCGTCGGCGATGCTCCGCACGAACTCGAAAAACTGCGTCGCGTGCACCAGCGAGTACGGCAGGCCCGACTTCTCGATCAGCCGCTCCTGGGCGATCTTCGCGGCGAAGTAGCCGTTGTCGGGCATGCGTTCGGTGCCCACGACCGACAGCGCGACGTGGTGGCCGACGCCCGCCGCCGCCTCGGCGGCCAGCAGGTTGCGGGTGGAGGTCTCGAAGAACTCCAGCACCGCGCCGCGCTCGAACGACGGCGAGTTGGAGACGTCCACCACGACCTGCGCGCCCTCCAGGGCCTCGGCCAGCCCCTCCCCCGTGACGGTGTCGACACCGGTCCTCGGGGACGCGGCGACCGCCTCGTGCCCCTCTCCGGCCAGCCTGCGCACGAGCTTCGACCCGATCAGGCCGGTCCCGCCGATCACGACCACCTTCATGACGACCTCCCTCATCGCCCGGGGCACCTCGTGTGCCGTCCGGTCGCCGGCTGATGTCATGTCCAGCCGGCGGCCCGGCGGCACCCGTCGTGACGCCTCCATTACCCGGCGATGTCCTGTCATGTCCGTACGGCCGGGGGCGGCGGGAGGTGGCCCGCGCCTGCGCCTGCGCCCGCGCCCGCGGCTGCGGCTGCGGCTGCGGCTGCGGCTGCGGGGACGGCGGAGGGCGGAGGGGCGGAGGGACGGGCCGCGCCCGCGGCTGCGGTCAGTCGTGCGCGGGCGGCAGCGCCCCGGCGACCAGGGCCCGCAGGGCGGCCAGGGCCGCGCCGGCGTCGACGCGCTCGGGGGCGACCAGCCACTGCTGGTGGATGCCGATGCCGGCGCCGATCAGCGCGACGGCCAGCGGCTCCACCGGCAGGCCCGGCGGCAGCGGCAGGCGTTCGAGCCAGCGCCTGCAGTGGTCGCGCAGCGTGTCGTGGATCTCGACGTAGCGGTCGCGGATGGGCGAGCCGGGCTCCAGCGCCTCGACCAGCAGGGTGACGAACAGCTTGGTGGTCGGCAGGGCGAACATCGCGCCGACGCCCTGGTCGAACGGCCCGAAGTCCGGCTCGCCGTCGTCGGGGGCGGGGGCGGGGGCGTCGGGGGCGTCGGCGAGGCCGGCGCGCACCCTGGCCACCGAACGTTCGAGCACGGCCAGCAGCAGGCCCTCCTTGCCGCCGAAGTGCCACGGGATGGACCCGCGGCTGATGCCCGACCGGGCGGCCACGTCGTGGAACGTGGTCTGCCGGTAGCCCTTCTCGGCGAACAGCTCGGCCGCCGCGTCGAGGATGAGCTCACGGCTCTCGTTGCTGGTCTGTTCCCGTCGCGTTGTCACGCCACCCCCTCTATGCTATCAATCATATTCTATGTTGACCAACACAGAGGAGTGTCCCGTGCACGTCGCCATGATCGCCACGCACTATCCGCACGCCGCCCACCGGGAGGAGTTCGTCGAGCGGGTGCGCAAGGTGGCCGAGGCGTTCCGGAGCACGCCCGGCTGCCTGTCGGCCGAGTGCTGGCTGTCGGAGGACGCGGTGGTCTCCATCGTGCGCTGGGAATCGGACGAGGCGTTCGCCGCGTCGCTGGCCGCGCTGAGCACCGCCGACCTCGACGTGGCCTTCGACGAGCGCGAGGCCCGGCCGCGCGAGATCGTCCGGCTGGCCGCCGCCTGAGGTCAGTAGCCCGAGGGGCGCACCAGCCCCGTCTCGTAGGCGAAGACCGCCGCCTGGGTGCGGTCGCGCAGCCCGAGCTTGACCAGGATCCGGCTCACGTGGGTCTTGACCGTCTGCTCGGCGATCACCAGGCGCTCGGCGATCTCGGCGTTCGACAGGCCCTGCGCGATCAGCGCCAGCACCTCGGTCTCGCGCTCGGTCAGGTCGCCCACGCGCTCCTTCAACGGCGCCCGCGGCGCGCGGCTCACCCGGGTGAACTCGGCGATCAGGCGCTTGGTGACGTTCGGGGCCAGCAGCGCGTCGCCGGTCGCCACCACCCGCACCGCGTGGGCCAGCTCGGCCGCCGAGGCGTCCTTGAGCAGGAAGCCGGACGCCCCGGCGCGCAGCGCCTCGTAGACGTAGTCGTCGAGGTCGAACGTGGTCAGGACGAGCACCTTCGCCGACGCGTCCGGACGGGCGGCGATCCGGCGGGTGGCCTCGATGCCGCCGAGCTCGGGCATGCGCACGTCCATGAGGACGACGTCG
This sequence comes from Nonomuraea sp. NPDC001831, assembly GCF_042892035.1. Taxonomy (NCBI): domain Bacteria; kingdom Bacillati; phylum Actinomycetota; class Actinomycetes; order Streptosporangiales; family Streptosporangiaceae; genus Nonomuraea; species Nonomuraea sp. NPDC001831. The sequence continues at coordinate 579,306 of NZ_JBIATU010000004.1, read as the reverse complement.
GGGTCCAGCTCGGCGACCTTGTCGACGGCGTCGAGCCCGTTGACGGCCTGGCCCACCACCTCGATGCCGGGCTCGGCGTTGAGCAGCACGGTGAAGCCCTGGCGGACCATGACCTGGTCGTCGGCGATGAGCACGCGGATGCTCGTCATGAGGTGGCCTGGACGCCTTTCTGCGAGTCGACCGGCAGGAACACGCTGACCTCGTAGCCGCCGTCCGGCGTGGGCCCGGCGACGAGGTCGCCGCCCAGCATGGCGGCGCGCTCGCGCATGCCGAGCAGCCCGTGCCCGGCGCCGGGCGAGGGCCGCGCCGGCCTGGCCGGCGGCTCGTTGACGACCCGGATCGCCAGGGCGCCGGGCCGATACGTCAGCCGGACCGCCACCGCCGCGCCGGGGGCGTGCCGCATGGCGTTGCTGAGCGCCTCCTGCACGATCCGGTACGCCGACAGCTCCACCCCCGGCGACAGCGGGCGCGCCTGCCCGGTGATCTCGGCCGTGAGCGTGACGCCCGCGCCGCGCACGTTGGCCAGCAGCTCCTCCAGCCGGTCGAGCGTGGGCTGCGGCGCGTCGGCCGGCTGGTCCTGCGCGCGCAGCACCCCCAGGACGCGGCGCAGCTCGGTCAGCGCCTCGACGGCGTTCTCCCGGATGCCGGCCAGGTTCTCCCTCAGCTCCTGCGGCGGGTCGTCCACCAGGTGCGGCGCGACCTGGGCCTGGATGGAGATCACCGACATGTGGTGGGCGACGACGTCGTGCAGCTCGCGGGCGATCCTGCTGCGCTCCTCCAGCAGCGTGCGGCGGGCCCGCTCCTCGGCCGTCAGCTCCTCCTGGGCCTCCAGCCGGGTACGGGTCGTCCTGAGCTGGCGCACCCCGGCCCCGACGGCGACCGCGACCGCGTCGGCCAGCATGGCGGTGGCGCCCAGCCCGCCCCCGTTGGCCTCCGGCATGAGCACCGCGATCGCCACCACGGTCAGCGTGGTGATCGCCAGTGCTTTGACGGCGACGCCGGGGCGTACCCGCAGCGCCAGCAGGAACAGCACCCCGGCCTGCAGGGCGACGCCCGAGCCCGTCCACGGGAAGGCGGACGGGTCGGCGGGCGGGAAGGGCAGCCGCTCGTACGTCTCGGGGTGCACCGTCCAGGGGAAGCTCAGCTGGTGCGACACGTACACCATGCCCGACCGCGCCCCGGCGACCATGAGGACGATCGTCGCCCAGAAGGCGGCCAGCGGGCGCCACATCGCCAGCACCATGGCCGCCGCCATGGCCATGGCCAGCAGCGGGACGGTCGGGTCGATGCCCTCCCCGCCCGGGTACAGGCCCATGGCCAGCGCGTACAGGGCGACGACGACGTGCGGGAGCCGGGACAGGGCGCGCGGGCCGCCCATGCGGGGCAGGGGGTCGGGGGCCATGGTCCACAGGTCCGCGCCCAGCCTGGCGAGGGCCCTGCGCAGCCTGCTCATCCGCCCTCGCCCACGTTCGTTGTGTCCTGGCTTGTGCCCTTGGTCCAGCTTACGGGTGAGCCGATCACGATCCGCGCGAGGTTCGCCAGCGCCGTCGATCCGGCCGCCAGGTAGTCGCTGTGGCCGCCGCGGCCCGCGTCGAACACCCGCGCCCCGAACCCGGGCGCGACCGGGTCCCCGCCCAGCCCCAGGGTGCCGGACGGCAGCTCGACGGACACGTGCGGCAGCCGGCCGACCCAGTCCCCGGCCGTGCGCCCGGCCCACACCGGCGTCCGGGTGCGCAGCGCCGCGACGTCGGCCGCGCCCGCTCCCGGGCTGCCGAACAGGACGAGGGCGGCCACGTCCAGCCCCGGCGCGACCCGGCCGCACACCGCCGAGCCGTAGGAGTGGCACAGCAGCGAGATGCGCGCGCCGGGACGGAGGACGCGCAGCTCGTCCAGGAAGGCGCGCAGGGCGGGGGCGGCCCGATCGGCCCGGCCGAGGGTCAGCGCCTGGAGGCTCACGCTGCTCGGGGTGGCGTACCCGAGCCAGGCGATCACGGCCGACCGGTCGCCCAGCGCGGCGCGCAGGCGCATCGAGCCGCCGCGCAGCAGGCCGTACTTGTCGAGGGTGATGCCCGCGCCCGGGACCAGCACGGCGATCCGGGCGGCGGTGGCCAGGTCGCCGAACACCTCCACGGCCCGGCCGGCGTCGCGGCCGTCGAAGGACAGGAACCGGCGGGCGGGATCGGCCATCTCGCGCAGCGCGGCGGCCCGGCGCCGGTGGCCGCGCCGGACGGCGTCGCGCTCGGCCGCCAGGATCGCCGCGCGACCGGCGGCGTACCGCTCGGCGAGCCCGGACGGCGGCGCCGCGGCGGGGATGGGCGCCGGCACCTCCCCCGACACGCACGCCGCCGGGCCCGCCACCGAGGCGGCGACGAGCGTGGCGAGCAGGAGGCGGCTGCCGCGGTTGCCCATGGGAACCCTTCCGACGGGGGGACGGTTCCCTCGACGCTACGGATCGCCCCCGGCCGCGCGCCTCCCGCTGCGGAGCTCACTTCCCGCGTAGCTCCCAGGTACTACGGGACGTACGTCAGCCGGCCCCGCGCAGGTGCAGACGGCGGCCCCGCCAGCGGGCGCGCAGCCAGCGGTCGTGGCTGGCCACCACGATCGCGCCGGGCCCGTCCGCGGCGATGGCAGCCTCCAGTTCGTCGGCCAGGCCCGGCGACAGGTGGTTGGTGGGCTCGTCCAGCAGCAGCACGTCGGGAGGGTCGGCGATCAGCAGCGCCAGCGCGAGACGGCGGCGCTGGCCGACCGACAGCTCCCCCACGCGCAGGTTCGCGTCGCGGGCGCGGATCAGGCCGAGCGAGCGCAGCGGCACGGCCTCGGCGCGCTCCGGCCCGAGGACGTGCTCGTAGGTCTCCCGCACCGTGCGGCCGGGGTGCTCAAACGTCGTGTCCTGGGGCAGCAGGCCGACGGTCAGGCCCGGCCGCCGCCGTACCGGCCCGGCCGGCTCCAGGTCGCCGGACAGGACCGCGAGGAGGGTGGACTTGCCCGCGCCGTTCGGGCCGGTGACCAGCAGCCGGTCCCCCTCCTGCAGGTCGAGCCGGTCGAGCGCGAGCCGCCCCGCCACCCGGACGTCCCGCACCGACACCAACGGCCCGCCTCCCCGCCCCACCGCATCCTCCCGACCTTCGGGAGAAGGGAGGGTGGCGTCGCCCCGGTCCCCCTGCGGACCTTCAGGGAGAGGGAGGGCCGCGTCCTCACGGTCGCTCTCCGGGCCTGCGGGGGGAGGGAGGGGGGCGGTGAGGCGGGGGTGCAGGCGGAGCGGGGGCGGTGGGGCGGGGACCTGGTCGCGTTCCAGCTCGGCGAGCCGGCGGGCGGCATCGCGCACCCGCCGGGAGATCTGCTGCTGCACCCGCCCGGCGCGGTGGCCGTAGCCCATCTTCTCGTTGTCGCGGCGCAAGCCGTCCTGCGCGACCCGCCGCGCGGTCACCGCGACGGCGCGGCGCAGCTCGTCCAGTTCCTCCTGCTCGGCCGCGTGCCGCCGCTCCCAGCGTTCGCGCTCGGCGCGCCTTCTGGTCAGGTACGCGCTGTAGCCGCCGCCGTACCGGACGGGGCCGTCCACGGCGGGGTCGAGGTCGAGCAGGTCCGTGCAGACCGCGTCGAGGAAGGCCCGGTCGTGGCTGGCCACGACGACCACGCCGGTCATGCCGCGCAGTTCCTCCTCGACGAAGACGGCGGCGGCGTCGTCGAGGTGGTTGGTGGGCTCGTCGAGCAGGAGCGCGCCGGGCCGCCTGATCAGCAGCGCGGCCAGGGCGAGCCGGCCGCGCTGCCCGCCGGACAACGTCCCGAGCGCCCGCGTCCCCGGCACGCCGCCCAGTCCCAGCCGGTCGAGGACGATCTCCGCCCGCCGGTCGGCGTCCCAGGACTCGTGCCGTTGCGCCTGGTCGAGCCGGGCCCCGTACGCTTCGAGCAGCGCCGCGTCGTCCGGCGACCCGGCCAGCTCGCGGGTGAGCCGGTCGAGCTCGGCCAGGTCCGTGCGCGCCTCGCGCAGGGCGTCGTCGAGCACGTCGGCGAGCGTGTCGCCGACCGCGAACGGCAGCTCCTGGTGCAGGAAGCCCAGGTCGGCGGGGCGGACGACGGTCCCGGAGTCGGGCTCGTCCACGCCGGCCAGCAGGCGCAGCAGCGTGGACTTGCCCACGCCGTTCTCGCCGATGAGCCCGATCCGGCGGCCGGGGGCGGCGGTGAGCGAGAGGCCGTCGAGCACGCGCCGCGTGCCCAGCGTCCGGACGAGATCGTGGGCCAGCAGCGCGTCACTGACGGGCGGGCAGGGGTTGGAGAGCATGTGAACCTCGGAGGAGGACGCGGGCGCGCCGAAGCCGCCCGGTGAAGGGGACAGGGTTTCGGGGAACGACGAAAAGGCCCACGTCGGCGGCGCTCACGCGCGCCCGCCGGGGCCGATCACCCTCCGGTGTCACCCGGAGATGTCGTCGTCACCTGCCATGTCCGGTCTCCTGGCCGTAGATCGCAAACGTTCCCACCGTAGCCCATCCCCGGCGCGGGGGTTCCGGGTGGAGGCCGAAGACGACCCGCCGCACACGCTGCTCCCCGTCCGCACCACCCGGCCAAAGGTGCACACGCTGTGCCGCGTCGGCACCCCCGGCCGTAGCCCGCGGCTACGGCCTGAGGACGATCTTGCCGTGGGTGTGCCGCCGTTCCAGCTCGCCGAACGCGTCCCGGACCCGCTCCAGCGGATACACGCGGGCGATCGGCACCTCCAGCTCCCCCCGCGCGGCGAGCCGGGCCAGCTCCCCGACCACGACCGCGCAGGCGGCCGCCCCTTCCCCGTACGTCCGCGCGCCGACCCTGGCCGCGCCCGCCCAGTCGCAGATCGTGTCGATCCGCTCGGGCCGCACGCCCAGCTCTACCGCCAGGTCGACGTAGCCGTCCCCGTAGGTGTCGACGAACGCGTGCACCTTCCCGCCGGTCGCCGACCGGATCCGCGCTGCCACGCCCTCTCCGTACGCGACGGGCACGACGCCGTGCCCCCGCAACCAGGCGTGGTTGGCCTCGCTCGCCAGCCCGATCACCGTCGCGCCGCGCCGCCGCGCGAGCTGCACGGCGATGGACCCGACGCCGCCCGCCGCCCCGGACACCACAACCGTCTCCCCCGGCCCCGGATCGACCGCGAACACCGTGGCGTACGCCGTCGTGCCGGCCACGTACAACGACCCGGCCACCTCCCAGGGCAGCCCCGCCGGCCGCAGGGTCAGCGCCACGTCGTCGGCCACGACGAACTCCGCGTGGCTCGCCCTGCGATGGGTGAAGCCGAGCACCTCGTCGCCCACCGCGAACCCGCGCACCTCCGGACCGGCCGCCACCACCACGCCGGCCAGATCGCTGCCCTGCCCGGACGGGAACGTCGCCGGCCAGCGCCCGTGCCGCGCCCCCTGGCGGATCATCGTCTCGCCGGGCTGGATCCCGGCCGCCCGCACCTCGACCAGCACCTGACCGGGCCCCGGCGCCGGACGCTCGACCTCCTCCACCCGCAGGACGTCGATCCCGCCGTACTCGTGGAACCGCACAGCCTTCATCGCCTGATCATCCTCCTCGTCCGGACCGGCCCTTCGCGCGGCCGCAGCCCACCCTGCCGCTCCCGCGCCCGCGGCGGAACGGACCGCTCTTCCCAGGACCGTCGATCCCATGACCGCAGATCCCCGGAAGCGGCTTGACTTCAAGCACACTTGAAGCCGCAGGATCCCGCACATGACCAAGAACCAGACGACCGGCCGTACCGGCCAGGAGACCGACGCGCTCATCGCCCTGCTCGACCTCGCGGACCACCTGCCCGGGGCGGCCGCGCTGCGGGCGCGTTCCTACGAGTTGCTCGGCCTCGCCCCGCGGGCGGCGGTGGCCGACGTCGGCTGCGGATCCGGCCGCGCGGCGGCGGAGATGGCCGGGCTGGGCGCGCGGGCGATCGGCGTCGACCCCGACAAGCGGATGATCGGCGTGGCGGCCGGGCGGTGGCCGGCCGCCGAGTTCCGGGTGGCGGAGGCGTACGCGCTGCCGTTCGCCGACGGCGAGCTGCGCGGCTACCGGGCCGAGAAGGTGTACCACGTCCTGGACGACCCGGCCCGCGCCGTGGCCGAGGCGCGGCGCGTGCTCGCGCCCGGGGGGCGGATCGTGCTGATCGGGCAGGACTGGGACACCATCGTCATCGACTCCGGCGACGCCGCGCTCACCCGCCGGATCGTGCACGCCCGCGCCGACCTCGTCAGGTCGCCCCGCGTCGTCCGCGGCACCCGCAACCTGCTGCTGGACGCCGGTTTCTCCGACGTCACCGTCGAGGTGCACACCAGCGTCATGACCGACGCGACGATGGTGCCCGTGCTGGCCGAGCTCGCGGGGAAGGCGCGTGCGGCCGGGACGGTCGGCGCGGCGGAGGCCGAGGGCTGGCTCGCCGAGCAGCGGGAACGGGGGCGGACGGGACGGCTGTTCCTCGCCCTGCCGCTGTTCGTGACCGCGGCCACACGTTAGGCCCCCCGGGGCCGGGCCGGGCCGGGGTCAGGGCGGGGGCCGGGTCAGCGGTGGGGGCCGGGTCAGCGGTGGGGCGGGGCGAAGGCGGCGAGCTCGCCGCTCTCGTGCCGTTCGAGCAGCGCCTCGGCGCCGTGCTCAAGAGCGCGGGCCGCCTCCGCCGCGCGCGGGAGCATGGTGCTCTCGTACGCGGCCACGGCCTCGGCCACCGTGGCGCAGCCGGCCAGCGCGAGGGCGAGTTCGCAGGCGTCCAGCATGGCCAGGTTGGCGCCGGCGCCGAGCGGCGGCATGAGGTGCGCGGCGTCGCCGAGCAGGGTCACGCTGGACGACCGCGCCCACACGTGCGGGACGGGGAGCGCGAACAGCGGGCGATCGACGTACGGCCCGTCGTTGCCGGTGATCATCCGGAGCAGGTCCGGCGACCAGCCGGAGAACGCGTCGAGCAGCCGGGCGCGGATCCCGGCGGTGTCGCCGGCGCTCAGGCCGCTCGCGGCGATCCACCCGGCGGGCAGGCGCTGGATGACGTAGACGCGGATGTGGTCGCCGCCGTTGCGCTGGGCGAACAGGGCGCGGTCGCCGTCGGCCGCGGTGGCGCCGCCCTGGCCGACGAGCGCGGCGAGGCCGGGGTGGGCGTTCTCGACGTCGTGGAACCACGCCTCCAGGAAGGTGACCCCGGTGTAGCGCGGCGCCGCGGGCGAGACCGCCGGCCGCACCCGGGAGAACGCGCCGTCGGCCCCGATGACCAGGTCCGCCTCGACGGACGTGCCGTCGCGGAAGTGCACCCGGCGCGGGCCGCCGGCCGGCCCGGTGACCTGCTCGACGGCCGAGCCCCACCGGACGGTCCCGGGCTCCAATGAGCGAAGCAGCAGGTCGCGCAGCACACCGCGGTCGATCTCCGGCTTGTGGAGCTCGCCCTCGGCCGGGACATGGTGGTCGAGGAGCCGTCCGGTCGGGTCGAGCAGCCGCATCTCCTGCCCTTCCGGGCGGGCCAGCCGGAGGAAGTCGTCGAGCAGGCCGGCTTCGCGCAGGGCGATCTGCCCGTCGTCGGCGTGCAGGTCGAGGGTGCCGCCCTGGTCGCGGGCGCGCGGATGGGCGTCGCGGTCGTGAACGGTCACGGGGATGCCGTGCCGTTGCAGGATGCGGGCGCAGGTGAGCCCGCCGGGGCCCGCTCCGACGACGTGGATGCGCGCGGTGGCGGGTGCGGGTGAGCGCATGGCTGGACCTCTCGTTCGTGATCAGGGGTGGGTACGGCGAGCGCCGCCGTTCCAGAGAAGCAGAACGAGTACAAAAGTGCAACCAGTCAACTAATTCATCCATGCCATCTTTTGGTAGGGTGGGCGGCATGGACACGCCACCCGTCGCCGGCCGCCGCGAACGCAAGAAGGCCGCCACCCGCCGAGCCATCGCCGACGCCGCCCTGCGCCTGTTCCTGGAGCACGGCTACGACCGGGTGAGCGTCAGGGACGTCGCCGAGGCGGCCGACGTGTCCACCACCACGCTGTTCAAGCACTTCCCGGGCAAGGAGGCGCTGGTCTTCGACGAGGAGGCCGACCGGGAGGCGGAGCTGGTCGCGGCGGTGCGCGGGCGTCCGGAGGGCCAGAGCGTCGTCGAGGCGCTGCGCGGGCACGTGCTGGCGTCCTGGCCGCAGGTCGCGGCCCATCCGCTGCGGGAAGGGTTCACCGAGCTGGTGGAGTCCACGCCGGCGCTGCTGGCGTACTACGAACGGATGTGGACCCGGCACGCCGCCGCCCTGGGCGCGGCCATCGCCGAGGACGCGGGCGTGGCCCCCGACGACGTCGCCTGCCACGCGCTCGCCCGGTTCGTCCTGGAGACGCCGGCGCTCACGCGGGGGCGGCAGGACCTTCGCGGGGCCGTCGAGCAGGTCTTCGACCTTCTCGCGCACGGCTGGCGCCCGCCGCGCTAGCGACCGGCGCCGGCCCGCGCCCTCAGACGGTCCGGGACGACCGCCCGCCGTCGATCCCCCACGACACGATCCTGACCGGGGTGATCACGATGACCTCCCGCGAGAAGTACGGCACCGGCGGCTCGTGGTCGGCCAGCGCCACCGCCGTGCCCCGGATCTCGATGCCGCGCACCACCCACGGGTCGACCGAGGCCAGGTCGTCCACGACGAGGGCGGCGGTGCTGCCCCGCTGGACGTTCCTGAACTTCTTGGAGGCGCCCATCGCGTGCCCGCCGATGGTGATCGTGCCCGTGGCGGCGTCCACGAAGAAGCCGACGGGGTTGTTCTGCACGTCTCCGGAGGGGGAGACGGTGGCCAGCCGGCCGAGGTGCTGTCCGGCCAGGTAGTCGAGCTCTGCCTGCGTGAAGATCATGCGGGGAAGTATGCAACCTTGACACCGGCGTCACCCCAAATCCCCCCTTTCCCGGCAGTCGGGGTCCCGGATGATGTGCCAGCATTCGTCCATGAGCGACGACGACCTGATCGAGTTACGCCGCGAGATCCACCGCCACCCCGAGCCGGCCGGCCAGGAACGGCGCACCGCGGCCCTGGTGGCGGCGGCGCTGCGCGCGATCGCTGTCGGCGTCGAGGCGATGGCCGGGTTCCTGCGCGCCCGGAGCGAGGCACTCTGACGTTCCCCGGCCCGGCCGTCTAGCGCGCCGGGCCGGGGACGGCCGGGTCAGCGGCGGGACAGCCGCAGCGGGAAGGTGCCGGGGCCGACGCCGCCGAGGGTGGTGGTGTAGGCCGCCAGGTACCGGTCCAGGTACGGCGAGCGGTCCCCCTGGGTGGGCACGTCGTGCCGCGTGGACAACAGGTCCAGGCTCAGCCGCGCGCCGGAGACCTTGATCGTGTTGCCCGAGGGCACGTCCAGCCAGCCGTTGGACTCGATGGTGCCGATCTGCACGCCCAGCCGGTGGCCCGGTTCGAAGGTCCAGTCGGCCGACTTCAGGTCGAACGCGATCGGGCCGCGGCGCTCCAGCAGAGCCACGTTCTCGTCGAACATCGTCGCCCTGCCGTCGGGGGCGACGTCCCACAGGCGGACCATGACGTTGCCGGTCGTGCTCGCGTCGAGCCTGATCCGCGGCGTGCCGGTGAGCCTAAGCCGCTCGGCGGCGGGCGTGGACCAGGTCCAGAAGCTGCCCGAGGCGGCCGCGCTCTGCCTGGCCGAGCTCTTCTCGGCGGTGGAGAGCGGTTCGAGCGGCGGCGCGTGCTCCATGTCCCAGCGGCCGGAGGGGGCCGTGGTCGCCGTCGCCGCGGCGCCGCCGCCGTCGTCGAGGTACGCGCCGGCCGACAGCCGGGCCTCGTACGACGTCGTGACCACCGGCCAGGCCGGCTGGGCGCGCCAGGCGCCGAGGCTGTCCTCGATCGCGTACGCCGGGTCCTCCACCGAGGGGCGCACGCCGCGCAGGTACTGGTCGTAGAACCGCATGACCTCGTCGAACCAGCCGGCCCGTCCCTGCAGCAGCCGGCCCTGGGCGTCGGTGTCGTTGCCGCGCACGTGCTCCCACTGGCCGAGCCAGCCGCGTTCGCGCCCGCGGTGGTTGTCCAGGTAGACCTCCATGTCCTCGGGCTTGGTGTTGGGCTCGATGAAGCCCTGGGTGACCAGCAGCGGCGTGCTGGTGCCGGCCGCCCGGTCGGCCAGGTTGCGGGCCCGCCAGTACGCCGAGCGCAGGTCGGGATTGTTGTTGTTGGTGATGTTGTCGGTCAGGCAGGCGGGGTGGGCGGTCTCGTACTGGGCGTTCGCCTTGTACCGGTCGCTGTCGCCGGCCATCGGCGGCATCGTCGCGATCGAGTTGTACGCCTCCGGCGTGCCCGTGACGTTGGGCCGCGGGACCTTGTTGCTGAACAGGTAGTTGTACATGTTCCAGACCGGCTCCTGGGCGACGACCGCCTTCAGGCTCGGCAGCCTGAGGTTGTTGCCGACCAGGCCGGTGACCGCGTCGTACGACTTGCCGTACATGCCGACCTTGCCGGTGGACCAGGGCTGGGCCGCCGACCACTCGACGGCGGCCCGCACGTCGGCCTGCTCGCCCGGCCCGACCCAGTCGAGGCAGCCGGTGCTGCCGCCGAAGCCGCGCAGGTCGACCATCACGAAGGTGTAGCCGCGGGCCATCAGCCCGGCGCCGTCCACGAAGTCCCGGAAGCGCGCCGAGGGCCCGACCTGGTCCCATCCCTCCGGGCCGGTCTGCCCGGCGTGGGCGAAGTAGGGGCCGACCGAGACGATGACCGGCGTGCGCGCGCCGGCCGGCAGGTGCGCCGGGCGGAGCACGTCGGCGTGCAGCTCGACGCCGCTGCCGTCGGAGGAGGGGAAGTACGCCTCCGTCCACGCGGCGCCCGCGGGAACCCGGGGGTTGTGCTCGTGCGTCACACCCGGCGCCGAGGCCGAGGCGGGCGGGCCGCCCGCGGCGAGGGTGGTGATCGTGACCAGGACGCCGGCCGCCACAGCGGCCGTCGCCTTCCCGCGGATGTTCATCGACTCTCCCCGTGCATGCCGGCGGCGTCCGAACGAGCGTGCATCACTCATATGCCAGCGGGCACGCCGAGGCAAGCCCCGCCACATCCGTCCGGGTGGTCAGCGGGGGAAGCGGCGGATCAGGCGCATGCGGATGTCGTGCTCGGCCCACAACACGAAACGTTCGACGGGCGTCACCGGATGGTCATCGACCGGCTCGAAGGCGAACCTCCTGAGCAGCACGGCGAGCACCAGCTCGGCCTCCACCATGGCCAGGCTCGCGCCCTCGCAGCCGCGCGGCCCGAGGCCGAAGGGGAGGTAGGCGTAGCGGTGGCGAGCGGCCTGCTCCTCGGGGGTGAAGCGGTCGGGCCGGAAGGCGTGCGGGTCCGGCCAGTGACGGGGGTCGAGGTGCACGGCCCAGAAGGGGTAGAAGATCGTGGTGCCCGCCGGGACGTGGTGGCCGTCCAGGGTGAGGTCCTCGGTGGTCTGGCGGGCGCCGTACGGGCCGGGCGGGTAGAGCCGCATCGACTCCTTGAGCGCCATCTCCAGGTACGGCAGGCGTCGCAGGTCGGCGTAGCCGGGGGCCGCGCGGCCGCCCAGCACGTCGGCCAGCTCGGCGGCCACCCGCGCGGCCGGGCCGGGGTTGCGCGCGAGCAGGTGCAGGGTCCAGGAGACGGCCACGCCGGTGGTGTGGTGGGCGGCGAGCATGATCATGAGCACGGTGTCCCTGATCCGGGCGGGCGACATGTCGGCCCGCGCCAGGGCGGTGACCAGCTCGCTGCCGCCGCGGGCCAGCACCCCGTCCACGACCTCGCGCAGGTACGCCAGCGCCCGGTCGGCGCGGGCGAGGTCGTCGTCGCGCTCGGGCCGGCGGCCGAGGTGGACGGTCAGCACGGTCTCGAACGCGCTCACCACCCGCGCCGGGTCGGCGAGGCCGCCGCCCAGGGCGTACTGGGCGATCATGCGCAGGGACAACTCGCTCAGGTCCTGCTGGAGCGCCACCGGGCCGTCGGCGGCGGCGCGCTCCCAGCGGTCGGCCAGCTCGGTGGCCAGGGTGACGAAGCCGGCGAAGTGCGCCTCGTGCGAGCGGCGGCCGGCGAGCACCGACAGCAGGACCCGGCGGAAGGGGCCGTGCTCGTCGGCGGGGAGCGTCTGCAGGTTGCCGGCCTCGCACAGGAGGGCCAGGAACGCGAAGAGCTCGTCGGGGCGTTCGTCGATCGCGGCCGTGGCCTCCAGCAGCGCGGGGTCGGCCACCGAGATCGCGACCGGCGCGCCGGGGAGCTGGAAGCGCACCAGCGGGCCGTACCGCTCGTGCAGCCGCAGCTGGTAGGTGTGCAGGCCGCCGGCGGCCGCGATGGCGCTCAGCCCGCCGTCCGCCGCGGGAGGAGGGCCGGGGATGTCACGCATCCGGCCACGGTCTCGCGTGCGCGCCCGCCCGGCAAGTGCCGCGCGTCCCCGAGCTCCTCGATGACGTCGCGCAGTCCCCTGGACCGGCCGCGGTCACCTTTCTCCCGTCCGACGCGTCGGCAGAATGACGCGCTGCTGGCCGTCCTCGATCCGGACGTGGTGCTGCGCGCCGGTGGCGGCCGGCTCACCGGCGGCATGAAGGTCGTCCGCGGCGCGGCGAAGGTGGCCGGGCAGGCCGCGGCCTTCCGCCGCTCGCCCATCGGCGCGGTCCCCCCGGCCGGCGCTCGTCAACGGCCTGGCGGGCCTGGTCAACACCATCGACGGCAGCCTGTACTCGGTCATGAGCTTCACCGTCAGCGACGGGCGGATCGCCGCGATCGACATCCTGGCCGACCCCGCCCGGCTGGCCGCGCTCGACCTCACGCCGCTGGAGCACTGATCGCCGGGCGGTGATTGACGAAGGTCGTCGCGTGCTGCACGATCGGTCGCGCGGGGTCGTCCGCCGGCCGCCGCCTACGAAGGGTTGCCTGATGACGCTCGCCTCCCGGCTCGGCCACGCCCCCGACGACCGGCTGCTCATCGTCAACGCCGACGACTACGGCATGAGCCGGTCGGCCAACCTCGGCATCACCGCCCTCCTGCGGGCCGGGGCGATCAGCTCGGCCACGGTGATGACGCCCTGCCCGTGGGCGCCGCAGGCCGCCGCCGAGGCCGCGGGCTTCGACGTCGGGGTGCACCTGACGCTGACCAGCGAGTGGGAGGGGTACCGCTGGGGTCCGGTCACCCGCGACCGGCCCGTCCCCACGCTGGTGGACGAGACCGGCTACTATTTCCGCGACTGCGCCTCCTTCGAACGGTCCGCCGACCCCGACGAGGTCCGCGTCGAGATCGTCAACCAGATCCGCAGGGCCGTCGCGCTCGGCCTGGACCCCTCGCACGCCGACAACCACATGGGCAGCCTGTACGGCCTGGCCACCGGCCGCCACTTCCTGGACGTCGTGCTGCCGGTGTGCGCGGAGTTCGGCCTGCCGTTCCGCCTGCCCCGCTCGCTGGCCGGCACCGGCGCGCCGGAGGAGCTGGAGCCGGTGGCGCGGGCCCTGGCCGCGATGGCCGACGAGGCCGGGGTGGTCATCCTCGACCACCTGTGGTCGCTGCCCTTCCAGCAGGCCGACGGCGAGGACTACGACTCGCTCAAGAAGGACATGATCGAGCTGCTGCGCTCGCTGCGGCCGGGCGTGACGGAGATCTACATCCATCCGTTCGAGGACACCGACGAGCTGCGCGCCATCATGCCGGGCGCGGCCAAGCGCGGCTGGGAGCTGGCCCTGTTCACCGACCCCGACGTCCGGGAGGTCCTGGACGCCGAGGACGTCAAGCTGATCGGCTGGCTCGACCTGCGGGCCGCGCAGCGCGGCGAACGCCCGTGACCGCGGGCCGCTACCCGGGAACGGTGGGCACCAGGTAGCGGCGTTTGCGGTCGGTGAGGTCGAGGAGCCGGCCGCCGTTGGCCTCGATGACCCGCCGGGAGGCGATGTTCGTGCGGTCGCACATGACCAGGGCGGGGTCGACGCCCAGCCGCCGGGCGATCGGCAGCGCCGCGGCCAGCATCGCCGTGGCGTGGCCCTGCCGGCGGGCGCTCGGGCGCACGTCGTAGCCGATGTGGCCGCCGAGCCGCTCCAGCTCGGGGGTGAGCCGGTGGCGGACGGCCAGCCGGCCGAGGAACCGGTCGTCGTCGGCCCACCACAGCGTGGTCATCGGCACGAACCCCGCGCGCACGCCCGCCTGGGTGCGTTCGCCCAGCAGCCGCCGGACGTAGGCCGCGAAGGCCGCCGGATCGGTCAGCGCCGCGGGATCGGCGTCCTGGACGAACCACGGGAGCGGGAAGTCACGGTCGGCCCGGAACTCGGCCACCGCCTCCAGGAACGACGTGCGCAACCCGGGCGTGGGGTCGACGAGGGCCGGCATGCCGACCATCATGCCCGACGGCCGGTCAGGACGGGCGGGGTGTCGGCGCGGTGGCGCGGTCGAAGAGTTCGGCGAGCTCGTCGGCGCAGTGGTCGGGGTCGAGGCCGCCGGCGACCCGGTCGGCCACCGCGTCGATGCCGGCGCGCAGGGACGTGGCCATCAGGACGCTGTCGAACGTCCGGAACGCGCCGCTGCGCTGGCCGTCGTCGAACAGGGCGACCAGCCTGGCGTTGGCGGCGTCCCGCTCGCCGCCGCCCACGGGCGCGCGGTTGAACGCGATCTGCTGGACCGCGCGCACGTGGGCCGGATGGGCGGCGATGAAGGCGATGTTCGCCCTGATGAACGCCTCCAGCTGGGCACGGGCCCCGGACGCGGCCTCGATCGCCGGCCGCATGAAGGCGGCCGCGTCGGAGACGACCTGCCGGACGACGGCCTCGAAGAGCTGCTCCTTGGTGGAGAAGTGATAGGAGATCAGCCTCTTGCTGCTGAGCCCGGCATGGTGGCAGATGGCCTCGAACGTGGTCTCCGGGTATCCCCGCTCGGCGAGCACGGCGATCGCGGCCGAGGCGATCTGGGCCTTGCGGGCCTCGGTGGCCGCCTGACGGGTTCCGGAGCTCTCCATGTCAGCCCAGCTTGCCACGCTTCGGGAACGCCGCACGCACGGCCCGGCGGTTGACGACGACCGCGACGGCGGCGACCAGGACGCCGACCACAGCCTGCTCGGCCTTCATCCACAGCGGGTAGCCGCTGTCCGGCGCGAGGAGGATGAGCACGACGCCGATGGGCGCGGCGACGGAGACGAAGCGGATGCGCACGTAGGCGGCCCGTCTGCCGCGGGCGGCCTGCCCGGCGAGGGAGACGAGCCAGGCGGAGGCGGCGGCCACGGCGGCGGCGCGCAACCACACCACCCAGTTGCCGCCGACGACGGCGGCCACGCCGAGCGTGGCGATCGACAGCAGCAGCACGGCGGCGAAGAGGATCCGGACGAGCCGCCAGACCTGATTGTTATCCATGAGGATAAATTTACACGCCCGGATAACTAAGTGCGCGAGATCCGCCGAGGGAAAATCCGTTGCCGCCCGCCCGGGCGGCCCGGCCACGATCGATCATGACCGTGACACGCGAGGTGCTCGCCTACTATGCCCAGGATCTGGAGCACGACCGGCTGCGCGAGGGGCGCGGCCGCCTGGAGTTCTGGCGCACCCAGGACGTGCTGCGCCGCACGCTGCCGCCGGCCCCCGCCCGGGTCCTCGACGTGGGCGGCGGCACCGGCGTGCATGCCGAATGGCTGCTGGCCGACGGCTACGAGGTGGAGCTTCTGGACCCCGTGCCGCTGCACGTGGAGCGGGCGGCGACGGTGCCGGGGCTGCGCGCCCGGGTCGCGACGCGCGGCGGCTGCCCGTGCCGGACGGCGGCGCGGACGCCGTCCTGCTGCTGGGCCCGCTCTACAACCTGGCCGACCGGGCCGACCGGCTGCGGGCCCTGGGCGAGGCCCGGCGCGCCGTACGGCCCGGCGGGGTGGTGGCCGCGGCCACCATCAACCGGTACGCAGCCGTGCTCGACACCGTCAATCTCGGCACCTACCTGGAGGAACGGCAGCGGGAGGCGGCCCGTGCCGCCGCGGCGGACGGCGTCATGCTCTCCCCCAGGCGCGGATTCACCGCCTACTTCCACCACCCGGACGAGGTGGCCGCCGAGTTCGCCGAGGCCGGGCTGACCGTCGCCCACCGGCCCGGCTGAGTTTCCTTACACGCCCTTGATCTCCAAAGGTTCATAGTACTAGGAGCCTAGATAAATGGAGGAAGGGTTGATCGACTTCTATCTGGACGCCCGGTCCGGCGTGTCGCCGTACCTGCAGCTGGTGCAGCAGGTACGGCACGCGCTGCGCCTGGGCCTGCTGCGCGAGGGCGACCGGCTGCCCACGGTCAAGGAGGTCGTCGCCGCGCTGGCGATCAACCCCAACACCGTGCTGAAGGCCTACCGCGAGCTGGAACACGAGGGGCTGGCGGCGGCCCGGCCGGGCGTCGGCACGTTCGTGACCAGGACGCTGGCCGACGCCTCCCTGGCCGCGCACGGGCCGCTCCGCCAGGACCTGCGCCGCTGGCTGGCCAAGGCCCGCCTGGCCGGGCTCGACGACGAGAGCATCGAGGCGCTGTTCATGAGCACCTTCCGGGCCGCCGCGCGCCGGGACACGGCATGAACGGCGTCCTGACCGCCCAGGGGCTGGGCAGGAGGTACGGCAGGCGCTGGGCCCTGCGCGACTGCTCGCTCGACGTGCCGGCCGGTCACGTCGTCGGGCTGGTCGGCCCCAACGGGGTCGGCAAGACCACGCTGCTGAAGCTGGCCGCCGGGCAGCTCAGCCCGTCCGAGGGCAGCATCGCCGTGCTCGGCGGGAACCCGCCGGACGCGCCGGGGCAGCGGGCCAGGATCGGGTTCGTCGCCCAGGACGCCCCGGTCTACGCCGGGCTGAGCGTGGCCGACCACTTACGCCTCGGCGCGCGGCTCAACCCCGGCTGGGACGCCGCGCTCGCCCACGACCGCGTCCGGCGGCTGGGCCTGGACCCGCGGCACCGGGCGGGCAGGCTGTCCGGCGGCCAGCGCGCCCAGCTCGCGCTCACCATGGGCCTGGCCAAGCGGCCCGAACTGCTGCTCCTGGACGAGCCGGTCGCCGCGCTCGACCCGCTGGCCCGCCGGGAGTTCCTCCAGGGCCTGATGGAGGCCGTCGCCGAGCAGGAGCTCAGCGTGGTGCTCTCCTCCCACCTGGTCGCCGACCTCGAACGCACCTGCGACCACGTGGTCGTGCTGGTCGACTCGCGGGTGCAGGTCGCCGGCGAGGTCGAGGAGCTGCTGGCCACCCACCACCGGCTCACCGGGCCGCGCCGCGACCCCGGCCGGCTCCCCGGCGAGCAGCAGGTGATCTCCGCGCGCCACACCGACCGGCAGAGCACCCTGATCGTCCGCACGGACGCGCCGATCCACGGCCCCGCCTGGACGGTCACCCCGCTCAGCCTGGAGGACCTGGTGCTGGCCTACATGGAGCGGCCGGCCGCCGTCCCCCCGCTCACCCTGGAGGTCCAGCGATGATCTGGCTGACCTGGCGCCAGTTCCGCGGCGCCGCCGCGATGACGGCGGGCGCGCTCGCCGTGCTCGCCGCCGTCCTGGCCGTGACCGGGCCGGGGCTGGCCGGCGACTACTCCGCCGGCATGGCCGGCTGCGCCGCGGACGGCGACTGCGGGCCTTCTTCGACCGGTTCTTCGACGAGCACCAGACCTCCTTCCTGGCCGTCACGCTCGTCGTGCTGGTCCTGCCGGCCCTGGTCGGGCTCTTCTGGGGGGCGCCGCTGATCACCCGCGAGCTGGAGAGCGGCACCCACCTGCTGGTGTGGAACCAGAGCATCACCCGCACCCGGTGGCTGGCCGTCAAGATCGGGATCGTCGGGCTGGCCGCGGTGGCCGCCGCCGGGCTGTGCAGCCTCGCGGTGACCTGGTGGTCCGGCCCGCTGGACAGGTCGGCCGCGCCGGGGTTCGGGCTGATGGACCCGCTGGTGTTCGGGGCGCGCGGCGTCGTCCCGATGGGGTACGCGGCCTTCGCGTTCGTCCTGGGCGTGACCGTGGGCATGCTGGTCCGCCGTACGCTGCCGGCGATGGCGGTCACGCTGGCCGTCTTCGCCGCGCTCCAGATCGCCGTGCCGCTGCTGGTCAGGCCGCACCTGCTGCCGCCGGTGAGCGCGTCGTTCGAGCTCGGCCGCGACAACGTCGGCGACTTCCTCGTGCCCGGCGGCGGCGCCGGCCCCGGCGCGCACGTGATGCTCACCCCGGCGATCCCCGGCCATCCGGGGGCGTGGGTGCTGTCCGGCGAGCTCGTGGACGGCTCCGGCCGCGTGCTCGGCGACGAGGGCGCCGGCGTCCTCGTCCCGGTGTCCCTGACCTCCGGGCCGTGCGGGCCGTCCGCGATGCGGGAACAGGCCGAGGGCGCCATGAGCGCGTGCCTGGCCGAGGTCAACCGGCTGGGGTACCGGCAGCGGGCGGTGTACCAGCCCTTCGAGCGTTTCTGGCCGTTCCAGTGGATCGAGACCGGGCTCTACGTCCTGCTCGCCCTCGGCCTGACCGCGTTCTGCTTCGACCGGCTCAGAAGGAGGCTGTCATGAGGGGCGGGACGCTGGCGGCGGGGCTCGTCCTGGTCCTGGCGACGGCCTGCGCAGGGCAGACGCCGCCGCGCGCCCGGCCCGGCGGCGCGGCCGCGGCCGCCCCGGCCGTGTGCGCGCCGCCGAAGGGCGGCGCTCCCCCCGGCGCGGAACGGCCGACCACGATCGACGTGGTGGGGCAGGCCTACCGGTGCGTCCTCGCCCGCTACTACGGCGCCGCCACCCTGGACCACCGGACGCTGCTCACCGCCGGATTCGCCGCCTTCGTCCGGGAACTCAACCGCGCCGGCCACGACCTGCCCGAGGCCACGATGCCGGCGCTGACCGGCGACAGGACGGCCGACTGGGCCGCGTTCGAGGCGGCCTACCGGCGGGTCGCCGACCGGCTGCCGCGCGACGACGCCCTGCCCGCCCGGCTGGCCGCCGCCACCCTGGAGGCGATCGTGGCCGCGCTCGGCGACGACCACGCCCGCTGGACGCACGGGACGCGCCGCCCGCCCGACGCCTACGACGGCGACCAGTACGGCCTGGGCCTCAGGATCGGCGCCGGCCCGTCCGGCGACCCCGCGACGGCCCCGCCACCACCGCTGCCCCCACTCCTGCCCGCCCTGCTGCCCCCGCTGTTCGTGACCGCCGTGCCGGGCGGACCGGCCAAGGCCGCGGGGGTGCGCCCCGGCGACGTCATCGAGTCGGTCGACGGCTCGGCGCCCTTCGTCGGCACCCAGGTCACCCCCGCCGTCGTCGCCGCGCTCCAGCCGCGCTACCCGCAGGCCGCGCCGGTCCGGCTGCGGCTGCTGCGTCCCGGCACCGGCCACCGCCGCACCGTGACGCTGAGGCCCCGCCTGTTCCGGCCCGATCCGGACACCCTGCCCGTCGTGGCGGCCGGCCTGCTCGCCGGGGACGTCGCCCGCGTGCGGATGAGCGGCTTCGCGCCCGACTCGGCCGATCGGGTGCTGCGGGCGATCGCCCGGCTGCGGACCGGCAGGACGCTCGCCGGGGTCGTGCTGGACCTGCGCGGCAACGCCGGCGGCAGCCCCGGGGAGGTGAACCGGCTGCTGGGCGGCTTCGCGCACGGCGCGGTGACCGCCTACCAGTGCGCGGCGGACGGCTCGTGCGAGGCCATGCGGACCGACGACAACGTGCCGCTGGTCGGGCTGCCGCTGGTGGTGCTGACCGACCGGGGCTGCGCCTCGGCGTGCGAGCACTTCAGCGCAGCCGTCAAGGACCTGCGGCTCGGCCGGCTGGTCGGGACGCGGACGGCCGGGGCCGTGTCGGGGCCGGCGCAGCCGTACGCGCTGGGCGACAACACCGTTCTCGCGTTCCCGTCCAGGCGTCACCTGGCGCCGGGACGCGAGGTGATCGACCGGGTCGGCGTGCCGCCCGACGTGCACGTGCCGCTGACCCCGCGCGACGCCGCCGCCGGGCGCGACCCCGCCCTGGCCGCGGCGCTGAACCTGCTGCACCCCTGACGATCCCCCGCGCCGACGAGGACGGACCATCCCATGAGCCATGCCGTCGTACCGAAGCCGATCTCCCACGCCGTGTCGACCGTCTTGACCGTGTCGTGCCTGCTGTCGGCGTGCGCCGCGCCCGCGCCGCCGAGGGCCGCCGCCCGCCCGGCTGCCGCGACCACCGCGCCCGCCGCTCCCCCGGCGCTGCCCCCGCCGACCGGCGGCCGGGCGGTCGGCGCGACCGTCCTGTACCTGAAGGACGCCTCCCGCGCCGACCCGTGGGTGCCCGAGGCCAAGGCCAGGGAGCTGATGGTCACCCTGTGGTACCCGGCGCGGACGGGGACCGGGACGCCCGCGCCCTACATGTCGGCCAAGGAGTCCGAGCTGACGCTGCGGGGCAAGCGGGTGACCGGCGCGCCCTCCGACGTGCTGAGCAAGGTGCGGACCAACGCCCGCACCGGCGCGGAACCGGACGGGCGGACCGGCGGCCTGCCCCTGGTGGTGCTCTCCCCCGGGTTCACCCTGCCGCGCGGCACGCTGACCGCCCTCGCCGAGGACCTGGCCTCGCACGGGTACGTCGTCGCCGGCGTCGACCACACCTACGAGAACTACGCCACGACCTTCCCCGGCGGGCGCGTCGCCGCGTGCGTGGCCTGCGACAGCGACACCGACCCGGGGTTCGGGCCGAGGGTGACCGATGTGCGGGCGGCCGACGTCTCCTTCGTGCTCGACCGGCTGACCGGCCCGGACCCGGCGTGGCCGGGCGCGCGGCTGATCGACCGGAGCAGGATCGCGATGGCGGGCCACTCGATCGGCGGGGCCGCGGCGGTGGCGGCCATGCTGAAGGACCGCCGGATCCGCGCCGGCCTCGACATGGACGGCACCACGTACGCCCGGATCCCCAAGGGCGGGTTGTCGCGGCCGTTCCTGTTCCTGGGGTCGGCGGACCACCGGCCGGGCGGGCGCGACACCTCCTGGGACCGCGACTGGAGGCTGCTGTCCGGCTGGAAGCGGTGGCTGACCCTGCCCGGCGCGGACCACCAGTCCTTCACCGACGTGCCGCTGCTGGCCGGGGCGCTCGGCCTGGGCGCGCCGGGCTCCCTGGGCGCGGCCCGGCCCACGCAGATCGTCCGCGCGTACGTCCTGGCCTTCCTCGACCTGCACCTGCGCGGCAGGCCGCAACCGTTGCTGGACGGGCCGTCGGCGCGCTATCCGGAGGTGCGGTTCTGCGCGCCGGGGAGGAAGGACTGCCGGTGACCGCCCGACTGGGAGGCCGCGGTCAGGTGAGGCGGTCGAGCAGGTCGTCGAGCGTCTCGGCCAGGGCCTGCGAGCTGGCCGGGGTGAACCAGGTGGTGCGGACGCGTTCGTTGCTGCCGTTCGGGGTCTCGTGGTCGGCCGCGAGCCGCGCCAGCGAACGGCTCTCGTCGCCCAGGGCCCGGCCGAGCCCCTGGAACAGGCCGCGGACGTAGCCCTCGGCCACCTCGGGCGGCACGCCGTGCCCGGCGGCCCACGTGCTGAGCGTGGCCAGGTAGGACAGGTGGGTGGTGAGCGTGGCCGTCAGCGCCGAGAAGACGTTGAAGGCCGCCTCGTCCTCGGCCGCGAGCACCCCGCCCAGCCGTTCGAACAGGGCGTCGGTCACCGGGTGCGACGGCCAGGTCACCGTGACCGAGTCGCGTTCGCGGACGGCGGGCAGGGGGATGGCGCGTACCAGGGTGGCGCCGGTGTCCAGGAGCTTGCGCAGCTCCTCGACGGCGACGCCGGCCATCACGTTGACCACGATCGTGTCGTCGGCCACGCGCAGGCCGGCCAGCGCGTCGTGCCGGTCCGGCGGGCGTACGGCGATGACGAGCAGCTCGGCGCGGTCCGCCACCTCCTGGTTGGAGGCGCACACGTGCACGCCGGCGTAACGCTGGGACAGCTCCGCCGCCGCGCGGGCGCCCCGCGGGGAGAGGAACACCTCCGGACGCTCGCCAGGGCCCTCGCACAGGCCCGTCACCAAGGCCCGGCCGATCTCGCCCACCCCGATGACCCCGATCCGCTGCACCAAGTCTTCCTCCCGATCCGTGGCCGTACGTACTACAGCAGTCTGTACCGTCACTTCGGTTGCTGGCGGGATTCAGCGCGGAGACCGGCGTCCATAGCGTTGTCCCCATGAGCGATCCGTACAGAATTGACACATATGAGCGGGCGGCGCACAGCCCGCGGACCCGGCCGCGGACCCAGCCGCGGCGACCGGCGTTGCGCGCCCTGCTGTGGATCACGGCGGTGGTCGGGGTCTCGGTGAACGTGGCGGCCGGCATCGTCACGCGGGGCGATCTGAACCCCGTCGGGCTGGCGTCGGGCGTGGTGGGCGTGGCGGGCATCGCCGGGCTGCTGATCCTGCGCTACGCCGGAGGCCGGTCGTGAGCGCCGTCGCGAGGCCCGCGATGGAGGCGGTCGTCACGCTGGAGCGGGTGAGCAAGACCTACGGTGGCGTGGTCGCCCTCGACGACGTCTCGCTGGCCTTCCCGCGCGGCCGGTTCGTGGCCGTGATGGGGCCGTCGGGCTCGGGGAAGAGCACCCTCCTGCAGGCCGCCGCGGCCCTGGAGCCGCCGACGTCCGGCGAGATCACCATCTGCGGCGTCGAGGTCACCCGCATGTCGGAGACCCGGCGCACGGAGTGGCGCAGGAAGCACCTGGGCTACGTGTTCCAGTCCTACAACCTGCTGCCCACCGTGACCGTCGAGGACAACGTCACGCTGCCGTTGCGGATGGCCGGGGTGCGGCCGGACCGGGCCTGGCTCGGCGAGCTGGTCGACCGGATGGGCCTGCGCGACCGCATGCGGCACCTGCCCACGGAGTTGTCGGGCGGCCAGCAGCAGCGGGCGGCGATCGTCCGCGCCCTGGCCGCGCGCCCGGACGTGGTGTTCGCCGACGAGCCCACCGGCGCCCTCGACCTGCGCAGCGCCGCCCACGTGCTGGACCTGCTGCGCGAGCTGGTCGACGACCTGGGCCAGACCGTCGTCATGGTCACCCACGACCCGGCCGCCGCGGCCCGCGCGCACGACACCGTGGTCATGGCCGACGGGCGCGTCCTCGACATCCTGCCCGCCCCGACCGCCGAGGACCTGGCCGTGCGGCTGGCCCGGCTGAGCGAGGAGCGGGTGGCATGATCAGGCTCGCGCTGGCGCTCGCCAAGGCGGGCGGGCTGGCCGTGGTGTTCGCCGCGGTGCTGGGCGGGATGGCGCTGGTGACCGGGACCGGGGTGCTGGTGGACTCGGCCTTCCGCGCGCAGCCGCCCCTGCGGCTGTCGGGCGCGGACGTGCTGGTCTCGGCCCGGCAGACGATCCCGCTGAAGGAGGAGCCGGACCTCGCGCTGCCCGAACGCGCCAGGATCCCCGGCTCGCTGGTCGCCGCGGCGTCACGGGTGCCCGGCGTGGCGGCCGCGGCCGGCGACCTCGCCTTTCCCGCCGCCGTCGGGTCCGGGACGGCCGGGCGGACCGCCGACCCGGCCACCGCCGGGCACGGCTGGTCGTCCCTCGCGCTGAGCGGCCGGATCACCGCCGGACGGGCGCCGCGCGCCGCCGACGAGATCGCGGTGAGCGGCGGGCGGGTCGGCGACCGGCTGCGGCTGACGGCGGCCGGCACGCCGGGCACCTACCGGGTGAGCGCCGTGGTGGACGCCCCCGGCGTGTACTTCACCGACGCCGTCGCCACCGCCCTGGCCGCCCGGACGGCGGGCCGGCCGCGGACGGTGGACCTCGTCGCGGTCCGCGCGGCGCCCGGCGTCTCCCCCGAGACGCTGGCCGCCCGGCTGAAGGCCCGCCTGGGCGACGGCTACGCGTACGCCACGGGCCGGGACCGGGCCGACGCGGAGTCGCCGGGCGCGGCGGCCGGCCGCGGGCTGCTGCTGATCCTGCCCTCCTCGATCGGCGGGATCAGCCTGCTGGTGGTCGGGTTCGTGGTGGGCGGCGGCCTGGCGCTGTCGGTCAACCGGCAGCGCCGCGACCTCGCCCTGCTGCGCGCGGCCGGCGCGACCCCGCGTCAGGTGCGCAGGCTGGTGGCCGTCCAGGCCGCGGCGGCGGCGCTGCCGGCCGTGCCGTTCGGGGCCGCGCTCGGCTACTTCCTGGCCGCCCGCTTCGGCGAGCTGCTGGCCGGGATCGGGCTGGTGCGCGCCGACCAGCCGCTGGTGTACGGGCCGCTGCCGGCCGTGGCCGCGACGCTGCTGCTGCTCGGCGTCACGCGGGTGGCCGCGTGGGCGGGGTCGTTGCGGGTGTCGCGCATGCCGGTGGTCTCCGGGCTGCCCGAGCCGCGCATGCCGTCGCCGGCGCGGACCCGGGCGGGGCTGCTGCTCATGCTCGGTGCGCTGGCGCTGTCCGTGACGCCGCTGTTCATGCGGGGCGAGGCGGGCATGATCGGTCCGGGCATCGCGTCGATCGTCGCGGTGATCGGCCTGGCGCTGGCCGGTCCGCGGCTGGTGCAGGGGGCGGCCAGGGCGGTGGCCGGGTCGCGGCTCATGACGCGGCTGCCCGGCCCGCTGTGGCTGGCGGTGCACAACTCCCACGGGTACGCGCTGCGCACCGCCGGGGCCGTGGCCGCGCTCGGCATGGTCGTCACGCTCGGCCTCAGCGTGGTGCTCAGCCAGACCACGATGGCCAAGGCGCGCGCCGACGAGGTCGCCGTGGGCCTGCGCGGCCTCGTCACGATCACCGCTCCTGACCTCGGCGGCGTCCCGCGCGGCCTGCTGGCCGACGTACGCTCGCGGACGAAGGCGGCGGGCATGGCGATGACGACCGTGGTGACCGAGCCGATGCTGACCGGCGACAGCCCCGCCCTGATGGCCACGCCCGCCATGGCGCTCGGCCCGGACGCCGAGGGCCTGGTCGACCTGGACCTCGCCGACGGCGGCCTGTCCGGCCTCAAGGGCGCGGCCGTCGCGGTGGAGGAGGGCCTGGGCCGGGTCGGCGGGAGCATGGACCTGATCATGGGCGACGGCGCGCGGGTGCGGGCGCGGGTGGCCGCCACCTACCGGCGCGGCCTCGGGTTCGGCCCGATCGTGGTCTCCCGCGACCTGGCCGCCGCGCACACGACGACCGGCCTGGACAGCGCGGTGCTGGCCCGTCCGGCCGACTTCGGCGACCTCGCGCACCGCCCCGAGCTGCGCTTCGACCACCAGGCCGCCGGACCGCAGGCCGCCATGGCCTCGGCCCAGACGCTGGTGAACGTGGCCGTGCTGGCCGTGCTGCTGGGCTACGTGCTGGTGGCGGTCGCCAACCGGCTGGTGGCGACGACGACCGCGCGCCGGGAGGAGTTCGCCGGGCTGCGCGCGATCGGCCTGACCCCGCGTCAGCTCAGGCGCGTGGTGCGCTGGGAGGCGCTGCTCGTGGGCGCCGGGGCGTCGGTGTCGGGGCTGGTGCTGTCGGCGGTGCCGCTGGTGCTGCTGAGCGTGGGCTTCCTGGCCCGCCCGCTGCCTGCCGGGCCGTTGTGGCTGGTCCCGGCCTCTATCCTGGCAGTGATGACGATTGTGTCCCTCGCCATGGAGCTACCCGCCCGGAAGATCATGACGTGACGTGAAAGCTCTGTGGCGGTTCGTTCGGTATCACTTGACGGTGTTCGCGTCGGCCGTGGCGGCGATGGTCTCGCTGGCGGTGCTGGCCGTGGGCGTCGCACTCGTCCCGGTGGGCGGGGTGGGGCTCGTCCTGGTGCCGCGCATGATGGCGGTGCTCCACCGGTGGACCGAGTGGCAGCGCGTGCAGGCCGGCGCGGTGCTGGGGGTCGACGTGCCGGCGCGCCCGGCGCCGCCGGCCAGGACCGGGGTGCGCGACCAGTGGCGGCAGCTCCTCACGGGCACGCGGGCCAGGCGTGATCTGCGCTGGACGGCGCTGCACGTCGTCGTGGGCCTGCCCGCCGCGCTGGCCGCCCTCGGGGTGGCCGGGCTGCTGGTGAACCCCGTGCTGGAGGCCCCGCTGTGGTGGCTGTTCCCCGCGGACGAACCGCTGCGGCTGCTGGTGGCCCTCCCGGTCACCGGATGGGAGCAGGCGATCGGCATGGGCGTCGCGCAGGTCGTCCTGGCCGCGCCGCTGGCCTGGTGGGCGCTGCCCCGGCTGGCCCGGCTGCACGCCCGCGCCTGCCTGGCCGCGCTCGCCCCCTCCGAGGCCGACCGGCTGGCCGAGCGGGTCGGCGAGCTGACCGAGAGCAGGTCGAACGTCCTCGACGCGCACGCCGCCGAGCTGCGCCGCATCGAGCGCGACCTGCACGACGGCACCCAGGCCCGTCTGGTCGCCATCGCGATGCGGCTGGCCATGGCCCGCGAGGCGCTCGACGACGACGGCGGGCCCGTCGGCCGGCTGCTGAAGGACGCGCACGAGGGCACCGAGGAGGCGATGACCGAGTTGCGGCAGGTGATCCGGACGATGTACCCGCCCGTCCTGGCCGACAGGGGGCTGGCCGGCGCGGTGGCCGCCGTGACGGCCAAGGCCGGCCTGCCCGTCGAGACGGACGTGAGCGGCCTCGGCGCGGTGCCCGCCGCGGTCGAGACGGCGGCCTACTTCATCGTGGCCGAGGCGGTCACGAACGCCACCAAGCACAGCGGCGCCGGCCACGTCACCGTACGGCTGGCGTCCGGCCGCGTGCTGCGCATCGAGGTCTGCGACGACGGCAGGGGCGGCGTCGACGAGAGCCGCGGCACCGGCGTCACCGGCATCCGCAGGAGGGCCGCCGCGCTCGACGGTACCTTGTCCATCGACAGCCCTCCCGGAGGGCCCACCCGTCTCGTCGTGGAGCTGCCGTGCGCGTCGTGATCGCCGAGGACAACGTCCTGCTGTCCACGGGGCTGGAACTGCTCCTGACCAGCAAGGACATCGAGGTGGCCGCGGTCGTGACGGACGCCGGCGCCCTGCTGGACGCCGTCACCGAGCACCGGCCCGACCTGGTGATCGCCGACGTGCGGCTGCCGCCGTCGTTCCGCGACGAGGGCATCAGGGCCGCCGTCGCCCTCCGGCGCGCCGACCCGGCCCTGCCCATCCTGGTCCTGTCCCAGTACGTCGAGCGCATCTACGCCCGCGAGCTGCTGGCGCACGGCTCGGGCGGCGTCGGCTACCTGCTGAAGGACCGGGTCAGCCGGGTGAGCCAGTTCGTCGAGGACGTCCGCCGGGTCGCCGCGGGCGGCACGGTCATGGACCCCGAGGTCATCGCCCAGCTCATGGTCGGGCGGGGCCACGGCCTGGACAGCCTCACCGGCCGGGAGCGGGAGGTGTTGTCCTGGATGGCCCAGGGCCTGAGCAACACCGAGATCGGCGAGCGGCTGACGATCACCGACAACGCGGTGCACAAGCACATCGGCAGCATCTTCGCCAAGCTCGGCCTGGCCGTCTCGGACGGCGGCCACCGCCGGGTCATGGCCGTGCTCACCTTCCTCGACGACCAGTGACCCGCCTCCCCTACGCCGGGCCCAGGCGGACGCGGACGGCCGCGTCCACGTCGGGCGGCAGCGGGCCCTTGCGGGCGGCGGCGACGTTGGCCCGCAGGTGTTCCGGCCGGGCCGAGCCGACGATCACCGAGTGCAGCTCCGGATGGCCGAGGATGAACCGGAGCAGCAGTTCGGTCACCGGCGCGCCGTCGGCCAGCTCCTCCAGGCGGGCGGCGGCGAGCCGGGCGTGGCGCTGCGCCAGCGGCCGGCGCACCGGCTCGGGCACGGTCTCGGGCGGCGGCGCGAGCGAGCGGGCCACCGCCCCGCGGGCGATCGTGCCCGCCCCGCTCGCCGCGGCGGCCCCGGCGAGCCGTTCGTGGGAGCGGTCGAGCGCCGAGTAGGGCAGCAGGAACACGTCGAACGCGCCCGTCGCGATGTGGTCGGGAAGGTGCGGCAGCTCCCCCGACATGCCGGTGAAGCGGATCAGTCCCTCGTCCTGGAGTGCCCGCATCCCGGCGACAGTGTCCTCGGCCGCCATCACCGAGACGCTCGGGCTGAGGTGCACCATCAGCACGTCGAGATGGCCGGTGCGCATCCGGCGCAGGCTGCGCTCGACGCCCGCGCGCACGTTCGCCCTCGTGTAGTCGTGCGCGGGGTCGCCGTCCGTGAGGGAGCAGCCGCACTTGCCCGCCAGGACGAACTCGTCGCGGCGGTGTGCGATCCAGCGGCCGATGTGCTCCTCGGCGTCGCCGTAGTCGGGTGCGGTGTCGATGAGGTTCACCCCGGCGTCGAGGGCCTCGTTCAGCACGGCGCGGGCCGCGTCGTCGGACACCGGCGGGCCCCAGGCGCGGGGGCCGCGCAGTTCCATGGCGCCGTAGCCGAGGCGGCTGACGCGCAGGCCGGTGCGGCCGAGGGTGGCGGTGGGCAGGGTCACGTCAGTGCTTCGCGTAGTGGCCGGCGACGGCGGCGAAGGCGGCCTTGGGGTCCCAGGGCAGGCCGGGGTAGGCGGTGCCGGAGCGGTCCTCGTAGACCTTGACGACGCCGTAGCTGGCCAGGTCCAGGTCGTCGCGGGGGTCGCCGTCGGGGCGGTGCGGGTGGTCGCGCAGCGCGAAGGTGAACACGAAGGCGCTGTCCACGCCGGCGGCGTCGAAGATCTCCAGCAGCTCGCGCACGTACGCGGCCTGGCCCTCCTCGTCGCGGACGTGCTCGCCGGTCAGCCGGAGCGGCTCGCGGGTGCCCGGGGCGTACTCGACGATCTCCAGGCCGAGCGCGCCGCGGTCGCCCGCGCCGCGGTAGGTCGCCGAGCCGAACTCGGTGATCGCGACCGGCCTGCCCTCCGCGACGAGGCCGCGCACGCCCTGCTCGAAGACGTCCACGATCTCGGCCGACCGGTAGAGGTCCACGGAGACCAGGTCGAACGGCGTCCAGTCGACGCCTTCGAGCGGCACGGAGGCGTAGGTCACCCGGCCGCCGAACCGCTCGCGCACGACGGCCACCGCCCGCCCGAGGAAGTCGTTGACCCGCGTGCGGACGCCGCCGACCAGCTCGCGCACCCGCTCCGGACGGCTCAGCAGGGCGACCCGCTCGTCGATGTCGTCCCCGGGCAGGAAGCCCTTGCTCATCAGGCACAGCTCGGCGCCGGTGACGAAGACCACCTCGGCGCCGCGCCGCCTGAGCCGTTCGGCGCGCTCGGCGCAGTCGGCGAACAGCGCCAGCATCTCCTCCTCGGTCAGCTCCAGCGGATAGGGCGAGAACCAGACCTCCAGCCCCAGGTCGGCGGCGTGGCGGGCGGCGATCTCCAGGCGTTCGGGGTCGCCGCCCATGACGCGGACGGCCGTGCAGTGCAGGTCGTCCCGGATGACGCGCATCTCGCGCGCCACCACGTCGGGGTCGAACCCGGGGTGGCCGATCGTCCCGTTGACGACGAAACCGGTGTCGTAGCTGATGCCTTTGGCACGCATGGCTGTTCCCTCCAGATTTACGGTACTGCCCGTACCTTAGCCTATGTGAGGTACGGTCGGTACCCTCAGACCGAGGAGGGTGGCGATGGCCGAGGCAGGCGTGCGGACACGGCGGCGCGGGGCCGCGCTGGAGGAGGCGATCCTGAGCGCGGCGGCCGACGAGCTCACCGAGTCCGGGTTCGCCGGGCTCACGATGGACAAGGTCGCCGCCCGCGCCGGCACCAACAAGAACGCCATCTACCGCCGCTGGCCGGGCCGCCTGGCCCTCGGCGTCGCCGCCTACAAGCGGCTGGCCACGACGGTCTCGCCGCCCGACACCGGCGAGCTGCGCGGCGACGCCCTGGAGCTGCTGCGCCGGGCCAACCGCTACTGGAGCTCGCCGCTCGGCGCGATCCTGCGCGACCTGATCGCCGCCGCCGGCGGCGCCGCCGAGCTGCTGGCCCAGCTCCAGGAGCAGTCGGACGACGCGGTGGCCGCGCCCTGGCTGGCCGTCCTGGAACGGGCGGTGGCCCGCGGCGAGGCCGACCCCGAGTCGCTGCGCCCGAGGGTCGCCACGGTGGCCATCGTGCTGCTGCGCAACGAGTTCGTGGTGCGGGGTGCGCCCAACGCCCCGGACGACGTCCTGGTGGAGATCGTGGACGAGGTCTTCCTGCCGCTGGTCCGGCGAGGCCGGGACGCCTGAGGCAGGCTCACCAGAGCCGGTCGATCTCCCCGGGGTGGAGCTCGACGCGCGCGTGGTGGAACGACAGCCGGTGCGCCCGGCCGTGGGCCGAGGGGAAGTCGCCCATCGTGACCTTGTCGAACCCGGGCCGGTCGCTGGGGAAGGGCGCCTGCGGCGTGCCGCCGACCAGCACCGCGCCGGGGACGGCCGACCAGCCGGCGCTCTCGTAGAAGCCCTGGAGCGGCCGGTCGCAGGTGAACAGGGCGACGTCGAAGCCCGCCTCGGCGACGGCCGCGCGCGCGGCGCCCACCAGGCGGCGGCCGTGCCCCCGGCCGCGGGCCGCCTTCCTGGTCACCACGGTGCTCAGGCCCGCGGCGCGGAACCGGTGGCCGGCGTGGGTGAGGGTCTTGGACAGGATGTCCAGGGCGGCCAGGACCGTGCCCTCGTCGAGGAGGATCATGGTCCGGGGGGCGAGGGCGGGGTCGTGCGCGGGGCCGCCGCCGTCGGGCGCGGGGAAGTCGTGGCCCGGCCAGGCCTCCCGTTGCAGGTCGCGCACCTGGGCCAGCAGGGCCGTGGGCACGTCCGGCTCGGGGAACGACCTGATGAGCATGGCTCCCGAGTGTGCCGCGCGACGGCCCCCCGGCGCAAACGGGGGCCGGTCAGCGGGTCAGGGGTGGGTGGCGGGCGAGGAGGGGCGGTTGTCGTCGTCCTGGCCGGCGGGCGAGGAGGGGCGGTTGTCGTCGTCCTGGCCGGCGGGCGTGGCCGCCAGGATGTCGGTCAGGACCGCCAGGATGCGTTCGGCGTCGGTGAGCAGGCTGCCGCTCAGCGCCCAGCCGGCCGGGTGGGCGACCTCGCCCTTCTGGATCTCCGTCGTCATCTGGTCGTGGATGCGGCTCGCCTGCGCCTCCGCCCGGCCGAGCAGGGTGCGGGCCTTTCCGGCGTCCGGGTCGCGCCGTACGGTGGCGGTCAGGGCGTCGCCCAGCAGGTCCAGCAGGTCGGCGTAGTCGCGGGCGTAGTCGGGGCTGACGTCGGTCGAGGGCCCGTCGTGGTGTTCCAGGTGCGCCAGGGCGTGCACGATCGTGTGCACGTGCGCGGCCAGCGTGGTCAGCCGGCGCAGCACCTGCTCGTGGTCCTGGGCGGCCGTGACCGGGTGGAGGCTGTGGCGCAGGTTGTAGCGGCGGCTCTCGGCGCCGTCGGCCACGGCGGCGGCCGCGTCGGCCAGGTGCTCGTCCAGCCGGACGGCCTGGCGTTCCCAGTCGGGCAGCGCCGAGAGGTTCCACTCGTCCCGTAAGCCCTCGGCGACGGAGGTCAGCAGCGCGGCCGTCTCGCGGGCCAGGCGGCGGACGGCGGCGTCGGGCCGGTCGCGGTACAGCGGCGGCCACAACACGCTGTTGACCACCGCGCCGCTCACCGCGCCGATGGCCGTGGCCAGCACGTACGCCAGCAGGTAGCGCTCCTGGGAGGCGGCGGCGAAGGAGAGCAGCAGCACGGCGGTGGTGGCGACGTCGGAGCCGTGGTTGCCCATCCGGTGCCAGCGGGCGGCGATCAGTGCGGGCGGCACGACCAGGACCAGGCTGAGCACGCCCAGGCCGAGCAGGTGCCCGATGCTGCCGGCCAGGATGACCCCGGCGCCGACCGCGGCGACCCGGCGCAGGCCGTTGGTGAGGGTGCGGTACACGGTGGCGTGCACCATGATCACCGCGGTGGCGGGGGCGATCCAGGTGGCGCCGAGCGCCAGCAGCCGGCTGGCCGTCAGCCAGGCCAGCACCGCCGCCAGCGTCGCCTTGGCGATCTGCAGCGCCTGCAACCGCTGGTACGACCCCGGCTTGGCCAGCCCGGCGGCCTGCCCGCGCACGTACGCCAGCTCACGCTTGACGGCCGCGGACATCCGGCCACTCCAGCCACTCCACATGACGTGACATTTACTCACATTTAGGGCAAGCCGCAAGCATCTCCCCGCCGACGGCGCGGCTCGCGGCGGCATGAGAGGATCACCGGCCATGGAGATCATCGACAGCGGCCGGTTCGAGCCCGCCCCGGACGGTTCCGCCAACTTCGCCGAGCACCTGAGCGTGCCCGCGCTCAGCTTCGGCACGTACTCCATCCCGGCCGGCGCCGTCGACGGCCAGTCGCCGCACGCCGAGGACGAGATCTACGTCGTCACCAGCGGACGCGCCTCCTTCACCGCGGGCGGCGTCACCGTCGAGGTCGGCCCCGGCACCACCCTGTTCGTCCCGGCCCGCGAGGAGCACCGCTTCCACGACGTCACCGAGGACCTGGTGACGCTGGTGTTCTTCGGGCCCGCCTACAGCGGCGTCCCCACGTCCTGACGCCCCTCGGCCGTCGGGCGCGCGAACTCGTGGGCCGCGAGCGCGCCACGAGCGCGCCGGGCTGAGGAGACTGGAGGGCGGGAGCGGCCGCCCGGCCGTTCCCGTCGCGTGACCGTCGCCCACCGTTGCCGCCCGGCCCTGACGAGATGAGAGCCCTCATGACTGTCACCCCCGCCCAGCTGCGCGACCTCGCGCGCCGCGCTCAGGACCTCGCCGCCGAGGTGCGCTCGCTGTGCGACGGCGAGCCCGCCGGATCCCCCGAGGGCGACCAGCTCCGGGCCGCGCGGCACGCCGCCGACTGGCTGGACCGGGGCGGCGAGGACCTGCAACGGGCGGCCGGCGACCTGGCCAGGCTGCGGGCGCAGCGCGAGCAGGTCTGCGGCATGCCGTGGGGCGTCTGCCCCGAGCACGGCAACACCCTGTCCTACCGGGCGAACATCACCGAGTGCCGGGTCTGCCACCGCACCTGGCCGCAGGACCGGGCCGGCCGGCCCTGCCAGGAGCTGGTCCGGTGGAAGGTGACCGACCAGGCCGGGACGGTGACCAGGATGTGCGACGGGCACGTGCTCGGCGCCCGCGCCGTGCTGCACGGGGCCACCTTCACCCGTCTTGATGCCGAGGGCGCCCAGGCCTGAACCTGCCCGACAGGACGGTGGCGCTGTTGATCACCGAGACGTGGCTGTAGGCCTGCGGGAAGTTGCCGACCTGCCGGTGGTGCACGGTGTCGTACTCCTCCGCCAGCAGGCCGACGTCGTTGCGCAGGCCGAGCAGCCGTTCGAACAGCTCGGTGGCCCGGCGCCGGCGGCCGGTCGCGGCCAGGGCGTCGGCCAGCCAGAAGGAGCAGGCCAGGAAGGTGCCCTCGCCGCCGGGCAGGCCGTCGATGTTCTCCTCCTCGGCCTGGTAGCGCAGGACGAGACCGTCGTGGACGAGGTCGCGGGCGATCGCGTCCACGGTGCCGACGACGCGCGGGTCGCCGGGCGGCAGGAAGCCGAGGCGCGGGATGAGCAGCAGGGCCGCGTCCAGGCCGGTCGAGCCGTAGTACTGGGTGAAGGTGTTGCGTTCGGCGTCGTAGCCGTGGGCGCAGACGTCCTGGTGGATGCGTTCGCGCAGGGCGCGCCAGCGGCCCGCCGGGCCGTCGCGGCCGAACGTCTCGACGGCCTGGATCATGCGGTCGGCCGCGACCCAGGCCAGCACCTTGGAGTGCACGAACGGGCGGCGCGGCCCCCGGGTCTCCCACAGCCCGTTGTCGGGCTGGTCCCAGATGCCTTCGAGGTAGTTCATCAGGGTGTTCTGCAGGTCCCAGGCCTCGTCGTCGACGGCCAGGCCGGAGCGTCGGGCCAGGTGCAGGCAGTCGAGGGTCTCGCCGTAGACGTCGAGCTGGAGCTGGCCGGAGGCGGCGTTGCCGACGCGTACGGGCTGGGACGCCTCGTAGCCCGACAACCAGTCGGCGGTCCATTCGGGGATGCGCCGGCCGCCCTCGACGGTGTACATGATCTGCAGGTCGGCGGGGTGCCCGGCGACGGCCCGCAGCAGCCATTCGCGCCAGGCGCGCGCCTCGGCGTCGTAGCCGGCGGTCATCATGGCCTGCAGGGTGAAGCTGGCGTCGCGCAGCCAGCAGTAGCGGTAGTCCCAGTTGCGCGAGCCGCCCAGCTGCTCGGGCAGCGAGGTGGTGGCGGCGGCGACGAGCCCGCCGGTGGGGGCGTAGGTGAGGGCCTTGAGCGTGAGCAGGCTCGTGCGGACGGCTTCGTCGTAGTCGCCCTGGTAGCCGCACCGGCCGGCCCACTCGTGCCACAGCCGTTCGGTGTCGGCCAGGGCCTCGGGCGGGTCGACCGGTTCCGGGCGCGGCAGCCACGACTGCTGCCAGGTCAGCGCGAACGGCACCCGCTGCCCCTCCCCCACCGTGAAGGAGGCGGTGGTGCGGTGCCGGTCGGCGTCCGGGCACAGCTCGACGGGGGTGCGCAGCCAGGTGGCGTCGCCGCCGGCGACCGCGGCCAGCACGCCGGGCTCGTAGCGCAGCCAGGGGACGTCGTGGCCGTAGTCGAAACGCAGCACCAGTTCCATCGTCATCTCGACCCGGCCGCGCACGCCCTCGACGATCCGCACCACGTCGGGGGCCTGGCCGCGGGGCGGCATGAAGTCCACCACCCGGACGCTGCCGCCGGGGCCGTCCCAGGTGCTCTCCAGGATGAGGGTGCCCTGGCGGTAGCCGCGGGAGGTGGCCCGGCCGCCGCCCGCGGGGGCCAGCAGCCAGCGTCCGGCGGACGGGCCGTCGAGCAGCGCGGCGAAGCAGGCGGGCGAGTCGAAGCGGGGCAGGCACAACCAGTCGATCGAGCCGTCGCGGCCGACGAGCGCGGCGGTGTGCATGTCGCCGATCAGGGCGTAGTCCTCGATCCGCATCGGCGCCGGCTCCTTCCGTCAGGCCACGCGGTGGGGTTCGGCGGCGGCGGCGCGCAGCTCCAGCCCGTGGCCGGGGGCGTCGGGCCGGGGGCGGGCCGAGCCGCCGGAGGGGTCGGCGGCGCCGTCGAACAGCTCGGCCTCGATGCGCTGGTGGTCGTGGAACCACTCGACGTGGCGCAGGTTGGCGGTGCTCGCGGCGGCCGGGAGGTGCAGGTTGGGCGCGCAGTGGGCGGACACCTGCAGGTTGTGGCCCGCGGCGATCGCGGCGGCGGCGAACCAGCCGGTGTAGCCGCCGCAGCGGGTGGCGTCGACCTGGAGGCAGTCGACGGCCTGGGCCCGGCACATGCGGGTGAAGTAGGCGGGGTCGCAGCCGTACTCGCCGGCGGTGACGTCGGGGGCGGCCCGCTCGCGCACCAGCCGCAGGCCCGGCAGGTCGTCGGAGGACACGGGCTCCTCGAACCAGGTCACGTCGTGCTCGCCCATGCGCGCGGCCAGGCGGACGGCCTGCTTGGCGGTGTAGCCGCCGTTGGCGTCGACGTACAGCTCGGCGCGGTCGCCGATGACGCGGCGGGCCAGGGCCACGCGGTGCAGGTCGCGGTCGGGGCGGCTGCCGGACGACTCGCCGATCTTGATCTTGACGCGGCCGATGCCCTGCTCGTGGACCCAGCAGGCGAGCTGGGCGGTGGTGGCCTCGTCGTCGTAGGTGGTGAAGCCGCCCGAGCCGTACAGGGGGACCTCGGGCCGGGCGGCGCCGAACAGGCGGGTCAGCGGCAGGCCGAGCAGGCGCGCCTTGAGGTCCCACAGCGCCACGTCGGCGGCCGAGACGGCGTAGCCGGCGACGCCGGGACGGCCCGCGTTGCGCACCTGCCGGACCATCGCGGCGTGCAGGGCGGGGATGTCGGCGGCGTCCGCGCCGGTCAGGACGCCGGCCAGCAGCTCGGTGACGACCGAGGCGGCGGCGGCCGGGGCGTAGGTCCAGCCGGTGCCGGTGACGCCCGCGGCGGTCAGGGTGACGACGACCATGGTGGTGGACCGCCAGGCCAGCGTGCCGTCGCCTTCGGGCTGGTCGGTGGGGATGCGGTAGGCGGCCGCCCCGGCGCTCTCGATCGTGCTCATGACATCCCTGGCCCTACCCGATGGCTCCCGGCATGACGCCTCGGCTCCTCGCCAAGCAACCTGAATTGCCTGTTCCGGGGCCGGACGCCTAGGGTGGCTGGAATGTCAGTCAAGGAGCCCGCGGACGCGCTCGCGGCCGTGGTCGCGCTGCGCCGCCTGGCCGACCAGCTGGAGGACGCCGCCGTGGAGCAGGCGATGCGGGCGGGCTGGAGCTGGCCGCAGGTGGCCGAGGCGCTCGGCGTCACCCGCCAGGCGGTCCACAAGAAGCACGCCAAGCGGCTCATCGCGGCCGGGGTCGAGCTGCGGAGGCGGGCATGAGCGGCGCCTTCGACCGCTACCTGCACGACGTGCTGATCCGGGCGGAGGCCGAGGCGCGCGCGGAGAGCTCCCCCACGATCGAGGCCCATCACGTGCTGCTGGCCATGGCGGCGCCGCAGGACACCGCGGCGCGGGCGGTCCTGGCCGCGGCCGGGCTCGACCAGGCGGGGCTGCGGGCGGCGTTGCGGCGGGAGTTCGAGCACAGCCTGGCCGCGGCCGGGGTGTCGGCGGCCGCCTTCGACCTGCGTTCGACGCCCGACCCCGAGCGGCGCCCGCAGCTCGGGGCGTCGGTCAAGCTGGCGATCGAGCGGCTGGCCGCCGCCCATCGCAAGAAGGACCTGCGGCCTGTCCACGTGCTGCTCGGCGTCCTGCAGGCCGAGGTGGGCACGGTCCCGCGGGCGCTGGCCCTGGCGGGGATCGACCGCGCCGCGCTGGCCGAGCGCGCCCGCGCCGCCCTGTAGATCCGGCGCGCATCTTTTCTTCCCGGCGATGTCGATCCGGGCCCCCGCCCTTCGTGTAGGGGGCAGAAGGAGGCATGACGACATGACCGAGACGAAGACATTGGTGACCGGGTTGTGCGTGGGCGAGTCGCCGCGCTGGCACGAGGGCAGGCTGTGGTTCTCCCACTGGGGGGTGCAGGAGATCGTCGCCGTCAGCCCGGACGGCGAGCGCGAGGTGGTCGGCCGCGGCCCGAAACCCGCCGGGTTCTGCCTCGCCTGGCTGCCCGACGGCCGCCTGCTGGTGACCGGCGAGCGCGAGCTGCTGCGCGTGGAGCCGGACGGCACGACGTCCGTCCACGCCGACCTGGGCGAGCTGCCGCCCGGGCCGAACGAGGTCGTCGTGGACGGCCGCGGCCGGATCTACGTGAACTGCGTCGGCTTCGACTTCGGCCGGGCCGACTTCGCGCCCGGCGTGATCGCCCTGGTCGGCCCCGGCGGCCAGGCCCGGGTGGTCGCCGAGGACCTGTACTTCCCCAACGGGATGGCGGTGACCCCGGACGGCTCCACGCTGGTCGTCGCCGAGTCCTGGACGCGGCGGCTGACGGCGTTCGACATCGGCGCGGACGGCGGGCTGTCCGGCCGCCGGGTGTGGGCGCCCGTCGGCGGCGACGGCATCTGCATGGACGCCGAGGGCGCGATCTGGACCCAGGTGGACGACGAACAGGGGGCCGCCTGCGTACGGGTGCGCGAGGGCGGCGAGGTGACCGACCGGATCGAGCTCGACCGGTCCTGCTTCGCCGCCGCGCTCGGCGGCCCGGACGGCCGGACGTTGTTCATGACGGTCGCGGTGTTCCCGGGCGTCGAGCGGATGGCGGAGATGTTCGCCGGCCGGACGGGCGAGGTCAGGACGGCCGACGTGGCCGTCCCCGGGCTCGTCTGAGCCGGTGGGGGCCCGCGCCCTCAGCCGAAGTCGGCCTGGAACCCGCGCCCTCAGCCGAATTCGGCCTGGAACCCGCGCCGTCAGCCGAATTCGGCCTGGAACAGGTCAGCGCAGGTGGCCAGGAAGTCGCCCCAGTCGCCGTTCACGTTGGCGACCAGGGTGTGGCTGCCCTGCCGGTCGCCCATCGCGTACGTCATCGACCCCTGGATGTAGCCGCCCCCGCCCCAGAGCGTGACCCCGGACGGGAAACGCTGGGAGTAGACGCCGAGCCCGTACCGGGCGCCGGGCACCCAGCCGGCGCCCTCGGTGGGCACGGTGGTGAACATCTCCTCCTGCTGGGCGGGCGGCAGCAGCCGCCCGCCCAGCAGGGCGGCCAGGAAGCGGTGGAGGTCGGCCGTGGTCGAGACCATGCCGCCGGCGGCCCAGGCCCATGACAGGTCGGCGTCGGTCACGTCGTGGCGGACGGTCTCCTGGCCGGTGTCGTCCTGGCCGGAGTAGTGGCGGGCGTGCGGGTCGCGCAGCCCTTCGCCGGCCGCGGGCAGGTACGTCCCGGTCAGCCCCAGCGGGGCCGCGACGCGGCGGTCGATCTGCTCGGCCAGCGTCGAGCCGGACGCCGCCTCGACGATCATCCCGGCCAGGTTGTAGTTGACCTTGGAGTAGACGAACCGCCCGCCCGGCTCCCCGGCGGGCGGGGTCTCCTGGCCGGGGATCGCGTCCGGCAGGCCGCTGGTGTGGTTGAGCAGCAGCCGCAGGGTGATGCGGGCGGCGTCGGCGCCGGGGAAGTACTCCTCGACGACGCCCGGCAGCCAGGTGGTCACCGGGGCGTCCAGGGCCAGGTCGCCGTCGGCCGCCAGGCCCAGCACGACGGTCCCGACGAACGCCTTGGTGAAGCTGCCGACGCGGAAGTGCTCCCCGGGGCCGCGGGGGCGGCCGGTCTCCAGGTCGGCCACGCCCGCGGCGCCGAACCACGGCGGGTCGTCGCCGTCCCGCACCTCGGCCACGACGCCGGGCCCGCGGTCGTCGGCCACCAGCCGGTCGAGCACCTGCCGCAACCTCGGACGATCGGCGTGAACCATGGACATGCTGCCTCCAGCGACACGAAGGGGATCCGCGAACGCGAGCAACCGTAGTTGACTATCGGGAAGATAGTCAACTGAAGTTGCTTGTCGGCGGCGCGTGGAGGGCGGGGTCAGGCGTCGCGGCGGGCCGCGGCGGGCGGGGTCAGGTGTCGCAGCGGGCCGCGGCGGGCGGGGTCAGGTGTCGCGGCGGGCCGCGGCGATCAGTCGCATCAGCGCGGCGTGCAGGTCCTGGAGCTCGTCGAGGTCCATGCCGAGCCGGGCGACGATGGCCGGCGGGATCTTCTCCGCCTCGGCCCTGAGCTGCCGGCCGGCGGGCGTGAGGGTGACGGCCAGGGCGCGCTCGTCCTTGCTGTTGCGCTCGCGATGGACGTAGCCCAGCGCCTCCAGCCGCTTGAGCAGCGGGGACAACGTGCCGGGGTCGAGCTGCAGGAGCTCGCCCAGCTCCTTGACCGACAGCGGCTCGTGCTGCCAGAGGGCCAGCATCACCAGGTACTGGGGGTGGGTCAGCCCGAAGGGTTGCAGGAGCGGCCGGTAGAGGCCGATCACGCTGCGCGAGGCGATGCTGAGGGCGAAGCACACCTGCCGGTCGAGCGCCAGCAGGTCTGTCGCCTCTGTCACAGGCTCCATGCGTGTACGCCTCCGATGCCGTCTGGTAACTTACTTTGTGTACAAACTAATAGCCTGCAAATCGATGCCACACAAATCGTACCCGTGGCCGGGCCGCCGAAAGAGGGACACCTCATGTTTCACCGCAAGCCCCTGGAGGAGCGCATCGCCGAGCGCCAGGCCAAGCTGCCTCCGCTGAAGGAGGGCAAGCACTTCGAGCACGGCCCGGCCAAGTTCGTGTTCGTCACGCTGCTGGTCGTGGTGGTGGTCACGCACCTCGTCGGCCTGGCCATCGTCATGCACTTCGCCTGATCTGCCGGGAACATCCCGGCGGCGGCCGCCGTTACATCCCTCGTGGCCGGTGTGCCCAGTGTCCCCGGGCCTCACCTATCGCCTTCGCGGACTACCGTTCGGCTGGAGCCGCGTTGTGCCCCTCGCCGAGAGGCGACACGCACACCGGTGCGCACGCGTGAGGGCCCCCCGCCCGTCCCGGCAGGGGGCCCTCACGCGTGTCCGGGGCCGGGCGGCCCGGCTCGGGTACGCCCGATTCAGGTACGCCCGGCTCAGGTACGCCCGGCTCGGTTCAGGAACGCGGCCAGGGGCGGCCGGCCAGGCGTTCGATGTCGGTGTTGAAACGCCGGAGGTAGTCGGCGAAGGCGGTGACGTCCTCCGGCGACCAGTCGGCCATCACCTTCTCCAGGCCGCGCACGTTCCTCTCGCGCTCTTCGGTGAGGCTGCGCTCCCCCTCCGGGGTGAGGCGGAACTTGCGCGCGATGCCGCCCTCGGGGTCGGGGATGCGTTCGACCAGGCCGGCGCGCAGGAGGGCCGAGGTGTGCCGGTTGAGCGTGGAGACGTCCAGGCCGAAGGCGTCGCTGAGCTGCCCGATGGACATCGGGCCCGAGCCGTGCAGCCGCCGCAGCAGGAGGTGGGCACTGCGGTCGTAGTGCCGGTGCCGGCCGAGCAACATCGTCTCGAACTCGATGAGATGTGTGGGCTTTTCCATCCCAATCCCCCCTTTCGCGAGATATGTGCACCTTACATGAATTGTGTACGTAACACATGATGTGTAGCGTGCACACCCTTCGGCGACGGGAGAACACCGTGGGAGGCCCCACATCCACCGCCCGGCCCGGCGGCATCGTCAGCGTGATGGCGGTGGCCGGCATCGTCGCCTCACTCACGCAGACCCTGGTCGTGCCGCTGATCGGCGAGCTGCCGCGGCTGCTGCGCAGCACCGCCTCCGACGCCTCCTGGGTGATCACCGCCACCCTGCTGGCCGGCGCGGTCGCCACGCCGGTCACCGGACGCCTCGGCGACCTGTACGGCAAGCGCCGCATGATGCTCGTCTGCACCGCGCCGCTGATCGCCGGGTCGGTGATCTGCTCGCTGGCCGGGTCGCTCGGCCCCATGATCGTCGGGCGCGGGTTACAGGGCATGGGGATGGGCCTGATCCCGCTCGGCATCAGCGCCCTGCGCGACCTGCTGCCGCCCGACCGGCTCGGCCCCTCGATCGCGCTGATGAGCTCGTCCATGGGCATCGGCGGGGCCCTCGGCCTGCCGGTCTCGGCCGCGGTCGCCGAGTACGCGAGCTGGCGGGTGCTGTTCTGGGGCTCGGCCGTGCTGAGCGTGCTGATCGCGGTGCTGATCCGGGTGCTGGTGCCGCCCACTCCCCCGCCGCCCCGCGCGGGCGCGGCCGGGCGGCTGGACGTGCCGGGCGCGCTCGGCCTCGGCGCGGGGCTGGTGTGCCTGCTGCTGGGGGTCTCCAAGGGCGCCGACTGGGGCTGGGCGAGCGGCGCCACGCTCGGGCTGCTCGGCGCGGCCGCGCTGATCCTGCCGGCATGGGCCTTGTGGGAGCTGCGCGCCGCGGAGCCGCTGGTGGACCTGCGGGTGACCGCCCGGCGGCAGGTGCTGCTGACCAACCTCGCCTCCATCATGGTCGGCTTCTCGATGTACGCCCAGGCGCTGATCGTCATGCAGATCCTCCAGCTTCCCGCGGCCACCGGGTACGGGCTCGGCCAGTCGATGCTGGCCGCCGGCCTGTGGATGGCCCCCTCGGGCCTGATGATGATGGCGGTCTCGCCGCTCGGCGCCCGGCTGTCGGCCGCCCGCGGCCCGAAGGTCACCCTGATCGCCGGGAGCCTGGTCATGGCGTTCGGCTATGGCTCCTCCCTGGGCCTGCTGGGCTCGGCCTGGGGCATGCTGGTCGTCACCTGCGTGTGCAGCCTCGGCGTGGGCCTGGCCTACGGGGCGATGCCGGCCCTCATCATGGGCGCGGTGCCCCGGACGGAGACGGCCGCCGCCAACAGCTTCAACACGCTGATGCGCTCGATCGGGACGACGGTCTCGGCGGCGGTCGTCGGCGTGATCCTGTCGCAGCTGACGATCCGGCTGGGCGCGCACACGCTGCCGTCGGAGGCCGGCTTCCGCACCGGGATGCTGGTCGGCTGCGGGGCGGCGCTGGCCGCGGCGGCCGTCACCATGGCGCTGCCCGGCCGTCGCGGCGGCCGGAGGGCCGGGGACGAGACCGCCGCGTCCGTCTCGCCCGCCCGCCGGTGACATCGCGGGAGCCTCTTGGCTTCCTACACTTTTGGTAGGAAAATCAGGCAATATCGGTTCTCGTCACTGGGAGGACGACGGTGCCCTTGCCCGATTTCCTGATCGCGGGAGTGCCCAAAGCGGGGACGACGGCGCTGCACACCGCGCTGCACCCGCACCC
The DNA here is from genome assembly GCF_042892035.1 of Nonomuraea sp. NPDC001831. Lineage (NCBI taxonomy): Bacteria > Bacillati > Actinomycetota > Actinomycetes > Streptosporangiales > Streptosporangiaceae > Nonomuraea > Nonomuraea sp. NPDC001831. The sequence goes on along the minus strand of NZ_JBIATU010000004.1, from coordinate 537,505 downwards.
CGACCTGTTCCTGTCGCCCATCAAGGAGCCGAAGTTCTTCCTCACCGACGGGCCACCGCCCGGCCGGGGCGGACCGGGCGACGCCGAGACCTACCGGGAACACGTCTGGCGGCGCGCGGACTACGAGGCACTGTTCGCCGCCGCTCCCCCCGGCACCCTCGCCGGCGAGTCCACCCCCTTCTACCTGTACGACCTGGACGCCCAACGCCGCATCCGGGAGACCATCCCGCACGTCCGGCTCATCGTGAGCCTGCGCGACCCGGTCGAGCGCGCCCACTCCAACTGGACCCACCTGTGGTCGGCCGGCCTGGAGCCGATCGGCGACCTCGTCCGCGCCTGCGAGGCCGAGCCGGAGCGCATCGCGGCCGGCTGGGCGCACTTCTGGCACTACACCGCCCTCGGCCGGTACGGCGAGCAGCTCGCCCACCTGTTCACCCTGTTCCCCCGCGACCAGGTGCTGATCTTCCGTTACCGGGACATCGTGGACCGCCCCGCCGAGACCCTGGACCGCATCTGCGGCTTCCTCGGCGTACGACAGGGCCTGCTCACCGGCGTCCCGAGGGAGAACGTGACCGCGCACCCGGACCCCGGCGCGCGGCACGCGTTGCTGTCCGCCCTGCGCCGCACCCTTCCCGCGTCCCTGTCCGGGCCGCTGGAGCGGCTGCTCCAGCGGCGCGGCCGGGCCCGCCGGCCGCTGGAGTGGGCGCAGCGGCAGCGGCTGATCCCTTACTTCGCGGCGGACGTCGAGCTGCTCCAGCAGGTCACGGGCGAGGACTTCAGCGACTGGCTGCGGCCGCGGGAACGGTCAGGCGGGCTGGTCGGCAGCCGGCCGCCCGGCCAACGCCAGGCCAGAAACGGCCGCGCCCCCTGACCACAGGCCCCACGGCCACAGGCCCCTTGGCCACGCCACCTGACCGCGCCCCTGGACGCACCCCTGGACGCGACGCCTGGACGCGACGCCTGACCGCGATCTCTGGCCGCGACGCCGACCGTGGCGGTCGGGCTGGTCCGGGCCGGACCGGGCCGGTCAGCGGGTCGGTCAGCGGGCTGGGCGGAGTTCCGTGCGCAGGTCGTGGGCGCCGTCGGCGCGCGTGTACTCGTAGTAGAGGCGCAGGCCGCCGTCCGGCAGGTCGACGAAGGTGAGGTAGCGCAGGCCGCCGCCGTGGTGCGAGGACATCGCGGCGGGCCGGTCGCCCAGGGCGGCCAGCGCGTCGGGGTCGGCGCCCACGGCCACGCCGGTGCGCTCCTCGTAGTTCTCCTCCGCGCTGCCACGGCCGTCGTAGAAGGCCACGACCCGGTCGCCGTCGAAGCGTACGGCGCTGATCCGGACGCCGCGGGCGTCCCACAGGCCCGGCCGGCCGGTCAGGGCGGTGCCGTGCCAGGTCCAGTCCAGGCCGTCGGCGCTGGTGGCGTAGTCGGTCACCATCCGGTCGGCCTCGTCGGGGTCGGCCAGCGGGTGGCAGGAGGCCCACAGGTGCCACACGTCGCCGCGCCGTACGATCACGGTGTCCTTGACCCCGGTCTTGGGGTCGCCGGGCAGCACCGTGGTGCGGGTGCGCGGGTCGAACGCGGCAGGGTCGGCGGCCTCGACGACCTCCACCCGCCAGTGCTTGGTGCCGGGCGTGGCGCAGCTCAGGTACAGCCGCCAGCGTCCCTGCGGGGTGCGGACCAGGGAGGGCCGCTCCAGCGACTCGGCGTCCATCTCCTCGCGGGTGATCGTGGTCAGCGGCTCGAAGCGTTCGCCGTCGGACGAGCGGGCGACCACGACCGCGTACCCGCGGCCCTCGCCGACCGGGCGGCGCAGGCGGTAGGCGAGGTAGATCAGCCCGTCCGCGGCGACGGCGCTCGGCGCCCCCGCCCAGTGGCCGTGCGCCGCGACCGGCGGCTCGACCGCCACGACGGCGCGGCCGGGATCGGGGAGCAGGGCGTTCTCGTCGATCGACATGGAACCGAGGCTAGGCCAGGACGTGAAGCCGGACATGGCTGCTTACCTCTCCTTGGGATTATCCTTATTACCTATAGACTTTATGGGGTTATGGCCGTCCGGCGCATGCCCGGCACGCCGGAAACGTGTTCGCTCCCCGGGGGCGCCCGGCGCGCAGCGGGCCTCCGGCGGCCGGCGTCCGGTGCATATGCTGGACCGATGCCAACCCCTGAGTTCGTGCTCGCGCTGCGCGAGAAGATCGGCACCGAGCCGCTGTGGTTGTCCGGGGTGACCGCGGTCGTGCTGCACGAGGACCAGGTGCTGCTGGTCCGCCGGAGCGACACCGGCGCCTGGACGCCCGTGACCGGCATCATCGACCCCGGCGAGCAGCCCGCCGACGCCGCGGTGCGCGAGGTGGCCGAGGAGACCGGCGTACGGGCCGTCGCGGAACGGCTGGCCCTGGTGCACGTCACGCGGGAGGTCACCTACCCCAACGGCGACCGGGCCCGCTATCTCGACCTGGTGTTCCGCTGCCGATGGCGGTCCGGCGACCCGTACCCGGCCGACGGCGAGAACAGCGAGGCCCGCTGGTTCCCCCTGCGGGAGCTGCCGGACCTGAGCCCCGACATGCGCGCCCGCCTCGACGCCGCCCTCGGCGACGACCCGGCCGCCCGCTTCCTCACCACCACCCCCTGACCACTCGGCCCTCACCGCTTGGCCCCTGACCGCTCGGACCCTGACCGCTCGGACCCCGACGCCGTGGCCACGGGCCGCCCCGGCGTGGCGGGTGCGCCGCATTGCGATCTATGGTGGAGGCCGGATGCGGAAGGATCGGGCCCATGGCGGGAAAGACCATCGTCCTGACCGGCGCCAGCGACGGCATCGGCCGCGCCGCTGCACGCGCCCTGCGACAGCGGGGCGACGAGGTCGTCCTCGTCGGCCGGTCGGCCGGCAAGACCGCGGCGCTGGCCAAGGAGCTGGCGGCCGACCACCACGTGGCCGACTTCGCGCGCCTGTCAGAGGTACGCGACCTGGCGGCCACCCTGCTCGACCGCCACCCGGCCATCGACGTGCTGGTCAACAACGCCGGGGCCATCATGGGCTCGCGCACCACCACGCCCGACGGCCACGAGGCGACCTTCCAGGTCAACCATCTGGCGCCGTTCCTGCTGACCACGCTGCTGCTGCCCCGGCTGCTGGCCGCCGGCGGCACGGTCGTCACGACGTCCAGCCTGCTCAACACCCGTGCCCGGCTCGACCTCGACGACCTCGACGCGGTGCGCCGCTACTCCGGCAGCCGGGCGTACGCCAACTCCAAGCTGGCCAACATCCTGTTCACCCGTGAGCTTCAGCGCCGCCACGGCGCGGACGGCCTGGCTGCGGCCTCCTTCCATCCCGGCGTGGTGGCCACCAACTTCTCCGGCGGCGGCGACAGCGCGGCGCGGCTGCTCTACCACACGCCGCTGAAGCGGTTCCTGCTCACGCCCGAGCAGGGCGCCGACACCCTGGTCTGGCTGGCCACCTCGCGGCCGGGCGCCGACTGGGCCCCCGGCGGGCACTACGAGAAGCGCCGCCCTTCGGCCGTCCACCGCCTGGCGGACGACCCCGACCTGGCCCGCCGCCTGTGGGAGCGCAGCCAGGCCCTCGTCGAGCCCACCTGACCCGGGGGACCGCGACTAGGCACTCACGCCCGCCTGACCTTTGGGACCGCGACAAGGCACTCGCCGAGCCCGCGTGACCGGTTCCACGGCCTGGGGCGTGAGCGGCGGGCGGGCGGCGGGCCGGCCCGGCGCCCGGCCGCGTACGTTGCGCGGGGCCACCAGGGGCTGATGCGCGGCGGGGTTCCGTCTGCGATCGTGAGGGCGTGAGGACGGCCAGGGGCGCGCCCCGACGGTGATCGTCCGCCGGACGGGGCCGGGCCGCCCTGTGAACAGGCAGGAGGAGAACGCCGTGATCAGATTCGGTTATGCCGACACCCCGTTCGGCCAGATCCACCACGCCTCGTGCGGCACGGGAGACCCGGTGCTCCTGCTGCACCAGACCCCCCGCTCCTGGGACGAATACCGCGAGGTGCTCCCCCTGCTCGGCCGCACCCGCCGGGCCATCGCCATGGACACGCTCGGCTTCGGCAACTCCGCCCGGCCGTCCGAGCACTCGATCGAGACCTACGCCGCCGGCGTGTTGGCCCTGATGGACGCCCTCGGCCTGCCGCGAGCCGCCGTGGCCGGGCACCACACGGGCGGCGTCATCGCGGTCGAGACAGCGGCGCGCGCACCCGACCGCGTCACCGCCCTGGTGCTGTCGTCCACGCCGATGGTCGACCCCGAAGGGCGGCGGCGGCGTGCGGGCCGTCCCTCGATCGACGCCGTGCGCGAGCAGTCCGACGGCTCCCACCTGGGCGAGTTGTGGAGCCGGCGGGCTCCCTACTACCCGTGGCCGCTGCTGACCCGTTTCGTTCGCGACGCGCTGACGGTCCTGCCGGAGGTGGAGCGCGGGCACGAGGCGGTAGCCGCGTACCGGATGGAGGAGCGGGTCGGGCTGGTCCGCTGCCCGGTGCTGGTCGTCGGCGCCACCGACGACCCCTTCGCCTTCCCCGAGCTGGAACGCCTGGCCGCCGCCCTTCCCCACAGCACCCGGGCCGTGGTCAAGGGCGGCGTGATCCCGCTGGAGCACCAGGCGGCGGAGTTCGCGGCGCTCGTGGCGGACTTCCTCGACGGCCAGGCCCGCGAGACCGGCTGAGGCGGCTCCGGTCAGGCGGGAGCCACCCACTCGACGAACTGGATGACGATCCCGTTGGGGTCGGTCACCTGGAACAGGCGCTCGCCCCAGGGCTCCTCGCGCAACGGCATGGTGATCTCGACACCCGCGTCACGAAGGAGCTTCTCCTGCCCGTCCAGGCCGCCGTCCAGGGTGAAGGCCAGGATGAGGCCGGAGGCGTGCTGGTCGCGCTGCTCCGGCGGCAGGACCTCGATGCCGCGGGCGAGCAGCACGATGTCCATCGCGTCGGCACGGGTGAGCGAGGCGAAGCCGTCCGCGGCTACCCGGACGGTGTAGCCCAGGTGCTCGGTGAGGAACGCCTGGGAGGCGGCGACGTCGGCAACGGTGAGCGAAACGGTGGACGTGGTGATCTGCAAGAAGGTCTCCGTGAGAGATGAGAACGGCTGAGCGAAACGCGAGTGGCCGGTTCGAACGGCCCAGGCCGACGTTGACCACGACGGCCGACGACCGCTGTGGACGCGACCGCCATGGACGTGGCCCGCCATGGGCGTGACGCAGCGAACGTCGTCAGTGGCGGACGCGGTCGAGGGGCGAGGGGCGGTGTCGCGGGGGGGGCGGGGATCAGTGAGGGCGGCGGCGGGGAAGGTTGCGGGTCACTTGCGGGTCCCGCCATCCCCGTGCGCCATGGTCGGCGGACGTTCTGCGGAGCCCGCCGTCCGGGACGGAGATCGGCTGCGACGTGCGGTCGCGGCCCTCCGACGCCCCGAGGTCGATCTTGAAAGCTACAGCCGGGATGAGCTTGAGTTCCAAGCAGGTTCTCCTTAACGTTCGTCGGTCGCAAACTTACGACGGACGTAAATATAGCCAGAGACTCCGAGGGGTGTCAACGTAAAAATACGACGAGGGTAAGATTTCCTCATGGCTTACGAGACCTCGCCCGCACCCGGCCTCCGCGAATCCAAGAAGCAGGAGACCCGGCAGCTCATCTCCGACCACGCCACCAGGCTGTTCATCGCCCAAGGGTTCGAGCAGACCACCATCGCCGAGATCGCCACCGCCGCCCGCATCGCCAAGAAGACGGTGACCAACTACTTCCCGCGCAAGGAGGACCTGGCCTTCGACCATCAGGAGGCGTTCACCTCCGCGCTGGCGGACGCCGTCGCCGCCCGCGATCCCGGCGAGTCGGCCCTGTCGGCTCTACGCCATGCCTTCCTGGCCTCTGTCGCGGCCCAGGATCCGGTGGCCGGGTTCTCCGGTCCGGAGTTCGCCCGCATGATCGCCGACAGCCCCACCCTGACGTCCTGCCTGCGCGGCCTGCACGACCAGCGCGAACAGCACCTCGCCCGGGCCCTCGCCGACGCCACCGGCACGACGGCGGACGACATCACCGTCCAGACCGCCGCCGGGCTGCTGGGAACCGTGCACCGGGTGCTGTTCCAGCGCATCCACGAACTGACCCTTGCGGGCCTGCCCAACGACCGCATCGCCGACACGATCGCCACCGACGCCACCCGCGCCTTCGACCTCCTCGAACCCGCCCTCTCCAACTACGCCGCCGCATGACCACCGCCTGAAGGCCCACCCCAAACCCAGGAGGCCTCCAGCCCCAGAGGGCCACCGGACTCCGGCTGCCCCGGACTCCGGGAGCCGCCGAACTCCCGGGGCCGTCCGAACTCCGGGAGCCGCCGGACTCCGGGGCGGGGCCGGGGGCTGGCCGGACGGGGGGCTGCCAGGGCACCACGCCTGTTCGAGGGCCGTTCCAGTGTCAGGAGTTCGCTGGGTCGGGGGCCAAGGGTGGGGTGGGTCGGGGTTGCCAGGTTGTCAGGAAGGCTTCGGCCAGGGCGCAGGCGCCGGCGTACGGCCCCTCGGCATGGGACAGGGCGGCGGCGGTGATCTCCGTGACGCGGTTCTCGACCAGGTGGCCGACCTCGTCCGCGGTGGCGACCGTCCCCGCCCGTTCGGCGAGGTAGCCGATCGTGGCCCCCGCGCCGCAGACGAAGTCCGCCAGCGCCACCACGCCCCGCTCCCCCAGGGTCCGCAGCCCCTGGGCGGTGTAGGGCACGTTCGCGGCCGGCGCGACCAGGCCGGCCCGCAGCGTCGCCGCCCGCCGCGCCGACAGGGTGCCGGTCCGTGCCCCGGGGACCAGCACGTCGGCGGGCACCTCGTACAACGCCTCCGGCGGCAGCACGGGCAGGCCGAGCCGGGTCACGCACGCGTCGCCGTGCTCGGCGCGCAGTTCCTCCAGGGCCGCGACGTCCAGTCCGGCGGGGTCGCTGACGCACCCGTGCAGGGTGGACAGGGCGACCAGGCGCGCGCCGCGCCGCGCCGCCTCTCGCACGACGGCGCTGCCGACCTTGCCGAAACCCTCCACCGCCAGCGTCCGCCCGGCCAGCCCGCCGAGCGCCGTCGCGGCGGCCACGACCACGCCCAGCCCGGTCACGACGGTGTCCACCAGCTCGCCGCCGGCCTCCCCGTGCATGATCGAGTCGGCCCGGTACCCGGGCAGCGGCGCGAAGTCCTGGGTCCGCGTGCCCAGGTCCGAGGAGGTGAGGAAGGTGCCCTTCTCGACCAGCGGCGCGACCTCCCGGCAGAAGCGCGCCACCGTGGCCGCCCGGTCGGTCGGCGAGGCCCGCAGCACCGCCTTGGCCCCGCCGATCCGCTCGCCGAGCACGGCCAGCTTGTACGTCATCGCCCGCGCCAGCAGCCCCGCCTCCTCGCGGGTGACGTCCGGCGCCAGCCGGGTGCCGCCCGCGCTGACCGGGCAGTCCAGGTCGAAGGCGATGCAGCCGTCCACCGAGACGAGTTCCATGATCCTCATCCGCGCTCCCCGCGTCCGTGCGAACCGTGCCTGCCGCCCAATCTCGGCGCCGCCCGGCCGTCTGTCCATGGGCCGGCGTCAACCGGAATGGCCGCCCGGAACACGCTCCAGCGCCCGGCCGCCTGTCCATGGGCCGGCGTCAACCGGAATGGCTGCCCGGAACACGCCCCGGCGCCGGCCCATGGGGCAGGCGGCCGGGGTGCCCGGCCGTCTGCCCGTGGGTCAGGGAGCGTTGTAGCCCAAGGTGTACGGACCGGTCCCGGAGTAGGAGTGCACCCGGTAGCGGTAGTACCCGGCCGCGCCGGTGTAGGTGAGCGTCTCGTCGGCTCCTGCCCCGGCGCTCTGGGCGACCGTCGCCCACGTGGACCCGTTCCAGCGCTGCAGGTAAAGGTCGAAGTCGGCGCCGGACGGGCCGGCCAGGCACGCCTGGTGCGGGCCGGTGACGGTGGTCTGCAGGTACCCGCCGTCGGGCTGGTACTGCTCCGCCCCGGAGGCCAGCGTCCCGGACTTGGTGGTCTCGTAGCCGGAACAGCCGCCCGCGGCGGCCACGGACAGGGCGAAGGAGACCGTGTGGGTGGCGGCCGGGCCGGTGGCGCTGACCGTGATCGTGTACGTGCCGCCGGGCGTCTGCGCGGAGGTGGAGACCGTCATGACGGACGTGCCGCCCGACTGGACGGTGGACGGCGCGAACGTCGCGGCGGCCCCCGCCGGCAGCCCGGAGGCCGCGAACTGCATCTGCTGCGGCCCGCCGCGCGTGACGGCGGTGGAGATGGTGCTCGTGGTCGACCCGCCCGGTGTGACGCCGCCGCTCGTGGGCGAGAGCGAGATCGCGAAGTCGTCGCCGCCGCCGTTCGGCGGGGTGTTGTCGATCAGGCCGGAGATCTCGTTGTACACCTCGGTGATGCGCGTCCCCCAGTTGGGGCAGCCGCCGAGGTGGTGCAGCGCGATCACCTTGTGGCTGGAGGCGGCGATCACCGGGGAGCCGGAGTTCCCGCCGGAGGTGTCGCAGCGGTAGCCGGTGTTGACGCCCGACGACACCACGTCGATCTTGCAGGCCGCGCCGCCCTGCGTGTCCTCGTAAAGGGACAGACGCTTGGGCAGGGTGTCGCCGTGGCCGGGGATGTAGATGCGCTCGCCCGCCACCGGGGGCCGCGGATCGAGGTACAGGGTGCCGAACTGCTGGATCGCGGCGAAGTCGGCGACGCTGAAGAGCGTGTAGTCGAGCGCTTCGAGTGCGCTGGTCTTCAGGAACTGGCCGCCGCCGACCTTCGTCCCGGCGCCGGGGTTGTTGCCGCCGCAGGTGGCGCAGTCGTAGTCGAACTGGAACTCGCTGGCGCTCAGGTCGGCGGCGCTCTCCATGCAGTGGTGGTTGGTCAGCATGCGGTTGGTGTTGCCGACCCGCCAGGCCGTGCAGTAGCCGAGGCCGTTGAGCAGCTGGCGGGCCACGGCGCGGCTGCGGGCGTACTCGGTGGGGTTGCTGTCCTTGTAGCAGACCACGTCGCGCCGCGCGTCGGTGCCGCAGACGCTGAACGTCCGCGGCGTCCGGGCCGCGGCCTCCGCGGTGGTGTAGCCGCGGAAGTACCGGTCGATGCGCACGCCGAAGCCCTGCCGGGCCAGCCGGACGGCGTTGCGCGGCCCGGACGCGTGCAGGGTGACGACCGCCGTGTCGCCGTCCACGGAGAGCGCGGCGAAGCCGGGGACGCCGTGCAGCGTGTACCCGGAGCCGGCCGGGTAGCGCCCGCGGGTGGGGTCGCCGTAGTAGGTGTGGACCTCGCGGCCGTCCGGCGAGGAGACGGTGACGTAGTCGCCGGGCACGAGGGTGAGCGCGGCGAAGTGCACCTTGACGTAGCGGGAGCCGGGGCGGGTGACGCGCGTGCTCCAGCTCCGTCCGGCGGCGCCGTAGGGCAGGGACAGGTCGGCGAGCACCTCCTCGCCGGCCGGGGAGACCCGGCTGTCGATCTGCGCCCGCAGCGGTGCGGCGGCGGGGGTCTGCGCGAGGGCGGGGGCCGGGGTCGCCGGCGCGACGACGGCCAGCGCGGCGATCAACGCCGTGGCCGCCGCTCTCCATCGGGAAGGACTCATGCGGGGGACACCTCCACGTGAGGGGTGACCGAAGCAGGCCGCCGGTCGCCGGGAGCCGGGCCCGGTCCGGGCGCGTAGGCCGCGCCGGCCAGGGGCCGGCGGAGCCGGCGAACAGGCGGCCCGCCGTGGTGGGGGGTGGGCAGAGGGTAACTCCGCCTCCCATCCGTACCGTTATCGGTAGCGATACCGATATTTCGGGTTATCGGGCGGAAAGCTCTAGTGCGTCACATCCACCAGCCCGGCCCGAGCGGCGCGATGTACAAAATCATTGACACGATGTCCGCCTTCTTTTACGTTCATCATGTCTACTTTCTTTGACATGGAGACCTGCCTTGAAGGCCATCACCCGGCACGTCTACGGCCCTCCGGCCCTCACCGACCTCGACCGTCCCGCCCCCGGCCCCGGCGAAGCGCTCCTGCGCGTGCACGCCGCCTGCCTCGACCACGGCGTCTGGCACCTCGGCGCCGGGCTGCCCTACCCCGTCCGCCTGGCCACCGGGCTGCGCCGCCCCCGCTCGCCGCTCCTCGGCCGCGACGTCGCCGGGACCGTCGAGGCCGTCGGCCGGGGAGTCACCGGCCTGGCGGCCGGCGACGAGGTCTTCGGCGTCTGCGACGGCGCGCTCGCCGAGCACGCCGTCGCCCGCGCCGACCGCCTCGTCCCCAAGGCGCCCGGCCTGTCGTTCGAGGCCGCCGCCGCCGTCCCGACCAGCGGCCTGACCGCGCTCCAGGCGCTGCGCGACCACGCCCGCCTCCGGCCGGGGCAGCGCGTGCTGGTCATCGGCGCGGGCGGCGGGGTGGGGACGTTCGCCGTCCAGCTCGCCAAGGCGCGCGGCGCGCACGTCACCGGCGTCTGCGGCCCCGGCAAGGGCGACCTCGTCCGCTCACTCGGCGCGGACGAGGTCGTCGACCACACCCGCGAGGAGCCGCCCGCCGGCCGCCACGACGTCGTCATCGACACCGCGGGCAACCGTCCCCTGCGGGACCTGCGGCGGCTGCTCACCCGCCGGGGCACGCTCGTGATCGTCGGCGGCGAGAACGCCTCCGGCCGGTGGCTGCACGGCACCGGCCGCCAGCTCCGGGCGACGGCGCTGTCGCCGTTCGTCCGGCACACCCTGCGCGCCCCGATCACCCGGACCGATCCGGCGGACCTGCGCCACCTGGCCGGCCTCGCCGCCACCGGCGAGCTCACCCCCGTGGTCGGCAGGACGTTCCCGCTCGCCGGCTTCCCCGACGCGATGGATCACCTGCGGACGGGCCACGCGACCGGCAAGGTCGTCATCGTCATGCCCGGAACGAGGTAGGTCACCAGTCGCCGGCCTCGACGCGGGTGTTGCGCAGCGGCTCGCCCGAGCCCTCGGCGGGCGCCGCCCACGACACGGCGTTGGCCAGGATCCGCCGCACGCCCGGCTGGTGGAAGACCGGGTAGTTCTGGTCGCCGGGGCTGAAGTAGAAGACGCGTCCCTTGCCGCGCCGGTAGCAGCAGCCGCTGCGGAACACCTCGCCCCCGGAGAAGGAGCTGACGAACACCAGCTCGTCGGGCGCCGGGACGCCGAACGGCTCGCCGTAGGTCTCCTGCTCGGGGATGACCAGCGGCTGGGGCACGCCCGCGGCGATCGGGTGGGCCGGCTCCACCGTCCAGACCAGCTCGCGGTCGGCGCTGTCGCGCCAGTTGACCGTGCAGGTGGTGCCCATGAGGGCGCGGAAGACCTTGGAGTAGTGGCCGGAGTGCAGCACCAGCAGGCCCATCCCGGCCCAGACGCGCTCGCACACCCGCGCCACGACCTCGTCGTCCACCTCCTCGTGCGCCGCGTGCCCCCACCAGGTGAGCACGTCGGTGCCGGCCAGCGTCGCGGCGTCGAGGCCGTGCTCGGGGTCCTGCAACGTCGCGGTGCGCACGCGCACCCGCTCCCCCAGATGCTCGCGCAGGCCGCCGGCGATCGCGCCGTGCATGCCCTCGGGGTAGCGGCGGCGCACCTCCTCCTCCCGCTGCTCGTGTACGTTCTCGCCCCAGACGGTCACGTTGATGCTCACGCGCGATGTTCTCCCTCCGGACCTGCCGCACCTACCGTCCGGTCCTTACCCGTCCGCCCGCCGGTTCCGCCTCCGGTGGGCGGGCGGAAAATGTCTCGCGGGAGCAAGGACGGTTTGGGTAGGTTCGCCAGTGACCATGGAAGTCATGCGAAGCCGCGCGCCGGCAGGCGTCCCGCCGGACGGCCGTCCTGTCGAGATCGCCTGCGACGAGTCCGGCGCGGAGGGCGAGAAGCTCGTCGGCGGCAACACCGACGTGTTCGCCCACGCCGGCGTCTCCCTCGACGTCGCCGCCGCGGCCGACTGCGTACGCGAGCTGCGCCTCAGGGCGCCCTCACCGGTCACCGAGTACAAGGCCGGGCACGTGCTGCGCGAGAAGAACCGGGCCACCCTGGTCTGGCTGCTCGGCCCGTCGGGCCCCATCCTCGGCCGGGCCCGCGTGCACCTGACCGACAAGGCGTACTTCGCCGTGAGCAAGGTGACCGACCTGCTCGCCGGCCACCACTCCAGCCTCGGCCTCGACCAGGACGAACGCTCGGCCGCCCGGGCGGTCACCCTCTACCAGGAGGGCCGCCGCGCCTTCGGCCCCGCCCGCTGGACGGCCTTCCTCGACGCCTTCAACCACCTGCTGCGGGCCAGGAACGGCCGCGGCCCCGAGATCTCCGCCGATGCGGCCTTCGAGCTGGTCGCCGACCTGCGCACCACCCCGGGCCCGGCCGGCGAGATCATGGACGAGCTGTGGGCCGCCCGGCCGCTCGTGGACGCCTTCACCGCGCGCCTGCTCGACGACCCGCACGTCTTCCCCGCCCTCGACCCGCTGATCCCGGCCATCGCGCACGCGGTCGCCCACTGGGGCGCGGGCGGCCGGCCCGTCTCGGTGGTGCACGACCGGCAGACGACGCTGACCGAGGAGCGCGTCGAGCGGCTGCGGCAGCTGCTCGCCCGCCCGAACGGCCCCGTCGGCCCGCTGGTGCTGACCAGCCTGACGCTGGTGGCCTCGCATCTCGACCCCCGCGTCCAGGTGGCCGACATCGTCGCCGGAGTGGCACGCAAGATCGCCTCCGAGGAGCTCAACGGCCGCGGCGACCCCGAGCTGACCGGCCTGCTCCGTCCGTACGTGGACCTCGCGTCGGTCTGGCCGGACGAGCGCAGCCGGGCCGCGCTGATCGAGGGTCAGCCGAGCCAGGCGCGCGCCTCGGCGGCGGCCTCCGGGCCGAGCACCGGCTGGGAGTAGACCTCGATCAGCGTGCGCATCAGCAGGCGCTCGCCCTCCGGCGTGGACAGGTCGGCCCCCATGCCGCGGCAGACGTGCGGGTACAGGACCGTGACCGACAGCGCCATCGCGGCCATCACCGCCGCCCGCGCCCGCGGCGGCACGTCCGGCGGATCGGATCGTTCCTGGTCGGCGGCGGCCAGCCAGCGCTCGCCGAGCCGGGTCATCTCGTCGAACAGCGGCGCGGCCCAGCCCTCGGTCAGCGCCCGCGCCAGGTAGGCGCGGTAGGGGCCGAGCGCGGCGACCGGGTTGAAGCCGGCCGGCGGGCGGCCGGCGGCCTCGGCGTTGAGCCGGCGCACCGTCTTCATCAGGTGCTCGTCACACGCCTCGCGCAGCGCCTGCTTGGAGCCGAAGTGGTGGCGGACCAGGCCGAGCGAGACGCCCGCCGACTCGGCGATGTCGCGGATCGTGGCCCGCTCGAACCCGTGCTCGCCGATGTGCCGGATCGCCGCGTCGCGGATGCGGGCCCGCGCGGTGAGGTCCTCCGGGTCCTGGACGGTTGTCATCACACCACCGATTCGTACAGCGGACTGTTCACCGGACAAGCATCCTATACCGGCGTGCAGCCCCGCCTGGCCCCGGCCGCACGGGAAGGGCCGCCGGCGACTACGCTCCTGCCCTGTGCCGACGTTCGAACTGCCCCTGCGCCTGGACACCACGATCCGGCCCTACGACTGGGGTTCCGTCACCGCCATGCCCGAGCTGTTCGGCACCGAGCCGACCGGCCGCCCGCAGGCCGAGCTCTGGATGGGCGCCCATCCCGCCGACCCGTCGATCGCCGGCGGCGTGCCCCTCGACCGGCTCATCGCGGGCGACCCCGTCGCCGCCCTCGGCGCCCCGGTGGTCGCCAGGTTCGGGCCCGCGCTGCCGTACCTGCTGAAGGTGCTCGCGGTCGCCCGGCCGCTGTCGCTCCAGGTCCACCCGACGATCGCGCAGGCCGAGGCCGGGTTCGCCGCCGAGGAGGCGCGCGGCGTGCCGATCGGCGACCCGGCCCGCACCTACAAGGACCGCTCGCACAAGCCCGAGATGGTCTGCGCGGTCACGCCCTTCCACGGGCTGTGCGGCTTCCGCTCCCCCGTGGTCACCGCCGGGCTGCTCGGCCGGCTCGGCGTGCCGGGCCTGCAGCCCTGGATCGACGCGCTCGCCGTCCGGCCCGCCGGGCAGGCCCTGCGCGCGGTCTTCGCGCAGATGCTGGACGACGCCTCCGCGCCGCTGCGCGCCCAGGTCGAGGACGCCCTCGCCGGCAGCTCCGACCCGGACCTGGCCCCGTACGCCGACATCGCCGCGGCCTGCCCCGGCGACCCGGGAGTGGTGGCCGCGCTGCTGCTCAACCACGTCGACCTGCGGCCCGGCCAGTCCCTCTACCTCGGCGCCGGCGTGCCGCACGCCTACCTGGGCGGCGTCGGCGTGGAGATCATGGCCAGCTCCGACAACGTCCTGCGCTGCGGGCTGACCAGCAAGCACGTCGACGCGCCCGAGCTGATGCGGGTGGTCGACTTCACCCCCGCCGAGCCGCACCTGGTCGAGCCCGAGCGTCCGGCCGACGGGGAGCGTCGCTACGTCCCGCCCGCCCCGGAGTTCGCCCTCACGCGCTACGACCTCGGCGAGGCCGCCTCCTTCGAGCTGCCCGGCGGACTGCCCCGGATCGTGTTGTGCCTGGAAGGCGAGGCTCGCCTCGGTCCGGATCGGGGCGAGCTGACGCTGCGGCCGGGCGAGTCGGCGTTCGTGCCGGCCGTCGCGGGCGCCGGCCTGTCCGGCAAGGGTGTGGCGTACGTGGCCCAGCCAGGCGCCTTTACGATGTAGATCAGCACGACGGGGACATTTCGGCCGGCGGTTGAACGTCGTCTTCCTAGGCTCCTGCCATGAACACGGCAACCCTCGGCCACGTCGCCATCGAACCCAGCATCCTCTACTTCGGCACCCCGGTCGTGCTGCTGAGCACGGAGAACCCCGACGGCTCGGCCAACCTGGCCCCGATGTCGTCGGCCTGGGCGCTCGGCCGGACCGTCGTGCTCGGCCTCGGCGCCGACGGGCAGACCGCGCGCAACCTGGCCGACCGGCCCGAACTGGTCGTCAACCTGCCGGCCCCGCACCTGTGGCCGCAGGTGGAACGGCTCGCGCCGCTCACCGGCCGCGACCCGGTGCCCGACACCAAGGCGGCCGGCTGCCGCTTCGAGCCGGACAAGTTCGGCGCGGCGGGCCTGCGCCCCGAGCCGTCGGAGACCGTACGGCCGCCGCGCGTGGCCGAGTGCCCCCTGCAGCTGGAGGCGGCCGCCGCGCGGATCCTGCCGAACGAGTCCGAGGACTTCGTCATCGTCGAGGCCGTCGTGCGCAGGGTGCACGCCGACCCGCGGATCGTGGTCCCCGGCACCCAGCACGTGGACCCGTCGGCGTGGAGCCCGCTGCTGTACAACTTCCGCCACTACTTCGGCCTCGGCCCGGAGCTCGGCCACTCCTACCGGTCGCAGACGGCCTGAGCGCCGTGGCGGGTCAGCCGGCCCGCGAGGCGCACCCGGCGTACGAACCGGCCGGTGAGGAGACGGACTCCGCCGACGCCAGCGCCGACGGCTCCTCCAGTCCGCGCGGCGGCGGCGTGGGACGGTCGGCCGCCACGGTCAGCACGAGCGGCCCGAACCGGCGCCACCACCCGTGCGCCACCCCGCGCCCGCCCGCGCGCACGGTCAGCCCGCTCCACCCGTCGCGGGGCCGGCCGCAGCCCAGCGACACCTCCAGCGCCCGGTGCTCGGCGCGGCGCAGCACCTGCGCGGCGCTCTCCTTGGCCGACCACAGCAGGCTGCCCAGCAGCGGGTCGTCGCCGGCTATCCGCTGCTCCTGGCGGGTGAACCGGTCGGCGACGAACCCCGGTCCGCGCGGCTCGACCAGTTGCAGGTCGCAGCCGACGGCCCCCGGCTCCAGGCCGAGCAGGCACACCGCCCACCCGGCGCGGCTGGTGATCGAGATGCCCACCGGCAGCGGGCGGCCGTCCCGCCACGCCTGCGCCGCGCCGTCGGGGCGGCGCCGCACGTCGGGGTCGCCGGCGGGGCCGGGGCAGACCAGGTGCAGCGCCTGACTGACGGTCCAGCGGGCGAGCGGGTGCTCGGCGGGCCGCCCGTCGCCCGTCCGGTCCTCCCCCGCCGGGAGTTGCCCCTCCCCGCGAGCCAGCCACCTCATCGAGCCTCCATTCCGCGCTCCCGCGCTATGGATGACCTCCGGCCGCGGCACGGCGGCCGGGATCGCGTGATCGACCGACCCGGCCGCCACGCCCGGACGGCCGTCTCGCGCAGCTTGTCCGCCCGCACCTCCTCGAACGCCTCGAACGCCTCGTGCGGCGGCGGACGCGCCGAGCGCCGCCCCGCGTGCGTGCATACCCGTACGTGCCCGCGCTCCGCCGCCGGACACCCGCGGGACCTCTCGACTAGTGTGATCTTGTGACCGGAATTTTCACAGTGTTCCCAGCCTCGCCGGGCGACGGTGAGACGCTGGGAGAGATCCACGCCGAATCCTGGAAGGCCGCCTACGCCGGCTTCTTCTCCCCCGACTTCTTCGACCGGGCCGTGCGCCACCGGCGCGGCAAATGGCACGACGTGCTCGCCGAGACCCCGGCGGGCCTGGTGCTGGCCGCGCTCGACGGGCGCCGGCTGGCCTTCTCCTCCTTCGGGCCCTCGCCGTCCCGGGCGGGCGCGGCGGAGATCCTCGGCTTCTACGGCCACCCCGACGGCTGGGGCACGGGCGTGGCCGCCGCCCTGATGACCGACACCCTGCGCCGCATCCGCGACGAGGGCTTCACCCGGGTGCACCTGTGGACGCCGCGCGACATGCCGCAGGCCCGCCGGTTCTGCGCCAAGAGCGGCTTCACCGAGTCCGGCGCCGCCCGCACCCACGACTACGGCGACGGCAACCCCGTCGAGCAGGTCGAGTACGAGCTGTCCTTCCCCTGACCGCAGCGCCCTTCCCACGCGTGCCGACTTGACAGAGTTCCCCGGCGTATTTCGCGGTGAATACCCCGGCGCGGGCTCTCTCGTTGACCGTCTCCACGGCCCATGGCAACCATTCTTGAGTATGGCCAAGCGGGCACGAGAAACGGTCGAGTGATCGCGTGAGAGGAATGGCATGAGCGCGAATGCTTTGTACGCCGGTCGAGACTGGAAACTCGACCACGACAAGCGAGTCAAGGTCAGCAACGCGGAACTTCGTTACACCGTCGTGGGGCGCGGCGAGCCCGTCCTGTGCATCCACTGCACCTCCATTTCGGACGGTCTCATCACGCCGCTCCTGAAGTACAACCCGGAGCTGCTGGACAAGTACCAGTTCATCAGCTATTACCGCGCCGGTTACAACGGCAGCACGCTGGAGAAGGACAGCCTCAGCATCGAGGAGGGCGCCGAGCACGCCAAGCAGCTCCTCGACCACCTCGGCATCGACAAGGCGCACGTCATGTCGTACTCCTTCGGCGGGGTGATCGGCTTCCAGTTCATGCTCTCCTACCCCGAGCGCACGCACTCGGCGGTGCTGCTGGAGCCGTACCTGCCGCGTGAGGGCGCCGAGGCCGAGAAGGCCAACAACGACGCCGTGATGACGGCCATCGAGCTGGTGCAGAAGGGCGACAAGCTCACCGCCGCCTGCGACTTCATGGCCGCCGTCTGCGGCCCGAGCTACCTCGGCTCCGTGGACATGACCTGCCCCCTCGACGTGTGGGAGCGGGTCGAGGAGTGCGCGGACGTCACGTTCAAGGTCGACTTCCCGGCGCTGGGCGGCTGGGGCTTCCGCATGTCCAAGGCCGACCAGCTCGTGCCGGAGAAGCCGCGGATGCCGGTGCTGGCCGTGATGGGCCTGGACAGCGAGGCGGCCATGCCCGGCTTCCGCGAGGCCCAGCACTTCCTCATGAACTGGCTGCCCCAGGCCGAGCGCTGCGGCATCGTCGGCGCCACCCACGGCCTGCAGATCATGAACCCGAGAGCGGTCGGCGAAGGCGTCTCGGCCTTCCTCGCCAAGCACCCGATGCAGTAGCACCCGATGCAGTGAGAGGAGAGCGATGTCGGATCTGACGGCTGAGCGACTGGCGGCGGCACACCAGGCGCTGCGGTCCGGCGACCGCGAGCGCGCGCTGGAGTACTGGCACCCCGACGTGCGGTTCCAGTCCCCCGGCAACCACCCGTACGCCGGATGGCACGACGGCCTGGACGCCTTCATGGGCTTCATCAAGACCTGGCAGCGGCTGGCCGGCGGCACCCTGCGCATGGAGCAGATCGCCTGCCTGGTCAACCCGGTGGACGGCTACACCATCGACGTCAACCGGTGCACCGCCGTGCGCAAGCGCACCGGCTCGGACGGCACCTCCTTCTACGAGCACCTGCAGATGGAGGGGGTGGACCTGATGCGGTGGGAGAACGGCCGCATCGTGGAGGGCCGCGGCGGCATCTTCGGCGACGGGACCGCCAACTTCAGCTCGTTCTTCGGCCCGATCGGCCCCGACGGGCGCAGATCCGACGACTGAGCGGGCGATCCCCGGCGGGCCGGTCGGTACCGGCCCGCTTTCTCGTGCCCGCGGCCCGTCCCGGCCTTCCTTCGTGCCCCTTTTTCCGCAGGAACGCGCCCACAGGAGAAGACATGACCCGTTTGCGTGGCGTCCTCCGCGCCTCCGCCGCCGCCCTGGCCGTCACCGCCGCGCTGGCGGCGGCGACGCCGGCCCAGGCGCTCCTGGCCCCGTCCTTCCGGGCCGTGGACCCGCCCGGCGACCCCACCACCCTCTGGAGCGTCGACGTGCTGGACGCCGCCCACGCCTACGCCGTCGGCTGGCGCGGCTACGACGGCTCGCCGGACACCTCCGTGCTGCGCTGGGACGGCTCGTCCTGGAGCAGGCTGCCGCTCACCGCCGGGTACGACGTGCCGAGCCCGTGCTGCGTCGCGGCCGTCGCGCCGGACCAGGTGTACGTGACCGGCAGCAGAAGCATCGCCGACGTCTCCTGGCCGCGCTCGGCGTTCTGGAACGGCTCAACCTGGTCGGAGATCCCGCCCCCGCCCGGCTGGACGCCCCCGGTGCCCGGCGACGAGTGGACCGGCCCGCTCGCCGCCACCAAGGACGGCTCGCTCTGGTCGATCAGGTACAAGAGCAGCGGCGGCACCGACATCCTGCGCCTGCGCCAGGGCTCCTGGACGGTCTACCCGCGCACCGAGAACCTGGGCCTGCTGCGCGCCGTGGACGGCGGCGACCAGATCGTCTTCGCCGCCGAGAACGGCGTCGTCCTGTGGGACGGCACGGCCCTGCGCTCGCTGGGCAGGCCCGGCGTCAACCCGCGGGGCGTGTACGTCGAGGGCCCCGGCAGGATCTGGGTCAGCGGCTACCAGCCCCGTCCCAACCGGCCCGCGACCCCGGCGATCGCCCGCTACGACGGCGCCCGCTGGACCGTCTCGGCGCTGCCCGGCGCCCCGGGCAACGGCTCGGCCAGCATCAGCGGCGACGGCGAGGGCCACCTGGTCATCCCGACCGGCGGCGGCACCACCTCGCCCGCCTACCTGTACTTCGACGGCGCCTCGTGGACCCGGGTCAGCGGCCCGGCCCGCCCGTCGGCCGGGTACGCGGGCGCGTACGCGCTGGACCGCGTGCCCGGCACGTCCACGATCCTGTCGGTGGGCGGCGCCAACGTGACCAACCTGACCGGATTCGCGATCAGTGACGTGATCAGCCCCCGCTGAGCCGGGCGGCGCGGACCCCGTGAGCGGGGAGGGGCGGCAGGCCCCTCCCCGCTCACGCGCGCCCGCCGCCCGCGCGGCCCTGGCGGATCGCCGTGACGAGCGTGCCGGCCAGCAGCAGCGCCGAGGTGACCGTCAGGACCACGCCCAGCCGGTGCAGCCCCTCGTCGGTGGCGCGCTCGCCGTAGGTCACGCTGATGAGCAGCGCCGAGCAGATGGCCCCGGCGTACTGCGAGGTGCGCAGCAGGCCGGCGGCCATGCCGATCTGGCCGGGCGGCGCCTGGGCGTACATGGCGGCCTGGTTGCCCACGATGTTGAGCCCGTTCTGCACCCCGAAGACCATGCTGAGCAGGCACAACGACAGGATGGACGCGCCGCCGTCGAGCGCCGGCAGCCAGGCGCAGCCGGCCAGCAGGGCCGCGGCGCCGGCCGGCAACATCCAGCGCGCCCTGCCTGAGGCGCCGTCGGCCCGCGCGGCCAGCCCCGAGACCACCGCGCCCACGGCCGAGGTGGGCATCAGCAGCAGCCCGGCGATCGCCGCCGTCAGCCCTCTGCCCTGCTCCAGCCACTGGGTCCAGCCGTACAGGAAGCCGTAGGTGGCCATGAAGGTCACCGCGTTGCGCAGGTAGGTGACCAGCAGCGGCCGGTTGCCGGCCAGGTCGCGCAGGCTGCCGCCGCCGTCCGCGCCGGCTCGCTCGTACGGCTCGTCGCGCGGCAGCCACAGCAGCGCCGAGACCACCCCGGCCACCGCCATCGGCAGGTTGACCAGGAAGATCCAGCGCCAGCCGCCGAGCGCGTCGAGCAGCCCGCCGAGCGGCGGCCCGAGCACCATGCTGACCTGCCCGGCCATGGCCAGCGCGCCCATCACCGAGGCGGGCGCGGCGCCGCCGGACCGCTGCGACCTGCGGCGGACCATGCTCATGGCGGCCGGGTAGGCGGCCGAGGTGCCGAGGCCGATCACCACGCGGGCGGCCACGAGCAGGCCGAGGGTCGGCGCCCAGTAGCCGAGCAGCCCGCCGGCCGCGACCGTGACGAGCCCGGCCAGGTAGACGCGGCGCGGGCCGAGCCGGTCGGCCAGCCGGCCCAGCACCGGCTGGCCGATCGCGGTGGCCAGGTACAGGGCCGACACCAGCCAGGAGGTGGCGTCGGCGCCCACGCCGAAGTGGTGGGCGATGGGCACGAGCGCGATGGCGATGATCGAGGAGTTGATCGGGTTGAGCAGCGAGCCGACCGAGACCGCCGTGACGAAGCGGGGGCCGAAGGCGGCCTGGCCTGGCTCGCTGTCCGGCCGCGGCGGCGCGGTCACAGCTGGTACTTCTCCTCTAGCTTCTCGTAGATGTCGATCTTGTAGTCGATGGCGGCCAGGTCGTCCTTGAGCTGGTCGATGCGCTTGGCCACCTCCTCGCGGTGGGTGAGCAGGATCTGCTTGCGCTCGGCGGTCGTGCTCTCGCCGGCGCGCACCAGCTCGGCGTAGCGACGGACGTCGGCGATGGACATCCCGGTGCCGCGCAGCCTGGTCAGGAAGCGGATCCAGGCCAGATCACGCTCGGTGTAGCGGCGGTGCCCGTTCCCGCCGCGCGGCGGCGTCTCCCGCATCAGGCCGGCTTTCTCGTAATAGCGCAGCGCGTGGGCGCTGAGGCCGGTCTCGGCTGCGACTTCCGCGATCGTCAGGCTCTGACTCATACCGATCATTGTCGCCCTTCGAGCGCGATCCAAGTCAAGTGGATTCGCCGGAATTCCGGTGAATGCGGGTTCGGACTTGACGGAATGGGACCGGCTACCTCCATACCGCCCGGTCACCGCCGGACGGCGCGTTGACGCGTTTTCCGGCGGCTGAACATGATTCTTCCGTAGCGCCGGACGAAATGGTGGTGCCAATGGCGAAGAGCGAATTCGTGAGATTCCTCGGCGATCTCCGGGAGAATCCGCAAAGACGCGCTGAGTATAGCGCGAGAAATCTCAGTCAATTGTTGTTCCACGCCTCCGACGAGGGCTTCCGGTTCACCGCCGAGGAGCTGGTGTCGGTGGTCGGTGCCCTGGAGATCGAGGTCATCGTCGCCAAGGACGGCGAGTCCGTCGACGGCGGCAGCACGCTCTGGCGGCACATGTGGGGCAGGCGTTACCTGGACTACCTGCTCGATCACGTGGTGGCCAGGTTCGGGGCGGAGGAGCTGCGCGGGTTCGCGGCCGACGAGAGGCGGCCGGTGGCATGAGCGGGACGAACCTGATCGCGTTCCTGCGCCTGGCGGGCTCGCGCGCCGACGTGCTGGAGTCGCTGAAGGACAAGAGCAAGGCGGAGGTCATCGCCGCCGCGGCCGAGCACGGGCTGCCGTTCTCCGAGGCCGACTTCAACGGCGTCGTGTGGGAGCTGGAGGAGCGTCTGGCCGACCTGCGCGGCGACGCCTTCGACGCCACCTTCCCGCTCTGGCGGACGATGTGGGGACAGCACTACCTGGAGTTCCTGGTCGGCGACCTGCTGCCCGCGCTGGAGCGGGCCCGGCTGCTGGAGCCGTCGTGAGCGCCTACGACTACATCGTGGTGGGCGCGGGCAGCGCCGGGTGCGTCCTGGCCAGGCGGCTGCTGGACGCGCTGGGCTGCCGGGTGCTGCTGCTGGAGGCCGGCGGCCCGGACGACGCCGAGTGCGTGCACCGGACGGACGTGCCGTCGATGACGTCGATGTGGGGCTCGCCGGAGTTCGTGTGGGGCTACGCCAGCACCCCGCAGCCGGAGCTGGGCGGCCGGGTCGTGCCCATCCCGCAGGGCCGCGTGACCGGCGGCGGCAGCTCGGTCAACGCCATGATGTACGTGCGGGGCAACCGCCGCGACTTCGACGGCTGGGCCGCGCTGGGCAACGACGGCTGGTCCTACGACGAGGTGCTGCCCTACTTCAGGCGCTCGGAGGACTACCCGGGCGGCTCGCCGGAGTACCGGGGCGGCGGCGGCCCGCTGAAGGTCGTGGACTACGGCTCGCCGTCGGACGCCTCGCGCGCCTTCGTGCAGGCGGCGATCGCCCGCGGCCGCGCCGACGGCACGGGCGACTACAACGGCCCCCGGCAGGAGGGCCTGGCCTTCTTCTACCAGTCCACCCGGGACAAGGACGGCCGCCGCTCCAGCACGTCGGAGGCGTTCCTGGCGCCGGTGCTCGGCGAGCCCGGCCTCACGCTGGAGACCGGCGCCGTCGTCACCCGCCTCACCGTCGAGGGCGGCCGGGCCACGGGCGTGGAGTACGTCAGGGACGGGCGCGCGCACCGGGCCACGGCCGCGCAGGAGGTCGTCGTGGCCTGCGGCGCGCTGGGCTCGCCGGCGCTGCTGCTGCGCTCGGGCCTCGGCCCGGCCGCGCACCTGCGCGAGCACGGCGTCGAGGTGGTCGCCGACCTGCCGGGCGTGGGCCGCAACCTGCAGGACCACGTGCTGTTCGGCATCGGCTACGAGAGCCTGCGCGAGCTGCCCTTCCCCGAGCTGCTGGCCGAGGCGGGGCTGTTCACCAACGTCCTGGGCGGCGACGGGCCGGACCTGCAGTTCTTCTTCGGTCCGGTGCAGTTCATCGACGACCGGTACAAGACGGACGGCCCGGGGTTCACCTTCGCGCCGATCCTGCTGCAGCCGGAGAGCAGGGGCGAGGTGCGGCTGCGTCCCGGCGACCCGCTGCGTCCGATCATCGACCCGCGCTACCTGGCGGCCGCCGCCGATCTGCGGCTGCTGACCGAGGCCGTCGTGCTGGCCAGGGAGCTGGTCTCGGACGCGGCCTTCGACTCCCTGCGCGGGCGGGAGCTGGCCCCCGGCCCCGGCGTGACGAGCCAGGCCGCCCTGGCCGAGTACGTGCGGGCCAGCGCCTCGACCGTGTGGCACCCGGCCGGCACCTGCCGGATGGGCCGCGACGACGAGGCGGTCGTCACGCCCGACCTGCGGGTGCGCGGCGTGGACGGGCTGCGCGTGGCCGACGCCTCGGTCATGCCGGTCATCACCCGGGGCAACACCAACGCGGCCACGATCATGATCGCCGAGAAGGCCGCCGACCTGGTCGCCGCATCGGCGCGGAGGTGAGCTGAGATGACACAGAGCTTCGACTTCGTCGTCGTCGGCGGCGGCACGGCCGGATCGGTCATCGCCGCCCGGCTGAGCGAGCTGCCCGGGGCCAGCGTGCTGGTCCTGGAGGCGGGCGACACGAAGGTCACGGACGCGGTCGAGGACCCGAGCCGGTGGAACGAGGTGCTGCTGACCGAGCTGGACTGGGCCTACATGAGCGAGCCGCAGCCGGGGCTCGGCGGGCGCCAGGTCTACTCGGCGGCGGGCCGCGGCCTGGGCGGGACCTCGAACGTCTACCACATGATCCACACGCGCGGCCGTCCTGCGGACTTCGACGCCTGGGCCTACGACGGCTGCCCCGGCTGGTCCTACGCCGACGTCCTGCCCTACTTCCAGCGCCTGGAGGGGCAGCGGGACGCGACCAACCCCACGGCGGGCCACGACGGCCCCATCAAGATCGTCAACGCCCGGGACATGGGCAACCCGGTCTCCCAGACGTTCGTGGACGCCTGCGTGGAGCTGGGTTACCCGCAGGTCGAGGACTTCAACGCCGACAGCTTCGGCGTCAGCTGGCACCACGTCGACATCGACGTCGACAAGGGCACCCGCTGCGGGGTGCGCGCCTCGTACCTGGAGCCGGCGCTGGAGCGGCTGAGCGTCGAGGTGGGCGCGTTGGCCACCCGGCTGCTGTTCGAGGGCGAGCGTTGCGTGGGCGTGGAGTACCTCAAGGACGGCGAGCTGCGGACCGTCAGGGCCGCGCACGAGGTGATCGTCAGCGCGGGCGCGATCCAGTCGCCCAAGCTGCTGCAGCTGTCCGGCATCGGCGAGGCCGGCGCGCTGGCCGCGCTCGGCATCCCGGTGGTCGCCGACCTGCCCGGCGTGGGCGCCAACTTCCACGACCACCCGCTGGTCATCGGCCCGATCGGGTACATGGAGGAGGCCGCGCCCGACCCGCGCGGCCAGGTCACCGAGGTCGGCCTGTTCTGGGGGTCGGAGCCGGGGCTGCCGGTGCCCGACATGGAGATCTGCCTGGTGCACCGGGCGCCGTTCGGCGACCAGTTCTTCGCCAACGTCATCAAGCGGGTGGAGACCGGGCAGCCGCTCACGCCGGTGCGCGAGCTGGTCGACCCGAAGATCGTGCTCACCCTGCCGGGGCTGGTCCGCCCGCTGTCACGGGGCAGCGTCCGGCTGGCCGGCACCGACCCGACGGCCTACCCGCGGGTCAGCGCGAACTACTTCGCCGAACGCTCGGACCTGGAGCGCACGGTGACGATGGTGCAGATCGCCCGCGACATCTACGCCAGCTCCGCCTTCCGGCGCGACTGGGGGCTGACCGAGGTCGCGCCCGGCCCGGACGTGCGCACCCGGGAGCAGCTCAGCGCCTGGGTGGTGGAGAACGTCGGCTCGTACTACCACTTCGCCGGCTCCTGCAAGATGGGCTCCGACAGCCTCGCCGTGGTGGACACCCGGCTGCGGGTGCGCGGCGTCGAGGGGCTGCGCGTCGCCGACGCCTCGATCATGCCGACGATCGTCTCGGCCAACCCCCACACCACCACCGTGATGATCGGCGAGCGCGCGGCCGAGTTCGTCGCGGCGGACTTCCTCCCGGCCCGACAGGAGGCCACGCGATGATCCACCAGTTCATCTTCGGCGCCCCCAAGCCCGGCTTCACCGCCCAGCAGTTCCAGGACTACTGGGTCGACGTGCACGCGGTGAAGTACGCGAGCAAGATCAAGCAGATCAGGCAGTACCTGGTCGACACCCGCATCCCGTTCGACGGCGACGTGGGCCGGCCGCCGCTGCCGCACCAGGGCATCGCCGAGATCTGGCTGGCCAGCGCCGAGGAGCAGCTCGCCTCGCTGCAGAGCGAGGAGTTCCTCCAGGGCGCCCGGCTGGACGAGCCCAACTGGGCGGCGTTCTGGTCGACGATCGTGGTGGACACCGTCGCCCACGAGCTGGTGCCCGGCCCCAAGCCGCGGCCGGACAGCTGGGTGAAGGTCACCACGCTGATCAAGCGGCGGCCCGGCATGCCGCTGGACACCTACCGCAAGCAGTCCCTGGAGTCCTACGCCGCAGCGGTGGCCGGGCTGCCGGGCCTGCGCAGGCACCTGCACTGCCACACCGTGGACGGCGCGTACACCTTCGGCGAGGCCGGCTTCGACGCCGTGGACCAGCTCTGGTTCGACGACGTGGACGCGCTGCGCGCCGCGCTGGCCTCGGCCCACCACGCCCGCCGGGTCAAGCCGGAGCTGGAGGCGATCGCCGACCCGGCCCACGTGTTCTCCATGACCTGCAAGGAAAACTGGATCATCCCCGGGGAGTCGGCATGACCAAGCGCGTTCTCGTGATCCTCTCGGAGTTCGGCTACTGGGGGGAGGAGCTCGTCGGCCCGTTGTCGGCCTTCGACGAGCGCGGCTACGACGTCGTGTTCGCCACGCCGACCGGCAAGCAGCCGCACGCCCTGCCGCCCAGCATGGACCCCGACTACGTCGACCCGCCGCTCGGCCGCTCGGTCACCACGCCCGAGGTGGCCAAGCTGACCCGCGACCTGGACGAGTCCGGCCGCCTGGCCAACCCGCTCAACCTGTCGGCCTGGGCGCCCGAGCGCCCCTACACCAGCAGCCCCGACTACCTGCGCCGGCTGGAGTCCTACCACCGGGCGGTGGCCAAGCTGGAGGCCGAGCTGGTGCCCTACGACGCGGTGCTGATCGTGGGCGGCAGCGGGCCGATCGTGGACCTGGCCAACAACGAGCGGGTGCACGAGATCGTGCTCGCGTTCGTGCGGGCGGGCAAGCCGGTGGCCGCCGAGTGCTACGGCGTGGCCTGCCTGGCCTTCGCCCGCGACTGGGAGGACCGCAAGAGCATCATCTGGGGCAAGCACGTCACCGGCCACTGCAAGGAGTACGACTACAAGGACGGCACCGGGTTCCTCGGCGTGCCCGACTTCAACATGGGGCCGCCGCCGTACCCGCTGGAGTACATCCTGCGGGACGCCACCGGGCCGCAGGGCCGCTACATCGGCAACTTCGGCAGGGAGACCTCGGTCATCGTGGACTTCCCGTTCGTCACCGGACGCTCCACGCCCGACTCGTTCCTGACCGGGCAGAAGATCGTCGAAGTGCTCGAGGGCGGCCTGCGCCGCTTCGGCTGGTGATGGCGGGCCATGGCCAGGGACGGCAACACCGCGATCATCGAGCAGTTCCTCAGCGACGGCATCACGTACATGTTCGGCAACCCGGGGACGGTCGAGCAGGGCTTCCTGGACGCGCTGGAGGGCTTCGAGGACTTCCACTACATCCTCACCCTGCAGGAGACGGTGGCGGCCGGCATCGCCGACGGCTACGCCCGCGCCACGGGCGGCCCGGCGCTGCTGCAGCTCCACAGCGGTGTGGGGCTGGGCAACGCGATCGGCATGCTGTACCAGGCCAAGCGGGGGCACTCCCCCCTGGTGGTCGTCGCCGGTGAGGCCGGGGTCGGCTACGACGCGATGGACGCCCAGATGGCCGCCGATCTCGTGGCCATGGCCCGGCCCGTCACCAAGCACGCCATGCGCGTGATCGACCCGGGCTCGGTGCTGCGGGTGCTGCGCCGGGCGGTCAAGCTGGCGATGACGCCGCCGCGCGGCCCGGTGTTCGTGGCGCTCCCGCTCGACGTGCTCGACCAGCCCAACCACGAGCCGGTCCAGCCGTCGGTGGTGCCGCACTCGGCCGCGCTGCCCGCCCCCGAGCTGGTCCGCCGGGCCGCCGGGCTGCTGTCCGGCGCCCGGTCCCCGATCATCCTGGCCGGCGACGGCGTGTCGGTCTCCGGCGCGCAGGCGGAGCTGACCCGGGTGGCCGAGCAGCTCGGCGCGGACGTGTGGGGCGTGGAGTTCTCCGAGGCGAACATGGACGGCCGGCACCCGCTCTTCCGCGGCCAGCTCGGCCACATGTTCGGCCAGGTCAGCGCGGACGCGGTCAAGGACGCCGACGCGGTGCTGGTGGTGGGCACGTACCTGTTCCCCGAGGTGTTCCCGTCGCTGAGCAGCCCGTTCGGCAAGGACGCGCGGATCGTGCACATCGACCTGGACTCGTACGAGATCGCCAAGAACCACCCGGTCACGCTGGGCCTGGTGGCCGACCCCCGGCTCACGCTGGCGGCGCTGTCGGCGGAGCTGGAGGGCACGCTGAGCAAGGCCGACCAGCGGGCGGCGGCGGCCCGGCTGGCCCGGCGGACGGCGGCGCCGCGCCCGGCGCCGGCCGAGGACTCGATACTCAACGCGTTCATGCGCGAGCTGGCGGCGCGGGCCCCCGAGGACGTGATCGTCTTCGACGAGGGGCTGACCGCCTCCGGCGTGATCGGCTCCTACTTCCCGCCGCGCGGGCCGGGCAGCTGGTTCCTGACCCGCGGCGGCTCGCTCGGCGTGGGCATCCCTGGGGCGATCGGCGCCAAGCTCGCCCGTCCGGACCGCACGGTGATCGGCTTCACCGGCGACGGCGGCAGCATGTACACCTTCCAGGCGCTGGCCACCGCCGTCCGGTACGACATCGCCGCCAAGTTCGTGATCTGCAACAACCACAGCTACCGGCTGCTGGACAACAACATCGAGGAGTACTGGCGCGGCCGGGGCATCCCCGGTCACCGTTTTCCTCGCTCGTTCGACCTCTCCTATCCCGACCTCCAGTTCACCGACCTGGCCAGGGGCTGCGGCGTGGACGGGCTGCGGGTGGAGAAGGCCGACCAGATCGAGGAGGCCGTCGAGCGGCTGCTCGGCCACGACGGCCCCTTCCTCATCGACCTCGTCACCGAACCGGGGAGGCCATTGTGAGCGGCATCGAGCCACGGGCCGGCGCGGCGCTGAACGGCCGCAAGATCGCTGTCCTGATGGAGAGCGACTACGTCGAGCCGGAGATCTTCTACTACGAGCGGCGCTTCGCCGAGGCCGGCGCCGAGGTGCACTTCATGACCCGCCTGTGGGGGCAGCAGTCGATCACCTTCACCGGCCACGAGTGGCGGGTGCCGTTCACCGTGGACCGCGGGTTCGAGGGCATCAGCGACCGTGAGCTGCGCTCCTACGCCGCGGTGATCGTGCCCTCGGGGATCGTCTCGGACCGGCTGCGCTACACCGACGACGTCAACCGGCTGGCGCCGGCCACCGCGTTCGTGCGGCGGGCGCTGGAGGAGCCGTCGATCATCACGGGCGTGATCTGCCACGGCCTGTGGCTGATGGCCGCCGCCCCCGAGACGATGCGCGGGCGCAAGGTCGTCGCGCACAACAACCTCGTGGGCGACGTGCGCAACATGGGCGCCGAGTACGTGGACCAGGACGTGGTCATCGACGGCAACCTCATCACCGGGCGCAGCGTGTACCACTGCCATCTGTTCGCCCACACCATCATCGGCCAGCTCGCCGAGACGCTGTAGGAGCAACGATGAACTTCACCTTCATGGACACCGTGGCCGGGCGGGTCGAACGGTTCGACGCCGGCTCCGGCTCCTTCCGGCTGGCGACCATCGACGGCCGTACGGTCGAGGTGCGCCTGGACGGCGAGGTCTCGGCCGAGCTGCTGCGCAACCTGGGCGAGCCGTACGTGGACGCGGGCGACCACGTGCGCGACATGCTGACGCCGGGCCGCCACCTGTTCGTCTACGGGATCTTCTACCCCGAGGGCGGGGAGCCGGTCTTCTCGGCCAAGCGGCTGATCTTCCTGGGCCGCGGCTCCGGCGAGTACCGGTTCGAGCAGCCCGACTGGTGGATCAACCAGCTCGACGAGATCGCCGCGTTCTACCGCCGCGCCCAGTTCGGGCAGGGGCCGGTCGACTTCCGCGACTACCGGACGATCCTGCGCCTGGGCGGCGACAAGACCGCCAGCCACGTGCAGGAGACCGACACGATCTCGCGCCTGGTGTACGGCATGGCCTCGGCGTACCTGCTGACCGGCGACGACGCCTACCTGGAGGTCGCCGAGCGCGGCACCCGCTACCTGCGCGAGCACATGCGCTTCGTGGACCCCGAGAACGACGTCGTGTACTGGTACCACGGCATCAAGGTGGACGGCGAGCACGAGAAGAAGCTGTTCACCTCGGAGTTCGGCGACGACTACGACGCCATCCCGATGTACGAGCAGATCTACGCCCTGGCCGGCCCGACGCAGACCTACCGGGTCACCGGCGACAAGCGCATCGCCTCCGACGTCGACGCCACGCTGCGGCTGTTCGAGAAGTTCTTCCGCGACCACCGGCGCGGCGGCTACTACTCGCACGTCGACCCGATCCTGCTCAGCCCGCACCACGACTCGCTCGGGCCGAACCAGTCGCGCAAGAACTGGAACTCCATCGGCGACCACGCCCCGGCCTATCTGATCAACTACTACCTGGCCACCGGCGACGAGCGCCACCTGGAGATGCTGGAGCGCACCTTCGACACGATCGTCGAGCACTTCCCCGAGCCGTCGAGCCCGTTCGTCAACGAGCGCTTCCACGACGACTGGAGCCACGACCTGACGCACGGCTGGCAGCAGGACCGCGCGGTCGTCGGGCACAACCTGAAGATCGCCTGGAACCTCATGCGCATGCACGGCGCCCGCCCCAAGGACGCCTACCGGGACCTGGCCGAGCACCTGGCCCGCACCATGCCGGCGGTCGGCAGCGACCAGCAGCGCGGCGGCTGGTACGACGTCGTCGAGCGGCATCGGGCCGAGGGCCAGCGGTGGCACCGCTTCGCCTGGCACGACCGCAAGGCGTGGTGGCAGCAGGAGCAGGCGATCCTGGCGTACCTGATCGTCGCCGGCGAGCTGGGCGGCGAGGACCACCTGGAGCAGGCGCGCCAGGCGGCGGGCTTCTACAACGCCTTCTTCCTGGACCACGACGAGGGCGCGGTCTACTTCAACGTGCTGGCCAACGGCCTGCCGTACCTGCTCGGGACCGAGCGGTTCAAGGGCAGCCACTCGATGAGCATGTACCACTCCTCCGAGCTGTGCTATCTGGCGACCGTCTACACGCGGCTGCTGGTCACGCGGCAGCCGCTCACCCTGCACTTCAAGCCGGGCCCGGACGCCGAGCGCATCCTGCGCGTCGCGCCCGACCTGCTGCCGGCCGGGCGGGTGCTGCTCACCGAGGCCGAGGTGGACGGCAAGCCGTACGAGGTGCTGGACCCGGTGGCGATGACCGTGGAGCTGCCGGTCTCGGCCGAGGCGCTGCGCGTCAAGGTGACGCTGACCCCGGTGCAGGAGTGAGCGTGCCGGCCATGGAGATCACGACGGACACCGTCGGCCCGGTCACCGTGATCGGGCTCACCGGCCAGCTCGACAGCAGGTCGGCCCCGGCCGCGCAGGAGCGCATCCTGTCGCTGCTGCCGGACAGCCGCCCGGTGCTGCTCGACCTGACCGGCGTCAGCTACCTGTCCAGCGCGGGCCTGCGCACGATGCTGCTGGTCTACCGGCGGGCGCGGACCATGGACAGCTTCATCGCCCTGGTGGGCCTGTCGGCCGAGCTGCGCGGGGTGATGGCGGCGACCGGGTTCCTGCGCTTCTTCGTCGTCGCCGACTGCGTGGCGGACGCGCTGGAGATCGTCCGGGTCGCCGAGCCGAGGGAGGAGGCCACATGAGTGTGGAGACGCAGGGGGTGCCGGGCCGGATCGACTCCTTCCCGACGGCCGAGCTGGCCGGGTTCGGGGTGCGGGCGGGCCATCCGATGCCGTTCGGCGCCACGCTGGTGCCCGGCGGGGTGAACTTCTCGGTCTACTCCAGCGGCGCGAGCGCGGTCTCGCTGGTGCTGTTCCGGCGCGGCGAGCGGGAGCCGTTCGCCGAGCTGCCCTTCCCCGGCGAGTACCGGATCGGCGGCGTGTGGGCCATGACCGTGTTCGGCCTGGACCACGAGGGCGTCGAGTACGGCTACCGCGTCACCGGCCCGGAGACGCCGGCCCCCGGCGACCGGTTCGACCCGGCCAAAATCCTGGCCGACCCGTACGCCAGGGTCATGTCGGGCCGGGACGTGTGGGGCGCCGAGGTGGACTGGGACGACCCCTACCCCTACCGGTCGGTGCTGGTCTCCGACGACTTCGACTGGGAGGAGGACCGGCCGCTGCGCGTCGCGCCGGAGGACCTGGTCGTCTACGAGCTGCACGTGCGCGGCTTCACGGCGGACCCGTCCTCGGGGGTGTCGGCGCCGGGCACGTACGCGGGGCTGATCGAGAAGATCCCCTACCTGAAGGCGCTCGGCGTCAACTGCGTGGAGCTGATGCCGGTCTTCGAGTTCGACGAGTTCGACATGAGCCGCGTCAACCCGGTCACCGGTGAGCGCCTGTACAACTACTGGGGCTACTCGACGCTCGGCTTCTTCGCGCCCAAGGCCGGCTACGCGGCCACCGGCCGGTACGGCATGCAGTCCGACGAGTTCAAGAACCTGGTCAAGGAGCTGCACCGGGCCGGGATCGCGGTGGTGCTGGACGTGGTCTTCAACCACACGGCCGAGGGCAACGAGAACGGCCCGACCATCCACTTCCGCGGCCTGGACAACGGCACGTACTACATGCTCACGCCGGAGGGTTACTACTACAACTTCAGCGGCACCGGGAACACCTTCAACTGCAACCACCCGGTGGTGCGCGACTACGTGCTCGACTGCCTGCGCTACTGGGCCGGCGAGTACCACATCGACGGCTTCCGCTTCGACCTGGCCGCGATCCTGGACCGCGGCCAGGACGGCGCGCCGCTGGCGAACCCGCCGCTGATCGAGACGCTGGCCCACGACCCGCTGCTGCGCGACTGCCTGCTGATCGCCGAGGCGTGGGACGCCGGCGGCCTGTACCAGGTGGGCTCCTTCCCCGGCTACCAGCGCTGGTCGGAGTGGAACGGCCGCTACCGCGACGCGCTGCGCCGTTTCCTGAAGGCCGATCCCGGCTCGGCCGGGGAGCTGGCCACCCGGCTGGTCGGCTCGCCCGACCTGTACGCCTCCCGCGGCACGCTCGCCTCGGTCAACTTCGTCACCTGCCACGACGGCTTCACGCTGGCGGACCTGTTCGCCTACAACGGCAAGCACAACGAGGCCAACGGCGAGGACAACCGCGACGGCAACGACGACAACCAGAGCTGGAACTGCGGCGCCGAGGGCCCCACCCAGGACGCCGAGGTGCTGGCGCTGCGCGGGCGGCAGGCCAGGAACGCGCTGCTGTTGCTGCTGCTCAGCCAGGGCATCCCGATGATCCTGGCCGGCGACGAGGTCGGCCGCACCCAGCAGGGCAACAACAACGCCTACTGCCACGACGGCCCGCTGTCGTGGTTCGACTGGGGCCTGACCGAGCGCAACGGCGACCTGCTGCGGTTCGTGCGCGAGTGCGTCGCCTTCCGCGCCGCCCACCCGATGGTGCGCGACCGCCGCCACCCGTGCGGCGACGAGGGCGCCGGCGGGCTGCCGCAGGTGTCCTGGCACGGCGAGCGGGCCGGCGAGCCGGACTGGTCGCCGGACAGCACGCTGGTGGCGATGCTGCGCAGCGGCCCGGCGGCCGGCGGCGGCGCGGAGCACCTGTACCTGGCCGCCAACACCCACTGGCAGGCGCGGGAGCTGGAGCTGCCCGCCCTGCCGGACGGCGCGGTGTGGCACCTGTTCGCCGACACCGCGGCCGCCGCCCCCGGCGACGTCCACTCACCGGGCCAGGAGCCGCCGCTGGCCGACCAGCGGCGGATCGTCGTCGGCCCGCGGGCCGCGGTCGCGCTGGTCGGCCGCGCCCATCCGTGAAATCCCATGGAGGAGATCCCATGTCGTTCAACGCGATCCTGACCCACGACGGCAGCACCGCACTGATCACGCTGGAGGGCGAGCTGGACGCCCTGACCGCCGAGACCTTCAGGAGGGAGGTGGAGCGCGCGGCCGAGGCCGCGGCCGAGCTGCTGGTGCTGGAGATGTCGCAGCTCAGCTACATGTCCTCGGCGGGGCTGCGCGGGCTGGTGTTCGCCCGGCAGAAGCTGGCCGACGACGTGCGCATCGTGCTGGTCGGCGCCAACGACGCCATCGAGCAGACCATCCGGCTGGTCGGCTTCCACCACAGTGTGGACTTCAGCGATGCGATCCCCGAGTAGGCAGGCGATGGAGCGGCTCAGGCTGCCCGCCGAGCCCGAGTCGCTGGAGGAGCTGATGGCCTACGTGCAGACGCTGAGCGCGCTCGGCGGGCTGACCCGCACGCGCGCCCACTGGCTGCGGCTGGCCGCCGAGGAGCTGATCGTCAACATCATCACCCACGGCCACCGCGACCGGCCGGGCGAGCTGGAGGTGACGGGCGGGGTGGAGCCGGGCCGGGTGTGGCTGCGCCTGACCGACTCGGCGCCGCCGTTCGACCCGACCGCCTACGAGGCCGTTCCCGACCTGGACCGGCCGCTGGGCGAGCGCCGGCCGGGCGGGCTGGGCGTCTACCTGGCCCGTACGGTCGCCGACCAGGTCCGCTACGAGTACAGCTCGGGTCGTAACCAGACGACCATCATCATGAACCGCGTCTAGGAGGTGCCGATGGATGCGGAGGTGACCCTCGTCGTCAGTGGCCCATCACCAGCAGCGGAAGAGCTGTGCCTGCTGCTGGCCGCCGACGGCGCTCCCGTGGCCAGGCGCACCCCCGAGCAACTGCTGGCCGAGGCGCCTCCGCCCACCGGTCTGCTGCTGGTGAACGCGAGCCTCGACGTGGAGGTCGTGCGCGAGGTGACGCGGGTCGTCCAGGCCGGCGCGCGGCCGCCCGTCGTGGTCGCGTTCACCGACGGCGACCTGCGTCAGCTCGCACCGCACGTGCTGGCCGGGCTGGACTACATCGTCCCGCCGTTCGTGCCGGAGCTGCTGCACCGCAGGCTGCGGGCGGGCCAGGTGTTCGGCCGCTTCCCGGGCGCCGAGGGGGAGGCGCTGCTGAAGTACGAGCGCGAGCTGCAGATCGGGCGGGAGATCCAGGCGGGATTCCTGCCCGACGCGCTGCCCGCCCGCGCCGGCTGGCAGCTGACCGTCCGGTTCCAGCCGGCCAGGGAGGTCGCGGGGGACTTCTACGACGCCCTGGAGCTGCTGGGCGGCTCGCGGATCGGGCTGGTGGTGGCCGACGTGTGCGACAAGGGCGTCGGCGCCGCCCTGTTCATGGCCCTGATCAGGACCCTGCTGCGGCACACGGCCGCCCACGTGGAGACCGGCCCGGCCGCCGCCGTCCAGGACGACACCACGCCGCTGCTGCGCGCGGTGATCGCGACCAACGACTACCTGACCGCCAACCACCTGCGCCAGGGCTACTTCGCCACGCTGTTCTTCGGCGTGCTCGACCCGGTCACCGGCGCGCTGGTCTACATCAACTGCGGGCACAACCCGCCCATCATCCGCCACGCGGGCGGCGGCCACACCCTGCTGCGTCCCACCGGGCCGGCGCTGGGGCTGGTGCCCGACTCCGTCTTCGAGGTCGGCAGGGCCCACCTGGACCAGGGGGACCTGCTGTTCGCCTACACCGACGGCGTGCCCGAGGCCAGGGACGAATCCGGCCGCTTCTTCAGCGAGGAGCTCATGCTGACCCTCGTCTCGCAGCCCGCCACCGGCGCGGAGGACCTGCTGGACAGGCTCGAACGGGAGATCAGCGCGCACATCGGGTCCGCCGAGCAGTTCGACGACATCACCATGATCGCTCTACGTAGGACACCCACGGGGAAGTACGGACAATGAACGAGATCGCCGGAATCGCATTGGCGGGCGGACAGGGTCTCAGGGCCCGGCCGCTCACCCTGGAGGCCCCCGGCCACCTGCGGAGCAAGGCCACGGTCTGCTTCGCCGGACGGCCGGTCATCGAATGGCAGATCATGGCCCTGCGCGACCAGGGGGTCAGCGACTTCTACCTGATCGCCAACGGCCGGGAGAACCGCTACCAGGCCAAGGACGTGCTCGGCCACGGCGAGGGGCTGGGCGTGCGCGTGCGCTACTCACGGCCCCGGATGGACTGGACCAACACCGGTTCCGGCGAGGCGACGCTGAGCAGCCTGGACTACTGGCAGCTCGACGGCCTGGCGCTGGTGTTCCCGACCGACTCGCTGTTCGAGTTCGACCTGGACGAGCTGGTCCGCCGCCACCGCGACAGCGACGCGGTGGTCACCGTGGCCGTGGTCGAGCGGCCGGCCGAGGAGGTCGCGGGCAAGTACGGCACGATGGTCACGGACGCCTCCGGGCAGATCCGGCGTTTCGTGGAGAAACCACCGCTGGCCGAGGTGCACGCCCTGGCCGCCGACCCGGCCCGGGTGCCCGTCAACGCCGGGCTCTACCTGGTCGACTGCGGGCGGCTGCGGAAACTGGCTGGGGAGCCGTCGCTCGCCGAGCTGGCCCGCCACCGGCTCGACTGGGGGCACGACCTGCTCCCGTGGCTGGTGGAGGCCGGGCACCGGGTCGGCATCGCGCCCATCGCCAAGCTGGGCGACCTGGGCAACCTGCGCGACTATCTCGGCACGCTGACCGACGCGCTGAGCGGCGGCTACCCGCACGTGCTCAAGGGCATGCTGCGGGCCTACCCGGGCAACGTGCGCATCCACGAGTCCTCGCTGCGCCAGCGGGACGCGACGTCGGGCATGACGCTGGCCGAGAAGATCAGCGCGGGCCTGGTCAGGATCGGGCCGAACGTGCACATCGGCCGGGACGTCGAGATCGGCCCCGGCGTGGTCGTCTCCGACTCCGCGATCGGCGACGGCGTCGACCTGCACACCGGGTGCCGGCTGCAGCGGGTGGCCTGCCTGGACGGCGCGATCATCGGCCCCTGGGCGCGGCTCACCGACACGCACGTGGGGACGATGGCCAAGGTCGAGTCGTTCGTGGACTGCGTGACCGTGCTGAGCGGCTACAGCGCGCTGGGCAACGGAGTGACGGTTCAGGCCGGCGTGCGGCTGTCCGGGGTGACGGTGTACCCGGGGCTGACCGTGCCGGCGCACTGCGAGGCCGCCGCCGGCACCTCGTTCGAGACCATCGCCGACCTGCAGGACGCGTGAGACATGACTGAGACGCTGGTGTTGACCGAGATCTCCGAGATCGCCGCGGGCCGCGTGCCCATCGTGGGGGTCCGGCCCGTCGTGGCGGGCGGGTGCCGGCCCGCGCGCGCGGTGCCGGGCGAGCCGTTCGAGGTGTCGGCGACGCTGTTCCGGGAGGGGCACGGCGTGGTGGGCGCGAACGTCGTGCTCACCGACCCCGACGGCAAGCAGGCCGCCTGGATCCCGATGGCGGCCGTGTCGGAGGGCTCCGACCGGTACGCGGCCGAGGTGTCGGCCCACCGGGAGGGCGAGTGGACGTTCCGGGTGGAGGCGTGGAGCGACCCGGTGGCGACCTGGCTGCACGTGGCCGAGGTGAAGATCCCCGCCGCGATCGACGTGGCCGTCACGATGGAGGCCGGCGCCCGGCTGCTGACCAGGGCCGCCGCCCAGCCCGAGGTGCCGCCCGCCGACGCCCGGCTGCTGCGCGTGGCCGCCGCGACGCTGCGCGACGGCGAGCTGGACCCCGAGGCGCGGCTGGCGATCGCGCTGGCCGAGCCGGTGCTGCGGACGCTGGCCCGCCGGCCGCTGCGCGACCACGTGACGGCCGGGGAGGAGCTGCCGCTGCTGGTGGAGCGCGAACGGGCGCTGTACGGGGCCTGGTACGAGTTCTTCCCCCGCTCCGAGGGCGCCGTGGTGGACCCCACGGGCTGTCACCCGCCGCGCTCGGGCACCTTCCGGACCGCGGCCGAGCGGCTGCCCGCCGTCGCGGCGATGGGCTTCGACGTGGTGTACCTGCCGCCGATCCATCCGATCGGCCGCACCAACCGCAAGGGGCCGGGCAACTCGCCGATCGCCGGGCCGCACGACCCCGGCTCGCCGTGGGCGATCGGCTCGGCGGCGGGCGGCCACGACGCCGTCCACCCCGACCTGGGCACGATCGACGACTTCGACTTCTTCGTGGCCAGGGCCGCCGAGCTGGGCCTG
Source organism: Nonomuraea sp. NPDC001831 (assembly GCF_042892035.1). Classification (NCBI taxonomy): domain Bacteria; kingdom Bacillati; phylum Actinomycetota; class Actinomycetes; order Streptosporangiales; family Streptosporangiaceae; genus Nonomuraea; species Nonomuraea sp. NPDC001831. The sequence goes on along the minus strand of NZ_JBIATU010000004.1, from coordinate 500,030 downwards.
GAGGTGGCGCTGGACTTCGCGTTGCAGTGCTCGCCCGACCACCCGTGGGTACGGGAGCACCCGCGGTGGTTCGAGCACCGGCCCGACGGCAGCATCGCCTACGCCGAGAACCCGCCCAAGAAGTACCAGGACATCTACCCGATCTGCTTCGACGCCGACCCCGGCGGCATCCTGGCCGAGTCGCTGCGGGTGCTGCGGCACTGGATGGGCCACGGGGTGCGGATCTTCCGGGTGGACAACCCGCACACCAAGCCGGTGTTCTTCTGGGAACGCCTGATCGCCGAGATCAACCGCACCGACCCGGACGTCGTCTTCCTGGCCGAGGCGTTCACCCGTCCGGCGATCATGCACACGCTGGCCGCGGTCGGCTTCCAACAGTCCTACACCTACTTCACCTGGCGCAACGCCAAGCCGGAGCTGGAGAGCTACCTGGGCGAGCTGGCCGGGGAGGCGGCGGCGTACATGCGGCCGAACCTGTTCGTCAACACGCCGGACATCCTGCACGCCTACCTGCAGGAGGGCGGTCCCGCCGCGTTCCGGGTGCGGGCCGCGCTGGCCGCGACGGCCTCCCCCACCTGGGGCGTGTACGCCGGGTTCGAGCTGTGCGAGCACGAGCCGGCCGCGCCGGGCAGCGAGGAGTACAAGGACTCGGAGAAGTACCAGTACCGGCCGCGCGACTGGTCGGCCGCCGGCTCGCTGGCGCCCTTCCTGGCCGTGCTGAACCGGGTCCGCCGCCGCCATCCGGCCCTGCGCCTGCTGCGCAACCTGCGTTTCCAGCACGCCGACGACGACGCCGTGCTCTGCTTCGCCAAGCAGGCGGGCGAGGACACCGTGATCGTCGTGGTCAACCTCGACCCGCACCACGTGCGGCAGGCCACGGTGACGCTGGACCTGCCCGACCTCGGGCCGTCCTTCCGGGTGCGCGACGAGCTGACCGGCGAGGTCTACCAGTGGGGGGCGCGCAACTTCGTGCGGCTGGACCCGTCCAGGCAGCCGGCGCACATCCTGGCGGTGGAGCGGTGACGGACGTCCTGACCGGCGGGGGCCCGTCCGTGCTGGGCGAGCTGGACCTGCACCTCATCGGCGAGGGCAGGCACGAGGAGCTGTGGCGGGCGCTGGGCGGGCGCACCCGGACGGTGGGCGGCGTGGCGGGCGTCTCGTTCGCCGTGTGGGCGCCGGGCGCGCGCGAGGTGCGGCTGGTGGGTGACCTCAACGGCTGGGACGGCGCCGGGCACGCGCTGCGCCGGGCGCCCGGCGGCGGCCTGTGGGAGCTGTTCGTGCCCGGGGCCGGCGACGGCTGCCGGTACATGTACGAGATCACCGGCGCGGACGGCCGTACCCGGCGCAAGGCCGACCCGCTGGCCCTGGCGGCCGAGCACCCGCCGCGCACCGCGTCGGTGGTGTTCACCTCGCGGCACCGCTGGCGCGACGGCGCGTGGCTGGCTGCCCGCGGCGACGGCCCGGCCCGCGAGGCGCCCATGAGCGTGTACGAGCTGCACCTGGGCTCCTGGCGGCGCGGCCTGACCTACCGCGACCTGGCCGAGCAGCTGCCCGGGTACCTGCGCGGCATGGGCTTCACCCACGTGGAGCTCATGCCGGTGGCCGAGCACCCCTTCGGCGGCTCGTGGGGCTACCAGATCTCCTCCTACTACGCGCCGAGCTCCCGCTACGGCACCCCGGACGACTTCCGCGCCCTGGTCGAGGCGCTGCACCTGGCCGGGATCGGGGTGATACTCGACTGGGTGCCCGCGCACTTCCCGCGCGACGACTGGGCGCTGGCCCGCTTCGACGGCGGCCCCCTGTACGAGCACCCCGACCCGCTGCGCGGCGAGCATCCCGACTGGGGCACGCTCACCTTCGACCTGGGCCGCCCGCAGGTGCGCAACTTCCTCATCGCCAACGCCCTGTACTGGTGCGCGGAGTTCCACGTCGACGCCCTGCGCGTGGACGCCGTCGCCTCGATGCTCTACCTGGACTACTCCCGCCCGGACGGCGCCTGGCGGCCCAACGCGCACGGCGGCAGGGAGCACCTGGAGGCGATCGCGTTCCTGCGCGAGCTGAACGACACCGTCCACCGGCGCTGTCCCGGGGTGCTGACGATCGCCGAGGAGTCCACGGCGTGGGAGGGGGTGACCCGGCCGACGTCCGCCGGCGGGCTGGGGTTCGACTTCAAGTGGAACATGGGCTGGATGCACGACACGCTCGGCTACATGCGGCGCGACCCGGTGCACCGGCCGTACCACCATCACGCGCTGACGTTCGGGCTGACGTACGCGTACGCGGAGGACTTCGTGCTGCCGCTCAGTCACGACGAGCTGGTGCACGGCAAGGGCTCGCTGGCCGGGAAGATGCCGGGCGACGAGTGGCAGCGGCTGGCGAACCTGCGCGCGTACCTGGCCTTCATGTGGGCGCATCCGGGCAAGAAGCTGCTGTTCATGGGCCAGGAGTTCGCGCAGCGCAGCGAGTGGTCCCACGACCGCGAGCTGGACTGGGCGCTGCTGCGCGACCCGCGGCACAAGGGCGTGCGCGACCTGGTCAGGGACCTCAACCGGCGCTACGCCGCCACCCCCGCGCTGTGGCGGCTGGACTGCTCCCCCGGCGGCTTCACCTGGATCGACGCCGACGACGCCGGTTCCAGCGTCTACTCCTTCGTGCGCTGGGACCGGTGGGGGGCGCCGCTGGTGTGCGTGAGCAACCTGTCGCCGGTGCCGCGGCACGGGCACCGGCTGGCGCTTCCCTCCGGCGGGCGCTGGCACGAGGTGCTCAACACCGACGCCGCCTGTTACGGCGGCGGGAACCTCGGCAACCTGGGCTCGGTCACGTGCCCGGAGGGGGGTGCGGTCGCCGAGGTGCTGCTGCCGCCGCTGGCGACGCTCTGGCTGGTCCCCGGAGAGGAGGCGCCGGAGCGCCGGCAGTGAGGCGGCCCTGGCGGAGGGGGCGTCAGGGCGTCAGCAGTGAGGCGGCCATGGCCTTGTTCACCGCGTCGAGGCGGGAGGTGGCGTCGAGCTTGGTGAAGATGTTGCGCAGGTGACGCTTGACCGTCCCTTCGGCGATCATCAGCCGGGTGGCGATCTGGGCGTTGCTGAGGCCCTGTGCGGCCAGGGACAGCACGCTCAGCTCCCGCTCGGACAGCTTGCCCGTACGCGGCCGGCCGGACATCATCAGGCTCTCCCGCGACACCGACAGCACCACGCGCTCGGCGTCCGCGCAGACGCCGCGGATGGCCTGCACCAGCTCCTCCCGGCCGACGCTCTTGAGCAGGTAGCCGCGCACGCCCTGGGCGATGAGCTCCTGCACCAGCACCGGGTCGTCGTACATGCTCAGCACGATGACGCGGGACCGGGGCGAGACCCGGTGGATGTGGGTGGTGGTGCGCACGACGCCGTCGCCGGGCATCTCCACGTCGAGCACCACGACGTCCGGCCGCAGCGCCTCGGCCGACTTCACCGCCGCGCGCGCGTCCCCCGCGGTGGCGACGACACGAAGGTCGGGTTCGAGCTCCAGCGTCTGCTTGAGCGTCTCCCGCAGGATCGTGTGGTCGTCGGCGATGAGGACGTCAATGCTGCCTTCTCTTTGCATCCGATGTTTCCTTCGGCCGCTCGTCCCGGACAGCCCGGACAGGGGCACGGAAGACGACCTCGGTGCCCTTCCCGGGGGTGCTCTCTATGGTCACCAGGCCGCCCAGAGCGACCCCTCGCTCACGCATGGAGGTCAGGCCGTTCCCATGTTTCGCACGCCACCCCGAGAAACCCCGGCCATTGTCCCGCACAATTGCTGTGATCCGGTCGTGCACAATCTTGACGCACACTTCGAGCAGGTCGGCGCCCGCGTGGGAGATGCTGTTGGTAATGGCTTCGCGTAATATCAGGAATAACTCGTCCCGAATGCGCGGAGGCAGGCCCTCGACATCGCCGATAAGGGTGATTCGATGCTCCAGCCGGGGGTCCACAATGGTTGTCATGAGCCGCACGAGCGCTTGCTCCATTCCCGGCCAATGGGCGTGAACGCGCAGGTCGGATATGACGTCCCGGATTTCCTGGTGGGCTCGCAGCAGGGCGGCCTTCGCTTCCTTCACATGCACCGGGAAACCGTCCGTACCACGTGCGTGACCGATTTCGGCGAGCTCCAGCTGCCGGCTCGCCACGCTGATCTCGTGGCCCACCCGGTCGTGCAGGTCGCGGGAAATTCGCCGCCATTCCCGGGCGTCGCCGCGGTCGCCGTCCAGTGGTCCGGCCAGGGCTCCTGAAGAACGGTCCGTACTGGCCTTGAGCCGGGCCACCATCAGGTCGAGGAGCTCCTCCGCCAACTCCGCGCACTCGCCCGGAGCGGCCCCGGAAGTTGATTCTTCAATTTCGCCGCACAGCTGTGCCAAGATCGCAGCCTTATGGGCCTCGATCCGCTCGGCTATCACAACCGTGGGCTGGATGTTGCACTGCACTGGTCATCCCCCGTAGTGTGTGTCGCCTTACTCAGTCACCGGCGCAGATCCCCGCATCATATGATCACATGATTCCGGCGGATGCAAGAGTGCACTCCAGACTCATCGGGCGGCAAGTCCATTACCCGCACACCTGACTGACGCCGCGTGTGATGTAATACCGGGTTATCCATGAGCACCCGGCAGCTGCCTCCGGGAGTACTCCCTTTAATACTCCCGGACAGCTCCGCTGCCACCTTGGTGTTACTCTCTTGTGCGAACCAAAACTTAACTGCGATCCTGACCGCGTTCGCCATTACGGATCTTCTCTAATGCAGGTGAGGGGCGGTCATGAGAGAACTCGCGGTGAACGAGCGGGAAGAGTTCGCAGAATTCTTCGGTACGATATTCGGTTCGCTGCCGCGCTCCGACCAGCGTAGCGCGGCGGAGTCGTACGTGCTGGGGCTGCTGCACGCGGGCGGGCGCAAGTCCATCCAGCGCATCGCCGACGAGGTGGGCGGCCCGCACAACGGCCAGTCGCTGCAGCAGTTCGTCAACCAGAGCCGCTGGGACCCGCGCCCGGTCCGCCGCACCGTCGCCGACGTGCTGGCGGCCGGCGCGCCCCCGGCCGCCTGGCTGGTGGAGGAGGTGGCCTTCGCCAAGCACGGCCGCTGGTCGGCGGGCGTCGAGCGCCAGTACGTGCGCGGCCTCGGCCGCACGGTCAACTGCCAGGTGGGCGCGGCCGTGCTGATGAGCTCCGGCGAGGCGGCCGTGCCGGTCAACTGGCGGCTGTGCCTGCCGCAGTCGTGGGAGGCCGACCACGACCGGCGGGCCCGCGCGCACGTGCCCGACCAGGAGCGGCACCGGCCCTTCGGCGAGCACGTGATCGACCTGGTCGACGACCTGACGCTCGACTGGGGCACGCCCGTCGCGCCGCTGGTGGCCGACCTCACCCACGTCCGGGGCGTCGCCGACCTGCTGCGCGGCCTGGAGGACCGCGGCCTCGACTACGTCGTCGAGGTCGACGCCCGCCACCGGGTCCGGGCCTCGATGAGCGTGGTGCGCGGGGGCGGCTCGCGGGCCCGCGTCGCGCTGGCCGAGGCGGCGCAGGCCGCGGCCGGGATGGAGCGGCGCACGGTGGCCTGGTGGGAGGGGCCGCGGGGGCGGTCGCTGCGTTCGCAGTTCGTCCTCCTGCCGGTCTCCGACGACCAGGCGCGTTCGCGCAGGCTGCTGGTGGAGTGGCCGCTCGGCCGGCCGCGGCCGCGCGCGTTCTGGCTGACCAACATGTCCGTGCCGGCGCAGGAGCTGGTCGCGCTGGCCAAGTCCCGCTGGCGGGCCGCCCACGCCATCGGCGAGCTGGCCGGGGGCTTCGGGTTGTTCGACTACGAGGGCCGTTCCTTCCACGGCTGGCACCACCACGTCACGCTGGCCTCGGCCGCCTACGCCTTCGACGTGCGCTGGCGGCTGGCCGCCGGCGCCGAGCCCGCGCTGCTGCCCGCGTGAGCACCCGCACGACGTACGAGGAGTCACACCGCTCGATGAAGCCGAAAGCAGACAAGCAAGTCACCTGGGTCGAGCTCTTCTTCGACCTGGTCTTCGTGTTCGCCGTCACCCAGCTGTCCGACCTGCTCCACCACGGCCACGGCTGGGGCAGCGTGGGGCAGGCCGTCGTCGTGCTGGTGCCGACGTACTGGGCCTGGGTGGGCATGGCGGTGCACGCCAACACCCGCGACGTCAACAACACCCCCGACCGGCTGGGCATCCTGGCGCTCAGCCTGTGCGGCCTGTTCATGGCGCTGGCCACCCCCCTGGCCTACGAGGAGCGCGGGCTGATGTTCGGCGCCGCCTACTTCGCCCAGCGCTCGCTGCTGGCCGCCCTGTACTTCCGCGGCCGGCCGTTCGAGCTGGTCAACCCGTTCACGCTCTCGGTGTGCGTGACCGGGCCGCTGCTGCTGGCCGGGGGCCTGCTGGACAGCGGCACCCGGGTGTGGGTCTGGGCCGCGGCCGCCGCCATCGACCTGGCCGCGCCGGTGCTGACCCGCAGCCACCTGGTGCGGATCACCTTCCACCCCCATCACTTACCCGAGCGGTTCGGCCTGTTGCTGATCATCGCGATGGGCGAGCCGATCCTGGCCATCGGCGCGCAGGCGTCGTCGGCGCGCCCGCTCGCGGTGGGCTCGATCGGCGCGGTCGCCGCGGCGTTCGTGCTGGCCTGCGCGCTGTGGTGGGTGTACTTCATCTTCGCCGCCGAGTCGCTGCCCAAGGCCCTGGACGAGGCCGTGATCCGCACCGACCTGATCCGGCGCGTCTTCTCCTACGGCCACCTGGCCTTCATCGGGTCGATCATGGCGATGGCGGTGGGCATGGCCGAGGTCGTCTCCCATCCGGGCCAGGTCTTCGCCGCCCCCGTGACCGCGCTGCTGTTCGGCGGCTGCGCCCTGTACTTCGCGACGTTCTGCTACGCCCGCTGGCACATCTTCGGCAAGTGGTCGGGGCCGCAGCTCGCCATGCCGGTGGCCATCCTGGCGATCATCCCGATCTCGCTGCAGGCGCCGGCGCTGCTGTCCGTGGCCTGCCTGGTGCTCGTGGTGATGACGTTCAACTTCCTGGAACATTCGCGGGCCAGATCCGAGTCCGACGCCTTGACTTAGCGCGCGCTCTAACCGGCAAGGTGAGGGCGGCGGCGCCGGTCGTGCGGGCCGCCTCCAGGACATGAACCGGGTGGACAACTGAGGAGCGTCATGAAGAATCCCGCTGTTCGAGTCGCGGTCGCCTACCTGGTGTCCGCGGTCGTCGGCGCAGTGATCATCGGTTCGTTCGTCGGAGCGCTGCACCACCCGGTTCCGCACGGGGTGCCGCTCGCCGTGGTGGGCCCCGACGCCGCCCGGCTGGAGCAGGCCGCGGGCGGGGCCGTGGACGCCCGCCCGTACGCCGACGCGGCCGGCGCGCGGGCGGCGGTGCTCCGGCGCGAGGTCGAGGCCGCCTATCTGGCGGGCGAGGGCCGGCTGCTGGTGGCCGGCGCGGGCGGTGACACGGCGGCCCCGCACTTCACCGCCCTGATGCAGCGCGCCGCCGGACGGCAGCTCGCCGTCGAGGACGTGCGCCCGCTGGCCGAGGGCGACTCCTCCGGCGTGTCCGGCATGTTCTACGTGCTGGGCCTGCTGCTGACCGCGCTGGCGACGACCGTGCTGACCATGCGCATGCAGCCGATGATGCACCGGGGGCTGCGCCTCGCGGTGCTCGCGCTCGGCGCGGTGACCGGCGGCCTGGCGCTCACCTGGGTCGTCGACGGCCTGCTCGGCGCGCTCACCGGCGCGCCGCTCGGGCTGCTGGCCGTCTCCGCCGCGGTGATCTTCCTGGTGTCGGTGGCGGTGAACGGGCTGATGCGCCGCTTCGGGCCGCGCGGCGTGATCGCGGCGGCCGTGCTGTTCATCCCGATCGGCCTGCCGGCCAGCGGCGGCCCGTTCGGCGCCGCGTTCATCGAGCCCTGGTACGCGGCGCTCGGCTACGTGCTGCCCACCCGGTCGGCGCTCGAACTGGTGCGCAGCGTGGTCTACTTCGACGGCGCCGCCGTGGCCGTCCCGCTGACGGTGCTCGGGCTGTGGGCGGTGCTCGGCCTGGTGCTGATGGCGCTGCCGCCGCGCCCGATGCCCCGGCCCGCCGCGCCCGCCGCGCCGTCGGTGCCCGTCGCCGGGGCTCACTGAACACCGGACCGGCCATCGGCCCCTGGACCGGCCCCTGGACCGGCCCCCGGGGCCGGCCCTCTGGACCGGCGCGGCCGCGGGTGCGGGGGTCCGCGCCCGTGGTCGCGCCCTCATCGTTGGCGGGTCAGGTGGCCGGGGGCAGCGCGAGGACCAGCCGTACGCCGGGTCGCAGCGGCTCGGCGCGCACCGCTCCGGCGTGCGCCTCGGCGATCTGGCGGACGATGGCCAGGCCGAGCCCCGACCCCGGCAGGGAACGGGCCGACTCGGCGCGGTAGAACCGGTCGAACACGAACGGCAGGTCGTGGGCCGCGATGCCGGGGCCCTGGTCGGCCACCGACAACGTGCCCGCCGCGTCCACCCGGACCAGCACCACGCCACCGGGCGGGCTCCACTTGATCGCGTTGTCGACCAGGTTGGCGACCGCCCGTTCGACCGCGTCGGCGTCGGCCGTCACCAGGCACTCGGCCAGCTCGCCGCGCAGCCGTACGTGCGGGGCGCGGGCCGCGGCCCTGGCCAGCACGCGTCCGGCCACCAGGTCGAGCCGCACGTCCTCCAGGTGCAGCTCGACGTCGCCGTGCCTGGCCAGCTCGACCAGGTCGTTGACCAGCACCCGCAGCTCCTCGGCCTGGACGCGGGCCTCGTGCACCAGGGCCGGGGCCTGCGGGTCGGCCGTGCCGCGCCCCTCCTCCAGCAGCTCCAGGTTCGTGGTGAGGCTGGTCAGCGGCGTGCGCAGCTCGTGGGAGGCGTCGGCGACCAGGCGCCGCTGGGCCAGCACCGATTCGCGCAGCGCGTGCGTCATCGTGGTGAACGAGCCGGCCAGGCGGGCCACCTCGTCCCGTCCGGCGCCCATGTCCTCCAGCCCGTCGGCGGTGAGGGTGCCGGTGGCGGTGACCCGCTCCACCACGGCGGTCAGCCGGGCGACGGGCCGCAGCGCCCGGCCGGCGAGCAGCCGCGCGCCCGCCGCCGCGACCAGCGCGCCCCCCAGGGTCAGCGCGGCCAGCAGCAGCTTCAGCGCGTTCAGCGTCTCCTCGTCGCGGTTCAGCGGGAACGCCGTGCGCACCAGGATGCCCTTGCCCAGGTTGAGCGGGGCCGTGTAGAGCCGGTAAGGCACGCCGTCGTAGGTGACGTCCCGGAAGTAGGGGGGCAGCTTGCCGTAGGCGACGGCCTCGTCCTGCTCGGCGAGCGGCACGAACCCGTCGGTCGGGCCAGTGAGCAGCGGGTCGGGGCAGAACTGCAGCAGCGTGTTGCCCACCGGGAGGGGCGTGGCCGGCAGCGGCGAGTCGGCGGTCTTCAGCGATTCCAGCAGCCGCGGCGCCTGCCCGGCGGCCCGCACCAGTTCCCCGTCGTGCTGGCCGGCCAGCCCCGCCGCGGCCGCCGGGTAGACCACCAGCGAGACCGCCAGCAGCGCGGCGGCCACCACGGCGGCGACCGTCAGCGCGACCCTCGTACGCAGCCTCACGGCTCCTCCCGCAGCACGTAGCCCAGGCCGCGGACGGTCTGGATCAGCCGCGGCTCTCCCCCGGCCTCCAGCTTGGCCCGCAGGTAGCTGATGTAGACCCACAACGCGTTGGAGGACGGCCCGAAGTCGTACCCCCAGACCGAGTCGAAGATGACCTCGCGGCTGAGCACCCGGCCCGGGTTGCGCAGGAACACCTTGAGCAGGGTGTACTCGGTCCTGGTCAGGTCGAGCGGCCGGCCGCCGCGGCTGGCCCGGCAGGCGGCCGGGTCCAGCTCCAGGTCGGCGTGGCGGAGCAGCCCCTGCGCGGGCGCGCTGCGGCGCAGCAGCGCGCGCAGCCTGGCCCGCAGCTCCTCCAGCGCGAACGGCTTGACCAGGTAGTCGTCGGCGCCCGCGTCCAGGCCCGCGACCCGGTCGCCGACCAGGTCGCGGGCGGTGAGCATCAGGATCGGGGTGCGGTCGCCCGCGGCCCGCAGGCGGCGGCACACCTCCAGGCCGTCCAGGCCGGGCATCATGATGTCCAGCACCACCGCGTCCTGACGTCCGCCGCCGGCCGCCTCCAGGGCGCGCAGGCCGTCGGCGGCGACGCTGACGTCGTAGCCCTCGCGGGTGAGCGCGTGGGTCAGGGAGCGGCGGACCGCCTCGTCGTCGTCGGCAACAAGGACGTGCATGGTGCCACTCTCCCCTCCGCACCCCGGATGAGGAAGGTCGGTGCCGGTCTCTATGCGGGCTCGGTGCCGGCCAGTGCGCGCTTGACGTTCCGCAGCGCCTGCTCCAGGCGGTCCGGCGTGACGCCGAGACGCCCGGCCACCGCGCCGAACCCGGCCGAGTCCGGGTCCACGCGGCCCTTCTCCGTCAGGGCGTCCAGTTCCTTGACGGCGCGCAGGGCGCGGTCGTACCCGACGCCAAGCTCGGCCGCGAGCGCCTTGGCGAACGCCTCCCGGGAGAGGCCGTGGTCCTTCTTGTCCGGTTCACCGGGCTTTCCGCGCTGGTCCGTCTTCTCTGGGCCGCAGCCGGGCCCGCCGTCGCGCGGCTTCCCGCCGCCGGGGTCCTTCCGCACGTCGGTCCGCACGTCGGTCCGTACGCCGGCCTTGCCGTCGGCGGTCTTCTCGCCCGCGTGGTCCTTGGCCACGTCGGCGGGCGAGCAGGTCGAGGAGACCTGGGCGCACGGGCCGGCCGCCGCGGCCGGCACCGCCCCGGAGGCGGCCAGCGTCAGGGCCGCCGCCGCCCCGAGGGCCAGCGCGGTCTTTCGTGGGTTCATGTCGGTTGCCCTTCTGGCGGCCGGTCCCCAGTGGCCCGGCCCGCTGCGGCCACTCAACCGCGGCCACCTTCACCCCACCGTCGGGGAACCTTAGGAACGCCATAGAAGCCGTCGGGCACCTTCAGGTACGCCGGACAAGCGCGCCGCCGCGTCCCGCGCGCCCGCGCCGCCGCCCCGGGAACGGGTTCCGGCGGCGGGGCATTGTGGCAGGCGCCCGGGGAAGAGACCGATCCGCCCAGCGGAAGGGAAGGCGAGGACCCGTGAGACTTCTGGTGATCTGCAACCGGCAGGCCGGCGGCGTCGGCGACGACAGCACGCGGGAGGTGCTGCGGCTGCTGCGGGCGGAGGCCGACGTGCGGGTCTGCGACGGCGACGCGCGGGAGGCCGCGCGGTCGCACGACGACCGGGTCCCGGTGGTGCTGGGCGGCGACGGGAGCGTGCACGCGCTGGTCGCCGCACTGCTGGAGCACGGCCGCCTGGACGCCGGCCCGGTCGGGCTGATCCCCATGGGCACCGGCAACGACCTGGCCCGCACGCTGGGCATCCCGCTCGACCCGGCCGAGGCGGCCCGCGTCGTGCTGGCGGGGCACGAGCGGCCCGTGGACCTGCTGATCGACGACGACGGCGGCATCGTGGTCAACGCCGCGCACCTCGGCGTGGGCGCGCACGCCGCCGAGCGGGCCGCGCCGCTGAAGCCGCTGCTCAGCCGGGCCGCGTACGCGGTGGGCGCGGTGCTGGCGGGCGCGGGGACGGGCGGATGGCGGCTGCGGATCAGGGTGGACGGCGCCCAGGTGTGCACCGGCCGCCGCCGGGTGCTGATGGCCGGCGTGGGGAACGGCGCCACGATCGGCGGCGGCACCCCGCTGGCCCCCGCGGCCCGGCCCGACGACGGGCTGGCCGAGGTGGTGGTCTCCTACGCCACCGGACCGCTGGCGCGGCTGGCCTTCGCCACCGGGCTGCGCCGCGGCCGGCACCCCGCCCGTCCCGACGTGCAGACCTTCCGGGGCAGGCGGATCACCGTGGCGGGCGGGCCCGTCCCGGCCAGCGTGGACGGCGAGCTGGAGCAGGTGGCGGAGCGGCGTACCTGGATCGTGCGGCCGGCCGCCTGGCGGGTTCTGGCGCCGCCCGCGTCCTGACCGGTCAGTGCTCCGGGTGCAGGGACTGGCCCAGGTACATGGCGGTGAGCATGGTGAACAGGTACGCCTGCAGGAACATGACGAAGATCTCGAACGCGGTCAGCACGCACGTCATGAACACGCCCAGCACGCCCACCGCCACGCCGCCCACGGTCGGCCGCTCCACCAGGAACCAGTAGCCGACCGCGCTGAAGAAGGCCAGCAGCGTGTGCCCGGCGAACATGTTCGCGAACAGCCGCACGGCATGGGTGAACGGCGCGGTGACGAAGATGTAGAACAGTTCGAGCGGCGCGTACAGGGTGATCGCCAGGGCCTTGGGCAGTCCCTCGGGGAACATCGCGTTCCTGAGGTAGCCGGCCAGGCCCTGGTGCCTGAAGCCGAGGTAGAGCTTGAGCAGGTAGACCACCCCGGCCAGCACCCAGGGGAAGGCGACGTGGGCGGTGACCGGGAACTGGAGCAGCGGGATCACGCCCATCACGTTCCAGAGCAGGATCAGCAGGAAGAGCGTGAGCAGCAGCGGCATCCAGCGGTCGGCGTCGGCGCCCAGCGACGGGCGGGCGATCTGGTCGCGGACGAACAGGTAGGCGTACTCGCCCGCGTTCTGCAGGCCGCGCGGCACCAGCCTGGGCCGGGAGAAGGCGCCCCAGGCCAGCGTGCACACCACGAGCACGCCGGCGGCGGCCAGCAGCACCGGCTTGGTGAGCCAGAGCGGCGCGCCGTCCCACAGGGCGGGGTAGTCGAACAACTCCGGTCCGGGCGGGCGGAAGTCGTCGGAGGGCATGGCGAAGCTCCTCTTGGAGGGGGTGGGGGTTGCGGGTGGTGCGGGGCTGCGTGGGGTCGCGGGATGGGCGGGGGTCAGAGCCAGCCGCGGGTCTCGGCCGCGCGGACGGCCTCGGCGCGGTTGCGCGCCCCCGTCTTGGTGATGGCCGAGGACAGGTAGTTGCGTACGGTGCCCTCGGTCAGGAACAGGGTGCGGGCGATGTCGGCGACGGTCGCGCCGCCGGAGGCGGTCCGCAGCACCTCGGCCTCGCGCTGGGTGAGCGGGCTCGGCCCGACGGTCAGGGCGGACACCGCCAGCTTCGGGTCGATCACCGTCTCGCCGGCCATCACCCGCCGCACGGCCGCGGTCAGCTCGGCCACCGGCGCGTCCTTCACCACGAACCCGGACACGCCGGCGTCGAGGGCGCGGCTGAGGTAGCCGGGCCGGCCGAACGTGGTGACGATGACCACCCGGTGGCCGCGCAGGCGTTCGGCGACCTCCAGGCCCGACATTCCGGGCATCTCGATGTCGAGCAGGACCACGTCGGGGCGGTGCTCGGCCACCGCGGGCTCGACCAGGTCACCCCGGCCGACCTCGGCCACCACCTCGATGCCGTCCTCCAGGGCGAGCAGCGCGGCCAGGCCGCCCCGGACGAGGTCCTGGTCGTCGGCGATGAGGACGCGGATCATGGCAGCTCCAGGGGCACTCGGGCGTGCAGCCGGTAGCCGCCGCCGGGCAGCGGACCGGCCTCCAGACGTCCACCGGCGGCGGCGATCCGCTCGGCCAGCCCGGTCAGCCCGTTCCCTCCCACACCCCCGGAATCCGCGGCCGCTTCGGCTCCGGGGGCGGGGGCGTCTTCGGCGGATCCTGGGTCGGGGCCGTCGTCGCGGACCTCGACGGTGGCGGTGCGGGCGTCGACGGCGAGGTCGATGCGGCAGTGACGGGCGCGGCTGTGGCGTACGACGTTCGTGGCGGCCTCCCGTACGGTCCAGGCCAGCAGGGTCTCGGCGGCGGCCGGGACGGGCCCGCCGGCGGGCGAGACCGCCAGCCGGATCCCCGCCAGGTCCAGGCTGTGGGCCGCCGTGCGCAGCTCGCCCGACAACGAGGGGGCGCGGTAGCCGGCGACGGCGTGACGGACCTCGTCGAGCGCCTGGCGGGCGGCGCGTTCCACGTCGGCCATCTCGCGGGCGGCCCGATCCGGGTCGGTACGGGCCAGCCGGGCGGCGAGCTGGCTCCTGATGGTGATCGAGGTGAGCGTGTGGCCGAGCGTGTCGTGCAGGTCGCGGGCGAAGCGCAGCCGTTCGTTGTCCACGGCGAGCCGGGCGACGTGGGCGCGGGCGGCGTCGAGCCGGGCCACCATCTCGCCCAGGTGCTTCAGGCTGCCCACCGTCACCGCCTCGACCAGGATCACCAGCGGCACCCACCAGACCTGCTCGAACGGCCGCCCGTACGCCGTCAGCGCGGCCACCACCACGACCGTCGTCACCGCCGCCGACACGACGAAGGCGACCCGCGAAAGGCAGGCCGACAGGGCGCTGACCACGAACACGAACCCGACGTAGGCCCATGGCGCCCGCAACACCGGCAGCAGCGCCAGCGCGGCGGCCACCAGCCCCACCGGCGTCCAGGTCAGCGCCGCCGCGCCCAGGGCGCTGAGCGCCCGCCACATGATCCGCAACCAGCACGCCGCGAAGACCGCGACCGCCGCGACCACCCACACCACGGCGAGCACGCCGGGACGCGCGGCGAAGAACGACCACAGCGGCCAGCCCACCAGCAGCAGCCACACGCACGACCCGGCGCGCGCCGCCGTCCGGCCCCGGCCGAACTCCACCTCCCGCATCGCCGCGTCACCCGTCACAGGGCCCGACGGTAACGCCCGGCGGCCGGCGCGGCGACCGTCGGGAGGCGCTGTCCTTGAGTCTCAGCATGGGACCAGCCTGCTGGGAGAGGTGCCGCCGGGTGTAGTGCCGACCGTCAGAGACGCCTCCATGACAAACGTCATGGCGCACTCGGTGGGGAAACCGCGCGCCGAGGGTGCGGGTGGGGTGTGCGGTTCGTCAGCACGAGCACGCCCGCGCCGACGAGCCCTGCCGCGTGCAGGCACAACGCGGGCACGACGCCGACGACCTCGCCGAGCACCCCGGCGGCCGCCATGCCGAGCAGCGAGGTGACGGCCTGGGCGCTCGCGAGCAGCCCGATCAGGCCGCCCCGGCGCTCGTCGGTGGTGGCCGTCTGGGCCAGCGTCGCGAACCCGGCCGTCGCCACGGCCGCCGGCAGCCCGGCCAGCGCGATCAGCACGAGGGCCGGCCACAACGCGTCAACAACGAGGGGGTAGGCGAACAGCGCCAGGTCGAGCAGGCCGAAGGCGACCGTGCCCCAGCCGAGAAGCGCCCGGGGCGCGGGGTCGCGCCGGTGCAGGGCCACGGCCAGCGCGCCGGCCAGCCCGCCGACCGCCTGCACCGACAGGAACAGCCCGTAGGCGTCGCCCCGGCCGCCCAGCACGTCGGCCACGAAGGGGGCGGCGAGCGTGGCGAAGATCCCCTCGCCCAACCCCGTGATCACCATGTACACGACGCCGGCATGCCGCCGGGATACCACCGGCGGTTACCTCCGGGGTAATCGACGGCGTTCAGGCGGGCCGGAAGACTGGGGGCATGGAGAGGGACACGCGGGGCATCGTGCAGGAGTTGTTGCGGCGGATCGGCGAGGGCGATCCGGAGCGGGTGGCGGAGTTGTTCGCCGAGCCGGTCGACTGGCGGCTCAGCTGGCCGGTCGAGGGGCATCCGGCGGTGCCGTGGATCCGGCCCCGGTCCGGGCGGGCCGAGGTGGCCGAGCACTACCGTTCGCTGGGGGCGCATCACGTGCCGGAGCTGAACGGCACCACGGTGCGGCAGATCCTGGTCGACGGGCCGGACGCCGTGGTGCTGGGGCAGATCGTGCAGACCGTGCGGGCGACCGGCGTCTCCTACACCACGCCGTTCGCGCTGCACCTGACCGTCGAGGACGGGCTGATCACGCGCAACCACATCTACGAGGACAGCCTGACGGTCGCGGCGGCCATGACCGCCACAGGATGAGCCCGTAGGAAGGGCGCGCGGCCGACGGCGGGATCCTCGCCCGATGATCCGCATTCGGCAATGCCCGCCACCGTTTTTCCCCTCGACCGGCGCACGGACCACGCCGCCCCGCCCGCCCCGGGTTACGGTGATCGCCACAGTCCGTACGGCCGGAGGGATGGGATGGACGGCCGCGCCCCGCTCCCCCTGCGCGTCAACGGCCGGCCGCACGAGCCGCCGACGGACCCGCGCGTGTCCCTGCTCGACTTCCTGCGCGACCACCTCCGGCTGACCGGCACGAAGAAGGGCTGCGACCAGGGGGCCTGCGGCACCTGCACCGTCCTGGCCGACGGCCTGCGGGTCTACGCGTGCCTGCTGCTGGCCGTCCAGTGCGAGGGGATGGAGATCGTCACCGTCGAGGGGCTGGCGGACGACGAGGTGGGGGCGCGGGTGCAGGAGGCGTTCGTCCGGTACGACGCCCTGCAGTGCGGATACTGCACGCCCGGCCAGGTCTGCTCGGTCACCGGCCTGCTGGCCGAGCTGCGGGACGGCGTGCCCAGCGCGGCGACGCCCGACCTGACCGCTCCCCCGCGCGAGCTGACCGACGCCGAGCTCGGCGAACGCATGGCGGGCAATCTGTGCCGGTGCGGGGCGTACCACCACATCGCCGCCGCCGTCCGGGAGGTCGCCGCGAGGTGAGGGAGTTCGCCTACCTGCGGGCGTCCAGTGTGGCGGAGGCCGTCGCCATGATGGCCGCGACGCCGCCGGACGGCGGCCCGGCCCGCTACCTGGCCGGCGGGACGAACCTCGTCGACCTGATGCGGGAGGAGGTCGAGCGGCCGGGCCGGGTGGTGGACATCTCGCGCCTGCCGCTGTCGGCCGTCGAGGACCTGCCCGGCGGCGGGCTGCGGCTCGGCGCGCTGACCGGCAACACCGAGGTCGCGGCCGACCCGCGGGTGCGGCGGCGCTATCCGGTGCTCGCCCGCGCCATCCTGGCGGGCGCCTCGCCGCAGCTGCGCAACCGCGCGACCGTGGGCGGCAACCTGCTGCAGCGTACGCGCTGCCGCTACTTCTACGACACCGCCGCCGCCTGCAACAAGCGCGTGCCCGGCGCGGGGTGCGACGCGCTGGAGGGGTTCAACCGCGCGCACGCCGTCCTGGGGGCGAGCCCGAGCTGCGTCGCCGTCCACCCCTCGGACCTGTGCGTGGCCCTGGCCGCCCTCGACGCGACCGTCAACCTGACGGGGACGCGGGGGTCGCGCAGCGTGCCGTTCACCGGCTTCCACGTCCTGCCCGGCCGGACGCCGCAGGTGGAGACCGTGTTGCGGGACGGCGAACTGGTCACGAGCGTGGACCTGCCGCCCGCGCCGCCGGGGCGCGGGGCGTACGCGAAGGTCAGGGACCGGGCCGGGTTCGCCTTCGCGCTGGTGAGCACGGCCGTGCTGCTGCACGTCGAGGACGGCCGGATCGTGTTCGCGCGGGTCGCGCTCGGCGGGGTGGCGCACAAGCCGTGGCGCGCCCACGCCGCCGAGGACCTGCTGACCGGCGCCGTCCCGGACGCGTCCGCCTTCGCGCGGGCCGCCGGCGTGGCGCTGGCCGAGGCCCGCCCGCTGCGGCACAACGCCTTCAAGCCGGTCCTGGCCGCCCGGCTGCTGCGCCGCACGCTCACCGAACTCGCGCGCCCGTCATGAAACGCCCCCACCCGCGCCCGCACTCGCGCGAACCAGCCGCACTGGTGTGAATTGGCCGCGCGCCGGGCGGCCGGGGCGAGTAGGTCTGGTAGCCATGACGCTGATGACGTTCTACCCGCCCGTGGAGCCCTACGAGAGCGGCCTGCTCGACGTCGGCGACGGCCAGGAGATCTACTGGGAGACCTGCGGCGACCCCGGCGGCAAACCGGTCGTCCTCCTCCACGGCGGCCCCGGCGGCGGGCTGCTGCCGGTGCAGCGCCGGTTCTTCGACCCCGGCGCCTACCGGATCGTCCTGTTCGACCAGCGCAACTGCGGGCGCAGCCGCCCGCACGCCGCCGATCCCGGGGTGTCGCTGGCCGCCAACACCACCTGGCACCTGGTCGCGGACATGGAGCTGCTCAGGCAGCGGCTCGGGATCGACCGCTGGCAGGTGTTCGGCGGTTCGTGGGGCGCGACCCTGGCCCTGGCGTACGCGCGCCGCCACCCGAGCCGGGTGACCGAGCTGGTGCTGCGCGGCGTCTACCTGGCGAGCGCGGCCGACGAGGCGTGGGCGTTCACCGGTTCAGGGGCGGCCCGGCTGTTCCCGGCGGAGTGGGCGGCCTTCCGCGACGCGATCCCGCCGGCCGAGCGGGACGACCTGCTCGGCGCCTACCACCGCCGCCTGTTCGACCCGGACCCGGAGGTGCACCTGCCGGCGGCGCGGGCGTGGGCGGCGTGGGAGCTGGCGGCCAACACGCTGCTGCCCGCGCCTCCCCCTCCGCTGACGGACCGGGAGGTGCTGGGCTTCGCCCGGATCGAGGCGCACTACTTCACCCGGCGCTGTTTCCTGCGGGAGGGCGAGCTGCTCGACGTGGCGGCGATCAGGGACGTCCCCTGCGTCATCGTCAACGGCCGCTACGACATGAAGACGCCGCCCGACGCCGCCTGGGAACTGCACCGCGCCTGGCCCGAGGCCGAGCTGCGGATCGTCGAGGACGCCGGCCACGGCGGCGCCGAACCCGGCACGCTGCACGAGCTCGTCAGGGCCACCGACGGCTACCGTCCGAAGGCCCGTGCACCACAGGATTCATGATCTACAATACGAATTTGTAGTGGTTTTGCGGGACTTGCTGGTCTTGCACACCTCTGCTCACCGTTGTTGACATGTCACCTCGTTCGCAGCCCGCCGCGGAGCAAGACGTGATCCGGATCGCCGTGATCGACGACCACGAGCTGATCCGCCATGGGCTGGAGTACCTCCTGCACCGGCACGAGGACCTGCAGGTGGTGCTGCGCGGCTCGTCCGTCGCGGACCTGCGCGGCTTCGACGCCGGATACGACGTGCTGATCCTCGACCTCTACCTGGCCGAGGACCGGCCGTGCCTGGCCGCGGTCAAGGAGCTGTCGGCCGTCACGCGGGTCCTCATCGTGTCGGCCTCCGGACGGCCCGCCGACGTGCTGGCGGCGATCCGCTGCGGCGCCAACGGGTACGTCACCAAGGACGCCCCCTCCGAGCTCATCGTCGCCGCCGTGCGCACGGTCGCCGCGGGCGGCTTCTACCTGTCGGCGGGCCTGGCCGACATCCTGCAGAGCGAGCTGGACGAGAACACCCGCCCGCCCGCCGGGGCCGACGGCTCGGAGGAAGGCGGGGACGGCGGCGGCGACGCCCGGCCCCGGCTGTCGGCCCGGGAGGAGGAGACCCTCTCCTACATCGCCCAGGGCTTCACCCACGCCCAGGTGGGCCGCCGGATGGGCGTCAGCAAGGCCACGGTGGACACCTACGTCGAGCGCATCAGGGCCAAGCTGCAGGTCGGCAACAAGGCCGAGCTCACGCGCGCGGCGCTCAACCGGCTCGAACGCCGCGACCGGCCGTGAGCCGCCCGCCGCGCCCGCCGCGCCCGCCCGGGACGGCGGTCGCCGGCATGGAGCGCAGCCGGGCCCTCACCATGGTGGTCGTCCGGGTGGGCGCGCTGGTGTTGTGCGGGTCGCTGGAGGTGCTGGGCGATGGGCGGTGGCTGACGCTCGGGCCGTTGCCGTACCTGCTGGGGGCGATGGGCGCGGTCAGCCTGCTGGTGTGCGTGGTCACGGCGGCCCGCGCCGCGCTCGCGCCGCGCGCGCTGCTCTGCGCGGACCTCGGCCTGGTGACGGCGGCGGTGCTGGCCGCCGGTCACTACGCCGGTTCGCGGGTGACCGACGGCTGGCCGGGCACGGTCCTGCCGTACGTGCTGCTCGTCGGCATCATGGCCGGCATCTCCTTCCGCACGTTCCCCGTCGTGCTGGCGTGGACGGCGGCGCTGGGCGGCGCGCTGGTCCTCGGGTACGTGCAGGCGGACCTGCCGTGGTGGGCCGGGTTGCCGCACGTCGCCGGGCTGACGACGAACGCCACGATGGCCGCGTACGTCATGCGCATCCTGTTCAGGACCGCCGGCGACCTGGACCGGGCCAGGGCCGAGGAGCTGCGCCGCTCGGCGCAGCTGTCGCAGGAGCGCGAGCGCGGCAGGACGGCCCGCGTGCTGCACGACCGGATCCTGCAGACCATGGAGGCGCTGACCCGCGACGGCTGGATCGCCGACGACTCGGTCAGGGCGCGGGTGGCGGAGGAGTCGCAGTGGCTGCGCGCGTTCCTGCGCGGCGACGACGGCGACCCGGCCGAGGACGTCGTGGCCGCCCTGGAGGAGGTCGTGCGGCAGGCGGTCGGCAGCGGGCTGCGGGTGGAGTTCAACGCGGGCCGGCTGCGTTCGGCGCCGGAACGCGAGGGCATGCCGGCCGAGGTCGTCGAGGCGCTGAGCGGCATCCTGCGCGAGGCGCTGACGAACGTGCGCAAGCACGCGGGCGTCCGGCACGCCGTGGTGCGGGCCGAATGCCGGTCCGGGACGCTGGCGCTGAGCGTGCTCGACCACGGCAGCGGCTTCGACCCGGACGCGCCCACGACCGGCCTCGGCATCGCCCGTTCCATCCGGGAGAGCGCCCGCGCGGTGGGCGGCAGCGCCGACGTCGAGGCCGCTCCCGGCGAGGGCACGCTGGTGTCGGTGCGCATCCCGCTGCCGTCGGGCGAATGACGTCCCGCCAACGCACCACAGGCCGCATGACAGATCCGGGCGGGCCGGCCGGTCCACAATCGTGCCGACGAACCCGATCTCTCCCTGGAGGTGGCGGCATGCGATCACACCGGACGGCGGCCGTGCTGGCGGTGGCGGCCCTGGCCCTGTTCCCGGTCACGGCGGCGGCCGCGGACGACGGCCCCGCGAACGGCCGTCCGGCCGCCCGGAGCTGCTCCGGCACGGCCTGCGACGGCAAGGACCCGGCGCTGACGGGCTGCACGGCGGGCTCCTCCACCGTGGCGTCCAGGTGGGTCCGGGCCTTCGGCGGCTACCTCGAACTGCGGTACGGCCCTGGCAAGGACGGCACCTGCCAGGTCAACTGGGCCAGGTTCACCAAGCGGGGGCAGGGCGCGGACTACAACGTGTGGGTGGAGCGCAGGCCGGTCGGCCGCTCGGCCGGCTACGACGACAAGAGCCTCACCCAGTATTCGGGCGGCGACGAGGGCACCGGGGTCATCTACTCCGACCAGGTCTACGCGCCCGAGGTCCCGGCGCGGGCCTGCGTCGAGCCGGCACGCGTGCGCCGCGCCGCGGCGACGGGCTCCCCGGTCTGCACGGACGCCGTCTGACCGGGGGCGCGTGCCTTTAGCCGGTGGGGGGCGCGTGCCTTTAGCCGATGGGCGGGCGGAAGGCACGCGGGCGGGGGTCAGCTGAAGCCCCGCGGGCACAGGAAGCTCTTGATCGAGGCGGGCGCGCTCGCCACCAGCGCCGGGCGGCCCTCCAGGGAGCAGAAGTTGCTGCCGATGTTCCCATCGAGGAACCGGGAGGCGTTCCGCCGGGCGATCAGGTCGATGGCGCCGACGCTCGGGGAGGACAGCTCGGCGGCGACCCAGGAGCCGGCGCAGCGCTTGCGCGCGACCACGGCGTCCTGTGGGAGGCTGCCGCCGTTGAGCGCGGCGGCCTCGCGCAGGATCGAGCCCGAGGAGGCGCACGGGAACGTGCGGGGCCTGCTCTTGGTGGGCGTCTCCTCGGGCGTCTCCTCGGGCGTCTCCTCGGGGGTGTCGGTCTCGGTCGGGGTGTCCTCCGGGGTGTGGCTCTCCTCGGGGGTCTCGCTCTCCTGCGGGGTGTCCGTCGGGTCCGGGTCCGCGGAGGTGGCGGGCGGGCCGGTGGCGGAGGAGGTGGGCCCGTCGTCCGGGGACGGCAGCGCCTGCGGCGTGCCGGCCGCGTTGAGCGCGAACGCCGCGCCGACCCCCACGACGGCGACGACCGCGACCACGGCGGCCGCCACCGGCCACGACCGCGCCCGCCCCCCGGACGAAGGCGGCCTCAGCGCCCCCTGCCCACCGGACGAAGGCGGCCTCAGCGGACCTTCCCCGCCGGACGGGGGCGGCGGGGTCAGGGGCAGGGTGCCGGGCGGAGGCGGCGGGGGTGTCAGAGGGAGCGTGCCGGACGGGGGCCGCGGCAGGAGGAGCGTGCCCGACCGGAGCGCGCCGAGCAGCTCCGCCGACCCCGGACGCGCCGCCCTGTCCTTGGCGAGCGCCGCGCGGACCAGGTCGCGCACGTCCTCGGGCACCCCGGACAGGTCGGGATCGACGCTCATGACCCGGTAGGCGAGCACGTCGGGCGCGCCCATGCCGAACGGCGGCCGCCCGGTCGCGGCGTAGACCATCAGCGCGCCCCAGGCGAAGACGTCGGCGGCGGCGTCGGCCTGGTCGCCCCGGTACTGCTCGGGGCTGATCCAGCCGGGCGAGCCGATGAGCGCGCCGGTGCCGGTCAGGCCGCTCTCGTCGAGGGCGCGGGCGATCCCGAAGTCGAGCACCTTCGCCCCGGACCCGGCCAGGATCACGTTGCCCGGCTTGAGGTCGCGGTGGACGATCCCGGCCCCGTGGATGTCGGTGAGCGCCTCGGCGATGTCCGCCCCGAACGCGACCAGGTCGTCCGGCGGCAGCGGCCCGTGGTCGCGTACGTGCTCGGTCAGCGTGGGGCCGGGCACGAACTCGGTGGCCAGCCACGGCGGCGAGGCGGCGGTGTCGGCGGACAGGACCGCGACCGTGCACCGCCCGCGCACCCGCGACAACACCTCGACCTCGCGCACGAACCGGTCGTGGAAGTGCGGGTCGGCGGCCAGACCCGGATGGATGACCTTGACCGCGACCCGCCCGCCGTCGGGCGCGACCCCGGCGTAGACCACGCCCATGCCGCCCGCGCCCATGCGGCCCACGATCCGGTAGGGACCGATGCGCTCGCGTTCGTCCATCTCCAGGGGGCCGAAGCCGCCGGGGTCGCTCATCGTGCTCCCGATCGCCGGATCTTCGCAACAGCGACGATCTTATTGACACATCGGTGTAAAGCGCGCCCCCCTCAGGCGGTCGCCTCGTCGAGGAGCTCCAGGAGATGCCGGTAGGTCTGACCGGTGGCGCGGGTCAGGCCCAGCTCGCAGGTGCGGTTGACCGAGGCGTGCGCGGCGCAGCCCGCCTCGGCCACGGAGGCGGCTTCGGCGCGGGTGGCCGAGGCGGTCAGCTCGGGGTGCAGCAGGCCGCGGTCGCCGGCGAAGCCGCAGCACTGCCAGCCGTCCGGGATCACGACCTGCTCGGCGACCGCCTCGGCGACGCGGGCGACGGCGGCGTCCAGGCCGAGCCGGGTGGAGGAGCAGGTCGGGTGGAGCGCCAGCGACGGCAGGCGGCGCGCCCGCGGCAGGCGGGGCAGGACGTGCTCGGCGGTGAAGGCGACCGCGTCGACCACCTGGAGGCCGGGCACCAGGTGGGCGTAGCCCTCGGTGCAGGAGGCCGCGTCGCTCACCACGGGCAGCCGGCCGCCGTCGGTGGCCCGCGCGAGCACGTCACGGACGCGCTCGCCCATGGCCTCGTGGCCGCCGGCGAAGCCCTTGGACGACCACGGGGTGCCGCAGCACAGGCTCGCGATCTTCTCCGGGACGTGCAGCCTCAGCCCGGCGCGGGCGGCCAGGCGCTGAAAGGCGGTCATCACGCCGGGACCGCCGTCCGCGGGGGCGAACAGCGTGTTCAGGCAGGACGGCAGGTAGACGGCGTCGGCGTCGTCCGCCGGGGACGGGCGCCGCCTGGCGCCGCCGCGCGGCAGGTCGCGGCTCCACCGCGGGACGTCGTCGGCCCCGGCCAGGGCGCGGGCGGCGCGCGAGGCGGCCTCGGGGAGCGCGGGCGGGACCGCGGCGGCGGCGTCGAGGGCCAGGTTCATCGCGCGGGTGACGCCGTCCCAGTGGCGGGCGGCGCTCGTCCAGGCGCGCTCGGCGGCGCGGCCGTGGCGCTCGGCGCGCAGGCGTTTGGTCAGGTCGCCGGTGTTGATGAGGACGGGGCAGGCGGTGGCGCACATGCCGTCCACGGCGCAGGTGTCCACGGCGTCGTAGGCGTAGGCGTCCGCCAGCTCGCGGGCCAGGGCGTGGTCGCCGGCCGCCTGGGCCGCGGCCAGCTCGCGGCGCAGCACGATGCGCTGGCGCGGCGTGGTGGTCAGGTCGCGGCTGGGGCAGACGGGCTCGCAGTAGCCGCACTCGACGCAGCGGTCGACCTCGGGCTCGACGGTCACGACGGTCTTGAGGTCGCGCAGGTGGGCCTCGGGGTCGTCGGTGAGGACGACGCCGGGGTTGAGCGTGCCGGCCGGGTCGCACAGGCGTTTGACCTCGCGCATCACCTCGTACAGCTCGTCGCCGTACTGGCGGCGCACGAACGGGGCCATGACGCGGCCGGTGCCGTGCTCGGCCTTCAGCGTGCCGCCCCTGGCCAGGACGGCCTCCACCATGTCCTCGGTGAACTCGGCGTAGCGGTCGAGCTCGGTGGCGAACCGCTCGTTGAGCATGAAGTGCAGGTTGCCGTCCTTGGCGTGACCGAAGACGACGCTGCGCTCGTAACGGTGCTCGGCGAACAGCCGGGTCAGGTCGTCGCACAGGTCGGCCAGCGCGGGCACGGGGACGGCGACGTCCTCCAGCAGGGCGGTGGTGCCGCTGGGGCGGGCGCCGGCGACGGTGGCGTACAGGCCCTTGCGGATGTGCCACAGCGCGGCCCGGCCGCCGGCCTCCCTGCTCAGCCGGGCGGGGGCGGCCAGGCGCAGCCCGGCGAAGACGCGCTCGGCGGCCCGCTCCCGCTCGGTGAGCACCTCGGCGTCGGACTCCTGCCATTCGACCAGCAGCGCGGCGTGCTCGGCGACGGCCATCGCGCGCAGCGTCTCGTCGGCCTTCGGGTCGGTCTGGGCGACGCGCAGGGACTCGGCGTCCAGCAGCTCGACGGCGGCGGGACCGGCCGCGACCAGCTCCGGCACCGTGGCCATCGCCTCGCGCAGCGTCGGGAAGACGAGCAGGCCGGTGGCGGCCAGGCGGTGGGCGGGGACGGTGCGGAAGACGGCCTCGGCGACGAAGCCGAGGGTGCCCTCGCTGCCGATGACCAGGTGCGCGAGGATCTGCGCCGGGCCGTCGTGGTCGAGGAAGCTGTTCAGGCCGTAGCCCATGGTGTTCTTCAGCGAGAACTGGTCCTGGACGCGCCGCACCGAGCCGGGGTTGCCGCGGACGCGGTCGCGCAGCCGTTCCAGGCCGGCCGCGAGGTCGGGTTCCAGGGCGCGCAGCCGCTCGTCGGCGTCGGGGGCGCCGGTGTCGAGGACGGTGCCGCTCGGCAGCACCAGCGTCATCGACTCCAGCGTCCGGTAGGTGTTGGCGTGCGTGCCGCAGGTCATGCCGCTGGAGTTGTTGGCCACGACGCCGCCGATCGTGCAGGCCGACTCGCTGGCCGGGTCGGGGCCGAGCTTGCGTCCGTAGGGGGCCAGGCGGGCGTTGACCTGCCGCAGCACCGCGCCGGGCTGGACCCGTACCCGGGCGCCGTCGTCGAGCACCTCGATCGAGCGGAAGTGCCGGCGGGTGTCCACGAGCAGGTGCTCGCTGACGCCCTGGCCGCTGAGGCTGGTGCCGCCGGAGCGGAAGGTCAGCGGCAGGCCGGTGCGCAGCAGCGCGGCGACCTGGCCGGCGCTCTCGGCCACCAGCACGGCCTGCGGGGTCAGCAGGTAGTGGGAGGCGTCGTGGGCCATGCCGAGCCGGTCGCTGGCGCGGGCGCGGGTGATCCCCGGGACGGCCGTCTCGACCGCCGCCAGGACGGCGGCGTCCGGCGCGTTCAGCCGTCGCGGTTCACGGTGGGTCATGCTCGTGCTCTCTTCCAGGTTCATTGCCGGGGATCGATGTGGATCTTGGGCCCCGGGCCGGCGCCGGGCGGTCGCCGTCCGGCCAGCACGCCGGCCGTCTCGGCGAGCCCGACCGTGGCGGCCACCAGCGGACGGGCGTCCACCGAGCCGCCGGCGTAGGCGTCGATGGCCCCGGCCAGCCCCGCCGAGCCGCCCAGGACGCCGACCGCGGTGACGTCCTTGAGCACCAGCTCGCGGGTGTCGAGCGTGGACGGCGTGCCGGCCAGGCCGATGTAGACGACGCGGCGGGCGGGTTCGGCCAGGCCGAGGGCGAGCGCGGGCATCGCGGCGGCGTTGGTGGCGTCGATGACGGCGTGCCAGGGCAGGCCGGGCAGCGTCGCGCGGGTCCAGGCGTGCCGGAACCCGAGGCCCGCGGCCAGGCGCAGGTCGGGTTCGGCGCGGCCCATGAGGTGCACCTCGGCGCCGCCGGCGCGCGCGAACAGCGCGGCCAGCAGGCCGATCGTGCCCGTGCCCAGAACCAGCAACCGCTCCCCCGCCTCCAGCGCCGCCGCGCGGACGGCGCGTAAGGCGTTGCCACCGGGCTCGACCAGCGCGCCCGAGGTAGCGTCCACCGTATCGGGCAGCCGGTGGAGCGCCGCGACCGGGACGGCGAGCCGCTCGGCCAGCGCTCCCGCGGCGCCCCGGCTGATGCCGAGCTCGGCCAGGTCGGGGCACACGTGGTGGCGGCCCTGGCGGCAGCGGTCGCAGCGCCCGCAGCCGAGCATGGTGTCGCCGACGACCCGCCGACCCAGCCACGACGGGTCCACGCCCGCGCCCAGCTCCGCGACGCGCCCGCACCACTCGTGGCCGGGGCGCAGCGGGTAGCGGGAGCGGCCGGTGCGCAGGTAGCTCATCTCGCCGTTGAACAGCTCCATGTCGGTGCCGCACACGCCGGCGCGCTCGACGTCCACGACCACCTGGCCGGGCCCCGCCGAGGGGGGCTCGACCTCCTGGACCTCGGCCGCGCCCGGCCCGGTCAGGACGAGCGCCCGCACTACCGGGGCTCCACGACCCGCTGGCGCTGGCTGCCGAGCCCGTCGATGCCGAGCTCCATGACGTCGCCCGGCCGCAGCCAGATCTGCGGGTCGTGGCCCATGCCGACGCCGGGCGGGGTGCCGGTGTTGATCAGGTCGCCGGGCTCCAGCACCATGAACTGGCTCAGGTGGTGCACGATGACGTACGGGTCGAAGATCATCGTCTTGGTGCTGCCGGTCTGGCGGCGCACGCCGTTGACGTCCAGCCACATGCCCAGGTTCCGGACGTCGGCCAGCTCGTCGGGGGTGACCAGCCAGGGGCCGGCCGGGTTGAACGTCTCGGCCGACTTGCCCTTGCTCCACTGGCCGCCGCGTTCCATCTGGAAGGCCCGCTCGCTGACGTCGTTGACCACGCAGTAGCCGGCGATCGCGGCCGCGGCCTCCTCGGGCGAGTCGAGGTAGGAGGTGCGGCGGCCGATCACGATGCCGAGCTCCACCTCCCAGTCGGTCTTGGTGGCGCCGCGCGGGATGCGCACGTCGTCGTACGGGCCGACGAGGGTGTTGGGCGACTTGGTGAACAGGATCGGCTCGGCGGGCACGGCCTGGCCGGTCTCGGCGGCGTGGTCGCTGTAGTTCAGGCCGATGCACAGGATCTGGTGCGGGCGGGCGATCGGCGCGCCGACGCGCTCGCCGGCGAACGCCTGCCGCGGGCCGGCGGCCACCCGCTCGGCGAGCAGGGCGGGGCCGCCCGCGGCGAAGAAGCGCTCGTCGAAGTCGGGGGTGAGGTCGGAGACGTCGACGTAGTGGTCGTCGTCCACGCGGACGACCGGCTTCTCGGCGCCGGGCGCGCCGATGCGCATGAGGTACAAGGGGTTCTCTCCGGTTCTGTGCGGGTCAGGGAAGGTGGCGCCCGGCGACGACGGCGCGGATGGCCGGCACGTCCTCGACGAGCACGCTCAGGGGGGTGCGGTAGGCCAGGCCGCTGATGCTGACCGCGCCGCTCGGCACGGTGGGCGAGGTCAGGTACGCCGGGACCGCCACGCAGTTGACGCCCGGCTCGTTCTCCTGGTCGTCGGCCGCGTAGCCCTGCTCGCGGACGCGTACCAGCTCGGCGTGCAGCTCCTCCGCGGTGCCGATCGAGCGTTCGGTGGGCCGCTCCAGCCGCCGGTCGCCCACCCAGGCGCGCACCGCGGCCTCGTCCGTCAGCGTCTGCGCCAGCAGCATCTTGCCGACGGCGGTGCAGTGGGCCGGGTTGCGCCCGCCGACGACCGAGGTGAGCCGGACCGCGCCGGACGGCGGGTCGAGCTTGGACCGGTAGACCACCGACGTGCCCTCCAGCACCGCGTAGTGCACGGTCTCGCCGTAGCGGTCGCACAGCGCCTTGAGCATCGGGGTGACCCGGACGTGGTCGGGCCGGGCCTCGTGGTGGGCGAAGGCCATGCGCAGGAACTCGTCGCCGAGCACGTACCGGCCGTGGCCGTTCTGGACGGCGAGCCCGGCGCGGCGCAGCGCGGCCAGGGCGCGGTGGGCGGTCGGCTTCGGGCTGGACACGGCGCGGGCCATCTCCTCCAGGCCGATCCCGTCGGGGTGCCGGGCGAGCTCGGCCAGCACGGCCAGCACGCGGTCGGCCCCCACCAGCTTGGCGTCACCGTCGGACATGTTCCGAAGGTTAGACCACCGTTCCGGAAAACGGAAGTTTGCCGCGATCGGGCCCGGCGTTGACGCAACCAATTGGTTGCCATAATGTGGCAACCGTTCGGTTGCTACTAATGAGAGGCCGCCATGAGTGTTCCCGTCGCGACCGTCGAGGCCGCCCCGCCGCGCCTCGACGGCAGACAGCGGTTGATCGCGTTCGTCCTGCTCGGCGCCGGTTTCATGCTGGCGGTCGACTTCTCGATCCTGAACGTCGCCCTTCCCCAGACCGGCGCGGGCGTCGGGCTGAGCCCGGCCCAGTGGCCCTGGATCACCTCGGCGTACGCGCTGCCGGCGGCCGGGTTCACCCTGGTGTTCGGCCGCACGGCCGACCTGTTCGGCCGGCGGAGGCTGTTCCTGGCCGGCATGGTGGTGCTGGCCGGCGCCTCCCTGCTCGGCGGCTTCGCCGGCGGGCCCGCGACGCTCCTGACCGCCCGCGTGCTGCAGGGCCTGGCCACGGCGATGACGGTCCCCGCCGCGTTGTCGCTGCTCACCACCACCTTCCAGGAGGGCCCGCTGCGCGCCCGCGTCCTCGGGCTGAACGGCGCCCTGCTGTCCGGCGGTTTCACCGTCGGCGCGCTGCTCGGGGGCGCCCTGGTCAGCCTGCTGAGCTGGCGGGCGGCGTTCCTGTTCAACGTGCCGGTGGCGGTGGCGATCGTGGTGCTGGCGCCGTTCCTGATCCGGGAGAGCGTGCTGCCGGAGCGGGTGCGGCTCGACCTGCCCGGCGCGGTCACGGTGACCGGCGGCCTGCTGGCGGTGATCTACGCGGCCGTCGAGACGAACCTCCTGGCGGCCGTCGCGGGCGTGCTGCTGCTGGGCGCGTTCTGGCTGATCGAGCTGCGCACGCCCGCCCCGCTCGCGCCGGTGCGCATCCTGCGGCGGCCCACGGTGAAGTGGGGCAACTTCGCCGGGTTCGTGATCTTCACGATGGAGCCGGCCATGATCTTCCTGGTGACGGTGTACCTGCAGCGGGTGCTGGGCCTGTCGCCGCTGGTCACCGGCCTGGTGTTCGGCATCCCCGGGCTGGCCTCGGTGGTCGCCGGGGTGATCGCCGGGCGGTTCGTCGGACGCCACGGCAGCCGCCGCGTGCTGGTCGCCGGCATGACGGTCCAGGCGCTGGCGACGCTTCCCGCCGTCTTCCTCGGGACCGGCTGGACGGTTTGGGCGATCCTCGTCCCCGCGCTGTTCGTCGGCTTCTTCGGGCACGTCACCGCGATCGTCGCCTACACCGTCACCGGCACCTCGGGCCTGCCGGACGAGGAGCAGGGGCTGGCGACCGGGCTGACGTCGATGACGCAGCAGGTGGCCGTCACCGTCGGCATCCCGCTGCTCGGCGCGGTCGCCGCCACGCGCGCCGGGGAACTGGCCGGCATCCGCCTGGCCCTGCTCGTGGACGTCGCGGTGACGCTGGCCGCCGTCGTCCTCGTCTCCTACGGCCTGCGCCGGCACCCGCGGCCGGAGCGGTGACCGTCCACCTGCCGCCACAAGGTGTGGCACCCTTTTCCCTGCTGCATATGGAGGTTGTCATGGGATTCCCCGATCGGGTCGAGCGGACCCTCGAGCTCGCCCAGCCGCCGGCCAAGGTGTGGGCGGCGCTCACCACCCCCGAGGGGCTGGCCGCCTGGTTCGGCCAGGAGGCGGCGATCGAGCTGCGTCCCGGCGGGCCGGCGCGGCTGAGCTGGAGCCACGGGCACACCGTCGACCTGCGCGTGGAGCGCGTGGAGGAGCCGTCGGTGTTCGGCTTCACGTGGCCGGTCTTCGGCATGCCGGAGGGCGATCCGCGCCGCACGTACGTCGAGTTCACCCTCGAACCGGCCGGCACGGGCACC
Source organism: Nonomuraea sp. NPDC001831 (assembly GCF_042892035.1). Classification (NCBI taxonomy): domain Bacteria; kingdom Bacillati; phylum Actinomycetota; class Actinomycetes; order Streptosporangiales; family Streptosporangiaceae; genus Nonomuraea; species Nonomuraea sp. NPDC001831. The sequence continues at coordinate 469,841 of NZ_JBIATU010000004.1, read as the reverse complement.
CGGCTGACCGTCGTCGAGACCGGCTTCGCCCAGTTGCCGGACGACCACCACCGCAAGGCGTACGACGCCCACTCCGAGGGGTGGGCGAGCGAGCTGGGCGAGCTGGTCGGGCACCTTGCCGCCGCCTGACATCGAGGCGGTGGCCGAGCAGGTCTTCGTCGCCCTGGCCGACCCGAGCCGGCGCGCCGTCCTGGCCGAGCTGGCCGCCCGGGGCCCGGCCACGGCGACCGACCTGGCCGCCCGCCTGCCGATCACCCGGCAGGCCATCGCCAAGCACCTGACGCTGCTGGGCGAGGCCGGTCTGGTGACGGCCGAGCCCGGTGAGCGCCGTCGCGTCCGCTACCGGCTGCGCTCGGCTCCGATGCGGGTGGCCCAGCAGTTCCTGGCCGCGCTGGCCAGCGACTGGGACGGCCGCCTCGACGCCCTGCGCGACCACCTCGACGGCTGACCGCCCGTCCCCTCCCCCGCTCACGCGGCCCGGCGGGGACGGGTGAGCCAGGAGAACGACCCGGCCATCACCAGCGCGACCAGCCCGCCCGCGACCATCGCGGCCGAGACCGAGAAGGCGTCGACGACCGTGCCGCCCAGCAGCGCGCCGAGGGCGAAGGTCGCCTGGAACGACGAGGTGAACACGACGGTCGCCGCCTCCGGCGCGCCGGGCGCGGCCCGCAGGAACCACGTCTGGGAGCAGACCGGCACGCCCCCGTAGGCCAGCCCCCACACCACCAGCAGCACGACCGCGCCCGCCGGCGAGGTGCCGGCCAGGGGCAGCAGCGCGGTGGCCGCCGCGATCAGACCGCCGCAGACGGCGAAGGCCAGCCGGGGGGCCGTGGCCACCATCCGGCCGGCCAGGAAGTTGCCCGCGATGCCCGCAGCGCCGTAGGCCAGCAGGACGGCGCTGACGGCGGCCGGGGGCAGGCGGGTGACGTGCTCCAGGAACGGCGTGACGTAGGTGTAGGTGCCGAAGTGCGCCAGCACGACGAGGAACGTGCCCAGCAGGGCGATCCCGGTGCCGCGCACCCGCAGCAGGTCCAGCAGGACGCGCGCGCCGGTGACCTGACGGGCCGGCAGCGGCGGCAGCACGCGCAGCAGCGCGACCAGCACGAGGACCGAGAGCGCGGCCAGGACGAGGAACGCCGTCCGCCAGCCCGCCAGGTGCCCGATGAAGGTCCCGGCCGGCACGCCGAGCACCGAGCCCAGCGGCACGGCCGAGAAGATCACCGCCGTCGCGGTGCCCACGGCGGCCGGCGGCACCAGCCGGGACGCCAGCCCCGCCGCGATCGACCAGAAGCCGCCGATGGTGAGGCCGACGAGCACCCGCGAGGCCAGCACCACCCAGTAGGCCCCGGCCACGGCCGCCAGCACGTCGGCGGCGGCCAGCACCGCCATCAGGACGCAGAGCATCACCCGGCGGTCCAGCCGGGCGGTGGCCACGGTCAGGACGGGCGCCGCGACGGCGGCCACGAAGCCCGGCAGCGTCATGGTCAGCCCCGCGGTGCCGTCGGTGACGCGGAAGTCGGCGCCGATGGTCGTCAGCAGGCCGATGGGCAGGATCTCGCTGGTGACGATGGCGAAGATGCCGAGGGTGATCGAGGCGACCGCGAGCCAGGAGATGAGCGGCGGGCGCGGCGGGGCGAGGGTGGTGGTGGCCATGGTTCCGTTTCCAGGACAGGGGTTGATCTACGGCGAACCAGCCAACCAGCCACGACGTCCCCGGCACCGGCCGATTTCGGACCACACCGTCAACCGCGCCCGGGACCACACCCGTCAACCGACGCCCCGGATGACGCCGTCATCCGCGCCCGGGCCACGCCCGTCGACCGCGCCCCCGGCCGCGCCGTCAGTCGGCGTGCAGCGCGGTGCGCAGGCCGGCGAGCAGGTCGGGGGTCGCGGCGCCCGGCGTCCTGAGCCGGACCGAGAACAGCCGCCCGTTCCACCGGGCCGGGACGCGGTACCGGCCGGAGACGGGCAGCCCGAGGTCGTGGCCGAGCCGCAGCCCGGCCCCGCCGTGCTGGAGCGCGACCGGCAGCAGGCCGTCGAACGCCAGGGTGCCCACCACGACCCCGCCCTGCGACAGGTGGAACGCCGAACCCGCGGGGCCCGTCGTGTGGACGACGTCCACGGCCTGGCGGCCGGCGGGCAGAGGGCGGTCGGCGGTGAGCTCCAGCGGCTCCCCGGCGCGGGAGAAGGTGAAGGCCAGGCGGCCGCCGGTGACGTACAGGGCGAAGCCGCCGTTCCAGTCGCCCAGCGCGAACAGCACGCCCTCGGGCTCCCGGGCCGCCTCGATCTCGGCCGTCCAGCGGAAGCCGCCGAACAGCAGCGGCAGCGACTCGTCGCACACGGGCGAGGCCCCGGGCCGGAACGTGCGGTCGTCGCCGGGGGGCCAGGCCGGCCCGATGAGCGCGCCGAAGCGGGCCACGAGGTCGTCGTACAGCGGCAGGACGTTGTTGCGCCCGGCCTCCCGGTCCCACAACCGCCGCAGCTCGGCGACCACCTCCGGATGCCCGGCGGACACGTCGGCCGCCTCGGAGAAGTCGGCCGCCAGGTCGAACAGCGCCCAGTGGTCGGCGTCGAGGTCGCGGCTGCCGGTGAGCAGGTCCTCCTCGTCCAGGACGCCCGTGGACACGTGGTCGGTGGTGACCTTCCAGCGGCCGTGGATGAGGGAGCGCGAGCCCAGCATCTCGAAGTACTGGGTGGTGCGCGGCGCCGGCGCCCCGGGGTCGCCGAAGGTGGCCAGGAAGCTGGCCCCGTCGACCGGCTGCTGCTCGATCCCGTCCACGACGTCGGGCGCCCGGATGCCGATCGCGTCCAGCAGGGTCGGGAACAGGTCGTTGACGTGCACGATCTGGTCGCGCACCGCGCCGCCGCCGCCGATCCCGGCCGGCCAGTGGACGATGAGCGGCGTACGGGTGCCGCCGAGCCAGGTGTAGCGCTTCCACAGCCGGAACGGCGTGTTCCCGGCCCACGCCCAGCCCCACGCGTAGTGGTTGTAGGTGCGCGGCCCGCCCCAGTCGTCGTGGTGGGCCAGGTTGTCCCGCGGGGACTCGCGGATGCCGGCGGAGAAGCGGTGCTCGTTGACGCTGCCGTCCACGCCGCCCTCGGCGCTGGCGCCGTTGTCGGAGAAGATCACGACGATGGTGTCGTCGAGCCGCCCGGTCTCCTCCAGGTGCGCGATCAGCCGGCCGAGCTGGGCGTCGGCGTGGGTGAGGAAGCCCGCGAAGACCTCCTGCTGGCGGGCGTACAGGCGGCGGCGGTCGGCGGTGAGGCCGGCCCATGCGGGCACCCAGTCCGGGCGCGGGGTGAGCACGGTGCCGGGCGGGACGACGCCCGTCCCGGTCTGGCGCCGGAAGATCTTCTCCCGCCAGGCGTCCCACCCCTGGTCGAAGCGGCCCCGGTAGGGCCGGCTCCACTCGGGCGCGACGTGGTGCGGGGAGTGCGTGGCGCCGAGGCCGAGGTAGAGGAAGAACGGTTTGCCGGGGGCGGCGTGGCGCTGGTCGTCGAGGTGCCGGACGGCCTGCGTGACGAGGTCCTCGGTGAGGTGGTAGCCCTCCTCGGGGGTGGCGGGCGGCTCCACGTAGTGGTTGTCCCGGACGAGGTTGGGCGCGTAGTGGTTGGTGTCGCCCTGCAGGAAGCCGTAGTAGCGCTCGAAGCCCTGGCCGAGCGGCCAGTGGCCGAACGGGCCTGCCGCCGAGCGCTCGTAGCGCGGCGTGAGGTGCCACTTGCCGATGGCGATGGTGGAGTAGCCGTGGTCGCGCAGGATCCGCGGCAGGGTCGCGGCCGAGCGCGGGATGCGGGCGGTGTAGCCGGGGTGGTCGAGCGGGAGGTCGGCGAGGAAGCCCATGCCGACGGCGTGGTGGTTGCGCCCGGTGAGGAAGCAGGCGCGCGACGGCGAGCACAGGGCCGTCACGTGGAACCGGTTGTAGCGCAGGCCGCCGGCCGCGAGCCGGTCGATGTGCGGCGTGGCGATGCCGGAGCCGAAGCAGCCGAGCTGGGCGAAGCCGGTGTCGTCCAGGACGACGGCGAGGACGTTCGGAGCGTGCTCCGGCGGGCGGCCGGCCCGGCGGAAGATCGGTTCTGCGGTCACGGCGAGGCTCCTGCCAGGAGAGGCGTACGGTCTTGGACAGCAGACGGCACGAGAGTAAGACAGAGTGTCTTAATCCGCGACGATACCTCGGTGATCCGGAAAAGGTGGGAATGCAGGCCAAAGAGAAGATTCTCCTGGCGGCCGAACGGCTCTTCGCCGAGCGCGGCCTCGACGTCTCGCTCCGGGAGATCGCCGTCGCGGCCGGGCAGGGCAACCATTCGGCCGTCCAGTACCACTTCGACGGCAAGGCCGGCCTGATCGACGCCCTGTACGCCCACCGCATGACCCCCCTCAACGAGCGCCGCCGCGAGCTGATCGGCGACCTGCGCGCCCGCGGCCTGGAGGAGGACCTTCCCGCCCTGGTCGAGGCGTATCTGGCCCCGCTGGCCGAGCACGTGCTCGGCCACCCGGGCACGAGCTGGTACCTGCGCTTCACCAGCCGTTACGTGTTGTCCGGCGGCTACCGTTCCTGGCCCTACTCCAGCGACCACCATCCCGGGGTCGCCGAGCTGGCCGCCCTGCTGCGGCGGCGGCTGCCCGGCCTGACGCGCGAGCGCCTGCGGGTGCTCAACCTGCACGTCGTCGTGGTGCTGGCCGACCTGGAGCAGCGCCTGGGCGATCCCGCCTTCGACGCCGCGCGGGCGACGGCGGCCGTCGCCGACCTGCGCGTCACCGCCCAGGCCCTGCTCACCGCCTAATGTCCGGAGGCGAGGGCCGGCGCCGGTTCGCGGGCCGGTTCGGGGGTCAGGCGGGGCAGCACGTACTCGCCCACCCGGTAGGCCTCCTCCAGGTGCGGCCAGCCCGACAGGACGAACTCCGTCACCCCCGTGGCGGCGTACTCCCGCAGCAGGGTGACGACCTCGTCGTACGAGCCGACCAGGGCGGTGCCCGCGCCCTCGCGCACCAGCCCGACCCCGGCCCACAGGCCCGGATGGATCTCCAGGTCGCGGGTGCCGCCGGCGTGCAGGTCCACCATGCGGCGCTGGCCGACGGAGTCGTAGCGGGCGAAACGCCGCTGGGCCTCGGCGATGCGGCCCGGGTCCATGCCCGCGAGCAGCCGGTCGGCCTCGGCCCAGGCGGCTTCGTTCGTGTCGCGGGCGATGACGTGCACGCGCAGGCCGTACCGGAGCTCGCGGCCCAGGGGCGCGGCCAGGGCGCGCAGCCGGGCGACGCGTTCGGCGACCGCCGCGGGCGGCTCGCCCCACATGAGCACGACGTCGGCGTGGCGGGCGGCGACCTGCTCGGCGGCCGGGGAGGCGCCGCCGAAGTAGAGCGGCGGCCTCGGGTCGAGCGGCCCGGCCAGCCCGCCGCCCTCGACCCGGTAGTGCTCGCCGTGGTGGTCGAACGGCACGCCGTCCCAGGAGCGGCGGAGCACGTGCAGGAACTCGGCGGTCCTGGCGTAGCGGGCGTCGTGGTCCAGGAAGTCGCCGTAGGCGCGCTGCTCGACGGGGTCGCCGCCGGTGACGACGTTGAGCAGCAGCCGGCCGCCGGAGATCTCCTGGAAGGCCGCGGCCTGCTGGGCCAGCAGGGTGGGCAGCGCGTAGCCGGTGCGGAAGGCGACCAGCGTCCTGAGCCGGTCGGTGTGCTGGGCCAGGGCCGCGCACACGATCCACGGGTCGGGGCAGCCGGCGCCGACGGGGGTGAGCGCGCCCTCGAACCCGGCCTGCTCGGCGGCCCTGGCGACCTGCGTCAGGTAGCCGAGCGTGGCGGGGCGGGCGGCCGGACGGAAGGCGTCGGTGGTGGTGATGGCCGAGCGCACGTCATGGCCGTCACCGGTCGTCGGCAGGAACCAGTGGAAACGCATCAGGGCTCCTCAAAAGCGACTTATCCCGTAAAAGCGACTTGTTTAGTATGAAAACGGTAAGGGATCCCCCACCACCGCGCAAGTCTCCGGGCACGCGGAACGCCCGGGGCGGCCGCCCCGGGCGTTCCGGTCAGGCTCAGGCCAGGTCGAACCGGTCGAGGTTCATGACCTTGTCCCACGCCGCGACGAAGTCACGGACGAACTTCTCCTTGGCGTCGTCGCTGGCGTAGACCTCGGCGACCGCGCGCAGCTCGGAGTTCGCCCCGAACACGAGGTCGGCGCGGGTGCCGGTCCACCGCACCTCGCCGGTGGCGGCGTCGCGCCCCTCGAAGACGTTGGCGTCCTCGGTCGAGTGCCACGTCGTGCCCAGGTCGAGCAGGTTGACGAAGAAGTCGTTGGTCAGCCTCCCCGGGGTCGTGGTGAGGACGCCGAGCGTCGACTGCCGGTGGTTGGCGCCCAGCACCCGCAGGCCGCCCACCAGGACGGTCATCTCCGGCGCGCTCAGCGTCAGCAGGTTGGCCCGGTCGAGCAGCAGGTACTCGGCCGGCAGGCGGTTGCCCTTGCCGAGGTAGTTGCGGAACCCGTCGGCGACCGGCTCCAGCGCGGCGAACGACTCCACGTCGGTCTGCTCCTGCGTGGCGTCCGCGCGTCCCGGCGTGAAGGGCACCTGGACGTCGAAGCCGGCCTCCTTGGCGGCCCGCTCGACGCCCGCGCACCCGGCCAGCACGATCAGGTCGGCCAGCGAGACCTGCTTGCCGCCGGTCTGGGCGCCGTTGAACGCCTTCTGGACGCCCTCCAGGGTGCCCAGCACGGTCGCCAGCCGGTCGGGGTCGTTGACCTCCCACGCGCTCTGCGGCTGCAGCCGGATGCGCGCGCCGTCGGCGCCGCCGCGCTTGTCGCTGCCGCGGAAGGAGGAGGCCGAGGCCCACGCGGTGGACACCAGCTCGGACACCGACAGCCCCGTGGCCAGGATCTGCTCCTTGAGGGCGGCGACGTCGGCCGCGTCGACGAGCTCGTGCGTCACCGGGGGCAGCGGGTCCTGCCACAGCAGCGTCTCGGCCGGGACCTCCGGGCCGAGGTAGCGGGCGCGCGGGCCCATGTCGCGGTGGGTGAGCTTGTACCAGGCGCGGGCGAAGGCGTCGGCGAGCTCGTCGGGGTGCTCCAGCCAGCGGCGGGTGATCTGCTCGTAGATCGGGTCCACGCGCAGGGCCAGGTCGGTCGTCAGCATCGTCGGGGCGTGCCGCTTGGCCGGGTCGTGGGCGTCGGGCACGGTGCCGGCGCCGGCGCCGTCCTTCGGCCGCCACTGGTTGGCGCCCGCGGGGCTCTTGAACAGCTCCCACTCGTAGCCGTAGAGGATCTCCAGGAAGCTGTTGTCCCAGGTCGTGGGGGTGTTCGTCCAGATGCCCTCAAGGCCGCTGGTGATGGCGTCGCCGCCCTTGCCGGTGCCGAAGCTGTTGCGCCAGCCGAGGCCCATCTGCTCGATCGGGGCGGCCTCGGGGTCGGGGCCGACGTGGTCGGCCGGGCCCGCGCCGTGGGTCTTGCCGAAGGTGTGACCGCCCACGATCAGGGCGGCGGTCTCCTCGTCGTTCATCGCCATGCGGCGGAAGGTCTCGCGGATGTCGCGGGCCGCCGCCAGCGGGTCGGGGTTGCCGTTGGGGCCCTCGGGGTTGACGTAGATGAGGCCCATCTGGACCGCGGCCAGCGGGTTCTCCAGCTCGCGGTCACCGGTGTAGCGCTGGTCGTCGAGCCAGGTGGACTCCGGGCCCCAGTAGACGTCCTCGTCGGGCTCCCAGGCGTCCACGCGGCCGCCGGCGTAGCCGAAGGTCTTGAAGCCCATCGACTCCAGGGCCACGTTGCCGGTGAGGATCAGCAGGTCGGCCCAGGAGATCTTGCGGCCGTACTTCTTCTTGACCGGCCAGAGCAGGCGGCGGGCCTTGTCCAGGTTGCCGTTGTCCGGCCAGCTGTTGAGCGGCGCGAAGCGCTGCTGCCCGGACCCGGCGCCGCCGCGTCCGTCGCTGATGCGGTACGTGCCCGCGCTGTGCCAGGCCATCCGGATCATGAACGGGCCGTAGTGGCCGAAGTCGGCCGGCCACCAGTCCTGCGAGGTCGTCAGCACCTCGGCGATGTCGCGCTTGACGGCCGCGAGGTCGAGGGTCTTGAACTCCGCGGCGTAGTCGAAGCCCTCGCCGAACGGGTTGGCCACGGCCGGGTTCTTGGCCAGGATCTTGACGTTGAGCCGCTCCGGCCACCACTGGCGGTTGCCGCCGCCCTGGGTCGGGTGCGGGGCGCGCTCGTGCGCGACCGGACAGCCGCCCGAGTCCTCCGACTTGGCGTCTGTGACGATCGCATCATGGTTCTCAGACATGGGAATCCTTCCGGACGAGGCGGAATCTGGGTGCTCAGGAACTGCTGCCGGTGGAGCAGGCGGGGCACAGGCCCCAATAGATGACCTCGGCCTCGTCGATGGCGAAGCCGCGGTCGTCGGAGGCGGTCAGGCAGGGGGCGTGGCCGACGGCGCAGTCGACGTCGGCCACGGCGCCGCAGGACCGGCACACGAGATGGTGGTGGTTGTCCCCGACGCGGCCCTCGTACAGGGCCGAGCTGCCCGGGGGGTCGAGACGGCGGACGAGCCCCGCGGCGGCGAGCGCGTGGAGGGCGTCGTACACGGCCTGCAACGAGATATGACCCACGCGCTCGCGCACCCCGGAGGCGATCGCCTCGACCCCGAGGTGGTCGCCCTCCCGGACGGTCTCGAGCAGCGCGACCCGGGCGGCGGTCACCCGCAGCCCGGCGCCGCGCAGCTCCTCGGCGGTCGTCGGAGCCTTCGATGCGGTCATAGCCGCCAAACCTACCTATACAAACCTGAATGACACAAGAGAACGAACCATCCAAGTTTAGTAATATGTCCGGAAATAGCCCCCAGGGGCGGCGTCACCCCGCGTCCGGCCCGCCGCCCTCCAGCAGCCGCCCGCCGGACAGCTCCAGCCTGCGGTCCACCCGGATCTCCGCCAGGAACCGCTCGTCGTGGCTGACCACCACGAACGCCCCCTCGTACGCGCCGAGCGCGCTCTCCAGCTGGCCCACGCTGACCAGGTCGAGGTTGTTGGTCGGCTCGTCCAGCAGCAGCAGCTGGGGCGCCGGCTCCGCGCACAACACGCAGGCCAGCGTGGCGCGCAGCCGTTCGCCGCCCGACAGCACACCTACCCGCAGATGGGCCCGCGCTCCCCGGAACAGGAAGCGGGCCAGCAGGTTCATCCGCTCGGCGGCCGGCATCGCGGGGGCGAAGGCGGCCAGGCTCTCGGCGACGGTGAGCTCGTCGTCGAGCAGGTCGAGCCGCTGCGACAGGTAGGCCACCCGGCCGTCGGCCCGCCTGGCGGAGCCGCCGTCGGGCTCCAGGTCGCCGGTGATCAGGCGCAGCAGGGTGGACTTGCCGGCGCCGTTGGGGCCGGTCAGCGCGATGCGCTCGGGCCCGCGCACGACCAGGTCGATGCCGGGCTCGGCGAACAGGCCGCGGGCCATGAGGTGCTCGCCCTGGAAGACCGTGCGCCCGGCGGGCACGTTGGTGCCCGGCAGTTGTAGGGAGATGCGCTGGTCGTCGCGCAGGGCGCGGCCCGCCTCGTCGAGCCGGGCCTTGGCGTCGCTGACGCGGGCGGCGTGCGTCTGGCCCGCCCGGCCGGCCGACTCCTGGGCGCCGCGCTTCATGTTCCCGGCGAAGATGCGCGGCAGGCCGGCGTTCTTCAGGTTGCGGGCGGCGTTGCCGGCCCTGCGCTCGGCGCGCTCGCGGGCCTGCTGCATCTCCCGCTTCTCGCGCTTGAGCTCCTGCTCGGCCGTGCGCACGTTGCGCTCGGCGGCCTCCTGCTCGGTGCGTACGGCCTCCTCGTAGGCGGTGAAGTCGCCGCCGTAGAAGCGCACCTCGCCCCGGTCGAGCTCGGCGATGCGGTCCATGCGGTCGAGCAGGGCACGGTCGTGGCTGACCACGAGCAGGCAGCCCTTCCAGTCGCCGAGCACGGCGTGCAGCCGGTGTCGGGCGTCGAGGTCGAGGTTGTTGGTGGGCTCGTCGAGCAGCAGCACGTCGGGCCGCCGGAGCAGCTGCGCGGCCAGGCCGAGCGAGACGATCTGCCCGCCGCTCAGCGTGCGCAGGGTGCGGGCGAAGCCGAGGTGGCCGAGCCCGAGCCGGTCGAGCTGGGCACGGGTGCGTTCCTCGATGTCCCAGTCGTTGCCGATGGTGGTGAAGTGCTCCTCGGCGGTGTCGCCCGCCTCGATGGCGTTGAGCGCGGCGATGACCGGGGCGATGCCCAGGACCTCGGCCACGGTCAGGTCGCCGGCCAGCGGCAGGCTCTGCGGCAGGTAGCCGAGCACGCCGTTGACGGACACGCCGCCCGAGCGCGGCCGGTACTCCCCGGCGATCAGCTTGAGCAGCGTGCTCTTGCCGGCGCCGTTGGGCGCGACCAGGCCGGTACGGCCGCCGGGCACGCTGAAGGACAGGTCGCTGAAGACGGGGGTGTCGTCAGGCCAGGAGAAGGACAGGTTGGAGCAGACGATGAACGCGTCGGACATGTGAAGAAGACCTCGACGGAGAACGCGGGCATGCCGAAGCCGCCCGGTGAAAGGACAGGGATTCGGGAAACGACGAACGCGGCCGCACCGGCGGCGCTCACGCGCTCACGCCGGGGCCGATCAACCTCCGGTATCACCCGGAGATGTCGTCGTCACCTGCCATGTCTGGTCTCCTAGCTGAGGATCACAAGCATTTCACACCATAGCAGGCGCCCACCGTGCTCCGAACGCCTGCCTCCCGCACGGCCACCGAGGCCGCACCCCCGCCGTGTGTCAGTGGGCTCCGGCCTCGCGGAGCAGCGCGGCCACTTGCCGCTGGCCCTTGGCCACGGCGTGGGCGAGCGGCGTGACGCCGTCGCGGTCGGCCAGGTCGACGTCGGCGCCCGCGGCGATGAGCAGCCGCACGACCTCCTGGTGGCGCTCGCCGCCGTCGCCCAGGATGACCGCCTCCAGCAGGCCCGTCCAGCCCAGGTCGTTGACGTGGTCGACGTCGATGCCGGTCTTCAGCACCTCGCGCACGTACTCGACGTGCCCGCGCTCGCAGGCCGGGATGAGGGAGACGCCTCCGTACCGGTTGCGCCTGGTCAGGTCGGGGCCGGCGGGCAGCAGCGCCTTGAGCATCGCCACGCTCCCGGTGACGCCGGTGACCAGCCAGGGGGTGTCCTTCCTGGCGTCCTGGGCGTCGGGGTCGGCGCCCGCCGCGACGAGCACCTTGGCCACCTCGACGTGGTCGGCCGCCGCCGCCAGCAGCAGGGCCGTACGGCGTTGCCCGTCGCGGGCCTCGACGTCGGCCCCGGCGCCGAGCGCGTCCCGGACGGCGGCGGCGTCCCCGCGCGCGGCCCCCGCCAGCAGTTCCTCGTCGGCCATTCCCGCTCCCTTCACCTCGCGCCCGCCGCAGGCGGCGAGCATCAGACCGAGTCCCCAGGTCAGGATGGCTCGGCGGTTCATCCCCTCATCCTTCCGTCCGCCCGCCCCCGGCGGCGCGCCGGGGGCCGGTCCAGCCGGTCAGCGAAGCTGCCCGGCCACCGCCTTGAGGCCCGCCTGGGCGATGGACTCGTCGATGTCGCCGCTGGGGGCGCCGCCGACGCCGATGCCCGCGACCGGGGCGCCGCCCGAGGCGACCGGCACGCCGCCGCCGAGGAAGAGGGTGCCCGGGATGTCGGCGATGGACGGCCCGCCGCCGTTGACGCCCTTGCCCAGCTCGGACGTCGTCCGGCCGAAGGAGACCGCGGTGAACGCCTTGCGCCGGGCCGACTCCTCGGTCTGCGGGCCCGCGCCGTCGCCCTTGAGCACCAGCCGGGTCGCGCCGGACCGGTCGACGATCACGACGGTGACGCGCTGCTTCTGCTTGACGGCCTCCTTCAGGGCCGCGTCGGCGATCTTCAGCGCGGCGTCGGCGGAGAGCACGCCGGTCTGCACGACGGGCTCGGCCGCGGCGACCCGGGCGACGCGAGCGCTGTGGGCGGCGTCGGCGGCCTGGGCGGGCGAGGTGGCGGCGACGGCGCCGGCCAGCACGGCCAGCCCCGACAGCGAGCCGGCGACCAGGCGAGTACGGATGTTCATGGTTTCTCCAGTTCGTCAGGGCGAAGTCGGACACCTCGTCGGACACCTCCAGGTTTCCGGGCGGACCGCCGCGGGCCATCGGGAGCACGGGCGATCCCCGCGCGCCGAGCGGTCGAGGGCCGGGTCAACCGATCGGTTGATGCGCCGCCGCCCTGGTGGGGGCCATTGTCGGGCAGGGGATAGTGTCGAAGGGCGCGGCGACGGGGAGGGCCATGAGGGAGCGCACCTGGCTCAACTGGGCCATGCACGTCGGCTTCTACCTGCTGCTCGCCGCCTCGGCCCTGCGGCTGGTGTCCCGTCACGGCATGAGCGCCCAGACGGTGACGTCGCTGGCCGTCTGCGGCCTGCTCGCGCTGGCGTACGCGGCCGGGATCGTCTGGTGGAACCGGCTGGGCCGGCAGGGGCGGCTGGTCTGGCTGGGCGGCGTGGCGGCGGTGTGGCTGGCGCTGGTGGTGCTGGCGCCGTCGTTCAGCTGGTGCGCGGTCCCCCTGCTCTTCCTGTGCCTGCGGCTGCTCAACGCGCACGGCTTCGCGGTGGCCGCCGCGGCGCTGACCCTGGTGGTGATCGTGGCCCAGCTGGAGATCGCCCGCGAGCTCGACGTCAGCCTGATCCTCGCGCCGGTCGGCATCGCGGCCATGACGGCGGTGATCTTCGGGGAGCTGCAACGTGAGAGCGCGGCCCGGCAGCTGCTCATCGACGACCTGATCAGCACCCGGGGCACGCTGGCCGACTCCCGCCACCGCACCGGCGTCCTGGAGGAGCGCGAACGGCTGGCCAGGGAGATCCACGACACCCTCGCCCAGGGCCTGACCAGCATGGGCCTGCTGCTCCAGGCCGCCGACCGCATGTGGGCCACCGACCCGGCCCAGGCCCGCGCCCACGTACGGCGGGCCGCCGCGGCCGCCGCCGACAACCTGGCCGAGGCGCGGCGGTTCGTCCGCGACCTCCAGCCGCCCGGCCTGGTGGACGTCACGCTGCCCGAGGCCCTCGCCCGGCTCTGCGCGGACGCCGGCCAGACCGGACCGCAGGTGCGCTTCCGGCTGGCGGGCGAGGAGTACCCGCTGGCGCCGGAGGTGCAGACGGCGCTGCTGCGGGTGGCGCAGGCGGCGCTGGCCAACGTACGCGACCACGCCGCCCCGGCGGCGGACCCGGCGGCCGGGGTGACGGTCACGGTGACGCTGTCCTACCTCGACGGCGAGGTGACGCTCGACGTGTTCGACGACGGCGTCGGATTCGCCGAGCCGGCCCCCGCTCCCGGCCGCGGCTACGGGTTGCGGGCGATGCGCGACCGGCTGGCGGAGGTGCACGGCGTCCTGGTGGTGGAGAGCGCGCCCGGCGAGGGCACGGCGGTCGCGGCCCGGGTGCCCGCCGGGTGGCCGCCGCGGGCCCTGGACGGCGGTGGGGCATGAGGTTGTTCCTGGTCGACGACCATCCGGTGGTCCGGGCCGGGCTGGTGGCGCTGCTCGGCGGCGAGCCCGACATGGAGATCGTCGGCGAGGCGGCCGACGGGGCCGAGGCGTTGCGCGGCATCGCCGCCCGCTCCCCCGACGTCGTCCTCATGGACCTGCAGCTCGGCGAGGGCGTCGACGGCGTGGAGGTCACCCGGCGGGTCCGCGGGCTGCCCACGCCGCCGCAGGTGCTGGTGCTGACGACGTACGAGAGCGACGCCGACATCATGCGGGCCGTCGACGCGGGGGCCATCGGCTACCTGCTCAAGGCGTGCCCGCCGGAGGAGCTGTTCCAGGGCATCCGCGCCGCGGCCAGGGGCGAGAGCGTGTTGTCGGCCAAGGTGGCGACCCGGATGATGCGGCGCATGCGCGAGCCGGGCCCGGCGCTGAGCGCCCGCGAGGTCGAGCTGCTGGAGCTGCTGGCCAGCGGGGCGAGCAACCGGGAGATCGCCCGGCGGCTCTACATCACCGAGGCGACGGTCAAGACCCACCTGGTGCACATCTACGACAAGCTCGGCGTGGACACGCGCACGGCCGCGGTCACGGCCGCGGTAGAGCGGCGTCTCATCCGGCTCCCCTGACCGCCCCCGGAGGCAGGCGGTCGCGTCAGCGGACGGCCGCGGGGGAGCTCGCGCCGGGGATCAGCCGGCGGGGCGGGCCGCCGCCGACGTCGGCCGCCCACACGTCGCCGTCCTTGGCGTACATGACCGTGCGGTCGTCCAGCCAGGCGGCCTGGTCGTCGATGCTGGCCCGCTCCCCCAGCGGGCTCTCCCGCATGGTGGCCAGGTCCAGCAGGTGCAGCCGCCACGGGCCCGGCGAGACACGTTTCTTGAACACCAGCCGCGTCCCGTCCGGCGACAGGGACGGGCACTCGGCGTTCTCCCTGAGCGCCCGCGCCCGCCAGGCCCCGAAGTCGCCCTCCACCAGGTACGTTTTGCCCTTGGTCGCGACGGTGGCGTAGAAGCGGTTGTCGTCGGCGGCGAACGTGACCCCCCAGTAGTTGACGTCGGCCGAGTGGTAGCGGCGGCCGTCGAGGTAGAGCGGGATGTCCTCCATGTTGGTGACGAGGTAGCCGGTCCGGGTGTCGAGGATGCCGGTCCAGGTGGAGAAGCCGCCGGTGCTGTAGGAGTCGCCGGTGACGAACACCGTCCAGGAGGCCATCCGGCCGCTGGCCGACACGCGGGCCCGGCTCGGGACGCCGGCCAGGTTGATCCGGCGGGTCTCCTTGAGCGACCGGTCCAGGACGAGCGCCTCGGTCTTCGGCAGCGGGCCGGGCCGGGTGACCAGGCAGAGGGTGGTGCCGTTCGCCGTGTAGAAGCGGTCGCAGGCCCGGGAGCTGACCTGCGGCGGCGCGCCCGGGTCGGCGAGCGGCACGGAGGCGACGCGTCCGCCGCTGCGCACCAGCACCCGGCCCGGCTCGCCGGTGTCGAACCCCGCGACGGCGGGCCCGGCCTGCCGCGAGGACGCCGCCCAGGTGGCGTACGCGGTCGCGCCGCCCGCCAGCAGGACCACCGCGGCGAGGAGTACGAGCACCCGTCTCATGGACGACCTCCTTGTGATCGCAGCGCCCGCCAGGCGATCGCGGACGCCGTCACCAGCCCCGCGGCCATCACCGCCAGCGCCGGCCCCTCCCCCGTCCCGGCCCACAGCAGGCCGAACAGGATGGACGACACCATCCGGGCCGTGGCCTGCCCGGTCTGCAGCAGCGCCAGCCCGCCGGTGCGCGCGCTCTCCGGCAACATCGGCCCGGTCAGGGCCATCAGCACGCCGTCGGTGGCGGCGTAGAACAGGCCGTGCAGCAGCAGCGCGGGCAGCAGCCAGGCCGGGCCCATCAGCACCAGGTAGACCGCGAGCAGCGCCACGTGCCCGGCGACGAACACCGTCGCGCGCCCGAACCGGTCCGCCAGCCTGCCGAGCGGCACCGCCAGCAGCAGGTACGCGCCCGCCGTGCCGAGCGGCAGCAGCGGGAACAGCTCGGGCGCGATCGCCAGCCGCCGCTGCAGCACGAGGTAGACGAACGAGTCGCTGACCGTGACCAGGCCGAGCGCCACCGCCACCAGGCAGGCCCGGCGGAACCCGGGCTCCCGTGTCACCGCCGCCCGCAGCCGGACGCGGGCGGTCAGCGGCCCGCGCCGGTCCCGTACGTACAGGACCAGCAGCAGCACGGCCAGCGCGGCCACGCAGAAGCTGGTCACGAACACCGCGTCGTAGGCGCCGGCCGTCGCCGTCAGCACCGCGAAGGCGGCCAGCGGCCCGAGGAAGGCGCCCACGGTGTCCATCGCCCGGTGCACCCCGAACGCGCCGCCCAGCCGGTCGGGCGGGGCGCTCAGGGTGATGAGGGCGTCCCGGGGCGCGGTGCGCAGCCCCTTGCCGGTGCGGTCGGCGGCCAGCACCAGGCCGAGTGCGGCGGCCGACCCGCCGGCCGCGAGCAGGCCCAGCTTGCACACGGCCGAGAGGCCGTACCCGAGCCCGGCGACCAGCTTGCGGCGGCTCCACCGGTCGGCGGCGTGCCCGCCGGCCAGCCTGACCAGCGCGGTGACGCCGAAGTACAGGCCGTCCAGCAGCCCGAACTGCACCAGGCTGAGCCCGAGCGCGCCCACCAGGTACAGCGGCAGCACCGCGGTGACCATCTCCGACGAGACGTCCGTGACCAGGCTGACCAGGCCGAGCGCCACCACGTTGGCGGGCACCGCCCTGGTCAGCCGGGTGCCGAGAAGCGAGATGTACATCTAGTGGCAGGAGTAGGTCGGGCTGGTGTCCTTGACCGAGCCGTCGGTCCCGATCAGCTGCCAGCCGAACGTGCTGCCGGTGAAGGTCAGCTTCAGCACGCCGAACGTGCCGCTCAGCCGCTTCTGGCTGTTGGGCTGCACGTTCTCGATCTGGTACGGCGACGCGCCGCCCATCCCGCCGAGCACCTCGACGATGCCCTTCGCGGTGTCGGCCTGGGCGCTGGGGTTCTGCGGCCCGAACCGCTCGTAGTGGTGGTCGTGCCCGTTGAGCACGAACTCGGCGCCGGCCGCGTACAGGGCCTGCCACACGGGCTTGGAGACGGGGTCGTTGCCGTGCTCGCCGGAGCTGAACAGCGGGTGGTGCCAGTACGCGGCCACGCACGGCTTGGTGGTCGCGGCCAGGTCGCTCTTGAGCCAGGTGAGCTGGGCGGACTGGTCGAAGTGGTTGGAGTCGAGCGCGACGAAGTGCCAGTTGCCCCGGTCGTAGCTGTAGTAGCTCTTGCCCTGCGGGAAGGCGATGGCGCCGAAGTAGGACTTGTAGCCGGCCTCGGACCCGGCCGGGTCGTAGGTCTCGTGGTTGCCGGGGACCGGGCGGGTCTTGGCCTTGAACCTGCCCCACGTCTTGTCGTAGTAGTTGCGGAAGTCCGACAGCAGGGCGTCGTCGTACTGGTTGTCGCCCATGGTGATGACGAACTCGGGGTTCATCGACTCGACCAGGGCGGCCGTCTTCGGGTGCACGCAGGAGGAGGAGCTGGCGGTGCACTGCTCGGCGATGTCACCGGCGGCGGCCACCACGAACGTGTCGCCCGGCGGGTCGGTCGGCTGGGTGCCGCCGCCGTAGACCTGCATCTCCCACAGGGAGTAGCCGTAGTCGGTGCCGCGCGCGGTCCCGTACATGCGGACGTAGCGGCCGGTGCCGGTCACGGTGAGGTCGTCCACGCCGCCGTCGCCGGCGGTGGTGGAGTAGACGTCGGTCCAGGTGCTCCCGTCCGGGGAGGTCTGGATCTTGTACGACGTGGCGTAGGCGTCCTCCCAGGTCAGCTTGACCCGGGTGATCTGCTGGGACGCGCCGAGGTCGACGCGCAGCCATTCGGGGTCGTGGCCTTCGGCCGAGGCCCACCGGGTGCCGGTGAGGTCGCCGTCGAAGGCCTTGGCGGCGGCGTAGGAGGTGGCTTCCTTGGAGGAGGAGGTGGCGGGCTTGCCCTGTGACAGCAGCGTCTCGGCGGTGCCGGCCGAGGCGTTGGCGGCCACGAGCAGGCCGGCCACCAGGCCGATCACGGCCATGACGGCCGTGGCGGTCAGGCGGACTCTGGACATGGCGATTCTCCTGGGGGTGAGAGATCGGAGCACGGTCCGGTGGGCGGCCGGGGCAGGAGGTCTTTCGCTGAGCGCGTCACATCCTGGGAGAGGAAGCCGCGCCGAGCCGCTTACCGGGATCGTGGCGCAGGGCGCTGAGGGCTGTCAATGAAGTTAGGAAGGTTTCTTAACCCCGTTGGGCGGGGTTCACCCGGGCGGCGCACGGCACGGCGAGGGCGCCGCCCGGAGGCCGGGCGGCTGCTCCCGAGCGGGCCGTCAGCCCGGGGTCACGGGGACGTTCGTCAGCCCGCGGGTGGCGCCGGTGACGGTGTTGGAGGAGCGCACGACGTTGGGATCGGCCGCGCACTTCGACGTCGAGGTGATCTTGATGGCGTACGCGCCGACGCCGCCGAGATCGGACCGGTTGCCGCGCCAGACGTTCCCGCAGCCGTTGAGGAAGGACGGCGTCGTGACCGGATTGTGCGTCTCGTAGCCGTTGGCGAAGGTGCCGGGCGGGGCGAACGTGCCGGTGTTGTTCTCGATCGTGTAGCCGGAGCCCTTGACGTCCACCCAGGAGTCGGCGGAGTTCTGGCCGCTGACGCCGGTGCCGTCGAAGGTGTTGCCGCTGATCAGGCCGCCGCTGGTGCCCTCCTTGACGTCGATGTGCTCGGCGGCGACGTACGGGCCGATCGTGTTCCCGACGACCTGGACGCGGTCCGAACGGTCCGCGCCGCCGGTGTTGCCGTGGCAGCCCCAGTTGGAGCCGGCCGAGCCGAGGTAGACGCCCTCGCCGTAGCCGGGCTGGAGGAGGCCGGTGTGGGTGATGCGGGAGTTCCGCAGCACGCCGTCGGACGAGCTGCGCCGGAAGTGCACGCCTTCGTCCTCGACGTGGTGCACGTACACGCCGTCGATCACCACGTGCGGGGAGGCGTCCAGGACGACGCCCTTCTTGGAGTCCTTGACGGTGAACCCGGCGAGCCGCCAGTACGGCGCCTCGTACAGCCACAGCCCGTACCCGGAGTCCCAGCCGCCGCCCGGCGCGGGGCAGGACGGCGCGACGCCGGAGGGGCCGTCGTTGACCAGGACGGCGTCCGCCGGTCCGGTCAGCGTGATCGGGGCGGCGGACGTCCCGGGTCGCCGGGCGACGAAGGCGCCGTGGTACTCGCCGGGTGCGAGCCTGATGGTCTGCCCGGGAACCGCCGCGGCCAGCGCGCCGGCGAGCTGGGCCGCCGTGGCCACCTCGACCACCTCGACCGCCTCGGCCACCTTGACCGCCTCGACCGCCTCGACCGCCTCAGCCGCCTTTGCCACCCCGGCCACCCCGGCACCGGTCTCTCCGGCGGCCGGCAGGGCGGCGGCCGGGGTGGAGAGCAGGAGGGGCAGGAGCCCGGTCAGCAGGGCCCGTCTCATGGAGTTCCTCCCTTCGGGGGGCCGTGGCCCCGGCCCCCGTCCCCGGGCCCCGCGCGGGGTTCTCCCCCCGGGCGGGGACCCACGGGTTTGCGGGGCCCCGGATAAGAAACCGGGGGGGGGGGGGGGGGGCGCGGGGGGGGCCGGGCCCCGCCCCGCGGGCCCCGCCCTGGGTCGCCCCGCCGGGGGGGGGGCCGGCCCCGCGCCCCCCGCCCGCGCCCACGGCTCGGGTTCCGCCGCCGGTCAGGGCACCCAGTGGTTGCCGGTCACCGTGATCATGACCTGGAGCTGGATGCTGGAGGAGTAGTAGCTGCTCGCGTCGATCGGGGTGCCGAGCATCTTGTTCCAGAGCGCGTCGAGCCAGGCCTGGCTGCCGGAGTCCGTCATCGCCGCCACCGCGAACGGGGCGAAGAAGGCGGCCTCGCTGCCGCTGGAGATCTGCGTGCCGTTCAGCTTGTAGCCGATGGCGATCTTGCTGGGGTCGCCGCCGGTCTTGCTCTTGATCCAGGAGTTGAGCTTCCTGGCCGAGGCGAGCGACTTGGCGTCGCCGCTGGTCACGGCGTCGTCGGCGATGCGCCACGGGGTGCGGCAGGCGTTCCACCAGTACTGGCCGTCGTTCGGGTCCTCCAGCACCTGGCCGGGGGCCGGCTTGGCGGTGGTGTTGGTGTTGACCACGAAGTCCGGCAGCAGGCCGGTGGCGGAGGCGTAGGTGTTCTGCAGGGTGGTGATCAGGTTCTGGTGGGCGGTCCTGATCGTGTCCCAGGCGCTGTTGCCCGTGGCCTTCCTGAAGGCCCTGAAGTGGTCGACCATCCAGTCGGAGGTACGGGTGATGTAGTAGTACTGGTCGCCCGAGCTGCTCCAGTCGCCCAGCTTGAGCAGGTTCGTGGACGGGTTGATCTCGTCCTTCTTGATGGCGTTGATGTGCTTGATCGCCAGGTCGAGGTAGTTGTACGTGCCCGCGCTGCCCCACTGCCGGTGGGCCAGGAGCAGGCCGTAGGCGACGTCCATGTCGCCGTCGGTGGCGCCGTCGCCGCCGTCGACGCTCTTGCAGGCGGTGTCCTGCTCGGCGGCCAGCAGGTCGGGGTTGACGGACGACGGGTGGGCGAGCATCCACTTGACCATGCCGTCGAAGATCTTCTTGGCGTCGGGGTCGGCCCCGGCCATGGTCGCGACCACCACCATGCCGTAGCCCTGGGCCTCGGCCACGTACGGGTGGTCGGCGTCCGGGGAGATGACCTCGTACCAGCCGTTGCCGCAGTTCTGCCGGACGAAGGCGGCCTTCCACCGCTTGTAGTAGTCGACCACCCGCGCGTCCAGCGTGGCCTGGTCGCCGGAGGGACGCAGCATGCCCGCCGCGTACGGGATGGTGTGGCTGCCGAAGGGCACCGCGGGACCGCCCCCGCCGCCGGGCTGGGTGGTCGCCGTGACGGGGCCGCCGGCCGCCGACTGGTTGCCCGCCGCGTCGCGCGCCTTGACCGTGTAGCTGTAGGCGGTGGCGGCGGTCAGGCCGGTGTCGGTGTACGTGGTGCCCGTCACGGTGGTCACCAGGGTCGAGCCCCGGTAGACGAGGTAGCCGGTGACGCCCACGTTGTCGGTGGCGGCGTCCCAGGCCAGGGAGACGCTGGTGGAGGTGGTGCCGGTCGCGCGCAGGTTGCCCGGGACGGAGGGCGGGGTGGTGTCGGTCCCGCCGCCGCCGCCGCTGCCGTAGACCTCCAGCTCGTAGAGCGAGTAGCCGTACGTCGTGCCGCGGGCGGTGCCGTACATGCGCACGTACCGGCCGCTGCCGCTGACCGTCAGGTCGTCGGTCGCGCCGTTGCCGGAGGTGGTGGAGTAGACGTCGGTCCAGGTGGCGCCGTCCGGCGAGGTCTGGATCTTGTACGACTTGCCGTAGGCCGCCTCCCAGGACAGCTTCACCCTGGAGACGTTGTACGTGTCGCCGAGGTCGACCCTGATCCATTCGGGGTCGTGGCCCTCGACGCTGGCCCAGCGGGTGGAGGCGTTGCCGTCCACCGCCTTGGCCGCTTCGAAGCCGCTGCCCTCGACGGAGGACGAGGTGACCGGTTTGCCGCCTGACAGGAGCGTGTCGGCGCTGGAACCGGCCGCGGCGGTGGCCGGCGGCGCCAGGGGCGCGGCCGCCATCAGGGCCGCGACCAGGGCCGTGACGAGTAGCGACGACCGCCGGGGGCGCCGCTCAGGACGTCTGATCATGCGTTGATCCTTCGGATAGGGGGTGCCATGGGGCCATCCGCAGGTGGACCGTGATCGATGCACGGCGTTAGGAAACTTTCCTAACGCTCATAGCGGACGGTAAACAAGAACACCCTCATCCGCAACCCTTGCCCTCAAACCAACCCCGCAGTTCACCTCCCCGACACGAACACACCACCAAAAACCAGACAAACCCCACACCTGGACGGGCCGCGCCCCGCAGGGCCCGCCTCCCGGATCCACGCATGGACGGCGGAGACGCCCCACCCGGACGGGCAACGATCCCGGCGTGGCCGCCCCCTTCCCCCGCCCCTTTCCCTCGCCCCCCTTCCTCCGCCCCTTCCTCTGCCCCCTCGGCGAGGCTCTGCCGGGTCAGCCGGCCTCCAGGCATCCGCCCGCTGCCCCGCACGGATCTACGCCCCCGCATGCCTCGTCGCCAGCGTCGGCCTCCCCTCCGGAACGACCGTCGTCCAAGGGGCGGCGGGCGGGCCGAACCGTTCGCCCGGCAGCCGTGACCGGGCAGCGGGCCGGCACAGGTCCGCGGGGCGACCGTGACCGGGAGCGGGCCGGTACGGTCCGCCCGGTGGCCATGACCAGGCAGGGCGCACCCACCACCCGAACGCCACAAGCGCCCAGGCGGCGGGCAAGACGCACCCCTTGCCCGGACGGCCGATGCGTCCGGGCGGTGGGTGGGTCAGAGGCGTTCGAGGAGCTTGCGGAGCTGGGCCACCTCGGCCTGCTGCGTGCTCTCGATGGCCTTGGCCAGCTCCTTGGCCTGCGGGTTCACCCCGCTCGCCTGCTCGGTACGGGCCATCTCGATCGCTCCCTCGTGATGGGCGATCATCTGCTCGGCGAAGAGCCGGTCGAAGGCGGCCCCCTTGGCCCCGTCGAGCTTCTTCATGTCCTCGGCGGACATGATCCCGGGCATGTCATGCCCCATGCCCCCGGACGGGACGGGCTTGCCCCACTCGGCCAGCCAGCCCTTCATGGTCTGGATCTCCGGATCCTGGGCGGCCTTGATGTCAGCCGCGAGCTTCTTGATCTCGGGGTCCTTCGCCCGCTGCGGAGCCAGGCCGGCCATCTCGACCGCCTGCTGGTGATGCGGGATCATCATCTGGGCGAACATGACGTCGGCGTCGTTGAACGACTGCTGCGACGGCGCCGCGCCGGCGGTGGCGGTCTCGGTGGCGCTCTGGGTGGCGCTCGCGGTGGTGCCCCCGGGCGCGGCCGTGGAGGCGGTGTCGTTCGCGCCGCACGCGGTGAGCAGGACGAGCGCGCCTGCGGCGGCGGCGAGGCCGATCTTACGGTTGGTGGACATGCTGATGTGCTCTCTCGTTCGCTGGAACTGCGGGTAGGCCGATGCACGCGGATCGCCGTCGAGGGCGTCCGGGCGAAGGGGCGGCCTATATGCGCAGGATCGAGAGACGAGCCAGCCTCAGGGACGTGGGTCGCGGCGGCGGCCGCGCGACGGGCCGGAAGGCCGGGCCCGGATCGGCGCCGCCGACGGCCCGCCGCCGCACCCCGACCCAGAGGGCCAGCAGCACCACGACGAGCAGCGACGTCAGGACGGCCAGGCACACCCCGGCCGGATCGAGCCCCGGCATCTCGTGGCCGGGCGCGAGCCCCGCCAGGGCGGCGACGGGGGCGACGGGGCCGACGGGCAGCTCGTGAACGACCGCCAGGCCGTGCCGCGCGGTCGCCGTGTCGTGCCGGGCGTTCACATGGCCGAGCGTGTGCATCCCGCACACGCCGAGGGCAAGGACGACGAGCAGGAGTGCACGCGCACCCTGTCGCAGGCTCCCCACCGGCCCTCCCCCGTCGCTCCGGCTCTTCCGAACGTGCAGGATACGGCAGCCGCCCATCTCCGGCAACCTGCACCCGGTACGGGTATGGATGCCGGCGGGGAGCTCAGGGTGTCAGAAGAACTGGCCGAGGCGGAACGGGCGTACCACGAGCGGGACCTCCGACCGGCTGATGACCTTGACCTTCCTGAGGCCGGTCAGCCAGTCGGCCGTCACCTTGACGCATTTCAGCTGCACCTCGTGCTCCCCCGGCGGCGCGTACCGGGAGATGACGACGCCCTTCTTGCCGAACCCCATGCCACCCAGCCCGATCCCCACCTCGCGGAACATCCGCCACGACCCCTTGACGGGGAACGCCGTGGACCCGACGACGGCGTGGTTGGCCTGGGTGGGGCAGTGAATGAGCAGCCGGATGGCGTCGTTCTGGTGCGGCGCCGCCGGCGAGACCCGGAAGGACGTGAGCTTCTTCCAGGACGTGTCCCCGTCCGGCCCGGTGGCCGCCGCGGCGAGGGCGGCGGGTCCCGCGGCGACGACCGCGACGGCGACCGCCGCCGCCCATGTGATCGACCGCATCTTTCCCCCTCACGCTGAGTGACCAGATGGTTCCCATTCTGGCTACTTCGCCCCAGCGCGGAAGCACGCCACGCCGGGCAGGCCCACGGCGTGATCCCGATGGCGTACAAAGGAAGCGTGAACCGGCCGGAGGCACGCCTGATCGCCACGTTCGTCGTCATGGGGCTCGCGCTGAGCGGGACGTTCACCGCCCTGCTGCTGGAGGGAACCGGCGACCAGGCCGCCCCTCCCCCTCGGACGCCCCTCCCGGCGGCGACGGCCGCGCCCTCCCCCACCTACCTCGGCTCCATGCCCGAGCTGTGGGGCAGGGAGCTGGGCGCGGCGAACGGGCAGCTCGCCGCGCTGGGGATCACCGCGCGGGTGCAGCGGGTCAACCCCGACGGCGGTCCCGAGACGGGCGGATGGGTGGTGACCGCCCAGGCGCCGTCCCCCGGCACACTGCTCACGACCACCATCCCCGTGTTCCTGGTCGTCGAGCCGCGCGACTGAGGACCGGCGTCCGCCCGCGCCGCCGTGAGCGGAAGGACCGTGTGCGGGTGCGTCGGCGCCGCCCTCGTCCAGCTCGGTGAGGAGCCGCTTGACCTCGTTCTCCTCGGCCGGCCGCACGAGCGCGCCCGGCCCCGGGGAGGGGCCGGGCGGGGCGGGGTCAGGAGCCCTGGTGCAGGCGGGCGATGCCGCGTTCGATGGCCTCGATGATCCGCGGACGCAGCTCGGCGGCGCTGATGATCGCGTCGACCGAGCCGACCTCGACCGCGCGCTGGATGTTGTGCACCCGGTCGAACTCCGCGGCCACCTCGCCCAGCTTCTCCGCCCGTACGGCCGGCTGGACCTCGGCCAGGCGGGCGTTGAGCGCGGCCCGCTCGGCGCCGCTGGCCGCCGCGACCTGCCGCTGCAGCTCGCTCACGCGCGGGTCGTTCGCGGTGCGGTTGTTCACCTCGCCGGAGAACACCACCGCCGCGGCCGGGGCGCCGCCGAGCACCGAGGCGAACGAGCCCTCCAGCGCCAGCACGGTCATGTTCGGGTTGAGCGCCTTGGAGAACACCACGAACGCGCCGCCGTGGTAGCGGGAGATGACGCAGAACACGATCGGCCCGTCGAAGTTGACGATCGCCCGGCCGATCTCCGCGCCGTACTCCAGCTGCAGCTTGCGCATCGACTCGGGCGAGCCGTCGAAGCCGGACAGGTTCGCCAGCACCACCAGCGGCCGGTTGCCGGAGGCCGCGTTGATCGCCCGCGCGGTCTTCTTCGACGAGCGCGGGAACAACGTGCCGGCCGTGTAGGAGTCGGGCCCGTCGGCGGGCGGGAAGCCGCGCCGCGGCACCGGCCGTGACTCGATGCCGATCAGGCAGACCGGCCGGCCGCCGATGTGCACGTCCTGGACGGCCGAGGTGTCGGCGTCGGCCATGCCCGCCCAGCGTTCCAGCACCGGGTGGTCCTGGTCGGACAGGGCGCGCATCACGGTGCGGATGTCGAAGGGCTTCTTGCGGTCGGGGTTGTGCTCGGCGGAGAAGATCTGGCCGACGGTGGTGAAGTCGCTGCCCGCCACGGCGTGCGGGTAGTCGCGGACGTCCCGGTCGGCCGGGTCGGCGGTCGGGGCCCGCCGGGGGCCGCTCTCGCCGGGGACGACGTAGGTGTGGTCGTAGTGGGCCATCAGCACGTCGCGGGCGGCCGGCAGGTCGGGCGCCCAGTACTGGGCCTGGCCGTTGGGCCCCATGACGCGGTCGTAGCCGCCGATGCCGAAGTTGTCCTCGGCCGACACGCCGCCGGAGAAGTCGAGGGACTGCTTGCCGGTGAGCACCATCGCCGAGTCGGGGGTCATCACCAGGATGCCCTTGGTGTGCATGAGCATCGTGGCCTCGGCGTTCCAGTACGGCTGCGCCCCCACGGTGATCCCCGCGACCACGATGTTGATCTCGCCGCCGGCCTGGGTGAAGGTGACGATGCGCTTGAGCGCCGCCGCCACCCAGTCCATGTTCTCGGTGCCCGAGGTCATCGAGATCCGGGCGCCGGCCGACAGCGCGAACCACTCCAGTGGTACGCGCATGCGCTCGGCCAGGTCGAGCGCGGCGATCACCCGCGAGCACTCCGGCTCCGACAGCGCGCCCAGCGCCTTGGTCGGGTCGCCGAGCAGCACCACCCGGGTGACGCCTTCGGGGTGGCGGGCGGTCGGCGTGGTGACCACGCCCGCCACGATCGCCGCGGAGTTGTTGCCCTTGGGCCGGTCGACCGGGACGAGCACGCCGTCGGCGTCGAGGTCGTGCTCGACGAAGCTGCCCTGCGGGCCGGCGAGCAGGCCGGTCAGCTCGTAGGGGTAGGCGTTGCCGCGCCGGGCGGCGCGCAGCACCTTCTGGCGGTAGTCGTCGAGCGGCTGGACCGGCTCGTCGGACGGCTTGCCGACGTGCAGGCTGGCGCCGTGGCCGGGGCCGAGGGTGATGCGCACCGCGACCTCGCTCAGCTCGCCCGAGGGGGTGCGCTGGCGGGCCACGAACTGGACCTCCTCCAGCCCGGCGCCCGCCGTGGTCGGCAGGATGCGCTGGACCAGCATGTTGAGCTCGTCGGTGGTCAGCTCGGTCGAGGGCCAGACATACATCATGATGCGGTTGGTGTCGAAGCGCTTGTTCTGGGGGCGCTGGGCCTGGATGTTGCGGATCGCGTCGAGGCCGGCGTTGAGTGCGTCCTCGACGGCGGGCAGCGCGACCAGGCGGCCGTCGGCCTCGCGCAGCGGCGTCAGGTCGCGGACCTGGCCCATGGCGATGAGCCGCTCGTCGGCCGGGTTGCTCTTGGCGACGGCCTTGAACAGGTAGAGCTCCTCGTCGACCGAGGGCAGCCGGGTGAGGTCGAACTCCTGGAGCCGGTGCAGTTGCAGGCGCTGGGCGATCTGCGGGTGCAGGCCGCGGATCAGGCGGTCCTCGGCGAAGCCGGCGCCGTCGGGGCGGAAGGTGAAGTGGTGGTGCATGACCGCGCCGCTGGCGCCCAGGACGGTGGTGGTGATCCGCCGTACGCCCGCGATCTGCGGGCGCCCGGCCAGGACCTGCCCGAGCCGTACGGCCATCTCCTCGGCGTCGGGCTGGTCGTCCCAGGTGAGGTAGAGGTCGGCGACGAGCCCGCGCCCGCCCACCCCCTCGGCCAGCGCGCCGACGGCGTCGATGGCGTCGGGCAGGGCGGCGATGTCGACGGCGGTGGTGACCAGGCGGGTCACGCCGCGCGGGCCGGAGTGCTCGGCGGTGACGAACCGGCAGCCCGCCCTGTCGAGGGTGGCGACCTGCGACAGCCCGCGGTTGCCGTAGTAGCGGCGGGTCAGGACCTCCAGCAGCGGCGCGAGGTCGCGTTCCGGCCGGCCGATGCGCTGGCCGAGCAGCCGGACGAGCGGCTCGGAGCTGGCCACCATGGCCTGGATGCGCTCGGCGCGGTCGGGCGCGTCGGGGTCGCGGTCGAGGTGACGCAGCTCGTCGCGGACGGCGGCGTAGACCTTGGCGCGGTTGCGGCGCAGCAGCGGCTGGGCGAACCAGCGGAACACGACGCCGCGGGCCAGGTCGGCGACCACGGGGAAACGCACCTGCGTGGCCTCGACCAGGTGTTCCAGGGCGAGCCCGGCCCGCTCGCCGAGCGGCTCGCGCGGCGGCGCCCCGGCCAGCCAGGCGCGCAGCAGCTCCGACACGACGGCGACGCCGGCGGTCATCCGCTGCTGGGCCAGGAAGATCCGGAAGACCGCGGCCTCCAGCTCCGGGGTGCGGTCGAGCTCCTCGACGCCGTAGTGCCTGAGCATGCGCCGCAGCTTGGCCTGGAACGCCTCGGGCAGGCCGGCGCGCTCGACGTCGAGGCTCTGCAGGTAGCTGTGGAAGTACTCGCGCGGGCTGTGCACCGGGCTGCCCGGCTCGACGTCGAGCTCGCCGCCCGGCTTGTTGCGGCTCAGCTCGGACAGGTCGGCGAAGACGGTGAGCAGGTCGAGCTCGCCCTCGATCACGCGGTCGTCGAGCTCGGCGCGCGCGGCCAGGTAGCCCGACAACATGCGGGTGCGCTCGTGGCGGTCGGCGTCGAAGCCGAGCAGCAGCTCGCGCAGGTCCTGGACGCCGCGCTCGGCCTGTTCGGCGGCGGAGGCCCGCGGCGGGGCGGCGGGCAGGTCGATCTCGGGGGCGCCCGTCGCGGCGGCGGCCTGCGCGGCCTCGGCGCCGGCGAGGGGTTCCAGGCGCATCAGCGGCGCGCCGGCCTCGACCTGGCTGCCGACCGAGACGCCGCACTCGCGGACGCGGGCGCGGAACGGCGCGCGCAGCACCGTCTCCATCTTCATGCTCTCCAGCACCAGGATGGGCGCGCCGGCCTCGACCTCGTCGCCGGCCGACAGGGGCGTCGCCACCACCAGCGCGGGCGCGGGCGAGCGGACGACGCCGCCCTCGTCGCGGCTGATGCGGTGGGTGACGCCGTCGACCTCGACGAGGTGGATCGGGCCGTGGGTGGCCGACATCAGGCGGAAGCGGCGGCCGTTGACGGTGATGCGGCCGGCGTGCTCGTCGAAGCGGTCGATCTCGACGTCGAGCGGGTGGGAGCGGTCGCCGTCGGAGATGCCGACGCGGAAGCGCCGCTGCCCGGCCCTGGCCACCGTGAGCCGGTAGCCGGCGCCGCGGAGCTTGAGGGTCAGCGGGCGGCCGGTCTCGTGCTGCACCTGCGGGCGCCCGCCGTGGGCGGTGGCCAGCAGCCGGTTGCGGCTGACCTCCTCCTCGTCCTGGTAGGCCTCGATCGCGGCGGCGGCCAGGGCGACCGCGGAGTGGCGGTGGCTGACCAGGCGGCCCTCGGCGCGGACGCGGTCGATCCAGCCGGTGTCGGCGACGGCGTCGACGACCTCGGGCTGGTCGAGCAGGTCGAGCACGAAGCTCTTGTTGGTGGCGCCGCCCTCGATGATCACGGTGGTGGCGGCCATCGCGCGGCGCAGGCGGGCCAGGGCCTGCTCGCGGTCGCGGCCGTAGGCGATGATCTTGGCGATCATGGAGTCGAAGTCGGCGGGGATGGTGTCGCCCTCGCTGACGCCGGTGTCGACGCGGATGCCGGGCCCGGCGGGCAGCACCAGGCGGGCGATGCGGCCCGGCGCGGGGGCGAAGTCGCGGTCGGGGTCCTCGGCGTTGAGCCGGGCCTCCACGGCGTGGCCGCTCTCGGCCGGCTGGGGACCCTCCAGGCGCCCGCCGGCGGCGACGTGCAGCTGCAGCCGGACCAGGTCGGTGCCGGTGGTCAGCTCGGTGATCGGGTGCTCGACCTGGAGCCTGGTGTTGACCTCCAGGAAGGCGAACATCTTGTCGCCCGGGTGGTAGAGGAACTCGACGGTGCAGGCGCCGCGGTAGCCGACCGCCACGGCGAGCCGCGCGGCCGACGCCTTCAGCTCGTCGGCCTGGTCGCCGGTCAGGACCGGGGAGGCGGACTCCTCGATGATCTTCTGGTTGCGCCGCTGCACCGAGCAGTCGCGCACGCCCAGCGCCCACGCGGTGCCCTGGCCGTCGGCGATGACCTGCACCTCGACGTGGCGGGCGCCGGTGACCAGGCGCTCCAGGAAGACCACGCCCGAGCCGAACGCGCGCTCGGCCTCCTGGCTGGTGCGCTCGTAGGCGTCGGCCAGCTCGTCGGCCGAGGCGACCATGCGGATGCCGCGGCCGCCGCCGCCCGCGGTCGCCTTGAGCATCAGGGGGTAGCCGATCTCGTCGCCGGCGCGCAGGGCGTCGGCCAGCGTGGCCACCTCGCCGCGGCTCCACGGCGCGACGGGGACGCCGACCTCCTCGGCGATGAGCTTGGCGCCGATCTTGTCGCCGAGCCGGCGCATCGCCTCCGCGCTCGGCCCGACGAAGGTGACGCCGATCTTCTCGCACAGCTCGGCGAAGGACGGGTCCTCGGCGACGAACCCCCAGCCGACCCACGCGGCGTCGGCCCCGGTCTCGATCAGCGCCCGCTCCAGCACGGCGTGGTCGAGGTACGGGCGCGCGGAGGCGGGCCCCAGCGGGTAGGCGACGTCGGCCTCGCGGACGAAGGTCGCGTCGCGGTCGGCGTCGGTGTAGAGCGCGATCGTCTCGATCCGCTTGCCGGTCTCCGCCGAAAGATCCCGGACGGCGTGGATGAGCCGCATCGCGGCCTCTCCGCGGTTGACGATGGCGACACGATTGAACACCGGTTGAGCCTCCCACGTACCCCGTACAAGTAGGCGAAGTCCGGGGTGGTCCCCCGGGCCTCGCCTGTCACTGTCTCTACCGTGCTCGATGACCACCGCGTGCACCAATGTCCGCATAGTGCACGCCGGGGCTTCTGCTTTGTGTGGATCCCACAAAAACAGACCCCGCCACAGGGTTCGAGCGCCGGTTCCCGTGGCAGCCTGCCACAAGCCGTCACGGTACCGACGACTGTACCGGCGACCCGGGTCACGCCTGCGCACCCCTCGCCCGCCGAGCCGCTCCCCCAGGACGGAACGTCCATGAATGTGGCAGAGTGCGGGCAACGACAAGATCGAAAGGTGCGTGCCTTGGCTGTCCCCCTCGCCGCCTCCCTCGCCGCCCTGACGCTGGCCTCCTCGCTCACCTCGCCGTCCGCCGCGCTGCCCGCCGCCCGGCCCGCCGCGCTGCCCGCCTGCCCGCAGATCTTCGGGCACGGCGGCTACCCGACCGGCGCCGACGCCTGGGAGCGGGACCAGGTGCGCCAGCCCAACAACCCCACCGCCGTCAAGCGTTACAAGGGCTGGGGCGCCTCCGGCGTCGAGGCCGACCTCCAGCTCACCAAGGACGGCACCAAGGCCGTCATGTGGCACAACACCTCGACCTGGGGCCTGTCGGGCACGAAGAAGAACATCACCGAGATCTGGTGGGCGGCGGGCGACACCGCGCTCAAGGGCCGGACCATCGTGCGCGGCCTGTTCAAGGGCGAGACCGTCTACACCTTCCGCGAGTGGCTGGCCGCGATGAGGTCGGCCGGCATGATCGGGCTGGTCGAGATCAAGACCGAGGCCCGCCAGTCGTTGCTCAGCTCGAACGCCACGATCAAGGCGCAGGCGTGGAACGAGGTGCTCGGGCCGGTCAAGGAGAACTACCGGTCGCAGGAGATCATCCTGTACTCCCACGACAGCGCGATCGCCGCCGAGCTCAGGAGCCGCGTGACCGCCGCCGGCCTGAGCCAGGTGCTGACCGGCGGCCCGATCTGGCCGGAGGTGACCAAGTGGGAGGAGCCGCCGCCCTCCTGGACCCTGAACGAGAACGCGTGGAAGTCGGCGCTGGCGAGCGGGGCCAGGCGGGTGGCCACCGACTACACGCCGGAGTTCAGCGCGTGGCTGAAGGGCAGGTGCCAGTGACCGCGTCCTGAGGGCGCGGGCGAGGGCCGGGCGGCGGCATCAGCGGGGCTGAGATCATCGGGCGCCAGGCCCTTGATGTCCAGGTAGGTCGCCTTCGCGATGAACCAGCCCCCGGCCGGTAGCTGCCGCTCCAGCCTGGGCACGTAGATCGTCGGGGCGCTTCGCGATGTTCCCCGGCCTGGACCGAACCGAACGCCGGGCCCATCGCGGACCCCTCGATCGCCGTCTCCGCGACCGGGAATTGACCAGCGGCCCCGGGTTGCCGACGCGCTGGACGCGTACGGCCGTCGCCGGGTCCATGGTCACGCCGACCAGCCTGACGCCCAGCATGGCGATCGCCGCGGGGACGCTCGCTTTGCGCCGTAGCCGGCGATGGTCACGATTCCGCACCGGGACGGGCCCTGCAACACGGCGCAGGTGCCGGACAGCGGTGCTCAACTGCGTCACGTCGTGGAAACCTTCTCCATGGACCGCGCTTTCGATCAGCTCGAAGCCGAGGGCCATCCGCTGGCCGAGGAAGACGTCGCCCGGCCATCGCCCTTCATCCGCCGGCACATCAACGTCCTGGGCCGCTACGCCCTTCACCCGCGCTGACGTCGGCTCCAGGCCGAGGATGCGGGAGACACCGTCACGATCGCCTCGACACAGCACCTCCTTGCCGTCGCGTCCGGCGTCGAGTTCAACGATTTCTCCGGGGCCTGTATGACGCACGTCACCTGAGTGGCTCTGTCACAGAACCCCGACCTCCGGCATCTCATGACCGAGCCGACAACAACAGCAAGGAGCACGTCCATGGAAAGCCGCCTGAACCTCTTCGCCAGCCCCGCCGTCGCCAAGGCCCTCGGGCACTACGGCGCGGCGGCCCCGGTGCTCATCCAGGAGTCGGCGTTGCCGGCCACGACCCAGAACCTGGTGATGCTGCGCGCGAGCCAGATCAACGGCGACGCCTACGCCACCGACGTCCACGGCAAGAACGCCGCGCACGCCGGCGAGACCATCGCGCGCCTGAACCTGGTCGCCACGTGGCGCGGGGCGACGGTGTTCACCGACGCCGAGCGCGCCGCCCTGGAGCTGACCGAGCAGGGCACCCGCATCGCCGACGACGCCGGCGGCATCACCGACGAGGCCTGGGCGAACGCCGCCGAGCACTACGACGACGACCAGCTCGCCGCCCTGGTGGCGTTCATCGCCCTCATCAACGCCACCAACCGCTTCGCCGTCATCAACCGGCAGCGAGGCGGGGCGTACCAGCCCGCCCAGTGACGATCCGCAGCACCGACCGAACGACACACCACCCCGCGAGTGAGGACTTCACCATGGAGCGCTTCGACCTGCTGACCAACGAGCTGGGCGCCAAGATCGCCAAGCGGATCTACAACGTCGCCGTACTGATCGAGAAGTCGCCGCTGCCCAAGGCGACTCAGGATCTGGTGATGCTACGCGCCAGCCAGATCAACGGCTGCGGCTTCTGCGTCGACTACCACACCAAGGACGCCGCGGTGGCGGGCGAGAGCGCGACCCGCCTCCACCTGGTCGCCGCCTGGCGCGAGTCGACGGTGTTCACCGACGCCGAGCGGGCCGCATTGGCGCTCGCCGAGGAGGGCACCCGGATCGCCGACGGCCACCACGGCGTCTCGGATGAGACCTGGGCCGAGGTGCGCAAGCACTACGACGACGACCAGACCGTCGCGCTGGTCTCGCTGGTCGCCATGATCAACGCCAACAACCGGCTCAACGTGATCGTGCGCAAGCCCGGGGGTTCCTACCAGCCCGGCATGTTCACCGACATGGCCAGCTGACCGGCGCCCACGGCCACCCCGGGTGAGTCCTGCACGCAGACCGGCGACCCGAAACGGCCACGGGATGTCCAGGCCGTTCCGGCATGGGCGCCGCCCTTGTGCCTTCTGATCGTCGGGGCGTTCACGAGTGCGGCCGACCAGGAGCGGAAGGAGCCGTCGCAAGATCGCTTCCCGAACTCATGTGGATCGTTTCCCGCTCAACCTGCGACATGGAGACCGTCACGCCGGCCCCGTGTCGTTTGTGAGCCAGGGCGCCACGGGCCGATGAGGTCAGCGTCGAGCCTCGAAAGTGCCTTTCGTCGGAGGGGGTGCATGCGCATCACCCGCGCCCGCCAGGACCTTCTCCGAAGTTCACGGCTGGTTGGGGAGCGACAGCGCCCGGGACAAGAGTGCCGGGGATCACGGGCAGGACTGGCGGGTGGTGCCTACGACATGCGGCAGGCGGGGCCTGGCGACATCGCCCGCCGCATGTCGTAGGACGTCAGGTGGCTGGGGCGAGTTCGTCGGCATGGTCGGCCGCCCACTGCGCGAGCGTGCGACCCTTCCTGCCGGTGACCTGCTCGAAGGCGGGTGAGACGGACGGTGGCTCGTCGGCGTACTCGGCCTGGTAGCACAGGACGTACTCGGCGATCTCCATGGGGAGCCCGGCCTTGATGCAGGCCTGGCGGGCCTGCCCGAACGTCAGCCCTTCGAACGCGATCGGGCGGCCGAGCCCGGCGCTGATCGCCGCTGCCTGCTGCCGGTGAGTGAGCGCCTCGGGCCCGGTCAGGTCGTAGGCCCGGCCCGCGTGGCCGTCCTGCAGCAGGGCGATCGCCGCGACCTCGGCGATGTCCTCTTCATGGACGGGGACGCCGACGCCGTCGGGGTAGGCGTTGCGGACCACGTCCTCCTTGCGGATGGACTCACCCCAGACGTCGAGCTTGTTGACGGCGAACTCGCCGGGCCGTATGTGGGTCGAGGTCGCCCCGGAGTCCTCGACGATCTGTTCCACGGCGTGCAGCATCTCGAAGCTCCCGGCCCGCTGTACCGTGACGGCAGCGCCGGACATGCACACGATCCGGGTCACCCCGGCCGCCACGGCGCGGTTGACGAAGACTCGCGCCAGGACGGTCGCATGCTCCGGGTCGAAGAGGCCGGCGACGAGGAACACGCCCTGCACCCCGTCGAACGACAGGTCGCCTGGACGGTTCAGGTCGCCCTGCACGACGTCGACCCCGTCGGGCAGCCCGGCGTTCTCGGGGTTGCGGCTGAGTGCCCGGACGGGCCGTCCGGCCGCGACGAGCCGATCGACCACGTGCCTGCCCACGGTGCCGGTCGCTCCGGTCACAAGGATGGTCATGGAGAACCTCTCTGTGGATACCGACGATGGGTGCGGGCCCGCTGCCGAAGACGGTAGGACAGGTCCGGCAGGCCTCGCACATGGAACGTTCCCACCTTGGTGTTCATGGCGCCCGGGCAGAGGCTCACACAAACGACTGTGGAGTGGTTCACCCGTTGTGACCGGAGGCTCAGGTGACGGCCAGGGTGACGGCCAGCACGGCGAGCAGTGAGCCCATGGCGAGACGTTGCGTACGCAGCCAGGAGGGATGGGCGGCCAGGAAGCCGGCGATGCTTCCGGCGGCCAGCACGATCGTCAGGTTGACCAGGAGCGCGACGGCGATCTGGATGCAGCCGAGGATGACGCCCTGGAGCAGGACGTTCCCCTGATCGAGATCGATGAACTGCGGGATGATCGACACGTAGAGGATGGCGATCTTCGGGTTGAGCAGGTTGGTCATCAGGCCCATCATGAAGAGCCGCCGCGGGGAGTCCGGCAGCACGCGGCCCACCGCGAAGACGGAGACGCCGCCCGGTTTGAGCGTCTTCCAGGCCAGCCACAGCAGGTAGGCGGCTCCCGCGATCCTGATGGCGGTCAACAGTTCGGGGACCGCGGCGAACAACACCGACAATCCGAGATTCGCCCCCAGCAGGTAGACGAGGAAGCCCGTCGCGACGCCGGCCAGGGAGATGATCCCGGCCGACCGGCCCTGACTGGTGCTCCTGGAGACGAGATACATCATGTTGGGGCCCGGGGACAGCACCATTCCGAGCGCCACGGACACCACGCCGAGCACCGCACTCTGTTCAATCACGGGCATGAAGCTATCCGTGCGGCAATATCGGTACAATAGGAAAAATTGTACTCGGAGCGATTTTTTGATTGGATGACCGATATGGAGGACTTCCGGCAGGTCGCCGACGCCATCGCCACCGAGATCGAGACCGGGAGACTGCGCCCGGGCGACCGGTTGCCGCCGCAACGGGTCTTCGCGCGCCGGCACGGCATCGCCAACTCCACCGCCGCCCGCGTCTACCAGGAACTCACGCGCCGCGGCCTCACCGTCGGAGAGGTCGGCCGCGGCACGTTCGTACGGGCCGCGACGCCGCAGCAGGGACTGGCCCTGACCGAGCCTGCGACCAGCAGGATCGACCTCGAACTCAACTACCCCGTCGTGCCCGGGCAGGCGAAGCTGCTCGCCGACGGCATCGGCCCGTTGTTGCGGCCCGACGTGCTGGAGTCGGCCATGCGGCCGGTCGGCGCCGCGGGCACCCCGCAGGCGCGCGGCGCCGTCGCCGAGCTGCTCACCCGGGCGGAATGGCGTCCTGATCCGGATCGGGTGCTGTTCGCGGGCAACGGCCGCCAGGCGATCGCCGCCGCCATCGCCGCGATCGTCCCTCCGGGCGGGCGGCTCGGCGTGGAAGAGCTCACCTACCCCGTGCTCAAGGCGATCGCCGCCCGCCTCGGCGTCACGCTCGTCCCGCTGCGCATCGACGGGGCCGGCCTCGACCCGGCGGCCGTCGAGGCCGCGGGGCCGCTCAAGGCCGTCTACCTGCAGCCGACGTTGCACAACCCGCTGTCGTTCAGCATGCCCGTGGAGCGCAGGGCCGAGCTCGCGGCTGTCCTCGCGCGCCTGGACCTACCCGCGATCGAAGACTCGATCTGGTCCTTCCTCCGCGAGGACCTACCGCCCCTGGCCGCTTTCGCACCCGAGCGGACGATCCTCGTGGACAGCCTGTCCAAACGGCTCGCAGCCGGCCTGTCGCTCGGCTTCGCCCACATGCCCGGCCCCGCCGTCGCGGGCGTGGCGGCGGCCCTGCGCTCCGGTGGGTGGACGCCGATGCGGTTCGCGCTGGAGTCGGCCACCCGGTGGCTGACCGACGACACGGTGCGGTCGATCGCCCAGGCCAAGCGGCAGGATGCCGCCACGCGCCAAGCGCTGGCCGCCCGTCACCTCGACGGCTTCGCGATACAGAGCGACCCGTGCTCCTACTACTGCTGGTGGGAGCTCCCGCCGCCGTGGCGAACCGACACGTTCGTGGCAGCCGCCGCCAGGCACGGCATCGCCGTCACCCCCGCCGCCGCCTTCGCCGTCAGTGGCACCAACGCGTCCAACGCCATCCGCCTCGGCCTCGCCTCCCCCTCCGTCCCAACGCTGTCCCACGCCCTGGCCACCCTCGCCGGCCTCGCCCGCTCCAGCCCGTACGACCTCATGGCGGAGTGACGGGCTCCAGCCATCGAGCAGCCCATGGTTCCGATGCCGGAATGCGCTGAGCGGCTCTCGTCAGAGCATTACCTCGCCTTGGGCATCAGCGGGTCGGCGACGAGACGGGCCATGGCGGCGTAGCCGGCGTCGTTGGCGTGCAGGTGGTCGCCGCTGTCGTAGGTGGGGTTGAGCATTTCGGGGTCGGCGGTGCGGCCATGCCTTCGTGGCCCTCCGCTCCCGAAGGCGTCCCCAGCCCCGAAGGAGCGATGAGCTGGATCACGATTGCCGCTTGTGGTTCACGGTTCACCGGCCCGGGCAGCCGGTCGGGAAGGAGAGATCGGGGTTGATACTGGTGAGATTGATCTTGGTAGTCGCGCGGCAGTCGAGGGCGGCGGCGGCCAGGCCTGATGGGCTTATACGCTGCCGTCAGGACGACTTACGGGGCCCGGGTTTCGATCGCCTTCGGGCGCGCTGCGCGTAGTTCGTCCAGGTCGGGGATGTGGTTGTAGCCGGAGGTGACCGACCATGGTGATGAGATCGTGCAGGCTGCGGCCGTAGCGAGCAAGTTCGAGTACCACGAGGGTGTCGCCCACGGAGAGGAACGCGTGGCAGGCCTGCAGTTCCGGCCGGAGCGCGTTCTTACCGGACTTCTTGTCCGCGAAGACCTTGCGGCAGCGGCCACCCGCAGGGCGTCGATCTGACGATCGAGGCGGCTTTGACCGCGGGTCGAAACGCGGGCGTAGCCGACGCGGATCTCGTACCGGATCGCGGGGAAGACGGCGAGGATGTCGTCGGGCAGACCCAGCGGCGCGGTCGTCACCGCCGGGTTCTCCCAACAAACGGTCTCCGGAGTTGTTGAGGGCGTGAAGTTTTTGAAGATCCCCGCCCCAGGTCGACACCCAGGAAATGATCATTTTCATAAAACGATCGTTGAATGGACCATCACCCACCGCTCAGCTCTGTCCCCTCTGCTGCCCGCTCTGTCCAGTAGGCCAGTTGTGTCCGGGTGTTCTGGGTGTTGGGATGTTCGGGGCCTTGGACGCGTTCGAAGATGGGCAGCAGGGCGGCGAACTGGTCGCGGGCGGTGGCTGCGTCTCCCCCCTCGCCCGTCCAGGAAGCCAGGTTGTGGCGGACAGCCAGAGTGTTGGGGTGTTCAGCACCCAAGACGCGTTCGAGGATGGGCAGCAGGGCGGCGAACTCGTCACGGGCGGCGGCCGCCTCCCCTACTCCACCTGTCCATTGGGCGAGGTTGTTCCGAGTAGCCAGGGTCGTGGGGTGCTCGGCGCCCAGGACGCGTTCGAGGATGGGCAGCAGGGCTGTGTGCTGGTCGCGGGCGGTTGCTGCGTCCCCCGCCTGCCCTGTCCACCAGGCGAGGTTATGCCGGGCGATCAGGGTGTCAGGGTGCTCGGCGCCCAAAACGCGGTCGTGTACGGGAAGTAGGGCGGCGAACTGGTCGCGGGCGGTTGCTGCGTCCCCCGCCTCTGCCGTCCACCGGGCGAGGTTGCTCCGCGCAGCCAGGGTTGAGGGGTGCTCGGCGCCTTCAACACGTCGAAGTATGAGAAGTAGGGCGGCGAACTGGTCGCGGGCGGTTGCTGCGTCCCCCGCCTCTCCTGTCCACCGGGCGAGGTAATGCCGGGCGATCAGGGTGTTGCGGTGTTCAGCGCCCCGAACGCGTTCGAGGATCGGCAGGAGGGCTGTGTACTGGTCGCGGGCGGTTGCTGCGTCCCCTGCCTCCCCCGTCTCTCGGGCGAGGTTGTGCCGGGCGGCCAAAGTTCTGGGGTGTTCAACACCCAGGACGCGTTCAAGGATGGGCAGCAGGGCGGCGAACTGGTCGCGGGCGACGACCGCCTCCCCCGCCCCACCTGTCCAGATGGCCAGGTTGTGGCGGGCGGCCAGGGTGTTGGGGTGCTCGGTGCCCAGGACGCGTTCGAGTACGGGGAGCAGAGCTGTGTATTGGTCGCGCGCGGTGACCACGTCCCCCGACTCACCCGTCAAGATGGCGAGGTTGTTCCGGGTAGCCAGGGTTTCGGGATGCTCGGCGCCCAGGACGCGTTCGAGTACGGGGAGCAAAGCCGTGTACTGGTCGCGACCAGTGAGCGCGTCCCCCGCCTCCCCTGTCCACCAGGCCAGGTTATGCCGGGCAATCAGGGTGGCGGGATGTTCGGCGCCCAGCGTGGCCAGAGCGTGACTGTAGATGGCTTGCTGCAGTTGGACGGCGGTGGTGTAGTCGCCGCTGGCATCGAGATAGTCAATCAACTGATGCAGGCCAGGGGAGTCTGCCGGCAACACGGCGCGTGCGTGTGGCACGAGTGCTTGAAAGGCAGGCCAGGTACCGATCGCCCTTGGCTGGTCAGGGAGCGCGGCCTGGATCAGTTCCGCCGCGCTGTTGCGAGCCTGATCACGCTGGTCGGGCATGAGCTGATGCAAGGTGACGGCCTGGACAAGACGGTGCACGCTGACCAGGTCCTCCGGCTGGCCGGGCACAAGCTCGACAGGGCTTGGGGTGAGGGTGATCAAGCTGTAGGACTCCAGGAGCGCCAGCGCCTCGCCGACCTGCAAGGGGTCGGTCGTCGGAAGGCCGTCCAGCACGGAGCAGGGCAGATTGTCGGGAGCGAAACAGGCCAGCAGGTTCAGCACATCGATGGCCAACGGGTTGATGGCCTGGATGCGGGTGTGGCTGAGGGTCAGTACCTTGGCCACCACGCGTTCGGCGTCGCCTCCGGCCGTTGCGGCGGTGGCGTACATGCGGGCGGGGGCGCTCTTCAGCAGCTCCAGATACCCAGTGAGGGTCATGCGGGGGGTTCGAGCGATGTATGCGCCGGCCTGGGTCAAGGCCAGCGGAAGATCCCCCAGCTGTTCGGCCAGTTCCCTCAGCCCGTTGCTGTTGGCGGAGTCCGGCGGGCCGATCAGGCCGGCCAGCAGGTCGATCGCGGCCTGGCGGGGCAACAGTTCCAGCCGGAGCGGGGTGATGTTCAGGTGCTGCCAGCCGATGTCACGTCGAGTGGTGATCAGCACATGACCGTGAGCGAGGCGAGCCAAGTACGGCTCGACATCGGCGACATCTTCGACATTGTCGAAGATGACCAGCCAAGCGGGGTGGGCGGCCAGCCAGCTCAGTGCCCAGGCGGCGGCTTCCTCGACGGTGGCCTGCTCGGCGGCCACCGAGTCGATGCCGCATGTCAGTGTCCGGGCCAGGGCGGCCAGCTCGACGCGGATCTGGTCGGGGCTGTTGGCGTCGATCCACCACACGAGCTGGTACTTCTCGCGATGGTGGTGGGCGTATTGCAGGGCCAGTTCGCTCTTTCCGACGCCACCCAGTCCGAGCACGGCCTGACTGATCACACCAGTCCCCGTCGTGTCCCGTAGTGTCTGGCGTAGGGCGGTCAGGGCTGTATCCCGGCCGACGAAGGTCGCCGCAGGACGGCGCGGTAGCCCAGACAGCCCGGACGGAACCTGCACGGCACCGACTTGGGGCAGTGGCCGCCGTGGGCTCTGCTGAATGATCTCGTTGATGATCTGGTCGTGCGCGGCCTGGTACGTGCGGCCATGCTCACGAGCGCTGCCGTCCATCTGAATGAGCGGCTGCTTTCGGGGATCGGCTGGAGGGGTGGTCATCGCTCGTTGATGGTCTGGTCGCCGCCTGCCTGGTACACCCGACCCTGCCCGGAGGCCTCAGCCCGCATCTGCACGTTCCGCGCGCCGTCACCGGTCGAGATGATGCCGGAGCTGTCGCCGCCAACGGCGACCGCCCCTTCGCCCGAGGCCGACACCGTGGGCGGCGTGGCCTGCTGATCAGCGAAGAACCACAACACCCCGGCCGCCAGACAGACCGCCAGCACGACGACCGCGACGATCGCCACGACCCGCCACAACCGCGACCCCGTCGCGCGTCCCGCCCCAGACGACGTCTTCGACATGTCTCCAGGGTGCCCCCGAATCGGGAGTTGGGGACCTGAATCAGCGAAGGCGTTACCAGCCCTCCCAGCCTCTACAAATCGATCGTCTGCGGGACGGCCGGCTGGGCCGGGCACTGACCACGGCGACCATCCTCAACTCCGCGGCCGCGCGTACCGAGGCGACCAGAAACCGTCGGCCCCATCGCTACCGTGTCCGCATGCCCGCACGTTCCAATGACTTCCAGGCGGTCGTCTACTTCATCCGGTCACAAGTTGATGCCGACGCCGTGGTCACCAAGTCGGTGATGCTGCCCGACCGTACAGGGTCGGGCCTGCGTGAAGTCGACGTCCTCATCACCAGCCGTGCTCGTGATGGCAGGCAGGTGCGAATCGGGTCGAGTGCCGTGATCACGGCCAGAAGCCGGACATGACCTGGGTCGAGCGGGTATTCACCAAGCAGGCGGACCTGGAGCTGGATCACATGGTCATGGTCTCCTCCAGCGGTTCCACCGCGGGCGCGGTCGCCAAAGCCCGTTACTACGCCATTGAGCTGGTGACGCCGGAAAGACCGATCCCCGGACGGGCCTCTTGGTGGGCTGGGGCAACCGCGCCTGGAGTTTCGTGGCCTGATTCGAGAACTCTGATCTGCATCTCCGGCCAGATCAGCCGGGCTGGGGAGAGTCAGACCATTCCCTTGCCTGCGGGTGCCGCGGTCTTCGACGCCGAGGGCATCGCGCAGTGCAGCGTGGCCGAGTTGGTGGAGATCTTTCTGGATGGCGCGGAGCTGCGGGAAGTGGTGGCTCAGGCTCCCGGCCAGTCCGTGGAATCGCGCGTACGGGTGTGCAATTTTGTGCTTCGCCGTGACGAGGACGGCGATCCGATCGAGGTGTTCATCGGCGCCCCGGACGGGCAACTACTGTGCGTGACCGACTTCGACGCCGTGCTCAGCGCACGGGTCGAAGCACGGCCGGTGCTGCTGGCCCGGGTGGTCTGCACGCTGCGGGCGTGCAGACCGCTTCGCGCATTCGTGCAGACGACTTCGGAAACTGACCTCGTCCCGAAACCATGGTCGGCAAGGTTGGTTTCGGACCGTTTCAGAGACGCTGGTCGAGCAGACGAGACGAAAAGCCCTCAGGTGCGCCCCTGAGGGACGATTCCGCCGCCCGCGCCGCCCCGGGCGCTTCGTGGCGCCGGGTCAGTCCGTGGTGAGGGCGTCGAGCAGGTCGCCCACCTTGGCGTCGGGCACGGACTTGGCCACTTCGGCGAGCGCGACGATCCCGACGAGCCGGTGCCCGTCGATGACCGGCAGGCGCCGCACGCGGTGGCCGGCCATGGTGCGCAGGATCTCGCGGGCGTCGTCGTCGGCGCCGATGGTGACGGCCTCGCCCTGGGCCAGCTCGCCCGCCCGGCACTGGGCCGGGTCCTTGCCCGCGGCCAGCACCTTCACCACGATGTCGCGGTCGGTGAGCATGCCCTTGAGGCGGTCGTCGGAGCCGCAGATGGGCAGCGAGCCGACGTCCATGCGGGCCATCTTCTCGGCGGCCACCAGCACGGAATCCTCGGCGCTGACGCACTCCGCGTGCGGGGTCATGATCTCTCGTGCGGTCGGCACGGTGTTCCTCCTCGTCTCGGGGTCCCGCCCGACTGCCCGCCGCCCGGCCGCCGAAACCGGTCGCTAGCGCGGCCGGCCGTCCGGGCCGGGGGCGGGCAGCGGGAGGCGCAGGGCGAAGCAGGGGCCGTCCGGGGTGTCCTCGATCTCCAGGTCGCCCTGGTGGGCGCGGGCGATGGCACGGGAGATGGCCAGGCCCAGCCCGCTGCCTCCGGGGTCGCGCCGGCGTCCCTCCGACAGGCGGACGAAGGGGTCGAACACCCGCTCGCGGTCGTCGGGCGCGACGCCCGCGCCGTCGTCGCGGACCGAGACCACCGCCTGGCCGTCGCGGCGCTCCACCCGGACCTCGACCACCGTGCGGGTGTGCCGCTGGGCGTTGACCAGCAGGTTCGTCAGCACCTCGCCGAGCTGGACGCGGTTGCCGAGCACCTGGAGGTCCTCCTCGACGTGCACCCGGATCAGCAGCCCCGCCCGCCGGCCGGCGACCTCCTCCCGGACCAGCTCGCCGAGCCGCACCGGCTCCCGGTCGTGCGGGGAGGCCGTGCGGACGCGGGCCAGCAGCAGCATCTCCTCGATGATCACCTGGAACCGGTCGGCGGTGGACAGCGCGTCGCTCAGGGCGGCGCGGGGGTCCACGTCGGGGTAGGTCAGCGCCTCCTCCAGCCGGGTGCGCAGGCCGGTCAGCGGCGTGCGCAGCTCGTGGGAGACCATGGAGGAGAAGTTGCGCTGCTGCTCGACCGCCTCCTCCAGGCGGGCCAGCGTCCTGTTGGCGGTACGCGCGAGCTCGGCCACCGCGTCGCCGCCGGGCGGCTCGGGCACCCGCTTGCTCAGGTCGGTGACGGTGATCTCGGCCATCCTGGCCCGCATCGCCTCGACCGGCCGCAGCGTACGCCCGATCAGGAACGCGGCGATCCAGGTGATCAACGCGCTGACGGCCAGGCCCCCGGCGACGATGATCAGCTCCAGGCGGTGGGTGGACAGCAGCGGCGGCTCCACCCGGGCGGCGTAGACGACGTGGGGCGCGCCACGCCACAGGAACCGCTCCTCCTGCGGCGAGGGCCGGGTGGCGGTGAACATCAGGCACTCGTCCCCCCTGCAGGCCACGCCGTGCCGGATGCGTTCGTCGGAGGGCGGCCAGAGTGTGCTGATGGGCGGCCTGCTCCGAGCGGCGCGGCTGGCCGCGACCACCTGGCCGCGGGCGTCCACGAGCTGGATGAGGTCGACGTAGGACGTGGTGACCGGGGGCGGGAAGGTGGTGCCCATCGAGCCGATCCACTCGGTGGTGGCCCGCTGGGTGTCGGCGAAGACGTCCTGCCGGATCCTGTCGCGGATCAGCAGGTCGAGGGCGACGCCGATCGCCGCGCAGACGACGAGCGACAACACGGCGGTCGCCAGGATGAGACGCGCCTGGACCGAGAGCCGGAGCGGCCGCAGGGCCCCCACCCCCTCACCGGTCTCGCCCGGGACTTCTGCCGCCCACATGCTCTCAACCCGGCTCTCATGGCACGCCCAAGGAGCGGCAATGACCTCGTCGGCGGCGCTGCACAGTTCAGCAATTGATCCCGCAATGGCAAGGGATATACACGAATAACCGATTTACCGTGACTTATACCGACCGTCAGGGTCGTCAATACAAATGCCCGGTTTGTTTCATGGCGGCCGCCGCGGATCCTGCTGTACGATCACCATTCGTGGCAGCGGGGCTTTCCGGTGGCGCCGAATGTGTCGGGGGTTCGGGCGATTCGGGCCCACGCCGTCCGTGCGCGCCGCGATCGTCCCCTTGCCCGGCCAGAAATCGCGCCGGCCGTCAGGAGAGAGCATCGTGAAGATCGCACACGCCGCCGCCGCGCTGGCCCTCGTCACGGGCCTCGCGGCCTGCGGCGGCGCCCCGGCCCCTCCCCCCACCAGCGGCTCGGGGAGTTCCGGCGGGCTGGAGAAGACCCAGCTCCTCGTCGGCGTGGTGCCGGTGCCGTCGGCGGCGCCGCTGTTCATCGCCGAGAAACGCGGATTCTTCAAAGCCGAGGGGCTGACGGTCAAGACCGAGATCATCCAGGCCCCTCAGGCGGTCATGCCGAAAATTCTCAACGGCAGCATGGACGCGTTCCTGACCTCCTACGTCTCGCTGCTGTCCATCAACGATTCCGGCGCGGCCAAGCTCAAACTGTTCCAGCACAGCCAGGAGTCGGCCCCCGGAGTCGCGTCCGTCGTCGTGCCCAAGGGGTCGCCGGTCAGATCCGCCACCGACCTGAAGGGCAAGACGGTCGCGGTCAACGTGCTCAAGGCGCTGGGCCAGACGGTCACCAACGCCCACCTCCAGCAGGCCGGGCTCGCCCCCGACGACGTCAAGTACGTGGCGATGCCGTTCAACGAGCAGCTGGGCGCGCTGGCCTCGGGCAAGGTCGACGCCGCCTGGCTGGTCGAGCCGTTCCTGACCGCCGCCAAGAAGGCGGGCGGCACCGAGGTGATCGACACCATGTCGGGCCCGACCGCGGGCATCCCGATCGACGGCTGGGGCGTGTCCGAGTCCTGGCTGGCCGCCAACCCCCGCACCGCCGCCGCCTTCCACCGCGCCCTGGCCAAGGCCCAGGGCGTCGCCGCCGCCGACCGCAAGGCGATCGACGAGGTCATCCCGACGTACACGCAGATCGACGCGGCGAGCGCGGCGGCCATGAAGCTCGGCGTCTTCTCGATGGAGCCGCCCCGGGAGGGCTTCCAGAAGCTGGCCGACCTGCTCGTCGGCTACGGCTACCTGAAGAGCAGGCCCGACGTCGGCACGCAGATCGCGACCGGCCTGGAATGATCACGGGGGGCGGGCGGCTGGTCCTGGGGGCGGCGGGGGTCGCCGGGGCGCTGGTCCTGACCGAGGCCGCGGGCCGGGCCGGGCTCATCGACCCCGGGGTGCTGCCGTACGCCTCCGACGTCCTGGCCGCCGCGGCCGGGCTGGCGGCCGACGGCGCCTTCCACGCGCAGGTGCTGGCCACGCTCGGCGCGTGCGCGGCCGGCCTGCTGATCGCGATCGCGGTGGCGGTGCCGGCCGGGCTGCTGCTCGGCACGGTGCCGGTGGTGGAGCGCTCGGCGCGGCCGCTGGTGGAGTTCCTGCGGCCGATCCCGTCGGTGTCGCTGATCCCGCTGGCCATGTTCCTGTTCCCCGACAGCGCCGACGCCAAG
Source organism: Nonomuraea sp. NPDC001831 (assembly GCF_042892035.1). Taxonomy (NCBI): domain Bacteria; kingdom Bacillati; phylum Actinomycetota; class Actinomycetes; order Streptosporangiales; family Streptosporangiaceae; genus Nonomuraea; species Nonomuraea sp. NPDC001831. The sequence goes on along the minus strand of NZ_JBIATU010000004.1, from coordinate 425,062 downwards.
ACCTCGCTGATCGTCTACACCTGCTGCTGGCCGCTGCTGGTCAACACCATGTACGGCCTGTCCGACGTCGACCCGCAGGCCAAGGAGACGCTGCGCAGCTTCGGCTTCGGCCCGCTGGCGGTCGTGCTGCGGGTCTGCCTGCCGAGCGCCGCGCCGTTCGTCGCCACCGGCGTGCGCATCTCCGTCGGGGTCACCCTCATCGTCGCTGTCAGCGTGGAGCTCATCGCGGGCGGCGACGGCATCGGCACGTTCCTGCTCCAGGCCGGCAGCGCCAACCACGTCGACCGGGTGCTGGCCGGCACGCTGTGGGCGGGCCTGCTCGGGCTGGCGGCCAACCTGCTGGTCACCACGGCCGAGCGGCGGCTGTTCCGCTGGCACCACGCCCGCGCGCAGGGCGCGGCGTGACCCGGCCGGGGCCGGGCGGGGCCGTGGCGACCGTCTGGCGGTGGGCGCGCCGCCACTGGCTGCTGCCCGTGGTGGCGGTGTCGTGGGAGCTGGCCGCCCGGCAGGCGGCGGCCGTCTACTTCCCGCCGCCCAGCACGATCCTGGCGCGGCTGCGCGAGATGTGGTTCTCCGGCTCGCCGGGCCGGCTGTTCCTGACCGACGAGGCGGTCGCCGACCTGCTGCCCAGCCTCGGGCGGCTGGTGGCGGGCTGGGCGCTGGCCGCGCTGGCGGGGGTGGCGCTGGGCCTGGCCCTGGGCCGCCTGGAGTGGCTGGCCGCGCTGGCCGAGCCGCTGCTGCACCTCGGCCGCTCGGTGCCGCCCGCGGCGCTGCTGCCGGTGTTCCTGCTGCTGTTCAAGATCGGCACTCCGATGCAGCTCGCCTCGATCGTGTACGGGGTCGTGTGGCCCGTACTGATCAACTCAATGGACGGCGGCCGCCACGTCGACCGCGGCTACCTCGACACCGGCCGGGTCTTCCGCCTGTCGGCGGCCACCCGCCTGTTCCACGTCGTCCTGCCCGCCGCCGCGCCGAAGATCCTGGCCGGGCTGCGGCTCAGCGTGTCGCTGGCGCTGATCATGATGGTGATCTCCGAGCTGTACGGCAGCAGCGAGGGCATCGGCCACCGGCTGCTGGAGGCGCAGAGCCAGTTCGACATCCCGGCCATGTGGGCCGGCATCGTGCTGCTGGGCGTGCTCGGCGTGGCGCTCAACTCGATCTTCCTGGCGGCCGAGCGGGGGCTGCTGCGCCGCTACGCCCGCGCCTGACGCTCAGCCCCGGCCGTGCAGGCGTTCGATGACCTCGCGCTGCCGGGCGAGGCGGAAGCCGCGGTCCGGGGGGGTGTCCAGGTCGGCGGGCCGTTCGACGTCGTGCGCGGCGTACTCGCGCGCCCACAGCCCGGTCTTGACCCGGCTGGGCAGGTTCGCCATGCCGGGCCGGCGGCGGGCGCGGCGCAGCGCGGCCAGGTCCAGCTCGGCGGCGGCGACCAGCGTCTCCCCCGGCCCGGCCTGGGCCAGCGCGCGGCCCTCGTGGTCGATCACCTCCGAGCCGCCGTTGACCGAGTCGCCCGGGATCGCGATGCCGGACAACCCGGCGGTGTTGGCCGAGACGACGAAGGCCAGGTTCTCCACTGCGCGGGCGCGGCGGGCGACGGCCTTGGGCGTCAGGGCGGGCGAGTACGCCTCGGAGGTCGGGTTGCAGAACACCTCCGCGCCGCGCAGCGCCAGCGCCCTGGCCAGCTCGGGCACCAGGATCTCCTCCGAGGCGAGCGCGGCCAGGTTGCCGATCTCGGTGCGCGCGACCGGCAGCACGCCGTCGAGGCCGTACCGGTCGAGGTAGCGTTCCCACACGTCGTACGGCGTGGGCGTGAACAGCGAGTGCAGCCGCCGGTAGCGCAACACCGCCTCCCCCGCCGGGGAGAGGATCACGCACGCCTGGAAGTACAGGCCGGGGAAGTGCTCGTCGCGCTCGTAGGCGTTGACGCACAGGAACACGTCGTTGTCGGCGGCGATCGCGGCCAGCGCCCGGTACTCGGGCCCGTCCACGTCGAGTGCGGCCTTCTCGCGCCACTCGGCCGGGCCCTGCCCGGCAGGGAAGCCGGTCAGGACGTACTCCGGCAGCACCACCAGCCGCAGGGCGGGGCCGAGCCACGCCTTGCTGCCGCCGACGCGCTCCGCCACCCGCCCGACGGCGGCGGCCAGGTCGGCGCGGTCGGTGACGGCCCTGGCCGCGATCTGGAGCGCCAACGCGGTGCAGGCGGTCATGTCAGGCGGTCCTGTGCTCGTCGATCAGGGTGCGCCGCACGCACTCGCCGTTCCTGATCCACTGCCAGGTGCGGCTGCGGGAGTCGCCGTCCGGGCTCAGCACGATCAGCTCGAACAGCCGCAGGTCGTCGCCCTCGGCCTTGAAGCGCCAGGTCAGGTAGATGGTGTTGTCGTCGAGCTCCCAGAACTGGCCGGTCAGCCGGTCGGTGTCGAACGCGCACCGGCCGCCGCCCAGGTACCTGCCGGGGAACTCGTGCACCTCGGTGCGGCCGTCGTCCCAGCGGTAGCGGTTGGTCTGGTGGTAGCCGGTGTCGTCGACGATCGCGCAGGTCATCTCGACGTGGTGGCGGTCGATCACGGCGCCGTCCTTGTCGACGTGCACGTACTCGCCGGCCCACTCGCCCTCGTGGCGGGCCAGCAGCGGCATCTCGGCACGCAGTCCCATGCTCTATCCCTCCCTGGGGTGCCACCACGGGTCGGCGGCCCCGGACCGGTTGATCAGGTACGCCCTGCGGCGCAGGAACCGGCCGATCGAGGCGGCGCCCATGCGCGAGCCGCCGAGCCCCGACAGGCCGAAGGAGTTCTTCTCGCCCTCGTGGACGAGCGCGGTCAGCGCGGCGTCGTTGACGCTGACCGCGCCGGCGTTGAGCCGGGCCGCGACGGCCAGCGCCTCCTTCTCGGTGGCGGCGAACACGGCGGCCGACAGCCCGTACGCGCTGTCGTTGGCCAGCTCCACCGCCTCCTCCGCCCCGGACACGGCCATGACCGGCAGCACCGGCCCGAACGTCTCCTCGGTCATGACCAGCATGTCGTGCCGCACCCGCGACAACACGGTGGGACGGCACCACAACCCGCCGCCGTGCCGCTCGATCGCGCCGCCCGTGTGGGTCAGCGCGCCCTTGGCGGCGGCGTCGGCCAGGTGGGCCGCGATCACGCCGGCCTGCGCGGGGTCGATGATCGGCCCGATGGGGCCGCCCTCGCAGGTCAGCCGGGTCCGCGCGGCCCTGTCGGCGAGCAGGCCGAGGAAGGCGTCGCAGGCGTCGCGCTCGACGTAGACGCGTTCGATCGACTGGCAGGACTGCCCGGCGTTGGCCGTGCCGCCCCACAGGACGGCCTCGGCCGCCCGTTCCAGGTCGGCGCCCGCCAGCACGATCGCCGGGTCCTTGCCGCCCAGCTCCAGGTGGGCGGGGACGAACGCGCGCGCCGCGGCCTCGGCCACCCGGCGGCCGGTCGGCACGCTGCCGGTGAACACGACGGTGTCCACCAGCCCGACGAGCCGTTCGCCGGTCTCGGCGGCCCCCTCGACCAGCCGCAGCGGCAGCCCGGCCGGGACCAGCCGCATCAGCGGCTCGATGAAGCGCGGCGTCACCTCGCTCGGCTTGACCAGCACCGCGCAGCCGGCCGCCAGCGCGGGCAGCGCGTCGATCAGGGCGAGCAGCAGCGGGAAGTTCCAGGGGCTGATCACCCCGGCCAGCTCGTACGGCACCGCGTCGCCGCCCACGGCGATGCCCGGCAGCGCGGCCGGCCGTTCGGGCGGGGGTGCGAGCAGGGCGGGGGCCTGGCGCGCCCAGCGTTCGGCGAGCCCGGCGGTGAGCTGCCGTTCCAGCCTGGACTCGGCCTCCCGGCCCGTGTCGGCCACCAGCGCGGCCAGCAGCTCGTCGTCGGCCGCCAGCGCGCGGCCGAACGCGGCCAGCACCTCGCCCCGGTCGGCGGCCCGGTCGGGGGCCCGCCAGGCGGGGGCCATCGCCCGCAGCCCGGCCGCGATCTCCGCCAGCCGGCCGGGGCCGACGGGCGCGAGCGGCCGCTCGGCGCGCCCGGTGCGCGGGTTCCTGACGACGTGCCCGGTCGAAGGCGTCACGAGGCCCATTCTGAGCACGTTGACCGGCGCGGTGTCCAGCCGTACGCTACCCCGAATGATCTTCGATGCCGGGGAGCTGCTGCGGGTGCGCGCGGCGCTGCGCGCGGCCGGCTGCGAGGTGTGGATCGCCGGCGGCTGGGGCGTCGACGCCCTCGTCGGCCGGGCCACCCGCGACCACCACGACCTCGACCTGCTGCACCGGGCCGAGCAGGAGCCGCGCGTGATCGGGGCGCTGGAGGCGCTCGGCTACACCGAGCGGGCCGGCGCCGTGCCCGGCCGGCCGGCCCGTTTCGTCATGGCCGACGACCTCGGTCGCGAGCTCGACCTGCATCCGCTCCGCTTCGCCGCGGACGGCTCGGCCGTGCAGGACCTCGACGACCGGGGCGGCGCGCTCTTCTACCCGGCGGCCGCCTTCGCCTCGGGCACGGTCGCCGGGCGGCGCGTGCCGTGCCTGTCGGCGTCCCAGCAGCTCGCCTTCCACCAGGGGTACGAGCCGAGGGCACGCGACCTGCACGACCTGGCGCTGCTCAGGGGCCTGCCCGGAGCCACCGGCGGCTGAGGCCGGTCAGCCGGGCCGGTCAGCTCTGGAGGAGCGCGGCGATCGTCGCCAGCAGCGCGATCGGGCCCATGACGGCCACCGTCACCACGGTCGCGCTGCGGCCGGGCAGCAGGCGGGCCAGCACGCGGGCGGCCCTGCGCCGCGCGGGTCCCGCGCCGGGCAGCACGAACAGCCCCAGCGTGAACGCGCCCGCCGCCAGGGCCTCGGCGTGGCTGGTGCTCGATCCGGCCGCCTCCAGCAGGCCGGCCACGCCCAGGCCGCAGGCCAGCGACAGCAGCAGGCTCCCCATGCCCACGAGCGCGGCGCGGGACGGCGTGGGCCGCTCCTCGGACAGGAAGTGGTCGGCGACGCGCAGCGCCAGCGAGAGCGCCACCGCCAGCAGGCCGCCGACGACCGGCGTGACGACGGTCGTGGCCGACAGCGTCACCAGCGCCAGCACGCCGACGAACGCGCTGCTGGTCACGAACCGCCGCAGGTCGAACGGCTCGGCGGGGGCGGCGGGCTCGGGGGCGGGCCGCGGGCGTTCCCACTGCCGGTCGGCGTGGACGGTGGGTGCGGGCGGCGCCGGCTGCTCGTGGTGGCCGCGCGGCGCGTACTCGACCGGCGGCAGCAGGGCGGAGACGGCGTCCATGGTGAGCGTGCTCGCGGCGGGCGGTTCGGGCGCGAGCGGGCGGCCGCCGGGGTCGAGCGCCCCGGCCTGCCGCAGCAGCTCCCGGGCGACGGGCCGGGCCGCCGGGTCGACGCGCAGCGCGCCGGCCAGCCAGCCGCGCAGCCACGCGGGCGCCTCGTCGAGCCGCGCCCGTCCCTCCATGGTGTTGAAGCAGACGGCCTCGAACGAGCCGGTGCCGAACGGCGGCAGCCCCGTGGCGGCGAAGAACACGGTCGAGGCCAGCGCGTGCACGTCGGCCGCCGGGGTGACCTGCGAGGCCCGGATGATCTCCGGCGCCAGGTAGCCGGGCGTGCCGACGAACATGCCCGACTGCGTCAGCCGGGCCGCGTCGACCAGGTGGGCGATGCCGAAGTCGATGACCAGCGGCTCGCCGCCGACCAGCATGACGTTGGCCGGTTTGAGGTCGCGGTGGATCACGCCGGCCGCGTGGATGTCGACCAGGGCCTGGCACAGCCCGCGCGCGAGCCTGACGACCGCGTGGGGCTCCAGGGGGCCGTCGGTCAGGACGGCCTGCTCCAGCGTGCGCCCGTCGGCGAAGCGCGTCACGACGTAGGGCCGGTGGGCGTCGAACTCCGCGTCGACGACCTCGGCGACGTACCGGCTGCGCACCCGGCGCATGGTCTCCACCTCGCGCACCAGGCGGTCACGCGCCTTGAGGTCGGCGGCGACGTGCGGATGCAGCACCTTGATCGCGACCTGGCGGCCCGCGCCGTCGAGACCGAGGTGGGCGACCCCCATGCCGCCTTCGCCGATCTTCCTGATCACCCGGTAAGGGCCGAGATGCTCCTGCGTCTGAGCACTCATCCTCGACGTCATCCTCCGTGTTCCCCCGTTGCTTCCCGCCGGCCGTGCACCGGCGCGCGGCGAGGATCATTCTCCCGCAGCGCACCCCCCGAGATGCACAGTAAGCGAAGATCGAGCGAAGTGCGGCGATATGGAAGGCGGTAGGGAATCAGAGCCAGCCGCGGGCGGCCGCCTCCGCGCCCGCCTGGAAGCGGCTGGTCACGCCGAGGCTCTCCACCACGGCGGCGATCTTGCGGGTGGCCGTCCTGGGGCTGACGCCGAGATGACGGCCGATGGCCTCGTCCTTGAGCCCGGCGTTGAGCAGACGCAGCACGAGCAGGTCCGCCTCCGCCGGGCGTTCCTGCGCCGCCTGCGGCAGCCCGGCCAGCGGCCGGCCGCGCTCCCAGTAGACGTCGAACAGCTCGACCAGGGCGTCCAGCAGCCGCGAGGGGTGCAGCAGGGCGATGTTGTCGTAGACGCCGTCCACCAGCGGGAACAGGCCGATCCTGCGGTCGGCGATGCGCAGCTTGAACGGCAGGTGCGCGACGAACCGGGACCGCTCGCCCTCCTCGGCCAGCCGGATCAGCGTCTCCAGACGGCCGGGCCGGTCCAGGGACTCGGCGCAGTAGACCACCCGGATGTCCACGCCGCGCGCCAGCAGCTGCCGGGTGCCGGCCAGCTCCGACTCGTTGGTGTCGTGGGAGTCGTCGGGGCGGCCCACATAGGGCGGACGGTCGAAGCCGAGCAGTTCCACGCCGACCGTCCGCTGCAACTCGGTGATCACCCGCTTGACGGCCTCCTCGCCGGCCAGCACCTCCACGACCCCGGCGGGCCCGGAGCCCATCCGGCCGGAGTGGTAGAGCTGGGCGAAGTCCGACACGACCGTCCGGACCGCCGCGAGGCGCGCCTCGGTCTCCAGGCGCCGGCGGTCCACCAGCCACTCGATCGCCGCCTCCGGCGGCACGGCCTCGTACCGGCCGGGTCCGGTGCGGCGCAACAGCCCGGCGTCGGCCAGACGGGCCAGCCCGGCGCGCACCCGGGCGGGGCCGGTCTCCAGCGCGGCCGCGGCCTGGGACGTGCGCAGGCCGGGCCCGCGCAGCAGCAGCCGGTAGAGCCGCTCGTCGAAGTCCGACAGGCCCACCGCGCCGAGCACAGAGCCGTCCGCCACAAAGCACCTTCCGAAAATGTCGTTTTTGGTCACGTGGCCGAAAATGTCAGCACTATATCTCGACACTGATCTCCACTGGACGCTTGACTCCAAGGCGGCCCTCCGGTGATCCTCCCCGGACGGGTGACCAGGCTCGTCCCCCTTGAGGAGCAATGTCCCGCAACACCCGCGTTCACCGCGCACTGGCACTGGCCGCCGCGCTGGCGGTCACCGCCGCCGTCCCGGCCGTGGCCGGGCCCGCAGCGGCAGCCGCCCCGCCCGCCGCCCCCTCTCCCGGCCCGTCCCCCTACGTCGTCACCCTGACCGAGTCGCCTTTGGCCACCTACGACGGCGGCGTCACCGGCATCGCGCCCACCAAGGGCGGCAAGGGCAGGAAGGTGGACACCACCAGCCCCCACGCCAGGCGCTACCGCGACCGCCTGACCACCCGGCAGGACGAGGTGGCCCGCAGCGTCGGCGCGTCCGCCACCGCCCACCACGTGGTCGCCTCCAACAGCTTCACCGCCGACCTCACCCCGGCCCAGGCCCTGCGGCTGCACGCCACCCGGGGCGTGCTCTCGGTCACCCCGGACGTCCTGCACAAGGCCCTGGACGATCGGAACTCCACCGACTTCCTGCGCCTGTCCGGCGACCGCGGCCTGTGGGCCGCCCTCGGCGGCACCGGCAAGGCGGGCAAGGGCGTGGTCGTCGGCGTCGTCGACACCGGCATCTGGCCGGAGAACCCGTCCTTCGCCGGCCCGGCCCTCGGCACCGAGCCGCCCGGCGGCGCCGACCCGTACCGTCCCTATCTCAAGGACGGCGCCACGGTCATGGAGAAGGCCGACGGCGGAACGTTCACCGGCAGCTGCCAGACCGGGGAGCGCTTCACCGCCGACCTGTGCAACGGCAAGCTGGTCAGCGCCCGCTACTTCGGCGAGCAGTGGCTGCGGCAGACCCCGCCGCAGCAGCGCGACGACTTCGCCTCACCGCGCGACGCCCAGGGCCACGGCTCGCACACCGCCGGGACCGCGGCCGGGAACCACGGCGTCCCGGCCGCCGCGAACGGCATCGACTTCGGCACGGTGTCCGGCGTCGCGCCGGGCGCGGCGATCGCCGTCTACAAGGCGCTGTGGCAGGGCAAGGACGGCGGCACGACGGGCGGCTTCAGCTCCGACCTCATCGCGGCCATCGACCAGGCGGTGGCCGACGGCGTGGACGTGATCAACTACTCGATCGGCAGCGCGATGTCGGAATCGCCCGCCGACGACCCGATCCAGCTCGCCTTCCTGGCCGCCGCCCAGGCCGGCGTCTTCGTCGCGACCGCCGGCGGCAACTCCGGCCCCGACGCCTCCACGCTGGACAACACCGCGCCCTGGACGACGACCGTCGCCGCCGGCACGATCGCGCCCCGCCGGGGCGAGGTCCGGCTCGGCGACGGCGCCGCCTACCGGGGCATCAGCACCTCGGTCGTCGCGCCGCTCGGCCCCGTGCCGCTGGTCACCGCCGTGTCGGTGAAGGCCGGCCAGGCGGCCGACGCCGACGCCGAGGTGTGCGCGGCCGGCTCGCTCGACCCGGCCAGGGCCGCCGGGAAGATCGTCTACTGCGCGCGCGGGACGACGGCCCGCGTGGACAAGTCGGCCGAGGTCAGGCGGGCCGGCGGCGTGGGCATGGTGCTGGGCAACCCGACCCCGCAGTCCACCGACGCCGACCTGCACGCCGTGCCGACCGTGCACGTGGACGCCCCCGACGCCGGGAGGATCGCGGCGTACGCGGCCACGCCGGGCGCGACGGCCACGCTGCTCCCGGCCCCCGCCGACGGCGTGGCCTACCCCGAGGTGACCAGCTTCTCCTCGCGCGGCCCCGCCCTGTCCGCCAAGGGCGACCTGCTCAAGCCGGACGTCACCGCCCCCGGCGCGGCGATCCTGGCCGCCGTGGCGCCGCCCGGCAACGACGGCAAGGACTTCGACTTCTACTCCGGCACCTCGATGGCCACCCCGCACATCGCCGGCCTGGCCGCCCTCTACCTCGGCCGGCATCCCCAGCTGTCGCCGATGGCGATCAAGTCGGCCATGATGACCACCGCCTACGACACCAGGACCCCGGACGTCTTCGCCCAGGGCGCCGGGCACGTGGACCCGTCCCGCATGTTCACCCCCGGCCTGGTCTACGACGCCGGGCCGAAGGACTGGTACGGGTTCCTGGAGGGCCTCGGCGTGGCCACCGGCACCGGCGTCGCGCCGCTGGCCGCCTCCGACCTGAACTACCCGACGATCGCGGTGGCCGAGCTGTTCGGCTCGCGCACGGTCACCCGCCGGGTGACGGCGCTCACGCCGGGCGTCTACCACGCCTCGATCGAGGTGCCCGGGTTCAGGGCGAAGGTCAAGCCGTCCACGCTGGTGTTCAAGGAGGCCGGCCAGGCCAGGGAGTTCACCGTCACGCTGGAGACGCTGCCCGAGGCCACCGGCGGGACCGCCGCCGGGCGGCTCACCTGGACCGGGGCGGGCATCAGCGTGCGCAGCGCGATCGTGGCCACGCCGCTGAGCGCCAGGGCGCCCGCCGAGGTGCGCGGCTCGGGCGCGGCCGGCTCGCTCTCCTTCGAGGTGACGCCGGGGCTGAAGAAGTTCCAGGTCACCCCGTACGGGCCGGTCTCGGGAGCCGAGACGCCCGGCACGGTGAGCCAGGACGAGGTGTGGGGCCGCGAGATCCCGATCACGGTGCCCGAGGGCGCCAGGGCCGCCGCGTTCCGCATCAAGGCGGCGAACCCGGAGGCCCAGGTGGGCGGCCTGCTCGTCTACGAGGGCGCCGGCGGGCGCGAGTTCGAGGCCTGGCTGTCCAGCCCGGACGGCGACCACCGCGCCGCGCTCTCCCGCCCGCGGCCCGGCAGGCACACCCTGATCGTGCTCAGCCTCGGTGACCTGCCGGGGACCACGTCCACGGCGTTCACCACCCAGGCCGACATCGTGGAGGCGGGCCACGCGCGTGGCGCGCTCACCGTGACGCCGGCCCGCCCGAAGGCGACCGCCGGCACGCCGTTCACGCTGACCGCGTCCTGGACGGGCGCGACCCAGCGCGTCAACACCGGCTACGTCGAGTACCCCAACGGCGCCGGGACGATCGTCACGATCAACTAGCCGCCCGCCGCTCCGGCCGCCACGGGAGAACCCGCCCGAACCGGACGAGTTCCCCGTAGTGGCCGGGGTCCACCGGGCCGAGGGCCAGGTCGAGCAGCGGGACGGCGGCCTGCTCCGGCGAAGGCGCGCCGCTGACGTCCCACCACAGGCCGGACGTCGGCGTGTTGATCATCCCGGGGCAGACGGCCGCCAGCAGGATCCCGCGGCGGGCGTCGTCGTCCCGCCGTTGTCCGGCCAGCGCCCGCACCGCGGCGACCTGCCAGACCTTGGACGGGATGTTGACGAACCCCGGCCAGGACTGGGCGCGGGCGCTGCCGTCCTTGACCGCGTCGCGCCAGGCGGCCACCTGCGCGTCCACCTCCGCCAGGGTGGTCAGCCCGTCGAACCGGTCGTGCAGGACGGGCGCCAGGTGGTGCAGCGTGCCCAGCGAGCTGCCGACCACCAGGATCCTGCCGCCGTCCCGGACCAGCGGGGCGAAGGCGCGCAGGAGCCGGGTGGTGCCGAAGTTGTTCACCTCGGTGTAGGCGTCGATGAGGGCGCGCATGTCGTCGTCCGGGCCGACGCGCATGACGGCGTTGCCGGCGACGACGTCCACGCCGCCGTGCCGCTCGCGCAGCAGGCCGGCGAGCTCGGCGGCGGCCCGCGGGTCGGCCACGTCGAGCAGCTCGCCGCGGACGCGGGCGCCGGTCGCCGGCATCGCCGCCACGGCCGCGGCCACGCGGGCGGCGTCGCGCCCGGTGAGGTAGACGGTGTCGTCCGGCGTCATCCGGCGGGCCAGCCCTTCGACGAGGGCCAGTCCGAGCCCCTGCGTCGCGCCGGTCACCAGGGCGACCTTCGGGGTGGTGCTCATGGGTGCTCCTTCGGGGAGTGGTTCTGCGGGCCGGTGCGCGCTCCCGGCACCGGTCACGTTAGGAGCGGCCGAGGGCATTCGGGTAGCGAAAGTTCCTCAAGTCCGGTATGCGTGATCGTCATGGCCTTCACCGACGCGTCGCTCACCGCCCTGCGGGTCTTCCGCGAGGTCGCCGAGCGGGGCACGCTCACCGCGGCGGCCACCGCACTCGGCTACACGCAGTCCGCCGTGTCCCGGCAGGTCGCCGCGCTCGAACGCGCCGCCGGGGCCCGCCTGCTGGAGCGGCGGCACGACGGCGTGCGCCTGACCGCCGCAGGACGGCTCGTGCTGCGCCGCGCCGCGGCCGTCGTGGACGAGGTCGACGCCGCGGCCAGGGAGCTGGCCGGGCTGCCCGGCGAGCCGGCGACCGTGCGGTTCGGCTGGTTCGCCTCCGCGGGGGCCGCGCTGGTGCCCCGCGCGCTGGCCGAGCTGCGCCGCACGCGTCCGTCCATCGCGGTCACCGGGCGGGAGGACGGCAGCTCGGCGCTGGTGCGCGCGTTGCGGGCCGGCACGCTGGACGTGGCCCTGCTCAGCTCGGCCCCGCCGTTCCGCGCCCCGGACGCCGAGACGCCGCCGCTGGAGATCGAGATCCTCACCGAGCGCGGCCTGCGCGTGGCCGTCCCCGCCGGGCACCCGCTGGCCAGGGGCGAGTACGTGGACGTCGCCGACCTGCACGGCCGCCCCTGGATCGCCGGCCCGGCCGCCCCGGCGGGCGAGAGCCCCACCCTGGGCGTGTGGCCGGGCCTGGACGAGCGGCCGGAGACCGTGTTCGTCGTCCGCGACTGGCTGGCCAAGCTCGCCCTCGTGGCGGCCGGCTGCGGGCTGACCACGGTGCCGGCGTCGATGGGCGCGGCCGTGCCGGAGGGCGTACGGGTGCTGCCGGTGCGGGGCGGGCCGCGCGAGCAGCGGCGGCTGCTGCTGGCCCGCCTCCCCGGCCCTCTCCCCGGGCCGGTCGCGGACCTGGCGGGCGCGCTGCGCGCCGCCGCCGTCGGCTCCTGAGGCGGCCACCGGTTATGGTGTGGCCCGTGATCCGTGCCGTGGTGGTTGATGTCGACGACACCCTGTGCCTCACCGAGGCCGCGTGCTTCGAGCTGGAGAACGAGGTCCTGGGGCGGCTCGGCCACGGGCCCATGTCCAGGGCGGTGCACGTGGCGACCTGGGGCCGGTCGCTGCACGAGGCCATGCCGCTGCGCTCGCCCGGCCTCGACCTGGCCGCCTACCTGCCCCTGCATCACGCGGTGCTGCGCGAGTACGTGGCGGCCGGGCTGGTTGACGTCGTCCCGGCGGAGAACCTGCGCGCGATCGACGAGCTCAACGCGGCCGGGCGCGCGGTCATGCTGCTGACCTCGCGCGACGAGGCCGAGATGGAGCACCTGATGGCGCCGGGCCACGCGCTCGACGGCCGGATCGCGGCCGTCTACCACGCCGGCAACACCCGCTTCGGCAAGCCCGACCCGCGCGCCTTCGACGAGCTGCTGGCCGCCACCGGCCTGGCCCCCGATGAATGCCTCTACGTGGGCGACTCCCCCACCGACGCGGCGGCGGCCACCGGCGCGGGCCTGCGGTTCGTCGCCTGCATGCAGAGCGGGCTGCGCAGGCCCGCCGACTTCGCCCCGCACCCGGTCGACGCCTTCATCGACGCCTTCCCCGACCTGGCCGGCACCGTCGCCCTGCTGGAGCAGGCCGCCCGCGGCCCGCTGACGACGGCCCTCGACTGACGCCTCCCGGCCTCTGGACACGACGGCCGGGGTGGCGTAGAGCCGAGGGTATGAGCGCCTCGGAACTGCCGAACGACGAGCTGCGCGCCGCCGTCGCCGCGCGCCGGGAGCTGGGTCCCGACTACGAGCAGGCCCTGGTGGACTCGTTCCTGGAACGGGTCGGCCACGAGATCGACCGGAAGGTCGAGGAGCGGCTCGCCCAGCGCGCCCCCCAGGACAGCAGTCACCGGGGGATGTCCGCGGGCCTGGCCTACTTCTCGGTGATCTTCGGTGTGGGCGGGACGATCGCGCTGGTGGGTCGGCCGGACGGGCTGATCGCCGCGATCGTCATGCTGGTCGCCCTCACCGTGATCAACGTGGCCGTCGCCCTGCGCGAGCGCCGCCGCTGAGCGCCCGGATCAGCCGCGCCGCCGGATCCTCAGCACGTTGTCGACGCGGACGGCCGGCGTGCCGCCCGGGGCGGTCTGGGCGCGGTCGAACTCCTCGGCCCGCAGCACCTCCCACTCCCCCTCGGCCAGCTCCAGAGCGTCCAGCACCTGCTGCGGGGTGGGCAGCTCGACGCGGGCCTCGGGCTCCCACGGCGGGGGGCCGGCGTGCCCGAGCACCAGGAGCTGGCCGCCGGGCGCGACGGCCGCGGCGGCGGCGCGCAGGACCTTCTCGCGCGACAGTTCGGCGGGCGAGTGCAGGTAGCTCGCGGTGACCAGGTCGTACTCGCCCTCGGGGAAGGACTCGGCCAGGTCGTGGCGCTGCCACTCGATGCGGTCGGCCACGCCCGCGTCCGCGGCGTGGGCGGCGGCGCGGGCCAGGGCCACGCCGGAGATGTCGGCGGCGGTGACCCGCCAGCCGCGGCGGGCCAGCCACACGGCGTCGGCGCCCTCGCCGCAGCCCAGTTCCAGCGCGGTGCCAGGTGCCAGGTCGGCGACCTCCTCGACCAGGCGCGCGTTGGGGTTGCCGCTCCAGATCCGGTCGGCCTGCCCGTAGCGGCCGTCCCAGAACTGTTCGCCGGAGAGCGGCGGGCCCGCGGCGGCCGCCACCGCGCGGCGGGTCTCCTCCTCGATCAGGTCGGCGTTGATCGCCGCGGCCGCCCTGACCCCGGCGGCGGCGGCGCCGATGACGTTCTCGCCCAGGTTGGCCACGTTCCCGGCCACCCACACACCGGGGACGCCGGTCGCGCCGGCCGGGTCGGCGGGCACGTGCACGCCCATGACGTGCCCGTTCATGAGCTGCTCGGCCGTCTCGACGCCGAGCCCGGCCAGCAGGGCCGAGCGGGCGGTGAAGCGCGGGGCGACCACGAGGGCCCGGCACGGGACGACGTCGCCGTTCTCCAGGGTGACGCCGGTGAGCGGGCCGGAGTCCGGCGACAGACCGGCGACCCGCCCTTCGACGACGGTGACGCCGCGCGCGGCCAGCCTGGCCCGGTCCTCCTCGCCGAGCGGCGGGGCGGTGTGCGTGAAGAGCGTCACGTCGTCGCTCCACTGCCGCCACAACAGCGCCTGGTGGGCGGCGATCGAGCCGGCGGCCAGCACGCCGATCGGCTGGTCGCGCACCTCCCACCCGTGGCAGTACGGGCAGTGCAGCACCTCCCGGCCCCACCGTTCGGCCACGCCGGGCAGGTCGGGCAGCTCGTCCACCAGGCCCGTGGTGACCAGCAGCCGGTCCGCCACGACCGCGGACCCGTCGGCCAGCCGCACGCGGAAACCGCCGGCGTCCAGGCGTTCGGCGGCCACGGCCGAGCCGGTGACGAGCTCGCCGCCGTACCCGGTCACCTCCTCGCGGCCGGCGGCCAAGAGGTCGAGCGGCGGGGTGCCCTCCCGGCCCAGGTAGGTGTGCACGCCGTCGGCCGGCGCGTTGCGCGGCCGGCCCTCGTCGATCACCAGCACGCGGCGGCGGGCCCTGCTCAGGGTCAGGGCGCCGCTGAGCCCGGCGGCTCCGCCGCCGACGACCACAACGTCGTACTTGTCGTCCATCGTGTTCCTCCAGAGATGTGCCGATGGCACACTGTGCGTCCCGCGCGGCCAGGTTGACAAATGTCGTTGCCGAAATGGCAAGCTGGGCCGCATGGACGAGACACCGGATCTCGACGAGGTCCTGCGGGCGGTGGGGCCGCGGCTGCGGGCGTTGCGGCAGCGGCGGGGCGTGACGCTGACCCAGCTCGCCGAGGTCACGGGCATCTCGGTCAGCACGCTGTCGCGGCTGGAGTCGGGCGGCCGCCGGCCCACGCTGGAGTTGCTGCTGTCGCTGGCGCGCGCCCACCAGGTGCCGCTGGACGAGCTGATCGACGTGCCCCCGACCGGCGATCCGCGGGTGCACCTGCGGCCGGTGTCGCGGCACGGCATGACGTACATCCCGCTGAGCCGGCGCCCGGGCGGGATCCAGGCGTACAAGCACATCTACCCGCCGGGCTGGCCGCACGGCGAGTACGAGCAGCGGGCCCACGAGGGCTACGAGTGGCTCTACGTCCTGTCCGGGCGGCTGCGCCTGCTGCTCGGCGAGCACGACGTGGTGCTGACGGCGGGCGAGGTGGCCGAGTTCGACACCCGCGTGCCGCACGCGTTCGCCAATCCCGGCCCCGAGCTCACGGAGGTGCTCGCCCTGTTCGGCCCGCAGGGCGAGCGCCTGCACGTGCGCGCCCGCCCCACCACCCGATGAACCGCAGCCCGATGAACCGCAGCCCGATGAGCCGCAGCCTGGGAGGCGCCGGTCAGGAGGTGCCGAAGCCGTCCAGCTTCTCGCGCTCCTCCGGGGTGGCGAGCTCCTGGAAGACGGTGATGTGCAGGCCGCCGGGCGCGTCGAGGCGGGCGTTGAGCGACTGCCAGGGGGTGAGCGTGGGCGGGGCCACCTCGTCCGCGCCGGCCGCCACCAGGCGGGCGGTGGTCGCACGGGAGTCGTCCACCTCGAAGGCGACCCGGAGCTTGGGCGCCACCTGCCGCCCCACCTCGACGTCGTCGATCATCTTCTTCTGGGCCGGGTTGGCGATCTCCAGGGTGGCCCGGCCCGCGTCGAGGATGGCCACGCGGGCGCCGTCGCCGGAGGAGTAGGCGGCCTCCTCGGGCAGGCCGAGCACGTCGCGGTAGAAGGCCAGCGCCGCCTCGTAGTCCTCCGCCTCGACGACCAGCCGGAGCTGTCGGACGGCCGGGGCGTCGGGGTGGTCGTTCATGGGTTCTCCTCATCAGGTGCCGACGATCATCCCCGCCAACCCGCGCCGCGGCCGGTAAATTCCCCTTCCGGGCTCGTTCAGGCCGCGCTGAGGGCCTTGACCAGGTCGTCGAGGACGACGCCGGCGGCCAGCGGGGCGCCGCGGGTGCTCCAGACCGAGCCGTTCACCGGCACCACGTGCCCCGCCTTGACCGCTTTCAGTTCCTTGAACGCGGGCGTCCGCCGCACCTCCTCCAGCGTCTTCTCGCCGTCGGCGGTCAGCGTGGAGACGAACAGCCATTCGCCGTCGATGTCCGACAGCGCCTCCAGGCTGAGCGGCATGGAGTGGGCGGTGCCGTCCTTGTCCTGGGCGGCGGGACGGGTCAGGCCGAGGTCGGTGGCGACGAAGCCGGCGAACTGCCGCTTCTCCATCCAGCTCGGGCCCTGCGGGTTCCAGCGTACGATGCTCACCTCGGCCGGCTTGATCCTGGCCTTGGCCGCGGCGACGCGGGCGTCGTAGTCCGCCATGACCTTCCTGGCGGCGTCCAGTTTGTTGAGCGCGTTGCCGACGCCCATGAAGGACAGTTTCCAGTCGTCGGTCGGGGCCATCGTCACCACGGTGGCCGGGGTGACCTTGCGGAGCTGGTCGAGCACCTGCTGGTCCTGCAGGTCGCCGGCGAGGACGAGGTCCGGCCGGGCCTCGACGACCTTGTCGATGACCGGCTGCAGCAGGTTGCCGACGACCGGGACGCCCTTGACCTTGTCGGCCAGGTAGGCGGGCGGCGTGTCGATGCCCTGGCCGTTGGTGATGCCCACCGGGGTCACGCCGAGGGCGAGGACGGCGTCCAGGTCCTCCTGGGTGAGGGTGACCACGCGCTTGGGCTCGACCGGCACCTTGATCAGGGCGCCGGTGGCGTCCTTGACCTCCCGGACGGCCGGCGCGGCGGCGGACGCGCCCGGCGCGGCGGGTGCGGAGGACGCGCCGCACGCCACGGCGGTCAGGACGGCGGCGGCGGCGACGAGCAGTCCGCCGAGCCTGCGGAGAGGGACCATTCGAGCTCCCGGGCTGAGAAATTAGGAAAGCCTTACCTTTTTTAGGTTAGCCTTACCTTATGTTTACGCAAGCCCGGGCCTTCGGACTCGGCACCGCCGCGCTGCTGGCCCTGTGCGCGGCGTCCATGCTCACCGGCGCGGGCCGGGTCGCCCCCGGACAGGTCCTCGACTACCTGCTCGGCGGCGGCGGTGACGGCCACCTGCGCATGGTGGTGGACACGCTGCGGCTGCCCCGGACGCTGGCCGCCCTCGTCGTCGGCGCCGCGCTCGGGGTCTCGGGCATGCTGCTGCAGTCGGTCACCCGCAACCCGCTGGCCGAGACCGGGCTGCTCGGCGTGAACGCGGGCGCCGCGCTCGGCGTCGTGACCGGGATCGTCACCGCCGGCGCGCAGACCGGCGGCGCATACCTGGGCTGGGCGCTCGGCGGCGCGCTGCCGGCCACCGGGGTCGTGCTCGCGATCGGGGCCCGGCTCTCGCCGCTGAAGCTGGTGCTGGCCGGGGCCGCCCTGTCGGCCACGCTCACCGGGATCACCACGGCCGTGCTGGTGGCCGACCCGGTGACGTTCGACCAGTACCGGTACTGGATCCTCGGCTCGCTGGCCGGGATCCCCATGGACCGGGTGCTGGCGATCGCGCCGGCGGTCGCGGCGGGGCTGGTCATGGCGGCGGTCGCGGCCCGGCCGCTGGCGGCGCTGGCGCTCGGCGACGACCTGGCCGTCGCGCTCGGGCACCGGCCGGGGCGCACGCGGCTGTGGGTGACGGTGGCGGTGACGCTGCTCAGCGCCGCGGCGGTCGCGGTGGCCGGCCCGATCGGCTTCCTCGGCCTGCTGGCCGGTTACCTGTCCAGGTCCCTGGGCGGGGGGCGGGTGGGGTCGCGGATCGTGTTGTCCGGGCTGGCCGGGGCGGTGGTGCTGCTGGGGGCCGACGTGCTGGCCCGGATGGTCGTGCGGCCGTACGAGGCGCCCGTGGCGCTGCTGGTCGCCGTCCTGGGGGCGCCGGTGCTGGTCGTGGTGGCCCGGTCGCGGGCGGTGGCCGCCGGGCCCGGCGACCTCGTCCCGTCCGGCGCGCCGCGGCCGTCGCGGTGGCCCGCCCGCAGGACCGCGCGGGCGGGCGGGTTGTCGCCCTCCGGCGCGCGGGTGCTGCGGGGGCGGGGCTGGTCGGTGCTGGTGCCCGTACGGTCGTCCGTGGCGGCGGCGGCGCTGCTGGCGGTCACCGCGGTGGCCGTCGTGGCGGCGGTCGCGGCCGGGCAGTCGGGCATGACGGCCGGGCAGGCGCTGAGTGCCCTGGCGGGCGCGGGCGAGGGCGGGCACGTGCTGCTCGTCCAGGAGATCAGGCTGCCGCGGGTGGTGGCGGGGCTGGTGGCCGGGGCGGCGCTCGGGCTGTCCGGCTGCCTGACCCAGGCGCTGGCGCGCAACCGGCTGGCCACCCCCGACATGCTGGGCATCAACCAGGGCGCGGTGATCGCCATCATGGTCGCCGGGACGCTGTCCGCCTCGGGCACGCTGTTCGCCCACTGGTGGATCGGCCCCGTGGGCGCGCTGGCCGCCGCCGTGGCGGTGTTCGCCGTCTCGGGCGGCGTCGGCCGGCAGGGTTACCGGTTCATCGTGACGGGGCTGGCGCTGACCACGCTGGCCGGCGCGCTCACCCAGTCGCTGCTGGCCTGGCAGGGGCTCGGCTCGGCCACGGCCGTGCACTCCTGGAGCGTGGGCAGCCTGGCCGGGCGCGGCTACCCCGTCGCCCTGCCCGTGGCCGCCGGGCTGGCGGTGCTGGTCCCGGCCGCGCTCGCGCTGGCCCGCCGGGTGGCCGTGCTGCGCTTCGACGAGGACGTCAGCGCCGGGCTCGGCGTCGATCCAGGCCGGACCAGGATCGCCCTGCTGGGGCTGGCCGTCGTGCTGGCCGGGCTGGCGGCAGGGGTGGCGGGGCCGGTCGCGTTCGTGGCCCTGGCCGCGCCCGTCGTCGCCGCCCGGCTGGCGGGACCGGCCCGGCTGCCCCTGGTCGGCGCGCCGCTCACCGGCGCGGCGCTGGTCGTGATCGCCGACACGGCCGGCCGCGTGGCCGCCGACGGCGCCGAGATCCCCGTGGGCGTCGTGACCAGCATCCTGGGCGGCCCCTTCCTGCTGTGGACCCTGCTGTCGGACCGGAGGCCGTGACATGACACCCGTGACCACCCCGATCGTCGAGCCCGCCGGCACGCCCGGCCGGTGCAAGGTGACGTTCCTGTGGCGGCCGAGGTCGCGCGGCGAGCAGGCGGTCGTGCTGATCAACACGATGACCGACCGCGACCGGCACGCGGGCGACATCAGCCGACATGTCATGACCCGCCGTCCGGGCAGCGACCTGCTTCACCTGACCTACGAGCTCGACGCCGACCTGCGGGCCGGCTACCAGATCCTGCCCTGCGACCGGCTACCGGGCACGGACCGGGACTCCTGGCTCCAGGTCATGCGCGCGGCCGTGCCGGATCCGGGCAACCCGCTCACCGTGCCCGGCCCGCCGGACCGGCGTGCGTCCTCGCTGCTGGAGCTGCCGCAGGCGCCGCCACAGCCGTACCGGGAGCGCCGGCCGGGCGTGCCGCGCGGCCGGGTCGGCCAGGCGCGGTCGGGCGGGCGGCGGGTGTGGGTCTACACGCCGCCTGGCCCGGCCGCCGGTCCCCTTCCCGTCGTGGTGCTGCTGGACGGCGAGGTGTGGGCCGGGCGCGTCGCGCCCACCCTGGACAACCTGGTGAACGAGGGCCGCCTGCCGCCGCTCGTCGTGCTGATGCCCGACTCGGTGGACCGGCCGACCCGGCTGCGAGAGCTGGCCTGCCACGAGCCGTTCGTCCGCTACCTGGCCGACGACCTGCTGCCGTGGGCCGGGCGTACGTACGGGGCGACGGGCGATCCGGGGCTGACCGTGATCGCGGGGCAGAGCCTCGGCGGGCTGACCGCGTCCTACGCCGCGCTCCTCGCGCCGGGACGGTTCGGCAACGTCCTGTCGCAGTCGGGGTCGTACTGGTGGCCCGACGAGGATCCGGAACGGCTGACCCGGCGGTACGCCGCCGTCCCGAGGCTGCCGGTGCGCTTCCACGTCGAGGCCGGCCGGCTGGAGTGGATGCTGCTGGAGGAGAACCGCCGCTTCGCCCGCACCCTGGCCGCCCAGGGGTACGAGGTGAGCTACACCGAGTACAACGGCGGCCACGACCCGGCCTGCTGGCTCGGCGGCCTGGCCGACGGCCTCACCGACCTCGCGGCCGGCTGGCTGTGAACGTCAGGGACGCGATCCGCCGCCGCGCCGAGGCGCTCGCCCCCGAGCTGGTCGCGCTCAGCCACCGGATCCATGCCCATCCCGAGACCGCGTTCGAGGAGCACCGGGCGGCCGCCTGGACCGCGGGCCTGCTCGAAGCGGGCGGCTTCGACGTGACGGCGGGCGCGGGCGGCCTGCCGACGGCCTTCTCCGCCTCCCTCGGCGGCGGCCCGCTGACCGTGGCCTTCTGCGCCGAGTACGACGCGCTGCCCGGCCTCGGCCACGCCTGCGGCCACAACGTGATCGCCGCCGCCTCGACCGGCGCGGCCCTGGCGCTGGCCCCGTTCGCCGACGAGCTGGGGCTGACCGTGAGGGTCGTCGGCACCCCGGCCGAGGAACGCGGCGGCGGCAAGGCGCTGCTGCTGGAGGCGGGGGTGTTCGACGGCGTGGACGCCGCCATGATGGTGCACCCGGGGCCGTTCGAGACCGTCCGGTTCCGCTCGTTCGCCCTCGGCACCCTGGACGCCGAGTACACCGGACGGGCCGCGCACGCCACCCTCGCCCCGCACGAGGGCCGCAACGCGGCCGACGCGGTGACACTGGCCCAGGTGGCGATCGGCCTGCTGCGCCAGCAGCTCCCGCGTGACCTGCGCGTGCACGGCGTGGTCACCTCGGCGGGCGAGGCCCCCAACGTCATCCCGGCCAGGTCCACGGCCTCCTACGAGCTCAGGGCCGCCGCCGCGCGGGACCTGGTCGAGCTGCGGGCGCGGGTGGAGTCCTGCTTCCGCGGCGCGGCGACGGCGACCGGCTGCGAACTGCACCTGACCCGGCCGGAGCCCGACTACCTGGACTTCCGCGACGACGCCGCGCTGGCCGGTCTGTACGCGGCCAACGCCGCCGCGCTGGGCCGTCCGACGCCGGTGGAGCGTGAGCCGTTCGCGGTGACGGACATGGGGAACGTGTCGCACGTCGTGCCGGCCGTCCATCCCATGCTGGACATCGGGGCGGGCGGGGCCGCGCCGCACGAGCCGGCGTTCGCGGCCGCCGCGGCGGCCCCGGCGGCCGACCACGCGCTGGCGCAGGCAGCCGCCCTGCTCGCCCTGACGGCCGCCGACCTGGCACTCACCCGGTAGCCCCGGCCTCCCGCGTGGTGGCCGGGGTGGGGCGGAGCAGTGTCGCGGTTCCGTAGGCGGCCAGCAGGAACGCCGCCGCGGCCAGCAGTGCGGCGCGGTACCCGGCCAGGGCCGCCGCCGCGGCGCACACGCCCACGCCGAGGCCGCCGCCGAGCATGCGCAGCGACTGGAACAGGGTCATGGCCCGGCCCATCACCTGCGGCCCGACCGTCGTGAACGCCGACACCTGCACCGCCGTCACGGCCTGCCCGAGCACCAGGCCCACCGCGAACATGACGGCCCGCAGCGTCCAGGGCCCCGGCTCGGCCAGCGCGAGGAACGCGAACAGCGCCGCGCCGCCGAGCAGCCCGGCCGCCACCACCCGCCGCTCGCCCCAGCGGGCGCAGGCGCGGTCCACCAGGAACCCGGCGGCCATGAGCCCCAGCGCCTCGGGGAAGACGACGAGACCGGCGTCGGTGGCCGTGGCCGCCAGCGCGTCCTGGTACATCACGGGGAAGGCGAACAGCATGCCGAGCAGGCCGGCGGCCGACAGCGTGGCGGTGGTTGCGCCGCGCAGGAAACCGCGGTCGGCCAGCAGCCCGAGGTCCAGCAGCGGCAGCTCGGTGCCGCGCGCCGACCTGGCCAGCGCCCACACCAGGGCGGCTCCGGCGGGCAGCGCCGCCCAGGCGAGCGGCGACATGCCGGCGGCGGCCTGGTTCAGCCCGTACATCAGCAGACCGGACCCGGCGCCGGCCAGCAGCAGGCCGCGCACGTCCAACCGGCCCCCGCCCCTGCCCGTGCCCCCGCCGGTCCCGGTGCCCCTGCCCGTCCCGCCGCCCGTGCCCCCGCCCCTGCCCGTCCCGCCGCCCGTGACGGGGGCGGGGGCGGGGGCGGGCCGTGGGGCGGCGGCGCCGGCGAGCAGGGCCGCCGCGCCGAGCGGCAGGTTGACCAGGAACGCCCAGCGCCACGAGAGCGTGTCGGCCAGCAGGCCGCCGAGCACCGGGCCGAGCGCGGGCGCGAGCGCGGTGGGCACCACGATGTGCCGGGACAGCCGCATGCGCTCCTCGGGGGCGTAGGCGGCGAACAACATGGCCATCCCGGCGGGCGTCAGCACGCCGCCCGCCGCGCCCTGCAGCACCCGGAAGCACACCAGCGCCCCCAGGTCCCACGACAGCGCGCACAGCCCGGAGGCCGCCGTGAACGCGGCGAGCGCGGCCAGGAAGACGCGGGACGCGCCGTACCGGTCGCACAACCATCCGGCGACCGGCATGGCGATCGCGAGGCTGGCCAGGAACGCCGACTCCACGGCGTTCGCCGCGGCGGGCGGCACGCCCAGGTCGGCGGCGATGGCGAACAGCGCCGGATTGACGATCGTCGCGTCCAGGCCGCTCACGCACATCGCCGTGACGTAGGCGGCCAGTACGCGGCCCCTCACCGGCGCAGGCTGCGGGGGCGCAGGTCGGTCCAGGACGCCTGGACGTAGGCCAGGCAGGCGGCCCGGCCGTCCGGCCCGAAGCGCACCGACCAGCCGTCCGGGACGGCGGCGAAGGAGGGCCACAGGGAGTGCTGGTCCTCGTCGTTGGCCAGGACGAGGAACTGGCCGTCCGGGTCGTCGAAGGGGTTCACGGGGTGTGCTCCTGGGTCTTGGCGACGGCGCCGAGGGGGCCGGGGCCGCCGGGCCGGTCGATTCCGTCGAGGTGGTCGAGGTGGTCGAGGTGGTCGATTCCGTCGAGATGGTCGAGGCGGGCGGCGACGATCGCGGCGATCTCGGCGATCGGGCCCGGCTGGGTCATGTCCTTGTGGCTGCAGGCCACGTCGTGCGTCTCGATCGTGCCGCCGACGTGCGGGCGCCAGGCGTCCGCGGTCAGGGTGTCGTCCACCGTGTCGACGGTGGCGCGGAAGAACAGCACGTCGCCGTCGAAGCGGCGGGTGTCGAGGGCGCGTACGAGGCGGTTGGTGTTGAGGTAGAGGTCCTTCAGCTCGGCCAGCGTCCCGGCGGGCAGCCCGGCCAGCGGGCTGGACTCGCGGCGCAGGATCTCCGCCACCCGCTCCAGCGTGAGGGCGGCGTCGGGGGCGAAGCCGGCCATCGTGAGCAGCGCCTCCAGCGCCTCGGCCTCGTCCGAGGGCGGCAGGTCGCGCATGCCCTCGGCGGGGTAGGCGTCCAGGACGGCCAGCAGCGCGACCTCCTGCCCGGCCAGCCGGAGCTGCACCGCCATCTCCTGGGCGATGATCCCGCCGGTGGACCAGCCCAGCAGGTGGTAGGGCCCGCGCGGGCGCACCAGCCTGAGCTGGGCCACGTAGTCGGCGGCCAGGCGGCGCAGCGAGGTGGGCAGGTGGTCGCGGCGGGCCTGCAGCCCGTAGATCGGGCGGTCCTGGACGTGCCGGAGGAGGCCGCCGTAGCACCAGCTCAGCCCGCCAGCCGGGTGCACGCAGAACAGCGGCGGCCGGGAGCCGGACTCGCGCAGCGGCAGCAGCGTGCGCAGCGGGTCGGTGCGCGCGCCGTCCTGCGCCAGGGCGGTGAGCGCGGCGGCGGTCGGCGCCTCGAACAGCGCGCCGACGGACACCTCGGCGCCGAACACCTCCTTGACCCTGGCCACCAGCCGGACCGCGAGCAGCGAGTGGCCGCCGAGGTCGAAGAAGCCGTCGTCCACGCCGACCCGGGGCAGGCCGAGCACCTCGGCGAACAGCGCGCACATCGCCTCCTCGCGCGGCCCGTCCGGCAGCCGGCCGCCGCCGGTGGGGACCTCGGGGGCGGGCAGGGCGGCGCGGTCGAGCTTGCCGTTCACGGTGAGCGGCAGCGCGGGCACCCGGACGACGGCGGCCGGCACCATGTAGCCGGGCAGCGCCCGCGCCACGAACGCCCGCACCTCCCCCACGTCGACCTCCGTGTCGGAGTGGCCGCCTCCGGAGGCGCCCCCGTCGGAGGCGGTCCCGACGGAGGCGGTCCCGACGGAGGCGGTCCCGACGGAGGCGGCCCTGTCGGAGGCGGCCCTGTCGGAGGCGGTCCCGACGGAGGCGGCCCTGTCGGAGGCAGTCCCAGCGGAGGCAGTCCCGACGGAGGCAGTCCCGGCGGAGGCGGGTGGGACGACGTAGGCGGTGAGGCGCTGGTCGCCGGGCCGGTCCTCGCGGACGATCACGGCGGCCTGGGCGACCGACGGGTGTCGCAGCAGGGCCGCCTCGACCTCGCCCGGCTCGATGCGGAAGCCGCGCACCTTGACCTGCTGGTCGGCGCGGCCCGCGTAGTCGAGCGTGCTGTCGGCGCGCCACCTGGCCAGGTCGCCGGAGCGGTACATGCGGGTGCCGGGCCGTCCGAAGGGGTCGGCGACGAACCGTTCGGCGGTCAGGCCGGGCCGGCCGAGGTAGCCGCGGGCCAGGCCGTCCCCGGCGACGTACAGCTCGCCGACCACGCCGGGCGGCACCGGCCGCAGGCGGTCGTCCAGGACGTAGACCCGCAGGTCGGGGATGCCGCGCCCGATCGGACTGCCGTGCTGCTCGCCGGGCGGCAGCACGTGGTGGGTGACGTGCACGGTCGTCTCGGTGATGCCGTACATGTTGACCAGGCGCGGCAGGTCCGGGCGGCGGGCCCGCCAGGACGCCAGCCGGGCCGGCTCCAGCGCCTCGCCGCCGAAGATCACGTACCGCAGGGCCAGGTCGCGGCCGTCGTCGGCGGCGATGAGCTGGTAGAACGCCGACGGCGTCTGGTTGAGCACGGTGACGCGCTCGCGTTCCAGCAGGGCGAGCAGGTCGCCCGGGGACCTGCTGGTCTCGTACGGCACCACGACCAGGCGGCCGCCGTACAGCAGGGCGCCCCACAGCTCCCACACCGAGAAGTCGAAGGCGTAGGAGTGGAACAGCGTCCACACGTCGCCGGGGCCGAACCCGAACCAGGCGTCGGTGGCCGACAGCAGCCGGACGACGTTGTGGTGGGTGACGACCACGCCCTTGGGCCGTCCGGTGGAGCCGCTGGTGTAGATGACGTACGCGGCGTCGCCGGGACGCAGGTCGCGCTCCGGGTCGTGGTCCGGCCAGTCGCCGAGGTCGCCCAGCCAGGACGCGTCCACGACGCACACCGGCCCGGCGTCGGCGATCATGTGGTCGGTCCTGGCGGCCGGGTGGGACGGGTCGAGCGGCAGGTAGGCCGCGCCCGTCTTGACCACCGCGAGCAGCGCCGCCACCAGGTCGGGCGAGCGGGGCAGCGACAGCGCGACGACGGCGCCGGGCCGCGCGCCGTGGGCGATGAGCCGGTGCGCCAGCCGGTTGGCGCGCGCGTTCAGCTCGGCGTAGGTCCAGGCGTCCACGGCGACGGCGTCCGGGGTGCGGCGGGCCTGGGCCTCGAACAGGCCGGGCAGGGTGCCGCCGGGCTCGCTGACCAGGTCGCCGTTCCACTCCTCGATCAGGGTGCGGCGTTCGGCGGCGTCGAGCAGGTCGTACCCGCCGAGCGGCCGGTCCGGGTCGGCCACGGCCTGTTCCAGCAGCCGGGTCAGCCGGCCGGCGAGGGCGCGGGCGGTGGCCCGGTCGAACAGGTCGCTGTTGTACTCCAGGAAGCCGGCGCCGGACGGGCCGACGTTCAGGGTGAGGTCGAACTTCGCCGTCCCGGTGTGGATGACCTCGACGCCGGGCGGCTCGGCGGCGTCCTGGTGGACGAGCATGACCTGGAACAGCGGGTGCCGGTCGCGCGACCTGGGCGGGTTGAGCGCCTCGACGAGCCGGTCGAAGGGCAGCTCGGCGTGGTCGAACGCGGTCAGGTCGGCGGCCTTGACCCGGTCCAGCAGCTCGGCGAACGACGGGTCGCCCGAGGTGTCGGCGCGCAGCACGAGGGTGTTGACGTAGAAGCCGACGCTGCCGTCCAGGGCGCTGTGGCCGCGGCCCGCGACGGGCGTGCCGATCGGGATGTCGGTGCCCGCGCCGAGCCGGGTGAGCAGGGCGGCGAGGGCGGCGTGCAGCACCATGAAGACGCTGGCGCGGGCGCGGCGGGCGAGCGCCTCGACCTCGGCCATGAGGGCGGGCGGGAACGCCACGGGGACCGTGCCGCCATCGCCGCCGAGCACGGCGGGCCGTGGCCGGTCGAGGGGCAGGTCGAGCCGGTCGGGCAGGCCGGCCAGCGTGGCCCGCCAGTGTTCCAGCCCGGTCAGTGGCAGGTCGCGCTGCCACAGGGTGTAGTCGGCGTACTGGACGGGCGGCGGCCCGAACGCCGGCGTCTGCCCGCTCCGGCGGGCCTCGTAGGCCACCCTCAGGTCCCCGACCAGCGGCCCCGCCGACCAGCCGTCGCCCGCGATGTGGTGCAGGACGAGCATCAGCACGTGCTCGTCGCGGCCGAGCCGCAGCAGGTGGGCGCGGAAGGGCGGCTCGGCGGCCAGGTCGAAGCCGCGGCGGGCGATCCGCCGCATGGCCGCGGCGGGCTCGGCCGGCTGCCAGACGGGCATCGGGACGCTGTACCGGTCCAGGATCCGCTGGCAGGGGACGCCGTCGCGGTCGGGGAAGACCGTGCGCAGGATCTCGTGCCGGGCCACGACGTCGTCGAGCGCGGCCCGCAGGGCGGCGCGGTCCACGTCGCCGCCGAGCCGCAGCGCCAGCGGGATGTTGTACGTCGGATCGGGCCCCTCCATCCGGTACAGGAACCAGAGCCTGGCCTGCGCGGACGACAGCGGCACCGGGTCGGGCCGCGGCCCGCCCTTCAGGGACGGGAGCAGGGGCGGCCGGGGGGCGGCGGTGACGCCGAGCCGGGCCGCGAGCCCGGCCGGGGTGGGGGCGTCGAACACGGCCCTGATCGGCACGGCGGCGCCGAAGGTCTCCCTGATCCGCACGGTGAGGCGGGCGGCCAGCAGCGAGTGGCCGCCCAGGTCGAAGAAGCCGTCCTCGGGGCCCGCCGCCGGGAGGTTCAGGACCTCGGCGAACAGGGCGCACATGCTCTCCTCGGCGGCGTTCGCGGGCGCCCGGCCGGTGGCGGGCCCGGCCTCGGGGGCGGGGAGCGCGGCGCGGTCGAGCTTGCCGTTGGGCGTGCGGGGCAGCGCCTCCAGGGTGACGACCTGGGCGGGCGTCATCCCGGCGGGCAGCCGCGCGGCGGCGAACCGCAGCACCTCCCCACCGGTCCGCAGGTCGCCACCGGGCGGCTCGCCACCGGGCGGCTCATCGCCATGCAGGCCGTCGTCGGGCATTCCGTCGCCAGGCATGCCGTCGCCGGGCGCGGCGTCGCCGGGCCGGGTGGGGACGATGTAGGCGACCAGGCGGCCGGTGTGGGCGGCGACCGCGGCCGCGGCCACCGACGGGTGCTCCTCCAGCACCGCCTCCACCTCGGCCGGCTCGATCCGCACGCCGCGCACCTTGACCTGGTCGTCGGCCCGGCCCAGCAGCTCCAGCCGTCCGGGTGCGGCCCAGCGGGCGCGGTCGCCCGTCCGGTACAGCCGCGACCCGCCGGGGCCGGCGACGAACCGTTCGGCCGTCAGGTCGGGACGCCCGAGGTAGCCGCGGGCCAGCCCCTCCCCCGCCAGGTACAGCTCGCCGGCGGCGCCCGGCGGCGCCGGTTGCAGCGCGTCGTCGAGCACGTGCGCCGACGAGCCCGCGGTGGGCCCTTCCGAGCCGTCGCCGAGCCAGGTGTAGGCGTCGACGGTGGCCTCGGTGGGGCCGTAGTGGTTGACGGCGAACGTACGCTCGCGCAGGGTCCGCCACAGCGGGCCGGGCACGGCCTCGCCGCCGACCACGACGACGCGCGGCGGCTCGGCCAGCAGGCCGGGCAGCTCCTTCAGGTGGGACGGCGTCAGGTCCAGGTAGTCGACGCCGTGCTCGCGGACGTAGGCGGTCAGGGCCTCCGGGTCGCGGTAGCGGTCCTCGCCCAGCAGGTGCAGCTCGTGGCCGCCGATCATCCACAGCAGCGGGTCCAGGGAGGCGTCGAACGAGAACGACGCGGTGTGCGCGACGCGCAGCCGACCACCGTCCGGGAACAGGCGCTCGCGGTGGGAGTCCAGGAGGGCGGCGAGCCCGCCGTGGGTGCCCACGACGCCCTTGGGCCGGCCGGTGGAGCCGGAGGTGTAGATCACGTACGCGGCGTCGCCCGGCCCGGGGAGGGGCGGCGGGTCCGGCGTGCCGGGCGCGTCCCCGGCCCAGTCGGGGGTGAGCACCACGGACGGGGCGGCGTCGGCCAGCATGAGGGCGCGCCGCTCCGCCGGGTAGGAGGGGTCCACCGGCAGGAAGGCCGCGCCGCTGCGCAGCACCGCCAGCAGCGCCACCACCAGCTCGGCCGAGCGCGGCAGAACGACGGCCACGACCCGCTCCCGGCCCGCGCCGCCGGCGGCCAGCCGCCGGGCCAGCCGGTCCACCCGGGCGCCCAGCTCCTCGTAGGTGAGCCTGTCGCCGTCGCACACCAGGGCCGTCTCGGCGGGCGTCAGCCGGACCCGTTCCAGGAAGGCGTCCACCACTGTCCGCCCGCCGGTCCGCCTCTCGGTCCGCTCGGTGGTCCGCCCGTCCGTCCGCCCGTCGGTCTGTCCGGTGGCGCGGCCGGTCTGCGGGGCGGGCCAGGTGGGGAGGGCCGCGCGGTCCTCATCGGTGAGGAGGGGGAGGCGGCCGAGGGGGGTGTCCGGGGAGGCGCCGGTCAGGGTGGTGAGGAAGCCGGCCAGGCGCCGGGTGTGGGCGGCCAGGGCGGGCGGGTCGTAGTGGGCGGCGTTGCCGTCGAGTTCCAGGGTGAGGCGGTCGCCGTCGGGCAGGAGTGCCACGGCCAGGTCGTCCACCGGGCCGGCGGCCAGGTTGGTGACGGTGCCGGTCGCGTTGCCGAACTTCGTCTCCGCCGGGAACGGCTTGATGTTGAGCAGCGGGCCGAACAGGGCCCGTGACGTCCCGCCGAGTCCCAGGTCGCGGCGCAGGTCCTCGATGCGGTAGCGGCCGTGGCGGCGGGCCTCGGCGATCCGGCGGGCGGCCTGGCCCACCAGGTCGCCGACCGTCCGGCCGGGCCGGACGTCCAGCCGGACCGGCAGCACGTTGACCGTCAGGCACGGCACCCGGACGGCGGCTCCGATGCGGTTCATCAGCGGCAGCCCGACCAGCACGTCGGTGCTGCCGGTGAGCCGTCCGACGTAGCAGGCCAGGCCGGCGGCGGCGACGTCGGCCCAGGTGGCGCGGGCGGCGCGGGCCAGGTCGTCCCACCGGGGCAGGGGCGGCAGGGCGGCGCGGCGCCGTACGACCTCGCGGGCCGGCAGCGCGGGCGTCCCGGCGAGCCCGGCGGGCTCGGGGGCGCCGGCCAGCCGCTCCAGCCAGTACGCCCGGTCGCCGGCCCGCCGTTCCGAGGCCAGGTACGCCTCCTCCTCGGCCAGCACCGCCGCCATCGACCCGAACGGCCCCGCCCCTGGCGCCAGCCCGTCGGCCAGCGCCGTGTAGATGTCGGCGGTCCGGCCGACCAGCATCGACAGGGCGTAGGCGTCGATGAGGATGTGGTGGGCCCGCAGGTACCAGACGTGGTGGTCGCCGGCCAGGCGCAGCAGCGCGTGCCGCGACAGGGGGCCGGTGACGACGTCCACGGGCGCGGCCAGGTCGGCCCGCATCCAGGCGTCGGCCGCGGCCTCGGGGTCGGGCTCGCCGCGCAGGTCCAGCACGGTGAGGCAGCCGCGCAGCGAGTCGTAGTCCGGCAGGTACTGGGCGGGTTCCGCGGTGAAGCGCAGGCGCAGCGGCTCGGCCTCGGCCAGGCAGCGTTCCAGCGCCCGCGCGAAGAGGGCGGGGTCGAGCGGGCCGCGCAGGTCGATGCGGTCCGCGGCGTTGTAGACGGGGTTCTCGGGGTCCAGGCGCTGGGCGAGCCAGATCCCGGCCTGGGCGCCCGTGAGCGGCCTGGTCTGCACGGTCACGTGAGCAGCTCCGCCCAGGCCGCGATGGTGGGCCGGTCCACGAGGTCGGGGAAGCCGATGTCGCGGCCCTCCCGCCTCCACGCCTCGATGAGCGTCATCATCCTGATGGAGTCCAGGCCGGCGTCCAGCAGGTCGTCGTGCGGGCCGAGCTCGGCGGGCTCGACGTACAGCAGGCCGGCGATCTGGGCGCGCAGGCGCTCCTCGGCCTCAGACACCGGCCACCGCCCCCGACAGGGCGCGGCTGACGCGCGTGGTCGTGGTGGTGACGGCGCACCGCTCGGCGGCGTAGGTGAGGGCCATCTCGTGGTGCTGCCGGGAGAAGTCGGCGACGGCGTCGGCGACCACGAACGCCTGCACGTCCCGCATGAACGCCTCGCAGGCGGTCATCAGCACGCCGATGTGGGCGTACACGCCGCAGATGACGAGCTGGTCGCGGCCCTGCCCGGCCATCAGCTCGGCGAGCCCGGTGCGCTGGTAGGCGCTGTAGCGCCACTTGGTGAGCAGCACGTCGCCGTCGCCGGGCGTCAGCTCGTCGGCGATCGCGGCCTCGCGCGGGTCGGCGCCGATGCCGGCGCCCCAGAAGTCCAGCAGCAGGCCGCGCTGCTCGGCGCTCTGGGCGCCGGGCTGGGCGGAGTAGACGACGGGCACGCCCAGCTCGGCGCAGCGCTCGCGCAGCGCCAGCACGTTGGCCATCAGCTCGACCATCGGCGAGCTGCCGGGGGCGAAGGCGCGCAGGAAGTAGTTCTGCATGTCGTGCACGAGCAGCACGGCCCGGCGCGGATCGGGCCGCCAGTCGACCCGGTTGGCCGGGAGCTCGGACGGCATGGCGTACGGTTCGATCCTGGGGATCGGCATGTCATGTCCTTTCGCGGAGGTGGCGCTTGCTGACCTTGCCGACCGCGGTCTGCGGGAAGGCGTCGACGAACTCGAACCGGTCAGGGATCTTGAAGACGGCGATGCCGCGCCCGCGCAGGAACGCGCGCAGCTCGGCCCTGCTGGGCGGGTCGCCGCGGCAGATGACGTAGGCGCAGGCCCGCTCCCCCAGGTAGGGGTCGGGCACGGCGACCACGCTGGCGTCGTGGACCGCCGGGTGGGCCAGCAGGTGATTCTCGACCTCCTCGCCCGCGATCTTCTCGCCGCCCCGGTTGATCTGGTCCTTGGCGCGTCCCTCGACGATCAGGTGGCCGGTGGGGGTGCGGCGGACGATGTCGCCGGTGCGGTAGAAGCCGTCGTCGGTGAAGGCGGTCCTGTTGTGCTCCTCGGCCCGCCAGTAGCCGCGGATGGTGTACGGGCCGCGGGTCAGCAGGTGGCCGTGGTCGCTGTCGCGGCCGTCGTCGTCCAGGACGCGGATCTCGTCGTCGGGCGAGATGGGACGTCCCTGGGTGGTGACGATGGTCTCCTCGTCGTCGTCCAGGCGGGTGTAGTTGACCAGGCCCTCGGCCATGCCGAACACCTGCTGGAGCGTGCAGCCGAGCTCGGGCCGCACGCGTCTGGCCGCCTCCCGGCTGAACTTGGCGCCGCCGACCTGGAGCACCTCCAGGCTGGACAGGTCGTGGCCGGTGGTGGCGGCGGCGTCCAGCCAGACCAGGGCGAGCGGCGGGACGAGGGCCGCGATCGTGACGCGCTCCCGCTCGACGAGCGGGAAGCAGGTGCCGGGGCTGGGATCGGGGGCCAGCACGGACGCGGCCCCGGCGCTCAGCGCCCCGAACACGCCGGGCGAGCTCATCGGGAAGTTGTGCGCGGCGGGCAGCGCGCACAGGTAGACGCTGTCCGGCCGCAGCGCGCAGATCTCGGCGCTGGCGCGGAAGCTGTAGATGTAGTCGTCGTGGGTGCGCGGGATGAGCTTGGGCAGGCCGGTGCTGCCGCCGGAGAGCTGCAGGAACGCGACGTCGCCGGGCGCGGGACGGTGCGGGCCGCCGGGATCTTCCCCGTCCGGGCCGTCCTCGTCCGGGCCGTCCTCGTCCGGGCCGTCCTCGTCCGGGCCGTCCTCGTCCGGGCCGTCCTCGTCCGGGTCGGCCTCGGGGAGCTCGCCGAGGACGTGCGCGGGCGTGCCGGGGGCGAAGGCCCGGTGCTCGTCGTCGGGGCAGATGTAGGCGGCGGCCTCGGTGAAGGAGCAGAAGTAGGAGATCTCGGCCGAGCGGTGGGCGGGCAGCGCGAAGACCGGCCAGGCGCCGATCCGGAACAGCGCGAAGCACACCTGGTGGAACTCGGGCACGTTGGGGAGCTGCACCACGACGCGGTCGCCGCGGCGGATGCCGCTCGCCCGCAGCCCGGCGGCCAGGCGGTCGGCGCGCTCGTCCAGGTCGCGGAAGGTCCAGCGGGCGGTGGGCGAGATCAGGGCGGGGCGGGGGCCGTGCGCGGCGGCCAGGTCGCGCAGCAGGCCGCCGAACGTCTCGCCGCGCCAGTAACCGGCCGCCCGGTAGCGCGCGGCCTCCTGCTCAGGCCAGTGCATCGGAGACCCCCAGGGCGCGCAGCATGGTGCGGAACTTGGCGGCGGTCTCGGCCAGCTCGGCCTCGGGGTCGGAGCCGGTGACGATGCCGGCGCCGGCGTACAGGCGCAGGGTGTGCTCGGCCACCTCGGCGCAGCGGATCGCCACGGCCCACTCGCCGTCGCCCGCGGCGTCGGTCCAGCCGGCCAGCCCGGCGTAGAAGCCGCGGTCGAACGGCTCCAGCTCCTCGATCATCCGCCGCGCCCCCGCCTCGGGCGTGCCGCAGACGGCGGGCGTCGGATGCAGCGCGGCGGCCAGCGCGAGCACGCGGGTGTCGGGGTCGCGCAGCGTGCCGGTGACGCGGGTGGACAGGTGCCACATGGTCTCGGTGGAGGTCAGCTCGGGCGTGCCGGGCACCTCCAGGCCCGCGCAGTACGGCGCGAGCGCGTCGGCGACGGCCTCCACGACCAGCCGGTGCTCGCGCAGGTCCTTGGCGGAGGCGGTCAGCGCGGCGGCCCTGCGCCGGTCCTCGGCGGGGTCGGCGCAGCGGGCCGCCGAGCCGGCCAGCGGGTTGCTGACCACGGCCCGTCCGTGCCGGGAGACCAGCAGCTCGGGGCTGGCGCCGGTGAGCGTGCGGCCGCCGGGCAGCGGCGCGGCGAAGGAGTAGCCGTGCCCGAGCAGCGGACGCAGCAGCCCCGGCAGGTCGATCGGCTCGTCCGAGCGCAGCTCCACGGTCCTGGCGAGCACCACCTTGGCCAGGCCGCCGCGCTCCAGCTCGGCCAGGGCCCGGCGCACCGCGGCGGCGTACGCGGCCGGCTCGGGCACCCGCCTGCTCCACCAGCCGCCGCTGACCAGGGGGGCGGCGCCCGGCGGCAGCGGCGGCGACCAGGTCTCGGACTCGGGCAGGATCAGGTGGGCCGTGCCGTCGAAGCCGATGGCCCCGGCTGCCGGGCCGTCCACCCTGCCGGCCAGCGTGGCCAGGTCGCCGGCGGCGACGCCGCGCACCCCGCGGGTGAGCAGCGTGCCGCGGGCGGAGGCGAACAGCACCGACTCCGCGCGGTCGTAGCCCGCGAGCGGATCCGCCGCGGTTGTCAGCAGATGCAAGGGAGGTCCAATCTCGATCGGTCCAATCTCGGTCGGTCCATCTGGTTAGGCCCGACGCCGGGCCGTCCGGGTCGGGAGGCCGCGGGCAGGAGGGACGGGTCAGGCGCGGAGGGTGGCGCCGCCGTCCACGAGGAGGTCGTGCATGGTGATGTGCCTGGCGCGTTCCGAGCACAGGAACAGCACCGCGTCGGCCACGTCGGCCGGGTCGGCCACCCGGCCGAGCGGGATGCCGACGCGGAAGGCGGCCGGGTCGCCGTGCAGGGTGGCCGACAGCGCCTCGTCGGGGTCGGCGCCGTCCCACAGGGCGCGCAGCATGGCGGTGTCGGTGGAGCCGGGTGAGACGACGTTGCACCTGATGCCGTGCCTGGCGACCTCCAGGCCGAGGCAGCGGGTGAACATCCGGGCCGCCGCCTTGGAGGCGGCGTAGGCGGCCATGCCGACGCGCGGCACGCCGGCCGCGTTGGAGCCGACGGTGACGATCACGCCCCGCCGCCGCGGCGTCATGCGCCGGGCGACGGCGCGCGAGACGTGGAAGACGCCGTCGGCGTTGACGGCGAAGCTCTGCCTCCAGTGGTCGTCGCCGGTGCCGTCCACCTCGCCGGGCAGCAGCACGCCGGCGGTGTTGACGAGGATCGCGATCGGGCCGAGGTCCCGCTCGACCGCCGCGACGACGTGCTCGACGTCGTGGGGGTCGCGCACGTCCACGCGGTACGGCCGCCCGTGGCCGCCGGTCACTGGTCGCAGGTCGGCCGCGGCGACCACGGCTCCGGCCCCGTCCAGGGCGGCGCAGACGGCCGCCCCGATGCCGCGGGCCGCGCCGGTCACCAAGGCGATCCCGCCGTCGATCCCGTCCATTGCGGCACGTCCTCCCCGAATGGTTAAGTTAGGTAAGCCTTGCCTAATTTGAAGGCAAAGAGACCGTCTGTCAAGACCGCCGTCCGGACCCGGGGAGAACCGTCCGGAAGGCCGCGTGAGGAGCGAGATCGGGGATGTCACCGCAGGTCGGAGACGCGAAAAGGCGCCGTGGCCGCGGCCGGGAGCCGCGGCCACGCCGCCGGTGCGAGCAGGTGGTCTCAGGCCAGACAAGCCGGCGCAGGGCCGGGTAGTCGGTGTAGCCGGTGTGGTCGCCGCCGTACCAGTGCTCGATGCGGACGAGGTTCAGCGGGGCCCCGACGGCCAGCCTGTCGGGCAGGTCGGGTTTGCCAGGAAGGCGCGTCCCAGCGACACCAGGTCGGCACCCGCGTCGAGCAGCCGTTCCCCCTCGCGCCGGCCGCCGTCGGCGGGCAGCGGGCCGGGCCAGGGCCGGCCCGCGACCTGCACGAGCGCGCGCGGGACCTGGCCGCGCGGCAGGGCCACCTCTACGGCGAGGTGCACGCGGTGATGGGCCTGGCCCTGGGCGCGCGGCGGTCCGGGGATCTCGACGCCGCCGAGTCCGTCCTGGCCCGGCTGCGCGACGTCTATCCCTCCTCACCCGCGGGCGCGCACCTGGTCCACGCCGAGCTGGGGTTCGTGGCCGAGCTGCGCGGCGATCACGAGTCGGCCGCCGAACGCGGCGACGTGGAGCGGATCACCGCGTCCGCCGTCGCCGTGCTGGGCCGGGACGCCTTCGCCGAGACGTTCCTGCACGGCACAAACAACTTTCTTGACATCGCCGAAACTGCCGGGTCGAACTTTTCATGAGTCCTGCTCGAGCCGATGCGATCTCATTCCCCGGGACGTAAGGCCAGGTCAACGGCGCACCTGAAGCGGCGACGCCCCTTCCTTGATCTATTACTCCCGGTCAAAAAATCAGTATGACAGCCCCTTGCCCTCCTTAGGGATTTTGTTCATATTTGCGGGCAAGTCACCCCACCCTCAGGAGGCTCCAGTGAGCATCCACGGCTTACGGATCCGGCGCGCCGCACTGATCGTCGCCACCGCCGGACTCCTCACCGGCGCGGTCACGGGCGTACCGGCCCAGGCATCGCCCGCGCCGGCCCAGCCCGCCGCCGACCCGGCCGCCGCCGCGGCCAGGCTGGAGGGGCAGCTCGGCGCCCGCACCGCCGGCTCCTACTTCGACCAGGCACAGGGCAAGATGGTGGTCACCACCACCGATCCGGCCGACGCCGAGGCCATCACCGCCTCGGGCGCCGTGCCGCGGGTCGTGTCCCGCAGCGGCCCCGCACTCGAGGCCATCATGTCCTTCCTCGACCGCACGGCCGCCGTCCCCGGCACCGCGTGGGCCGTCGACCCGGCCTCCAACCAGGTCGTCGTCTGGGTGGACAGCACCGTCGCGAGCAGCGCGCGCACCAAGGTCCAGATCGCGGTCCAGCAGGCCAACACCCAGGCGGCCGCGGCGCAGGGCCAGAGCGCCGAGGCGGCCACGCCCGCGGTGCGCGTCGAGAACGAGCCCGGCAGGTTCAGCCTCTTCATCCAGGGCGGCGACGCGATCTACGGCGGCCAGTACCGCTGCTCGCTGGGCTTCAACGTGGTCAGCGGTTCGACCTACTACTTCCTGACCGCCGGTCACTGCGGCAACATCGCCTCCACGTGGTACGCCAACTCCGCGAAGACCACGACCCTGGGCAACACCACGGGGTCCAGCTTCCCCGGCAACGACTACGCGATCGTCAAGTACACCAACACCAGCATCGCCCACCCGGGCGGCGTGGACCTCTACAGCGGCTCGCGCGACATCACCAGCGCGGGCAACGCCTACGTCGGCCAGTCCGTGCAGCGCAGCGGCAGCACGACGCACGTGCACAGCGGCTCGGTGACGGCGCTCAACGCCACCGTGAACTACGCCGAGGGCACCGTACGCCAGATGATCAAGACCAACGTCTGCGCCGAGGGCGGCGACAGCGGCGGCGCGCTGTTCTCCGGCGGCGTCGCGCTCGGCCTGACCTCCGGCGGCAGCGGCAACTGCTCCAGCGGCGGGACGACGTTCTTCCAGCCGGTCACCGAGGCGCTGAGCGCCTACGGGGTGAACGTCTTCTGATCGGCCGCTGACGGCGGGTGAGCCGATCCGCGTGCGGGCCGCGTCCAGGCGCGGCCCGCACGTTCGCGTAAAAGAACCTATACAAAACAGACAAAACGCCCTAATGTGGGCATCGCCCCAGTCGGAAGCGACTGGGGCGCCAAACTTCTTCCGCCGGCGTGCGCACCGGCCGCCCCTAGGGCCCCATTTTCGGATAATTCCCCTGCGGGGTGCCGCCCGCCCCCCTCAATTACGTGTCGTAACGGCTGTGTTACTGTCCGCGTTATGAACAAATCGGCCACTGAGCGGCAGATCGAAATTCTCTGGCCCACCATCGGCGTATCGGTCACAGCAGACCTTGACGGACGCAACCGCGACCTCGCCGACGCGTTGTGGCGGACCCTGCCCTACCGCAGCCTGCAAGGCCACGCCCTCGTGGCGGGCCACCATCTCTACCACCTGGCCCCGATGCCGGAGTTGCTGCACGTGCCGGGCGTCCACAAGATCGACCGGCGGATCGCGCCCGACGGATCGGTGTTCTGCTCCCGCCTCCAGCACCTCGGCATCAAGTACGGCCCGCTGAGCGAGCCCATGCCCGCCACGCCCATCGGCACCGTCCGCGAGGAGGACCTCGACGCGCTCGCCGAGGCCGGGCAGGCGGTGTGGCAGTCGGTGTACTCCGGCGGCGAGCCCGTGATCGTCGAGGTGCGCAGGGCCGGCGACGGCGGCGGACACCGGCTGCGACGCCCGACGGCCCGGCACGCCGAGGCCGAGCAGCTCCTCGCCGAGCTGCACGAGGAGATCGAGCGCATCTGGCTCGACCCGCCCCAGGAGCTGGTCGACCTGCACGAGGGCCGGATCGCCTCGGGCGCGGGCAGCTTCGGCACCACGCTGACCACGATGCTGTTCGTCAACGGCGAGACCCGCCCGCTGGGCTACTGCTGCTACTCCGGCCTGGTCAGGGCCGCCCAGCAGCAGCAGCTCCCGCTGGAGTTCCTGCAGCAGATGGCGCGCATCATGGCCGCCACCCCGGCCGAGTTCCTCGGCTACTGCGGGCTGAACAAGCTGCACCAGTTCACCGAGCGCGCCCTGGAGGTCGCCGACCAGCTCCAGGACCGCGAGGACTTCGTCGCGCTCATGAGCCACATGGCCCTGTACGTCAACTGCCTGGGCGCCTGGAACCTCCAGCTCTTCCCGTGGCAGGTCGACGAGCACCTGCGCGCGGACGGCTCGGTGGCCCCGATCTCCGGCTCGATGCTGACTCCCTTCGAGGGCGGGACGGTGGCGCCGGCATGAGCCAGGCCGACCGGGCCGAGGTGGTGGTCATCGGCGGCGGCGTGATCGGCCTGTCGATCGCGGCCCACCTGGCCGAGGCGGGGGTGGAGACCGTCGTCCTGGAACGCGACGACCTGGCCTCCGGCGCCTCGCGGGCCACCGCGGACGTGCTGCGCGCCTACTTCTCCGGCGACCCGGTCAGCTCCGCGATGGCGGTGCGCAGCCTGTCGGCGTACCAGTCGTTCCCGCGCTGGCCCGGCGTGGAGCTGCCGATGCGGCAGGTCGGCTACCTCGTGCTGTTCACCGAACGGGAGCAGGTGAACAGGTTCGAGGACGAGCTGCCGGCGCAGCGGGCCGCGGGCGTGGACGTGTCGCTGATCGGCGCAGAGGAGGCCCGGCGGCTCAACCCACTGGTCGAGGAGCCGTCGCTGCTGGCGGCCGCGTGGTCGCCGCAGGCGTTCGTGAGCGACACGGCCGCCATCGTGGAGGCGTACGCGGAGGGGGCGGCGCGGGCGGGGGCCTCGCTGCGCACCGGCTGCCCGGTCACCGCCGTCGATCCGGCCACCGGGCGGGTCGAGACCGCGGACGGCACGCTCACCGCGCAGGCGATCGTGTGCGCGGCCGGGGCCTGGTCGGGCTGGATCGCCTCGGCGGCGGGCGTGGACCTGCCGCTGACCGGCCCGGCGGTGCAGGAGCTGCTCACCACCGGCCCGCTGCCCGAGGTGCCGGACATCCCGGTCACCCTGCACGCCGCCAGCGGGCTGCTGATCCGCCGGCGCGGCGACCGGGTCCTGATCGGCATGGGCAATCCCGGCACCGACCGGGACGCCTGGTTCGTCAAGGCCAGGGCGCAGCTCGCCACCACCTACCCCGGCCTGGACCTGTCCGGGCTGGAGACGGCGGTGCGCGGCCCCAGGGACGCCAGCCCCGACCGGTCGGCCTTCATCGGCCGGCTGCCCGGATCGCCGGCGTTCCTGTACGCCACCGGGTTCTCCGGCCACGGGCTGTGCAACGCCCCGGCTGCCGGCGAGCTGGTCCGCGACCTGTACCTGGGCCACGACCCGGCGGACGCGTTCGGCTTCGACCCGATCGAGCTGTCGGCCGGGTCGCGGCGACGCTCGCGCTGACACCGCGCCCGCAGTCGTGCCGCCCGCGCCGACGCCGCATCCTTTCCGTGATCGAGGCGTGGCGTTGCCGCGGGTTGGCACGGCAGCGGGTACGACCGGCACCGGGGGAGACAACGATGACCACGAATCCGTACGCCACTGCGCCCTTCGGCTACGCGGCCGAGCCGACGGCCGCGCCGTACTCGATCGTCGAGCTCATGCCCGGCGCCCGCAACCTGGTGCACTACCTGCGGGTGGCGCCGGGCGAGCGGGTGCTGGTGCTGGCCGAGCACACCGTCGACCCGGTGGTCGTCCAGGCCATCGCGGCCGCGGCGGCCTACCGGGACGCCGACGTGCACATCCTGTCGGTGGCGCCGTTCAGCCCGGGCGGCTGGGACAGCGGGGCCGGGCACCACGTCGAGCGGGCCGCCGTCGGGGCGTCCGACGTCGTCATCGCCTGCACCTGGTGGGGCGAGGTGCACACCGCGCCGCTGTTCTTCGACGAGATCGCCGCCCTGCCGGTCAGGTTCGCGTCCCTGCACATGAGCGCCACGGCCGGCGCGTTGCTCACCGGCGCGCGCCTGCCCAACGAGGTCTTCTACGCCCTGGCGCACCGCACGCTGGAGAAGCTGGCCGCGACCAGCAGGATCCGGGTCACCTCGACGGCCGGCACGGACCTGACGCTGTCCGGGCTGACCCTCATGCCGGACGCCGAGCCGCCGGGCCCCGGCCAGTGGCGGCCCTTCCCGTACGGGGGCGTCAACTTCTGGCCCGCCGACACCGAGGGCGTGCTCGTCGTCGAGGACTGCACGGTGACCGGCGTGCCCGCGGAGCCGCTGAGCGTCCACCTGGCCGGCAACGTCGTGCAGAAGATCGAGGGCGGGGCGGACGCCGACCGGCTGCGCCGCTTCTCCCCCGGCGGCTTCTACCTGCGGCACGCCCTGATCGGGCTGAACCCGAAGGTGCGGGTGGCGGGCGGCAGCCAGTTCGAGCGGGAGAAGCACGCCGGCGCGTTCTACTGCGGGCTCGACGCGCTCACCGACGGCGTGGCCGTCACCACCGCGCCCGGTTTCGCCCACTGCGACTGCCAGGTCGACCGGCCCACCCTGTACGCCGACGACGAGCCGCTCGTCCTCGACGGGCGGCTGCTGCTGCTCGACGACCCCGAGATCCGCCGGGTGGCCGAACGCTTCGGGCCGCCGGACGTGATCCTCGACGACAACCCGGTCATGGTCCTCCCCCGCCGCTACAGCGGGGCGACGTCGAGCCGATGACCGCCCGACCGCACCAGACAGACAGGATGACCATGGAACCCGAGTTCGTCCTCGACCCGGCCACCCTCGACCTGCACGACAGCGACGAGCGGCTGCGCCGGGCCGGCCCGCTCGTCCCGGTACGGGTCGAGGGGGTGCTGGCCTGGGCCGCCACCAGCCACGCGACGCTGGAGGCGGTGCTGTCGCACCCGGCGATGACGCGCGAC
Source organism: Nonomuraea sp. NPDC001831 (assembly GCF_042892035.1). Lineage (NCBI taxonomy): Bacteria > Bacillati > Actinomycetota > Actinomycetes > Streptosporangiales > Streptosporangiaceae > Nonomuraea > Nonomuraea sp. NPDC001831. The sequence continues at coordinate 384,406 of NZ_JBIATU010000004.1, read as the reverse complement.
ATCCGGTACTGGGACCCGGCGGCCCGCGCCGCGGCCCCGCAGGGCACGTCGCTGATGCGGCTCGTCACCGACGCGTCCATGCTCAACGCCGACGGCGAGGACCACCGGCGGCTGCGCGGCCCGCTGGTCAAGCTGTTCAGCGCGCGGCAGGTGCAGCGGATGGAGCCGTGGATCACCTCCATCGTCGGCGACCTGCTGGAGGACCTGGCGGCCCGGCCGCCGGGCGAGCCGGTCGACCTGCGCGCCGAGTACGCCTACCCGCTGCCGTTGCGCGTCATCGTCGAGATGCTGGGCGTGCCCGAGTCCCACCGCGAGCGCCTGCGCGCGCTCACCGACGAGGTGGTGCAGCTCGACCAGAGCCCGCCGGACAGCCCGGAGGGGCGCAGGGCGCTGTTCGAGCTGGTCGGCGAGATCATCGAGGTGCGGCGCGGCACGCCCGGCGAGGACCTGACGAGCGAGCTGATCGCGCTGCACGCCCAGGGCCGGCTGGACGACGCCGAGCTGCGGGACACCGTGCAGGTGCTGCTGATCGCCGGCCACGTCACGACGATCAACCTCATCGCGCACGCCGTGCGCGCCCTGCTCGAACGGCCCGAGCAGCTCGAACTGCTGCGCTCGGGGGCCGTGCCGTGGAGCGCGGCGGTGGAGGAGGCGCTGCGCTGGGAGTCGCCCAACGCCTACTTCCCGATGCGCTACGCCATGGAGGACCTGGAGATCGAGGGCGTCCGGCTGCGGGCGGGCGAGGCGGTGCTGGCCTGCTTCTCCGCCGCCGGGCGCGACCCCGAGCGGTTCGGCGAGAACGCCGACGACTTCGACGTGACCAGGCCGGCCGTGCCGCATCTGGCGTTCGGGCACGGGCCGCACTTCTGCCTGGGCGCGCCGCTGGCCCGGCTGCAGGCCGAGGTGGCGCTGCCGGCCCTGTTCGCGACGTTCCCCGGCATCCGGGCCGCCGGGCCGCTGGACGACCTGCCCCGGCTCACCTCGCTGCTGGACAACGGCGTGCGCGCCCTGCCGGTGCTGCTCGGCCCGCGCGCCACCGGCTGAGCTCCGCCGGCTGAGCTCTGCCGGTTTCTCCGTGATTGCGGATCTTCATGGGCTGCTTTCTCGGAGATTGCCGCATGTGAACGGGTCCGTTGCGGCGCCCGCGCCGGGCGTTCTTTGCTGAATATCCAGGTTCGGAAACCAGGATCGACCTCCAGGGGTATTCATGCAGACGCCCATCGCCCCCATCGGCGCGCACGGCATGCTCGTGTTCCTGTTGCAGATCGGAGTGCTGCTCGGCCTGGCCCTGGGGCTCGGGGCGCTGGCGGCCCGGTTCCGGCTGCCCGCCGTGGTGGGCGAGCTGTTCGCCGGCGTCGTGCTCGGGCCGTCGATCCTGGCGCACGTCGCGCCGGGCCTCCAGCGCTGGCTCTTCCCCGCCGACCCCGGCCAGTTCCACCTCCTGGACGCCGTCGGGCAGGTCGGCGTGCTGCTGCTGGTCGGCCTGACCGGCATCCATATGGACCTGAACCTGGTGCGCCGGAGGGCGGCCACCGCGGCCGGGATCAGCGTGGGCGGCCTGGTCATCCCGCTCGGGCTCGGCATCGCCACCGGGTTCCTGCTGCCCCGGACGATCGTGCCCGACGGCACCGACGCGACGGTGTTCGCGCTGTTCATGGGCGTGGCGATGTGCGTGAGCGCGATCCCCGTGCTGGCCAAGACGCTGATGGACATGCGGCTGCTGCACCGCAACATCGGCCAGCTGACGCTCACCGCCGGGATGATCGACGACGCGTTCGGCTGGTTCATGCTCTCGATCGTCAGCGCCATGGCCGTCAACGCGGTCAGCACCGGCACCGTGCTCACCTCGCTGGCCTACCTCGTGGCCATCGTCGTGGCGGCCCTGACCGTCGGGCGTCCGCTGGTGCGCGGCGCGATGCGGCTGGCGGCCCGGTCGCCGGAGGCGGGCCCGACGGTCGGCATGGCGATCATGCTGATCGCGCTGGCCTCGGCCGGGACGCACGCGCTCGGCCTGGAGTCGGTCTTCGGCGCGTTCGTGATGGGCATGCTCATCGGCGGCGCCGGACGGGTGGACCCGGCCCGGCTGGCGCCGCTGCGCACCGTGACGCTGTCCGGCTTCGCCCCCGTCTTCTTCGCCACCGCCGGGCTGCGGATGGACCTGACCGCGCTGACCCGCCCGCCGGTGCTGCTGGCCGGGCTCGCGGTGCTGGCCGTCGCGATCGTCGGCAAGTTCGCCGGCGCGTACGCCGGCGCCCGGTTGAGCCGGCTCAACCGCTGGGAGGCGCTGGCCCTGGGCGCCGGGCTCAACGCGCGCGGCGTGATCGAGGTCGTGGTGGCCATGGTCGGCCTGCGGCTGGGCATCCTCAGCGTCGAGGCGTACACGCTGGTGGTGCTGGTCGCGATCGTCACCTCGCTGATGACGCCGCCCATCCTGCGCGCGGCGATGGCCCGGGTGGAGCAGACGGCCGACGAGGAGATCCGCGAGACGGCCCACCGCTCCTGGACCACCACGGCGAGCTGACGGGGACGACGCCGCGCGCGGCACGCCCTAAGGTTGCCCCATGTCCGACATGCCGTCACGGGTGGAGCTGCACCCGCTCACCCTCTCCGACCAGGACGAGTTCTGCTCGCTCGTCCGGGCCAGCGCCGAACTGCACGGGCCGTGGATGCAACTGCCCTCGACCGCCGAGGAGTTCCGGACCTGGATGCGCCGCTTCGACGACGGCAGCAACCTGGGCTTCCTGATCCGCGTCCGGGAGACCGGCGCCGCCGCGGGCATGGTCAACATCAACTCGATCATCCGGGGCCGCTACCAGGGAGCGTCCCTCGGCTACGCGGCCTTCGCCCCGTCGGCCGGGCGCGGCTACATGACCGACGGGCTGACCCTCGCCCTGCGGCACGCGTTCGACGACCTGCGGCTCCACCGCCTGGAGGCCAACATCCAGCCGGCGAACAAGGCGTCCCTGGCCCTGGCCCGGCGCCTGGGCTTCCGGTACGAGGGGCTGTCACCGGACTACCTCTACATCGACGGCGCCTGGCGCGACCACGAACGCTGGTCCATCACCGCGCCGAGCCCCTGGCGGCCCGACCCCTCCCTGCCGGAGGTGTGATCAGGGCGACGGCACCACCCGCGTGGCCGTCACGAGGTCGTGCAGGGCGGCCCGGTCGCGGCGGGTCAGCACCAGCACGACCGAGGCCCCGGCCAGGGCGTACGCCGCGACGAGAAGCGGCATGGCGATCGCCGAGTCCGGGTCGCGGACCAGCCGGGAGACCGCCATGTGCGCGCACTGCCACGGAAGCAGCTTCACCAGGGCGCGCGCCGCGATCCGCGCCACGCCGGGCCGCCCCCCGCCGGCCAGTGCCACGACGAGCCCCGCCCGCCGCTTGCCCCACGTGGCCCGCCGCCGCCCCGCCTCCCCGATGACCAGGTACGCCCCGAGGGGCAGCACGCTCAGCGCGGTGATCAGCAGGTCGGTGCCCAGGGCGCCGAGCCCGCCGAACCCCGCTCCCGCGCGGCTCAGCGGGACGAACACCCCGGCCAGCACCGTCAGCCACGCGGCGATCACGAGGTAGTCCCAGCCGGCCGCCACCAGCCTCGGACGTAACGCCGTCCGGCCGCCTCGCGTCCGCTCCCGCTCGTTCAGCACCGCGTCGCCTCCATGACCCGCACACACAAGGGAGCCTGATCTTCGCACGGCCGCCACCAGGCGGAGGACGAGGGCCCGGCGCCGGCCGTCCCCGGGACGGCCGGCGCGGGCTCAGGCGGTCGCGCCGGGACCGCGGCCGTTCTCGCTGATGGCCGCGTTCACCAGGGCACGCGCGGCCCAGCGGACGGTCTCCCGTTCGGCCTCGGCGTCCAGGCCGCGGACGTCACGCAGGGCGATCTGCGCCTCCCAGCCGACCACGACGGTCAGCGCCGAGATCAGCCGCTGGAACGCCTCCTCGCTCAGGGTGTCGCGCAGCGGCGCGCAGGCCTGCTCCAGCCAGCCCACCCGCCGCTGGGTGCGGCGCGGGCCGGTCGCCCCTGGCGAGCCGCCCATCGGCGGGTCGACGGTCAGGCGGATCAGCCGGCGCCCGAGGGGCAGCGACTGCGGGGAGTGCTCCAGCAGGGTCCTGATGAGGGCGTCGACGCGGGCGGCGGGGTCGCCGGCCAGCGCGGGGTCGGCCAGCGCCTGCTCGACCGGCGGATCGTTGATCGCCCCCGCGGTCGCGTCGATCAGCAGGTGGTCCAGCGTCGGGAAGTACGTGTAGACCGTGCGGCGGGACACGTCGGCGGCGGCCGCCACCTCGTCGATGGACGGGGTGGCGCCCCCGGCGCTCAGCCGGATCGCCGCGTCGATGATCGCCTTGCGGGTGCGGCGGCGCTGCGCTTCTCGTCCGCCGCCGCGGACCGGATCGTCACTGGTCATGATGCCGTCTGTCACTCCTTTGGGCCGCCGGTCTGTTCGGTGCGCGGCCGTGTTGACGACCACTCGCGAGCTGAGTATATCTATGTGCAGTCGCTGCACGGGAGTGCAATCAATGCACAACCGAGAAATCGATGTCCCGTGCCCGGCACCCAGCAACGGAAGGACAGAAGGTCACCATGAGCAAGATCTGGTTCGTCACCGGTTCGTCCCGCGGCCTGGGCCGCGAGTTCGTCGAGGCCGCGCTCTCCCGCGGCGACAGGGTGGCCGCCACCGCGCGCCGCGCCGACGACCTCCAGGACCTGGTGGCCGCCCACGGCGAGGCGATACTCCCGCTGGCGGTGGACGTCACGGACAGGGCCGCCGTCGCCGAGGCGGTGCGGCGGGCCGTCGGCCACTTCGGCCGCCTGGACGTCGTCGTCAACAACGCCGGTTACGCCCAGGTCGGCGCGGTCGAGGAGCTGACCGAGCAGGACCTGCGCGACCAGCTGGAGACCAACCTGTTCGGCGCGGTGTGGGTGATCCAGGCCGTCCTGCCCCACCTGCGCGCCCAGGGCAGCGGCCACATCATCCAGCTGTCCTCGGCCGCCGGGCTCATCGCGGTGCCCCTCGGCGGCGCCTACCACGCCTCCAAGTGGGCCCTGGAAGGGCTGAACGAGGCGCTCGCCGGCGAGGTCGCCGAGTTCGGCGTCAAGGTGACCATCGTCGAGCCCGGCGGCTTCGCCACCCGGAACGGCAAGAACCCCGACCCGCTCGCCAACGGCCACCTGGCCACGCCGGACCCGGCCTACGACGACCTGCGCGGGCGCCTGGCCGCGATGACGGGCAAGCAGCCGGCCGGCGACCCCAAGGCCGCCGCCCGGGCCCTGCTCAAGCTCGTCGACGCCGAGAACCCGCCCCTGCGCGTGCTGTTCGGCCAGGGCTTCTACCCGATGGTCCAGAAGGCGTACGCCGACCGGCTCAAGATGTGGGACGACTGGCAGGACCTGTCCGCCGAGGCCCACGGCCTGCCGGACGCCGTCGCGGTCCCGGCCGCGAGCTCCTGACGCCCGACCAGCCGGCCCGGCGGCTCCCGTCAGCCGGAGACGTAGGTGATGGAGCCGGTCCAGCGGCTGGCCGCGTCCCGGTAGACCTGGAACAGCCCGGTGTCGAAGTACGGGGAGACGCCGGTGTCGTACCGCCCGTCGGCGTCGGTGTCGGCGACGCTGATCGTCAGGCCGTTCAGGTAGCCGGCCCGGGTCCCGGCGTCGTAGCCGGTCACCCACGCCGCCCCGGGCGAGGCCGTGAACGGCGAGTCCACGCCGACGGGCCGGTCCACCCGCAGGCCGGAGGGCTTCACCGCGAACGTCGGCCCGGTCGAGCGTTCGAGGCTCCCGCCCCCGTACGGGCTCGAGCCGTCGGGGTGCGGCCCGGAGGGGTGGCCGAAGACGTCGGCCGCGGGCGGGAGCGGCTGGTTGGCCGCGATCCCGAGGCCGCCGACGTTGTCGCCGAGGCGGCCGACCGTGGTCAGCGTGCCCGGGGCGGACAGGACGACGCCGCTGTGGACGGTGGCGAAGGCGTAGTCCCGGTCGAAGTCGTGCAGGTCCTCGAAGTCGTAGTGGGTGACGCCCTGCTTGCCGACGTACAGGCCGTAGGGGGCGGCGCCGTCGGAGTAGGCCGGGACGAAGACCCACTTGCCGAGCGCGCCCATCGGGGCCTCTATGTCGAACACGCAGTGGCCTGCGGTGGCCACCAGGTTGCGGTAGGCCGACTGCACCGAGGTGCCGGTGCACCAGTGGGGCAGGCCGTCGCTGCCGATGAAGAACACCTTGCCGGACGTCACGACCTCGTCGCCGGGCGGCGGGTTCTCGGCCCCGATCGGCGGAATGCTGACCGCGGGCCCGTCCGGGACGACGCCGCTGGACAGGCGTTCGCCCCCCGTCGCCGCGGCCGGCACGGTGTACGGCGTGGCGGCCCGCAGGTTGGCCGCGTCGTCGGCGAGCCAGAACCCGGCCACCTCCCTGGCCTTGTCCACGACGGTGGCCAGCGGGACCGTCGCGACGGTGGCCGCCCGTGCGGGCCCGGCCACGACGACGGGGGCCAGCAGGCTCAGCGCGGCGGCCGACGTGATCATTGCACGCCTCAAGGACATCTCTCCGTCCGGTAGGGCCGGCCGGACGACCCGGCCGGCGAACACCAAGATCGTAAGCACGACCGGCGACGGAAGCCCACAAGTTTTGGATCACATGTTCTAAACGGTGTGGCGACCGGCACACGTACGGCCCACCACCCGGAGGGTGATGGGCCAGGCCGGAGCGGAGCCGCGCGGGTCAGGAGCGCTTGCGGCCCACCGCGCACAAGTGGTAGTCGCCGTCGATCGGGGACGGGTCGGTGTCGGCGTCGGGACGCCACTCGCGGGTGTTGACGATGCCCGGCTCCAGGAGGTCGAAGCCGTCCAGCATGGAGGCGAACACCGACCGCCTGCGGGCCGTGAACGGCGAGGTCGCGTTGCGGTAGACGGCGCTGACGTCGTCGGCCTTGCTCGGCATGGTGTCGGGGGCGACGTGCGTCAGCACGATGTGGCTGCCGGCGGGCAGCAGGTCGCGGTAGCGGTGGACGACGCCCACCGGGTCCTCGTCGTCGGTGACGAAGTGCAGCAGCGAGACCACCAGCAGCGCGATCGGCCGGGAGAAGTCCAGCACCTCCGCCGCCCGTTCCATGACGGCCTCCGGCCGCCGCAGGTCGCCCTCCTGGACGGTGACGTCGGGCGAGTGGCCGAGCAGGGCGCGGGAGTGGGTGAGCACGACCGAGTCGTTGTCCACGTAGACGATCTTGGCGCCGTCGATCACCTCGTGCACGTGGCCCGCGGTCGGCAGCCCCGACCCGATGTCGAGGAACTGGTCGACGCCCGCCTGCCGCAGGTGGCGCACGGCGCGCTGCAGGAAGGCCCGGCTGTTGCGGGCGTCGCCCCTGATCTCGGGGATGATCGACAGCACCTTCTCCGCGGCGGCCCGGTCGGACGCGAAGTTGTCCTTCCCGCCGAGGTAGTAGTCGTACATCCGCGCCACGTTGGGCACCGCGGCGCTGACGCCCGGCGGGACTCGGTCACTCATCATGTGCCAAACCTAGACGATCTAGGGCTGACGTTGGGATGATCTCTGCCATGTTAGGTCTCGACCCCGCGGCGGGCATCAGCAGGACCAACCTCTGGGCATGCATGGGGCTCGGGCTCCTCGGCACGGCGGTCATCACGTTCCTGCCGGCCGCCCAGCCGTACCTGCTCACCGACGCGCTGGGGCTGTCCGGCGACGACCTGGGCCGCACGACCGGCTACCTCCAGGTCGCCGCGGAGGCGGCGCTCATCCTGAGCCTGGCCTGGTACGGCGCGCTCGCCGACCGGATCGGCCGGCGGCCGGTCGCCGTGGCGGGGCTGCTGCTTTGCGCCCTGGGCGCTGCGCTCTACCCGTTCGCGGGCAACGTCGCCGTCCTGGTCGCCCTGCGCGTCGTGTTCGCCCTGGGGATCGCCGCGCTGAACGTCACCATGTCCGCGATCACCGCCGACTACGTGCGCGACCGCGCGCGCGGCAAGGCCTACGGCTGGCTCGGCCTGTTCAGCGGCATCGGCGCGGTGGTCGCGGTGCTGGTGCTGGTACGCCTGCCGAACATGCTGGAGGGCGGCGGCATGGCCCCGGCCACGGCGGCCAAGGTGGGCTTCCTGGTGGTCGCCGGGCTGGTGCTGCTGGGCGCGCTGGCTCTGCGCGGCACGCTGGCCCCCGGCCTGGCCACGTCCGTCGAGCCGGCCGCCGGGCCCTCCGCCGGGCCCTCCGCCGGGCAGCAGGCCGGTGAGCGGGCCGGGCTGGGGCGGCTGGTCGTCGAGGGCGTGCGGCTGGCCCGCGACCCCGGCGTGGCGCTGTCGTACGCGGCGTCCTTCGTGGCCAGGGCCGACCTGGCGCTGGTGGCGAGCTTCCTGTCGTTGTGGATCGTGGACCATGCCAAGGCCGTGCGCGGCATGTCCGCCACCGAGGCCCTGGCCAAGAGCGGCGCGATCGTGGGCATCGCGTACATGGTGATCGTGGTGGGCGCGCCGCTGTTCGGCTGGCTCGGCGACCGGATGCGGCGGCAGGACGTGGTGATCCTGGCCCAGGCGCTGGCCGGGGCCGCGTACCTGTCGACGCTGCTGGTCAGCGACCCGCTCGGGCCGGGGATGATGCTGGTGGCGGCGGCCGTCGGGCTGGGCGAGATCGGCGTCATCACCACGGCGGGCCCGCTGCTGGCCCAGCAGGTGCCGGCCCGCTACCGGGGCTCCAGCTTCGGCGTCCAGACGCTCTGCGGCGCGATCGGCATCTTCGTCATCTCCGGCGTCGGCGGCTGGCTCTACGACCTGTGGCGGCCCGCGGCCCCCTTCGCGCTGGCGGGCGCGTGCGGCCTGCTGGTCGCCCTGTTCGGCCTGGCCGTGCGCCGCCGGGTGACCCCCGTCCCCGAGGCCGTCCAGGGCACGGTGCCGGCGGCCTGACGGACGAGGGCGCCCCGTCGAGGAGCGCCCTCGTCGCGGGTCAGGCGACCAGCCGGCGGTCGGCCGCCCTGACGGTCTCCCGGACCACGCGGCAGATGCCGGCGATGTGCCCCGCGTCCACCGTGGGCCCGGTCGGCAGGGACAGGACGCGCGCCGCCAGACCCTCGGCGCGGGGCAGGGGCAGCGGGAAGTGCCTGCCCGGGTCCGACCGGTACGGCTCGACCTGGTGGCAGATCGGGGAGAAGTAGCGCCGCGCGTGCACGTTCTCCTCCAGCAGCGCCGCCAGCACCGCGTCCCGCGACACGCCGGCGACGGCCTCGTCCACCTCGATGACCAGGTACTGGAAGTTGGCCCGTTCGCCGGGCGCCTGGCCGCGCACCACGACGCCCGGCAGCCCGGCGAGCAGTTCCTCGTAGACCCGCTGGTTGCGCCGGTTGGCCTCGACGATCGTGTCGATGGCCTCCAGCGAGGTCAGCCCCATGGCCGCGTGGAACTCGCTCATCCTGGCCACCGTGCCGGCCCCGGAGATCTGCCCGGCCGCGTCGATGCCCTGGTTGCGCAGTTCCCTGACGCGCGCGGCCAGGTCGTCGTCGTCGGTGACGATCGCGCCGCCCTCGACGCTGTTGACGAACTTGGTGGCGTGGAAGCTGAAGATCTCGGCGTCCCCGGACGTGCCGATCGGCCTGCCCCGGTAGGTGCAGCCGAGCGCGTGCGCCGCGTCGAACAGCAGGACGAGCCCGTGCTCGCGGGCCAGGCGCTCCAGGGCGTCCACGTCGCACGGGTAGCCGAAGACGTGCACGCCGAGTATGCCGCGGGTGCGCGGGCCGATCAAGCGCTCGACGTGGTCGGGGTCGGCGTTGCCGGTGATCTCGTCGGAGTCGCAGAAGACCGGGACGATGCCGATCCACTCCAGCGCGTGGGCGGTGGCCACCCAGGTGAAGGAGGGGACGATCACCTCGTCGCCCGGCCGCAGCCCGGCGGCCCTGGCCGCGATCTGGATGCCGGTGGTGGCGTTGCAGGTCGCCACGGCGTTCCGGGCGCCGGTCAGGTCGGCCAGACGGGCCTCGAACTCGCGCACCAGCGGGCCGTTGTTGGTCAGCCAGAGCCGGTCGAGCACGCCGCCGAGCCGTTCCAGCAGGCGCGCCCGCTCCCCCGCGTTGGGTCGGCCGACGACGAGGGGCTCACCGAAGGCCATCGCCGGCCTCCTCGCGCACGCCGACGAACAGCCCGGGGCTGTTGGGCCGGCCGTCGGCCAGCTTGAACGCGGGCCGGAAATCGGCCCGGCAGCCCGCCTTGGCGAACGCCTCCAGGTACTGGTCGCAGGTGAACAGGCTGGAGTAGAGGACCTCGGCGAACTCCTTGAAGCCCGAGGCGTCGGCGACCCTGAACCGCACCTCCAGCCGGCTCTTGCCGCCCTCCCTGCGCGAGTGCGTCATGCGGGAGATGACGAGCCCCTCCTCCACCAGCGTGTGGCCGCCGACGTGCCCGTCGAGGAAGTTCTCCGGGAAGTACCAGGGCTCGACGACGAGGACGCCGCCGGGCTCCAGGTGGGCCGCCATGCGGCCGACGGCCTCCACCAGCTCCTCGTAGGAGCCCAGCTCGCCGACGGCGTTGCCCATGCAGGTCACGGCGTCGAAGGTGCGTCCGAGGTCGAAGGTGCGCATGTCGCCGGCGTGCAGCGGCACGCCGGGCAGCCGCCGTCCGGCGACCTCCCGCATGTCGGGCGACAGCTCGACCCCCTCGACGTGGTCGAAGAGCTTGGCGAAGGTCTCCAGGTGCGCGCCGGTGCCGCAGGCGACGTCGAGCAGCGAGGCCGCCTGCGGCGACCGTTCCCTGATGATCCGGTCGAGCTCCCGGGCCTCGCCCTCGAAGCTCTTGCCGCGGCTGCGGAAGACGCGGTCGTAGTACTCGGCGTGGTCGGATCCGTATTCCATGCAGATCTCCTTCAGGCCACCGCCGGGACGGGCTCGGCCGTCACGACCCTCGGCTGCGGGATGGGGATGATGAACTTGCCGCCGCGGCGCAGGAAGTCCTGCTCCTTGGAGATGATCTCGTCGGCGTAGTTCCAGGCGAGCAGCAGGTAGTAGTCGGGCTGCTGGTCGCGGGCCTGCTCGGGCGAGCGGCACGGGATGCGGGTGCCGGGCAGCAGCCTGCCGTGCTTGAGGCTGGTGGTGTCGCTGCAGAAGCGCACCTCGGCCGGGCCGAGCTCGCAGAACTGCAGCAGGGTGGTGCCCTTGGAGGGCGCGCCGTACCCGGCGACGGTCAGGCCGCGGCCGGCCAGGTCGCGCACGAGGTCGCCGATCTGCCTGATCACCTGGTGGGCGCGCTCGGCGAAGGCAAGGTAGGCGTCGTCGGAGTCGAGGCCGCTCTGCCGCTCCAGCGACAGCAGCCGGTTCACCGAGGGCCGGGTGGGGTGGGCCGAGCCCTCCCTGGCGGCGAAGACGACGATCGAGCCGCCGTGCACGGCCGCCCGCTCGACGTCCACGATGCGCAGGCCGTGCCGGGCGAACAGGTGGGCGAGGGTGGTGACCGAGTAGTACGACAGGTGCTCGTGGTAGATCGTGTCGAACTGGTTCTCCTCCAGCAGGTCCAGCAGGTACGGGACCTCGATCGCGACCAGCCCGTCGGGGGCCAGCACGGCGGTGGCGCCGTCCAGCACGTTGTGCACGTCGTCGATGTGGGCGAAGCACTGGCGGCCGAGCACCAGCTTGGCCTCGCCCTGCTCGGCGTGGATGCGGCGGCCCTGGTCGGCGCCGAAGAACTCGGGCAGCGTGCGTACGCCGCGGGCGTTGGCGATCTCGGCCAGGTTCTCGGCCGGGTCCACGCCGACGACCCGCTGCCCCTGCTCCTGGAAGAGCGCGAGCTGCAGGCCGACGTTGCTGCCCAGCTCGACGACCAGCTCGCCGGGCGCGAGCCCGGCCCGGCGGGTGCACCAGCCGACGATGCGCCGCATGTGGGCGGTCATCTGGTCGGACTCGGAGGTGACGTACACGTAGTGCCGGAACAGCACGTCGGGCCTGATCACGTGCCGGATGGCCATCAGCCGGCAGTTGCGGCACACGATGACGTCCACGGGGTAGGCGGGCTCCTCGGCCGGGAGGTCGGCGGGGTCGAGGAAGCCGTTGGCCAGCGGCACGGACCCGAAGGAGGTGACCTCCAGCCAGTCGTCGCGCCCGCAGACCCGGCACGTGTCAAGACGTCGGACAATGTCCTGCATGGCTTCTCCTCATGATCTTCAGTGGGCGGCCACGGCGAGCTCGCGGTGCTTGAGCGGTTCCCACCAGGACCGGTTGTCCCGGTACCACGCGACGGTCGCGGCCAGCCCGGTCTCGAAGTCGACCGACGGCGCGTAGCCCAGCTCCCGCTCGATCTTGGAGATGTCGAGGGAGTAGCGCAGGTCGTGCCCCGGCCGGTCGGGGACGTGCTCGACCATGTCCCAGCCCGCCCCGCACGCCTCCAGCAGGCGGGCGGTCAGCTCCAGGTTGCTCAGCTCGCTGCCGCCGCCGATGTGGTAGACCTCGCCGGCCCGGCCGCGGTCGAGGACCATGCGGATGGCCCGGCAGTGGTCGGAGACGTGCAGCCAGTCGCGCCGGTTGCCGCCGTCGCCGTACAGGGGCACCCGGCGGCCTTCGAGCAGGTTGGTGACGAACAGCGGGATGACCTTCTCGGGGAACTGGTAGTGGCCGTAGTTGTTGGTGCAGCGGGTGATCACGACGTCCAGGCCGAGCGTGCGGTGGAAGGCCAGCGCGAGCAGGTCCGAGCCGGCCTTGGAGGCCGCGTACGGCACGTTCGGCGCGAGCGGCGTCTCCTCGGTCCACGAGCCCTCGGCGATGGAGCCGTACACCTCGTCGGTGGAGACGTGCACGAAACGGCCGACGCCGTGCCGCAGGGCCGCCTCCAGCAGGGTCTGGGTGCCCAGCACGTTGGAGCGCACGAAGCCGGTCGCGCTGACGATCGACCGGTCGACGTGCGTCTCGGCGGCGAAGTGCACGATCGCGTCCTGCCCGGCCACCACCTCGTCGGCCACGAGCGGGTCGGCGGTGTCGCCCTGCACGAAGCGCAGCCCCGGGTGGCCGGCCACCGGGTCGAGGTTCTCCAGGTTGCCGGAATAGGTGAGCTTGTCCAGGACGGTGACCCGCGTGCCCGGCGAGTCGCGCAACGTGGCTCTGACGAACTCCGAGCCGATGAAACCGGCGCCGCCGGTGACCAGGATCCGCAACTGTCCGCCTCCTGTCTGAGGGGTCGACGGCTACCGGGCGGCGGCGGTCAGCCGCTCCAGCTCCGCGACGATGTCGGTCGGGCTCGGCGTGGCCAGCCAGTCCTGGTGGATGGCGGCCGCGCCCTTGGTGAACGAGGGGTCCTTCAGCACGCGCAGCAGCTCGTCGCGGATCTCGGCCGCGGACTGCGTCTGGTGGTTGATCCGCACGCCGGCGCCGCGCGTGGTGACGTACCGGGAGGTCCGGGTCGAGGTGAGCTGTTTCTGGCACTGGAGCTGCCAGTCGATGCCGCCCTCGACGGGGGTGCCGACGAGCCGGTTGTGCTCGTCGGTGTCGCAGACGATCTGCGGGACGTTCATGGCCGAGGCGGCCGCGAAGGTGCCGATCGAGCCGTGGTGGATGATCGCCGAGCAGGTCGGCAGGAGCTGGTCGAGCGGCACGTAGTCGAACACGCGCACGTTGGCGGGCAGCGGGCGGTCCAGGTCGAGCAGCTGGTTGGCGTCCAGGGTGGCGACGACCTCGGCGTCCAGGCCGTCCACGGCCTCCATCAGCTTGGCGGTGCGGCCCCAGTCGCCCTTGAAGAACGTGCGCATCGACACGCCCAGCGAGATCGCCACCCGTGGCCGCTCCGGCGGCCGCCGCAGCCACTCGGGCACGACGCTCGCCCCGGTGTAGGGGACGTACCGGACGGGCAGGCGGCGCACGCCGGGGGTGGGCAGGCTCATCCCGGGCGGGAACGGGTCCACCGTCCAGTCGCCGAGCAGCAGGTTGTCGTCGACGGTCACGCCGTACGCGTCGGCCAGCGGGCCGATCACCCCGGTCATGGGGTTGCGCTCGCCGCTGCCGGCGAACCTGTCCGCGGCCCAGGCGGTGTAGTCGGGGGCCAGCAGCGTACGGGCGTGGGCGGCGCCGCAGACCCGGGCCGCCACCGCGCCGCACGGGAACCACGGGTCCCACAGGACGAGGTCGGGCCGCCACTCGCGGGCGAACTCGACGACGGCCCGCACGTCCTGGCGCGGCTCCGGCGGATGGTAGTTGCGCATGGTGAGCAGCGCGAAGTGGTAGAAGACATCCCAGGGCGGGCGTTCCGCCTCGGTGATGCCGAGCGCGGCGACCAGGCGCTCCGACTCCTCGATCGTCGGGATCAGATCGGCGAACCCGGGGTAGCCGCGGTCGTGCACCGACAGCGGCTCGGGCGCGCCGCAGGAGACCGCGGTCAGCCCGGCCGCGTTCACCGACCGGTGGAAGTCGGGCACCGAGACCCCGGTGTCGACGCCCGGCGGGGCCGCCACCACCACCTGGTGCCCGGCCGCCTGCAACGCCCAGGCGTAGGGCACGATCGGCAGGAAGTGCGCCGTCGCGGGGAAGACGGTGAACATCACGCGCATGGCGATCACTCCAGAGGCGAGTCGGGGGCGGCCAGGCCGGCGCGCAGGATCTCGCCGAAGTCGGCCACCATCGTCACGATCGTGCTCTCGGTGAACAGGTTGCTGTTGTAGGCGAAGTTGCCGAAGACCTCGCCGGAGGGGGCGATGTCGAAGGTGAGCAGCGCGCCGTCGGGGATGTCGGTGCCGTTGGGCTGGTCCAGCAGGCGTTCGCGGACCTCGGCGATCTCCAGGTCGCCGACGCGCTCGCCGTCCATGCCGGTGGCGAACTGCCAGACCTGGAGCGCGCACAGCGCCTTGCTCTCCAGCGCGGCGTCGGCCATCAGCTCGGGCGCCTCGGCCACGATCTGCAGGAACGGGATCTCGTTGGCGTAGGAGTCCATGCAGGTCCGGCGGGAGCGCTCGACGACCTGCCGGAAGGTGGCGCAGCCGTCCAGGCCGGTGCGCAGCGGCAGGAAGTTGAAGAACGGGCCCACGGTCTCCTGGAACTCCGGCTGCCCGCGTCCGGAGCTGATCACCGGGACGACCAGGTCGGTGGCCCCGGTGATCCGGCTGAGCAGCACGTTGTAGGCGGCCAGCAGCACCATGAACGGCGAGCTGCGCATCGTCCTGGCGTAGCCGATCACCTGGGCGGAGACGTCCTTGGGCAGCGAGAACCGGTGGACCGGGCAGACCTTGGCCAGCCCGGCCGACCTGGCGTGGTCGGTGGGGACGGCCAGCATGCGCGCCCCGCGCAGCCGCTCGGCCCAGAAGTCGCGGGCGGCCTGGGTCTCGGCGCTGCCGGCCTGCTCCTGCTGCCGTCCGGCGTACT
Organism: Nonomuraea sp. NPDC001831; assembly: GCF_042892035.1. Lineage (NCBI taxonomy): Bacteria > Bacillati > Actinomycetota > Actinomycetes > Streptosporangiales > Streptosporangiaceae > Nonomuraea > Nonomuraea sp. NPDC001831. The sequence continues at coordinate 369,095 of NZ_JBIATU010000004.1, read as the reverse complement.
CGTGGTAGGGCCGGGGCTCGGGCAGCGGCGGCACGGCGTGGCCGCGGCGCTCGGCGTAGCGGGTGACGATGTCGCGGATGAGCAGCTGCATGGACCAGCCGTCGCCCGCGGTGTGGTGCACGATCAGCGCGAGCACCGCGTCCTCGTCGTCGAACCGGCCGAGGATGGCGCGCAGGTGCGGCAGTTCCTGGAGGCTGTAGGAGCCGGCCTCGACCTCGGTGAGCAGCTCCTCGGCCCGCAGCGCGCGCTCCTCGGGGGCGGCGGCCGGCAGGTCGACCACCAGCAGCCGGGCCGGCGCGGACGGCTGCCGCACCTGGTACGCCTCCCCCTCCCCCCGGGTGATCGTCATGTTGAGCGCGTCGTGCCGGTCGGCGACGTCGTCCATGGCGAGCTGGAGGGTGTCGACGTCGATGCGGCCGCGCAGGCGCCAGCCGACGACGATGTTGTAGCGGGCGCTGAAGGGCCCCTGGGCGTCGCCCTGGTCGAACAGGCGCAGGAAGTGCTGGGTGTAGGACAGGGGGTACCGGATCGCCGGCGGGGAAATGGTCATGCTGCCGCCTCCGTGCGGGCATCGCGTCGGCCGCTGCGCTGGAGCTCCACGGCCCGGTAGAGGGCGCTGATGTTGCCGCTGCCGAAGCTGCGCGCGCCCAGTCGCTCGATGAGTTCGAAGAAGAAGGTGTCGCGGGGGTGGGTGGAGCGGGCGAAGATCTGGTAGAGCTGCCCGTCGTGGTCCTCGTCGACGAGGATGTCGAGCCGGGCCAGGTCCTCCAGCCGGTACTTCACCGGCCGGACCCGTTCGGCCAGCAGGCTGTAGTAGACGTCGGGGGCGGTCAGGAACTCCACCCCGCGGGCCGCGGTGCCCTCCACCGCGGCCACGATGTCGGCGGCGGCCAGCGCCAGGTGCTGCACGCCCGCGCCGCCGTGGTCGCGCAGGAACTCGTCGATGTGGCCGGGCGTCCTGGTGACGTCCGGCTCGATCAGCGTGAACGTCACCTCGCCGCGGCCGCGGCTGCGGACGACCTTGGTGGTCATGGCCTGCGAGCCGACGGCGATGCGCTCGGCGAAGGTGAGCTCGAAGCCGAGCACCCGCCGGTACCACTCGACGGTGGCGTCGAGCTCCCCGGCCGGGACGCACACGGCCAGGTGGTCCACCTTCTGCAGCCCGAGGGCGGAATCGGCCGGCCGCGGCCCGGTGTCGCGGAAGCCGGGCAGCGCCCGCTCCGCCGCCCCGGCCGGGCGCTGCACGAACGTGTGCAGCACGTCGCCGAAGCCGTGGACGGCGGCCGTGACGAAGCCGTCGCGCCCGGCGGGGGCCGCGACCGGACGGGCGCCGCGCCGCACCGCCTCGTGGTATGCGGCCGCGGCGTCGGGCACGCCCAGCGCGATGTCGGACACGCCGTCGCCGTGCCGGTCGAGGTAGCCGGCGCCGGGGTGGTCGGCGGCCAGCGGCTGGGTGAGCACGAACCTGATCCGGTTCGCGCCCAGGGCGGCCGCGCGGGCCCGGTCGTCCCGGGCCGTGGCGTGGGCCGTCAGGCCCAGGGAGCCGGTCAGCCGTTCGGTCTCGCCGTCCAGGTCGCCGACGTAGAAGCCGATGTGGTCCAGGCGCAGGTCGTCGAAGATCGTCGTGGTGGTCATGGGCTATCCGGCGTCCGTCCGGGCGGCCAGACCGCGCGGGCGCAGGTCCGTCCAGTGGGTGGTGACGTACTCGGTGCAGGCGTCGCGGACGGCGGGGCCGAAGGCGACCTCCCATCCCGCGGGCACGTCGGCGAAGGCGGGCCACAGGCAGTGCCGGCCCTCGTGGTTCACCAGCACGCGGAAGGCCGCGTCCCGGTCGTCGAATGGGTTGCTCATCTCGTCCCTCTCACTGGGTGCGCGCGCCGGCCTCTAGCCACTCGTCCAGGCCGGCCACGGTCGCCGCGTCGAACAGGTCGCCGATGGACAGGTTCACGCCCAGCGCCGCGCGGATCCGGCTGACCAGCCGCATCGCCAGCAGCGACTGGACGTCCAGGTCGAAGATGCTGTCGTCCACGCCGACCCGCTCGACGCCGAACACCTCGGCGAACACGGTGCACAGGACCTCCTGGCGGGGGTTCTGCGGCGCGCGGTAGGCCGAGCCGGGCTCGGTGTCGGGGTCGGGCAGGGCCGCGCGGTCCACCTTGCCGTTGGCGGTCAGGGGCAGCGCGTCCAGCACGACGAACGCCGTGGGCACCATGTAGTCCGGCAGCGAGGCGCGCACGTGGGCGCGCAGCGCGGCGGGGTCGGGGGCCTCGGCGGCCGGCACGACGTAGGCGACCAGGCGTTTGTCGCCCTGCCGCGACTGCCCGGCCACGACGGCGACGTGCGCCAGCCCGGGATAGCCGGCCAGCACGGCCTCCACCTCGGCCAGCTCGACCCGGAAGCCCAGGATCTTGACCTGGTCGCCGGCCCGCCCGATGAACTCGATCTGCCCGTCGTCGTTGCGCCGGACCAGGTCGCCGGTGCGGTACATGCGCTCGCCGGGCCCGCCGAACGGGTCGGCGACGAAGCGCTCGGCGGTCAGGTCGGGGCGGCCGTAGTAGCCCCGGGCCACTCCCCTGCCCCCGATGTACAGCTCGCCCTCCAGGTCGCCGGGGACCGGGCTGAGGCGGTCGTCGAGCACGTAGAGCCGCACGTCCCGCATCGGGCCGCCGACCGGCACGGTCGTGCCCAGCTCGGTCCCGGCGGTCAGGGGGGCGTGGGTGGAGAACAGGGTGACCTCGGTCGCGCCGTACATGGCCCGCACGGTCGTCCCCGGGCAGGCGGCCAGCACCTGGCGGACGGCGGCGGGCACGATCACGTCGCCGCCGGTCAGCACCTCGCGGACGCCGGCCAGGCAGTCCGCGCCCTCCTCGGCCACGACCCGGAACAGCCCGGCGGTCAGGTGCAGCCCGGTGATGCGCTCCTCGCGGATCAGCCGGCGCAGGGTGTCGAGGTCCGGCTCGCCGGGCGGCGCCACGACGATCGTGCCGCCGTGCAGCAGCGGCACCCACAGCTCGTACGTCGAGACGTTGAACGCGTACGGCGCGACCATCAGGACGCGCTCGTGGGCGCCGGTGTCCCAGCAGGGGTCGAGGGCCAGGCCGAGCACGTCCCAGTGGGTGACCGCGACGCCCTTGGGGTGCCCGGTCGAGCCCGAGGTGTAGATGACGTAGGCCAGGTCGTCGGGGCCGGTGGCGGCGTCAGGGTCCGTGGACGGCTGTGCGGCGGTGGCGGGGTCGTCGTCGGCCAGCAGGGTCGCGGGGGCGGCCGGCAGGCCGGCGGCGGCCTTGGCCCGGTCGGCGACCAGGACGGGCGTCCCGGAGGAGTCGACGATCCACTGCCGGCGGTCGGCCGGGTAGGCGCTGTGGACGGGCAGGTAGCAGCCGCCCGTCTTGAGGATCGCGAGGAGCGTGACGACCAGCTCGGCCGAGCGCTCCATCAGCACCGCGACCGGCGTCTCGGGGCCGGCGCCGAGCCCGCGCAGGCGGTGGGCGAGGCGGTTGGCCCGCTCGTCGAGCTCCCGGTAGGTCAGCCGCACCGGGCCCGCCGACACCGCGACCGCGTCGGGCGTGCGCCTGGCCTGCTCGGCGACGTGTCCGTGCACAGTTGTAGGCGACATCAGCGGGTTCCTCAGTCGTCGTGGAAGATGGCGTGGATGCCGGAGACGCCCGAGAGCATCGTGGCGAAGTCGATCTTGCGGGGGCGGAGCTTGCTGGGGTCGAGGGTCTTCTGCGCCCTGTCCCAGTACTCCTCCTTGTGCCTGGTGCGGTCGTAGAAGAAGCGCACGAAGTCCAGCAGGGAGTTCAGGAACTCGCGGTAGTCCTTCTCGTAGCGGGCCAGCACGGCCTCCTCCGAGGCCGGGTCGGCGAGGATCTCGTCCACCGCGCCGGCCAGCCCGTGGGCGCCGCGCAGCGCCAGGCCGACGCCGGTGGACAGCAGCGGGTCGATGAAGGCCGCCGCGTCGCCCACCAGGGCCCAGCCGGGGCCGTGGAAACGGGTGCAGGTGTAGGACCAGTCGCGGATGCTGCGGAAGCCGCTGACCCGGGTGGCGCCCTCGGTCAGGGCCCGCACCTCCTCGGCGGCGGCCAGCTCCGAGGCGTACAGGTCCTCCAGGCTCTTGCCGGACTTCTTGTACTCCTCGATGGGGGTGACGTAGCCGACGCTCACCGTGCCGTCGTGCAGGGGGATGAACCAGAACCAGCCGGCGGGGCGGTTCTCGGTGACGGTGTCGCCGAAGCGCGTGCCGCCGTAGCGCTTGCACCCCTGCCAGTACGACCAGACGGCGATGTTGCGCAGGTCGTCGTGGTACTCGATGAGGTCGAAGCGGCGGGCCAGCAGGTGCTGCTGCCCGGTGGCGTCGATCAGCAGGCGGCAGCGGGCGGTGCGCTGCTCGTCGTCGCCCTTCACCGCGTACGTGACGCCGGTGACGCGGTCGCCGTCGAACACCAGGTCCTTGACCGTGGCCTCCTCGAACACCGTCGCGCCCAGCTCCCTGGCCCTGGCCAGCAGAAGGGCGTCGAAATCGGCGCGGCGCACCTGGTAGGCGTACTCGTAGTTGGACGCCTCGGCGAAGCGGAAGTCCCAGGTGCCCTGGTTCCTGCCCCACAACAGGGTGCCGCCGTACTTCTTGACGAACCCCATCTGGTCCAGCCGGTCCTTCAGGCCCAGTTCCTCCAGCGTGGGCATGGACCCCGTGATCAGCGACTCGCCGATGTGATAACGCGGGAACTTCTCCCGCTCCAGCACCAGAACCCGGTGCCCGCGCTGGGCCAGCAGTCCCGCCGTACCCGAGCCGCCAGGGCCTCCGCCGATCACGACAACGTCGAACTCGTCATGAGTATTGATCACCGTGCTCCTCCGTTTCGCCGCTCTGCGACTCGCAGTCAGGGTCACATTCACGTCGCGGGGCCCACATCCTTTGAATTGCTGTCTGAGCTCACGAAACACCGCATTTCACAAGATGTGCGGCGGGGTGGCCGCGTTCATCATGAGGCGAATGAGAACGGTCATCAGCGTCTGGATCGCCGAGCATCCCCTGCCGGACTACCTGGGCCCGATCAGGAGGATGGCCGCCGACTTCGAGGCCGCGCACCCGGACCTCCGGATCGAGATCACCGGGCACGGCTTCCGCGAGCTGCCCGCCGCGGTGGCCGCCGCGGCCGGCCGGGGCGAGCCGCCGGACCTGGCGGAGTACTACGCCACGGCCACCCGGCTCGCGCTGGACACCCGGTCGCGTTCCGGCGCACCGCTGTTCACGCCGATCGAGCGCGCCGTCGGGGGGCGCGCGGAGATCCTCGGCGAGCCGGTCGTGCTCGCCGACCTAGAACCGGCCGTCCGCGGCCACTACACCTACCGCGGCGAGCTCGTCGCCGCGCCCGCGACGGCGACCACGGCGGTGCTGCTCAGCAACGCCACCCTGCTCCGCGCGGCCGGGATCGACACGCCGCCGCGCACCTGGGAGGAGCTGGAGCGCGCCTGCGCCGCCGTACGGGCGCTGCCCAGCGGCCCGCCGCACGGCGTCTCCTGGGCCAACCACGGCTGGCTGTTCCAGCAGGCCGTCGCCGGGCAGGGCGGCCTGCTGGCCGACCACGACAACGGCCGCGCCGGCCGCGCCGGACGGGTGGACCTGGCCTCCAAGGAGCTGCTGGCCTACGTCGCCTGGTGGCGGCGCCTGCACGCCGAGGGCCACTACCTGCGCGCCGGCGAGCCCGGTGACTGGGGCCCGGCGCTGGGGGCGTTCCTGGAGCGGCGGGTGGCGTTCACGATCGCGTCCTCGGTGGTGGCCGGCATGATCGCCGAGCGCGGGCGGGAGGCCGGGTTCGAGGTGACGGCGAGCCCGCTGCCGCACAACGAGAGCCTGCCGCGCGCCGGGCACCTGGTCTCCGGCCAGGCGCTCTGGCTGACCGACGGGCTGCCGCCGGAGCGGCGGGACGGCGCGCTGGCGTTCGTCCAGCACCTGCTGAGCGCGGGCAACGCGGCGCGGTGGCACCGGGAGGCCGGTTTCCTGCCGGTCACCAGGGCCGCGGCCGGCCTGCTGGAGGAGGAGGGCTGGTTCGCCCGGCACCCGGTGCACCGGGCCGCGACCGCCCAGCTGCGCGCGGCCGACGGCTCCCCCGCCGCGCTGGGCGCGGTGCTCGGGGACTTCGCCGGGATCCAGGACCTGATGACGCAGGCCATGGCCCGGGTGCTGGACGGCGCCGACCCCGACGACTGCTTCGCCGAGGCGTCGCGGCGGGCTCAGGACCTGCTCGACGCCTACAACGCCGACTGCCTGGACGGGCGCACCCCGCGCCGCCTGTCCGTGGGCTGAACCACCGCCGCCTTCCGGGCGGCGGCACCGCTCCCACGGCATCCGCCCGTGAAGTGAGCACTTCAGAAGAAGACCGTGCCGGCGGGCGATGCCACGCTCGGACATGGCGATGGGAGTTCCCGTATGTTAAGCCGACGGCGCTTGATCGTTCTCGGTGGCCTGGCAGGAGGCGCCGCGCTCACCCCGGTGTCCCGCGGGCTGTTCGGCGAGCCGGAACAGCAGGCGCAGCAGCAGCACATGATGCGCATGCACGACCACGGCGGCCGGGTCCCCGCGGTCCGCACCGGCGCCACCGCGGCGCCCTTCAGCGTCGCGATGCCGGTGCCCCCGGTGCTGGCCCCCGTGGCCACCCTGCCGGGCATCGACTTCTACCGGCTGTCCATCCAGCAGTCGACCACCCAGATCCTGCCGGGCGTGAGCACGCCCGTGCTGACGTACGGCGGCCAGTTCACCGCCCCCACCATCCGCGCCCGGCAGGGCCGCAGGGCGCTGGTCACCTTCGACAACCGGCTCGGCCACGAGGCGAACGTGCACCTGCACGGCGGCCGCGTGCCGGCGGCCAGCGACGGGTACCCGATGGACCTGATCGCCGACGGCAAGTCGAAGACCTACGACTACCCGAACGCGCAGGCCGGCGCCACCCTGTGGTACCACGACCACACCCACCACATGGAGGCCGAGCACGTCTACCGCGGCATGCACGGCTTCTACCTGGTCGAGGGCGCCGACGAGCAGCAGCTCGGCCTGCCGTCCGGGGCCTACGACGTGCCCATCCTGCTGCGCGACGCGCTCTTCGACGACCAGGGCGGGCTCGTCTTCGACCCGGCCGACCCCTACAACCGGCCGACGCTGATCGCCAACGGCAAGGCCCAGCCGTACTTCCAGGTCGCGGCCCGCAAGTACCGGCTGCGCCTGCTCAACGGCTCCACGCACCGGATCTTCGAGCTGTCGCTGAGCAACGGCGCCCAGATGACGCAGATCGCCACCGACTGCGGGCTGCTGGCGGCGCCGGTGCCGACGTCCAAGCTGGTGCTCTCCTCGGGCGAGCGGGCCGAGGTCGTGATCGACTTCGGCGCGTTCCCGCTGGGCACGCAGATCACGCTGGAGGACGTGAGCGGCTCCGTGCTCCGCTTCGACGTCGTACGGCGGGCCCTCGACCGCAGCCGCGTGCCCAGCCAGTTGCGCGCGATGGTCCCGCTGGCCGCGGCCACGCAGACCCGGCAGCTCACCCTCAGCCTGGACCCCGTCAACATCCAGGCCCTGATCAACAATCGGGCGTTCGACGCCAACCGGGTGGACATGCAGGTCAAGCGGGGAACCAGCGAGGTCTGGGAGGTCACCAACTCCGACACCAACGTCGGGGGCTCCGGCTTCGGCGTCCCGCACAACTTCCACACCCACCTCGCCCAGTTCCGGATCCTGGACCGCGACGGCACGCCGCCGCAGCCGGGTGAGGCGGGATGGAAGGACACGGTGCTCATCCAGCCGGGCGAGACCGTGCGCTTCCAGGCCAGCTTCGGCGACTACCTGGGGCGATACGTCTACCACTGTCACATGTTGGAGCACTCGGCCATCGGGATGATGGGCCAGATGGAGATCGTCAACTAGTTCCTCAGGGAGGACTGCATGAGCACCACGAACAGCACGTCCGCCGTCGGCCGGTCCACCGGCCGCGGCGTCAACATCGCCCTCTGGGTCGCCCAGGTCCTTCTGGCGTTCCAGGTCGGCCTGGGCGGCGTGCTCAAGCTCGCCGGCGACCCGACCATGGTCACCATGTTCGAGGACATCGGCGCCGGCCAGTGGTTCCGCTACGTGGTCGGCGTGCTGGAGATCGCCGGCGCGATCGGGCTGCTGATCCCGCGGCTGAGCGGCGTGGCCGCGCTGGCGCTGATCGGCCTGATGATCGGCGCGGCCGGCACCAACGCGATCGTGCTGGGCGGCGTCCCCGTGATCGAGGCTGTCCTGCTGGTCGTCCTGGCGCTGGTCGTCTGGGGCCGCTGGTCCCGGGTCAAGGCGTTCTTCGGCGCCAAGTGAGCCAACCCCCGCCCGGTACGCGATCGGCGTACCGGGCATCGACCTGTCCCGTGGAGGGAACATGACAGAGACGGCCAACCCGCAGAACCAGCTCCCCACCCCCGACCCCTCGCTGCAGACCCTGCAGCCGCTGGTCGGCACGTGGGAGATGACGGGCAAGGACTTCGGCACCGGCGAGGCGACCGGCGGCCGGCTCGTCTTCGAGTGGATGGACGGCGGCTTCTTCCTCGTCCAGCGCGTCGAGATGAGCCACGGCGGCGGCACGATGACCGGCGTGGAGTACATCGGCCACGACCCCGAGAGCGGCGCGCTGCGCTCGCACTACTTCGACAGCACCGGCAACAACTTCGTCTACGTGTGGAAGCTCGACGGGCGCGACCTCAACATCTGGTTCGGCGCGGAGGGCTCGCCTGCCGGGTTCACCGGCGCCTTCAGCGAGGACGGCCGGACCATCAGCGGCCGGTGGGAGTGGCCGGGCGGCGGCTACGAGGCCACCATGACCCGGGCGGGTTAGCCGGACCGATCTCGTGACGGCCGGGACCGGCCCCCACGGCCCGGCCACCGCCCCCCGTCCCGGCCGGCTGCTCACTCCAGGCGGCCCCGCCCGGCTGCTCACTCCAGGCCGTCGCCGCCCGGTGCTCACTCCCGGCCGTCGCCGGGGCCGGCGGCGGGGCGGGTGAGGCGGACCATGGCCCGGTACAGGGCGGTGGGCGCGGGGGTCGGCTCCAGCGGGGGCAGGTCGGCGCCGGGGGCGGCGTAGGCGCGCAGCATCTGGCCGACGAGGCGGCGCCAGGTGTCCGGGGCGGCGTCCCCGGTGGCGGCGATGACACCGGCGTTGGCCATCAGCAGGATGACCATGTCCTGGTCGGTGAAGTCCGCCCGCAGCCGGCCGGTGGCCTTGGCGCGCTCGATGAGGTCGAGGAAGCCCTGGTAGGCCGCGGCCCGGCGCTTCTCCAGCGCCTTGGCCGCGGGGAAGGTCATGGCCAGCACGTCAGCGAAGCCCCGGTCGGCAGCCTGCATGGCGCACACGGACCGGACGTAGCCGACGAAGCCGTGCCAGGGGTCGGGGTCGGCCAGCGCCTCGGCGACGGCGGCGGCGTAGGCGTCCATGCGGTCGGCGAAGACGGCGTTGATGAGCTCCTCGCGGGTGGCGAAGCGGCGCGACAGGGTGGCCTTGCCGACGCCGGCGGCACGGGCGATGCAGGCCATGGAGACGCCGAGGCCGTGGCTGGCGTACAGGCGGCGGGCGGTGGCCACGATGCGTTCGCGGTTGCGCTCGGCGTCGGCGCGAAGGCCCGGGCCGGGCTGCTCACCGGAGGCATCGGCGCGAAAGCCCGGGCCGGGCTGCTCACCTGAGGTGTCGGCGGGATGATCCATGCGCCCATCCTACCCAAGTGGAACGACCTACCCGTTTTTCTTGCTACGCTGACGGCACGAAACGGGTAGCCCGTTCCACTTTTCTGAGAGGTGCAGCTCATGCGTGCTGTCATGATGAACTCCGTCCCCGCCGACCCGGCCCTGGCCGATCTGCCCGTCCCGCGGCCGGCGCCCGGCGAGGTGCTGGTGAAGGTCGCGGGCTCCTCGGTCAACGGCTTCGACGTGGCCGTGGCCGCCGGCTATCTGCAGCAGGCGATGGAGCACCGGTTCCCGCTGGTCGTGGGCAAGGACTTCGCCGGCACCGTCGAGGCGCTCGGCGAGGGCGCCGAGGGCTTCACCGTCGGGCAGCCGGTCTTCGGCGTGGTGATGAAGCCGTTCCTCGGCCCCGGCTCGATGGCCGAGTACGTCACCGTGTCCGCCGGTTACGGCATCGCCCCGCTCCCCCAGGGGCTGACCGCCGCCGAGGCGGGCGCGCTGGGTCTGGCCGGCACCGCGGCGCTGGACAGCCTCGACGCCGTCGCCCCGGCCGACGGTGAGACGGTGCTGATCTCCGGCGCCACCGGCGGCGTGGGCGCGCTGGCCGTGCAGCTGGCCGCCGCCCGCGGCGCCCGGGTGATCGCCACCGCCCGTCCCGGCGCCGAGGCCGACTTCGTCACCGGGCTCACCGACGCCAAGGTCGAGCTCGTCGACCACGGCGGCGACCTGGCCGCGCAGGTCCGCGCGCTGGCCCCGGCGGGCGTGGACGCCGTGCTGCACCTGGCGGGCGACGGCGCCGAGCTGGCGGGGCTGCTGCGCGACGGCGGCCGGCTCGCCTCGACCCTCGGCCTGACCCAGGACGCCGTCCAGGGTGGCGCGGTCACCGTGCACACCGTCATGGCCGACCCGAACCCGCGGACCCTGACCGAGCTGGCCACCCGGGTCGCGGCGGGCGCGCTTCGCGTGCCGGTCACCGCCACCTACCGGCTGGAGCAGGCCCCCGAGGCGTTCGCCGCCTTCCGCGCGGGCACGCTCGGCAAGATCGCCGTCACCTGCTCCTGACGTCCCCGGCCTGAAGGCCCGGGACCGTCCTCACCCCTCGACCGGCCACGCCGGGGCGCATCGCCCCGGCCACCCCCGCTTTCGCGAAGGAACCCGTGATGAACATCGCCCTGTGGATCGTGCAGGCCGTGCTCGCCCTCCTGTTCGGGCTCGCCGGACTCACCAAGTCCACGCAACCCAAGGAGAAGCTGGAGCCCAGACTGCCCTGGGCCGAGGACTTCTCCGCCGGCGCCGTCCGCCTCATCGGCCTCACCGAGCTGGCCGGCGCGCTCGGGCTGATCCTGCCCGCGGTCACCGGCGTCGCGCCCCTCCTGACCCCGCTGGCCGCGGCCGGCCTGGCCGTGGTGATGGTGCCGGCCGCGCTCGTGCACGTCCGCCGCAAGGAGCCCGGCGCGATCGCCGTCAACGCGATCCTGTTCCTGCTGGCCGCGTTCGTCGCCTGGGGGCGCTTCGGACCGCACCCCTTCTGAGCACTCCTAGACCGGGACGCGCGGGCTCTCGGCCGCCCGGCGTGGCTCGGCCTCGGCGCGCCGGGCCACCAGGCGTTCGCGCAGCCGCATCGCGGGCAGCTCGACCAGGTAGTAGCTGACCGTCGCGACCGCGACCGTGCCCACGAGCACGACCGCCAGCAGCTCCCAGAAGCCGGACTTGCCCATCACCATCGGCATCGGCACCGGCGGCGCGCCGAAGACGCTGCCGTTCTGCAACCAGAGGTACTGCAGGATGAAGTGCCACAGGTAGACGCCGTAGGAGATGCGGCCGAAGAAGCGCATCGGCCGGTTGGTGAGCACGGCGTCGATGACCTTCGAGTGCACGCCGGGCACCACCACCGGGGCGATGATCAGCAGCGCGAAGATCAGGAACAGCACCATCTCGGCCATCGCCTCGGGCACGGTGGCGTAGTCGGCCATGCCGGGCTTGCCGAACGGCCGGATGCAGTTGATCACGTAGACGACGGCCGCGCCCAGCCAGAACAGCAGCGGACGGCGGGCCACCAGCCGGTAGAAGGCGGGCGTGGTGTCCTTGGCCTCCGCGTACGCCGACAGGATCGCCAGGCCCATGCCGATGGCCAGGAAGCCGGTGAAGCCGATCACCCAGAAGTACTCGTACGGGAAGGGGCCCATCGACTCCAGGTGCGTGTACGCCGTCCAGGCCAGGCCGACGAGCACGAAGACGCCCAGCGGGACCAGCAGGCGGCGGGCCTTGGCGCCGGGGTCGGCGGCCTTCCTGGCGTACCGGTCGAAGATCCAGGCCAGGATGGGCAGCGCCAGGTAGAACGTGACCTCGGCGGGCACGGTCCAGGTGGGCTCCAGCCCGGCGTAGCCCGCCTCGGGGCCCGGCACGTAGTAGTGCATGAGCAGCAGGGGGCTGAGCACGTACCACAGGCCGTCGACGCTCTTGAGGTTGAGCAGCAGCAGCGCCGCCACGGCCACCAGCCAGTACGCGGGCAGGATCCGCAGCATGCGCTTGATCAGGTAGCCCTTGAGCTCAGGACGCGGCGTGCCGACGATCGTCGCCCTGGCGAACGGCCGGTACAGCAGCAGGCCGGACATCACGAAGAAGGGCGGCAGCAGCACGTTGAGCCCCTGGATCAGCACGGGCCAGATGCCGACGGACGGTTTGTCGTAGAAGCCGATGACGCCGGCGGCGAAGGCGACGTGCACCACGATCACGCCCAGTGCCAGATATCCGCGCAGCCCGTCGAGCCGAGGGGCACGTTTGCCGGGGCCGCCCCTCTTGATGATCTCCGGTGAGGTCATGGCATGTTTCCTCGCAGTTCGCTCGCTGATGGGGCTCGGCACCCCCTCGGCGCCATCGTCACGCGGGGCCGCGGGCGGCCGCATCTCGTGTCGTGCTGAATTCCCCGTGCCGCCGGACGGCCTTTTCCACATCTTCCGGAATGCGTTTCCGGCGAATTGCAGGAAGCGGTCCCGGCGGGGCAGGTAGCTGCCCGGGAATGCCCTGTCGCCCGTCCCCCGGGGGGCGCATCGTTGGGGCCATGAGAGAAGACACCGTGCTGACGTACTCGTCCTACCTGGCGCTGGAGGAGATCCTCACGGCGCAGCGACCGGTTTCCGAGAGCCATGACGAGACCCTGTTCATCATCGTCCACCAGGTGTACGAGCTGTGGTTCAAACAATTGCTGCACGAATTCGCCGAGCTGCAACTCGAACTCGCCGGCGGATTCACCGCGCACGCCATGCGGACTTTGCACCGGTCCTTGAAGCTGATGCGGCTGGCGGTCTCCCAGATGGACGTCATGGAGACGATGACGCCGTTCCAGTTCGCCGCCTTCCGCGGCAAGCTGGGCACCAGCAGCGGCTTCCAGTCGGCGCAGTTCCGCGAGATCGAGGCGGTGCTGGGCCGGCGCGACGAGCGCATGCTGCTCGGCCAGGCCGAGGGCAGCCCGGCCCGCGCCCGGATCGAGGCGGCGATGGCCAGGCCCACGCTGTACGACTCGCTGCTGACGTACCTGTACCTGCGCGGCTACGAGGTGCCGCAGGACCGGCTGCACCGCGACGTACGGCTGCCGCTGGAGCCGTCGGAGCCGGTGCAGGACCTGCTGCTGCGGGTCTACCGGGACGACACCGGCGCGGCCCAGCTCTGCGAGCGCCTGGTGGACCTGGACGAATGCCTCCAGGAGTGGCGGTACCGGCACCTGAAGATGGTCGAGCGCACCATCGGTGCCCGGCCGGGCACCGGCGGCTCCAGCGGCGGGGCGTACCTGCGGGCCTCGCTGACGCCGGCGTTCCCCGACCTGTGGGCCGTCAGGAGCATGGCATGAACGACATCTCGGGACGCCTGGCGCCGCACTACTCGGCCTTCCGCGCGGCGGACCGGCTGCTGCTCACCGGCCACTCCCACCAGGCCTGGCCGGACGTGGCGCTGGCCGGGCAGATCGAGGCGTTCGACGACGCCGCCCGGGACGTGGACGACAAGTGGGCCGCCGCGTTCAAGAAGGCCGACCGGGTCAGGGAGGGGTTCCGTCTCTTCCTCGGCGACCCGTACGCCGAGCTGGCCCTCGGGTCCAGCACGCACGAGCTGGTGCTGCGCTTCCTGTCGGCGCTGGACCTGCGCGGCCGGCCCCGGCTGGTCACCTCCGGCGGCGAGTTCCACACGCTGCGCCGCCAGCTCGCCCGCCTGGCCGAGGAGGGGGTGGAGGTGGTCGTCGTCCCGCCGGAGCCGGTGGGCACGCTGGCCGCGCGGCTGGCGGACGCGGCCGACGGGCGCACGGCCGCCGTCCTGGTCTCGGCGGTGCTGTTCGAGACGGCCAGGATCGTGCCGGAGCTGGACGCGCTGGCCGCCGCCTGCCGCCTGCGGGGGGCCGAGCTGCTGGTGGACGCCTACCACGCGCTGGGCGTGGTGCCGTTCTCGACGGCGGGCCTGGAGTCGGCCTGGGTGGTGGCGGGCGGGTACAAGTACCTGCAGCTCGGGGAGGGCAACTGCGTGCTGCGGCTGCCGGCGCACGCCGACCGGCTGCGGCCGGTGGTGACCGGGTGGTACGCGGAGTTCGCCGAGCTGGCCGAGGACCCGCGGGCGGGCGGCCGGGTCGGCTACCCGGCGGGGGCGGCCCGGTTCGCGGGGGCGACCTACGATCCGGTGAGCCACTACCGGGCGGCCCGGGTGTTCGACTTCTTCGCCGCGCAGGGGCTGACGCCGCAGGTGCTGCGGGCGGTGTCGCTGCGGCAGCGCGGGCTGCTGGCGGCGCGCTTCGACGAGATCGGCGCGCCCCCGCACGTGGTCGGCCGGGACCTGGACGCCGCGCCCGAGGAGTTCGGCGGGTTCCTGGCGCTGCGCTCGCCGTACGCGGGGCGGCTGCGGGCGGGGCTGGCGGCGCGGGGGGTGCAGGCCGACAGCCGGGGCGACCACCTGCGGCTCGGGCCGGCGCCGTACCTGTCGGACGCGCTGCTGCACGCGGCCATGGACCACCTGGCCGCGGAGGTCCGCTCCCTGACGACCGGCGCGGCGACCGGCGCGACGGCCGGCACGGCGACCGGCGCGACGGCCGGGGCGAGGCGGGCGGCGTGAACCGGAGGGGGCGGCGGCCCACAGCCGGGCACCTGCCCCCGGCCCCGGCCCGGCCTTGCACCCGCCGACGGTCAGGGGCGGAAGAGGGCCGGGTCCATGGGGGCGAGCGACGGCGAGACGCGGACCGGGAAGCCGATCTGGTCGAGCACGTCGCGGTGCAGGTCCACCCCGGGCGCGAGCTCCACGAGCTCCAGGCCGCCGGCGGTGACGTCGAAGACGGCCCGCTCGGTGACGACGCGGGCCCACTGCCCGCGCCGCACGCCCTCGCCCAGCCGGTACGTGACGTGCCCGGCCCGCGGCACCAGCTTGCGCACCCGCCCTTCGGCCAGGATCCGCAGCCCGCCGTCGGCGCAGCTCACCCGGAGGCCGTCGGTGGTCAGCGTGCCGGCGAAGACCAGCCGCGTGGCGTTGTGCGCGATGTCCACGAACCCGCCGGCGCCGGGGTTGGCCGCGCCGAACCGGCTGACGTTCACGTTGCCCTCGGCGTCGATCTGGGCGAAGGCGAGCGCGGCGAACGGGCAGCCGCCGCCGTCGATGAAGTCGAACTGCGAGGGCCCGTCGAGCAGCGCCCGCGGCGAGTAGTTCGCCGAGAACTGCCAGCCGCTCATCACGATGCCGCCGAACGAGCCGTGCTCGGTGGTGAACAGGTGCTCGTCCAGGCGGCCGTCGTCCAGCAGGCCGTCCTCGGCCATGGCCAGGACGGCGTCGGAGGAGGCGCCGAACCCGAAGATCGAGGTCTCCCCCGGCCTGACCTCCCTGGCGACCCGGCGGGCGATCACCTTGTCCGGCCCGGACGGCAGCCGCGGCACCCGCGCGACGGCGTCGGGCACGTGCCGCAGATAGCCGGGGTCGTGCCGTACTCCGGTGGTCATGGGCGCGTCCGGGACCACGACGACCCGGTCGACCAGCGCCCCGGGCACGCGCATCTCCCGCGCGGGCGACGAGCCGGCGGGCACGATCCGCGACACCTGCGCGATCACGGTGCCGCCGCACGCCTTCACCGCGAGGGCGATGGCCAGCGCGCTGGAGAACAGCGGCTGGTCCTCGAAGGACAGGTTGCCGTCGGGGTCGGCGGCGCTCGCCCGGACCAGTCCGGCGTGCAGCGGCCAGGACGGGTAGAACAGGTACTCCTCGCCGCCCAGCTCGACCAGCTCCACCAGGTCCTCCTGGGCCAGGCGGGTGAACCTGCCGCCGCCGTGCCGGGGGTCGGCGTACGTGCCGAGTCCGACGCGGGTCAGGTAGCCGGGGCCGCGCCGGGCCACCTCGCGCAGCCAGTGCATGGCCGCGCCCATCGGCCAGCTGTACGCCTCGACGAGGTCGTTCTGGATCAGCTCGGTCAGGGCCGGGCGGGCGCCGGTCACCGGGTGGCGGGGGTTGATGAACGAGGCGGACACGATGCGGCGCATCAGGCCCTTCCTGGCCACGTGGTCCATGCCGCCGATGCCGACGGCGTCCCCGGTGGCGCAGGGGAAGTAGAAGGTCAGCTCGCGGGGGGCGCCGGTGGCGGCGAAGCGCTCGCCGAGCGCGGCCAGCAGCGCGTCGGGGGTCAGCCAGCCGATCACGCCGGTGCTGGCGACGGCCTGGTGGTCCTCGATGAGCGCGACGGCCTCGGCCGCCTCGCACACCTTGCCCGTCCGGCCGGCCGCCGCCGGCTCCGGGGCCTGGTCCGCGGCCTGATCCGGGACCTGGTCCGGGACCTGGTCCGGGACCTGGTCCGGGGCCGGGGCCGGGACCTGGTCCGGGGCCGGGGCCGGGACCTGGTCCGGGGCCTGGTCCTGGTCCTGGCCGGTCATGGGCGGGCTCCGAAGCGGGCCAGGCTCTCGCGGGCCGCGGCGGAGGCGCAGTCGGCGCCGAACATCCAGGCCGTACGCGCGTCGAGCGTCTCGGCGGGCCCGCTCACCGCGTCGGCCAGCGCCCGCTTGGCGGAGGCGACCGCGTGCGGGGGCAGCGCGGCGAGCCCCGCCGCCACCTCCAGCGCGCACGCCAGGGCCTGGCCCGGCGCCGTGAGCTCGTCGGCGCCGCCGATCCCGTGCAGCTCGCGGCCGGTCAGCGGGCGGTCGCCCCAGACCAGCCGCCGCGCGGCGACCGGCCCGACCCGGGCGGCCAGGCTCTGGATGCCCCAGGGCGGCACCCAGCCGAGCCGCACCTCCGGCAGGTGCCAGCGGGCGTCCTCGGCGGTGACCACCACGTCGCAGCCGGTGGCCAGCAGGAAGCCGCCGCCGAGCGCGAAGCCCTCGACGGCGGCCACCACGGGGATGCCGAGG
Source organism: Nonomuraea sp. NPDC001831 (assembly GCF_042892035.1). Taxonomy (NCBI): domain Bacteria; kingdom Bacillati; phylum Actinomycetota; class Actinomycetes; order Streptosporangiales; family Streptosporangiaceae; genus Nonomuraea; species Nonomuraea sp. NPDC001831. Next base: position 352,046 of record NZ_JBIATU010000004.1, on the reverse strand, counting down.
TGCTGGACGGCCCTGGCCACGCGCCCGGTGTCGGCCTCGTGCCGCACCATGCCCTCACGCGTCATCCCGGACAGCTCCTTCAGGTCCGAACCCGCGCAGAACCCCGGCGGCGCGCCCGTCAGCACGGCGGCGCGCACCCCGGGGTCGTCGTCCAGCTCGGCCAGCGCGCAGCCGAGCGCCGCGACCAGCCCGGACCCGAGCGCGTTGCGCACGCGGGGCCGGTCGAGCCGCAGGACGGCCACCGCCCCGCGGCGCTCGCACGTCAGGCCCCCGTCCGACGGCCGGTCCATCAGAACGGGGTGGGCCAGGGGGCCAGCCAGGCGACGTCCACCACGCCGGGACGCAGGTGCGGCCAGGCGGCCACCTCGCGCCAGCCGTGCGCCGTCATGTGCTCGGCGATGCTGTCGAGGGTCGAGCCGCCGCTGTAGCGGGCCGTCACGCTGCCCTCGACGACGGCGAGCCGCAGCCGGCTCAGGTCGGTCCCGGCCAGCACCTCCAGCTCGGCGCCCTGGGCGTCCACCACCAGCACGTTGCAGCCGTGCTGCACCTCGCTGACGGGGATCACCGGGACGACGTCCTGCCGGACGACGGCCATGGGCAGCAGCGGCGGCAGCATGCTGGACTGCTTGTCGTAGGGGGTGACGTTGAGGGTGGCCTGGCCGCGTTCCCGGCCGGCGCACGCCGCCACGACCTCGCGGGCCGGGTGGCCGTGCTCGGGCTCGGGCAGCCCGGCGGCCAGGTGGTGCAGCCGGAGCTGCTCGCGCAGCGCGGGCAGGTGGTCGCCGTTGGGCTCCATCATGACCAGGCGGCGGAAACCGCACCTGGTGAGCGCCTCCACCTCCTGGCCCCGGTGCGCGCCCACCTGGATCGCCCCTTCGGCCGGCAATCCCAGCTTGTCCAGCAGGTCGGGCAGGTGATCCTCCCATCGGGCGCTCACCCGCTCCGGTGCGACAGTCTGGTTGCGCATCTGGTCGTCTCCTCCCGGTGAACCGCTCAGGGCAGCGTCATCGTGGTCATCGTCGGTCGCGGCCGCGCGCCGCCGCATCTCGTGGATTGCGCGGTACGGCCGCCCGCCGTCCGATCCCCGCCTCGCAGCGTCACCTGAGGAGCAATCCGCGAGGTGCGGGACGGCCGCGCGGCGGACCACGATGGACGCGGCGACCGAAGGGAGGGCCCATGCGGCGAACTCGTGACCGTGACCTGAACGCCTACCTCGACCGGCTGGACGTCGGCGACCCCGGCGAGCCGTCGCTCCCGGCGCTGCGCGCCCTGCACCGCGCGCACGTGGAGCGGGTGCCGTACGAGACGTTGGAGGTGCAGCTCGGCCGGCGGATCACCGTGGACCCGCGCGAGTCGGTCGAGCGGGTGCTGCGCGGGCGCGGCGGCTACTGCGTGCAGCTCAACGGGGCGTTCGCCACGCTGCTGACCGCGCTCGGCTACGACGTCACCTGGCATCGGGCCGGGGTGCAGGCCGCTGTCCGGGCGTCCGCCTCGCCGGCGTCGTTCGCGCCGCACCTCGCGCTCACCGTCGCCCTCGACGGGCAGGACTGGCTGGTGGACATCGGGCTCGGCGACGGGCTGCACGAGCCGCTGCCGTTGCGGGCGGGGACGTACCGGCAGGGGCCGTTCGAGTTCCGGCTGTCCGCCTCGGACGTGGAGCTCGGCGGCTGGCGGTTCGACCACGACCCCCGCGGGTCGATCGCCGGGCTGGACGTCGAGCGGGCGCCCGCCGAGCCCGGGGACTTCGTGGAGTGGCATCCGTACCTGTGCACCTCGCCCGAGTCCCGGCTGGTGCGGGCCGCCGTCGTGCTGCGGCGCGACGCGACGGGCGCCGACTGCCTGGTGGGCTGCATGCTGCGCCGGATCGGCGCGGACGGCAGGACCGAACGGGAGCTGTCCACCCGGCGGGAGTGGTTCGAGGCCCTGGAGGAGGTGTTCGGGCTGCGCCTCGACGACGTCAACGGCGCCGAGCGCGAGGCCCTGTGGACCAAGGTCCGCGACGCCCACCTGGCCTGGCAGTCCCGCCGCCGCACCCCCGCCGCCTGACCTCGCCTGCCGGCCTGCTGATCACCGGGCGAATCTGGCCACGGCGGCCGGGGTGACCGGGGTGAAGAAGTTGACGAGGTTGCCGTCAGGGTCGCGGAACAGCAGCGACCGGTTGCCCCAGGGCATCGTGGTGGGCTCGTTGACGAAGTCCGTGACGAGGCCGGCCAGGTTCTCGTACACGCGGTCCACGTCGTCCACCAGGAACTCGACGATCACGCTGTGGTTGTCGGCCGGGCGGGACGATCCCGGGGCGAACAGCGGGACGGTGCGGGTGCCGGCGATCGCCAGCGTGGCGGTGCCGGTCCTGATCTCGGCGAAGTCCTCGGTGGACCAGGTCGCCGGCGTCCCGGTGGCCTGCTCGTAGAACGCGGCGAGGCGGGCGACGTCGCCGGTGATGATGCGGATCGAGACGAAGTTCATGACGTTTCTCCGGTGTTCGTGCAGCTCTTGGCACCCCGTACGGTACGACTGATACTGGACGGGTTCGGTCCACTATTCGCCGTAGGCTCGTTCTCATGTCGCCACCCACCGGTCGTGTGCTCACGCTCCTGGAGTTGTTGCAGTCGGGCGGCGTCCGGACGATGGCCGAACTGGCCGACCGGCTCGGCGTCGACGGCCGTACCGTGCGGCGGTACGTCGGTCAGCTCGTCGACCTCGGGCTGCCGGTCGAGTCGGTGCGCGGTCGCTACGGCGGCTACCGCCTCGCCCGCGGCTACCGCCTGCCGCCGCTCATGCTCGACGACGACGAGGCGCTGGCCGTGCTGCTCGGCCTGCTCGCCAACCGGCGCGCGGCCGGCGCCGCAGGCGACCCCACCAGCGACATCACGAGCGACACCGCCGGCGGCACGGCAAGCGACACCGCGAGCGTGACGGCGGCCGCGAAGATCCGCCGGGTGCTGCCCGAACGGCTCGTCCGCCGGCTCGACGCGCTCCTGGAATCCCTCGCCTTCACCGGCCCGCCCGGCGGGCCCGCCGGGCCGGACGCCGCCGTCCTGCTCACGATCGCCGACGCCGTACGTCACCGCCGGCCCGTCTCGATCCGGTACGCCGACCGCGCCGGCCGGCGCAGTGACCGCACGCTGCACCCGTACGGGATCGTCAGCCACGCGGGCCGCTGGTACGTCACCGGCGAGGACCCCGGCCTCGGCGAGAACCGGACCTTCCGCCTCGACCGCGTCGCGGACGCCCGGACCCTGCCGGGCTCGTTCGAGGCGCCGGCCGGCCCGGATCCGGCGCAGCGCGTCCTGTCGGGGTTCGCCACCGCGTCCTACCGGCACGAGGTGACCCTGCGGATCCACGGGACGGCCGAGCAGATCCGCGCCCGCCTGCCCGCCGCCGTCGCCACCATGGAGGAGATCACCGACGACCCCGCTCTCGACCCCGCTGGGGAGGCCGCTGGGGAGGCCGCTGGGGAGCCCCGGCCGGCGGGTGGGCGCTGGTGGCGGGTCGAGCTGCGGGTCGAACGGCTCGACTGGCTGCCCGCCGTGCTCGCCGCCCTTGACCGCCCGTTCGTCATCGAGCGTCCAGCCGAACTGCGCGACCTCGTCCTCGCCGTCGCCGGCCGCCTCGCGTGCCGCGCCCGCCGAGCCTGACCGCCCGGCGTCACACTCCGACGAAGCTCACCGTCTCCGCCAGGCCCGCCCGCCCGGTACGCAGCCGCGTCTGTTTCGCCGGAAATGAAACCTACGGTGCACAGGTGTCGTCCTGGCTAGCGTGGCGGAGTGCACACAGTGATCACACGAGACGGCCGCACCCTTGCCGTGGAGCAGTGGGGCGTCCCCGACGGGACCCCCGTCTTCTACCTGCACGGCACCCCCGTGGGACGCCTGGCCCGCCACCCCGACGACTCCTTGTACACCAGGCTCGGCATCCGGCTGATCACCTTCGACCGCCCCGGCCTCGGCGCTTCGACGCCGCTGCCGGGGCGGCGCGTCGTGGACGGCGCGGACGACGTCGCCGCCGTGGCCGACGCGCTCGGCCTCGACGAGTTCGCCGTCTACGGGGTCTCCGGCGGCGGGCCGCACGCGCTGGCGTTCGCCGCCCGCCACCCCGGCCGGGCGGTCCGGGTCGCCACGCTGGCGGCGCCGGCCCCGCGCGACGCCGAAGGGCTGGACTGGACGGCCGGCATGATGGAGGGCAACCGGCGCAGCGCCGCCGTCGCGCTCCAGGATCGCGACGCCATGATCGCCCACCTGAGGGCGGACTCGTCCGGGCCGCCGCAGTTGCCGCCGTTCGAGGCCGCCGTCCTGACGCGTCCCGAGGTCAGCGCCATGTTGGCGGCCGCCTACGCCGAGGCGGTCCGTCCCGGCCTCGGCGGCTGGGCCGACGACGTCATCGCCCTGTTCGGCAGCCCCTGGGGGGTGGACCCGGCCTCCATCACCGTCCCGGTCCGGCTGTGGCACGGCGAACTGGACGGGGTCGTGCCGGTCGCGCACGCCCGCTGGCTAGCCGCCCGCATCCCCGCCGCCACCCTCACCGTCCAGCCCGACGCCGGACACGCCGGCCACTTCGACGCCACCCCCGCCACGCTGGAGTGGCTGCTGCACGGCGACGAACCCCTCGGCGAGAAGGACGCGGTGGCGGCCGTCACGACGTGAGGCGGCCCGCCGTCAGTGGGGGATGGCGTCGATCAGTTCCCGGGCGCCCTGGCGGAGCAGCGCGACCGCGACGGAGGTGCCGAGCGTCGCCGGGTCGAGTGGGCCGGCCCACTCGTGCGCGTCGAGCACGCGCTTGCCGTCGGGAGAGAAGACCCGGGCGCGCAACGACAACCGGCCGTCGCGCTCGGCGCGGGCGTACCCGGCGATGGGCGAGTTGCAGTGGCCCTGGAGCACGTGCAGCAGCATGCGCTCGGCCGTGATCTCCCGCCAGGTGTCGGCATGCCCGAGCCCGGCGACCGCCTCGACGGTCGCCGGGTCGTCCTCCCGGCACTGCAGGGCCAGCACGCCCGCGCCGATCGGCGGGCACATCGTCTCCAGCGACAGCGCCTCGGTGATGCGGTCCGGCCGGCCGATGCGCTCCAGCCCGGCCACCGCCAGCAGCAGCGCGTCGGCCTCGCCCGCGTCCAGCTTCTCCAGGCGCCGGTTGGCGTTGCCGCGCATCGGCACGCAGCGCAGCTGCGGGTGCGAGGCGGCGAGCTGGGCCACGCGCCGCACCGACGACGTGCCGATCCGGGTGCCCTCGGGCAGCGCGTCCAGCTTCAGGCCGCCGGGGTGGACGAGCGCGTCGCGCAGGTCGTCGCGCTTGAGGAAGGCCGCGAACACCGTGCCGGCCGGCAGCGGACGGTCGGCGGGCACGTCCTTCATGCAGTGGACCGCCAGGTCGGCCCGGCCGGCCAGGAGCGCCTCGTCGACCTCTTTGGTGAAGGCGCCCTTGCCGCCCAGCGCCGACAGGGCCCCCTGCCACCGGTCGCCGGACGTGGTGACCGGGACGACCTCGGTGCGGATGCCGGGATGCCGGTCGGCCAGCTCCCGCCGTACGCGCTCGACCTGGGCGAGGGCCATGGGAGAGGAACGCGTCACGATGCGGATCAGCTCGGGGACGGCCATCCCCCGATCGTAGGGCGTCGCCTCCGTGCCGCGCGGGCTGATTCCGGAGCTCGCCGCGGATGGCCCGCCGAGGGGATGGCGGCTTAGGGTACGGATCACCAATTGTCACGGGGGAAGAGGACGGGGACGTACATGATGGCCAATGATCCGGCGCGGCCGACGCTGATGACGCGGATGGTCGCGGCGTACAAGGGCGAGGTGCGCGCGGACGAACTGGAGGCGTACCGGCGGGCGGGGGGCCTGGTCTACACCGAGCTGGAGCGTGCCGAGGAGCTGCGCTTACGCCTGGTCCAGGACGGCGTCAACCTCTGGCACGGCCCGCAGTCCGCCTCCGGGCAGCTGCTGTGCACCTGGAACGCGTTCGTGCTGCAGACCATCGGCGAGCAGCTGCTCGACTCCGACTACAGCGCCGACCCGCGCACCGCGGGCTACGTGCCGCCGGTCACCAGCCGGCAGGTGGCCGCCTGCTTCGCCCAGGTGGAAGGCTGGGTGTCGCGTGCCCGGCAGGCGGCCGGCAACCCCCGCTATCTGGTCGAGACAGAGCTCCAGCTGCCCGCCGACCTGCCCGAATGGGCTGAGGCGGACCCGTGCCCGCTGCCCCACCTGCACGGCATGCTGGCCGCCACCCGCGCGATCCGCCGGCACGCGGAGGTGGCCTTCGGCGTGTTCGAGCAGACCGTCGCCGACGACCACGACCACCAGGCCGACCTGCAGCGGCTGCGCCAGCTCGTGGCCGAGGCCGCCACCGCCGCCGACTACGCCGAGGGGCTGCTCAAGGCCGATCCGCAGCCGAGCCTGCACGAGGCGATCGAGCAACGGCTGCAGCGGTCACTGGAGCTCTACTACCACGTGGGCCAGCTCATCGCCATGCCCAGGCACATCGCCACCTACCAGAGCGCCGCCGCCAGGCCCGCGGCGACGTACCGGTCCCTTGAGGCGAACCTGCGCGACCTCGACCCCTGGTGCCTGACCGACCCGCAGCGGCGGGACTTCTGGCAGGCCGACCCGAAGGCCCGGCAGGCCGTCAAGGAGATGTGGGAGTACGACCCCGACCCGGCCGCCACGCTGCACATCCAGGCGCAGATCGACGCCGCCTTCCGGGACGGCGCCATCGCCTACGCCGTCGACGCGGCGGGCAAGCCGCTCGGGAGCTACTACTGCTGCCCGTTCCCCGCCATCTACTCGGTGCGCAGGCCGGTGGTCATCGCCGGCACGCTGCTGCGGCCCATGCAGCGCTTCACCTTCGAGGCGTCCGCCGAGGAGATGGAGCGCGGCGGCCCGTTCCGGCGCGAGATCATCGTGGCCGACTTCAAGCCGACGAACGAGGTCGACTACTGCGATCCCGACGGCCTCCACGGCGACTAGTCGTCGGGCGGGGCCACGGAGGAAACGCGGCGCGAGACGGGCCGGGCCGTGGATATCCCAGGACATCAGGCCTCGGGGCTGCCTATATTTCAGGCAACGGAATTCTCCTGTTGGAGGCCCAGGTGTCCGATGCGTTCGCCAAGGATCTCAGCCGCCGGGTCGTGACCAGGATCGCTCCCGCCGAACTGCCGCTGTTCGACCAGACCTGGGACGCGCTCGGCGGCAGGACCAGGCCGAGGTCGCATCGGGATCCGCTCGGCTTCGGGTTGCCGGGGGTGGACCAGCTGCTGGTGACGGCGATCGTCTCCGGCGTGGTGACCACGGTGCTCGCGGACGTGGGCAAGGACGTCGGCTCGTGGACGGGCCGGCTGATCGGCCGGTTGCGCCGCCGTCCGCGGGAGCTGCCCGAGGCCCAGCCGGCGGGCCCGCCGCCGTTGCCGCCGGCCCGGCTGACGGAGATCCGCAAGGTCGCCTACCACAAGGCGCGCCGGATGGGCATGTCGCAGGCGCAGGCCGACGCGCTGGCCGACGCGGTGGTGAGCGAGCTGGCCCGCAACCCGTCATGAGCGGCCGTCTCCCGTCGGCCACCACGTCCGCGTTCGTCCTGCTGATCAGCCTGGCGTTCGCGACGACCGCGATCTACCGGCCGGGCATCTTCGACCTGCTGTCGGCGCAGGGGGCGGAGGTCCCGGCGAAGGTCAGGGAGGCGTGCCAGCTCGCGGCGCTGAAGGGCCTGGACGATCCCGCGTGCGAGGTGATGAGCCGCGGGGCCCACCAGGATCTCCGGCTCGGCGTGTTGCTCTGTTTCGCGACGCTCGTCCTGCTCACCGAGCTGCAGTACTGGTTCGGCCCGGCCTGGCGGATCCGCCGCCGGCGGCTGCGTCCGGTCGGCGGCGAGGTGGGCGAGGAGCTGCGGCGGATGGCGGCGGAGGTGCTCGGCGGCCGCCGGGTCGTCTTCCTGCTCGACGTGCTCGACCCCGCGGTGGCCGGGCTGGCCTTCGGCCGGGCCGGGCGCCGGTACGTGGTGATCAGCCGGGGCACCTGGATGTCGTTCGAGCGCGACCGGCCGCTGTTCCGTGCGGTGGTGCTGCACGAGCTGGCGCACGTGCGCAACAGGGACCTGACCATCACGGCGGTGACACTGGCGATGTGGCGGTCCTACGCCGCGGTGATCCTCGTGCCGGGTCTGCTCGCCGCCGTGAACGGGGTGTTGTCGGGGCAGGCGCCGTTCCTGCGGTCGGAGCTGATGCCGTTCGGGGCGCGCGCGGCGCTGTCGTGGTTGTTCGCCGCCCAGATCGCCGGGCTGGCGGTGTTGTCGTGGCTGACCCGTTCGGTGGTGCTGCAGTCGCGTGAGCTGATGGCCGACGCCCGCGTGTTGTCGTGGGAGCGGGACGCGGCGCCGCTGCGCCGCGTGTTCGAACAGGCGCCGGCGCCGCGCCGGTGGCCGGTGTCGCTGCGGGTGCGCACCCATCCGCATCTCGCCGTCCGGCGGGCCGCGCTGGAGGACGAGGAGCCGCTGGTGCGCCAGGGCTTCGTCTTCCCGCTGGCGCTGGGCGGCTGTTTCTCCCTGACCATGGATCCGGCCACGTCGCTGACCGCGCAGGGACGCACCAACACGCTGCCGTGGCCGGCGGAGGTGTTCGCCCTGCTGCTGGCCGTCGCGCTGGGGTTGCGGGCGTTGCGGGCCGTGGGGGCGCGCGGCGACGCGGTGCACGTGCCGCTGGGCCTGGCCGTGGGGCTGGCGGGCGGCTGGCTGCTGGCCCCGAGCAGGATGACGGACCATGCGCTGGCGCCGTTCCCCGTGTCGGTGCAGCTCGCCGGGCTGGTGGTGCTGGCGGTGGCGGGCCTGCTGCTGGGGGTGTGGGTGCGGTGGGTGGCGCGGGTGTGGGCGCCGCGGGTGCACGGGCTGCGGTCGGCGCTCGGGCCGCTGCTGCTGATCGCGGTGGTCGTGACGCTGGTCGCGCGGGCGTTCTACGACATCCAGGCCGACATCATCATCGCCCACGTGCAGAGATATCCCGCCGTCTCCGACCCGCTGGCCCAGGTCCTGATCAGCGCGCAGATCATGCTGGACTTCCACCTGTCGGGGGGCGTCCTGCTGCTGCTCGCGGTCGTCCTGCTCATGCTGATCCCGATGGCGATACGTTTGGTCACCCTCGGCGAACGCCGCCCGCCCGCGCCCCGGCGCACCGGCCGCGTCCCCCTGGCGGTGGGCTGCGCGGCCGCCGCGGCGCTGGTCACGGCGATGGTGTCGGGCACGGTCAACGGCTATGTCTTCCACAGCTCCGGCCCGTTCTCGAGCGTCATCGCGACCGGAGCCGCCGCGGGCGCCGCCCTGGCGGCCTGCGTGGCCGCGCTGTCCGGGACGTCGCCGGTCGCGAAGGGCATGCTGACGGCTCTGGCCGCGGCGGTGCTCTACGCCCTCGCGCTGGAGCTGGTGTGGCTGCCCCTGCGGACGGCGCTGCCGTGGCCCATCCACATGATCATCCTGGAGCGTATGCTGGCGGCCGCGCTGATCGCCGCGCTGGCCACGGCCCTGCCGGCCCGCCTGCTGCCCGTCCGCGGAGAGCCGGGCGCGCCCGCGCCGCGGTAAGGCGGCGCCCCTGGACGGACGCTACTGCGTCCTCATCAGATCCCAGAAGGACCGGTGGCGGTCGGCGCCCGCCAGCCAGGGCGCGAGGAACCAGGCCTCCCACTCGCCGTCGGCGGTCCTGACGTGCGGGTTGAGCAGGTACTCGCCGTCATCCCCGTAGCCGACCAGCAGGGTGTCGCGTACGTACTCCTCCCGCAGGTTGACACAGTCCTGCTCGGCCCCGTAGACGAAGTAGAGCTCGTCGGGAACGCTGTAGGAGACCGGTTCTCCGGGCGACGGCCACAGCCCGGCGGCCTCGGGCTCAAGGTCGCGATACCAGCCGACCCGCGCGGCCGGCAACACGGTATGGCCGGACTCGTCGTCGCCCCAGCCGTCGGCGAACAGCAGGAACTGCCGGTAGCTCGGCGGCAGGGCCGTGCCCAGCCGGTCTTCGAGCCGGCTGACCTCCGCCTCGCCGGCCGGAGGGTGCAGGGCGTTGCCCGGCGCGGGCGGCGGGCCGTCGGGGCTCCGGGGGGTCAGGCCCTTCGCCGCGAAGAGGGCGGACCAGCCGTACTGGGTGTTCATGGCAGGTGACCGTATCCGTCGCGGCCGACATTCCGTCCGGTCCGGCGGCCGGATGACGGTTGGGATGATGGGGGCATGGACACCCCCATCCCGATCGACACCGATGCCTGGCCGCGCCGGCAGCACTTCGAGCACTACCGCCGGGCCGTCCCGTGCACGTACTCGATCACGGTGGAGATCGACGTCACCGCGTTCACGGCGGCGCTCGGCCGGTCGCGGCGCAAGTCCTACCTCGCGCAGGTGTGGGCGATCGCCACGGTCGTCAACCGGCACGACGAGTTCAGGATGTGCCTCACCGCCTCGGGCGAGCCGGCCGTCTGGCCCGTCGTGCATCCGGCCTTCACGGTCTTCAACCCCGAACGCGAGACGTTCGCGTGCGTGTGGGCGCCCTACGACCCCGACTTCGCCGCCTTCCACGACGTCGCCGCTCCCCTGCTCGCCGAGCACGGCCGCGCCACCGAGTTCTTCCCGCAGGGGCCGCCGCCGTCCAACACGTTCGACGTGTCGAGCCTGCCGTGGGCGTCCTTCACCGGGTTCAACCTCAACATCGGCGACAACTGGGACCACCTGGCCCCCATCTTCACCCTCGGCCGGTACACCGAGCGCGACGGCCGGGTCCTGCTCCCCCTCGCCCTCCAGGTGCACCACGCCGCCGCCGACGGGTTCCACTCCGCCCGGCTCGTGAACGAGCTCCAGGCCCTCGTCGCGGACCCGGCCTGGATCGACCGGAGCCCGGCCGGTTCACCGTCGCGCCCGTAGCGGGTGTCGCGTCGGAGAACCTTCGCCCCGTGGTGACGTGACGCGCCGTTCGCATGCCGGTCCGGGCGGCGCGAAGTCGGCCGCCTCGATCCCCCGTCGTCCGCCGCCGATCAGGGCAGGCGGGCGTGTTCGGCTCGGGTGGCGGCGATCCGCTCACGCGCGAGCGTACGGGCCCGGTCGGTGTCGTCGCCGGTGAGCCGGGCGAGGATCGTCGCGAGCGGGCTGACCTGGCCCCTGCCGCCCCAGTGCCCCTCGGGGATCTCGGTGGGGAAGACCCAGATCCGGCCGGCGTCACGGGGCCAGGCGCCGTTCTCCGCGTCGAGGATGGCCTCGGTGACCTCGGCGATGACGCTCGCGCGCTTCCGCTCGTCGAGCTGGCCCTCGGGGACGGACGGGACGACCTTGTAGCGAGGCGCGTCCGCGGGTTGTCCGCCGACGTAGACGCCGGCCGGCCGGTGCAGCCAGAGCCAGGAGACGGAACGGCTCACCGGGTCGGCGGGGTCGAATCCCTCGTTGCGGATGAGGATCTCGGTGATGCGGTTCAGCAGGGCCGCCTCGGCGTCCGGCTGGAGCGCTCCGTCGGGGATGTACACGTCGAGCATGGGCATGGCCGATCTCCTCTGTGAGTTTAGTTCTTCAACTCAGGCCGGGAGTCTACGAGGGCTGAGTACAGCTTGTAAACCCAGATGGGTACACTCCTCCCATGGAGACGCGGCGAATCGACCCGGTGAACTGCTCGGTGGCGCGCGCCCTCTCGGTGGTGGGGGAACGCTGGTCGCTGCTGATCGTCCGTGAGGCGCTGGACGGCGCGCGCCGGTTCGGCGAGTTCCACTCCCGCCTCGGGATCGCCAAGAATCTCCTGGCCACCCGGCTCGAGACCCTGGTGACCGCGGGAGTGATGCGCCGCGTGCCCTACCAGGAGCCCGGGGACCGGCAGCGCTTCGCCTACGAGCTCACCGAGCAGGGCCGGGCGTTGCGGCCCACGCTCGTGGCGCTCCTGGAATGGGGCGACACGTACCTCGCCGACCCCCAGGGCCCGTCCGTCATCGTCCGGCACCGGCCCGTCGATGACGCGAGCTCCTGCGACGAGCCGGTCAAGATCGTCCTGGAGTGCGCCGCGGGGCACCGCCACCTCGCCCCGGAAGACGTCTGCCGCACTCCCGGACCGGGCGCGCGCTTCGTGGAAACCCCCTGAGATCCCATGCCCGTTCCGCCCCCGCTAGGGACAGGGTCGTCCGAGGTGAGGGTTCTCCCGGGGACCTGTCGGGGGCATCCCTGATGCAGGCCGCGGCGAGGCCGGACAGGATGGACGGCATGAAGATCACTGCGATCGCGGGCGGCCTGCTGGCCTCCGCGGTGCTCCTGACCGGGTGCGGCCTGGACGCCATCGGCAAACCGAAGAACGAGGAGACCAGCACGTACCAGGTCAAGGAGAAGGTGCAGCGGCTTCACCTCAGAAGCGGCAGCGGGAACGTGACCGTCACCGAGTCGGACGCCGCCCATGTCAGCGTGACCGAGAGGCTCTACTGGAGCAACGACAAGCCGCGGGCCGCGCACAAGGTGGAGGGCGGCACGCTGTCCGTCTCCTACGACTGCGCGAAGTCGTGGGGCACCTGCGGGGTCGAGTACCAGGTGGAGGTCCCCAAGGGGGTGCCGGTCGACCTGGACGCCGGTTCGGGCGATCTCACCCTGCGGTCGCTCACCGGCCCTCTGGACCTGGAGGCCGGCTCCGGCGACATCAAGGGTGACGGCCTGGGCGGCAAGAAGCTGCTGGTCAAGGCGGGATCCGGCAAGATCACCCTGAAGTACGCGGTCGCGCCGGAGAGCGTCGAGCTGTCGGCCGGTTCGGGCGACGTCGTGCTCACCGTCCCCGACGAGACCTACGACGTGAAGGCCAGTACGGCCTCCGGCGACGCCGGCATCTCGGTCAAGAAGGACGGCTCCTCGCCGCGCAAGATGTCACTGACCACGGGTTCCGGAGACATCACCGTCTCCGCCGGGTAGCCGGCACCCCGCGCAGCGCCGGATCACGGGCGGTCGCGCCAGGGTTCAAGCCTGCGGGCTGGTGTCCTCGAGGACGTCGTAGCCGACGAAGTGGAACATGCGCTCGCCGAGAGCCAGCGGCTGCGGCCGGCCCGTGTAGCGATGCACCCCCACGCCGAAACCCGCCTGGGGGTCGGACAGCCACGTCCGGTCGAATCCTCGCTCCTCGAACCAGGCGCAGATCAGCGGAACCCGGTCCGGCGCGCGGCGGTGCCGCGTCCAGATGACGGTGGCGCCGGTGGCGCACAGCTGTGGGCAGAACCCGATCGTGCGCTCGATGTCCTCGTCGGTGATGTTGCCGAACATCCCGCAGGCCAGCACGATGTCGGCCGGCACCAGGGCCTGGTAGTGGTCGGTGAGCGCGGCGTCAGCCGTCACCACCTCGACCTGGTCCAGCCCTGCGGCCGCGGCCGCGGCCCGGGCGATCGCGGCGTTGCCTGGATCCAGTTCGACCAGGCGCGCCCGGACGTCGCCACGACGGGGATGATCGGCCATCACGCCGAGAAGGTCACGGCCTTGCCCCGAGCACAAGCTGATCACCTTCAGCGGACCAGGCGGGCGAGCGTCCAGTGCCGGCCGAAGCTGGTCCTGGACGACCTGCAGCCGCCGCGCCAGGACGGAGTCGTCAAGGTCGTACTCGTCATGCCAGGTCTGCCAGTCCATGACCGCACCCTACGGCCGCCCTGTCGAACAGTCCCGGCGAATGCCGCAAACGTGTCCGTCAGGTCTGCGCGTCCTCGCGAGGGCGAGCGTCCCGGGCGTTGACTTTGTCGCAAGGAATGACGCACCATATTGCTACAAAGCTTGCGACAAAAGGAGGAGGCATGACGAACGCTTCCACGTCCGACGCCGGACCGCCGCCGGCCGACGTCCGGTCCGCCGAGACCTGGCTGCGGCGGCACGGCCTGGGCGACGGCACGCCGACGCCGTTGCTGGCCACGCGCCTGGCGGTGCGGCGGCGGGTGCGGCTGCTGGGCAGCGTCCTGCTGGCCGCGCTGATCATCGCGGCCTCCCTGGCGCAGGTCGCCGCCCTGCCGGGAGCCTCCGGCGGCGCCGGGCCGGGCCGGCCGGCGCCGATGCTGGCGCTGAGCGGGTCGATCGTCGCGCTGCTGCTGACCCAGACCCTGCTGGACGCCTGGGTGCGGCGCGTCGACCGGCGCGCCGGGGCCACGCTGCCGCGACGGGTGGCCCATCCGGTGCGGCTCGGCTGGGCCGCCCTGCTCGGACGGCCCTACGCCGTCGTGGCGGGCGCCACCTTCGCCTGCGCGTTCGCGCTGGGGGTGAGCGCGCTGGCCGTCACCGAGGGCACCGCACGGTACGCCGCCGTGGTGCTGCTGGTCGCCGTGACCGGAGTCGCCCTCGTCGCCGTCCTGCAACTGCGCGAGACGCTGGCCCGGCCCGTCGTGGCCGAGGACGAGATCTCCCTGACGGCCGACGTCGTCATGCGGATCGAGGACGCCCGCGAGAGCTACGCGCCGCCCGTGTTGTGGACGCTGCCGGTGGTGCTGCTGTCCGGGTTCGCGCCCGGGTGGTGGAGCGCCGCCGCGGTGGGTTTCCTGGTGCTGGGGGTGCTCGCCCTGGTCGCCGTCCATGTCAGGACGCCGTCGTACGCGGCCACGGCGCGGCGCGCGGTGGGCCTGCGATGATCGTCATCGATGCGGGCTCGCCGGTGCCGCCGTTCGAGCAGTTGCGGGCCCAGCTCGCCCGGCAGATCCAGAACCGCACGCTCGCCGTGGGCGCCCGGCTGCCGACCATCCGCCACCTGGCGGCCGACCTCGGCCTGGCCGTCAACACGGTCGGCCGGGCGTACCGGGAGCTGGAGGAGGCGGGGCTGATCGAGACGCGCGGGCGGGCGGGCTCGTTCGTGTCGGCCGCCGGCGAGGAGGGCCGGGAACGGGCCCGCCGGGCGGCTGCCGACTACGCCGCCGTGATCGCCAGCGTCGGCCTCGACGCGGCCGAAGCACTCCGCATCGTGCAGGCGGCCCTGACGTCCGGCACGGTGGCACCGGCCTCTCCATGACGGCACCCTTGCGGCGGGCGGGGAAGGCCCTCCTCCCCGCAGCTCCTTTTGCGAGGGCCTATGCCGAGGCGATCCAGACGTTAATGAGTTGGGTAAGACGTGCCAGCCCCAGATGCAGACGTCGAGCCGAGGGGTAGAAGCCGATCATGGCCACCAAAACGGTCGACGTCACATTGGCGTCCATCCAGAACAAAAGCCCTTTCGGTGTGTCGCCGACCGGCACCATATGCGTGAGAACCGTCCGCGCCGTGGACGACGAGCAAATCTATCAGAATGAGGTTCTATATTCGCGCCTGGACCGCGAAGAGCCGATGCACCCGAGTGGCGCCACATATGTTCCGGCAGGCCAGAGCCTCACTTACAACGTGACCAGACGGCTCGACGTCTCTTACTACGGGCTGGCCAGCTCGGTCAATCAAATGCTGATCTTCTATCGGGACCTGACGGAATACATAGTGGTGACCGGCCAGGTCCACGAGGAGCCATATCAAGGCAGCTACAATCGCAAGGTACGCTACGACGAGATCGACGGATTCCAGGCAATCACGCTTGACTACGAAGCCATATACCAGAATGTCACGGCCAACCTGCGCGTGACCTATACGGTGAACCTGGTTTCTTCCTCCGGATAGCGGATGCGCTCACACTGTTGCGGCCGCCCTGCTTCACGGCCGACGTACTGGATCTTGTGGCAGGATCGCGGGATGCTGCGACTCACCGACTTCATCATCGACTGCCCGGATGCGCTGAAACTGGCGGCCTTCTACTCCGCGGTGACGGGTCGCCCGGTCAAGGAGGGCAGCCACGAGAACTGGGCCGGCATCCAGTTCGGCGAGATCGAGCTGGCCTTCAACCCGGTGGAGCACTACCGCGCCCCGCAGTGGCCCGACAGCGAGCACCCCAAGCAGTTCCACCTCGACTTCGAAGTCGACGACGTCGAGGCCGAGCAGAGCCGCGTCCTGGCCCTCGGCGCGTCCCTGCGGCAGGAGTTCATCGGGCCCAACGGCTACGGGTGGCGCGTCTACACCGACCCCGTCGGCCACCCCTTCTGCCTGTGCCGCAACAAGGGTGTCGTCTGGACCGACCAGGGCCCCGTCTGGCCCGACCGCGCCCAGTAGCTGTCGCCGACAGTTCTCCGATCCCCCGCCGGCGTCAATCGCGGGAGGAGGAAACGTCCGGATGTGGCCGCGTCGAGCCGAGCGTGACCGGCTTGTCGGGCATGCGCACCCGTAGATCGCGAGCCGGCGCGCGCCGGTCGGACGCCGTGTCGGACGCGGCGGCGGGCGCCGGGGCGCCACCGGGCATCCCGCCCGTCGTGAAGTCCCACCACACGCCCGGCACCTCGTGGGCGACGACGGTGTCGGCGGTGGCCGTGCCGCCGTCGTAGCCGAGGGTGTAGATGAGGCGCTGGTCGTCGTCGGTGATGAACGCCGTCACCGGCCACGACTGCCCCGGCGCGCCGCCCGCCAGATGGGTGACGCCGCCCCGGTAGCTGCGCAGGCTGCGCACCGAGTCGTCGTCGGTGTACTCGTAGGCCAGCGCGGTGCCCTTCTGACTGAGGAACAGCGCCTTGCCGTGACCGTTGACGTCCTCGGGGACCAGGCAGTTGCCCGCGCCCGGCGTGGCGCCGCCGATCCTGGCGACCATCAGGCACGAGGTCTGGGACGGATGCGCGGTGAACCGCAGCGCCACCACCTGCCCGTCGCCGGAGATGATCGGGTCGCCGACGTCGGCGCCCGGGAAGATCTCCGTCGTGCCGCCGGCGGCGGCGTCGTACAGCCAGGTGCGGTACTTCTGGGCGGTGGCGTCGTAGGTGGACCAGGTCACCCGGTTGCCGTCGCCGGACAGGACGCCCTCGCCCGTCGAGGTCGGGCAGTCGCCGTCGGTCTGGGAGTCGCACGAGGTCAGCTTCTGCGCCGCGCCGCCCTTGACCTGCCGGTACAGGTTCCACCGGGAGGTGGCCGAGTGCACGTCCAGCTTCTTCCAGTACACGACCGCGTGCCCGTCGTCGCTGACGGCGGAGACGTAGCCGTACTCCTCCAGCGTCCAGGAGGTCCTGGCGGCGATGTCGTGCACGACCGACCTCGGGGTCAGCACACCGGTCCACTCCAGCGAGGTGAAGGCGACCACGTTGCCGTTCCGGCCGGCCAGCGGGCCGCCGACGAAGCCGGTGACCGGGGTGACGCCGTCGGCGCCCATGGACACGACCTGCGTGCCGCCGCCCTGCGTGTCCTTGCGCAGGATGAACGGCGCCGTGCTGGAGGGCGCGCGCCGGTCGTCCGGCATGAGGTTGCTGCGCGCCTTGGTCAGGAAGAAGATGTAGCGGCCGTCGCCGGAGGCCGCGGCGCCGGTGGTGCCGCCGGCCGTCCCGGAGGAGTCGGGGCGGCCCTGCGTCTCGGTGCTGCCCGCGAGGTCCGCGCCGAGCGTGGAGGGCGGGCCGAGGAAGATCACGTCCGTCGGCGTCAGCTTCAGCGGCGCGGACGGCTCGCCGCTGCCCTGGGCGTTCTGCGCGATCACGGTGACGCTGTACGTCACCCCGGGCGTGAGCCCCTGGACGAGCTGGTGCGTCGCGTCGCCGCCATAGGCGAACGCACGCGCGGTCCCGCTGCCGTCCTCGGCCGTCGCGGTCACCACGTAGCCGGAGATGTCGCTCATGCCGGTGTCGGCGGGCGGCGACCAGCTCACGGTGGCCCCGCGCAGCGTCGGCGCGGTGTAGGTGTCGAGCTTGGGCGGTCCGGGTGTGCCGTACTTGGTGCCGACCTCGACCCCGCCGCGGGCCTGCAGCTGCGGGTGCCCGCCGGTCGCGGGGCTGGTCACCTCGACCTCGGCCACGCCCTCCTTCGCGGAGTTGTACAGGCCGTCCGCGGTCAGCGTGCCGGGGCCGCTGATCAGCTTCCACTGGGTGACGACGTCGTCGGGATAGCCGGAGACGCTGACCTTGAACTGGTAGTTCTGGCCCGGTCCCACCCCGCCGAGCTGAGGGGTGACCTTGATGCCCTGGAACGCGCCCGCGGCGTGGGTGACCGTCCAGAACGAGCTGATGATGTCGTCCTTGCGCCAGACCGAGTAGTCCTTGCCGATCGCGCCCAGGTCGATGGCGGCCCCGAGCCGGGCCAGCACCCGCAGTTCCCACCACGGGTTCTGCGTGGTGTCGGCCTTGAGCTGCACGCCCGGCACGTCCACCACCAGGGCGGGGCCCGCCAGGCCGTACAGCAGGAGCTCGACGTCGGTGGAGACGGCGGCGGTGACCGTGCCGTCGCCGTAGGCCCCCACGCCGCCGTCGCTGTAGAAGCCCGGGCCGCCGTCGTTCGGGGTGCAGGACGTGCCGCTCTTGCCGGTGTGGCAGCGCGTGCCGAACTGCTTGTCCCAGTGGACGGCGAAGCTCAGCCCGACCGTCGCGGACGCCTCGACCGACAGCGCGACCGAGAAGCGCACGCACACCACGACCGGCACCTTGCCCACCATGAACGAGAAGCACGGCCCGTTGACGTGCCCGAGGTGCACCCGCTTGTCGAAGGCGAACCCGAGGCCCTGCTTCACCCGCACCTCGGAGCTGATCTTCGTGGTGTTGCTGATGTCCACGCCCCGGCCGGCGGAGTCGGTGCTGGCGCCCATCTTGGTGTCCTGGTCGATCACCGCCCAGCCCTCGACCTTCGTGACCGAGCGGCCCTTCTGCTCGAACGACTCCTCGAACTCGATGACCAGGTTCCCGTCCCGCAGGCCGATCCGCGGCCCGGCCGCCCGGTTACTGGTGTTCTCGACGGGTTTGACGAGCCGCGCCCCCGGCACCGACGGCACGAACTCCACCTGGTCGCCGGAGTCCACGCGGCCGTCGGTGGCGAAGTTGGCGTCGGTGAAGGCGTCGCTCAGCGACGCGGCCGTGGTCGAGACGACGAACCGCCCGTTCTGCAGCGCGGTGCCGGACACCTTGCCGAAGAACCCTTCGGGGGTGCGTTCGGTCTGGCCGATGACGAGCAGCGTGCCCGCGGTGAGCCCGGTGACCTCCGCCGGCGGGTTCTCGAACTCCAGGACCCGCCCCCGTACGGCCCGCAGCGTGGCCGCCGCCTGCGGGGACAACACCCGCGGCTCGCTCTTGACCGTGAGCTTCGGCGTGATCGCCTCGGTCGGGGCGCTGGCCGTGCCGGTGCCCGCGGCGTTGGCGGCGCGCACGGTGAAGGTGTAGGCCGTGGCGGGGTCCAGCCCCGAGATCGTGGCGGTGGTGGCGGTGACCGTCGCGGTCTTCCCGCCGGGGCTGGCCGTCACCGTGTAGCCGGTGACGGGGCCGGTGCCGACGTCGGCGGGCGCGTCCCAGCTGACCTGGACGCTGCCGGAGGCCGGGAGCCCGGCCCGCAGGTGCGTCGGCGCGCCGGGCGGCCGGCTCGCCGCCGGGGTGACCGCCGCCGCGGTGCTCGGGACGCTCGCGCCCACCGCGTTCCTGGCGACGACCGAGACCGTGTACGCGGTGCCGTTGGCCAGCCCGGTCACCGAGGCGACCGTCGTGTCGGGCGGCGTGTCGACGGTCCGGCCGCCGGGCTGGACGGTCACCGTGTACCCGGTGATCGGCGAGCCGCCGTCCACCGCGGGCGCCCACTGCACGTCCACGCGCTGGTCGAGGGGGGTCACCAGCAGCGCGGGCGGGGACATGGGCACCTCGGCGGGCGCCGGGCGCACCGCGTCCGAGGGCGGCGACGGGTCTCCCGCGCCCGCCGCGCCGACCGCGGTGACGGTGAAGGAGTAGTCGGTGCCGTTGGTCAGGCCGGTGACCGTGGCCTGCGTGTCCGTCGTGTTCACGGTGGCGCCGCCGGGTGAGGCCGTCACGACGTAGCCGGTCACGCCCGCGGCGCCGGTCTCGGGCGGGGCCCAGGTGACGCGTACCGCGCCGTCCCTGCCGTACACGCCGGTGACGAACGGGCGGCCGGGCCGGCCGGCGACGCCGGGGGTGACCGGGTCGGCGGGCGCGGAGGCGTCGGAGACCCCGCTCGCGTTGGCCGCCGTGACGGTGAAGGTGTACGCGGTGCCGTTGGTCAGGCCGGTGACCGTGGCCTGCGTGTCCGTCGTGTTCACGGTGGCGCCGCCGGGTGAGGCCGTCACGACGTACCCGGTGATCGCCGAGCCGCCGTCGGAGGCGGGCGCGCGCCAGGTGACCTTCGCCGTACGGTCGCCCGGCGTCGCGGACACCCCGAGCGGCGGCGAGGGACGGGTGACCGCCCCGGCCGGCGTCACCGGCGCGGACGCGGCCGACTTCGCCGAACTGCCCACCGCGTTGGCGGCGGTCACGGTGAAGGTGTACGCGGTGCCGTTGGCCAGGCCGGTGACCGTGGCCTTCAGCAGGTCGCCGGAGACCGTCGCGGCCCTGCCACCGGGGGCGGCGGTGACCGTGTACCCGGTGATCGGCGCGCCGCCGTCCGCGGGACGCTGCCAGGAGACGGTCGCCGACGCGTCGCCCGCCGACGCGCTCACGCCGGCCGGGGCGGACGGCACGGACGCCGACGCGTAGTAGTCGAAGGTGTCGACGGTCACGCTCACGCTCGCGGTGCCGGTGTTCAGGATCACGAACGTGCCGCCGGCGCCGACCTTCACCGGCACCAGGCTCGACCAGAAGTCGTTCGGCTGGTACGCGATCGAGCCGCCGCCCGGGATGCTCGACTGGCCCGTGGGGTGGACGCGCAGCAGGCCGTTCGCCGTGCCCTTGGCGGTGATGTTCACGCCGACCGCGCTCACCCCGGAGGCCGGCACACCGCCCTTGCCCAGCGGGGCGACCGTGTACGAGGCGCCCGCCGCCACCGTCACGGAGGTGAGGGTCCGTGACGGGGCGACGGGCGCCAAGACCGAGGAGGCGACCGTGGCGGCGGGGGTCGCGAAGTAGCCCGCCACGTCGGCGTACACCGTCAGCGCGGCGGCCCCGTTGTTGTTGACGGCGATCTTGCCGTCCGTGCCGAGGGCCGCGATGACCAGGTTCGACTGGAAGTAGGAGGGCCGGTAGTCGATGTTCGACCCGACGGGCAGCGTGCCGCCGGACGGGTAGGCGATCATCTTGCCGGACCCGGTGCTCTTCACCGCGAACGTCAGCGCCACGTACGCCACCCCGGAGGCCGGCACGCCGCCCACCCCCGCCACCGCGAACGTGGCGGTCGAGTTGGCCGCGACGGTCTGGTTGCCGATGACCCGGCCGGTGTCCAGCGGCACGTACCGGGCTCCCGCCGTCGCGGCGGCCGTCGCGGTGTAGTACCCGTGCACGTCGGCGTAGACGTTGACGGCGGCCGTGCCGGTGTTCTTGACCTTGAGCGCGCCGTCCGGGCCGAGCTTGACCGTCACGAGCTGGTCGTCCCACACGCCGGACCGGTAGCGGGTGCCCGTCACCGCGGGCGCCGCGGCCAGGTCGGAGGGGAAGACGATGAGGCCGCCCGCCGCGCTCGCGCCCTTGGCCGCGAAGTTCACCGCGACGCTCGCGACCCCGCTCGCGGGCACCGCGCCCACCCCCGCCACCTTGACCGTGGTGGTGGCCCCCGCCGCGACCGACACGTTGCTCAGCACCCGGGCCCGGACTCCGTAGAACTGGCCCGGTCCCGGCTGAACCGACGCGGCGGCGGCCGGGGGCGCCCCCGCCACCACGAGGATCCCGGAGAAGACCAGCATGAGTGCTGACAACCATCGCATGACCACACTGGCCTCCAGGATCGCTCCGTGTTGCGCGGCTGACGCTATCAATGGCCCTGAGCTCGTGAAATACGGCGAAAAATAGAGATTTTTCGTCTATCAACCGCCGTACGGCGGCTTGTCCGGCTGCAACTTCGGCGGTAGCCGCCGTCACCGTCCGGGGTCATGCCGTAAAGGCGGTCGGCGCGCGGCGGACTCACTCTCCGAGGTGGAGGCCGGGCTCGCTCGCTGACTCCAGCGCCTCTGCCGTCAGGTGATAAATGTCGCGGTGCTGATAAATGAGCTCGCCGTCTTCCGTTTTGCAGGCGACCCCGAACGGCTCCTCCGGTGGACTGTGCACGTCTTTCCCCAACGCCTCATCCACTTCCAGAAACCAGGTGACGCCCGCGATCGGCACCCCGGAAGGGAAGGGGAAGGGGATTCGATCGCCGTTCGCGTGCATGATCTCGTAAATGGCGCTCTGCACGTCCGGTACGGCCTCATGGACTTCTTCCGGGCCTGCGTCAGGCTGTGTCCGCCGGTAAGCCTTGCGTCCCTCTTCGAGAAGTCGGCCGATGTCTTCGATGCGGTAATCGATGCGGGACAGAATCGAAATCGTCGCTCCTGGCGCATCGACCTTTTCGAGGGCGGTGAGCGGCTGTTCGTGCTTCGGCTCACACATTGCGTACTTCACCGGTCCCTTTTCCTGGTCGCCTTGGCCACGCGTCGATGAGGTTATCGTCCGTACGGGTGATCAGCAGGCCGAAGGCGGCGCCGGAGACGCCCGCGATCAATGCCATCCCCACGTCGGCGACCCCGGCGGACGACGACGCCGCGAGACCGAGTACGGCCGGCGCCATGAGGACGAGGTCGCGGACGACGTGCGTCCACCCCATGGGCGTCCGCGAGTCGCCGCCGAAGCAGCGACACGGTACGGCCGCGCCCCGCCGTACGACGAGGGCGGTGGCGACGGCGAAGGAGGCGAGCAGCGCCGCCGCCAGCGCGAACCCCAGCACCGCCGCCCACCGGCGGGGCGTCGCCACCAGCACGATCACCGCGCCCTCCCCCACGACGACCGCGACCGCTACCAGGACGGCGTTCGAGCGCCACGGCGTCATGTCCCCGACCGACCTGACGAACCGCGCCCACGGCTCACGCCCGGAGATCTTGCCCCACAGTGCGAGCGCGAAGACGGTGACCAGCAGAACCCGGCATCCCACCTCGACGTAGCTCATGACGCGAATGGTGCGTCCCCCGGCTCAACGATTTCTCAATGCCGTCCGGGCCCTGTGCGCGATCCGCTGACGGCCCGCCGGCTCCGGCCGGTCGGCGGCCCCCGCGGCGCCTTCCGCAGCAACTTCCCGTCCCTGACGACCACCGGGGAGCCGAGTCCCACCACGGCTCATCGCGGTTCGGGCGCTCCGGGCTGTTCCGGGCGGCGTCCCCATGCCGAGATCAGCGGCGCGAGGGTGAGGTCGAGCTCGCCGGCGTCGACGGCGGCCAGGTGCGCGTCGATCTCGGCGTCGTCGGCCAGACCGGCGGCGAGCAACTCGGCGCGGACCATGCGCACCGTCGCGGCCTCCAGCCGGTCGCAGGCCACCCCGCCGACCGGGAAGCAACCGGCCGCCGCGACGTCGACCAGGCCGGCCGCCCGCAACGCCCGCGGCAGCGTACGGCCGTAGCGCAGGTCGGCGCCGCGACGGGTCAGCAACTCCCGGACGGCGCGCCGCAGCCGGTTGGCGCGCCGCTGTGCCGGGCCGACCTCGTCGAGGCAGGCCAGCGGCTGCAGCTCGGTGTCGGCGTCCTCGATCAGCAGCCGGCCACCGGGACGCAGCGCCGCCGCCATCGTCGCCAGCGCCCGCGCCCGGTCGGGCACGTGGACGAGCACGAGCCGGGCGTGCACCAGGTCGAACGTGCCCGGCTGCGGCGGCGGGTCGGCGACGACGTCGTGCCGGAGCACCTCGTACCCGGCGTGCGGGTCCAGCCAGGTGGGATCGATGTCCGTGGCCAGCACGTAACCGCTCGGCCCGACGGCCGCGGCGAGCGCCTCGGGAATGCCGGGGCCGCCCGCGCCGACTTCCCAGCAACGCCAGCCCGCCGTCAGGCCGAGCCGGTCGAAGTGCCCCCGGGTGACGCCGTCGAACAGCTCGGCCAGCCAGGTGAACCGCTCGCCCGCCTCCGCCCGGGCGTTGTCCAGCAAGTAGCGGTGATCCGGGGCAGACCCGGAGGTGTGGGACGCTGCGCCGGCGGTATCCCCCGGCCCGCCTGAGGTCGTGTCCGGCGGACCGGCGGTATTCCCCGGCCCGCCTGAGGTCGTGTCCGGCCCGGACCCGCGGCCGGCGGAGGACTGTGATGAACTCATGCCCACATCCTCACGATCTTCCCCGTGCCGTGTCAGCACGACAGAGGATTCAGCCGCCGAGCGAGGCCAGGGCCCGGCGAGTGACGTCGGCCGGGGCGGCGGCGATGACGTCGTCGAGCGCGTCCATGGAGGCCTGGAGGTCGCTGATGGCCTGGGCGATGCGGTCGCGCTCCTGGTGGAGGTCGGCGAGCAGGTCCGGGCAGGTGGGGACGAGGCGGTCGCCGGCGTCCCGCAGGCACGGCAGGACCGTCATGATCGTCGAGGTGTTCAGGCCGGCGGCCAGCAGGCTGCGGATGCGGCGGACGACGGCGACGTCCTCCTCGACGTACTCCCGGTAGCCGCTGGGGCGCCGCTGCGGGTGCAGCAGCCCCTGTTCCCCGTAGTAGCGCAGCAGGTGGACGGCCACGCCGGTCCGCCGGGACAGCTCACCGATGCGCACGACGACCTCCTGACGGCGAGCCGGTCATCACCCCGCCCGCCTTGACTCTCATATCGATGTGAGACTTTAGCGTCTACGCCATGAAGATGGACAAGGGTTTCGCGACGCTCGCGGCATTGTGCTCAAGCGTCTTCGTCGTGGGCACCTCGGAGTACCTGATCGCCGGGTTGCTGCCCCAGGTCGGAGCTGATCTCGACGTCTCCGTGGGCACCGCCGGGCAAGCCGTGACCGCCTATGCGCTCGGAGTGGTGGCCGGCGGGCCGCTCATGGCCCTGCTGACCTCGCGTCTGCCGCGCAAGGGGCTCGCCGTGGGCCTGATGCTGCTGTTCGCGGTGGGCAGCGCGATCAGCGCGGCGGCGCCGTCGTTCGGCCTGCTGCTGGCGGGCCGCGTGGTGTCCTCGCTCAGCCACGCCGCCTTCCTGGCTCTGGCGCTGGTGACGGCGACCCGGGTGGTCCCGGCCGAGCGGACGGGCTCGGCCATCGCCACCGTGGCCTCCGGCTTCACCGTGGCCACGCTCCTCGGCGTGCCCCTGGGCGCGCTGCTCGGGGAGAGCGCCGGTTGGCGGGCGCCCTTCGCCGTGCTGACCGTCCTGTCCCTGGTGGGCACCG
The DNA here is from genome assembly GCF_042892035.1 of Nonomuraea sp. NPDC001831. NCBI lineage: Bacteria > Bacillati > Actinomycetota > Actinomycetes > Streptosporangiales > Streptosporangiaceae > Nonomuraea > Nonomuraea sp. NPDC001831. The sequence continues at coordinate 327,065 of NZ_JBIATU010000004.1, read as the reverse complement.
TGCTTCTGGCGGCCGTCCTGCCCCGGCAGGAGGCGCCGTCCACGCGGCTGCGTGACGAGCTGCGCGTGGTGACGCGCCGGCCGGTCATGCTCGCCATCGCCACCACCGCGGTGGGCTTCTCCGGGGTCGCCACGGTGTTCACCTACATCGCCCCGCTGCTGACCCGCGTCTCCGGCTTCTCCGCCGCGGCGGTCTCCGGCCTGCTGCTCGCCTACGGCGCGGGCAGTTTCATCGGCAACCTCACTGCCGGCAGGCTGACCGACAAGTCGGTGAGCGCCACCGTACGGGGGGTCTTCGGCGGGTTGGCGGGGACGCTCCTGCTGGTCCCGTTCGCCGTGGTGTGGCAGCCTGCCGCCGTGGCCGCGGTCCTGATGCTCGGCCTGCTCGCCACCGCGACCATCGCCCCGCTGCAGGGACTGATCCTGCACCACGCGGGCGCCGCCCCGAACCTGGCGGTCTCCGCCAACGTCGGCGCCTTCAACCTCGGGGCCGCAGCCGGCTCGGTCATCGGCGGCACGATCGTCGCCGCCGGCGCCCTGCGGTGGACCGGCCTGGCGGGCGCGGCCCTGAGCCTGATCGGACTGGCCCTCACCTACCTCGCCCTTCCCCGCCCGCGGACCTCGCCGAAGGACGCCGAACACGAAACCCCGATCGCCGTCTGACCCCACCCGGCAGGGAAGGGTGGGGAGTTTGGCAGTCTTGGTGCTATGTATCCCGCTTCTGCGCTTGGTGAGTTCCTGCGGTCTCGACGGGCCCGGCTGCGGCCTGAGGACGTCGGCCTGAGCTCAGGGGTCAGGCATCGGCGCGTCGCGGGGCTGCGCAGGGAGGAGCTGGCGCCGCTGGCCGGAGTCAGCGTCGGCTACTACACCCGCCTGGAGCAGGGGCAGAGCCCCAACGTCTCGGACGACGTCCTGGACGCCGTGGCCCGCGTCCTGCGGCTGGACGACGACGAGCTGGCCCATCTGCACCGGCTGGCCAGGGCCGCCCGCGCCGGGGCGAAGGCCAAGCCGGAGCAGCTGCGTCCCGGCATCAGGCTGATGGTCGACGCCTTCACCGACCGGCCCGCGATCGCGGTCGGCCGGCGGGGCGACATCCTGGCCTGGAACCGTCCGGCGCACGCGCTGCTCGCCCCGCACTGGCCCTTCGAGGGGGCGGAGAAGCCGAACTTCGTCCGCCTCGACTTCCTGGAGCTGGAGTTCTCCCGCGGGCTGTATGTCGACTGGACGCAGAAGGCCCGCGACGACATCGCCTACCTGGAGGGCTCCCTGAGCCGGTTCCCCGCCGACGAAGGGCTGACCGCGCTGGTCGAGGAGCTGCTGGCGCTCAGTCCTGAGTTCCGCTCGATGTGGACCGAGCACCCGGTGAGCAACTGCGCCTCCATCTCGCGCGACTACCGGCATCCGGAGGTGGGCGTCATGACCCTCACCGCCGAGCTGCTGCGCACGCCCGACGACGAAGGGCAGGGTGTGACGGTCTTCCAGGCCGAGGCGGGTTCGCCGTCGGAGGAACGGTTGCGGCGGCTGGCCGAGCTGGCCGCCGCCGTCTCACCGTAGGGCCTCGGGAGCACGTCACGCGGCCGGGGCGGGGCGGCGCAGCAGGGCCCCGCCGACGAATGCGCCGGTCAGCGCCACGGCGCCGGCCACCAGGAAGGCGGCGTGCAGGCCGCCGAGGGTGGCCGACGCCTCGGTGGCGGCGGAGGCGAGCGCTTCCGTACGGGCGGCGGCGATCGCGGTGAGCCCCGCCACGCCGACGGCTCCGACGAAGGTGGGCATCTGGGCGAGGCTTCCCGCCACGCCCTGGTCGGCCTCGTCCAGCCCGGACGTGATGGTCGTGACGGCGGCCACCACCGTCAGGACGTGCCCGAACCCCATGGTGGCCGACGTCGCCAGCAGCAGGACCAGGCCGCCCTGGGCCGGCAGGAACACCATGGCGGCGGTGCCGGCGGCCTGCACGGTCAGGCCGGTGACGATGGTCGCCGCCGTCCCGCGCGTGCTGATCATCCTGGCCGCGAAGCCGCCCGCGACCAGGGCCGCGACGCCCTCCCCGAGGAAGCCGAGCCCGGTCTGCAGCGGCGTGTAGCCCAGGACGTCCTGCATGTGGATGCTGAGCAGCAGGGTCGCGCCGCCGCACATCCCGAAGGTGACCAGCCCGACCGTCATGCCCCACTTGACCGTCCTGCGGCGCAGCAGCCGCAGCGGTACGAGCGGGGCCGCGTGCCGCGCCTCGACGGCCAGGAACCCGCCCAGCAGCAGGACCGCGGCCGTCAGCGTCGCCAGCGTCGGCAGGCTGCCCCAGCCCGCCGACCCGCCGGTCGAGATGCCGTAGACCAGGGCGAACAGGCCGCCGCTCGCCAGGAGCGCGCCGGGCGCGTCGAGCCTGGCGCGGCCGCGTACGGCCGTCTCCCGCACCACCGTCACCGCGCCCGCCATGATCAGGACGCCGATGCCGAACAGGATGAGCATCGTCCAGCGCCAGTTCAGGCCGCTGGTGATGAGGCCGCCGCCGATCGTCCCGACGACGAAGCCCAGCGACAGCAGGGCGCCGTTGACGCCCAGCGCCCTGGTGCGCTGCGGCCCTTCCGGGAACGTGCCGGTCATCAGCGCCAGCGCGGTCGGGCCGATCATGGCCGCGGCCACGCCCTGTCCCGCGCGGGCCGCCACCAACAGCCCCGGGGTCGGCGCCAGCCCGGCCAGCAACGAGAACGCCGAGAACGCCGCCACGCCGATGACGAACAACCGGCGCCTGCCCACCATGTCGGACGCGCGTCCGAACAGGGGCATCAACGCGGCCGTCGGCAGCAGGCAGGCCGTGGCCACCCACTGCAGCGCCGAGGCGGAGGAGAAGCCGAGGTCCCTGCCGATCTCCGGCAGCGCCACCGTGATGATCGAGTAGTCCAGCCCGGTCATCAACGTCGCGCCGCACAACGTGATGAGGACGAGCCAGCCGCGCGGCCCCCATCGCGGGTCGTGCCGGCAGCGGTCATGTCGTGGGTTTCGGTCGTCATGCGGCCAGCGTGCGGCCGGCCGCGAAGATCAACCAGAGCCCTGCTGAAGGTACCTCTGTCAGGTGCAGGACGGGCGGGCGCGGGATCGCGTCGGGCAATTCGTCAAGGGCGCTGCAAAGTCACCGAGGCGGAGAGCTGGGTGAGCAACTCCAATTGATCGAAATAGAGGCGCAGACTCGTTATGAGCCCGTCTTCCACCGTGCAGACATAACAGCAACGCAAACGAAGGGGACGCCCCGTCGCGGTCAGCACCTGACCGTCGGCCATGGCGTACGGCCCTCGGTGAGTTCCCACCATGAGCAGCTCGTCGACGGTCGTGGCCTCGCCCTCGGAGGACTCCGTGATCACGGCCCGGACGTCGGGGAACGCCGTCCAGAACTCCTCCAGATAGGAGGCCAGCTCGGCGTGTCCCTGGGAAACGCCTTCGGGGCTGATGGACACCCCGGTCGGGCTGAAAGTGCTGAGCAGTGCCTTCATGTCGTGGGCGTTGAACGCATCCGTATAGCGGTCGCGTACGTCGCGGGCAACATTCATGGCACCGGATCCTCCTCCTTCGCTCGATGCCCGACGCGGCTGTCGATATGCGGTCGAATTGCCAACGCAGGCTAAATCCGTCCACTCGGCGAGGTAGAATTCTGGGCCTTTCACAAAGGCACGTGGCGTAGCGGCAGGTGACGGAGGGTCACCGGGCGCCTGTTGACGCGAACGTGAGGAAAGGATACGTTCCGGTAGATTTCACGGTTGTCCAAGGGAAATCCGGTGAGATGCCGGTGCGGACGCGCCACTGTATCCGGGACGCAGATCCCGGGAGCCAGGTCGCTTGGCAGCCGTGACCTCGTGATATGGGACGCGTGACCCCTGAGGAGGCTTGACATGACCGGGCTGTCCACCCCGTCGACGATTCCCTTTCCCCGCCTGCGCCCTTGGCTGCTGCTGGCCGTGCCCGTGCTGCTGCTGGTCGCCTACCTGGTTCTGATGGACAACGGCGCCATCTCCCAGACCGGCACCTTCCTGCACGAGCTGATGCACGACGGGCGTCACCTGCTCGGCGTGCCCTGCCACTGAGGGCCGGGCATGGTACGCACCTTCCTGGCCAGAGGTCTGCTCATCGGGCTGCTGGCCGGGCTGATCGCGGGCGCCTTCGCCTTCGCCTTCGGTGAACCTCGCGTGGACCACGCGATCGCCCTGGAGGAGGCCGCCGCCCAGGCCGGGGCGCCCGATCCGGACGCCGGGACGGCCGAGCACGGCCACGCCGAGGCGGCCGAGCACGGTCACGCCGAACCGACCGGGCACAGTCACGGCGAGGACGCCGTGGTCAGCAGGCCCGTGCAGAAGGCGGGGCTGTTCCTGGCCACCGGGCTCTACGGGCTCGCCGTGGGCGGGGTGTTCGCCCTGGTGTTCGCCGGGCTGCGCGGGCGGGTCGGCCCGCGTTCCGACGGGCGGCTGGCGGTGGCCGCGGCCGGCACGGCGTTCGCCGCGATCATCCTCGTACCTTTCGTGAAGTATCCGGCCAACCCGCCTGCGGTGGGCGATCCGGATGCCATCAACAGCCGCACGCTGCTCTACGTGGTGATGATCCTCGTCGGGCTGGCGGCGACGGCGATCGCGGTGGCGACGGCCCGCCGCGTCGAGGGCGGCCCGTGGGCGCGCTGGACGGCGGCGGCGGTCGCGTTCCTCGTGCCCGTCGTCGCCGCGTGGTGGTTGTTGCCGGCGGTCAATGAGGTGCCCGAGGGGTTCCCCGCCACGCTGCTGTGGGAGTTCCGGCTCGCCTCGATCGGCACGCAGCTCGTCTTCTGGGCGGCGTTCGGCGTGCTGTTCGGCTGGGCGAGCGACCGGGCCGAACGGCGCGCGGCGGCTCATCCGCTGGTCGCGGCGCCGAGCTGAGCAAGGTGCTGTTCGTCCGGCATGCCACGACGCCGGGGATGCGGGCCGGGTGCTTTCCCGCCGACGAGGACGCCGACGCGGCGAGCCTGACCAGGGCCGCCGCGTGGGGTTCCGTCGAGGCGCCGGCGGCATGGACCGCTCCCGGCAGGGCCGCGCGGCAGACGGCCGCCGCCATGGGGCTGGCGGCCCGCGAGGTTCCCGCCCTGGCGGAGGCGGACTGCGGCCGATGGCGGGGCCTGCCGTACGGGCGGGTCGCGCTGGAGGAGCCGGACGCGCTGGCGAGCTGGCTGGCCGACCCGCACGCCGCCCCGCACGGCGGTGAGTCGTTGAGCGCGCTCGCCGCCAGGGTGGCGGGCTGGCTCGACTCGGTGCGGGACGAGCCGCGGGCCGTCGTGGTCTGCGACGCGGGCGCCATCAGGGCGGCGCTCGGCCATGCCCTGGGGCTGGATCCGCTGCGCGCGGCCCGTTTCGACCTGGCCCCTCTGTCCACCACCGAGCTGACCGTCGCGCGGGACGGCTGGCGGGTGGTCCACGTCAACCGGAAGGCTGAGTCTTGATCGTCACCTATCCGTTCAGCGCCGTCGTCGGGCTCGGCGACCTGAAGCTGGCGCTGGTGCTGAACGCGGTGTCGCCCCGGGTGGGCGGCGTGCTCGTACGCGGCGAGAAGGGAACGGCGAAGTCAACGATCGTGCGGGCGCTGGCGGCCCAGTTGCCGACGGTGGCCGTGGTGCCCGGGTGCCGGTTCGCCTGCGATCCCGTCGTCCCCGACCCCGAGTGCCCGGACGGGCCGCACGGGCCGGGCGCCGGGCGGGTGGAACGGCCGGCCGCCCTGGTGGAGCTGCCGGTCGGCGCGTCGGAGGACCGGCTGGCCGGCTCGCTCGACGTGGAGCGGGCGCTGACGGAGGGGGTGAAGGCGTTCGAGCCGGGGCTGCTGGCGGCCGCCCACCGCGGCGTCCTGTACGTGGACGAGGTGAACCTCCTGCACGACCACCTCGTGGACCTGCTGCTCGACGCGGCCGCGCTGGGCACGTGCTACGTCGAGCGCGAGTCGGTGTCGGTGCGCCATGCCGCCCGGTTCCTGCTGGTGGGCACCATGAACCCGGAGGAGGGCGAGCTGCGTCCGCAGCTTCTGGACAGGTTCGGGCTGACGGTCGAGGTCAGGGCGTCCCGCGACCCGCGGGAGCGCGCCGAGGTGGTGCGGCGGCGGCTGGCCTTCGAGGCGGACGCGGCGGCGTTCGCGCGTCGATGGGCGGCAGAGGAAGCGGCGCTGGCGGCCCGCATCGCCGCCGCGCGGTCCCGGGTCCCGGACGTGCGGTTGCCGGACGCCCGGCTGCGGCAGATCGCGACGGTGTGCGCGGCCTTCGAGGTGGACGGCCTGCGCGCCGACCTGGTGACGGCGAACGCGGCGATCGCCCACGCCGCCTGGCAGGGCCGCGACACGGTGACGACCGAGGACGTGCGGGCCGCGGCCCGGCTGTCGCTGCCGCACCGCAGGCGGCGCGATCCGTTCGACGCCCCGGGGCTGGACGAGGCGCTGCTCGACGAGCTGCTGGAACGCACGTCGGGCGACGACACCCCGGACGACAGCCCCGACGGCGGCCCCGGCGACTCCGGGCCCGGCGGTGCCGGCGGACCCGGGGGGACGCCGCCACCGGGCGACGGCACCGGACCGGGCACGCCGGACCATCCGGCCGGCGAACCCCTGGCGGACGGCCGGACGGCCCCCGACCCGCCGGGGTCCGCGGCCGCCGGTGCGGACGCGCCGCCGATGGCCGGGGACCCCGCTCCGGACGCGGCACCCGCCACAGGCGCGACGGCCTCCCGAGCGTCGGCGCCCCAGGCGGCCACGCAGGCGGCCTCCGAGGCGGCATCCCAGGCGGCCTCGCACGTGGCCTCGCAGGTGGCGGGCGTGGCGGCGCCGTACCGGGTGCCGCTGCTGGAGGTGCCGGGGGTCGGCGAGGGGGCGGTGGGCCGGCGGTCGCGGTCCCGGACCCGGCGCGGCCGGAGCGCCGGCGCGCGCCGCCCGCACGGCCCCGTACGCGACCTCCACCTGCCGGCGACGCTGCTGGCGGCGGCGCCCCACCAGCGGGAACGCGGCCACCGGGGCCCCGGGCTGGCGCTGCGCGGCGACGACCTGCGCGAGGTGGTGCGCGAAGGCAGGGAGGGCAACCTCGTGCTCTTCGTGGTGGACGCGAGCGGCTCGATGGCGGCGCGCAGGCGGATGACCGCGGTCAAGACGGCCGTGCTCAGCCTGCTCCTCGACGCCTACCAGCGGCGGGACAAGGTGGGACTGATCACGTTCCGGGGCGCCGGCGCGGAGGTGGCGCTGCCGCCCACCTCGTCGGTGGAGGCGGGCGCGGCCCGGCTGCGCTCCCTGCCCACCGGAGGCCGCACGCCGCTGGCGGCGGGGCTGGTGCGCGCGGCGGAGGTGCTGCGGGTGGAACGGCTGCGCGACCCCGCCAGGCGTCCGCTGCTGGTGCTGGTCACCGACGGACGGGCCACCGCCGGCGGTGACGTGGACAGGGCCGCCGCGCTGCTGGCCGGCACGACGTCGGTGGTCGTGGACTGCGAGGGCGGGCCGGTCCGGCTCGGCCTGGCCGTCCGGCTGGCCGCCCGGCTGCGCGCGCGGCTCGTGCCTCTCGACTCTCTGGCCGATCTCGGTTCGGTCGTCCGTGACCACAGGAAGGCGGTCTGAGGATGCCTCAGGGAAAACCGGCTGTCGTGCCCGACGACGGCCTGACCACGCGCCAGCGCCGGACCCGTCCGCTGCTGATGGTGCACACCGGGCCGGGCAAGGGCAAGTCCACGGCCGCCTTCGGGATGGCGTTGCGGGCCTGGAACCAGGGCTGGCCGGTCGGGGTGTTCCAGTTCGTGAAGTCGGCCAAGTGGCGCATCGGCGAGGAACGGGCGCTCAGGGTGCTCGGCGAGACGGGCGAGGGCGGCCCGGTGACCTGGCACAAGATGGGCGAGGGCTGGTCGTGGATCCAGCGTCCCGGCGCCGAGGAGGACCACGCGGCCGACGCCCGTGAGGGCTGGGAGCAGATCAAGCGCGACCTGGCGGCGCAGACGTACCGGTTCTACGTGCTGGACGAGTTCACGTACCCGCTGAAGTGGGGGTGGCTGGACCTGGACGACGTGCTGGAGACGCTGACGGACCGGCCGGGCAGCCAGCACGTCGTGATCACCGGCAGGGACGCGCCCGAACGGCTGATCGAGGTCGCCGACCTGGTGACGGAGATGGGCAAGGTACGCCACCCCATGGATGCCGGGCAGAAGGGGCAGAAGGGCATCGAGTGGTAGTTCCGCGCCTGGTGATCGCCGCGCCGTCGTCGGGCAGCGGCAAGACGACGGTGGCCACCGGGCTCATGGCGGCGTTGCGGGCGCGCGGGCTGCGGGTCTCGCCGCACAAGGTGGGGCCGGACTACATCGACCCGGGCTATCACGCGCTGGCCGCCGGCCGTCCCGGCCGCAACCTGGATCCGTGGCTCGTCGGGGAGGAACTGGTCGCACCCCTGTTCCTGCACGGCGCGGCCGGGTGCGACGTGGCGGTGGTCGAGGGCGTGATGGGCCTGTTCGACGGCAGGGGGGACACCGGGTTCGCCTCGACCGCGCACGTCGCGACGCTGCTGGACGCGCCGGTGGTGCTGGTCGTGGACGCGGCCCGGCAGAGCAGGTCGGTGGCGGCGGTGGTGCACGGGTTCGCCACCTTCGACCCGGACGTGCGGGTGGGCGGGGTGGTGCTCAACCGGGTGGGCTCCGACCGGCACGAGGAGTTGTGCCGGTCGGCGCTGGCGGCGGCGGGCGTGCCGGTGCTGGGGGCGATCCGCCGCGACGACGCCGTGGCCACCCCCTCCCGGCATCTGGGGCTGGTGCCGGCCGCCGAGCGCCGGACCGAGGCGGTCGCCGCCGTGGACCGGCTGGCCGCGCTGGTGGCGCGTTCGTGCGACCTGGACGCGTTGCTGCGGCTGGCGCGCTCCGCTCCCCCGCTGGGCGGCCCCGCCTGGACGCCGCCGGCGCCCGGCGCGACGGGCGACCGGCCGCAGGTGGCGGAGGTGGCGGGCGACCAGCCGGAGGTGGCGGGGGTTGCGGGCGACCGGCCGGAGGTGGCGGGGGCTGCGGGCGACCGGCCGGAGGTGGCGGGGGCTGCGGGCGACCGGCCGGAGGTGGCGGGGGCTGCGCGTGGGCGGCCGGTGGTGGCCGTGGCCGGCGGGGCGGCGTTCACGTTCGGCTACGCCGAGCAGGTCGAGCTGTTGCGGGCGGCGGGGGCGGAGGTGGCCGTCTTCGACCCGACGCGCGACACGCGGCTGCCGGACGGGACCGGCGCGATCGTGATCGGCGGCGGCTTCCCGGAGGTGTACGCCGCCGAACTGGCCGCCAACGAGCCCCTGCGGCAGCAGGTCGCCGCCTTCCCCGGCCCGATCGCCGCCGAGTGCGCGGGGCTGCTGTACCTGTGCGACGAGCTGGACGGTCAGCGCATGTGCGGGCGCGTCCCGGGGCGGGCGCGGATGACGTCCCGGCTGACGCTCGGCTACCGGGACGCCGTCGCGCTGCGGCGCTCACCGCTCACCAGGACGGGCGAGCGGCTGCGCGGGCACGAGTTCCACCGGACGGCCGTCACGTACGCGGGCGAGCCGCTGTTCCGCTGGGACGGCGGCCACGACGGGTACGGCGATCCCGGCGTGACCGCGTCCTACCTGCATCTTCACTGGGCGGGCGCGCCCGGCCTGGCTCAGCGGCTGGTGTCGTCCTCCAGGTCGCCCTCGGTCTTGAGGTAGACCTCCTGCAGGCCGCGCAGGACCTCCGGGTCGGGGTGCTGCCACATGCCGCGCTCGGCGGCCTCCAGGAGGCGTTCGGCGATGCCGTGCAGCGCCCAGGGGTTCGAGCGGGCCATGAACGCCTGGTTCTCGGGGTCGAGCACGTACGTCTCCGTGAGCTTGTCGTACATCCAGTCGGCGACCACGCCGGTGGTGGCGTCGTAGCCGAACAGGTAGTCGACGGTGGCGGCCAGCTCGAAGGCGCCCTTGTAGCCGTGGCGGCGCATGGCGGCCAGCCAGCGCGGGTTGACGACCCTGGCGCGGAAGATCCGTGAGGTCTCCTCCGACAGGGTGCGGGTGCGCACGGCGTCGGGGCGGGTGCTGTCGCCGACATAGGCGGCCGGGGCCCTGCCGGTGAGCGCCCGCACGGTGGCGATCATGCCGCCGTGGTACTGGAAGTAGTCGTCGGAGTCGACGATGTCGTGCTCGCGGGTGTCGACGTTCTTGGCGGCGACGGCGATGCGGCGGTAGGCGTCCTCCATCTGGGGGCGGGCGGCGACGCCGTCGAGGTCGCGGCCGTAGGCGTAGCCGCCCCACACGGCGTACACCTCGGCCAGGTCGGCGTCGTCGCGCCAGTTGCGGCTGTCGATGAGCGGCAGCAGCCCGGCCCCGTACGCGCCGGGCGCGGAGCCGAAGACGCGCATGGTGGCCAGCCGCTCGTCGCCGCCGGTCGCGGCCACGTGGGCGCGGACGTAGTTCTCCTCGACCGGCTCCGCCAGCGACGCGACCAGCCGTACGGCGTCGTCGAGCATGCCGACCACGTGCGGGAAGGCGTCGCGGAAGAAGCCGCTGATGCGGACCGTCACGTCGATGCGCGGGCGGCCCAGCTCGGCGAGCGGGATCGGCTCCAGGCGGATGACGCGACGCGACGCCTCGTCCCATTCGGGGCGGACGCCGAGCAGGGCCAGCACCTCGGCGACGTCGTCGCCCGCCGTGCGCATGGCGCTGGTCCCCCACACCGACAGCCCGACCGAGCGCGGCCACTCGCCGGTGTCGGCGCGGTAGCGCTCCAGCAGCGACTCCGCCATGGCATGGCCGGTCTCCCAGGCCAGGCGGCTGGGCACCGCCCGGGGGTCCACGGAGTAGAAGTTGCGGCCGGTCGGCAGCACGTTGACCAGGCCGCGCAGCGGGGAGCCGCTGGGGCCGGCGGGCACGTAGCCGCCGTCCAGGGCGTGCAGGACGTGGTCCAGCTCGTCGGTGGTGCGGGCCAGGCGCGGCACCATCTCGGCGGCGGCGAACGCCAGCACCCGCGCCACCAGCTCCACCCGTTCCTCGGCCACACGGCCCACCGATGCGGCGGGAGCGACACCGGGCGTACCGTCCGACGCGGCGGGAGCGAGGCCGGGCGTACCGTCCGATGCGGTGGGAGCGGCATCGGGCGTCCCGTCCGATGCGGGGGGAGCGAGGCCGGGTGTCGCGTCCAGTACCGCGCGGGCGACGGCGGGGGCTGCCTCCGGGGCCCAGGCGTGCTGCTCCATGGCCTCGACCAGGGCGCGGGCGGTCGTCTCCGCGCGGTCCACGTCGCCGAGCCCCGCCGTGCCGTCCTCGGCCAGGCCGAGCGCCTCGCGCAGGCCGGGCAGCGTCTCCCGGCCGGCCCACATCTGGCGGGCGCGCAGCATGGCCAGCACCAGGTCCACCCGCACCTGGCCGGTGGGCGCCTGGCCGAGGACGTGCAGGCCGTCGCGGATCTGCGCGTCCTTCACCTCGCACAGCCAGCCGTCCACGTGCAGGATGAGGTCGTCGAACTCGCTGTCGTGCGGCCGGTCGGCCAGCCCGAGGTCGTGGTCGAGCCGGGCGGCCTGGATCAGCGTCCAGATCTGCGCCCGGATCGCGGGCAGCTTGGCGGGGTCCATGGCGGCGATCGTGGCGTGCTCGTCCAGGAGCTGCTCCAGCCGGGCGATGTCGCCGTAGGTGTCGGCGCGGGCCATCGGCGGCACCAGGTGGTCCACCAGCACGGCGTGCGCGCGCCGCTTGGCCTGCGTGCCCTCCCCCGGGTCGTTGACCAGGAAGGGGTAGACCAGCGGCAGGTCGCCGATGGCGGCGTCGGTGCCGCACGCGGCCGACATCCCCGCCGACTTGCCGGGCAGCCACTCCAGGTTGCCGTGCTTGCCGACGTGCACCATCGCGTGCGCGCCGAACTCGGCCGACAGCCAGCGGTAGGCGGCCAGGTAGTGGTGGCTGGGCGGCAGGTCGGGGTCGTGGTAGATGGCGATCGGGTTCTCCCCGAAGCCGCGCGGCGGCTGCACCATCACCACGAGGTTCCCGGCCCTCAGCGCGGCCAGCACGATGTCGGTCCCGTCGTCCCCCTCGTGCACGAACAACTCTCCGGGCGGCGGCCCCCAGTGGCGCTCCATCTCCTCGCGCAGGGCCGCGGGCAGCGTCCGGTACCACTGTTCGTAGGAGGCGGCGGAGATGCGGACCGGGTTGCCCGCCAGGTGCTCCTCGGTCAGCCAGTCCTGGTCCTGGCCGCCGGCGGCGATCAGCGCGTGGACGAGCGCGTCGCCGTCCTGGTCGGCCACGCCGGGGAAGCCGTCGCCCAGGTCGTACCCCGCCTCGGCGAGACGGGCCAGCAGCCGGACGGTGCTCGCCGGGGTGTCCAGCCCGACCGCGTTGCCGACGCGGGAGTGCTTGGTCGGGTACGCCGACAACATCACCACCAGCCGCCGTTCGGCGGGAGGGGTGTGCCGCAGCAGGCCGTGGCGCACCGCGATGCCCGCCACCCGGGCGGCCCGCTCGGGGTCGGCGACGTAGACGGTCAGCCCGTCGGGGTCGATCTCCTTGAACGAGAACGGCACCGTGATGATGCGCCCGTCGAACTCCGGGATCGCCACCTGGGAGGCGGCGTCCAGCGGCGACAGCCCGTCGTCGTTCTCCTCCCAGGCCTGGCGGGTGGTGGTCAGGCAGAGTCCCTGCAGGATCGGCACGTCGAGCTCGGCCAGCGCGCCGACGTCCCAGGCCTCGTCGTCGCCGCCCGCCCCCGCGGTGGCCGGACGGGAGCCGCCCGCCGCCAGCACCGTGACGACCAGGGCGTCCGCCGCGCGCAGCGTGTCCAGCAGCTCCGGCTCGGCCGCGCGCAGGGACGAGCAGAAGACCGGCAGCGCCTGCCCGCCCGCGTCCTCGACGGCGTCGCACAACGCCTCGACGAACGCGGTGTTGCCCGCCACGTGGTGGGCCCGGTAGTAGAGCACCCCCACCACGGGACCGCCGGTGGTCCTGGCGGGGCGGTCCAGCCGTCCCCAGGTGGGGGCCGGGACGGGCGGCTCGAACCCGTGCCCGGTCAGCAGGACGGTGTCGGACAGGAACGCGTGCAGCTCGGCCAGGTTGGCCGGACCGCCATGGGCCAGGTAGGCGTGCGCCTCGGCGCACACCCCGCCGCTGACGGTGGACAGCTCCATCAGCTCGGCGTCGGGCGCCTGCTCCCCGCCCAGCACCACCACCGGGCGGGGCCCGGCCAGCAGCGCGTCGAGCCCTTCCGGCCAGGCCCGCCGCCCGCCCAGCAGGCGCACCACGACCAGGTCGGTGCCCTCCGTCAGGCCGGGGACGTCCTCGGCGGTCAGCCGGGCGGGATTGCCCAGACGGTAGCCCGCCCCGCAGGCGCGGGCGCTCAGCAGGTCGGTGTCGGAGGTGGAGAGCAGCAGAACGGTACGGCTGTCGCCAGGCACGGCGCATTCCTCCCTCGGGGTCCTCGCCCCGGTCGCGGGTGACACGACGGCAGGAGTCTCCTGGCTCCCGGATCGACGCTCACCCCGGCCTTCCCGTCCGTCGCCGGACAGTGGCCTCGTGGTGGGGTTCGCTCCCCGGTCACAGTGGCGGGACCGCGCCGGATTCGCACCGGCTTCCTCCCATTGCCATCGTCTACGCCGAAGCTTACGGCAGGAGCGACCCGTCCCAGAAGTGGCGTTACGATCCCTTCGTGCCCGTAGGTGAATCTTCCGGACGTACGCGTCCCGATGCCTGTCCGGGGGCGCTCCAGGTGCACGAGGCCGCCGACGGCCCGCTCGCCCGCGTGCGCCTGCCCGGCGGCGCGGTGTCGGCCGCGCAGCTCCGCGTGCTCGCCGGGTGCGCGGCCGAGCTGGGAGCGGGCGTGATCGAGCTGACGTCGCGGGCGAACGTCCAGGTGCGGGGGCTGCGCTCGCCCGAGGTCTTCGCCGGGCGCATCGCGGCGGCCGGGCTGCTGCCGTCGCCCGCGCACGAGCGGGTGCGCAACATCCTGGCCTCGCCGCTGAGCGGGCGCGGTCCTGACGGGCTGCTGGACGTGCAGGCGATGGCGGACGCCCTGGACCGGGCGCTGTGCGCGCGGCCCCGGCTGGCCGCGCTGCCGGGACGGTTCCTGTTCGCCCTGGACGACGGCACGCGGGACGTCGCCGGGCTCGGCGCGGACGTCACCTACGTGGCGACCGGGCGGCTGCTGCTCGCCGGCGCCGACACCGGGCTGACCGTCGCCCCGGACGCGGCCGTGCCGCTCATGATCGACGCCGCCGAGGCGTTCCTGGACGAGCTGTCCCCCGACGGCCCGCGCGCCTGGCGCATCCGCGACCTGCCGGACGGCCCCGCCGCGATCGCCACCCGCCTGCGCGACGGCCGACCAGCCCGAACGAACGCCCCGAACGCACTGGACGCCCCGAAGGCCCCGCAGGCGCCCCACACCGCCGACGCCCCGCAGGCCGCGGATGCCGCGAACGTCCCGCCCTCACCCGCGCGCCGCCCGTCCGCGGGCAGGATCGCGCAGCGGGACGGCCGGGTGGCGATCGAGGCGCTCGTGCCGCTCGGCCGTCTGACGTCCGCCCAGGCCAGAGCGCTCGCGGACCTCGGGCGGCCAGTGCGCCTGACCCCCTGGCGAACAGTCGTCCTGCCGGACCTCTCCCCCGGCTCCCCCGGCTCCCCCGGCTCCCCCGGCTCCCCCGATTCCTCGGGCTCCCCGAAATCCCTCGGCGAGGCGGACCGGATCGAGCGGACGCTGGCCGCCGCCGGGCTCGTCACCGACCCGGACTCCCCCTGGGCCGGGGTCACCGCCTGCACCGGCCGTCCCGGCTGCGCGAAGGCGCTCGCCGACGTGCGGGCGGACGCCCGCCAATGGGTGCGGAGCCTCGGCCGCGCACCCGCCACACCCGTCCACTGGGCCGGTTGCGAGCGGCGCTGCGGCCTGCCGCGCGGCCCGGTCCGCCAGCTGATCGCGACCATCAACGGATACGAGGAACGCCAGGAGTGAGCGACTACATCCGCGACGGCGCCGAGATCTACCGGCGCTCGTTCGCGACCATCCGCGCCGAGACCGACCTCACGGGCCTGCCCCCCGAGGTCGCCCAGGTGGCGGTGCGCATGATCCACGCGTGCGGCATGACCGACCTCGTGACCGACCTGGCCTGGTCCCCGCGGGTCGTCGCGCGGGCCAGGGCGGCGCTGCGCGGCGGCGCGCCGGTGTTGTGCGACGCCATGATGGTCGCCTCCGGCGTGACCCGGCGCAGGCTGCCCGCGGGCAACGAGGTGCTGTGCACGCTGGGCGATCCGCGCGTCCCCGAGCTGGCCGAACGCCTCGGCACCACCCGCAGCGCCGCGGCCCTGGAGCTGTGGCGCGACCGCCTGGAGGGGGCGGTGGTGGCCATCGGGAACGCGCCGACCGCGCTGTTCCGGCTGCTGGAGCTGGTGGCCGAGGGCGCGGGACGCCCCGCGGCCGTGCTCGGCATCCCGGTCGGCTTCATCGGCGCGGCCGAGTCCAAGCAGGCGCTGGCCGGCAGCGACCTGGAGTACCTGGTGGTGCACGGCCGTCGCGGCGGCAGTGCGATGACGGCCGCCGCGATCAACGCCATCGCGAACGAGACGGAGTGAGGACCATGTCAGGACGCCTGTACGGAGTCGGCCTGGGCCCCGGCGACCCCGAGCTGGTCACGGTCAGGACGGCCCGGCTGATCGGCGAGGCCGACGTGATCGCCTACCACGCCGCCCGGCACGGCCGCAGCATCGCCCGTTCGATCGCGCTGCCGTACATGCGCGAAGGCCAGATCGAGGAGCTGCTGCTCTACCCGCTGACCACGGAGACCACCGACCACCCCGGCGGCTACCAGGGGGCGCTCGACGACTTCTACGCCGACTGCGCCGAACGCCTGGCCGCCCACCTGGACGCGGGCCGCACCGTGGTCGTGCTGGCCGAGGGCGACCCGCTGTTCTACGGCTCCTACATGCACATGCACAAGCGGCTCGCCCACCGCTACCCGACCGAGGTGGTGCCCGGCGTGACCTCGGTCAGCGCCGCCGCCGCCGTGCTGGGCCGGCCGCTGGTCGAGCGGGACGAGGTGCTGACCGTGCTGCCCGGCACGCTGCCCGCGCAGGCGCTGGCCGAGCGGCTGCGCGACACCGACTCGGCCGCCGTGCTCAAGCTGGGCCGCACGTTCGGGAAGGTGCGCGACGCGCTGGCCGAGGCGGGCCGCCTCGACGACGCCTGGTACGTCGAGCGGGCCACCATGGGCGCCGAGCGGGTCGCCCCGCTCAAGGACGTGGACCCGGACGGGGTCCCGTACTTCTCGCTGGCGCTGCTGGCCAGCCCGGCCGAGCGCACGTTCGTCCCCGAGCGCCCGGTGGACGAGGGGCGGGGCGAGGTGGTCGTGGTCGGCCTGGGCCCGGCGGGACGGCCGTGGCTGACGCCGGAGGCGCAGGAGGCGCTGGCCGCGGCCACCGACCTCGTCGGCTACGGCCCGTACGTGGACCGGGTGGCCCCGAACGCGCGCCAGCGCCGGCACCGCACCGACAACCGGGTGGAGGCCGAACGCGCCAGGCACGCCCTTGAGCTGGCCCGGGACGGGGCCCGCGTGGCGGTCGTGTCGTCCGGCGACCCGGGCGTGTTCGCCATGGCCAGCGCCGTGCTGGAAGCCGCCGCCGACTTCCCGGACGTGCCGGTGCGAGTCGTGCCGGGACTGACCGCCGCCCAGGCGGTCGCGGCCAGGGCGGGCGCGCCGCTCGGGCACGACTACTGCGTGCTGTCGCTGTCCGACCTGCTCAAGCCGTGGGAGGTGGTGGCCGACCGGCTGTCCGCCGCCGCGCGGGCTGACCTGGTGCTGGCGATCTACAACCCGGCCTCGCGGAGCCGTACGTGGCAGGTCGCCGCCGCCCGGGACCTGCTGCTGGAGCACCGGGCGCCGGACACCCCCGTGGTGATCGGCCGCGACGTCGGCGGCCCGGAGGAGAGCGTCACGGTCACCACGCTCGGCGAGCTGGACCCGGGCCAGGTGGACATGCGCTGCCTGCTGATCATCGGCTCGTCCACGACGCGGGCCACCGAAGGCGGCGTCGTCTACACCCCGCGCCGCTACCCCTGAACCCAGGCTGCCGCCGCCGCCACGCTGTCCGTCGCCCGGACGCCCGCGGGCAGCGGCGGCCGGTCCACCATGATCACCGGCAGGCCGAGCTCACGGGCCGCGCCGAGCTTGGCCGTGGTCATGCCGCCGCCGCTGTCCTTGGTCACCAGCACGTCCAGGCGGTGCTCCCGGATCAGGGCGCGCTCGCCCTCGACGGTGTACGGCCCCCGGTCCAGCAGGACGTGCACGTTCGCCGGCACGGGCCCCTCCGGCGGGTCCACCGACCTGGCCAGCAGCCACACGCCGGGCAGCGGCGCGAACACCGGCAGGCTGCGGCGCCCGGTCGTGAGGAAGACCCGGGTCTCCCGGCCGGCCGCGCCCCACCGGTTCGCGGTCAGCAGCCCGGCCGCCGCCTGGAGGGAGCCGACCCGCAGCCACGCGTCGCCCGGCCCCTCCCGCCATCCCGGACGCCGCAGCACCAGCAGCGGCACCCCGGTCGCCGACGAGGCCGCGACCCCCGAGGCGGTCATCCGCTCCGCGAACGGATGCGTGGCGTCGACCAGCACGTCGATGCGCTCCTTCAGCAGCCACGCGGCCAGGCCCGCCGGCCCGCCGAACCCGCCTTCCCGCACCTCGCCCACGGGCAGCCGCGGGTTGTTCACCCGTCCCGCCAGTGAGGACACCACGTGCAGCCCGGGGTCGGCGGCCAGCTCGGCGGCCAGGGCGCGGGCCTCGGCGGTGCCGCCGAGGATCAGGACCCGTCGCACGCCCGCTCCCTGGCTTCGCTGTAGAGATGGCTGTCGGGGAACTGCGTCGCCGACAACACCCGGCCCACGACGATCACGGCCGTCCGCCGGATGCCCGCGTCGTGGACCTGTCCGGCGATGTCGGCCAGCGTCCCGCGCAGGATCACCTCGTCGGCCCGGCTCGCCCGCGCCACCACGGCCACCGGGCAGTCCGGGCCGTAGGAGGGCAGCAGCTCGGCCACCACCGCGTCGATCCGCTGCACGGCCAGGTGCAGCACCATCGTGGCCCGGCTCGCGCCGAGCGTCGCGAGGTCCTCGCCGTCCGGCATGGGGGTGGCGCGGGCGGAGGTGCGCGTCAGGATGACGGTCTGGCCGACGCCGGGCACGGTCAGCTCCCGGCCCAGCGCGGCCGCCGCCGCCGCGAACGCCGGAACCCCCGGCACCACCTCGTACGGCACGCCCAGGGCGTCCAGCCTGCGCATCTGCTCGGCCACGGCGCTGAACACCGACGGGTCGCCCGAGTGCAGCCGCGTCACGTCGAGACCGTCGCGGTGGGCGGCGGCCAGCTCGGCGACGATCTCGTCGAGCGTCAGGTCCGCCGTGTTCACCAGCCTGGCCCCCGGCGGGCAGGCGTCGAGCAGCTCGCGCGGCACCAGCGAACCGGCGTACAGGCAGACCGGCGACGCCTCCAGCCGCCGCAGGCCGCGCAGCGTGATCAGGTCGGCGGCGCCGGGACCGGCTCCGACGAAGTACACGGTCACGGCCGGTCCCCCTCCGTCATCGTTGATCCTTCCTTGTGATCGACCACACGGTCACCGGCATCGCCGCCCGCCAGCCGGTGAACCCGCCGACCGGCGAGGCCCGCTGGACGCTCAGGCGCACCAGGTCGCCCCCGAGCCTGCCGTACCAGTGGGCGAGGACGGCCTCGGACTCCAGGGTCACGGCGTTCACCACCAGCCGGCCGCCGGGGCGCAGCGCCGTCCAGCAGCGTTCCAGCAGGCCGGGGGCGGTCGCGCCGCCGCCGACGAACACCGCGTCCGGCTCGGGCAGCCCGTCCAGCGCCCCGGGGGCCTTGCCCTCGACCACGCGCATCGACGGCACGCCGAGCCGCTCGGCGTTGCGCCGGACGGCGGCGGCCCGGTCGGCCCTGCTCTCGATCGCCACGGCGGCGCACGAGGGGTGGCTGCGCATCCACTCGACGGCGATGCTGCCCGCCCCCGCGCCCACGTCCCACAGCAGCTCGCCGGGCATCGGGGCCAGGCGGGACAGGCTGACGGCGCGGACGTCCCGCTTGGTGAGCTGCCCGTCGTGCTCGTAGGCGCCGTCGGGCAGCCCCGGCACCCTGGCCAGGGGCTCGGCGTCCCCGGCGAGGACGCACTCGACGGCGATCACGTGGAGCGCGGGCGCCTGGCCCTCCGTCCAGCTCTCCGCCGTCCCCCGCAGCGCGGACTCGTGCGGGCCGCCCAGGTCCGACAGCACCGTCATCGGGCTCGGCCCGTACCCGTGCCGGACGAGCAACCCGGCGACCATCGAGGGCGAGCCGGGCCCCGCGCCGAGCACGACGACCCGGCGGCCCGGCTGGAGGGCGGCGGCCAGCGCCGCGGGCGGACGGCCCACCAGGCTGACGACGTCCACCCGCTCGGCCGGCCAGCCCAGCCGGGCGCAGGCCAGCGACAACGACGACACGTGCGGCAGCACCAGGACGCGCTCCGCGCCCAGCAGCCGGACCAGGGTCGAGCCGATGCCGTGGAACATCGGATCGCCGCTGGCCAGCACGCACACCTCGCGGCCGGCGTACCGGTCCATGAGCGCGGGCAGGACGGGCAGCAGCGGCGACGGCCACGGCACGCGTTCGGCGGCCGTCGCGGGCACCAGGTCGAGCTGCCGCACGCTGCCCATGAGCACGTCGGCGGCCTCCACCGCGCGGCGCGAGCCCGGGGGCAGGCCGTCCCAGCCGTCCGCGCCGATCCCGACGACCGTGATCACGCGTCGCGCCGGGTCAGCTGGATCTCCTCGGCGACCCGCCGCTGACGGGAAGCGGCGAAGGCGGCGCCCTGCTCGGCCAGGTTCACGATCCTCCTCTATGGCAAAGTGCGAGGGATATCGTATATCTGCCTATCTGGCAGACTTTGGCGGGTGAAACGGCTTCTCGTCATCGGGATCGGCGCCGGCGATCCGGACCATCTCACCCTGCAGGCGGTCAAGGCCATCGCCGCCACGGACGTGTTCTTCATCGTCGACAAGGGCGAGATCAAGCACGAGTTGATCCAGCTCCGCCTCGACCTGATCGCCGAGCACGGCCGCAGGCCGTACCGGATCGCCGAGGCCCGCGACCCGGAACGCGACCGCACCACCCCCGCCTACACCGCCGCCGTCGAGGACTGGCGCTCGCGCCGCTCGCTCGCCTGCGAAGCGCTCATCCGCGACGAACTGGGCGCCGGCGAGACCGGCGCGTTCCTGGTGTGGGGCGACCCGGCCGTCTACGACAGCACGCTCGCCATCCTCGACGAGATCCGGCGACGCGGGAACGTCGCCTTCGACGTCGAGGTCGTCCCCGGGATCAGCAGCGTGGCCGCCCTCACCGCCCGCCACCGCATCGGGCTGACCCAGGTCGGCCGGCCCACGCACCTGACCACCGGCCGCCGCCTGGCGGAGCAGGGCCCGACCGCCGACGACGTGGTGGTCATGCTCGACGCCCACACCTCCTTCACCGGTCTCGACGACTTCCACATCTACTGGGGCGCCTACCTCGGGACGCCGGACGAGATCCTGGTGTCGGGGCCGGTGCCCGAGGTCGGTGAACGCATCCGGCGACTGCGTGCCGAGGCCCGCGAGCGCAAGGGCTGGATCATGGACACGTACCTGCTGCGCCGCCTGTCACCGGAGGACCGCTGACCTGACACCGAGGTGGCGCCGCCGGGTCGGCGGGCCTCCTCGCGTCATGCCAGCAGTCCCTGCCCGATCCAGCCGCCGGGCGGGCAGCCCGGCGGGATGGCGAACACGGCCGACCCGATCGGCGTGGTCCACTCGTTGAGCAGGTCGGCCTCGGCCAGCCGGCGCTGCATGGGCAGGAACTGCGTGCCGACGTCGGCCTGGTAGGAGGCGAAGAGCAGGCCGCTGTCGGAGTGTCCGGCCGCCGTGAGCCCTTCGTCGTAGTTGTAGGGGCGACGGAAGATCCCCTTGGCCGGGTCGGCGCTGTGCGCCCGCCTGATGTGGGCGTACTCGGAGATGACCGGGAACCCCACGGGCGTCAGCTCGGCGAAGTCGGGCGGGTCGTGCTCGGCGGTCCCGGTCAGCGGGGCGCCGGTGTCCAGGCGGCGTCCTACCGTGAACTCCTTGGCGACCCGGTCGGCGGCGTCCCACGTCTCCAGTTCGACCCGGATCCGGCGCAGCACCAGCGTGGTGCCGCCGCGCAGCCAGGCGGGCGCGTCCGCGCCGGCCCACACCACCCGGTCGAAGACAGGGCTCCCGGGGACGGCGTTGGCGGTCCCGTCGAGCTGCCCCATGATGTTGTGCTGGGTCAGCCCGGACGCCTGCGCCCCGGCGGCCCGCCGGAACCCGCGCTGGACCCATCGGACGCGGGTGAAGGCGCGGGCGTCCTTGATGATCATGCGGAGGGCGTGGGCCACGGTCAGCGGGTCGTCGGCGCAGATCTGCACCAGCACGTCGCCGCCGTTCCAGCGGGGCTGCAGCCTGTCGATGGAGAAGCGGGGCAACGCCTTCAGCGAGGACGGGCGCGCGTCCGCCAGGCCCACCGCGTCGAACAGGCCGGGCCCGAACCCGAAGGTGACGGTCAACCGGGCGGGCAGCACCGCCAGCTCCGGTTCGGTGTCGGCCAGGGCCGGACCGCCCGCGGTCAGGCGGCGGGCGTCGTCGGTCAGCAGCCGCATCATCCGGGCCACCGCCTCCCGGCCGACGCCGCCGCGCAGATCCAGTCCGACGAAGACGGCGTGGGCCTGCGGGACGGTGGCGATCCCGGCCTGGTGCGGGCCGTGGAAGGGCTCCACCGCCGAGCCCGTCGGAGGGGCCTGCGCCGCGGCAGGGCCCGTCGAGGCGGCCTGTGTCGCGAGCGCGCCGGCCGCGGCGGCGGCGGTCGAGGCCAGCAGGCCCCGCCGGGTCAGGCGGGACCTGCTGCCGGTGTGCGCGTCCATCAGTGCTTGCCCTCGCCGGGCTGGTAGTTCTCCTTGCCGCCGGCGAAGTCCTTGCCGATCGCGGTGAACCGGAGGGTGGAACCGTCGGCGAGGGTCAGGGTGAAGGGCACCTCGGCTCCCGGCTCCACCTTCCCGGTGACGCCCATCAGCATGATGTGATCGCCACCGGGGGCCAGCGGGTGGGAACCGCGAGCAGGGACCACGAACCCGCCCTTCTTGGGGCGCATCACCATCTTGCCCCCGGAGTCCACCACTTCGTGCAGCTCGACCTTCGGAGACAGCGGCGAGGTGCCGGAGACGACCGTCAGCTCCGCGTCGGTGTTGTTGACCAGGGTGCCGAAGGCGGCGGTCATCCCCTTCCCGCCGGTCTTGATCCAGGGGTCGGTGATGGTCAGAGCGGGCGAAGGCGCGGTGGCGGCGGTGGTGGCGGCGGCCGGCGACGCCGACGCGGTCGTGCCCTGGCCGCCGCAGCCGGACACGAGCACGGCCACGGCCAGCGCCGCGGCGGGAAGAAGCGGGGAACGCGAACGGAGAGAGTGCATGGTGGGCCTTTCCAGGCAGGCCTCGGCGCACGGCGGGATCTCCCACCGCGCCGCAGGCGGATCAGGCAGGGGCGCTCGACGCGGCCGCGACGTCCGCGGCCACGCGGACCCGGACGGAGCCGGGCATGACGACGTGCTCCGGCGCCACGGGGGTCAGCCGGAGAAAGCGATCACCTGCGTGCACGGCGGGCCGCGCGTGGGCGCGGCGTGTGCCGGCACCGCCGAGCGCAGCCGGTCCGGCTCGGGCGCCGTCACCACGACGACCGGCTCGCCCAGCGGACGTGGGAGGAGCGCCAGGAGGACCCGGCACAGCCGCGCCGCCAGGCGGTGCAGCAGCCCCCACAGAGCAGCCTCGCCCCGGGCCAGCCACAGGGCGATCAGCCCGGTGGCACCGGCATGCGTGACGAGCATGCCGACGCCGGGCACCAGCCCCGAATGGCCGTGGACGAGCGCGGCGTAGGCGTCGGCGGCATGGCTGAGGGAGAACAGCACATGCAGCACCACCTGCATGCCCGCCAGCAACGGCAGGATCACCGCCAGCGTGCGCTCACGCGCCGAGGCCACGACCCCGCCCCCGAACGCCAGCAGCAGCCCACCGGCCACCACCGGCCCCGTGACCGATCCCCCGCCGAACAGGTGCGCCAGCACGCCCAGCGCCACGCAGACCACGGCGAACGCCGCGGCACGGGCGAGACGGAACGGCAGGGAGGCGGTCATAACCGGCCCATCATCCCATCCCACCCCCTCGCCCTGGCATCCGCCATCGTGCCCCGCCTCCGGCTCGGCGCCCGTCCACGCACGCCGGACACAACGGCACTGTCCACGCACGCCGGACACAACGGCCGAGGGCCCCGGGGTCGCCGGGGCCCTCTGCCGTCGGGTCCGGATCAGGAGCCGAACCTGGTGACGGTGAAGACGAGGGCGGAGCTGGTCGCGCCCTGTCGGATGGTCTGCGGGGTCAGGAACGCCTGCGTGCCGGAGGGCAGACCGGAGACGGTCAGCCTGAGGTCGCCCGTCCCGCCGGCGGCGGTGATCGACGGGGTGGTGGAGAAGCCCTGCCTGACGGTGCCCCTCCAGCGCCGTCACGATCACGGCTGCGCTGACGTTCTGACTCGGAGGCCGGGGACCCGCCCGTGCCCGCTCGACGGCGGGCACGGGCTCAGCGGGAGTGCGGGAGTTCGCCGTCAAACGGCACTTGTCTGCGGTGCACGGCGATCGCCACCCCCAAGGCGACGGCGGCATATCCACAGGTCACGGTCAAACCCGCCCATGGCGGCAGCGGGTAGTAGCCCCCCAGCAGTGACGGGTCCACGTCCACATGCGCGAACGTCGGGATGCTCTGCGTGATCGCGAACCCGGCGGCCGGGGTGATCGTCAGCAGCCACGGCGCCAGCCCCGCGGTCGCCAGCAGGTACGGCACGACGACCAGCACGATCGCCAGTCCGACGGCGACGACGGTCCGCCTGACCAGCGCGGCCAGGCCGAGAGCCAGCACGGCGGCGGCCGCGGTCAGCGCCGCGTGGCCGACGATCATCCGCAGCTCGGTGCCCACGGTGATCGGCTGGATCGGGTTCTCATGGGCACGCAGCATCGCCAGCCCGGCAATGATCACGACCCCCGCGGCCACCAGCCCCGCCGCGAACCCGACCACCCCGACCACCACGGCCCTGGCCGCCAGCAGCCGCGCCGGACGCGACACAGGCGTCGGACCGCTGCCGGCGGGTTCGCGCAGGCGTTCAATCGGGCCGCTGCCGGCCGGTACGCGCGGGTGTTCGACCGGGCCGCTGCCGGCCGGTTCGCGCGGGCGTTCGGACGGGCCGCTGCCGGCCGGTACGCGCGGGTGTTCGGTCGGGCTGGGGCCCGTTGGTTCGGGCCGGTTTCGGGTGGTGAGGAACGTGGCCGCCGCCACGAAGATCGGAATCAGCCCCACGGCCCCGCCGATCAGCAGGAGGTCGGCGCGCAGACCGCCCTCCACCGTGGCGGGCCCGATGTCGCCTCCCCCGGTCACGACGAGCTTCCCGCCGGACTCGACGACCCCGCCCGGGTGGTGCGGAGTCCTCCCGTCCGACTCCATGGAGACGCCGACGTCGTCGCGCCGCCAGGAACCGTCCGCCCCCTGCAGCTCGATCTGGTCGAAGGTGGCGGTGGCCTGGGCGAAGGCCTTCGCCATGTCCCACAGGACGCCTGGCGAGGTGACGAACAGCCCGATCTCGACCGTCTCCGGCAACCCGGCCAACCGGACCGTGTCGACCTCGGTCCACGCCTTGCCGTCGTCCGACTCCTGGCCGGTGACGGTGTCGCCCGACCTGGTCAGCCGCAGCCACTGCGGGCCGTTGTGCGGGCCGCCGGCCACGTCGTGGACGTAGTCGTGCTGCATCCGCACGCCGTGCCCCCCGGTGAGCATGACGGCGGCGTACGGCGTGCCCTGCTTGAGGCTCGGCCTGAGCAGGAGGCCCGCCTTCGCCCACGGCACCACCCCCTCCTGGACGTTGCGCACCCCGGGTACGACGTCCGGCAGCCGGATCTGCCCGGTCATGTCCGACACGCGGGCGGTGATGCTGCCGTTCCCCTTGAGCGGCTGGTGCACGAAGAAGTACTTGTCCTTCACCGCCGTGCCGTCGGGGCCCACCAGAGGCGCGGGACAGGGGCCCTCGCCCGTCCCCGTCACGCAGGTGGTGCGGGCGCCTCCGGCGACCAGCAGTCCGATCGACACGGTCACCAGCACGGAGGCCGCCACGGCGAGCACCCGCCCCCGCCCGGAGCGGAACCTGGCCCACTCCTCGCGCAGCATCCGGGGGAAACCGTCGCGCCCGGCCGATCGGCCGGATCGGTGAGGCATGAATGAACTCATGGCGACGGTTGTACGCGGCGCCCGGTTCCGGCCGGGTCGCGGCCGCCGCGACGTGGCTGCGACCTGGCTGCGACCGGGGATCTGGCATCGTTGCCTCATGGCTTCTCGTCCCGGCGGCCGGTCCGGCCGTCACGTCCGCCCTCCTCGCGCGGCGAGCGGCGGTGCGGAGCGGTGAGGGTGCTCGTCGTCGAGGACTTCGAGGTCCTCGCCCGCTCGGTCGGAACCGGGCTGCACCGCGAGGGCATGGCCGTCGACGTCGTCCTCGACGGCACCGCCGCCCTCGATCGACTGGCCGCCACCCGCTACGACGTGGTGATCCTCGACCGCGACCTGCCCGGCGTCCACGGCGACGAGATCTGCCGGCGGCTCGCCCGCAGCCGCTGTGCGACGCGCGTCCTGATGCTCACCGCCTCCGGCACGATCGAGGACCGCGTCGACGGGCTGAGCCTCGGCGCCGACGACTACCTGCCCAAGCCGTTCGCGTTCGCCGAACTGGTCGCCCGCGTCCGCGCCCTGGGCCGGCGCGCCACCCCGCCGCTGCCGCCGACCCTGGCCTGCGGGGACGTCACCCTCGATCCGGCCCGCCGGACCGCGTTCCGGGCCGGGCGCCGCCTCGAGCTGAGCCCCAGGGAGTTCGCCCTGCTCGAATGCCTGCTCGCCGTACCCGGCCTGGTCGTCTCCGCCGAGGAACTGCTCGAACGCGCCTGGGACGAGGCCGCCGACCCGTTCAGCAGCGCCGTCAAGCACACCATGCACCGGTTACGGGCCAAGCTCGGCGACCCGCCCGTGATCGAGACCGTCCGCGAAGCCGGCTACCGCATCGGACCGTCATGACGCTCGCCAGGAGATCCCTGCAGACGCGGCTCGCGCTCGCCTACGCGGCGGGCTTCTACGCCGCCGGGGTGCTCGTGCTCGTGCTCGTCGCCGTCCCGCTCGCCGGCATCGACGCGGCCACCCCCGTGGGCCGGCCCGCGGCGAAAGTGATCACCGAGTCCGCGCCCGGGATCGGCCTGCCCCGACTTCTCACGGGATCCGCCGTCGCCCTGATCCTGCTGATCCCCGTCGCCCTGGCGCTCGGCTGGCTGGTCTCCGGCCGGTTCCTGCGCCCGCTTCGCGCCATCACCGCCACCGCCAGGACCATGTCCACCGGAAGCCTCCACCGGCGCCTCGACCTCGGCGAGCCCATGGACGAGCTGACCGAGCTCGGCCACACCCTCGACGACCTGTTCGCCCGCCTGCAAGCCTCCTTCGACAGCCAACGCCACTTCGTCGCCAACGCCTCCCACGAGCTGCGCACCCCTCTGGCCGGCCTGCGCACCCTCCTCGAAGTCGCCGTCGCCGACCCCGACGCCGACGCCGACAGCCTGCGCGCGGCCTGCCAGGAGGCCCTGGCTCTGGGCGGCGACCAGGAGCGGCTCGTCCAGGCACTGCTCACCCTGGCCACCGGCGAGCGCGGCGTCACCCGCTGGGACACCCTCGACCTGGCCCATCTCGTCGAGGGAGTGCTCGCCTCCCGCCGCCGCCGAGCCGCGGAACGCGGCATCGACCTCGTCGAACGCCTGACGCCCGCGGTGACGGCCGGGGATCCGAGACTGGTCGAGAGCCTCGTCGCCAACCTCGTCGACAACGCCGTCCGCCACAACCACCCGGACGGGCACGTGACGGTCACCACTCAGACGTCCGGCACGCAGGCGGCCCTCACGGTCGCCAACAGCGGGCCGGTCATCCCCGACGACCAGATCGAGCGCCTGTTCCACCCCTTCCAGAAACTGGCGCCCGATCGTCACGGCCGCCACGACGGCCACGGCCTCGGCCTCGCCATCGTCGACGCCGTCACCCGGGCGCACCGCGCCACCCTCACCGCCGATGCCCGCCCCGAAGGGGGCCTGTCCATCACCGTGCGGTTCGCGCAGGCGTCTCGAGGGCGGCCGGCTGACGGCCGATGATGCGGCGCCGGCCCGGGGGCGAGGTGACCGCCGGCGTCCGGACGGAAGAACCTTGAAGAAGCCGATGGTTCTCGCTTGCCCGACGTCGAGCAGGACCAGCATCGAGCCGATGAGCCCGATGAGGGGAGTACCAATGGGGCAGAGCATCAAGGGGCCGATGGTCCTGCGCATCACCGAGGGCGAGATCGTCGACAGCCAGCTCTCCGAGGACGATCTGAGAGCGTTGAGCGACAAGAGCGAGGGATCCGCCGCCATAGCCAGGGTCAGATGCCCTGTCCTGTACTGCGCCGCCATGTACGACTCCGGCCTCCCGCGCTGAGGCCTCCGGTGCACACCACTCAGGCAAGGCGGCAGATGGAGGAGATCCTCTCCGGCGACCGCCCGTTCGGCGACTGCGACTACATCCGTCAGCGCGTCCGCCTGCACTACCGTCACCGCCTGCTCCTGCTCAAGGAGCACTCCAAGGGCGCGCATCTGCTGCTCGCCGCACAGCGGGACGCCTCCGACGACCGGCACCACCAGGTGCTGGGCGACCCGGCGGTCCGGGTGGCGACCGACACCTGGCTGAGCGCCGTGCTCGGCGGCCGTGAGCTGCCCTGGCCCGAGGAGGAGCTGGACGCCGTCCTGGAGACCGCGGCGGCGCAGAGCCCTCGCGCGGCCGTGCCGCCGCTGGCCGAGGGCGCGGCGGACCTGGTGCGGCTGCACGAGGCCGGCCGGCCCTGGGTGTGGTCCGAGCCCCGGGTTGAGGTGGACCCGCTGGGAGAGTTCTTCCGCCGCGTCTTCTCCGCGAGCTTCCATGGGCTCACCCTGACGAGCCCCGAGGGCCGCGTGCGCGAGACGCTCCTGCGGGGCGCGGAGCTGCTGCACGAGCTCTGCCCCGTGCTGGCGCCGAGCGCGCTGAGCCACGTGCACCTGGTCGCCGTCGCGGGCAGGGAGTCGCCCGGCATCACGTCGCCCGGCATCACATCGCCCGGCTCGGCGTCGCCCGGGTTCGCGTCGCTCACCCATCCTCGCATCCCGGGGGTGATCTTCCTGTCGGCCGCCGTGCTGGGCGACCCGTGGCAGGCCGCCGAGTATCTTCTGCACGAGGCGATGCACGTCAAGTTCACCGACCTCGAACACACCCACTCCCTGCTGGAGGAGGGCTACGACGCGGCGGAGTCGCCGCTGATCCGTCCCCACTGGAACCGGGCCAGGCCGCAGGCGGACGCGGGCTGGCCGGTCGATCGTGCCCTCACCGTGAGCCACGTCTACACCACCTTGGCGCTGTTCCACTCCACCGTGGCCGCCAGGCACGCGGAACTGGCCGACCGGTACGGGCCGATCACCGGCGCGGATCCCGCCCGGCAGGCGAGGCGGTCCTTCGACCGGGCCCAGTACCTCCTTCACCGTCTCGGCCACCACACCGAACAGCTCGGATCAGGCGGCCGGCTCTTCCTGCGCTGGCTGGGCGGGATCAACGAGGCGTTCGACCCGTCGCCCGCGCCGGCGGGCACGTACGCGCACCTCGTGCTCGACCTGTACGAGCGTGAAGCGGACACGATCCGGCGGGCCCTGTCCCGGCCGGACGCCGGGCACGCCGACGAGGACGCCGACGAGGACGCCGCCGCCCTGCGGAGCGCCGCGAGGCAGGAGATCAGCGGTTGCCTCGCCGTCCTGGCCGCGACCGGCGAGCCGAGCGACCAGCGGGACGAACTGCAGGGCCAGGACAGGGCGCTCGCGGAGCTCGAATCCTCCGGAGCGTCGTTCCGCGACAGCGCCGAGGCGTTCCTGCGGACGAGGGACCTGGTGCTGCGGGCGCTGGGCCCGGTGCCGCCCGCCGCGTTCCTGCGCCCCGTGCCCGACCGGTCGGAGGAGACCGTCACCGAGAAGGTACGGGCGATGGTCGAGGAGTCCGGCCGCCGCCTGGGCGCCCTGCTGGAGCGCTGATCAAGGGGTCGCGGGGCCGCGTCCCCGCGACCCGGCAACCGCGGACGTCAAGGAGCGCAGGCGATGCCCGACGAGGACGAGCAGGCACCGGGGAGTGCCGCCAGACCACAGGACCCGATCGTGGAGAAGTTGCGGCCCGATCCGGCGCAGGCGCCGGCGGCGGTCCTGCGCATGACCGGCTTTCTCGGCGACAGCGACCGGCCTGGCCACCGGCGGCTGTACTTCACGCGCGGGCTCGACTACTACGCGGAGTTCCGCACCGGCGACGTCATCGACATGAACACGGTCGCCCGCCACGAGGAGCCGTTCCGGGGCGAGGAGGCCACCCAGGTGACCCTGCGCCGCGACGCGACGGTGGAGTTCACCAGAACCCGTACGGCCCGCTCCCTCGACGAGTTCGACCTCGACGTGCGGATCGGCCGGTCGGGGAGCGGTCAGTGCATCCCGGGCCTGACCGACACCCGCGAGCACGACTGCGAGGAGCCGACGGCGGCGGAGGGCGGGGACTGCGTGACGCCGGGCACCTGCCAGCCGAGCTGCGAGACCTGCGTGACCAACTGCGGATCCTGCTACGAGACCTGCGTCAGCCCCACCAACTGCGCCAGCTGCGTGACCTGCGACGCCGGGTGCGGTGAGAACCGGTGAGCGCCGTCACGTCCGGGCCACCCGTACGACGGCTGGGCACGGGGGCGCCGAGGACCGACGCCGCCTGGCAGAGCCCGCTCGGCCCCGACCGGCAGGCGGCGGCCCTCCGCGTCGCTCGCGACGTCGCCGCGCGGGTGACCGACCCGGGCCGGGTGGCGGCGGCGCTCGCCGCGTCCGTCGAACAGACCCGGTTCCCCAGATCCCTGGCCCGCAGGCCCTACGCTGTGGCGGACGGCGACGCGGGCCTCGCGCTGACCTGCGCCTACCTGGACGCGTGCCGGCCCGGCGAAGGCTGGGACGCGGTGGGCCACCAGTTCCTCACGGCGGCCGCGGCGGGCGTGGAAGCGGCGCCGGCGGGCCTGTTCGGCGGGTTGAGCGGGCTGGCGTTCGCCACCGTGTCGCTGAGCCGGGACGGGACCCGCTACCGGCGGATGCTCGCCGCGCTGGACGACGCCCTGGCGCCCCGAGCCGCGGCGATCGGCGCCCGGCTCGGCCAGACCCGCGAGCCGGGCCCGGTGAGCGCGTTCGACCTGATCTCCGGAGCCTGCGGCGTGGGCGCCCACCTGCTGCGGCACGACCCGCACCACATCCTCCCGGCGATCCTCGCCGGGCTGGTGACGCTCGCCCGGGAGCAGGAGCCGCCCGCCTGGATGACGCCCGCCCGCCTGATGGGCGACGAGACGATGTCCGGGCTGCACCCGCACGGCGCTCTGGACTGCGGTCTCGCGCACGGCATCCCAGGGCCGCTCGCCCTGCTGTCCCTTGCCCTGCGCGCGGGCGTCGAGGTGCCGGGCCAGGCGGACGCCGTCAGGCGCATCGCCGACTGGCTGGTCGCCCACCGTGCCGGGGACGACTGGCCCGCGTTCGTGCCGCTGACCGGCGACGGACGGCCCGGCCGGTCGGCCCCGTCACGGAGCGCGTGGTGCTACGGGACCCCCGGGGTCGCCCGCGCCTTGTGGCTGGCGGCCCAGGCGCTCGACGACGGCCTCCTGGGCGAGCTGGCGCTGGAGTCGATGGACGCCGTCCTGCGCCGGCCGGCCGAGCGGCGCGCGATCCCGTCGCCGACGTTCTGCCACGGGGTCAGCGGCCTGCTGCACGTCGTGCTCCGCTTCACCTGCGACACCGGCCTGTTCCGCCGGGAGGCGGCCGGGCTCGTGGACGAGCTGCTGGCCGCCTACCAGCCGGAACGGCCGCTCGGGTACGCCTCCCTGGAGCCGCAGGGCAACGCCGTGGACCGCGCCGGGGTCCTGGACGGCGCGGCGGGCGTCGTCCTGGTGCTGCTGGCCGCGGCGACGGACGTCGAACCGGCCTGGGATCGGCTCTTCCTGCTGTCATGACCCGCGCTGCCCGGAGCCTGTACACGCCGATGGACTGGGCGCTGGTGCGCGCCCCGCTGCTGCCGGTGGACGCCGCCGTGCGAGCGGGCAAGCCGGCGGAGCCGGGCCGCCTGCTGCCCGGCGCGCCGGCGGTGGTGGCGGCCATCCAGGTGGCGAGCGGCGATCTGGCCGCCGCTCTGGCGCGAACGGCGCCCAGCCATCCCAAGGCTCGGCGCATCGGCCGCAAGCTGCTGCGCTACCTCATCCGCATGAGCACCCGGCCGACCCCGTTCGGCCTCTTCGCGGGCGTCGCCCTGGCCGACTGGGGAGACTGCACCGACCTGGCCCTCGCCAAGCAGGAGCCGCGCACCCGCACCCGTCCGGACCTGGGCTGGCTCACGGACCTCGTCGCGCGCCTCGAAGCCGATCCCGAGGTGCGCGCCCGGCTGCGCCTGGTGGCCGACCCCGCCGTGCTGGTCCGCGCCGGGCGGGCGTTCCCGGCGGGCGGCACGGCGTCCGTACGGGCCACTTCGGCGGTACGGCGGGCGCTCGCCCTGGCCCGCGCGCCCGTCTCGCGTGCGGAGCTCGCCGATGCGCTGATCACGCTGCCCGGCGCCACGCCGGAGAAGGCGGACGCCTTGATCGAGGACCTGCTCCGGCAAGGGTTCCTGCACCACGACCTGCGTCCGCCGCTCACCCGCGACCCCCTCGGCCACGTCCGGGAGCGGCTCGCCGGCCATCCCGTCGCGGACGACCTCGCCGGGTTGCGGGCGGCCCTGCGGGAGTGGGACGCCCGCCCGCTCGGCGAACGGGCCCGCACGTGGCCGGGCCTGCTGGACCGGATGACCACGATCGTGTCCCCCACCGACCCGCGCAACCTCCTCCAGACGGACCTCGCGCTGCCGCTGTCCGGGACCGGCCTGAACAGGCGGATCGGGACGGAGGCGGCGGCCGCGGCCGAGCTGCTGCTCCGGTTGAGCCCGCACCCCGCGGGACCGCCCCGCCTCGACGCCTGCCGCCGGGCGTTCGAGCGCCGCTACGGCGCTGGCCGCGAGGTCCCGCTGCTGGAGCTGGTCGACCCGGACTTCGGGCTGGGCCGCCCCACCGACGGCGGCAACCCGGTCCACGCCCCGGTCCACGCGCCGGTCCACGCGCCGGTCCACGCGCCGGTGCACGCGCCGGTGCACGCGCCGGCCGCCCGGCACCGGCTGCTGACCGACCTGGCGGTGAACGCCTATCGTGACCGGGTGACCGTCGTCGAACTCGACGACGACCTGCTGGCACGCCTCCAGACCTGGACCCCGGCGGCCGCGCCGGCCCCGCCGACCCTCGACCTCGCGGTCCTGGTGGCGGCCGCCGGCGCCGAGGCCGTGGACAAGGGCGACTTCCTGCTCGTCGTGGGCCCGAACCTGGGCGCGAACGCGGCCGGGCGCACCCTCGGACGCTTCGCCGACCTGCTCGGCCCCCCGGCGGCCACCGCGCTGGCGGAGGCGGCGCAGGCCGAATCCCGGCACGCGCCCGGCCGCCTCCTCGCCGAGGTGGTCTACACGCCGGAGCGGGCCCGTTCCGGCAACGTCGCCGTACGCCGGTGCGGGCACCGCCACGAGATCCGGCTCGGCCCTTCCACCGGCCTCGCGCCGGAGTGGGCCGTACCGGTGGACGAGCTGGTCGTGGGCCTGCGCGACGGCCTGTTCACCGTACGGTGGCCCGCCCGCGACGTGGAGGTCGTCGCCACGCAGTGCCACATGCTCAACCCGTCGCACGCGCCCCCGGCGGCCCGCTTCCTGCTGGACGCCGCCCGCGACGGCCGGTGCGTGTTCACCTCGTTCGACTGGGGGCCGGCCGCCGGTCTTCCGTTCCTGCCCCGGATCCAGCGGGGCCGCGTCGTCCTGTCCCTGGCCCGCTGGCGGGTCGATCCCGCGGCGCTGCGCGAGCCGGGCGGCCTGGCCGCCTGGCGGCGGGCGCAGGGCGTCCCGCGCCACGTGTACCTGGCCGGGGGCGACAACCGGCTGCTGCTCGACCTGGACGACCCCGACCAGGCCGGACTGCTGCGCGACGAACCGCCGGGACGTCCCGTCACGCTGCAGGAGGCCCTGCCCCACCCGGATCACGCCTGGCTGCCGGGCCCGGAGGGCGCCCACCTCAGCGAGGTGGTGGTGCCGCTCGCGCTGAGGGAACCACCACGGACCGTCCCGCCACGCCGCCGGACCTCCGGCGCCGTGCCTACCGGCGCCCGCCTGCGCCCGCCCGGCAGCGACTGGCTCTACCTCAAGCTGTACGGCCCCCGCCGGTTCCAGGACGAGCTGATCGTCGACTCGCTGCGCCCCTTCGGGCAGTTCGTCACCGGAGCGGGGCTGGCCGGCGGCTGGTTCTTCCTGCGTTACGCCGATCCCGACCCGCACCTGCGCATCCGCTTCCACGGCGACCCCGCCACGCTGCTCGGCCCGCTCATGCGCCACGTCTGCGCGTGGGCGGCCGACCTGATCTCCACGGGCGCGTGCGCGACCTTCGCCTTCGACACCTACGAACGCGAGATCGAGCGGTACGGCGGCCTGGACGACATGCCGGCCGCCGAGGGCGTCTTCCTCGCCGACAGCCCGGCCGTGGCCGAGCTGCTGGCCCTGTCCAGAAGCCACGGATTCCCCTACGATCCGGTCACCGTGGCCGCGCTCAGCGTCGACGACCTGCTCGACGGCCTCGGCCTGGACGTCGAGCAGCGCACGCTCTTCTACCGCGACGCCGTCTCCCCCTCACCGGACGGCGGCCGGGACCATCGCCGGCGCTCCCGCGAGCTGCGCCGGCTCCTGGGCGATCCCGGTTCGGCCGTCCCGGCACCACTCGACCGGGCCCTGACGTCCGTGCTGGCCGTCCGCCGCCGGAGCCTGCCGTCCGCGCGCCCCTCCCCCGTGGTGTGCCGCAGCCATGTGCACCTGCACTGCAACCGCTTGCTCGGCACCGGTCACGAGCTCGAACACCGTGTCCTGGAGCTCCTTCGCCGCACCCGCGAAGGTCTCGCCCACCGGTGACCGCTTGGACAGCTTCATCCCTGATGGATAGTTTCTCTGGGTCCCGCCCGACCTGACCCGCCCCCCGCCTGCAAGGAAGACGCGCCGTGACCGACATCGTCCCGCTGCGGAGAAACGCGCGTTTTCAGCTGCTGTGGCTCGGCAGCGCGGTCTCGGAGCTGGGATCGCAGCTCACCGCGCTCGCCATGCCGCTTCTGGTGCTGGCGCTCACCGGCTCGCCCGGGCTGGCGGGCGTCGTCGCCGGAGCGCGTACCGTCGCGTTCCTGGCGGTCCAGATGCCGGCCGGCGTCTGGGTGGACCGGTGGGACCGCCGCCGTACGCTCATCACGGCCCAGGGCCTGCAGGCGGTGGTCTCCGCGCTGCTGACGGTGTTGATCATCACCGGTCGGGTACAGGTCTGGCAGTTCGTCACACTGGCCGTGCTGGACGGGCTGTGCGTCGCGTTCATCGGGCCCGTCCAGGACACGGCGCTGCGCGGCATCGTCCCCTCAGGCCAACTGCACAGCGCGTACGCGCAGGAGGAGGCCCGCAGCCACGCGGCCGGACTGATCGGCCCTCCACTCGGCGGCCTGCTGTACGGCCTCGGGCGGGCAGTGCCCTTCGTCGTCGACACCGCCACCTTCGTCGCCGCCACGCTCTTCTACGCTCTGGCCAAGGTGCCCCGCCGCCCGGCGGACGAGCCGCCCCCCTCCGCCCGGGACGACGGCGAGGAGCAGCGGCCGATCCGGCGCAGCATGCGCCGGGAAGCGGCCGAGGCCCTCACCTGGTTGTGGCGGCGGCACGGCCTGCGGGAGGTCACCGCGGCGGTGACGGTCCTCAACCTGCTCGGCGGGGCGTTCCTCATCCCGCTGATCGTGCTCGTCGGCGAACGCGGCGGCGACGCGCGCGTCACCGGCACGGTCCTGGCCGGTCTCGGAATCGGCGGGCTGACCGGCGCCCTGCTGTCGGGCCGCCTCAGCAGGCTCCTGCCTCCCGGAAGGCTCCTGCTGGCCGTCGTCACGGTCTTCGGCGCCGCGCTGGCGGCCACGGCACTGCCCTGGGGCGCGTGGTGGCCGATGATCCCGTTGGTGTTCATCACCTTGTCCACGCCCTCGCTGAACGTGGTGATGAACGTCGTGGTCGCACGCATGGTGCCGGAGGCGATGCTCGGCCGGATGGGCGCGGTCCTGAGCATGAGCGCGATGGCGCTCAAGCCCCTCGGGCCCGTTCTCGGCGGGGCACTGGCTGCGGCGCTGGGCGGCGCGGCGGCCCTCGTCGTGCTGGGCGGACTGCTCGTCCTGACCGCCGCGGTGGCCGCGCTCAGCCCGGAGCTGCGCCGCTTCACCGGAGAAGCCGCCGCAGCCGGAGACGACACTCCCACTGACGACAGGGCCCCGCACGCCCCTGCCTAGCCGGTGCCGGCCATGGCCTCCGCTCTCGCCTTTCGCCGGCCGCGAACCATGCAACGCTGCCGATCGTTGTCCGAGTGTTGCCGATTCCAGGGGGACCGCGGTGGAGCAAGTCTTCGAGTACCTGCCCTTACTGTTCGTGGCGTTCGGCGCCGTGATCGTGCTCGTGTCGGTCAGGGGGATCGTGCACGGCAGGCGGTTCGTCCGCGGGGCGCGGCGAGTGCCGGGCGTGGTCACCGACGTGGCCACCACGTTCACCGGACGCGGCGAGCATCTCAAGGCGAGCCGGCGTCCGGTGCTGACCTTCACCACCCTGGAAGGGCGCGAGGTGACCGCCGAGTCCTGGACGGAGTCGCAGCTGGGCATCGGCAGGGAGACCGACGTCCTCTACGACCCGGACGACCCGACGAAGGCCGTGCCCGCCGGCGACGCCGGTGTCGGGGGCGCTTACGGCGGCATCGTCATCGGGCTCATCGCCGCCGCCGTCGGCCTGGCCATCTTCGCCGCCTCCTCCGGACATCTCAGCCCGTTCGGCGGTGCGGATGACGGCTGCCGGATCGAGCACGCCGACGGCACCTCCGAGCCCGTCGACTGCCCGCCGGGCGTGGACATGGACTGACGCGTCCCACAACTCTCGAACGGCAGGAAATCGAAAGACATATGATGGACGAATGCGGCTTTGGGGACGACACCCAACCCAAAATCAGGTCATCGCCGGACATATGCAGAATTTCTTTCGCAGCCTGCGCAAAGATGAGCAACCGGAACAAGTAGCCAAAAAGTACGCGGCCTACTTCTGGGACCGGGACGCGGAAACCTTGCGGGACATACGATCCCTCACCAGGCACGAGTTCGACGTGAGCCTCGGCCTCAGAGGAACCGACCTCGCCGCCATCACCAAGCGTGTCTCGCTCATCTCCGACACCCTCCTTCTTCATGACGGCATGGGCGGGGCGTATCACGAAATCGGGCAGACCGGAATCCACTGGAACGACCCGGAGAGACGTTCAGGGAACAAACCGCGACTCCCGCCCGGAACGCCCCCCGACCTGCCGGCATCGATGCTCCACATGGCAGCCGTCCGCGAGCCTCGTGAGAACTGGCGGGAGGACTACTTCGGCATCAGAACGCTCGACCTGGCGCAGCTCGGCACCTGGATCCTCCACGCCCGCCCCCTCCTGCAAGCCGGGCTGACCTGGTACCTGCCCGACTACTGCCTCCGCACCCAGCAGGTGAAGAAGGGACGCCCGGTCCGAAGAAGCAGGTCGATCCGTGATGCTCGGGCCGTCGACTTCCTGCTCAGAGGGCGGCGTGCGATCGAGGCGTCAGGCGAAGAACCCGTCAAGAGCCGGCTCGTCCGACCGATCCTGGAGATCAAGCTGCCCTACATCGACGGCGTCGGACTTCGGGACTTCAGCAGAATCACTGTCGAGGAGTTCGGCTCCTACGACCGTTTCCGCACCTACCTGCGCGGGAAGTTCCTCCAGCTCGACGAAGCCCAGGACGCCGTTCAGTCCGAAGTGGCCCTGACTCGGATCGGCCTGGAGATCCGGGAGCAGATTCAGGAATGCCAGGCCGAAATGGCCAGGATCCAGCGGACCAGAGCCCTTGCCGCGACCGGCGCCGTCCTCGGAACGACGGGAGCGACCCTCACCGCCGTCTACGGTCCGGCTCTGACCGCCGCGCTCGGAGTCCTGGGCGCCACCGGTGGAATATGGAGCGTGGTCCAAGCGATCAGCCAGAACAGTGTCCGGACACTCCGCGAGGGCAGGTGGTACTACATCTGGACCCTCGATCAGGCGTACGAACAGAAACGCGCGAAGGGCGGCACTCCCCAGCGCTCGAAGAAGCGGCGTTAGGGTCGCGCCCTGCGCTGTCCTGGCGCGAACCGCCGTCGCGGTGCGTGCGAGATCGGTCTGAGAGGAAGAAAGCCATCATGACGATCACGGAAGAGTCGGAGCTCGTCGAGGTCCCGTTCTGGTTCGATCCGCTGTGCCCTTGGGCGTGGGTCACCTCGCGCTGGCTGTTGGAGGTGGAGAAGGTACGGCCGGTGCACGCCGACTGGCGGCTCATGTCTCTGGCCCACCTGAACCTCGTCCAGCGCAAGGGCGAGGGGATGAGCGAGGACTACCGCAAGCAGATGGAGAACGCCTGGGGGCCGGTGCGGGTCTGCGCGGCCGCCGCCGAACACGCCGGCCGTGACGTTCTCGGCCCGTTGTACACCGCGATCGGCACCCGGTTCCACAACCAGAGACGTCGCGACGACCCCACAGTCATCACCGAAGCCCTCACAGAGGTGGGCCTGCCCGCTGGGTTGGCGGCGTCCGCCGACAGCGACGAGCTGGATCAGCTCATCAGGGACTCCCACAATGAGGCCTTCGACGAGGTGGGGCTCGATGTCGGCACTCCCGTTCTCCGCGTCGGCGGCATGGCCCTGTTCGGCCCGGTGATCAGGCGGGCGCCGCGCGGCGAAGCAGCCGGCCGGCTCTGGGACGGCCTGGTCCTGGTCGCCGGGACGGAGGACTTCTTCGAGCTCAAGCGCAGCCGCGAGCGGGGCGTCCGACCGTCCTTCGACTGAGGGACGCCGCACTGGCTTGGGGCCGGGCTCACCCGTACTGCCGGCGCATGGAGCTGTCGTAGTCGGCGTGCGGCCCCAGCCCGACCTCGGCTCGCCGCTCGTCAAGCCGATCGCGATCTTCTATCGGCTGCGGCCGGAGAACGCCGTCAGGAGCGTGGTACTGCGTGCCGAACACCTGCGGCCGCCCCTCACCGACACGGACCCGGTCCACGAGATAGGCGAGGTTCGCAGGCGGTGTTGTCGGCGTCCACGGCCGTCCATCGCTCCATCAGGTCATCGGGCACGGGACCGCTCCTGGGCAGGCTCAGGCGCACCTCCTGATCGCGCCTCATGCGTTCCAGCAGCTCAGCGCGGAGCTCATCGTTCATCGTGCCGCTTGTGAAGTGCCGGAGGTCAGCGTCACGGGCAGGTGGAGCACGTCGGTGCCGATGAAGGAGGGTAGCGGCTGGAGATCCTGCGGGCCGGTGGCCAGCCGCAGATCGGGAAAGCGCTCGAACAGGGCGGGCAGAGCGATACGCGCCTCCAGGCGGGCCAGCGGCGCGCCCAGGCAATAGTGCATGCCGTGGCCGAAGGCCAGGTGCGCCCGGTCGTGCCGGTCGATGTCGAAGCGGTCGGGATCGGCGTTGACGGCGGGATCACGCCCGTGGGCGCCGAAGCCGATGAGGATGAGGTCGCCGGCTCGGATGACGGTCTGCCCGTCCAGGGGGATGTCGGCAGTGGCGTAGCGCATCGGCAGATGCATGACGGGCGGGCGCCGGCGCAGGGTCTCCTCGATGACGTCGTCCCAGCGTGCGGGGTCGCGGCGGGCGACAGCCAGTTGCTGGGGGTGGCTGAGCATGGCGATGACGGCATGGTCGAGCAGGGACACGGTGGTCTCGCTGCCCGCGCCGATCATCAGGAGCAGCGTGCTGACGAGCTCGTCGTCGCTGAGCTGATCGAGTCCGCTGTCCCTGGCGGCGATCAGCCGGCTGGTCATGTCGTCGCCGGGCCGGGCCCGTTTGGCCTCGATGAGACGGAGCATCGAGGCGATCATCTCCTGCTGGACGTGGATCGCCTGCCCGGCTGACAGGCTGGTGTCCACCACGGCGTCGATGGTGGCCAGCATGGCGGGCCGCTGGTCCAGCGGCACACCGAACAGGTCGCAGATGACCTGGGTGGGGATCTTGTAGGAGTAGCGGGCCCGCAGGTCCAGCACGCCTTCCGGGGCCTCGGCGGCCAGGGCGTCCAGCAGCGTGGTGACGACGGAAGTGATCGGCTGCCGCATCGCCGCCACGCGGCGGGGCGTGAACGCTTTGCCGACCAGGTTCTTCAACCGCTGGTGGTCGGGGTCGTCGGTGGTGAACATGCTCTTCACATCGACCCAGGCGGTGAGCCAGCCGATCGCGTAGGGGCGGTAGCCGGGCCAGGACTTACGCGCGTCCTTGGAGACGTGGGGATGCGTCAGCAGGTGCTTGACGACGTCCCCGTCGGTCACCGACCAGGCGGTGAGGTCGCCGGGCAACCGGACGGGCACGGCCGGTCCGGCGGCTCGTAGGGAGTCGGCCTGCTCATAGACGCGGTGTCCGCTGCTGTCGAGAACCACGGGTGTGGGGGTCACGCGGGGCCTCCCGTGCGGGTGGGGGCTTCTGCGGGCTGACGGGACACGGCGCGGGGGTCGCCTTGTCGTGCGGCGAAGCCCACGCCGAGCGCTGCGAGGCGAGTGCGGAAAGACCTGGCCGGTCGGGGCCGCACTCTCCTCCCAGTTCCAGATTCCACGCCTTGTCGAAGGTCGTTTCAAGGGCCCGTCCCTGAACACCCGGCCGGGAGCAGCGCCTGCCAGGCGGGTCCGCGCCGCGGCGAAGGCCGGTCCGCACGGAGAGCCCCCGGCCCTCTCGCGGTTCAAGGGGGCCGGGGGCTCGCGGCGGTGCCGGGGTGCGCGTTCAGGCGGCGGGGGTCGCCCTGACGTAGCTGACCTCGACGTTCAGATAGGTCCCGACGCCGTAGTCATGGCCGCGGATGGCCAGGAGGTTGCAGCGCTCCAGGTGCCTGGCGGGCAGGACGACGTTGATCGCGCCCGCGGCGCAGCCGCCGCTCCTGACGGCCTGGACGAGGCGGCCGTTGAAGTAGACCCGCGCATCGTTGTCGATCGTTCCCTGGATGCGGACCAGCCGGGCATTGCGCGGGATGTGCACCCAGTGGCGTACCAGGATGTCGGTGTTCACCGCCCAGGGCGTCTTGACGTTGGTGGAATTGTTCCACGAGCAGATCCGGTTGGTTGTGCCGAATCCTTCTTGTCCGCTCGACCAGTCGCTGTCGTCGAAGTCCGGCTCGTAGAAACGCGGGGCGTCGGCCCCGGGCGGCACCTGGAGGTATTTCCAGTCGGTGCTGTTGTAGCCGAGGACGGTGACGACATTTTGCCGCTTTCCGGCCAGGAAGGCCGACGCCGACGCCGGCGCGGGCAGGGCCACGGCGGCCAGCAGCGAGCCGGCCGCCAGGCCGGCGGGAAGGAAACGCAGCAGTTTCTTGAACATGGCGATCTTCCTCCGTCGATTGTGCGAAATGTCGATCCTGCGGCCGCCGAAAGGGACATGTCTATCCATGTCGCAATTCTGCCGCCTAACATCCCGGCCGGAATGGGTAAATCGAATCATAATTTGAGCACACACCGACAGGTTAAGCAATGGCAAAGAAACGTCGGCGAGAGAAGCCAAGCGCATTCATCGTCAATGGGAATTTATCCGATATACCGAATAAACGCCCTTCCTTCGCGAGGTGGTCAGGCGGGCACCAGCAGGGTGGTGAGCAGGTCGTCCAAAGTGACGAGGCCGACGACCGCGCCGGCGCCGTCGCGGATCACGGCGATCTGGCTGTGGGCGGCGCGCAGCCGGGCGACCGCGTCGGCGACCGAGATCTCCCGGGGCAGGTCCGGCACCCGGTAGGCGAGCTGGGCGGCGGTGGTGGCGGCGCCGCGCCGGCGGGCCAGGTAGGCGTCGCGCAGGTGCACGATCCCGCTCGGCTCGGCGCCGGACCACACGATCAGCCGGGTGCGCCCGGACCGGTTGCAGGCGTCGATGACGTCCTGGGCGGCGGCGGTGGCGGGGACGCCGACGATCCGCTCGGCCGGGGTGATCAGCGCGGTGATGCCCGACTGCGGCGCCTGCAGCGCCTGGCTGAGCACCACGTGGTCGTCGGGCTCGATCAGGCCGAGCCGGCGCGACTCCGCCACCAGGTGCCGGAGCTGGTCGGGGGTGCGCGCCTTGGCGCCCGCCTCGTCCGGACGGACGCGGAACAGCCGCAGCAGGCCGTTGGTGACGGCGTTCAGCGCGCTGATCAGCGGGCGGACCAGCAGGGTGAAACCGCGGAACGGCAGCGCGAGCAGGGTGGCCGAGCGCTCGGGGTGGGCGATGGCCCAGGACTTGGGCGCCATCTCGCCGAGCACCATGTGCAGGAACGTCACGACCGCCAGCGCGATGACGAACGCCACCGCGTGCGCGGCGGTCTCGGGCAGGCCGACGGCGCCGAAGAGCGGGGCGAGGGTGCCGGCGATCAGCGGTTCGGACACCACGCCGAGCCCGAGCGAGCACAGCGTGATGCCGAGCTGCGCGCCGGCCAGCATGAGCGACAGCTCCTTGATCCCCGACAGGGCGGCGGAGGCGGCCTTGCTCCCCTGCGCGGCGGCCTTCTCCAGACGGTGTCGCTTGGCGGCGACCAGGGCGAACTCGGCGGCGACGAAGAAGCCGTTGCCGATCAGCAGCAGCAGGGTGAGCGGCAGCCCGACGGACAGGTTCATGCCTGCTCCTGCGATTCGTCACGGTAGGGGGTCAGGCGCACGCGGTCGGGCACGTGCCGGTCCAGCGTCAGCACCTCGATGCGGGCGTGCGTGGGGGCA
Source organism: Nonomuraea sp. NPDC001831 (assembly GCF_042892035.1). Taxonomy (NCBI): domain Bacteria; kingdom Bacillati; phylum Actinomycetota; class Actinomycetes; order Streptosporangiales; family Streptosporangiaceae; genus Nonomuraea; species Nonomuraea sp. NPDC001831. The sequence goes on along the minus strand of NZ_JBIATU010000004.1, from coordinate 285,088 downwards.
CGGGGGTCGAGGGTGGCGGGCAGGTCGGCGGTGATGACGTCGCCCGGGACGGCGAAGCGGCCCAGCCGGTGCAGGACGAGCCCGGCCAGGGTGTCGTACTCGTCCTCGTCGGGCAGGTTCAGGTCCGTCTCCAGAGCGATCTCGTCGATGCGCAGGGCGGCGTCCAGTTCCCAGGCCTCGCCCTGGCGCACAGCCCGGGGCGGGTCGGCGTCGTTCTCGTCGGCGATCTCGCCGACCAGCTCCTCGGCGACGTCCTCCCAGGTGACCAGTCCGGCCAGGCCGCCGTGCTCGTCCACCACGCAGGCCACTTCCTGGCCGCGCGTGTGCATCTGGGCGACCAGGTCCGGCAGGTTGATCGAGAAGGGCACGATCAGCACGTCGTGGGCGAGGTCGGCGACACGGGTGGCGGCGGCCTGCTCGACCGGGACGGCGGCCAGGTCGCCCAGGCTGACCACGCCGATCACCTCGTCCAGGGTGGCGCCGAGCACCGGGTAGTGGGTGTGGCCGTGGGCGGCGACGAGCTCGTCCAGGTCGGGCACGGTGGCCGCGCCGGTCACGGCGACCACCTCCACGCGCGGCACCATCACTTCCGCGGCGGTGTGGTCGGAGAAGGCCAGGGCCCGTTCGAGCACGTCGGCGTGGCTGCCGGGCAGGTGGCCGTGGGCCTCGGACTCGCCGATGAGGTGGCCCAGCTCCTCCAGGGTGGCGCCGTGGTGCAGTTCCTCGACCGGCTCGATGCCGACGGCGCGCAGCAGTTTGTTGGCGGCGGTGTCGAACAGCTTGATCACCGGTCCGGCGATGGCCAGGTAGACCAGGGTGGAGCCGGCCAGCGCGCGGGCCAGCGGCTCCGGGCGGGCCAGCGCCAGGTTCTTGGGGGCGAGCTCGCCCAGCACCATCTGGATCACGGTGGCCAGCGCGAAGCCGATGCCGAGCGCGATGCCGCCGATCGCCGCCTGCGGCACGCCGGCCGCCTCCAGCGCGGGGGCGATCAGCTCGGCCAGCGCGGGCCTGGCGATGAAACCCACGATCAGCGCGGTGACGGTGATGCCGAGCTGCGCGCCGGACAACATGAACGACAGCCGTTCCATCACCTTGACCGCCTTGGCCGCCTTCTTGTCGCCGGCGGCGGCCTGCTGGGACAGGGCGAGCCGGTCGGCGCTGACGTAGGCGAACTCCTGGGCGACGAAGTAGCCGGTGGCGAGGGTGAGCAGGACGATGGCCACCAGGCCGAGTGCGACGCTCATCGCGGCTGTGCACCCCGCAGACGAAGGCCGTACCTGGGGCTGGGGCTACTGCTCGGGTCCGCTGACACGGACACCACCACCGATCCTTCCCGTTTCGTGTTCTCCGCCGCAGCGCGCCGGCTGCGGCTTCCTGAGCCGGACGTTACCCACCCCGGGCAGGCCGGACCTGACCGGGGCGTCTTCTCCCAGGTCAACGCGTATGGGTGAGGGTAAGTGCCGGATGTGATCCGCGTCTCAGCCGGGTTCGGTCGCAGTGGGAGCCTCCCGTCGCCTCTACCATGATCAGCGATTTGTGATCTTCACGGTGAGGAGCGATCCAGTGGTGTCCGGGCAAGAACGCGTGCGGGCCGTGCTCGAGCACCGGCTCACCCAGCGGGCCGTCATCGGCGTCATCGTGCTCAACGCGGCCACGATCGGCTGCGAGACCAGCGCCTACCTGATGGACCGGGCCGGCGGCTTCCTGCACGCCGTCGACCGGATCGCCCTGGCCGTCTTCACCGTGGAGATCGCCGCCCGGCTGTTCGCCTACCGCCGCGCGTTCTTCGCCGACCCGTGGAACTGGTTCGACACGGTCATCGTGGCGATCGCGCTCGTCCCGGCTTCCGGTCCGGCCTCGGTGCTGCGGGCGCTTCGCATCCTGCGGGCGCTGCGCCTGGTCTCGGCGGTGCCCAGCATGCGCCGGGTGGTCAGCGCGTTGTTGTCGGCGGTGCCCGGGATGGCCTCCATCATCGGCCTGCTCGTCCTGATGATCTACATCGCCGGGGTGATCGCGACCAAGCTGTTCGGCGAGATCATGCCCGAACGGTTCGACGAACTCCCCCGCTCGCTGTTCACCCTGTTCCAGATCATGACCGGCGACGACTGGGGCAACGTCGCCCAGGCGGTCATGGAGCACAAGCCGTGGGCGTGGGTCTTCTTCATCGCCTACATCCTGATGTCCACCTTCGTGGCGCTGAACCTGTTCATCGCGGTGGTGGTCAACGCCATGAACGACGCCGAGCCGTCCCCGGCCGAAGCCCGCACCCAGGCCGAGCTGGCGGAGGTGAGGCAGCAGCTGGCGGCGGTGAACGCCAAACTCGACCAGCTGCTGCTGTCGCGCGAGGCGGTCACGGCCGACGGCCGCGCAGACCCGAGCTGACGGGGCAGCCGTGGCGTTCGAGGGTGGCGACGAGCCCGCCTGACGGAACACGGCTCAGTCGACCCAGGCCCACAGGCAGAGGTCGAGCATGCACACCAGCGCCCACACGACGAGTGCGGCGGCTCGTTGACGCTCCCCTGCGCGCATGCGTTCGCCCCAGCGGTTCGACGGCCATGACAGTTGCTACATTGCGCAACTCTACAACCTTCTGCGGCGGTTGAGGACGGCCAGCGCCCCGCCGTACAGAACGGCCACGAGCACCAGCCACAGGCAGCTCGTGACGGGCAGGGCGGTCAGGCCGACGGGACCGGCCAGGGGCGAGAGCGGCAGCAGCAGCCCGATCGCCGCGAGCGAGCCCGTGGCCAGCCACAACGGCGGGGAGACCGGGACCACCGGCCGCAGGAGCAGCATGATGACGGCCTGGGTGAGCAGGTTCTCGATGAACCAGCCCGTGTGGAAGGAGCGCTCGTCACCCGCGCCGACGACCTGGGTCAGGACGGTGAAGGTGGCCAGGTCCGCGACGGCGTTGAGCGCCCCGAAACGGGCGATGAACCCGAGGATGCCACGCGGGCGCAGCCCGAACGGCCCCCGCAGCACGGCCGGCGCGGCCCGGTCGAAGGCGAAGGCGAAGGCGAGCTGGGCGACGTCGAAGCAGACGTTCTGCAGGAGCACCTGGACCGGCAACATCGGCAGGAACGGCAGCGCCAGCCCGGCCGCCAGCATCGCGATCACGTTCCCGAGGTTGGACGACAGCGCGATGCGCAGATAGGTGACGATGTTGCCGGTGCTGCGCCGTCCGGCGACGATCGCCTGGTCGATCGCCGACAGGTCCTTGCCGGCCAGCACGACGTCGGCGGCCTCGCGGGTGACGTCCACGGCGGCGCGCGGGCAGATGCCGACGTCGGCGGCGCGCATGGCGGGCGAGTCGTTGACGCCGTCGCCGAGGAAGCCGACCGTGTGCCCGGCCTCGCGCAGCATGCGGACGACGCGGGCCTTGTCGTCCGGGGTGCAGCGGGCGATCACCGTGGCCCGTTCGGCGGACGCGGCGGTGAGGTCGGCCGCCTCGATCACCGCCCCCACGTCGAGGCCCAGCTCCCGGCACGTACGGGCGGCGGTGGCCGGATGGTCGCCGGTCAGCACCTTCAGGGTGATGCCCCTGCGGGCCAGCAGCGCCAGCGCGGCGGCGGCGTCCGGCGACGGCTCGTCGACGAGGGTGAGGAAGCCGGCGAGCGTCAGCCCGCCTTCTGTGCCGGGACCGGCGGCGGACCGGTCGCACACGGCGACCGCGAGCACCCGCGCACCGGCCTCGGCCAGGGCTCCGGCGACCTCGCCGGCCCGCAGCCGGTCGCCCGGTCCCATCGCGCACCGGTCGAGCACCGCCTCCACGGCGCCCTTGACCACGACGACGTCCGCGCCGCCGTCGCGGACCACCGCGCGGGACAGGCGCCGGGCGGGATCGAAGGGGGTGGCCTCCAGCCCCTCGGTGTCGCCCAGGTCGGGCGCGCACTCCAGGATCGCCTCGTCGAGCGGGTCGGGGATCGGCGGATCGGCCAGGTGCAGCGTCCAGAAGCTGTTGACGGCCGCCCAGCGCAGCACCTCGGGATCCGGCCTGCCGTCAGGGCCGACGGACCCGCTCAGCACCGGCCGGTCGCGGGTCAGCGTGCCGGTCTTGTCCATGCACAGGACGTCGATCGCCCCCACGTCGTGCAGCGCGGGCAGCCGCTTGACGATCACGCCCTGGCGGGCCAGCAGCGCCGCTCCCCGGGCGAGCGCCGTGGTCACCACGACCGGCAGCATCTCGGGCGTCAGCCCCACGGCCACCGCCACCGCGAACGGCAGCGCCTCCAGCCCTCTGCCGCGCAGGACGGCGCCGGCCACCAGCGCCACGGGCGGGACGACCAGCATGAGCCGGACCAGGATCCAGGAGATGCCGTTCACCGACTGGTCGAAGGCCGAACGCCTGCGCGCCGGAGCGTGGTGGGCGCCGGCGAACCGGGTGCCGCCGCCGGTGGCCGTCACCACCGCCAGCGCGCTGCCGGAGGCCACGCTGCTGCCCTGCCAGCACAGGTGGTCGTCGCCCTCGGGCAGGTCGCGCGCCCGCTTGGGCACGGGCGCCGACTCGCCGGTCAGCGGCGCCTGATGGACGGTCAGGCCGGCGGCCCGCAGCAGCCGCACGTCGGCGGGGACCAGGTCGCCGGGCCCCAGCTTGACGACGTCACCGGGGACGAGCTGGTCGACGGGGATCTCCCGTTCCCGGGGCTCGCCTCCCTCGTGGGCGCGCCGTCTCACGGTGGCCGTGGTGGCCACCAGCCTGCGCAGGGCCGCGGTCGAGCGGTCGGCCCGGAACTCGCCGTTGGCGCGCAGCAGGCAACTCGCCACGACCAGCAGGACGATGACGCCCGCCGTGCCCCAGGAGCTGATCACGGCGGCGACGAGCCCCAGCGCGAGCAGCGTCATGGTGAACGGATCACGCAGGCTGCGGGCCAGGCGGCGCGGCCAGGACACCGGCCGCTGGGCGGGGATCGTGTTCTCGCCGTGGTCCAGCAGGCGGGCCTCGGCCTGGTCCTCCGTCAGGCCGCGCGGCCCGGTGTCCAGCAGGCGCAGGGTCTGGAGCTGGGTCAGCGGGGCCGGTCCGGCGCCGGCCGTGGTCGGCGCGTCAGGCGCCCAGACCATGGACGCGTCCTGCGGAGGTGCCGGCCCGCTGCGAGAGCCGCCCGACGAGCCCGCGCACGGTGGCCACGACGTCCTCGTCGTCGATCAGGTAGACGACCCTGCGGCCCTCGCGGCGGGAGCGGACCAGGCCGGCCAGCTTGAGCTTGGCCAGGTGCTGGCTGACCGCGGGCAGCGCGCCGCCCACCCGCTCGGCCAGCCCGGACACGTCGCACTCGCCCTGCGCCAGCGCCCACACGATGTGCAGCCTGGGCGGCGAGGCGAGCAGCGCGAAGGCGGCCGCGGCCTCGGCCAGCACTTCGGCGGGCGGGTCAGGGGTCTGTGCGCCGGCCACCTTCACTCCTTCTTGGGACAGGTGCCAAGTCTAGGCGCGCGGCGCGCCGGCTCCCTAGCGTCGCATCCGCTACCGGCCGTCCTGCCGCGCGCCGGCCCGCAACCTGGCCGCCTGCTCCTCCAGACGCCGGGCCTGCTCCTCCAGCGAAGGGGCCGGCTCGTCCGTCCTGGTGGTCTCGGCCTTGAAGATCCGCAACGAACGGCCGACGGCGCGGGCCGTGTCGGGCAGCCGCTTGGCCCCGAACAGGAACATGAAGACGAGGGCGATGATCAGGATCTCCGCCCAACCGAGGTCGGCCATGGTGTCGTCCTTACTGAGCAGGCGTTTTGTCAGCTTCAGACTGCAGCAAGGTTGCTCAGATGCGCAAATCAGACATTGTCCCGCGAGGGTGCGCCGTGTCGGTCAGACGGTGTGGAGCTCCACGTCCACCGGCGTGTTCTGCGCCTTGGCGGCGAGCGGCGTGAACAGCGCGCCCAGCCGGTTCACCACCTCGGGGACGATCCGGTAGTAGACCCAGGTGCCGCGGCGTTCGCCGTCGATCAGCCCGGCGGTGCGCAACACCTTCAGGTGGTGGGAGATGGTGGGGGCGGTCAGGTCGAAGACGCCGGTCAGGTCGCACACGCACGCCTCGCCGCCGGGATGGGAGCCGATCAGCGACAGCAGGCGCAGCCGTACGGGGTCGGCGACGGCCTTGAGCAGGGTGGCCAGTTCGGCGGCAGCTGTCTCGCCGAGCGGCTCGCGGGCGATCGGCGCACAGCACTGGGCGGTGGCGGGGGCTGCCATGGCGTGACTCCTTGATTCGATGCCGGTCTAAATCATAGGCGTTGGCAGGCGACCGGCGCGAACGCGGAGACGGCCCACGCCACGGCCGTGGCGCGGCGCCCCCGCTCAGCCGCAGCAGCCGCCGCCGACGCCCGCGGCCAGGCCGGCCCGCCGCTCCTGGTCCTCGGCCAGGCTGGACGAGCACACCCCGGTCTCGGGCAGGTCGAGCCGCACGTCGCGGGCGGCCTGCCAGTCGCCGGCCAGAGCGGCGACGACGGAGCGGGCCTGCTCGTACCCGGTGGCGAGCAGGAAGGTCGGGGCGCGGCCGTAGCTCTTGACGCCGATGGCGTAGTAGCCGGGCTCGGGGTGGGCCAGCTCGTCCACGCCGTGCGGCGGGACGGTCCCGCAGGAGTGCTGGTCGGGGTCGATGAGCGGCGCCAGGGCGCGGGTGGAGCCGAGCACCGGGTCGAGGTCGAGACGCAGTTCGGCGGCGATGGAGTGGTCGGGGCGGTAGCCGGTGGCCCGGACGATCCGGTCCACGGTGATCGACTGCTCGGCGCCGGAGGGGGTGCGGCTGGTCACCTCGACGCCGTCGGCGGTGGCGCGCACCCGGTGGGTGAAGAAGCCGGTCAGCAAGGCGATGCGGCCGGAGGTGACGTGGGCGCGCAGCCGGGTGCCGAGCGCGCCGCGGGCCGGGAGGGCGTCGGCGTCGCCGCCGCCGTAGGCGCGGCCGGCGGTGCCCGCGCGGATGGCCCAGGTGATCGGGGTGTCGTCCAGCTGGGCCAGGGCGAGCAGCGTGGTGGCGGCCGAGTGTCCCGCGCCGACGACCAGGACACGCCGGCCCTCGTAGCGGTGCCGGTCGGCGCCGAGGACGTCGGGCAGGGCGTGGTCGATGGGCACGTCGTTCTCGCCGTGGGCGGGCAGGCCTGCCGCGCCCAGCACGTTCGGGGTGGTCCAGGTGCCGGAGGCGTCGATGATCGCGGCCGCCTGGAGCTCGCCGCCGTCGGCCAGGCGGATCACGAAGGGGGCCTGCTCGCGGCCTGCCGTGCGCAGCCGGTCGTGGCCGAGGCGGCTGATCGCGGTCACTCGTGCGTTCGTGCGCACCCGGTCGCCGAACAGCTTGGCCAGCGGGGCCAGGTAGTCGGCGACGAGCTCGGCGCCGGTCGGCAGCCGTCCGGGGTCGGGGGCGGTCCAGCCGTCGGCCTCCAGCAGGCGGCGGGCGGCGGCGTCGATGTCGTACGTCCAGGGGCTGAACACCCGTACGTGCCCCCACTGCGCGATCGACGCGGCGACCTGATCGCCGGCCTCCAGCACCAGGTGGCCGAGGCCGCGCTCGGTCAGGTGCGCGGCGGCGGCCAGGCCGACGGGGCCCGCGCCGATCACGACCACCGGCAGGTCGTCCCGCACCGAGGCCGCCTGGCGAGGGGCCGCGATCTGCTCGATCGCGATCGTGGTGGGGCTGCAGCAACTGTCGCTCATGACTGCTCCCTTGAATAGAAGCTCATCTAAGCAAGAGCCATCATGAGCCCCTGTTTCGACGGAAGTCAAATCAGCGAGCGTGGGACCCACATCGGGTCAGGTCAGCTCCAGGGCCACCTCCAGGCGCAGGTAGGCGTCGACCCAGGTCTGCTCGGCCGCCTCGCCCGCCCCCTGGGACCGCGCCGCCGCGAACGCCGTGACGGCCTGGGCGATGCGGTGGAGCCCGAGCGTGGTCAGCCGTCGCGCGGCGGTGCCGAGGCGGGCGTCGTAGGTCGGCGGCAGGTGGGACAGGCCGTGGTGGGCCGCTTCCGCGAGCAGCCCGCGGGCGTCGATCAGCACGGCGGTCAGCGGGTCGTGCCGGACGTCCTCGGCGGCCGCGAGCCGGCCGCCGCCTTCGGCGGGTCGCAGGTCGGGCACGACGACCCGGCCGCCGGCGGCCAGGCCGACGGGGTCGATGACGACACCGCCCGCGGTACGGCCGACCACGCCGCTGACGAAACGCAGCTCGCCCTCCTCCCCGGCGAGCACGGCGGCCAGCGCGTCGAGCCGGCCGGGTGCGGCGCCGGTGTGGACGGCGGTGACGGTGGCGGTGTTGCCCGCCCGGTCGGCGATGACGGCGTCGAGGCGCTGGTCACCGGCCGCGTAGGTCATGGCCACCACCCGGGAGACGGCGACGACGCGTACCAGCTCCGCTTCGACGCGCGGGCGGATGGGCCGCAGCGTGAGGGCGTCGAGCTCGCGGCCGAGCGCGGCGAGGTCGGTCACCACCAGGGACGGCGAGAGCTCACCCCAGTCGCCGCGCGACGGGCTGACCGTCGTCCTGGCGATCCGCCCGGTGGCCAGCCGCACGGTACGGCTGGCGCTGCGGACGGCGGACTCGGTGACGAGGTTGCCGGTGGCCAGGGCGGCCAGCGTGGAGCCGGCGACGCGTCGCCGTGCCAGTACGGCGCCGTCGCAGTCGTCGCCGTCCTGTTCGCGGTCCCATTCGCGGCGGAGCACCAGGACCATCGCGCTGTCGCTGTGGGCCAGGTAGACCTCGGCGATCCGCCGGTCGCCGAGGCTGCGGACCCGGCAGCCCAGGCTCTCCAGCCGGGCCCGGCGCAACGGGGTCTCGGCGGCCTCGGCGGTGCCGAGCACGCTGCTGCGGAGGGTGGCGTCGGGGCGGGTCACGGCCCGGTGCCGGGCGTGGAGCTCGGCGAGGTGGCTCGCGAGCAGCTCGGGACGGTAGTGGGCGCCGCGGTCGCGGTAGGCGGCCAGCTGCTCGGCGAGGTCGCCGACGGCCAGCAGCGGCCAGCGCGATCCGGCGGCGTCCAGGCGGCGCTGGACGTCGGCGATGGTGGCCGCCAATCCCTGGCCGAGGTGCGCCGCGCCCTCGCGCAGGACCGTGCCGGCCAGCCCCAGGGCCCCCTCCAACCCGGCTCCGGCCCCGGTGACGGCTTCGCCGCCGACGTCGACCCGTACCTCCGGCGTCCCGGGATGCAGCTCGTCGGCCACCCGGAAGGCCCATACGGCGAGGGCGATGACGTCGTCGCGGCTGCCCGCGACGGCGTCGGTGTGCACGAAGCCGAGGTCGCCGGGGATCAGGAAACGCACGGTCGCGGTGGCGAGCTCGACCTGCGGCACCGGGTCGGTGGCGGTGGCGCGGCGCACGCGGGCGGTGTATCCGGCCCTTTCGGTACGCCGGGCGGCGGTCATCAGGCGGGCGCCGATCCTGGCGGTCAGCTCGTCGTCGCTCAGCTGCCCCGGCGACCAGGCGGCGGGTTCCGGAACAGCGCCCTCGACCTGCGGATGTCCGACGGTCTCGACGGTCGCGGCGTGCTGGTGCCGGTACGCCAGCACCACCCCGACGACGTGCCGGCAGACCCCGGTGGCGCCGCACGTGCAGCGGGCCGCGTCGAGGCCGCCGGGGGGCAGGCTCACGGTCGGTCCGCCCGCGAAGTCGCCGTGCACGGTCCCGTCGGCGTCGGTGCGCAGGTCGGGCGCGGCTTCCTTGCCCGCCCGCTTGACCAGGCCGCGGTTGGTGAGCGCGGCGAGGGAGTCGGTGGTGAGCCCGAGCAGGTCCGTTCTCATCGGCCCACGTGCTCCGCGACGAAGGACGCCAGCTCGCCCGGGGTCATCGCGCCCACGAACGCGCCGGCGTCGGCCAGGCGTTGCGCGAGGTCCCGGTCGTAGTCGGGGTTGGCCTGCTCGTCGAGGGCGGCCAGGCCGAGGACCTTGCTGCCCTGCTCGACCAGGTGACGCACGATGCGGACCAGCCGGTGGGGATCGCCGCCCTCGTAGAAGTCGGAGATCAGCACGACGACGGCCCGCCGCGGCTGGTCCACGAGCCCGGCGCCGTACGCCGCCGCGCGGGCGATGTCGGTGCCGCCACCGAGCTGGACCTTCATGAGCAGTTCCACGGGATCGTCCACGTCGGAGGTCAGGTCCACCACGTCGGTGTCGAAGGCGACCAGGTGGGTGCGTACGCCGGGCAGGCCCCACAGGCAGGCCGCGGTGACCGCCGAGTGGATCACCGAGTCGGTCATCGAGCCGGACTGGTCGACGAGCAGGATCACCTGCCACTGTTCGAGGTGACGGCGGGTGCGGGAGAAGAACAGCGGGGTCTCGATCACGATCTTGCCGGTGTCGGGCTGGTAGCGGCCGAGGTTGGCGCGCAGGGTGCGGACCATGTCGAAGTTGCGGGCCAGCCGCAGCCGGCCCGGCCGCCGTGCCCTCGTGCCCGAGAAGGCGCTGCGCACCTCGGTGGCGAGCTGGTCCACGAGCTGCCGGACGACCTGCTCCACGATGCGCCTGGCCAGCCGCAACACCTGCGGGTTCATCAGGTGCTTGGTGTGCAGGACCGCCTTGAGCAGCGCGGGGTTGGGCTCGATGCGCGCGAGCACGTCGGGGTCGGTGACGAGGTCGTGGATCTCGTAGCGTTCGACGGCGTCGCGCTGCAGGCGTTCGACGGTCTCCTTGGGGAACAGGCGGGTGATGTCGTCGAGCCAGCCGAACGTGGTCAGGTTCGACGGGCCGCTCCCGGCTCGTCTTCGTACGCCGCGCCTGCGCAGGTCCTCGTCGCGGCCGTACAGCCAGTCCAGGGCGGCGTCGCGGCCGGCGGCCTCCTCGTCGAGCTGCCCGCCGCCGAGGCAGGCACCGCCGGCCTCGCCGAGCAGCAGGCGCCACCGCATGAGGGTGGGGTCGGTCATGGCGTGATCAGTCCTTCCCGGCGCAGTGCCGCATCGACTCGTTCGTCCAGTGCCATGCCTGCGGCCACCAGTTCCGGCGCCGCCTCCAGCCGCATCAGGTCCCACGCGGACGCGCCCGCGCCGGAGCGCAGTTCGACCAGGCGGGCGGCGATGAGGTGCCGCTCGCGGGGCGGGAAGTAGCCGAACGCCTGGCGCAGCGCCGGCAGGGCCACCAGGAAGTCGTGGTCGCCCATCGCCGCGACCAGCTCGTCGAGCAGCTCCAGCATGCCGCCGGTGTGCAGGACCTCCTCGCGGGCGAGCGCGAACAGCCCGGCCAGCCAGTCGCCGGCCGAGGCGGGGACGAACGCGCCGCGTACCGCCCGTGCGGGGTCCGCGGCGGGGGCGCCGCGCAGTGACCAGCCCAGCCCGAGCGCCGCCCCGCGCAGGTCGGGCGGCGCGTCCTGGCAGGCGGCGACGCGGTCGGCGACGCCCAGCGCCGCGTCCAGGTCCAGGCCCAGCGGCGGGCCGGCGTGCCTGAGCGCGTCGCGTACGGCGGCCAGGGCGCCGATGCGCCGCGGATCGGCCGGTACGGGCCCGCCGCGCACGCCCTCGGCCAGCCACAACACGCGGAGGGCGGCGGCCCGCACCACGACGCCCAAGGTGGCGCTGCCGCTGGTGGCGAACAGCTCGTCGTGGCGCCACATCGCCAGGGCGACGGTGAGGGTGCGGCCCAGCGAGCCCAGGTCGGCCGCCGCGGCGATCGCCCGCGCGAGGTCGTCGAGCACCTGCCCCGTCAGCTCGCCGATGCCGCACAGCGCGGCGTCGAACAGCACGTCGGCCAGCTCGTCCAGGCCGGCGCCCCTGATCCGCTCGGCGAGCACGGAGGCCGCCGCCTCCTGCGGGTCCACGCCGTACCCGCCTGCCTCGATCAGGGCGGGCAGGCGGTCGTGGGCGTCGGTCAGGGTCCACTGTTCGACCAGCTCGGCGCCGCCCGCGGGGCGGGGCCCCGAGGTGCGGACCACGCCAGGGACGCCCAGGACGCGCAGCCTGTGCAGGAAGCGGCTGCGCGCGCGGCCGGCCTGCCCGCCGAGGTCGAGCCGTTCGGCGCCGGGGCCGCCCAGCTCGGCGAGCACCGCGTGGACCAGCGGCGGCAGCGGGGTCGAGGGGTGCAGGCGGCCTGTCCGGTCGCCGCTGAGCGCCGCGATCATCTCCACGACCACCGGGTGGTGGCCCGCCTGGAGGGGCCCGCGGGACGCCCAGGGCAGCGGGGTCTCGATCGCCTCGCCGACCAGCGCGGTGGCCAGTCCGTCGAGCACGTCGACGCGGGCCGGATGCGGGTGGCCGCGCATCAGCGCGATCCCGTCGGCGGTGGCGCGCGCGGCGATCAGGTCGGCGGTGGAGACCGGCTGGCGCCGGGCGCGCAGCCGGGCCGTCACCGCCTCGGTGAGCCGGCGGGCGGCTCCGTCGGGGCCGTGCTCCCACAGGTCCTGGTAGTAGCCGGGCGACGGCATGCCCGACTGGTAGCCGTCGAAGGCGTCCAGCCGGCGGAACGAGTACGGCACCAGGTAGCTGCCGGCCGTCGCCCCCTCGGGCGGCTGCGGCACCTGCGGCCAGCTCCGCTCGCCCTGCCCGGCCAGCCGGATCAGCGCGGGACGGTGGAAGCCGCCCGTGACCACGACCACCGGGCGCTCGCCCGCCTCGCCGGCGGCCGCCCGGATCCACTGCGCCATGTACGCCTCGCGGGCCGTGTCGCCGGGATCGGCCTCCGTGTCGCCGCGTACGAGGTCGAAGTAGGTGGCCAGCCGTTCGGCCAGCCCGTCGGCTGGTTCGATCTCGAACAGGTGGTCCCACAACGCGTCCACGTTGTCCACGTCGAAGGCGCGGCAGAGCCGTCGGGTCGCCTCCGTGTAGCGGGCCTCGGCGTCGGCGTACCGGTTGCTGACGTCAGCCAGCGCGGGATGCCAGGCGGGCAGGTCGATGAAGCGCAGCTCGGCGCCGGTCGCGCGGCCCGCGGTCAGCGCCGCCCACTCCGGCGAGTAGTCGCACAACGGTGTCCAGGAACCGTGCCGCCGCTCATGGTCGCGGTAGCCGGTGTGGACGGCGATCGGCAGCTCGTGGCCGAGCAGGAGCTCGTCCATCCTGCCGTTCATCTCCGACGGGCCTTCGACCAGCACGTACGCGGGGCGTACGGCACGGATGGTGTCGGCGACCAGCCGGGCGCAGGCAGGGCTGTGGTGCCGCACGCCGAGGAAGACGACCGCCATCGGTCAGCCCGGCAGCAGGTGGCGGGCCTCGTACAGGGCCTGCCACTGGTCGCCGTGCCGCCTGCGCTCCAGGTACCTGCGCAGCTTGGCCAGGTCCTCCGGGTTGTCCTTGGCGGCCGTGCCGGCCAGGCAGGAGACCAGGTCGGCGGCGGTGCCCGGCTCGCGGCGCAGGAACCAGCCGCGCAGCCCGACGGCATGGGCGACCGAGACGGCCTCCGCGGTGCTCATCACCCCCGACAGCCGGTCGGTGGCCTCGCCGCGCGCGGTCTGCCCCTGGCGCAGGTCGCGGAAGGTGGTGACCAGGACCTCCAGAACGTCGCGGCGCGGCGGCGCGGTGACGCCCGAGCGTTTGAGCAGCGCCCCCGCCTCGGCCTCCACCAACGCCAGCTCGGTGTCGAAGTCGGCGATCGGGAAGACGGTCTCGAAGTTGAAGCGGCGCCTGAGCGCGGCGCTCATCTCGTTGACGCCGCGGTCGCGGGTGTTGGCGGTGGCCAGGATCGTGAACCCCTCCTGGGCGAACACCATCGACTCCGGGCCGCTCAGCTCCGGTACGGCGAGCACCCGGTCCGACAGCGGCGACAGCAGGCAGTCCTGCACCTCCAGCGGGCACCGGGTGATCTCCTCGAAGCGCACCACCTTGCCCTCGGCCATGCCGCGCAGCAGCGGCGCGGGCACCAGCGACCGGGTGGAGGGGCCCTCGGCGACCAGCAGCGCGTAGTTCCAGGAGTATTTGATCTGGTCCTCGGTGGTGGCCGCGCCGCCCTGGATGGTGAGCGTCGAGGTGCCGCTCACGGCCGCGGCCAGCAGCTCGGACAGCAGCGACTTCGCCGTGCCGGGCTCGCCCACCAGCATCAGCCCGCGGTTGGTCGCGAGCGTCACCAGGGACCGGTCGATCAGCGAGGGATCGCCCACGAACTTGCGGCTGACGCCCAGCTTCTCGTCCCCGAGGACGAAACGGCGGGCGGCCCGCAGGCTGAGCGCCCAGCCGGGCGGCCGGTCGTCGGTGTCGTGCTCCCGCAGCCTGGCCAGCTCACCGGCGTAGCGGATCTCGGCCGGGGGCCGCTGGGCGTGTCCGTTCATCGGGTGATCTCCCTGAGGTCTCGGAGGATCTCGGAGGTGGTGATGGGATCAAGGCCGTCGAGCCCCAGCTGGACCAGGGTCTGCTCGTCGGCGAAGTCGACGTAGCCGATCGCGATGCCCGGATCGAGGCCGATCGTGATGGTCCTGCCGCCGGGCACGTCCCGTTCGATCCAGCCCTGCCAGCCGGCGTCCTGGGGCGCGCCGCGCCGCCAGCCGCGCCGCTCCAGGCCGAGCACCGCGCGGGTGGGGATCCTGGCCGCCTCGATCTCGGCCACCAGCGCCGGATCCAGCTCGTACGTCTCCCTGCCCAGCTGCGGGAACGGCTGAAGGATCTCGTAGTCGGCGAACACCTCACCCCACGCGGCCAGATCGTCCCCCAGCTCCAGCGGGTGCGCCACGCCGACGAGGGCGTCCTCGGGCAACGTCAGCGCGTCGTCCTGGACGTCGGCGAAGCTGCGGTCCTCGGCCACGCGCAGGGTGCCCGTGAGCCGGCCCGACGGGTCGTACCGGCCCCATACGAGCCGCCGTACGATGTGCCGGAGCAGCGGGTGGCCGACGAGCAGCCGGCCGAAGTCGCCGGCGCTCCAGCGACGCCGGTTGACCATGGCCTGCTCCAGGCGGCGGATGGCGTCCCCGGCCACGGAGCGCACGTCCTTCTTCAGCCCGGCGAAACGCCGGTAGGCGGCGGTCGCGAGCTCCTGATCGTCGTTGGCGCCCGGCTTGGGCAGGTTCTTCAGCCGCCTGCCCGAGGCGTCGGCCACGTACGGCTTGAGCTGCTCGTCGAAGCCCACCACGAACCTCCTGCGGCCGTAGTCGAGGGTCAGGCTGCCGTCGGCGGACAGGCCGAAGTCGGGCACCAGCCGGTCGGCCAGCTCCTGCGGGCTCAGGCCGAGCTCGGCGGCGACCTCGTCGATCTTCTGCCTGGCCCGGTTCCTCAGCCCGCCGAACTTGGCCTTCTCGGCGATGCCGTGCAGGTGCATCAGCGCCACCTCGGAGCCGATGGAGGCCAGCAGGTCCAGGCCGGTGACCGCGCGCGCGTGCCCGCCCTCGCCCGGCCAGGTCCTGATCAGCGGGGTCAGCCGCCGTACCGTCTCGTCGTCGCCGAGCAGCGCCTGCGCGTCCATCACCCAGCTCTCCTTGGACGGGTAGCCGGCCGCCTGCCAGCACCCGAACAGCGCCCAGGCGAAGTCGGCGAGGCTGCGGCCGTCGCAGGACTCCTTCACCACCGCCAGACCGGCGTACGGGTCGCCGGGCCTGGAGATCGCCAGCATCGTCATCACGTGGCGGGCCGCCTCGGGGGGCAGCGCGCCCGCCTCGCCGCGCAGGTGGATCGGGGTCATGACGGCGACCTCCGTCCATTCGGGCAGCACCGGCATCCTGGCGGGCAGCGCGTCGAGCGGGTCGGCCACGAGCAGGTCGGCGACGGCGGCCTCGGCGGCGGGCCCGTACCCTGCGGCGGCCTCGGCCACGGTGTCGCGGTGGCCGCCCGCGACCAGCGCGGCCAGCGCCCGCTCGGCCCGGAGCCGGGCCACGCCGGGCTTGCCGAGAGCCGCCGGGATCAGCGCCCTGGCGGCCGCTCCGGGGTGACGGTTCAGCCACGCCAGCGCGGTGGCGCGGACGGACTTCAGCCGGGCCAGCCAGTCGGCCATCAGCACGGCGACCTCCGGCGCCGCGAACGGCAGCAGCGCCGCGGCGACCGAGCTGGGACCACGCCGGGCGCTGTCGACCACCATGGGCAGCGCCGCCGGCCCGAACCTGGCCACCACCGTCGGCATCCAGTCGCCGGCCCCCCACAGGTCGCCGGGGCGCCACTTCCCGATCAGCGGCGCGGCCAGCTCCTCGGGCCCGGCGACGAACAGGGCGATCTGGTCCACCCAGTGCACGCTCCGCCCCTCGGCGATGTCGCGGGCGACGTCCTTCCAGCTCTGGCGCCAGGACCGGCCCCAGGAATCCGCCGCCCGGGAGGAACGCCAGTTGTCCCGCTCGCCCGGCGCCCACGACAGGTCCGGTTCGTCGGTGCACGCCAGGCCATCGACCACGACCACCTTGCGCGCCTTGCGCGGGCGGGTCCAGGGCGGGCTGACCAGCACCTCGGGCAGCGCCTCCGGCGGAGCGGCGGCGACGGCACCGGCGGTCACGACCCTGGTGAGACGCTCGGCGGCGGCGCCGTCGCCGAGGCTCGCGAGCACCTCCTCCACCAGGTCGGGACGGGCCGCCACGTGGGTGCGCAGCAGCAGGTCGACGGCCTTGCCGCCGGACTCGGCCAGCATCCGCATCGCGCGGCGGGGGAAGCGGGAGGCCGCGCGCAGGAGGGCCGCCTGGGTGTACTTCTGCTCGACGCGGTCGAGGATCGCCCGCATCGCCGTGTCGTAGGGCAGGTCGGCGAGCATGTGCAGCAGCCGCTTGCGGCTGTCCGCGCCGTAGGCGTGGTCCACCCAGCCGGCCAGCAGCGGCACGGCCGCCTCGCCCATGCCGTCGACGACCGTGGCCGGCAGGGTGAGGGAGTCCCCCAGGTAGACGCCACGCACCTGGTCCGCGATCAGCTCGGCGTGCTCCGGCGTGCTGACGGCGGCGATCAGGCGGACGGCGAGCGCCGGGAGGACCTGGCTCACCTCGGCGCAGTCGGCCGCGACCCATGCGGTCTCGGTGGGCGCCAGGAAGGAGGCGGCCACGCGGTGGTGGAGCCCGCCCGCGCGGCTCACTTCCAGCGCCGCGACGACCTCGGCGTACTCGTCGTCGGACGCGGCGGCCAGCACGGCGCGGACCCGGGCGTCGATCTGCTCGCCGGAGGCCCAGCCGAGCCACGGGTCGGGGGCCTGGCCGTCGGCCAGCCGGCGGACCACCGAGGCGCCCCCGTCGTGACCGTAGTCCAGCGAGGCCAGCTCGGTCACGGCCACCGCCGCGAACACCGGGCCGCGTTCGGCCAGCCAGGTGTCGGGGAACAGGGAGAACATCTCGCGCTCGTTCCACGGCAGGGAGGCGGCCACCGCCCTGACGACCACCGCCGCGCCCAGCGGTGTGGCGGCGGGCTCCCCCGCCAGGTACGCCGCGCCCGCGGACGCGAGCTCCGGGTCGGGGCACCTCGCCACCATGTCGGCGAGCCCCTTCCCGCGTCTGCCCAGCTCTGCGGCCAGTTTCTGCGGCGCGCTCGGGTCCGGCCGGTGCACCGGGACCTTGGCTCCGCCCCGCCGGGGGTGGAGAGCGCGCAACCAGGCGGGCGGCAACGTCAGCCCGTGCTCGTCCTCGGCGCCGCCGGCCGCTGCCTGCGACGCGGGAGCCGTGCCGTCCTCCGCGTAGCCCTTGCGCACCTTCTCCGCCACCAGCTTGTCGGCGGCGGCAGTGGCGGCGGCGGCCGAGCCGAACGACTTGACCTGCGTCTGACCGGCCGCGCCCAGCCGCCCGTACCGGATGTGCAGCTCGGCGCCGTCCTGGCGCACCTCCCAGAACTTGGCCGAACCTCCGCCGACGAACGTCAGCGTGCGCTCCACGCTCATGCCGATACCTCCACGCCGCATCCCGTCGTCCTCTTGATCGACAGCGGCGAGTATGGCGGGCACGACCGACAAAGTTGCGACACAACTGTGAGGCTGCCGGACATGACCCAGGCATGAACGTCACCGACACCGGGCCGCCGGACCGCGACCAGCGCTTCGCCCGGCTCTACGAGCAGACGTACACCGCGTTGCTGCGGTTCGTCGAGCGTCGCGTCCACCCCTCGCACGCCGAGGACGTGGTCGCCGACGTGTTCCTCGTCGCCTGGAGGCGCCTGGACGACGTGCCGCCCGCGGCGGACGAGGCGCGGGCCTGGCTGTTCGGCGTGGCGCACCGCACCCTCCGCAACGAGAGGGCCTCCTCGGGCCGGGGTGGCGTCAAGGGCGTCACGACGATCCTCCGGGACGGATCGCGGCACAGCGTCTCCCTGGAGGACCTCACCGGCTGGACGGGCGCGCACCTGGGCACACCGGCCACGGGCGGCTCCGCGCGCGGCTGACCCGGGGCGCCACGGCGGCGCCGGGCCTCAGGCTCCGGCGTCGCCGGGCCCGCTGCCGGGGGTGCGGAGGAGTGGCACCGGGTCGGTGGCGAAGCGGGCGGCGCGAGGCTCGCGTTCGTCCCCGAACCGGCGGGTGAGGATGCCGTAGAGCTCCGGACGTCGTCCCTGGATCCATCGGCGGCCGGTCGAGAGCGGCAGCAGGCTGAGGTCGAGGTCGGCGGTGACCATGTCGTCAGCGGCCGCCCAGGTCTCGCCGAGGATGCGGCCGTAGGGGTCGATGATCATGGCGTTGCCGGTGCGGATCTCGCCGTCGTCTTCCCCGATGCCGTTGCTGAACAGGACGAACAGCCCGTTGTCATGAGCGCGGGCGGGCAGCCAGCGCATCAGCCACTCGCGTCCGCTGGGGCCGCGCAGCTCGGCTTCGATCGCCTTCGGGGCGCCGTGCCGGTTCCGCCAGAGCTCCACGGGGATCGGGCGCATCCCGTGGGGGCTGCGCGAGGCGGTGCCGCCGGTCTGGTGGGGCGCCACCAGGATCGAGGCGCCCATCAGCGCGGTGGCGCGGACGTTCTCGACCAGGTTGTTGTCCCAGCAGATGAGGATGCCCATGCGGACGCCCCAGGGGGTGTCGAAGACGGTGTAGGCGTCGCCGCTGCTGATCGCCGGGTGCTCGAAGGCGTGCAGCTTGCGGTGACGATGGACGGATCCGTCCGGGAAGCAGAGGGCGTAGCTGTTGAACAGCCGCCCGTCCGTGTCGCTCTCCAGGAAGCCGACCCCCACGGCGACGCCGTGCTCGGCCGCCAGCGCGCGGACGGCGGTGACGGACGGACCGTCCACCGGCTCGGCGAGCTCCCGCAGCCGCTCGGGGGTCTGGCGGCGGAGATGCCAGTACCCCAGCAGGCACATCTCCGGGAAGGCGACGACCTGCACGCCGTCCGCGCTCGCCAGGCGCACGTAGTGCTCGACTTGGGCCAGGTTGTAGGTCTTGTCATCGGGACGATGCTCGAACTGCACGGTCGCGCACCGCAGTGCCGGCGTTGGGGTCTCGGCCGCTTCGTCGTTCCGCGCCATCGCGAACCTCCGGATCCTTGGGGTTGGTTCACCAGGAGAGCGCACGCGCCTCCCATTCGTCCAATGAATCTTTTCCGCTGTTCGATAAGCTTGCGGAATGGAACTGGTCCTGCTGCGCGCCTTCCTCGCGGTCGCGGGGCACGGCCACTACGGCCGCGCCGCGCGAACGCTGAACGTCACCCAGCCGACGCTCACGAAGCAGATCCAGTCGTTGGAGGCGCAGGTGGGAGGCCGGCTGTTCGACCGCGGCCGGCACGGCGCCGTGCTGACCGGTCTGGGCGCCGTCCTGCTCCCGGACGCGCAGGCGCTCCTGCGGCAGGCCGACGCGCTCACGCGGCGGATGGCGAGCATGGCCGCCGGCGAGGCCGGGAGACTGGCGGTCGGCTTCGGGCTGTCGAGCATCGACCTGGCCCCCCGGATCGTCGCCGCGTTCCGGCGGCGCCACCCCGACGTGCACGTCACCTTGGATGACATGTCGTCACAGGCCCAGCTCGACCGGATCGACGCGGGCGACCTCGATGTCGGTTTCGTCCGCCTGCCCCTCGAAGGCGGATGGGGACGACTGCCACTGGCCGGCGACCGCCTCGCCCTCGCCTGGGCCGGCCATGACGACCGGCCGCCGCACGACTCCGGCGATCTCGCCGAGTGGGCGGCCCGCCACGACTTCCTCCAGTTGGCGCAGGAGAGAGGGCCGGGGCTGGCCGGGCAGATCAGCCGCCTGTGCACCGCCGTCGCGGTCCGCCCCGCCGTCGTCCAGGAGGCGCGGGACCTGCAGACCGTGCTCGCGCTGGTGGCGGCCGGCGCAGGGGTGGCGTTCGTGCCGGCCAGCGCCCGCCGTATCGCGCCCCCGTCTGTCGTGATCACGCCGGTTCGCCATCCGGCGGCCGCATGGCAGATCGCCGTGGTGTGGAAGGACGGGCGGCCCGGCCCGTTGACGGCCGGTTTCCTCGACCTCGTACGGGAACACGGCCTTCTGGAGGCCGGCGGCTCGGGCGGCTGCGTCCGGCCGT
Source organism: Nonomuraea sp. NPDC001831 (assembly GCF_042892035.1). Lineage (NCBI taxonomy): Bacteria > Bacillati > Actinomycetota > Actinomycetes > Streptosporangiales > Streptosporangiaceae > Nonomuraea > Nonomuraea sp. NPDC001831. The sequence continues at coordinate 264,881 of NZ_JBIATU010000004.1, read as the reverse complement.
AGACAGGCGGACGCGCGGCCGAGGAGACGTCAGGAGAGGGTGAGCGTGCCGTCCGGGTTGCGGGCGCACGTGACGACCACGCGGGGCGCCGCGGTGAGGGCGCCGGTCAGGCACTGGCCGAGGACCGTGTGGCCCGCGGCGTTGGGGTGCCACGACTCCTGACAGGTCTGGAAGTAGGTGACGCAGGTGTTCGCCGCGCGCTGGATCCCGATCTTGTCCCAGCCCGACAGGCTGGTGACGAACGTGCCGGACGGCCCGTCCTGCACGCGGACCGGCGTCGCGAGCGCACCGGCCGGGCTGCCGGGGTTCTCGCAGAGCCTGGCCCCGTCGAACGCCCTCTGGACGTCCAGGACGCGCAGGTCGGCCGCCGGGCGCTCGGCTGCCAGTGTGGTGAAGGCGTTCTTGACCAGCGAGCCGAGGTTCTGGGAGAACACGTGCCCGGGGGCCAGGCTCGCACGGTGGATCGGGCACCCGGCGGCGTAGCGCTCGGCGCCGAGGGCGCGGAACTTGTCGCGGGTGTCGGTGCGGCCGTCCTCGTCGTAGTACTGCGGGGCTACGTCGGGCGGCAGCGGGTTGGTGTAGGTCTGCAGGATCACCTGGTGGCTGCCGTCGGCGTCGATCTGGTCGAGGGTGTCGAGGATCTGGCGCAGGGCCGCGGTGGTCTCGGCGGTGGCGGCGGCGACCTCGGCGTCGGTGGCCAGGTCCGAGGCGGTGCAGGGTTTCTGCGGCACCTCGCCCTTCAGGTAGGCCCAGAACTCCCACCAGCCGGTCCAGGCGTCGGCGATGAAGCGGTTGGCGCACAGCGTGGCCACGTCGCCGAAGGTGAACTGGGTGTTGTTGGAGCCGAGGCCGACGAGGACGACGTCGATGTCGTGCGTCCGGGCGACGGCGCGCAGCTGGTCGAGTTGCGAGGCGACGGTGCGGCCCTCGGCCCTGGCGCTGGAGGGGCTGGCGATGTCGGCGGGCTGGGCGCCCGAGCACGCGAGGTTGAACCGTTGCTGGATGCCCGGGAGCGACGCCGCGAACACCGAGGCGTTCGCCGACCGGTGGCAGAAGTAGGCGTTGCTGTTGGCCGCCGACCAGCCGGGGAAGGACTGGGCCGTACCGGAGGCGTCGACGACGGGCTGGTAGTCCCCCGCGCCCTCCCCGCTGATGAAGCTGTCGCCGAGCGCGACGGCGGCTGTGGGCAGGGCCGCCTGCGCCGGTCCGCTCCGCGCGACCTGGATGCCCGCCGCGCTCACCAGGAGCATGACAACCGCGGCCGCACTCTGGAGGAGCCTCATGACCACCCGATTCCCTACTGAACCAGTACGAAATACGCCTGTGTGGATCACAACATGCGGCGCCGGCAGCGTCAACATGCTGATGCGGGGGCCGCGCACGCTTACCTGGGACGTAATTGTCGCCCTTACCTCTGGCTGACAAACTCAGGACATCGCACGACATGAGGAGTCATGAGATGTTCTTCGAGACCACGGACGGCACCCGCCTCGCCTACGAGGACTACGGCCAGGGCAAGCCCATCGTCTTCGTCGCCAGCGTGATGCTCTCCGCCGACATGTGGGAGTACCAGATCCCGTACTTCGTGGAGCGCGGCCACCGTTGCGTCGCCCTCGACCGGCGGGCCCACGGCCGCTCGGACCGTCCCTCGACGGGCTACGACCTGGACACCGGCGCCGACGACCTGGCCGAGCTGATCGAGCTGCTCGACCTGCGTGACATCACCCTGGTCGGTCACTCCATGGGCGGCGCCGAGGTCGCCCGGTACCTGGCCCGCCACGGCGACGAACGCGTCGCGCGGGTGGCGTTCGTCTCGGCGATGCTGCCGTTCCTGCTGCAGACCGACGACAACCCCGAGGGAGTGCCGGGCGCCATGTTGGAGGCCTCGATGGCGGCCCTGGACGCCGACCGTCCCAAGTGGCTGGCCCAGCGGGCGCAGGCGTTCTTCGCCACGCACCTGGGCAACGAGATCTCCCCGGCACAGGTGGAGTTCACGCTGCGGCAGTGCCTTGAGGTCTCGCCGTGGGCGATCCGCCAGTACCAGCGGGCCGCCATGACCTTCGACCACCGGGCCTCGCTGGCCGAGATCGCCGTGCCCGCGCTGGTCGTGCACGGGGCCGCCGACGCCTCCGTGCCGGTGGCCGTCACCGGGCGGCGCACCGCCCAGCTGGTTCCCGGGGCGACCTACCTGGAGTACCCGACCGGCGGGCACGGCCTGTTCGTCACCCACCGTGACCGGTTCAACGACGACCTGCACACCTTCATCAAGTCCACCTGACGGCGGTCGCGGTCATGACCGCCGTGGCTCGGTGGTTCACTCGACCACCCGGCCTGTCGTCTTCTGTCCGTCCGTGCGTACGGCCAGGCAGTACACGGTCCGGTAGCGGGGCCAGTCCTCCGCGGCCGGCCCGAGCCACGTCATCCCGATGACATCCCTCTTCGACTTCTTGACGCGCATTCTGGGAAGGCATCCGTTCTCCGCGAGCCGTGTCATGTCCGCCTCCGGATACGGCCCCTGCGGGAGGACGTAGGTGGTGGCGAACTCGGCCGAGTGCGGCACGTGGCAGGGGACGACGGTCACCAGGTACGTCTGGGGAAGGGGTTCGATGCAGTCGCCGGGTCGCAGTTCGGTGGCGTAATACCGTTGCGTGCCGGGAACGGCGCTCTGCTGCAGCGGAGTCTGCGGGGCGGCGGCGGGTTCCGGCTGAGCGGACCTGGACGACTCGACCGGCGCCGGATCACCTGCGCAGCCGGCGAGCGAGACGGCTAAGCAGCATGCGATCAGTGATGTGCGAACCATGGCACAAGGGTGGCAGCATCAGAGCGCTCCGGAGGCTCGCCTGACGTCTCGGCGTCGCCGGTATATTGGGCGGATGCTGATCAGGGAAGCCACCGTGGACGACTGGTCGGCCATCTGGCCGTTCTTCCGCGAGATCGTCGCCGCCGGTGAGACCTTCACCTATCCGCTCGATCTCGGTCAGGAAGAGGGGCGCGGCTGGTGGTTGCTGCCCGCCCCGAACCGTACGGTCGTCGCGGTCGCCGACGACGGCACGATCCTCGGCACCGCGAAGATGAACAACAACCAGATGGGCAACGGCTCGCACGTCGCGAGCGCCAGCTACATGGTCGATCCAGCACATTCCGGACGTGGTGTGGGCCGCGCGCTGTGCGAGTACACCATCGAGTGGGCCCGCACCACGGGTTTCCGCTCGATGCAGTTCAACGCGGTCGTGGAGACCAACGAGACGGCGGTGCGCCTGTACCGGAAACTCGGATTCGAGGTGCTCGGCACCGTGCCGGAGGGCTTCCGGAGCCCGGCGAAGGGCTACGTCGGACTGCACATCATGCACCGCCCTCTCTGACGACCTCCCCGAGCACGCCCTGCGCGCACCGGACCCGGCGCCCGTGGTGGCGGCCACGGACGCCGGGCTGCTGCTGCGTCCGGTTGTCCTAGCGGGTCGCTCCGGCCACCCACTTGGGGGCGCCGTACTGGTAGGCGCCGAGGCTCGGGAGCGGGTCCGTCGAACCGTCGTTGACGCCGGGCAGCGGGATCGCCCGGTTGCGCGCCGGGGACGCCTCCGACAGCCGGTAGTCGCGCCCGGCCGGGTCGACGAACAGCGGGTCGACGTCGGCCGGCAGGTTGTTGGACAGCACCATCCCGCCGTTCGTGGCGCCGTCGAGGCCGCGGATCGGGCCGATGTTGTTGTAGACCTTCGTGCCGGTCGAGTTGCCGGGCTCCTTGACGTAGAACATCGTCATGCCGCCGGTGTTGTTGTAGACGCCGTTGTTGTGCGAGCCGCCGCCGAGGCCGTTGAGCATCACGGTCCCCTCGGGGTTGCCCCAGCCCACGTTGGCGGCGATGGTGATGTTGCTCTGCCCGTTGTCGGCGTAGACGCCGGTGACCCCGAACTTGGTGGCGCCCCACCTCGGCGCCGGATCGTGCAGCACGTTGTGGTCGATCGAGGTCCCCAGCATGTCGGAGCCGCAGCAGGTGTAGACCGCGGCCACGTCCAGGCTCAGCCGGGCGTACTGGGAGATGTCGTTGTAGGCGATGCGGTCCGGCCCCGGCGTGCCGCCGGCGGCGTTGTCCCACTGCAGGTTCACGCCGCTGCGGCCGACCCGGTAGATGGTGTTGTGCGTGACCGTCTGGCTGTTGCCCTGCACGGCGACGCCGGCCGCGTAGGTGCCCAGGTAGTCCACGTCGTGGATGACGTTGTTCGTCGCGGTGTTCCGCATGCCGCGCAGCGCGATGCCGTTTCCGGCGCTGAGTGACAGGTCGCTGTCGACGACCTGGTTGTCCGTGCCGTTGAGCACGATGCCGGTGTCGGCGACGCCCCGGGTGACGGTGGAGCCGCAGTCGGTGGCGCCGCGCGTGATGTCGGTGTAGTGCGACAGGTACCTGCCGGTGATCCCGTCGATCACGACGTGGCTGCTGCCGGGCCCGGTCTCGATGGTGGCGGCGAACAGGCCGACGCCGGCGATCGTCGTGTGGCTCGTGTTCCGCAGGTCGAAGGCCAGCGTGCGGGCCTTGGCCTCGATCACGTGCCGGTTGGGGTCGTCCTCGCTGTACAGGTAGAGCCGTTTGCCGGCCGGGTCGTAGAACCAGGTGCCGGGGTGGGCGAGTTCGCCGATCTTGCCGGCGAGCGCGTACCGGGTGTCCTTCGGGATCACCTTGTGGACGCACGGCGGCGCCGCGTCGAGCACGACCGAGCCCACGTCGGAGCTCTTGATCGTGGAGGTCGCCGTGATGTACCAGTAGTTGGTCGTCACGCGGGCGCCGGTCCAGTAGCCGGCCGGGCGGGTCAGCGCGTCGTCGGCGACGGTGGCCTCCGCGCTGCCGGGGCCGGCGTACCGCACCGCGGGTTCGAGCAGGTCGAGGCCGGGGTAGGGCCACTGGGCCTCGACGTTCATCCGCTGGTCGGTGAAGGTCTGCACGGTCGTGACGTCGGGTCCGAGGTCGGCGCGGGCGCTGTGGACGCGACCGTCGCGCACGGCCTGGGCGAAGGGCGAGTCCGGCGCGTACGGGTCCCACTGCGCGATGCGGGCCACGTCCCGGGCGGTGACCGGGGACCAGCCCCTGATCCGCTTGGCGCCGCTCACCGTCACGCGCGCGCCGGGGGCCGCCCGGTAGGTGATGGGCAGTCCGGCGGCGCCCGACCTGGCGGGCACGACGGTCTCCTCGTACGTGCCCGCCTGGATCAGGCAGGTGTCGCCGGGCGTCATGACGTCGGCGCACCGCTGGATGTGCCGGAAGGCCGTCGCGGCCGACCGGCCGTCGGCCGAGTCCCTGCCCCACGGCGCGACGTGGTAGGTGGTGCCGCCCGCGCCCTGCTCGGCCGCCGCCGGGACGGCCGCCGACACGACCGCGAGCACCGTCGCGATCACCGGCGCGAGCACCACGGCCGCGCGCGGCCGCCGATTGCGTAACAACGTCATGGTCCCTCTTTCCGTGACGGGCCGTTCAGCCCTTGACCGCGCCGACCGTGAGGCCGCTGATGATGTGGCGCTGCATGTAGACGAAGAAGATGACGACCGGTGCCACCGCCAGCAGCAGGTTGGGGAACACCCTGGTCAGGTCGGTCGAGTACTGGCTGATCCCGGCGTAGATGGCCGTCGTCACCGTGTACCGGCCGGAGCCGGGGCTGAGCAGGATCTGCGGGCTGACGAAGTCGTTCCAGATCCCGATCGAGTTGAGGATCAGCACGGTGACCACCGCGGGCCGCATCAGCGGGAAGATGATCGTCCAGAACGTGCGCAGCCGGCCCGCGCCGTCGATCATCGCCGCCTGGTCGATGGAGGCCGGAATGGTACGGATGAAGCCGACGAACAGGAAGATGCTCACCGGAAGGGTCGAGGCCACGTCGTGGGCCACGAGGCCGGCCACGGTGTTGGCCAGGCCGACCGAGCGCAGCACGTAGATCACCGGGATCACCAGCGCGGCGCCCGGGATGAACGTGCCCGCGAGGAAGTACAGCAGCAACAGCTGGGAGCGGCGGCTGAGGCTGCGCGCGATCGCGTACGCCGCCGGGCCGGCCAGCAGGATGCACAGGACGTCCACGACGACGACCAGGAACAGCGTGAAGCCGTAGCTGCGGATCACGTTGTACTGGGGGCTGTTGACGGCGTTGGCGAGGTACTCGAAGGTGAGGTCCCCGAACGGGAGGGAGAAGGGGTTGCCGAGGATGTCGTCCTGGGACTTGAAGCTGTTGACCACGAGCAGGTAGACCGGCACGGTCATGGCCACCAGGAGCAGCGCCAGCATGACCGGGCGCACGAAGGAGCGGCGCCTGCCGTGGGCGGCCTGCCTCTGTTCGATCATCACCGTCCCCTAACTCGTCGTGGCGCGGTCTTGCCGGTTGCGCGCGGCGGTCACCAGCAGGGCGAGGCCGGCGCACACGACCATGAGGAACACGGCCTGCGCGTTGGCGTAACCGACCTTCGTCCCCTCGAAGGACCTGGCCAGGATGAGGAACGAGTACGTCTGCGTGGCGCCCGCGGGCCCGCCGTTGGTGAGGCTCACGACCAGGTCGTAGGTCTTGATCAGGCCGATGAGGTTCAGCACGGTGGCCACGGTCACCACCGGGGAGATCATCGGGATCACCACGCGCAGGTTGGCCTGGCGCCGGGTCGCGCCGTCGATCGCCGCGGCCTCCAGCAGTTCGGCGGGGACCGTCTGGAGCGCGGCGACGAACAGCACGACGTTGAACCCGAAGCCGGCCCACACGATCACCGCGATGAGCGAGACCAAGGCGAGGTTCTCCTCGAACAGGAAGCCGACGGGCCCGATGCCGAAGTGCTGCAGCGTGCTGTTGACGGCGCCGTTGGTGCCGAGGATCGCGGCCCAGAGGAAGCCGAGGATCAGCGCGCTGATCACGTGCGGGTAGTAGGCGAGCGTGCGGAAGAACGAGTTCGTCCGCGAGCGCTCCTTGAGCAGCAGCGCGTACGCCAGACCGCCGCCGATCATGAGCAGGGTGCCGGTGACGGCGACGAGGGCGGTCACGTACCAGGCGCTGGTCGAGCTCGGGTCGTCGAACAGGTGCAGGTAGTTCTCGAAGCCGATGAAGACCGCGTCGGAGAAGCCGTTCCAGTCCGTCAGGCTCAGGTAGACCGCCACGCCCACCGGGACGACGGTCATCACCGTGTAGACCAGCACGGACGGCGCGACGAGCCCGAAGGTCACCGCCCTGGCCCGGTACCTGGCCGGCAGCCACTCGCGGCGCGGGCGCCGCGGCTCGGACGCCTGCCGCTCCGGCCGCCGGGTCAGCTCTGCGAGTTCCACCACTTGTCCAAACCGGCGGCGACCTGCTCGGCCGTGGCGCCCGTGTACAGCTTCTGCACCTGCGTGTTGAGCTCGGCCGGATAACCCTCGACCGGCTGGCGCTCGCCCGACTTGACCAGGACGGACGGCGCCTCCTCAAGGATCTTCTGGACCTGCGTGCCGAGGCTGGACATCTTGTAGGTGAAGGCCTTGCGCAGGTTGCCGTCGGCGGCGAGCTGGCTCTCGATCGCGGCCGGGTCGGTGACCAGCCACTTCACGAAGTCGATCGCGGCCGTCTTGTGCTTGGAGGCGTTGACGACCACGTACGGGCTGGCGATGTTGCCGTACTGGCCGGTGGGGTACGAGCCGTCGGTCGGCATGGAGAAGACGCCGATCTCGTCGCTCTTCTTGGCCGCGTCGGCGGCCGGGACGAAGAAGGAGCCCATGACGTACATCGCGGACTTGCCGTCGAGGAAGGCCGTCTGCCCGTCGGCGTAGGTCAGGCCGAGCGCGCTCTTGTCGAGGTAGCCCTGGTCGATCCAGCTGCGGAAGCGCTGGAGGTACTTCAGGTAGTCGCCGGTGGCGAAGGAGACCTGGTTCTGCTTGCGCTTGACCGTCCAGTCGGGGTCGGCGGTGAGCACGCCGGAGTCGGCGATCAGGGAGAACTGCGCTCCCGGCACCCACTGCCCGGCGCTCTGCAGCGGCGTGTAGCCGGCGCTCTTCAGCTTGGCCATGGCGTCCTGGAACTGGTCGAGCGTCTTGATGGCGGTGGCGTCGAGACCGGCCTTGGCGAAGGCGGCCTTGTTGTAGAAGACCAGCGACTGGATCTGCTGGCCGACGCCGACCAGGTAGCGCTTGCCGTCCACGGCGTACTGGTCGGCCAGCGGGGTCTGGCCGGTCCACGCCTCGCCGGTGAGGTCGGCGAACAGCGCGGCGTTCTCCTTCGTCGGGGTGATCTGCTGGGCGATGTCCGGCGGGTCGCCGGCGGCGAGGTCCTGGGAGAGCTTGGCGGTCGCCGAGACGGTCCCGGTGAGCTCCAGGTTGACCTTCACCCCCGGGTGGCTCTGCTCGTACTTCGCGAACAGTCCCTTCCAGTACTGCTCGGTCAGGTTCGGGCTGATGTTGACGATGATCCGCAGAGTCGTGGCGCCGGCCTGCGCCGGGTCCTCGCCGCCGCAGGCGGTGGCCGCGGCCACCACGGTGGTGGCGGCCACCGCGACCGCGCACGCCCGGCGCAACTGTGTTCCCATATCCGCTGCACGCTCCAATTGCATAGTCATGACCGGTGGAAGGTCGGGGGTGGACTGGCCGTCTTCGGGAGCCGCCCGCCCGGGGGCCACCTGGGTGAGGGGGTCGGGCTGCGCGGGCCGGCGTGGCGGCTCGACACGATCGACGCGGCGACATCGACCACCGTCTATGTCCATCGCCTATCGATAGGTGATGTTATGTGGCATACCTAACTTGTTCAAGAGTCATTTCGTGAGTGCCGGCGAAAGCTCACGGCGAACCGGCCGCCGCTCCCCGGGCCGGTGACGGCCAGCGTCAGCCGGGTCAGCCGGGAGCCCCAGCTGCGCGCGAGGCGCGGGTCGTCGATGTCCCGGTGCTCGACGGACGCGACGCCGACGGCGGGGTCCCAGCGCAGTTCGAGCGGCGGTCCCCCGTCCGCCGTGACGACCGCCCGGCCCGGCTCGCACGCGACCTCGCCGGCGAGAACGTGCCGGAACAACACCGTCCGCGGGCCCGCCGCCCATTCGTCCTCGACGGTGACGGACGGCTCCGGGCCGTCGCGCACCAGCCGGACGACCCGCTCCCAGCGGGTGAGCAGGCCCGCCGGGTAGGCGGCGCTCAGGTCCGCCCGCAGGACGGCCTGGCCCTCGTCGAACCGGACGGCGACGTCCCGCGCGCCGTGTTCGGCCCCCGGGAGCTGCCCGTGTCCCGGTTCCGGCACGTTGTGCCAGGCGCTCTGGAACGGCCACTCCTCGTAGCGGCGCGGGCCGAAGGTCGCGGCGGTGTAGGTCGGCTGGCCGACGTCCACGACCATCGGCCGTCCGTCGAGCGCCACCCAGTAGGAGCCGACGTCGAGGTGGTTGTGGTGCTCGCCGTTGTGGCCGGCCTTCGCCGCCACGGTCAGCCCGTCCGCGCTCCCGGCCCGCTCGCGCGCGACCATGACCTGGACGCGCGGCAGCCAGCACTCGCGGGCCAGCCAGGGCGAGCCGTCCGGCGTCCCGCCGGACGTGACCGCCCGGCACCATCGCCGGTCGGCCAGCGCGGTCATGGCGCGCCCGAGCCCGGCCCTGGGCTGGACGACGCCGCCGGACCCGCGTGCGGCGGCCACCGCGTACGCCACGGTCTCCGGTTGCCCCAGACGCTCGCCCCAGCGGAAGAGCACCTGCCACGGCCGCTCGCCGGAGAGCCGGGCCGGAGCGTCCCCGGTGTTGACGTACCAGTCCGCGCCGAGGTGCATGCGCGGCGGATAGGCGAGCAGGGCGGGCAGCACCGGCGGGCCGGGGTCCTCCAGCAGGTCCAGCGCCTCCAGCAGCCGGCACGCCCCCTGCCACCAGTACGCGATGCCCTCGTCGATCCCGCCGTCGTCGGGGAGCCCGGCGACGTAGTGGTCCAGCCCCTCGGCGGCCAGGCGTACCAGGCGCTCGCGCCGCCGGACGTCGTCGCAGAGCAGCAGCGCGGCCGCCAGGACGGCGCCGTGGATCCAGGGGTTCCAGTTGTTGGCGCGGCCGTCGCGGCCGATCCAGTGCCAGTCGCGCACCCGCTCGAACGGCGTGAGCACCCGCCGGTCAGCCTCGCGGCGCAACCTGCGGCGCAGCCCCGGCGCCCGGATGTCCAGATGCGGGCCCAGCGCGTGGTCGGCCCAGGCGAACAGCGTCGCGATCTCGGCCGCGCCCAGATCGAGGAAGGGGTCGTCGGGATCGGGCACGACCTCGCCCCGGGCCGCGGCCCCGCGATCGTGCGGCGCCCAGCACCACGTGCTCGTCTCGGCGAGCGCCATCAGCCCGTCCACGACGGCGTCCAGGTGCGGGCACGCTCCGGGGGGCGCGGTCGCGGGGGCCACCTCGCCGGTGAGCACGGCGGCGAGGGCGAGGACGTCCACGCGTTCGCGCAGCCGCCGCGCCTTGTCCTCGTGGACGGCCCGCGCCCCGTCGCGGAACGTCCGGGCCCAGTCGTCCAGGGACAGGTGCGGGGCCGGCCGGGCCAGCTCCTCGGCCGCGGCGGCCAGGACGGCGTCGCGGGCCCCGGCGGGCGCCGCGTCCCACACCGGCCGCGCGGTGACGTCAGGAACCATCGTCGTCGCGCAGCACGAGCTCGACGACCGGCAGCGGCACGTCCGGCGCGGCGACGGGCAGGGTCAGCGTGAGCGTGCCCGGCGGCTGGCCCGGCAGGGCGAGGTTGTTGTGCTCGTGCTGGTCCCCGTCCGCCTGGTGGAAGCGCACCTCGGAGCCGTCGTGGAGGAACTGGGCGTAGCGTACGCGTCCGGCGAGGCCGGGCAGGTGGACGTGCTTGAGCGGCCAGGACAGCAGGTGCAGGTAGAGGCGGCCGGCCCGCTGGGTGTAGAGGGCGTTGGGCGGCGGGGTGAACGGGCTCGGCCCCGCGCCGTGCACGGCCCTGGCGTGCAGGGACATCCACTCCCCGATCGCGGCCAGCGTGTGCCGGGCCCGCGGGTCGAGCGCGCCCCGGCCGGTGGGCCCGACGTTGAGCAGCAGGTTGCCGGCGCACGCGACGGACTGGACGAGCATCCGGATCAGCAGCCCCGGGTCCTTGTAGTCGCGGTTGTCGCGGTCGTAGCCCCAGGAGCCGTTGAGCGTGTGGCACGCCTCCCACCTGACCTGGACGCCGTCGCGGGTGAGCGGCCGGTCGGGCTGGTACTGCTCGGGCGTCACGTAGTCGCCGGGGATGCCGAGGCGGTCGTTCACCACGATCTGCGGGTTCAGGGCGCGCACGGTCGCCATCAGCTCCTCCGCACCCCAGTCGGCGGGCCCCTTCGCCGGGTAGGTGAAGTCGAAGAAGAGCAGGTCGATCGGGCCGTACCCGGTCAGCAGCTCGCGTACCTGCCCGTTCATGTACGCCCGGTAGCGGGCCATGTCGCGCGTGGCGTTCGCGTCCGGCGGCGCGCTGTCACGCAGCGGGTGGTACTGGTCGATGGTGAAGTCGGGGTGCCGCCAGTCGAGCAGCGAGTAGTAGAGCCCCACGCGCAGGCCCTCGGCCCGCATGGCCGCGGCGAACTCGGCGACCAGGTCCCGGCCGGCCGCGCGGACGCTGGTGTAGCCGGTGAGCTCGGAGTCGAACAGGCAGAACCCGTCGTGGTGCTTGGCGGTCAGCACCGCGTAGCGCATCCCGGCGGCGCGGGCGTTCCTGGCGAGCTCGGCCGCGTCGAACAGGTCGGGATCGAACTGTTCCAGGTAGCGGTCGTAGTCCTCGTCCGGCATCTTCTCCCGGCTGCGCACCCATTCGTGCCGGGCGGCGAGGCTGTAGAGCCCGAAGTGGACGAACATCCCGAACCGCGCTTCCTCGAACCACTTCGTCGGCCCCGCCGGCATCCCGGTCTCCTCTCACGGTTGACAGCCCTCATCGGTCGGCAGTTACATCTACCATCGATAGGCGATAATTGTCGATGTGTTGGGATGAGGCAGAAATGAGCACGAACGGGCATGTCGGGGCCCCGGAGACCGGCGTCTACGAGACGATGCTGGGGCCGGCGCACTCCTCGCCCTTCGTCCGGCCCGGCGCGGGCCTGGTGGACGCCCTCGCGGACGTGAGCGCCGCCACCGCCTGCGCCAAGCTCCACCAGATGGGCATCACCCGGACCTTCATCGACGGCCCCGTCCCCCTGCACAGGGAGCCCGGTGTGCGGATCACCGGCGGCGCCGTGACCCTGCAGTTCCTGCCCCAGCGCGAGGACGTCTTCTCCGGCACCGGACAGGAGGACGCCGAGCGCAAGACCGCGCTGTGGGCGGTGCTGGAATCCATCCGGCCCGGCGACGTGCTGGTCATCTCCGCGCAGGCCAGCCACTTCACCGGCTGCCTCGGCGACATGCTCGTCCGCTACTTCAAGCTGCGCGGCGGGGCCGGCATCGTCGTGGACGGCCGGGTGCGCGACGCCGCGCGGGTGCGCGCGCTCGGCGTGCCGATCTGGTGCACGGGGGTGACGCCGCACTACGCCTCGCAGGCCGAGCTGTTCCCCTCGGCCTTCAACGTCCCGGTCGGGGTGGGCGGCACGCTGGTGACGCCCGGCGACCTCATCGTCGCCGACGAGGACGGGGCGGTCGTCGTCCCGCAGCGCAGCGCCATGGCGGTGGCCGAGGACTCCCTCCTGCACCAGGACCGCGAGGAGTTCGCCCGCCGCCGCCTGGACGAGGGCGGCCGGCTGTCGGACTACTACCCGCTGACCGGAGCCGGCCTCGCCGAGTACCTGGCCGCCCGCGAGACCGACTGAGAGACGGGGGGCGGGGCGGCGAACCCGCCCCGCCGGGGTCTTCCTCTATCCGTCCAGCAGCTCGGGAGGGACGAAGCCCTCCTCGGCGAGCCGGCGCCACAACTCCGGCGGGATCTCCGTACGCGAGGCGGCCGCGTTGCCCTTCACCTCGGCCGCCGACCGGCAGCCCACCACGACCGACCGCACGGCGGGATGGAGGAAGGGGAACTGCACGGCCGCCGCGGCGAGCGGCACCCCGAACTCCGCGCAGACGGCGCGGCAGCGCTCGGCCCGAGCCAGCACGCCGCCCGGCACCGGCCGGTAGTTGTACATGGCCTCAGGACGCGGGTCGGCGAGCAGGCCGGTGTTGAAGACGCCGCCCACGACCACCGCCGTGCCGGTCTTCAGGCACAGCGGCAGCAGGGTCGTCAGCGCGTCGTGGTCGAGCAGCGAGAACCGCCCGGCGATGAGGACGACGTCCACGTCGAACTCGGCCACGTACGCGGCCAGCGGTTCGCTGTGGTTCATGCCGAAGCCGACGGCCCCGGCCAGCCCCTCCTCCCGCAGCCTGCGCACGGCCGGGTAGGCGGTACGGCGCACGTCGTCGGGGAAGTCGTCGGGGTCGTGCAGGTACAGGATGTCGACGGAGGGTCGCCGGAGCCGTTCCAGGCTGGACTCCAGCGACTGGCGGATGCCCCGTTCCGTCCAGTCGGTGACCACCGTCTGCCCGGGGCGCAGCAGCCAGCCCGCCTTGGTCGAGATCACCGGCTCGGCGGCGTCGCCACCGGTCCCGAGCGCGCGGCCGAGCCGTTCCTCGGCGACCCCGTGCCCGTAGCGGGGCGCGGTGTCGAAGTAGGTGACGCCCTCCTGGACGGCGGCGGCCACCGTGGCGGCCGCGTCCTGCTCGGAGACGTCCTGGAACAGGTTGCCGATGGGGGCGGTGCCGAGGCCCAGCCGTGGCAGCTCGACCTTCATCGCCGCACCTCCATCGGCGGAGCCTCGTACGTGGGTCTCCCGCCGCGCAGCGTCATCGTCAGCGTGAGCCGTACGTGCGTCGAGCCCGGCAGCCGCACGTGGACATGCGGCCCCTCGACCGGTGTGGGCGGCTCGTCGTCGGCGCGGACCTCGTGGATGACGTGCTCGGCGAACGTGCCCGCCTGCACCACGAGCGAGCGCGGAGCCTCGCCGAGGTTGGCCAGCTCGACCACGGTGTGCCCGGCGTCGATGCTCGTGACCAGCGCGGCGACGTCGGCGGGCAGGCCCGGACGGCGCTCCTCGGCGTCGAAGTACCGCAGGTGCATCTGCGCCAGCGCGCCGTTGTAGAGCACCTGCGGGGATCCGGTGGTCAGCTGCAGCAGCGCCTCCGTGACGACCGGGTTGCGGTCCTGCCAGTCGTGGATGCCGAACGCGTCGGGGCCGACGACGGGGTCCACCGGGTCGGCCGCGATGGACTCCAGCCGCTGGGCGCAGGTGTCGATGGCGCTGCGCAGCATCCGCTCGGGGAAGCCGGGGTTGCGGCCGGCGAGGTACTCGTACCAGGGCTCCTCGTGCCCGGACTCCTCCTTGGTGCGCTGGGTGTGCACCGCCGTCCAGTCCCAGCTCGCCTCCTCACGGAGCCGGTCGACGCGTTCCCGGTCGGCGGCGGCCCGGCTGAACTGCCACAGGGCCACGGGCAGCTGGGTCGGCATGATGTTGTGGTCGAACCACCCGGAGTCGTCGCGGCGCATGGGCGCCATGAGCGTCGGCTCGTGCTCCAGCCCGCGCAGGTGGGGCCGCCAGCGCTTGGTGATGGTGGAGACGTCGGCGGGGCGGCGCCGTTCGGCCCGGCCGAGCACGACGTCCAGCGGGTTCCTGGCCAGATCCAGGTAGGACGCGTCGCCCGTCAGCAACACGGCGTTGGACGCGCCGACGATCGCCGCCGTCCCGACGGGTGGCAGGCCGTGCGGCCAGGACCAGCCGTAGTGGCCGCCGTACCAGCGGCCGTCCAGGTGCTCGCCGACCACGCCGTGCAGGCCGGCGTTGTCGGGGACGACGTCGCGGCCGTCCAGCCGCCGCCGCCAGGCGTCGACGTACTCCACCACCCAGTCGGCGTGGCGGGACTCGCCGCCGAGCAGGTAGGCGTTGGTGACGAGGCTGGTCGCGCAGAGGTTGACGATCGTGTCGCCGCGGCCCATGCGCTCCCACATCACGCGGCCGTACGCGCGGGCCCGCGCCGGATCGGCGGCCAGGTCGTCGAAGGGCGCGGCCTCGTCGATCCAGTCCAGGGGCAGCCCGTAGGGGCGCAGGGCCAGGCTCCACGGGAAGTACACGTCGTGGTCGCTGAAGCCCCAGCGCGGGCCGGCGGCGCCGTTGTGCGGCGCGCGGATGATCCGGTGCTCGGGGTCGTAGTTGGGGCCGCCGGGCAGGTAGAGGTCGGCGAAGCGCCCGGCCAGCCCCCTCAGCTCGCCGTCATCGGGCGAGGCGAGGCAGAGCCCGTAGAACAGCAGCATGCCCTCGCCCTGGTGGAACCAGTCGTAGCCGCGCTCGAACCCCTCGACCAGCATGCCCATCCCGGTCAGCTGGGCGGTGACGCCCCGCCAGTGCCGCCGCGCCGCCGCCAGGACGTCCGCGCTGCCGCCGAGCAGGTACAGCGTGGGCCAGTTGAAGAACGCCTCGTAGAAGTCGTCGACCCCGTCGCGGCCGTCGAGCCCCTCCCCCAGCGTGTCGCGGAAGACCAGCCGGCCGTCGTCCTCGGTGTAGCGGTCGGCGAAGATCCGCCACGCCTTGTCCTGGACGGCGAACAGCTCCCGCTCCAACACGGCCCACCGCGGCGGAGTCGCCAGTCCACGGGAGGCCCGCACCTCCGGCACGCGCGTGGCGTCGTAGGCCGTCACCGCCTGCCACCCCGCTCTGCCGCGCCGCCGGGACGTCTTGCTGCCATGCGCATGAGAACACCTGTAATCGCTGATCGATAGCCGATGATTAGAATCATCATGAGCGCGGATCAACGTGTCAATACTGGCCGAACATACGGAGCACAGGTGATCGACTGCCACGCCCACCTCTGGGACCTCGACGGCGGCTACCCGTGGATCACCCCGGAGTCACCCCACCACCGGTCGTTCACGGCCGGCGACCTGGCCGCGGCGGGCGACGGCCTCGGCCTGACCGGGACGATCCTGGTCGAGGCGTCCAGGGGCGACCGCGGCGAGACCTGGCGGCTGCGCGACCTGCGCCTGCGTCACCCCGGCCTGATCACCGGGCACGTCGGCAACCTCAACGTCCACGCCGGGATCGAGCCGTCCCGGTTCCGGGAGCTCATGGACGAGGCCCGGCCCAACGGGATGCGGCTCGGCGGCCCCTCGTGGGCGGCCACGCCCGCCTCGGCGCGCGCGCTCGTCCCCGTGCTGGCCGAGCTCGGGGTGGCGCTCGAACTCAACCTGCACGCCGCCGCCGTCGGCGTCGCGGCCGAGGTCGCCGCGCGGCACCCGGAGCTGACCGTGGTCGTCGACCACCTCGGCAACCCCCCGAACCTGCTGGCGGCCGATCCGGAGGAGTGGCGCGAGCACGTGCGGCGGGCGGCCCGCACCCCGAACGTGATCATGAAGATCTCCGGCCTGCTCACCCAGCAGCACGGCGTGCCACCGGAGCGGGTGGCCGGACTGGTCGCCCACGTGGTCGAGGCGTTCGGTCCCGACCGGTGCGTCGTCGGGTCCGACTGGCCGATCTGCCTGCCCCGCGGGTCCCGCGCGGAGTCGTTGCGGCTGGCGACGCTCGGGCTCGCCGGGCTGACGGCCGGGGAGCGCGTACGGGTGCTGCGCACGACCGCCGAGCGCGCGTACCGCCTGGCACCTCCGGTTGACAACGCTCCGGAGCCCCTGCTTCGATGCGACAGTTGATCGATAAGCGATGATTGGTTGATCGATGGCCCATTTCGACCTCCCCCAGGACCAGCTCGAACGGTACCTGCCGACCCTGCCGGAGCCGGCTGACTTCGATGCGTTCTGGGCGAAGACCCTCGCCGGAACCAGCGGCGTCGACCTCGCCATGACGGCCGAGCCGGCGCCGAACGGGCTGGCGACGATCGACACCTTCGACGTCACCTTCGCGGGCTACGGCGGCCACCCCGTCAAGGGCTGGTTGCACCTGCCGGTGACCAGGACCGGCCCCCTGCCCGCCGTCGTGGAGTACCTCGGCTACGGCAGCGGCCGCGGCGTGGCCCACGAGAAGCGGCTCTGGGCGTGCGCCGGTTACGCGCACTTCGTCATGGACACCCGCGGCCAGGGCGCCGAGACGCCCGACCCCGATCCCGCGACCGGCGACGTCGCGGCCCCCGGATTCCTGACCCGCGGCGTGCTCGACCCGGAGCGGTACTACTACCGCCGCCTGTACACCGACGCCGTGCGGGCCGTCGCGGCGGTGCGCACGCATCCGGAGGTGGACGCCTCCAGGATCGCGGTGACCGGGACCAGCCAGGGCGGCGGGATCGCGCTGGCCGTGGCCGGGCTCGTCCCCGATCTCGTGGCGGTCATGCCGGACGTGCCGTTCCTGTGCCACTTCGGGCGCGCGACGACGTTCACCGACCAGCCGCCGTACGTGGAGTTCACCCGGTTCGTGAAGCTGCACCGGGAACACGCCGAGACGGCGATGCGCACCCTGTCGTACTTCGACGCCGCGACGCTCGCCCGCCGGGCCAACGCGCCGACGCTCTTCTCCGTCGGCCTCATGGACCGCATCTGCCCGCCCTCGACGGTGTACGCGGCCTTCAACCACTACGGCGCGCTGCACGACCTGCCCCCGGCGCGCAAGCGGATCAGCGTCTACCCGTTCAACGACCACGAGGGCGGCGGCCCGGCGCACGAGGCCGTCAAGCTCGCCTGGCTGGCGGATCGGCTGCAATCGATACCTGCTAACCGATGATCGCGTATCATGACAGCGGGGACCGGGGACGCGCGAGATCGCATGATGAGGACTTCATGGCATCGACACGGCAAGCCAACAGTGACTTCGCCTCCAGACTGGCCACGAGCAAAGACTCGGTCCGTCCCACCTTGATCTCCGATCGGGTGTACGAGCTGCTCCGGCAGGCCATCGTCGAGGGCGACCTCGCGCCGAACGAGCGCGTGGTGGAGTCGGAGATCGCACGCCGTCTGGGCGTGAGTCAAGCGCCGGTTCGCGAAGCCGTCAAGCAGCTGGCCCGCGAGGGGCTGCTCGTGCACGTGCCGCGCCGCGGCAACTTCGTCGTCGAGATCTCCACCGAGCACGCCGAGTACGCCCGCCAGGTGCGCGAGCCGCTCGAACGCCTCGCCGCCCAGCTCGCCGCCGGGCACGTCACCGACGACCAGCTCCGCGAGCTGGAGGACCTCGTCGAGCAGATGCACCAGGCCGTGGCGATGAACGACGTCGGCAAGTTCCGCGACATCGACATCGCCTTCCACACCAGGGTCAGCCAGATCGCGGGCAACCCGTTCCTGACCCGGATGTGGGAGGTCCTCGAACCGAGCCTGCGCGCGCTGCGCGCCATCGCCGACCCGCTCTTCGACGGCGACTGGCACGCGATGGCCGACGAGCACGGCCGCCTGGTCTCGCTGCTGCGCGACGGCGACCCCGCCAAGGCGGCCGAGGCGTTCGCCGACCATTCCGCGGGCCGCTCCCCCGTCCCCGACCGCCGCGCCCGCAAGAAGAGCAAGCCCTCCTCGCGCTGAGCCCAGGATGTTGTCGTTCCAGGTGGCATTCGCCGGATTCCGCCGCCCGAATCCCGCTAACGTGGGGCGCATGGCAGTTGATCAACATGGCGGTGCGGGGGTGGCCGGCGACGGGCGGACGGCGGTCGATCTCAAGACGAACGTGCCGCACTCGGCGCGGGTCTACGACTACCTCCTGGGCGGCAAGGACAACTTCGCGGCCGACCGCGCGGCGGCCGAGGAGGTCATCAAGATCGCCCCGTACATGCCGACGTCCGTGCGCGCCAACCGCGACTTCATGGTCAGGGTGACCCGCCACCTGGCGGCCGAGCGCGGCGTCGACCAGTTCATCGACATCGGCACCGGGCTGCCCACCTCGCCCAACCTGCACGAGGTGGCCCAGCGGGCTCACCCCGCCGCCCGGATCATCTACGTGGACAACGACCCGCTCGTCCTCGTCCACGCCCGCGCCCTGCTCACCAGTACCCCGGAGGGCCGGACCCGCTACATCCAGGCCGACCTGAACGACCCGGAGGCCATCATCGGCTCGGCCGAGGTCCGCGACACCTTCGACTTCACCCGTCCCGTCGCGCTGTGCCTGATCGCCGTGGTGCACTTCATCCGCGACGACGCCGCCGTCCGCTCGATCATCGAGCACCTGATGAAGCCGCTGCCGCCGGGCAGCTTCCTGGCCCTGTCCACCATCACGCTCGACAGCGCGCCGAGCCGGCTGGTGAGCGAGGCCGTCGCCCAGTACAACCGGCGCGGCATCATGTCCAAGGCCCGTACCAGGGCGCAGATCGAGGAGCTCTTCTCCGGATTCGAGCTCATCGAGCCGGGTGTGGTGCCGGTGCACCGGTGGCGGCCCGACGACCGGGCGCTGCTCGTGGAGGACTCCATGGTCTCCATGTACGGCGGGCTCGCCGTCAAGGCCTGACCGGCCCCCGCAGGACGGCGGCGAGGGCGTTGAACTCGGCGATGCGGAGAAGTCGCGCGGCCAGGGCGTAGAGGCTCGTGCGGCGGCGGCAGGGACCAGGACCGCGTCGGGGCGAGGCCCCCCGTCAGGGGGGCCTCGGTGTTGTTCATGCTTACGGCGTTTGCGCGGCACGCATCGCCACGTCGTCGATCCGGAACGCGGACCCGGTGGGGGCGCTCCAGACCAAGGTCCAGTCGACGCGGGTCGCGCCCGCCGGCGCGGTGAACGTGCCGGCCGCCTCGGTCCAGGCCGTGTTCCGGGGCAGGGGGACGGGGTCGGTACGCAGCACCGCGCCGTCCTCGTCGCGCCAGCGCACGTTCCAGGTGACAGTGGGCATGGTGGCCACGGCCTCTCGATACCACAGCGACACGCGGTAGCTCTTACCGGCGATCACACCGCTGTATCCGGGGTACTTGTCGAGCGCCACCGCGCTGCCGGACCCCTCGGTGCTGGTCAGCTGCAACGAGCCCGTGCCGCCGTGCGCGTCGCCGGTCCGGTGCGCCAGGCTGGATCCGTACCAGGCGGAGTAGGGCGCCGTCGAGACGTCCTCGAAGGTCTGCTCGGTGATCGGCGGCACCTCGGGCGCCCTGCCGTCGAACGTGCTGCCGGCGTCCTGGCCGTACTGGGGGCCGACCCACTCCGCGGCCGTGACGCGTCTGCCCATGTCGTAGATCCTGAACTGCCACGGTCCCGTGTAGGTGTTGTCGTGCCAGGAGTTGTTCGACTCGAAGACGATCGACTTCTCGATCTTCTCTCCCAGGTACGGCGACCAGTCCGGGTGCGCCGTGCCCCAGTTGGACAGCAGGCTCATCTGCCCGCAGTACTGCGTCGAGCAGCCGCCGTCGACGGCGCCGGGTGCGAAGGAGAACGTGTTGTGGTGGATGTCGAGGTTCTTCGTCCACCAGCGGCAGTCGGTGTAGAGCGGCTGGTCCTTGATGGCGGGCGGCGAGCACTTCGAGGTGTTGGCCGGCCCGACGATCAGGGTGCAGTCGCTGGTGGTCGAGGCCGCGCTGCCGCAGAACCGGTCGGCGTTCGCCCACGCGGTGATGCCGCCCCAGTTGTTCTCCAGCAGGTTGCCGGTGACCTCGATCTTGCCGGTGCGCGCCGG
The DNA here is from genome assembly GCF_042892035.1 of Nonomuraea sp. NPDC001831. Taxonomy (NCBI): domain Bacteria; kingdom Bacillati; phylum Actinomycetota; class Actinomycetes; order Streptosporangiales; family Streptosporangiaceae; genus Nonomuraea; species Nonomuraea sp. NPDC001831. The sequence goes on along the minus strand of NZ_JBIATU010000004.1, from coordinate 244,451 downwards.
GATGCGCGGCTCGCCGTCCGCCTCGGACAGGTAGATCGCCGCGTCGGGGAACGAGTCGCCCTTCGCGGCCCGCTCGGCGCCCGCCTTCCAGGTGTTGCGGCGCAGGGTGTTGTTGCGGATCACGGCGTTGTAGCTGATCTCGTAGAAGATCCCGATCGAGTCGTTGTCCTCGATGAGGTTGTTCTCGATGAGGAAGTCGTTGTTGTTGGTGTCCGCCCAGATCCCCGGCCCGTGGTTGTGGTGCACCCAGTTGCCGGTCACGTCGGCGCCGTTCACCGCCCAGAACTTCAGGCCACCGGTGCATCCGCACCCTTGGCCCTGGTGTTCCCAGTCGTCGGTGTTGTTGCCGGTGACCTCGTTGTCCGCCACCACCAGGCCGGTGATGTGGTCGCCGTGCTGGGACGCGTTCAGGCCGAGCTGGCCGTTGTCCTTGATGCAGTTGCCACGGATCTGGTTCCTGGCCCCGGCCATCAGCGCCGCGCCGGAGTTGTCACGGAACGTGTTGTGCTCCAGGACCCAGTCGTCTGCGGCGCTGTGGTTGACCACGGCCTCCTCCTGCGGCGCGACGAACCCGGTGACGGTCAGGTACCGGATGGTGACCCCGGTCGCCGTGTCACCGAACGCGTACTGGTTCACGCCCTTCCCGTCGAGCACCGCGCCGGGCGCGCCGATGAACGTCGCGTTCTCGCCGGGCAGGATCTGGGCGTATTGGGCGGGCTCCAGGGTGTGCGTGCCGGTCTCGAAGTAGTACGTGGTGTTCGCCTTGCGTAAGTCCACGCCGCTGTTGTCGCCGGCGGGCACCACGACCGCGCCGGCCGGCGGTGTGGCGGGGCCGTTCAGCGACGCGCTACCGCAGACCGCGGCTTTGGCCGCCGTCGTTCCCGCGGTTGCGGTCGTCGCCTTGGCCGCCGGGTCGCCGGCGTCGCCACTCGCCGGCGTCGCGCCGCCCATGACGACAGCGGCGAGGGCCACCAACGCCATTGGCCACGTTCTTCTCATTCATGCTCTCCTCGGGTTTCGGCCAGCCTTTACTGCCTTTGACTGCTGGCCGTCGTCACTGTAGCCCGCGTCCGCTCACAAGATCGAAGCTTGGACAAATTGGACAAATCAATCGGGCCCCCGCGCAAGGCCGGGCGCAGGTTCCCCGCCGGGCTTCAGCCGGGGCCGAGGCTGGTCCTCACGCGCCGGCGCCACCGTCCACCGGCACGATCGCGCCGGTCACCATCGAGGCCCGGTCGCTGAGCAGCCACGCGGCCACCTCGGCGACCTCGCGCGGCTCGGCCATCCGTCCGAGCGGCACCGACGCCGTCACCTGCTCGACGATGCCGGGGGAAGCCGCCTCCCACGCCTCGATCATCTCCGTCGCGGTGCCGCCGGGGGTGATGCCGTTCACCCGGATGCCGTCGGGGGCCCAGCTCACCGCGGCGGTCTCGGTGATGCTGTTGAGTGCACGCTTCATCGCCCCGTACGCCGGCAGGGCCGGGTTGGCGCGCCGGCTGCCGATGCTGGAGGTGTTGACGATCGCCCCGCCACCGTGGCGTCGCATGAGCGCGGCCTCGGCGTTCATGGCCGTCCAGTGGCCCCGGAAGTTCACCGCGAACTGCTCCTCGACCTCCTCCTCGCCGGTGCCGTCCAGAGGGCCGGGCCGCTGCCCCACTCCGCCGTTGTTGAACGCGCCGTCAAGCCGTCCGTGCAGCTCCGCCACCCGGTCAAGGGCCGCGCGGACGCTCCCGCGATCGGCCAGGTCGAGGTGGACGGCGTCCGCGACCCCGCCCTCGGCACGGATCTCGGTCACGATCCGCCGCAGCGCGTCGATGCCACGGGCCGCGAGCACGACGGCGGCCCCCTCCACGGCGAAGAGGCGGGCCGCTGCCGCTCCGATGCCGCGGCTGGCGCCGGTGATGAACACGACCTTGCCGGTGAGCAGGCCGAGCGGCGCGATGTCGATGTCGTTCGTCATGACGGCAGTGTCGGCCCGCGCCCCAGGCCGGAGGCAGGCACAGACGGTACCAGGATGCGCCGCGGCCGGGCGTGCACACTGGAGCCATGGACAGACAGGAGCTGGGGGCGTTCCTCCGCAGCCGTCGCGAGCGGCTCCGCCCGCGGGACGCCGGCCTGCCTGCGGGCCCGCGACGTCGCACACCGGGGCTTCGCCGCGAGGAGGTGGCCGTGCTCGCGCACATCTCCACCGAGTACTACGTCCGGCTCGAACAGGGCCGGGCGCCGCGTCCGTCAGCCGAGGTCCTGGCCGGGATCGCGACAGCGCTGCACCTCACCGACGCCGAGTCCGACCACCTCCACGTCCTGGCCGGAGTCGCGCCGAACCGTACCCGGCTGCACCGGCGCGACGTGCGCCCGAGCATCCTCGCCCTCCTCGACCGGCTGCCGCGGACGGCTGCCTTCGTCATGTCGGCCACGTTCGAGGTGCTGGCGTGGAACGCCCTGGCCGCCACGCTCATGGAGGACTTCGGCGAGCTCGCTCCCGAGGACCGCAACCTCGCGCGCCGGGCGTTCCTCGGCCCCGCGGGCCCCGGCACGACCCGGTACGCGATCTCCGACGTCACCGCGTTCCGGCACCAGGTCGCCAGGGAACTGCGCTCCACCCTCGCCCGCTACCCGGCCGACCCCGCGGTGACCGGGCTGGTCGACGAGCTGCGCCAGGCCGGCCCCGGCTTCGCCCGGCTCTGGGAGCGGCACGACGTGCAGACCACGCCGACGCTCACCAAGACGTTCCGGCACCCGGTCGTCGGCGAGATCACCGTCGACTGCGACTCCCTCGCGCTCACCGACCGTGACCAGCACCTCATCCTCTACAGCGCGCCGCCGGGCTCCCCTGACGCCGAGGCCCTGGCGCTTCTGGACGTCCTCGGCCCCGACTACGTCAAGGCGAGCGGCCCTCCCTGAGGAACGGGCCGGTGGCAGCGGCTGCACCGCTCAGAAATCCTCCGCCACGTCGTCAGTACTGACAGCCCTCTCCACCCGCGGAAGGATTGACGACCATGACCGACGCCAGACTGCCGGCCGACGACGGGGCCGCGTTCATCGCGGCGGCCCGCTCGGACGACGCGGCAGAGTTCGCCCTCATCACCGAGCCCTACCGGCACGCGCTCCTGGTGCACTGCTACCGGATGCTCGCCAACTACGAGGACGCCCAGGACATGACGCAGGAGACGTTCCTGCGGGCGTGGAACAGGCGGGAGTCGTTCAAGGGTCACGCCGCGCTGCGGACCTGGCTGTACCGGATCGCGACGAACGCCTGCCTGGACTTCCTGGACAAGCGCAACGACCGCATGCCCGTGCCCGCCGAGCTGCCGGGCGCGGGCTCGGAGGTGCACTACCTGCAGCCCTACCCGGACCGGATGCTCCCGGAGGACCCGCAGGAGTCGGTGGTGGCGCGGGAGACGATCGAGCTGGCGTTCATCGTCGCCGTCCAGCACCTGCCGCCGCGGCAGCGAGCGGTGTTCGTGTTGCGCGACGTCCTCGGCTGGCCGGCCTCGAAGGCCGCCGGCGCCCTCGAACTGACCGTCGCGTCGGTGACCAGCGCGCTGCAGCGGGCGCGCGTGACGGTGCGCGAGCAGCTGCCCGGCCGCCGCCTCGACTGGCGGAGCCCGGCCACGCACGAGCTGTCGCAGGACGAGCGCGGCGTGGTGAAGTCGTACATGGACGCCCATGAACGCAACGACCTCGACGGGCTGACGGCCCTGCTCCGCGACGACCTGCGCTTCACGATGCTGCCCGAGCCGGGCACTTCGACCGTCACGGCCAAGGACGCGGTGGACGGCTGGGTCTCCCACGGCCTCTTCCAGCGCGGCTACGACGACTGGCGCTGCATCGCCACGACGGTCAACCTCATGCCCGCCGCCGTGTTGTACCGCCGCACCGCCGACGACCCGCGACACCGTCTGTTCAACATCGCGGTGCTGCACATCGTCGACGGGAGGATCGCCGAGCTCACCGGGTTCGACGCCACCGGCAAACCATGGCTGGGCCTGCCCGCGACGTTGTGACCGGACAGGGCCGGCGCACGGGCCGGCCTCGCCGTCCTCCTCGTCCTCAGCGCGGCGGCCCGTGCTCAGCGCCGCGTCTCGTATCGGGTCAGCAGCACGCCGCCGGGGAACGTCCGCGTCTCGACCAGGTCGAGGTTCACCCAGCTGTCCAGCGCGGTGAAGAACGGCGTGCCGCCGCCCACCAGGGCCGGATGGGTGACGATCGCGTACTCGTCGATCAGGCCGGCCCGCATGGCGGCCGCGGCGAGCGTCGCGCCGCCGATGTCCATCGGGCCGCCGTCCTCGGCCTTGAGCCTGGTGATCTCGGTGACGGCGTCGCCGGTGACCAGGCGGGCGTTCCAGTCGACCTTGTCGATCGTCGACGAGAACACCACCTTCGGCATGTCCCGCCACAGGCGCGCGAACGCGATCTGCGCCGGGGTGGCGCCGGGCAGCTGGTCGCCGGTCGGCCAGTGGGAGCTCATCGCCTCCCACAACTTGCGGCCGTACAGCGACAGCTCGCTCGCCCGCATCTGGTCGTACCACCACTGGAACAGCTCGGCGCTCGGCGACGAGTCCGGCCCCTCCCCCGCGCTCCAGCCGATGTCGTCGCCGGGCGCGGCGATGTAGCCGTCCAGGGTCACGTTCATGCCGAAGATCAGTTTCCGCATCGTGCCGGCCTTTCCGTGAGTCGGTCTCACGTGTACAGACGGGCGCGGCCCGGAAACCTCATCGGTCGCGATCCGCTGCGGCTGGTTCCCGGCCGGTGCGGAGTCGAGGTCGGACGCAGGATCAGAGCCGGATGCCCTTGATGATCTTCGTCAGTTCCGGCACGAGAGGCGGGGTCGCCATCACGGTGACGACGACTCCCGGGCGCTCGACCCAGCCCGTGTACACACCGGCCCCCAGCGCGCCGTCACCCTGCTGGCGAAGCACCTGGCGATCGCCGATCTTCGCGGTGGTCGGGTCGCCGGAGAACGTCCCGATGTAGAACGGGGCGTTCTTGAGCTGCGCCAGCGAGGTCGCCTTCGGCCAGCACACCACCCTGACCCACAGCGACCGGTGCCGGCGGCTCATGTCGTCGCGGTCGTCCGACCACTGGTAGCTGTACTCGACCATGCCGTCGTGCTTGTTGACGAGCACCTGCCCGTTCGTGAAGCCCTTCGGGATGTGGTTGACGCGGACCCCCTTGATCGCCGCCGCGCCTCTCGCGGGCTTGTCGACCTTGTCGGCCGACGAGCGCCGCACGTCCGCCTTGGAGGGCAGGGGACAACTGGGACGCTCCGCCGCCTGCGCGGGGAAGGCCACGAGAGCTGCGGCAACGGGGAGCACGGCCAGGGCGGCAAGGTTCTGAATCTTGTTCATGTCAGGGTTGGATGCAGCTCGATCGAAAAGGGTTCGGCCCTCTTTTCCCGGCATTCTGGGCGGAACTTCGTCCGTGATGAGTGCATCAAACGAGCGTGTTGATCGAAGGAGACCCTCAGCGGATCGGCGGGTACTGGCTGGCCGGGCGGCTCGGCGCCGGCGGCCAGGGCGTGGTGTACGAGGCCTATGCCGAGGACGGCCGCCGGGTGGCGATCAAGGTGCTGCACGGCGACCAGGTGGCCCAGCTCGGCCGGGAGGCGGCGGCCGCGCAGCGGGTGGCCTCGTTCTGCACCGCGCCGATCATCGAGGCCAGGCTGGAGGGCCCGCGTCCCTACATCGTCAGCGAGTACGTGGAGGGCCCGAGCCTGCGCACGGCGGGCCGGATCTTCGCCGGTGACGACCTGCACCGCCTGGCCACCGCCATCGCGACGGCGCTGACCGCCATCCACGACGCCGGGGTGATCCACCGCGACCTCAAGCCCGACAACGTGCTGCTGGGCCCGGACGGTCCCCGCGTGATCGACTTCGGCATCGCCAGGACCGCCGAGATGTCCCTCACCGCGACCGGCGTGGTGAGCGGCACGCCCACCTACATGGCCCCCGAGGTGTTCATCGGCCAGCGAGCGGACGCCTCGGCGGACGTGTTCGCCTGGGGAGCCGTCATCGTCTTCGCCGCCACCGGCCGTGATCCGTTCCACGCCGAGAGCCTGGGAAGCGTCATGCACCAGGTGTTGTCGGCCACCCCCGACCTGTCCGCGCTGCCCAGGACGCTGCGCCGGCTGGTCTCCTCGGCGCTGTCCAAGGAGCCGGCCCAGCGGCCGACCGCCCGCGAGCTGCTGCTGGCGCTGGTCAGCGGCGACGGCGCCCTCGACACCGCCCGGCTGCTGGCCCAGGGCGGCCACCAGGCCGCCGGGATCGGCGCGCAGGGGCACGATCCCGCGCTCGGCACGCTGGCCGAGCAGGCGTACACGATGCTCGATCCGGCCGAGCGTGAGCTGGTCCCGGAGGTGTTCCTGCGGCTGGTGACGGTGGACGAGGCGGGCGAGCTGTCGGTCCGGCACGCCGAGCTGGCCGAGCTGGTCGAGGGGCGGGCCTCGCGCGAGGTGGCCGCCGTGCGGAGGATCCTCGCCGTGTTCGGCTATCTCCTGGCCAGCCAGGACGGCGGCGTACGGCTGGCCAGACCGGCCCTCCCCCACGCCTGGCCGCGGTACCGCCGGTGGATCGAGTCCAACCTCGACGGCCTGGCCGTCCACCGGCAGATCCTCACCGCGGCGCGGCGCTGGGAGGCGGCGGGACGCCGGGACGGCGACCTGTTCCAGGGCAGCGACCTGGAGAACGCGTTGCATTGGGCGGCCACCGCCCGCCGCGACATCACCCTGTCGCCCGCCGAACGCGACTTCCTGGCCGCGGCGGCCGCCCTGGCCGGGCAGCGGGCCAGGCGGGCCCGGCTGACCTCGCTGAGCCTGGGCGGGCTGCTGGTGATCGCGCTGGTCGCCGGCGGGCTGGCCGTGCAGCAGAGCGCGGTGGCCGACGACCGGGCCGAGCAGATCGCCGGGCAGCTGACCCGATCGGAGGCGGCCAGGCTGGCGGCGGCGACCACGGCCCGCCGCAGCGACCCGCACCAGGCGATGCTGGCGAGCCTGGCGGCCTGGCGGCTGGACCACACGCCGGCCACCAGAGCGGCCCTGGTGGCCTCGCTGGCGCAACGCGAGACGGCGATGTTCGGCGACCCGTCCACCGCGGGCGACACGGTACGGACGCTCGGCGCCGACGGCCGCACGCTGGTCAGCGCCGACTCCACGACGACGCGCGCGTGGGACGTGCGCAACGGCCGGCTCCTGCGGACGCTCCCCACCCGCCCGGCCGAGCCGCTGGACAGCGTGACGCTGAGCCCGTCGGGCAAGGTGCTGGTGACCGTGACGGCCACGCGCGCCACCGCGGTCGACTTCGTCAGCGGCAGGCCGATCAGCGTCCACGCCTTCCCCGCCGCCAAGGACTTCACGAGCGAGTGGGTCGACGTGGTGTTCGAGCGGGACGACTCCGTCCTGCTCGAGGAGGCTGACCGGCGTACCCGCTGGGACCTGCGAACCGGCGCCGCCAAGGCGCTCGGGCCCGCCCCCGCGGGCACGTTCAGCCGGGACGGGGTCTGGCGGGCCGCACGGCGCGGTCGCCTGCTGGAGCTGACCGACCTGAGGACCGGGGCGAAGGACTTCATCGGCGACAAGGACGGCGCCGGCACCCAGGGCACCTGGAACGGCGGCGCGGCCGTGTTCGGCCCTGGCCTCATCGCGACGGTGGGACCGCGCTCCATCCAGTTCTGGCGCAGGTCGGACACGCATCTGCTCACCTCGGTCCAGGTGAGTGCGGATGAGGACGCGGTGCAGGGAGCCTTCGACGGAAGCACGTTCCGCTACCTGCTGGGCGACCAGGTCTTCTCGGTGAACGTGGCGGACCTGGCCCTTAAGGACGACGATCACATCGTGACGACGGCGGCGCTGAGCGGCGACGGGCGGCTCGTGGTCCGCGACGGCGCGTTGTCCGCCGTCGGCGGGCGGAAGATCGGCGCGTTGCCGGAGGCGGAGAACGCGGTGTTCAGCCCGGACTCCCGTTTCGTCGCCACGTACGGGCCCGGGGTGCGGATCGTGGACACCGCCTCGGCCGCCGTCCAGGGGACGATTCGCACGTCCGCCGCGCAGGTGGCCTTCTCGCCCGACGGCGGCAGGCTGGCCGTGGTCACCGAGCAGGGCGGGGTCGAGCTGTGGGACCGGCGGACCAGGCGGCGGGTGTGGTCGGCCAGGGCGGGCGCGGCGAAGTACGCGGCCTTCTCCTCCGACGGGCGGACGCTGGTGGTGGCGGGCGACCGCGTGCACCTGCTGGAGACGGCCGGCGGCAAGGCCCTGGGGCCGGCGTTCGGCGGCGGCGGCAGGAACGCCGAGGGGGTGCGCGCGTATTTCACCCGCTCCGGCAAGGCCGTCGTGGTGCTCGACGCGCGGCAACGGATGACGGTCTGGGACGTGGCCACGCGCCGCAGGCTCGCCACCGCGCGCGGGTTCGGCGAACCCGCCGCCTACTCGCCGCGCGAGGACCTGCTCGCCACCCTCCAGGTGGGCGGCAGGGTGCGGCTGGTCGACGTGATGTCGGGCACGGACCTCGGCACGCTGCTCGACCAGGGCGGCGGTCAGGACCCGGAGATCGGGCAGCCGCTCGACGTGGCGTTCACCGCCGACGGATCGGCGGTGCTGACCGTGGACGGCAACGGCCTCGTCAGGCGGTACGCCGCGGGCGGGGAGGCGATGGCGGCGGCGGTGTGCGCGAAGGCGGGCGGGCTGAGCGCGGCCCAGTGGCGGGTGATCGTGCCCACGCTGCCGTACAGAAAGGCGTGCCTCTAGCCGGCGACCGCGGCGGGGCCTGTGCCGCCCAGAAAGGCGTGTCCCTGGCCGGCGACCGCGGCGGAGCCCGCGCCGGACAGCGATCAGGAGCGGGCGCGGCCGGCGTGGGCGGGCCTGGCCGCGTTTCTCCGCAGACCCGCACGTGCTGGTACTTTCCTGCGGCGAAAGGGGAAGTTCGCCCTACCTGAATGGGGGAACCCCGGTTCCGAGGTGGGTCGTTGATCGTCACGACTGCGATATACCGACATATTCGGAAAGTGGGCCCTTTGTCGCCGACCGTCTTACGCCTCGCCTGCATCTCCCTGGCGGCACTTCTCCTCGCCGCGGGATGCTCGGCCTCACCCCCCGCCCCCGAGCAGGCCGTCCAGCCCCCGCAGGCGTGGAGCGGCGACCCCTCGGCAGACAGCACGGACGACGCGGAAGACGCGGAAGAGGACCGCGTCGAGGTCTGCGTCAGGAAGGCCACCTCGATCAGGGTCGACTACCAGCTCTGCGACGACAAGGAGAAGGGCTACGCCCGCCGCCTCCTGCCCGCCACCGCGAGGATCCCCGCCATCGGCAGGAAGGTCGGGAAGGGAACGACCGGCGAGTACGACGGCCTGACGTACCGAGCCCCCAAGAAGGGCGGCAAGGGCGTGACGAACATGATCCTGGACAGGGACGACCGCATCGAGATCTGCGTCCGCGAGGAGACCCGGGTCCGCGCCGCCGACAAGCACTGCGAGAACGACAGGTCCGGTTACGGCTGGTACTACCTTCCGCTCTCCCGCCAGATCCCCGCGGTCGGCAGGAAGGCCGCGAAAGGCTCCTACTTCTCGAACGAGTACTCCGAGTCGTTCAAGGCGCGCCCGAGCGGCGGCAAGGGCAGCAAGGCGATGGTCGTCGAGGAAGAGCCCCCGGCCGTCACCGATGACGCCGGCACCCGTACGCGCACCTACAGCGGAACCTGCTCGATGACGATCGGCGGCTCCTGCGCGAACGACGACGGCGGCTCGACGCCGTCGTGGACCGGCCGCTGCACCACCTGCACCAGGAGGTCCACGGGCCGCCGCCGCTAGAGCCCCCTTCGGAGCGCCGCTCGTTCCATAGGCCGATGACCGGTATATATTGATCACATGAGATCGATGCAGGAGCCGACCTTCCTGATCCTGACCGCGCTGGCCGCCGGTCCACAACACGGATACGGCGTCATCACCGACGTGGAGCGCATCTCCGACGGCCAGGTTCGCCTGCGTGCCGGCACCCTGTACGCGGCCTTCGACCGGCTCCAGGAAGAGGGCCTGATCGCCGAGGACCGGGAAGAGATCGTCGACGGCCGGGTGCGCCGCTACTACCGGCTGACCGGCGACGGCGCCGCGAGGCTGGCGGCGGAGGCCGAGCGCATGCGCCGGCACGCCAAGGCGGCCACCGTACGCCTGCGCGCGATCGGCTCGGGAGGAACGGCATGAGCCTGCTCGAATCCCGCTACCGCCGTCTCCTGGCCACCTACCCACGCGACCATCGGGCGCGGCACGAGGAAGAGATGATCGGCGTGCTGCTCGCCGGTGCGCGGCCGGGCCAGACCCGTCCTCATCTGGCCGACGCGGCGGACTTATTGTGGGGCGCGCTGCGCGTCCACGGGCGGCGTGCCTTCGGCCCGGTGTCCACGCCGGCGTGGCGCGCCGGGCTGGCGCTCGCCGTGGCGCTGTGGCCGTTCCTGATGCTCACAGGTGCGCTGGCGACAGCGGTGCTCCAGGGCGCCGAAGCGGTGGCGAACGTGGGGGCCGCCGCTGTGGAGCGGCCTGCCTGGATGCTGTACCTGGCCGAGCCGATCGTCGTCGCGGCCCTTCCGGTGCTGGCCGTGCTGCTCGCCCGGCGATGGATCGCCGTGGTCGCGCTGGTCGCGCTCATGCTGGAACTGGCCGACGACCCCTACCTGCTGGATGTGGACACGCTGCTGTTCCCCAACCACGGCCTGGTCCTGCTGGCCCGGCTCGCGACCGTCGTCATCGCCTTCGCGCCCGTGGCGTACCGCGCGATCGCGGTCGTTCCCCGGCGCGCGTTCCTGCTGTGGGGGCCGCTCGCCGTGGCCGGGCTGACCGCCAGCAAGGCCATCGTGCGCTGGGTGGACGTGATCGCCCACCAGGACGTCGTGAGCTGGAAACCCGTGCCCTGGCTCGTCGTGGTCGGGCTGGCCGCCGGGTACGCGTGCCGGTCGGCCGTGGGGCGGCGGGCGGCGCTGTTGCTGTTCGTGCCCGCGGCGGCCCTCGGCGACCTCGGTGACCTGCCGTCGGTGCCGGCCGTCACGGCCCTTGCCCAACTCGGATGCGCGGCCCTGGCCTTCACCGCCGCGGCCGCCTTGACCCGGCGGCGGCGAAAGCTGAGACGAGCCCCGGCTTCTTGAGGCGCAGGCTCCGGGAGCACGTCGGGCTCGCCGGCCGGGGTACCGGCCTGTCGCAGGAGGGCGGGCGGCCAGTCGGCGGAGAAGCGGGCTCGTTCCTCAGCAGGAGGCAGGCCACGTGAGGGTTGCTCATAGTTGACGGCATGACCCGAAGATCCTTACGGTGGCCCCTGCCCCGCGCCCTCACCGCGGGGGCCCTGGCCATGGCCCTGGTCGCGAGCTCCGGCTTCACTCCCGCGAGCGCCGCCCCCATCACCGACGTCCCGCTGCTCGACGACTACGACGCCGAATCGCTGGCGAACCTGCCCGCCGTCGGCGGCCTGGAGTACCTGGCTCAGCGGTACGCGCCGACCGACACCTGCCCGCCGGTGGGCGGCGGGCCGGGCGGGCCGCCGTTCTGGGGGGACGACAAGCCCGTCCAGTTCCGCCAGGGCGTCCCCCGGCCGGGGCAGCGGGTCGTGAAGATCGTCATCAATGGCGACTCGTACATGTCGGGAGAGGGGGCGGGAAACTACTACAACAAGCGCGGCTTCCTCCCCGAACCCATGCGCTTCCTTCCCGGGCCCAACGGCGGCCGCATCCCGGCGGAGGGCCACACCGAGGCCGACTACGCCGAGGACTTCCGTCACCGCTCGGCCAACGCCGCGGTCGTGCAGGCCATCGACCTGCTGCGGCGCGCCAACCCCGAGGTCTTCTTCGACGTGCGTTTCAACGCCTCCTCCGGCGCGGCCACCGAGCACTTCTTCGTGGGCCAGAACGACCACGGCCGCGTCAACCCGCCGCAGAACGAAGGGCTGGACGCCGCCACCGACCTGGTGATCTCCGGCTTCGGCGGCAACGACGCCCGCTTCGGGCCCATGCTGGAGGCCCTGCTCCAGAAGAACATCGGCTCCCGGGACAGCATCGTGGCGGAGGTCGCGCCGCTGCTCGACGTCACCCGCACCTCCGCGCAGGAATGGGCGGACTCGGAGCCGCCGCGTCCGCCGTTCGTCCGCCCGCTGACGCAGCCGACGACCCTCTCGGCGCGTCTGGTGCAACTGGTGCGGGCGATGAACGTCGCCACCAGCGGCAAGGCCAGGATCATGATGGTCAACTATCCCCAGCCCCTGGCGCAGGGTCTCACACCGGGAGGCCTGATGGGATGGCTGGTGACCTCGGCGGACCTGGAGCCGCTCCGCACTCTCGGACCTCGGCTGACCGCCTCCATCAAGAAGGCGCAGCAGGTCCTGGCCGACCACGGGATCGCCGCCGACGTGCTGGACCTCGCGAACGCCTTCGCCGGCCACGAGCTGGGGACCAGGACCCCCTACGTTCGCAGCATCAGCTGGACCCCCGCCGAGGGAGGCGACGAATTCAACAGGACGCAGCAGTCGGGGCATCCCAACCAGGAGGGGCAGAAGGCGCTGGCGGGTCACTACGCCCTGATGATCGCCGGTGAGCTCGGGCTGCGGCTCAAGGCGGCCGACGGGGCGCCCCCACCGGCCAGGGCGGCGCAGCCGTGCGACGGCGGTCCCAGCGACCGTCACTATCTGCCCGCCAAGGCCACCCAGAGCGGCGGGTCGACCGGCGGCACCGGCGGCGGAGGCGGCGGCACCAGCACCCCCAACGTGGGCCCGCGTTCGACCATGACCTACGTGAACATCGACCCGCCGCCCTTCCACCCGGAGCCCCAGCCCAGCTCACAGCCCAGCTCCCAGCCCAGCCCGGGAACGGGCACGCCGGACCAGACGCCGCGGTGGACCATCTATCCGGTCGACACCGTCCAGCCGACCAACCCGACCATCTCCTTCGACCTGACCCAGCCGCTGCCCTACCTGTGGCCTGTGGGAGGTGGGTCGAGCCCGTACCGCGACGTCTACGAGGTGAAGATCAACGCTGCTCAGCTCATGCAGTGAGGATCGCCGGGGGCGGCGGGCTTCCCCGAGGGTTCCGTTCGGCAGCGACCAGGTAGTGCCGCGTTGCCAGGGACCTGCCGCCGTCCGGGAGTCAGTCGCCTACCTGGCCGGTCGGCTCGGGGCCGCCGAACCCGGCCAGGAGTTCGCGCAGGAGGTCGGCGAGCTGCTCGCGCCGCTGGACCGGCAGGTGGCCGAGGAGACGGTCCTCTGCGGTGAGCAGACCGGCCACGACGCGGTCGAGCAGGGCGTGGCCGGCCTCGGTGAGGATGACCGCGCGGGTGTGGTAGCCCGTTCCGGCGGTGGTCCGTTCGACCAGTCCCGCCGTGACGGCCCGCTCCACGCGCTGGGTGATCGCGCCGCGCGTCACCATGCACGCCTCGGCCAGCGCGCCGGGGCTCATCCGGTACGGCGGCCCGGAACGGCGCAGGGTGGACAGCAGGTCCAGCGTGGCGACGTCCACGCCGAGGCGGGCGAGCAGGCGGCGGCGCTCGTCGCCGAAGACCTTGGCGGCCCACCAGATCCGGGTGATGACCCCGATCGACTCCACCGGGACGCCCGGCAGCTCACGCCGCCAGGCGTCCTGGATCGCGTCGGCTCCGTCGCGGGGCAGGTCAGCGGCCACGTTCGGCGCCGCCGTTGACCTGGACGACCTGGGCGGTGACATGACCGCCGCCGGGCGAGGCGAGCCAGTGGACGGTCTCGGCGACGTCTCCCGGCGTCCCGGCGCGGCCGGTGCAGGTCTGGGCGACGAGGGTGGCGCGGCGGTCGTCGTCCAGAGCGCCGCCGAAGAACTCGGTGTCCTCGATGAACCCCGGCGCGACCACGTTCACCGTGATGCCGCGCGGCCCGAGGGCGGCGGCGAGATCGTAGGCGTACGGGTGCAGCGCTGCCTTCATCGGCCCGTACGACGTGCCGCCCGAGCCCCGCAGGGCCGCGATCGAGCTGAGGAACACCACCCGCCCGGCCGGGTTGAGCAGGTCGCGCAGCGCCTCGGTGGGCAGCACCGAGGTCAGCACGTTGGCCCGGAAGTTGGCCGTCCACCGCTCGGCGAGGTCGCCGACGCCGCCGCGCCCCTCGACGTTGCCGCCGGCGTTGTTGACCAGGACGTCGATCCCGCCGAACCGTTCGGCCAGGTCGCCGCGCACCCGTTCGACGTCGGCCGGCTCGCTGAGGTCGGCGGGCAGAGCGAGGGCGCCGATCTCGGCGGCCGTCTTCTCCAGCACGTCGGCGCGACGGCCGATGATCACCACCTGGTCCCCGTCGGCCGCGAAGCGGGCCGCCACCGCCCTGCCGATGCCGGTGCCGCCGCCGCTGACCACGATCGTGCGCGTCATGTTCATTCCTCCTCCGAGTTTAGCCCTAAAGTCAGGCTACACCCGTCGGGCGTGCCCGCCCTCGTGTCCGATCCGTACAAGACCGATGCCGATCTTCCTGAATAGCGTCATGGCTGTGCGCCACGGGGGCGCATGAGGACGGCCGGAAACGGACCGTCCGCATCGTTGTGCCGTAGTGAGATCTTGAGACGGAGTGCTCGTGAATATAGGAATCGGTCTGCCGATCGCCGTTCCCGGACGTCCTGCGCGGGAGGTCAAGCAGTGGGCGGAGGACAGCGAGCGCCTCGGCTTCCACTCCCTGGGATCCATCGACCGCCTGGTCTACGACATCCTTGACCCGCTGGTCTCCCTCGGCGTCGCCGCGGCGGTGACCGAGCGCGTCCAGCTGTTCACCAGCGTGCTGAACGTCGGATGGCGGGGCAACCCGATCCTGTTCGCCAAGCAGCTCGCCACCGTCGACCTGATCTCGCAGGGCCGGCTCACGGCGGGCCTGGGCATCGGAGGCTGGCCGGACGACTTCACCCTCAGCGGCGCTCCCGACAAGGGCCACGGCAAGATCTTCGACGAGACCCTGACCGAGCTGCGCCGCGTCTGGGACGGGGAGGTCACCAGCATCTCCGGCCCCACCCCGCTGCCGGGCAAGGGCCGTCCCAAGCTGCTCATCGGTGGCCTGATCCCGGCGGGCTACGCCCGCGCCGCCCGATTCGGCGACGGCTGGGTGGCGCCGACGCTGAGCCTGGACCTGCTGGTGAAGGGCGTGCAGGGCGTCACGGAGGCCTGGGCCACGGCCGGGCGGCCCGGCAAGCCGCACATCCTCACCGGCCGCTACTTCTGCTGCGGTCCCGAGGCCGTCCAGCTCACCGACGAGTACGTGGCCCACTACTACGGCTCCAAGGAGTCGCCGTACTACGACGCGGTCCGCGCCGACTCGCTCGACTCCGACGAGCGCCTGCTCAAGGAGCTGATCGCCTTGTCGGACGCGGGCGTCGACGACCTGGTGCTCTACCCGGCCGGCAGTTCCCTGGACCAGGTCCACCTGCTGGCCGAGGCGCTGGAGCGGGTGGGGGCCCGGTGCAACCCGACGTTCCAGTTCACCACGGGCTGACCTGGACCGGCCGACACGCCACCCGACCGACGACACGTAAGGACATGCAGTGATCGAGCAGATCCGGCCGACGGCCGGCCCCACGCTGACCGCCGGGGCCGTGACGGGACTCGCCGGCAGCGTCAAGGGCCCGGTCCTCCTCCCCGGCGACCCGGGGTACGCCGAGGAGGCGGAGGGCTTCGACCGCTCCGTCGTCCACCACCCGGCCGTCGTCGTCGGCGCGGCGGGCGCCGACGACGTGGTGGCCGCGGTGCGCTTCGCCCGCGACCACGGCCTGGGCGTCGCCGTACAGGCCACCGGCCACGGCGTGGGGCTGCCCGCCGACGGGGCCGTGCTCATCTCCACGCGGCGCATGGACGGCCACCGGGTCGACCCCGGGCGCCGCACCGCGTGGCTGGAGGCGGGCGTGCTGTGGCGGGAGGTCATCGGGTCCGCCGCCCGGCACGGCCTGGCCCCGCTGAACGGCTCGGCGCCGTTCGTCGGCGCCGTCTCCTACACGCTGGGCGGCGGCATCGGCGTCCTGTCCCGCCGCCACGGTTACGCCGCCGACCACGTCCGCTCCATCGAGGTCGTCACCGCCGACGGCGAGCTGCGCACCGCCTCGGAGGAGGAGAACACCGACCTGTTCTGGGCGCTGCGCGGCGGCAAGGGCAACTTCGGCGTGGTCACCGCACTCGAGGTGGGTCTGGTGGAGGTGTCGCGGATCTACGGCGGCGGCCTGTACTTCCCGGCCGAGTCGATCCGTGACGTGCTGCACTTCTACCGCACCTGGGTCACCGAGGCGCCCGACGAGCTCAGCTCCTCCTTCCTCATGATGCCCTGGCCCGATGTGCCCGAGGTCCCCGAGGAGTTGCGCGGGCGTTTCGCCATGCACCTGCGCCTGAGCTACCTCGGCTCGCCGCAGGACGGCGCCCGGCTGGTCAAGCCGCTGCGCGAGATCGCCACGCCGCTGCTCGACACGGTCGCCGACATCCCGTACACCGAGGTCGGCACCATCCACAACGATCCGCCGACGCCCGGCTCGTACCACATCGACAACTTCCGGCTCACCCACCTCGACCACGACGCCGTCGAGGCGATCCTGGCGCTGGTGGGCCCCGGGTCGGACAGCGCGGTCGGCATCGAGATCCGTCATCTCGGGGGCGCCCTGGCCCGGCCGCCGCGCCTGCCGAACGCGGTCGCGCGCACCCCCGACCAGTTCCAGGTGTACTCCGCCGGGGTCCTCGGCATCGGCGCGGACGAGGCCGTACACGCCGGGCAGGACCGGGTCGTCCGGACGCTCGCCCCGTGGAACAGCGGGACGCGCACGCTCAACTTCATGGCGGGCGTCGCCCACACCGACCCGGAGGACGTGCGCCAGGCGTTCACCCCGGAGGCCTACGAGCGGCTGGTCGCCGTCAAGACGGCCCACGACCCCGGCAACATGTTCCGCTTCAACCACAACATCCCGCCGGCTCGCCGCTGAGTCGCTCACCGTGCCGTCGTCGGCTCGGGTGCGTTGTGGGCGCGACGGTAGGCCAGCGGTGACAGGCCCAGGTACGTGTGGAAGTGCTTGCGCAGGGCGACGGGGTCGCCGAAGCCGCAGGCGGCGGCGATCCGCGCGACGCTCAGGTCGGTGGACTCCAGCAGCAGCCGCGCGTGCGCCAGCCGCCGCTGAGCCAGCCACTTCTGCGGGCTGCTGCCCACCTCGCCGCGGAAGCGCCGGGTGAAGGTGCGCACGCTCATGTGCGCGTGCGCGGCCATGTCCTCCAAGGTGACCGGCTCGGCCAGCCGGTCCAGCGCCCACTGCCGGGTCGCCGAGGTGGAACGCCCGGTGTCCGGCGGAACCGGGTGCTCGATGAACTGCGCCTGCCCGCCCTCGCGCCACGGCGCCACCACACAGTGCCGGGCGGCGGTGGAGGCCACCGCCGCCCCGTGGTCCAGACGGACCAGGTGCAGGCACAGGTCGATGCCGGCCGCGCCGCCGGCGGAGGTGAGGATGCGTCCGTTGTCGACGAACAGCACGTCCGGATCGACCTCGACGGCGGGGAACAGCCGCGCGAGCGTGTCGCACAGCGTCCAGTGCGTGGTGGCTCGCCGGCCGTCCAGCAGACCGGCCGACGCGAGCAGGAAGGCGGAGGTGCACAGGCTGACGATGCGGGTCCGCGGGCCTATCCGGTCGAGCGCCGCGGCGAGCTCCTCGGGCAGCGCGCCGGTCGCGAGCAGGTGCTCGCCGGGCTCCTGCGTGGCGATGACGACGGTGTCCGCGGTCTCCAGCAGCGACTCGTCGTGGGCGACGACGATCTGGTAGTCCTCGTGCGTGCGCACCGGCCGGCCGCCGAGTGAGCAGGTGCTGACGGAGTACAGCGGGGTTCCGTCCGGTGCGCGGGCCGCGTTGAACACCCGGGCCGGGATGCCGAGGTCCAGCGGCAGGACCC
This sequence comes from Nonomuraea sp. NPDC001831, assembly GCF_042892035.1. Lineage (NCBI taxonomy): Bacteria > Bacillati > Actinomycetota > Actinomycetes > Streptosporangiales > Streptosporangiaceae > Nonomuraea > Nonomuraea sp. NPDC001831. Next base: position 226,580 of record NZ_JBIATU010000004.1, on the reverse strand, counting down.
CGTCGAGGGCGAGTACGGCGACGCGCGGGGGCGCGCCGCGGCGGCACGTCCCCGGGCGAGGACCGGGCCGCGGGACGTCGCCCGTCCCGCGGCCCGGGACCGGTCAGCCGACCGCGTAGGCGCGGGTCACCGTCTGGGTGACGCCGTCACCGGCGGTGTCCTTGACCGTCGCGCGCAGGGAGACGAACCCCGGCGAGCCCGGGTTGGGGATGGTCGCCGTCCAGCCGGAGGCGGCCGCCCGGGTGCTGACGGGCTGCCACGTCGCGCCGTCGTCGGTGGAGAACTCCAGCTTGACCGTGCGCACCGCGGCGCCGCGGGCGCCGGGGTTGCGTTCGGTCCAGATCGACAGCGGAGTTCGTGACCCCGGTCTGGCCCGGTTCGCGGTGTCGAGTCCCCTGGGCGCGTACCTGACCGCCGTCAGCGGCAGGGGCGTGGCCTGCGCCGTACGGGCCGAGCGGAACGTCCAGACGGCGTCGACCCCTGTGGACAGGGCGTTCACGGCCGCGTCCCTGCGCGAGGACGCGGCGAGGGTGTAGGTGCCGGCGTCCTGCGGCAGCGTCGCGGACAGCGCGCACCGGTCGCTGTCGCCCGGCGCGCACCCGGCGATGTCGCTGGTGGCGAGCTGCCTGCCGTCGCGGGAGAGGGTCAGGGTGCCGGTGGCGGCGGCGTCCATGCCGGTCAGCCCCGCGACGCCGTCGGTGTAGAGCCGGCCCGCGAGGAATCGCAGCGTGTCCCCGGTACGGCTGCCGCCGGGCGTGGCGAACGACGGGCCGGCGACCGCCGCGTTCCAGACCTCGGAGAAGGCGTGCTCGCGCACCGGGCTGGTGCCGATCTGCCGGGCACCGCCCGTCTGGAACTCCGAGGACCAGGCGAGCCCGGGGCTGCGGTAGTGCGTCATGGCGGAGGGCAGCGAGAGGTCCCTGGTGGGCAGGGTGAGCGCCCCGAGGCCGGCCGGGTCCAGCGGTCCCGTCCACATGGTGCCCGTGCCGGCCGCGCCCGTGGAGCGGAACGTCTCGGACGCCTTGACCAGGTCCCTGGTCCGGGCGGAATAGGTGGGGTCGTCCGGGATGCCGCCGGTGCGGCGGTCGACGAGGTCGTACCGGTACGGGCTGGGCGCGGTGTCCTTCCTGTGCCAGACGGTCCAGGACTCGTAGGTGAGCCCGGGTTGCCGGACCGGAATGACGTAGTTGCCGTCATTGGGGTCCTGACCGAGGGCGTACCAGCCGTACTGCCACGGACCGTTGGCGAGGTAGAGGCCGAACACCTGGTCGGGCACGGCGGTGGGGTCGTCCACGGCGAACCGGACCTGCCTGCCCTCGCGCGCGTCGACCGTGACGCGCAGGTCGTCGTCGCCGACCGGGAGCGGCCGGTGTCCGGTCGTCAGGACCAAGGGGTCGAAGTCGTAGATCTCGGTGTAGAGGTTCCAGGCGCCCTTCGGGAGCCGTACCTTCGCCACCCCGCCGCGGAAGTTGAGGATCCGCTGGTCACCGCTCGCCTGGTCGTAGACCATGCCGAACACCACGGCGGGCGCGGCGCCCGACCTGGCGACCGTGCTGACGGTGACGTCGTGGGACTCCGGTTCGACGTACGCGCCCGCCGGCGTACGGAGGATCGTGTCGCCGGAGGCGGCGGTGAGCACGCCCGGGTAGTCGCCGGCGGGCTTGCCGGTGACGTCGAGGGTGAGGGTGAGGGACGCCTGCCCGCCCGCCGGGACCTCCAGCTTGTCCTGCGGCAGCTTCAGCACGTCGGTGTCGGTCGTGAGGTTCAGGGTGACGGGGGCGTCCCCGTCGTTGGTGTAGGTGATCGTCCGGGTCGCCCGGTCGCCGCCGGTGTGCCGCCACGGGAAGGCGGCCCAGACGGTGGCGGGTGCGGCGACCACCGGCTGCGCCAGGGCGCGGGGCACGTCCACCCGTCCGGCGCCCTGCTCGTAGGGGCCGGTGCCGCTGGTGGGGCTGGCGCTGTCGACCAGCGCGGCCTTGAGCTGCTGCCCGGTCCAGCCGGGGTGTCGCTGGGCGAGGACCGCCGCCGCGCCGCTCACGTGCGGCGCGGCCATGGAGGTCCCGCTGTGCGCCACATGGGGCCCGTCGGCGGTGCCCTCGGCCGCGGCGGCGACGATGTCCACGCCGGGGGCGGTGATCTCGGGCTTGATCGCGTGATCGCCCGTTCTGGGCCCCCTGTCGGAGAACGCGGCCACCCGGTCCGACCGGTCGACGGCGCCCACCGAGAGCGCGGCGTCCGCGGTGGACGGGCTGGTCACGGACCCTTCGCCGCCGCCGTTGCCGGCCGCCACCACGAAGAGCGTGCCCGTCCGTTCCGACAGGGTGTTGATCGCCTGCTCGACGGGGTCGTCACCGGGTTCGTCCACCGTGCCGAGGCTCATGTTGACGACCTTGGCGCGGACCTCGGTGGCGGCCCACTCCATGCCGGCCAGCAACGCCGAGTCGGTGATGCCGTTCACGCCGCCCACCTTCCCCATGGCGATGCGGGCCCCCGGCGCGACGCCTCGGTACTTCTCCCCGGCCCCGGCGACGATCGAGGAGACGTGCGTGCCGTGGCCGACGCGGTCGGTCATGTCCGGCTCGTCGGAGAAGTTGCGCTCCTGGGTGACGACGCCCTTGAGATCGGGATGACCGGCGTCGTAGCCGCTGTCGAGCACGGCCACCGTGACGCCCTGGCCGGTGAACCCCTGCTTCCACGCCTCGGTCGCGCCGATCTGCGCGGTGCTGCGGTCCAGCGAGAAGGAGCGGCGCCCGTCGAGCCAGATCCTGCCCTTGCCCGCGGCCGGCGCACGGCTCCCGCTCACCAGGTTCCGCCACGTCCGCGCGGCGGTGCTCTTCGGCACCCGCACGGCCGCCGCGCCGAGGTCGTCGAGCTTGCGGGTCAGGCGGGTCCCGGTCAGCGTCGGGGCCGGCTGCTGCCCCGGGGCCTGACTGATCAGGGGGATCTCGTCCGTGTCGGCGTCGCCGTACCTCCATGCGAGAAGCTGGGTGACGTCGAAGAGCCGCTCGTCGAGCAGTCCCTCGCTGAGGAGCGGGAGCGCGTCCGAGGGGATCACGTGGAGGTGTCCGTCGCGGAACTGCGTCGAGTAGCGGACCTGCCGTCCGGGGGCGCTCTCCACCCGGTGGCCCCGGCCGCTGACCGTCACCTTGTCCCCGGTCAGGAGCGTCACGCTGCCCGACACGACCGGCCCGGACCCTGCCGGGGCCGCGGCGAGTGAGGGTTCCTGAGCCGTGACGGCCCCCAGGGAACCGGCCAGTACGGCGGTCACCAATCCTGTTCGCAAAGTTCTGAATGCCACACCCCTACTTGGACGAACCGTCGTGAAGCGTTATGAGCCACGTCGCCAACCGGCCGGCATTGAGGGATCGATCCACCTGTGCGACATTTGCGGCAGGCTCTCAGTGAGCAGCGCAGGGAAGGGGGCCGACCGTGCGGGAGCGACCCGGTTGCGGCGCGCCGCCGCGCTCGTCCTGCGACCGCCCGGCCGGGGCCCGGCGGCCGGCGCTCCGCGAGACGCTGTCTCTGCTGGCGGGCGGGTTCGCCGTGCGCGTGCGGGCCGCCCGGGCGGGCGGGGTGCCGGGGTGGGCCGACGGCCTGCACCTCGGCGCGCTGGCCGTGGCGGTCGTCACCGTGGCGCAGCTGCCCGTCCTGCCCTACCTCACGTACAAGGTGTGGACCGTGCTCGGGGTCGTCCTGACGGTGGCGCTCGTGCGGGGATGGACGCGGGTCGCGGCTCCTCTCGCGGCGATCGCCGCGCTGCTGACGAGCTGGCCCGTCGTCCTGGGGTGGCTCCACGGCCCGGTGGTCGACGTCGGCCCGCTGTACGGCGACCTCGCGCCGGTCGCGCCCTACTGGGTGGTCGCGGCCGCGTCGGCGGTGCTCGCCGTCCGGCGGGCCGGGGTGGGCCGCGCGCCGGGGAAGGGCCGATGGTGGGGCGCGACGATGCCGGCCCGGTCGCCGTGGTGGCTGGTCGTCCCGCCGGTCTGCTGGGCCTTGCAGCTCGCGCGGGTGCCGGCGTACGAGCCGGTCTGGGGCGTCGCGCGGGCCGGCGTCGAGGTGGTGGTCCTGCTGCTGGTGCTGGCCGCCACGCTGGCCGCCCGGGACGGCCGCTGGGCGCTGGCCGCCGCCGTCTTCCTGGTTCCCGGCCTGGTGCATCTGGCCGAGAATCTGCTGGTGACCGGTGTGGGCGGTTTCCTGTACTGGAGCGTGCTCACCGTTCTCGTGGCGGCCTCCTTGGCGGCGGCCCGGCGGGGGCGCGTCAGGGCGTGACCGCCGCCTGACGCCCGCACGGCGTCCTGCGGGCGCCTGGAGGTCAGGAGGTGGTGACGAGGAAGCGGTGAAGGCCGCGGCCCACCCAGCGGTCGCGGTGGTCCGGCGGCTCGGCCGCGGACAGCGCCGGGAAACGCCGCAGGAGCAGCGGCAGCGCGATGCGGGCCTCCATGCGCGACAGCGGCGCCCCCAGGCAGAAATGCGGCCCGGCGCCGAAGCTGAGCGGCTGGACGTCCGGACGGTCCGGGTCGAAGCGGTCCGGGTCGGGGAAGCGGCGCGGGTCCCGGTTGCCGGCGGCGAGCATGAGGACGACCTTCGTCCCGCCCGGCACCGGGACGCCCGAGACGTCGGTCGCCGTCTCGGCCCACCGGCTGGTCGCCTGGACGGGCGCCTCGAACCGCAGGACCTCCTCCACGTACGCGGTGGCGAACCCCGGCTCCGCGCGCAGCCGCGCGGCCTGGCCCGGATGCTCGAACGCCAGTCGCAGCCCGTGCCCGAGCAGGAAGCTCGTCGTCTCGAACCCGGCGGTCAGCAGCAGCATGAGGTTGCCCACGAGCTCGTCGTGGCTGAGCCGGGTGCCGTCGTCGTGGGCGCGGACGAGCGCGGTCAGCATGTCGTCGGCGGGGTGGCGGCGGCGGTCGTCGATCAGCTCGCCGAAGTAGCCGGCCAGCTCGTCCATGGCCTTGTCGGCGATGGACAGCCTGGAGACGTTGGTGATGCCCTCCAGGGCGATCGTCAGGTCCGAGGCGACCTGGCGGAACCACTTCTGGTCGTCCTCGGGCACGCCGATGAGCGCGCTGATGACGGCGATCGGCAGCCGGGAGGCGAACTCGGCGATGTAGTCGACGGGGGTGCCGCCGGCGCCGAGGTCGGCCAGCCGGTCCAGCAGCCGGTGGACCATCCGCTCGACCGACTCCTGCATCCCGGCCACCCGGGCGGGCGTGAAGCCGCTGCTGACCAGGCGCCGGGTCTGGGTGTGGCCGGGCGGGTTGCGGTACAGCATGGAGTCGGTGTAGCCGCGCAGCGAGGAGTGCGAGCGCCAGGCGGGATAGATGTGGTCGTACCCGGCGGCGTCCTGGACGCGGAGGCGGTTGTCGCGCAGCGCGCGGTTGATCTCGGCGTACCCGACGGCGACCGTGAGACCGGGACGTACCGGGACGACCGGGCCGTGGGCGCGCAGCAGCTCGTACAGCGGGTAGGGGTCGCGGCGGCCCTCGGGGGCGACCAGGGCGGCGACGATCTCGGCGGGGTTCACGGGCGTGCCACCAGCCGGACGATCCGCAAGGCGCCCGCCGGATGCACCGAGGCGACGTCCAGGCCGCACCGCGCGGCCAGGGCCCGCAGGTCGGCGACGGCACGCTCGCGGCCGCCGTAGTAGACGAGCATGCGCAGGTCCATCCCGGTACGCGGCGACTCGCCGTCGGGGCCGAAGTCCTCCACCACGAAGACCGAGCCGCCCGGCCCGGCCGCCTCGGCGCAGCGGCCCAGGATGACGGCGGCGTCGTCGTCGCTCCAGTCGTGCAGGATCCACGACAGCAGGTAGCCGTCGGCGCCCGGCGGCAGCGGGTCGAAGAAGCTGCCCGCCACGGCCTCGCCGCGGCCGGACAGGCCGGCGGCCGCCAGCGCCGCGGCGGCGGCCCGCGCGGTGGCGGGCTGGTCGACGACCGTGCCGCGCAGCCCGGGGTGGGCGGTGAGCAGCGCGATGAGCAGGGATCCGTCGCCGCCGCCGACGTCGACGATCCGGCCGAGGCTGCCCCAGTCGTAGCCGGCAACGATGGCGGGGGCCCGGCCGGGGACCTCGGCGGCCATGCGCGCGTCGAACGCGGCGGCGCGGGCCGGGTCGGCGGCCAGGTCTTCCCAGAACGAGCGGCCGAACTGGCGGGGGAAGGCGGCCTCGCCGGTGCGCACGCTGTGCAGCAGGTGGGCGAAGGCCAGCTCGGCCCGGCCCTCCCAGCTCTCGATGTCCAGCATGGCGCGCATCCCGGCCGGATGGTCGTCGCGCAGTTCCTCGCCGAGCGCGGTCAGCGTGTACCTGCCGTCGTCGTCCCGGCCGAGCACTCCCCTGGCGGCCAGGTAGCGCATGAGGCGCTCCAGCACGCCGGGGTCGGCGCCCACGGCGGGGGCGAGTTCGGCGCCGGTGGCCGGCGCCTTGGCGAGCCGGTCGGCGATCCTCAGCGTCGCGGCCACCCGGATCGCCATCGGGGTTCCCAGGTGGGCCAGCGCCCACAGGCGATGCTCCGTCACGCGGTCATCGTCACACCGGGGCGCGGGCCCGGGCACCTTCCAGAATGCCGCCCGCGCCCGTGCCGGCGGAACAGCGCACATCGCGAGATGGCCGCCGCGGGCGCGGGTGCCACGCTGAGGATGCACCGTGCTGCCTGCCCAGGGAGATGTCCGATGCCCGATGCCGCGCCGAAGACCCGCCCGCTCACGGGCAGCGAGTACGTCGAGAGCCTGCGTGACGATCGTGAGATCTACCTCTACGGTGACCGTGTCAAGGACGTCACCGAGCACCCGGCGTTCCACAACCCGGTGCGGATGACCGCCAGGCTCTACGACGCCCTCCACGCCGACGGCACCCGTGAGCTGCTGACCTGCCCCACCGACAGCGGCGGCGAGGGCTACACCCACCGCTTCTTCACCACCCCGCGCACAGTCGAGGACCTGGTCGCCGACCAGCGGGCCATCGCGACGTGGGCCAGGATGAGCTACGGCTGGATGGGCCGCAGCCCCGACTACAAGGCCTCCTTCCTCGGCACGCTCGGCGCCAACGCCGGCTTCTACGCGCCCTTCGACGGCAACGCCCGCCGCTGGTACCGCGAATCGCAGGAGAAGGTGCTGTTCTGGAACCACGCGATCGTGCACCCGCCGGTCGACCGCAACCGGCCGCCGGACGAGGTCAACGACGTCTACGTGCACGTCGAGCGGGAGACCGACGCGGGGCTCGTGGTGAGCGGCGCGAAGGTGGTGGCGACCGGCTCGGCGCTGACGCACTACAACTTCATCGCCCACTACGGCCTGCCGGTCAAGAAGCGCGAGTTCGCGCTGGTGGCCACCGTGCCGATGGACGCGCAGGGCCTGAAGCTGATCTGCCGCCCGTCCTACGGCATGAACGCGGCGCTGACCGGCGGCCCGTTCGACTACCCGCTCTCCTCCCGGCTGGACGAGAACGACAGCATCCTCGTCCTGGACAAGGTGCTCATCCCCTGGGAGAACGTGTTCATCTACGGCGACCTCGGCAAGGCGCAGCTGTTCACCGGCCAGTCGGGCTTCACCGAGCGGTTCACCTTCCACGGCTGCACCCGGCTGGCGGTCAAGCTGGAGTTCATCGCCGGGCTGCTGGTCAGGGCGCTGGAGATCACCGGCACCAAGGACTTCCGCGGCGTGCAGACCCGGATCGGCGAGGTGCTGGCCTGGCGCAACCTGTTCTGGGCGCTGTCGGACGCCGCCGCCCGCAACCCGGTGGAGTGGCGCAACGGCGCGCTGCTGCCCAACCCGCAGTACGGCCTGGCCTACCGCTGGTTCATGCAGATCGGCTACCCGCGGATCAAGGAGATCGTCCTTCAGGACGTGGCCAGCGGGCTCATCTACGTCAACTCCGGCGCGGCCGACTTCAAGAACCCCGACATCCGCCCGTACCTGGACAAATACCTGCGCGGCTCGGACGGCACCGACGCCGAGGGCCGCGTCAAGGTGATGAAGCTGCTGTGGGACGCGATCGGCTCGGAGTTCGGCGGCCGCCACGAGCTCTACGAGCGCAACTACGGCGGCAACCACGAGAACACCCGGGTCGAGCTGCTGTTCTCGCAGATGAACGGCGGCCAGCTCGACGAGTACGCGGCCTTCGTCGACCGCTGCCTCGGCGAGTACGACCTGGACGGCTGGACGGTGCCCGACCTGTCCTCCTTCGAGGAGCTGCGGCGCACCGGCACCGGCTGACCTGCTCGACCCACCCCTGACACGAGAAGGGCGGACCACCCATGCGTCCATTCCGCATCGACATCCCCGAGGCCGACCTGGCCGACCTGCACCGCAGGATCGACGCCACCCGCTGGCCGGACGAGCTGCCCGGCACCGGCTGGGAGCGCGGCGTGCCGCTGGGCTACCTCAAGGAGCTGGCCGACCACTGGCGGCACGGCTTCGACTGGCGGGCGGCCGAGGCCGAGCTGAACCGGCACCCGCAGTTCGTGACCGAGATCGACGGCGCCGACGTGCACTTCCTGCACGTGCGCTCGCCGGAGCCGCAGGCCGTGCCGCTGCTGCTGACGCACGGCTGGCCGGGCTCGGTCGCCGAGTTCCTGGACGTGATCGGGCCGCTCACCGACCCGCGCGCGCACGGCGGCGACCCGGCCGACGCCTTCCACCTGGTCATCCCGTCGATCCCGGGGTTCGGGTTCTCGGGGCACACCAGGGAGGCGGGCTGGCACCCGTACCGGGTGGCGCTGGCGTGGGCCGAGCTGATGCGCCGGCTGGGCTACGACCGCTACCTGGCGCAGGGCGGCGACGCGGGCGCGGTGATCTCGCTGGAGCTGGCCAGGCTGGCCCCTGAGCACGTGATCGGCGCGCACGTCAACATGCTGATGGCCTTCCCCTCGGGCGACCCGGCCGAGCTGGCCGGCCTGACGCCCGCCGAGCAGGGGCGGCTGGCCGGGCTGGCCCGGTTCGACGAGGAGCTGTCGGGCTACATGAAGCTGCAGTCCACCCGCCCGCAGACGCTGGCCTACGCGCTCACCGACTCGCCCGTGGGGCAGCTCGCCTGGATCGTGGAGAAGTTCCACGACTGGACGGACTCCGACAAGTCGCCCGAGGACGCCGTGGACCGGGACCGGATGCTGGCCAACGTGTCGATCTACTGGCTGACCGCGACCGCCGGGTCGTCGGCGCGCTTCTACTACGAGGGCGCGGCGGGGCTGAAGATGGCCGCCGAGGGCCACCGTCCGCCGCCCATCACCGTGCCCGTGGGCGTGGCGGTCTTCCCCAGGGACATCTTCGTGCCGGTGCGCCGGCTGGCCGACCGGGACATCCCGACGATCAGCCACTGGACCGAGTTCGAGCGGGGCGGCCACTTCGCCGCCATGGAGCAGCCGGAGCTGCTGGTGGGCGACGTCCGCGCGTTCGCCCGCTCGCTGCGGTAGCCGTACCGGCGAAAGGGACGCCGGCGGGGATCCGCCGGCGTCCCTTTCGTCGTTCGGACGGGGTCAGGACTTGAGCAGCGGCACCTGCGGACGCTGCTCGGGGGCGGCGGCCGGCGCGGTGCCGCCGCCGCTCTGGCACAGGACCCGCAGCATGAGCGCGGGCCGCATGAGCGTCTGCGGCGGGTCCACGAGCCCGGCCACCCGCATGAACGCGGCCGTGACCGCGCCGTCGCGGGCCGCCGCGGCGTGCAGGCGCGCCATGTAGGCGTTGCCGATGCGCACCTTGGCGGTACGCCGCCCCTCCACCCCGGGGAAGGCGAGGTCGGCGCCGGCGGAGATGTCCCACGGGACGTCGATGACCCGCGAGATGTCCCTGAAGAAGGCCCGCCACGGCGGCACCGCGCCCGCCTGGAGGTGCCCGCGCAGGATCATCGCCTCCATGGCGGCGACGGTCATGCCCTGGCCGTAGACCGGGTTGAAGCTGCACACGCCGTCGCCCAGCACCAGCAGGCCGTCGGGGAAGGCGGGCAGACGCTCGTAGCGGCGCCGCACGCTGGCCGGGAAGGTGAAGGTGACGCCCTCGTCGAGCGGTTCGGCGTCGCGGACGGCGTCGTAGACGTCGGGCACGGGCAGGGACTTGGCGAAGGCGAGGAAGCCCTCCAGATCGGCCGGCGGGTGGTCGCCCAGGATGCCGGTGAGGGAGAGCATGCTCATGTCGCCGGGCAGTTTGGGGAAGAACGCGCCGCGCGGGTTCGCGGGCGAGGCGACGGGGTTGATCGACAGGTCCTCGCCGTAGGGGTCGCGGCGCAGGCGGAAGTGGCGGGTGGTGTAGGCCAGGCCGATCTTGACGCGGTCCTCGTCCGGCCGGGGGAAGCCGAGCTCCTGGAGCCAGGCGGGGGTGCGCGAGCCGCGGCCCGTCGCGTCCACCAGCAGGTCGCAGGCCAGGTGCTGCTCGACGCCGTCCGTCCCGCGCACGCGGACGCCGGTGACCCGGTCGCGGGCCGGCGTCGCGGTCGGCCCGAGGATGTCGGTGCGCTCCAGGAAGCGCACGTTGGGCAGGGCCGAGACCCGGTTCCTGACCTGCTCCTCCAGGACGGGCCTGGTGGCCGAGACGCTGATCAGGCCGGTGGGGGCCGGGCGCAGCCGGCGGCCGTTGAAGTACCAGCGCAGGCTGGTGGCGAGGTCGCCGGCGGGCACCCCGTCGTCGATCATCTGCTGGGTGAGGCCGGGGAACAGCTCGTCCAGGATCTGCTGGCCGCGGGCCAGCAGGGCGTGGGCGTGGCAGCCGTGCGGCACACCCCGGCGCGGGCCCGCCGCGCCGGTCAGCGTGTCCCGGTCCACCAGCAGGACCTCGGCGCAGTGCTCGGCGAGCACGCGCGCGGCCAGCAGCCCCGCCATGCCTCCGCCGAGCACCACCGCGCGCTGTGCGACGTGAGCGGCCATCTCAGTCACGCGGGCTGTTCTGGTAGGCGGCCAGCTTCCACTGCCCGTCACGGCGGACGGCCAGCCAGGAGGCGCGGACCGCGCGCTCGGGGGCGACCGCGCTCTCGCCGGCCGCCAGCACGCCGCCCTCGGTGGTCAGCAGGCAGACGTCCTCCGCGAGGAAGCGCAGGTCGATGGGCTGCCCGGTGACCTGGGTGCCCTGGTAAGGCCCGGCGAAGGCGTGGGTCATGAAGGCGCGGATCTCGGCCTGGCCCTTGCGGTACACGCCCGGCAGGATCATGGAGCCGTCCTCGGTGAAGACGGCGGCGAACGCCTCGGCGTCGTGGGCGGCCCAGGCGGCGATGATCTGCTGCGGCAGGGCGGCGACGGCGAGGGTCTGGTCGGGGGCCGACACGGTGGTCATGGCGATCTCCTTCAGATGTAGAGGGTGTCGGGTTCGAGGCCGCACAGAATCCGCCCGTACAGCTCGGCGTTGGTGTTGGGGTGCATGAGGGCGTGCTGGTTGACGGCGTGCACGTCGCGGGCGATGCGCTGGATGGGCACGTCGCTGTAGATGGAGGAGCCGCCGCTGGCGGTGGCCAGGATGTCGACGGCCTCCTTGGCCAGGCGGCAGACGGCGCCCATGTCGGCGCGGGCGCGTACGCGCTCCTCGATCGTCCACTGGGCGGAGTCGGCGTCCTTGGCGTCCACGGTGGCGGACAGGCGGTGGGCGTGGAACTCGGCCTGGTCGATCTTGAAGGTGGCCTCGGCGACCTGGAGGTGGGTCAGCGGGGCGGCGCTCTGGCTGGCGTACCCGGTGTAGGTGATCTTGCGGTCGGGCAGCCGCTCGAAGAAGACCTCGCGGGCGGCCTTGGCCAGGCCGAGCACGGTCCCGACCGAGGAGGCGGCGGCCACCGGCAGCAGCGGCGAGCGGTAGATCGGGGAGCCGGCGTTGGCGGCGTCGGCGTGCTGTCCCTGGAGGATCGCGCCCAGCGGCATGACCCGCGCGGCCGGGACGAACAGGTCCTGGGCCACGGTGCTGACGCTGCCGGTGCCGCGCAGGCCGGAGGTGTGCCAGTCGTCGATGACGGTCAGGTCGCTCATCGGCACCAGCGCCATGACGGGCTCGGGCTCGCTGTCCGGGCCGACGACGACGGCCACGATCTCCTGCCAGTGGCTGTGGTGGGCGCCGCTGACGAAGCCCCACTTGCCGTTGACCACGATGCCGCCCTCGGCGCGCACGGCCATCGCCGTGGGGCTGAGCGTGCCGCAGATGCGCACGTCGGGGGTGGCGAACACCTCGTCCTGGACGGCCTCGGGGAAGTGGGCCGCCATCCAGGTCGGGATCCAGTAGACCGAGGCCGTCCACGCCGCGGCGCCGTCGGCGCGGCCCAGCTCGGCGGCGACCTCGACCAGGGTGCGCGTGTCCGCCTCGAAACCGCCGTAGCGGCGCGGCGTCCGCAGCCTGAAGACGCCGGCCTCGGCCAGCGCCTCGATCGTCTCCTCGTGCAGCCTGCGGTTCTCCTCCGCCCAGGCCGCGTTCCTGCGCAGGACAGGGCCTGCCTCCGTCGCGCGGCGGACGAGGTCTTCCCGCGCCGGAGCACCTGTCATCAACACCATGTCCTCCCGGGACGTCAGTCGAGACACTGCTCCCTGAACGTCCCATTCGCCGGTTGACGGGCGCATCTTCCGGCGTGCGGGATTGCCGGGCACGCACGGAGATGCGAAGGTCACCGGCGCCGGGCGAGCCTTGAGGGAAAACCCGAGACGAAGGGTTCGCGCAGCATGACAGCCGTCACCCACGCCCCCATGGCTCCGCCCGAGCCCGGGCTCACCCCCGACGAGATCGTCGCCAGGGCCGAGGCCATGGTGCCCGCCCTGGTCGAGCGCCAGGCCGAGACGGAGCGGCGCACCTACTACGCACCCGACACCCACGAGGCGTTCGCCAGGGCGGGCTTCTACCGCATCCTGGTCCCCCGCCGCTTCGGCGGCTACGAGTTCGGCGTGGAGACCTTCATGCGGGTGTCGATGACGCTCGCACGGGGCTGCCCGTCCACCGGCTGGATGTACTCCTTCGGCGCGGCGCACACCCTGGCGGTGGCCACGCTGTTCGGCGAGCGGGCCCAGAGCGAGCTGTTCGCCTGCGGGGACTTCGTCTGCCCGGCCACGGTCGCGCCCGGCGGCTCCGCCCGTCCGGACGGCGAGGGCGGGTGGCTCCTCGACGGCACCTGGAGCTACTGCTCGGGGGCCCCGTACGCCACCCACTTCATGGGCCACGTCGTCGTGGACGGGCAGCCGATGTTGTTCGTCGCGCCGCGCGACCAGTGGCGGCGGCTGGACGACTGGGGCGGCCAGCTCGGCCTGAAGGGCAGCGGCTCGCACAGCATCGCCATGGAGGGCGGCCGCGTCCCCGGCCACCTGACGCTGCCGACCCACCTGAGCCAGGCCGTCGTCACCGGCGGCACCCCGGGCCGGGACCTGCACGGCAACCCCGAGTACGGCGGCGGCCCGCTCAGCGTCATGCTGCTCGGCAGCGCGGCCGTCGTGCTGGGCATGGCCCAGGGCGCCCTGGACGCCTACGAGGAGCTGATGCGGACCAGGACGACCATCTTCCCGCCGTTCACCACCCGCGCCGAGGACCCGGACTACCAGTTCTGGTACGGCGAGGCCGCCGGCATGCTCGCCGCCGCCGAGGCGGCCATGACGAACGCCGTCCAGCAGTGGAGCCGGACGTGCGCGGCGGGGCCTGCGGCGTTCACCAGGGAGCGGGACGTGCGCCTGGCCACCGTCAGCCGCGAGGTGGCCCGGCTGGCCTGGCGGGCCGTGGAGGGCTGCCTGTTCCCGACGGCCGGATCCAGCGCGGTCAGGGACGGCCAGCGCATGGAGCGGATCTGGCGGGACATGTCCACCACGCACAGCCACGCCGGGTTCGCGATCTACCTGGCGGCCCTGGCCAACCGGGAGCTGTCCCGCGCCCGGTTCGGCCTGGACTGAACCTCCAGACAGCGAAGGCGGGCCCGGTGAACCGGGCCCGCCTTCTCGTGCGCTCCAGTGTCGTGCGCTCGGTGTCGTGCGCTCGGTCCCGTGGGCTCAGTCCACCAGGGCGGGCTCGTGGTCCGGCTGGTGGTGGCCGTCGTGCACGCCGGCGAAGGGCGCCACGCCGCGCAGCCGGACCAGCGCGAGCACGGCCAGCACGGCGCACAGGGCGGCGCTCGCCCACGCGACCGCGTGCAGCCCGGCGGTGAACGCCTCGCGGGCCGCGCCGAGCAGCGCCGCGCCCTGGTCGGCGGGCAGCTGAGCGGCCACGGTGACCGCGCCGGTGATGCCGTCCTGGGCGAGCGCCGGGGTGCCGGCGGGCGGGGTGAACGTGCCCCGGTAGACCGCGGTGCCGAGGCTGCCCAGGGTCGCGACGCCGAGCGCGACGCCGAACTCGCCGCCGGTGGCCACCAGCGAGGCGGCCGAACCGGCCTGCTCCGGCGGGCTGGTGCTCATCGCCACCTGGTTGATCATGCCGCCGACCGGCCCGACGCCGAAGTAGCACACGCCCAGGAAGACGATCAGCGCGGTCACCGCGCCCACGACGACCTGGGTGAGCAGCAGCTGCCCGACGACCGCGATCACCATGCCGCCGCCCAGCAGGTACGCCGGCCGCACCCGGCCGGCCAGCCGCGGGGTGAGGTTGATCGAGACGATGAGCGCGACCGCCGGGCCCAGCAGCCACAGCCCCGCCTCCAGCGGCGACATGCCCTCGACCGTCTGCAGGAACAGCGCGACCTCCATCCCGGTCCCGGTCTGCAGCGCTCCGCACAGCAGCCCGATCAGCACCGCGGCGGTGAACGCGCGGTGGCGGAACAGCCGCACGTCCAGCAGCGGGTGGGCCAGCGCGCGCTGCCGGTGCACGAACACCGCCCCCACCAGCAGCCCGGCGGCGACCGCGACGGCCGGACCGGCGCCCCAGCCGTCGCGGGCGACCGCCTTGAGCCCGTAGATCACCGGCAGGATCGCCGCCAGCGACAGCACGACGCTGACCAGGTCGATCCGGCCGCCGGCGGGATCGCGGAACTCCGGCAGCAGCGGGGCCGCGGCCAGCAGCAGGAGCATGACCGGCACGCCCATCAGGAAGACCGACCCCCACCAGAAGCGCTCCAGCAGCGCGCCGCCGACCACCGGGCCGAGCGCGATGCCCAGCATGAACGCCGTGCCCCAGGCGGCCATGGCCAGGCCGAACTGCCGGGGGTCGCGGAACATGACGCCGATCAGGGACAGCGTCGAGGGCAGCAGCGTGGCCCCGGCGACGCCGAGCAGCGCGCGGGCCACGATCAGCATCTCGGGGCTGGTGGAGAAGGCGGCCAGGAGCGAGAGCAGGCCGAAGGCCGCGCCCCCGGCCAGCAGCAGCCGCCGGCGGCCGATCCGGTCGCCGAGCGAGCCCATGGTGACCAGGAACCCGGCGGTCATGAAGCCGTAGATGTCGGTGATCCACAGTTGCTGGGTGGCGTCCGCGCCCAGGTCGGCGCTGAGGTGCGGCAAGGCCAGGAACAACACGCTGATGTCCAGGGCCACGAGCATCGTGGGCAGGAACAGCGCCACCAGCCCGAGCCACTCTTTCCGCCCCGCGCGCGGGGCGCCGTCGTCGGTCACGTCCTCACTCCTTGTTCCCTGGGTTCATGTGGTCAGCTCGATCCGCGTGTGGTCGCCGACCACGAGACGGTGGTCGCTGCGGCCGGGAGCGACGGTGGTGTAGCGCCCGATGAGCGAGCCGCGCAGGCCGCTGGCGGCCACGATGGAGGCGCCGTCGAGCACGATGGAGTCGGACAGGCGGGTGGAGCGCACCACGCAGTCGCGTCCGATGGAGGTGCCGGGCCCGATGTGGCTGTCCACGATCAGGGTGTCCGGGCCGATGATCGCCGGTCCCTCGACGACGGAGGCGACCACCCGCGCGCCGGGGCCGAGCACGACGTCGCCGCGCACCAGGCTCGCGGCGTCCACGTGGCCGGCGATGTCGCGGGCGAGCCGGGCCAGCAGCCGCCGGTTGCACTCCAGGACGTCATCCACGCGGCCGGCGTCGCTCCAGTAGCCGCGGTAGAGGCTCGCCCGCACCTCCTGGCCGGAGGTCAGCAGCCACTGGACGGCGTCGGTGATCTCCAGCTCGCCCCGGCGTCCGGGGACGATGCGGTCCACCGCCTCGTGGACGGCCGGGGTGAAGAAGTAGACGCCGGTCATGACCAGGTCGCTGCGCGGCTGCTCCGGCTTCTCCACCACCCGCAGCACCGCGCCGGTCTCGTCGGTCTCGACGACGCCGAACGGCCGGGGGTCGGCCACCCGGTGCACCACGATCTGGGCGGCCGGGCGCAACGCGTGGAACTCCTCGGCGATCGGGCCGATGCCGTCGGCCAGGACGCAGTCGCCGAGGTACATGACGAAGTCGTCGCCGCCGAGGAAGGGTCGCGCCAGCTTGACGCAGTGGGCCAGCCCCAGCGGGCGGAGCTGGCGGATGTAGGTGACGCGCGTCCCGAACCGCGAGCCGTCGCCGACGACCTCGGCGATCTGCGCCTCCCTGTCGCCGACCACGAGGCCGATCTCGGTCACGCCGAGCGCGCGCAGGCTCTCCAGCACGTGCTCCAGGACCGGTTTGTTGGCGATCGGGATGAGCTGCTTCGGCATGGAGTGGCTCAAGGGACGCATGCGGGTGCCGGACCCGCCGGACAGCACCAGAGCCTTCATGCTCGCCAGAATCCCAACGGCGGGCCCCCGCGGGCATCTCTGACAGTGCGCGATGACGGCGAAGAAGGGCTTGTCAGCCGATGCCCTCCACCAGCCCGGCGGCCGAGGACAGGTTGTCGCGCAGCCGCTGACCGGCCCGTTCGTCGACCGTGTCGGCCAGTTCGTGCACCCGCGACAACGCCCGTTCGGCCGCGCTGGCGTCGCCGAGGGCGACCAGCACCTCGCTCAGCATCGTGAGCGTCTGCGCCTCGAACAGCGGCGCGCGCATCTGGCGGAACAGCGTGACCGCCTTGCGCAGGCGGCCGATCGCGTCGCCGGGCTCGTTCGCGGTGACGGCCAGCTCGCCCAGCCCGGCCAGGGCGTGCGCCTCGGCCAGGCGGTGGCGGGCGGTCTCGGCCACGGCCAGCGCCCGGCGCAGCAGGTCGCCGGCCTCGCGCAGGCGTCCCCTGCGCAGGTGGGCGATGCCGAGGCCGTGCAGGGCGAAGGACTCGCCGACGGTGTCGCCGATCTCCTCCACCAGCGTGAGCGCCTCCTCGAACGCGCCGGCCGCCAGCGCGAACTCCTCGGCCTGCAGGTGCACCCGGCCCATCCGGTGCAGGATCTGGGAGATGATGCGCCGGCTGCCGCCGCTCTTGCCGCGGACCAGCGCCTCGGCCAGCATGATCTTGGCGTCGTCGATGTCGCCGCACTCCGACCGGATGGCGGCCAGGTTGTCCAGCGTGTGCGCGGCCGAGATCTGGTCGCCGATGTCGGTGAAGATGGCCAGCGCCTGTTCCAGGTGCGTCGCGGCGGCGTCGAGCTGGCCGTTCATGCGCTCCAGGAACGCCAGGTTCCGCCGGGACCGGGCGATCTGCACGACGTTGCCGGTCTTCTCGAACAGCGTCAGGGCGGCCTCGAAGTCGCGTCTGGCCTCGCCGAAGTGCTGCTCGGTCTGGGCCAGCGTGCCGCGCACGCACAACATCTCGGCCTGGCCGCGCTCGTCGCCCGCCCGGCGGGCGGCCTCCAGGGCGATCTCCTGGATCTCGCGCCAGTCGTCGAGGTAGACGTGCAGCTCGAAGAAGGGCTCGGCGTTCATCGCGGTGCGCCAGCACAGCTCCACGAACCCGGCCTGGGCGGCCTGGCGGATGCCGGCCAGCAGCACGTGGCGCTCGCGTTCGAACCAGCCGATCGGGTCGGCGACCAGCCGCTCGACCAGCTCGGCCGGCAGCGGCGAGTCGGGGCCGGGCCGCAGGTGGGGGCCGGCGGGCGGGCCGTACTCACGTGTCCTGGCCGTCTCGGTGAGGCGGTGCAGCGCGTCGAGCACGCGGGCCAGCGCCGCGCTGCGCTCGGCGGGCGGCTCCTCGGCGGCCAGGCGTTCGTGGGCGTAGACGCGGATGAGGTCGTGGAAGCGGTACTGGACGTTGACGTTCCTGCCGACGCCGGCGACCTCGATGAGCTGGGCGTCGACCAGGTCGTCGAAGAGGTCCTGGGCGTCGGCCAGCGGCCGGTCGAGCAGGGCGGCGCCGGTCCAGGCGGAGAAGATGTGCGAGTGCAGGATGGCCAGCCGGCGGAACAGGCGGCGGGCGTGCTCGGTGAGCGCGTCGTAGGTGAGCGACAGGCTGGCCCTGATGCCCATGTCGCCGTGCTTGAGCTCGTCGAGCCGGCGGGCCTCGTCGCCGAGCCGGTCCACGAGCTGCTCCACCGCCCAGTGGGGGCGCGAGGCCAGGCGGGCGCCGGCGATGCGCAGCGCGAGCGGCAGGAAGCAGCACAGCTCGGCCAGGGCGGCGGCCGACTCCGGCTCGGCCCGTACGCGCTCGGCGCCGGCGATGCGGGACAGCAGCTCGACGGACTGGGCGGCGTCGAAGAGGTCGACGTCCACGTGGGTGGCGCCGGCCAGCCCGCCGAGCCGGGTCCGGCTGGTGGTGATGACGGCCGAGGTCGGGCTGCCGGGTAACAGCGGCAGCACCTGGCTCTCGGCGGCGGCGTCGTCGAGCACGATCAGCATCCTGCGGTCGGCCAGCAGCATGCGGTACAGCTCGGCCCGCTCGCCGAGGGTGTCGGGCAGCGCCGTCCCCTGCACGCCGCAGGCCCGCAGGAACCGGTCGAGCACCTGCATCGGGTGGACCGGGCGCGAGACGCCGCCGTGCAGGTCGGCGAAGAGCTGCCCGTCGGGGAAGTGCGTGGCGACGCTGTGCGCGGCGTGCACGGCGATCGTGGTCTTGCCGATCCCGGCCCGCCCGGCGACGGCGATGACGGGCACGGCGAAGCGGCCGTCCCCGGCCAGCGGGACGGTCACCCGCTGCCTGATGACGTCGAGCTGGGCCTGCCGCCCGATGAAGTCGGCGATGTCGGAGGGGAGCATGCCGGGCACCGCGGGCGGACGGGCGGGCGGCTCGGCCTGGGCCGCCGCGGGGGGCGGCTGCGCCTCCAGGCTCTCGTCGGAGGTGAGGATGGCCGATTCGAGCTGCTGGAGCCGTTCGTTGGGCTCGATGCCCAGCTCCTCGACGATCACCCGCCGGGCGTCGCGGTAGACCTGGAGCGCCTCGGCCTGCCGTCCGGAGCGGTAGAGGGCGACCATGAGCTGGGCGGCCAGTCCCTCCCTGAGCGGGTGTTCCTGGACCAGCGCGGCCAGCTCGCCGACGAGCTCGTGGTGGCGGCCGAGGTCCAGTTCGAGCTGCACGCAGTCCTCGTTGGCGGTGACGCGCTGCTCGGCGACCCCGCTGGCCAGCGCCTGCACGGCCCTGCTGTCGATGCCGTCGAAAGCCGGGCCGCGCCACAACGCCAGCGCCTCGCGGTAGTGCTGGATGGCCTCGGGGAAGAGACGTCCGTCGCGAGCCTTGCGGGCCCGGCTCACCAGGCTCTCGAAACGGCGTGCGTCGATCGCGTCGGCGGGGGCGCGCAACATGTAGCCCTGCCGGGTGGTGACGATCATCTCGGGGTGGCCGTGGGCGCTGAACAGGCGCCTGAGCGCGGAGATGCAGATCTGCACCTGCGCGCGCGACGTGGCCGGGGGGTCCTCGTCGTAGATCGCCTCGACGAGGCGGTCCAGAGTGACCGAGTGATTGGCGTTCAGGATCAGGACGGCGAGGACGATCTGCTGCCGCGCCCCGCCAAGATCGAGCTGTCTCTCGCTCGCAGTTACCTCGAGCGCACCCAACACGCGAAACTCCACCCGCATCCCCTCAAACAAATCATCGCCCTCGGTCAAAGATCTTTCCCGACGCGACCGGAATCCGGGCGTGATTGCCATGATGAGTGGCGTAACTGGTGCTTACCCCTCAAAAAGTTTCTGCCATGGTTGGGTGGATGGTACAACGCCCTTGGGTATGTGGCCAGTTTTGGAGCGTTTCAGGGTGATCCGTGTTGCCTGTCACCGTCAGCGCTGAAAGGCCCCCTCGATCAGGCCCCACGGCCAGTCCATCGTCCCGTTGACGGTGTCGTGCTGGCCGGCGGACGGAACGGCGTGCGCGGGGGCCGGTGCGGCGGCGACGGCGGCGAAGCCGGCCAGCGCGGCGAGCAGCAGGGCGAGGGTGAGACGGACGCGGGCGGTGATGGCGGTGGTCGCGGTCATTTCGATCTACCTCCGGTGATTACCGCGGTTCTCGTCCGCGGCTTCGGAAATGACGCTCACACGACCCGCAATTCGCGCTTTATCCATCTTCTTTTCACCGGACATCAGTGCACGTTGGACGCTGTGCACACCCGTCCCCGCACCCGCCGGCGATAGCGGGGATAGCGCGAAATAAGGCGGCCGCCTCTTTTCGCGATCGGCGGCGATCGGACGGCGATAGCACGGCGATAGCGGCCGGAGGTCCGGCGGATAGGCGGCGGCGCGAGCCTGGGGCGCGAGCCCGGGCGGCGCGACCTGTCGTCGTCCGGGTGGCCATGTGCGCGGACGGCCCGCGCGGACCACTCGGAGAGGTTCGATGGGAATAGCGGTGCAAGCCCAGGACGCGGTCTACGGCCGGGGTGCGGCTGACCTGCACGTACGCCTGGACCATGACGCCGACGGGCATTGGGTGCTCGAAGCCGAGACCCGTACGGATCAGGACGGATCGGTCAGCGAGTGGGCCGACCGCCCGCTCGACCGCGGCCTGTACCGCATCGTGTTCGCCACCGACCCGTACTTCGTCGGGCTCGGGCTGCGGCCGGCGTATCCGGAGATCGTCGTCACCTTCCGCATGGTGGACGAGACCGCCGTGAACCACATCGTCGTGCTGATCTCGCCGCATTTCTCGACCGTCTATTTCGGATCGCTCAGCTGAGGGACAGTGAGGCCGGACATGAAGATCAGCCGCTATCGACCCTTCCCCAGGATGCCGCTCGGCGACCGCGCCTGGCCGGACGCCGAGCTCACCGCGCCGCCGCGCTGGTTGTCCACCGACCTGCGGGACGGCAACCAGGCGCTGCCCAGGCCCATGGACCCCGGCCGCAAGCTGGTGCTGTTCGACCTGCTGGTGGGCATGGGCTACAAGGAGATCGAGGTCGGCTTCCCGGCGGCGAGCCAGGACGACTACGACTTCGTCCGGCTCCTGGTCGAGCGCGACCTCATCCCGGACGACGTGTGCGTGACCGTGCTGACCCAGGCGCGCGACGAGCTGATCGAGCGCACGGTGGAGAGCGTGAGCGGGGCGCCCAGGGCGACGATCCACCTCTACAACGCGACCTCGCCGCTGGCCCGGCGGCTGGTGTTCGGGATGAACCGGGACGAGTGCAAGGACCTGGCGGTCCAGGGAACCCGACTGGTCATGAAATATGCCGATAAATTACTCGAAGAGGGTGATGTTCGGTTTCAGTACTCGCCTGAGCATTTCCACGACACCGAGCCCGACTTCGCGCTGGAGGTCTGCGCGGCCGTCATGGACGTCTGGCAGCCGGGCCCCGACCGGCCGATCATCCTGAACTTCCCCACGACCGTCGAGCGCTCGACGCCCAACGTGTTCGCCGACCAGATGGAGTGGCTGCACCGCAACCTGCCGCACCGCGAGCACGTCTGCCTGTCGGTGCACACGCACAACGACCGCGGCACCGGGGTCGCGGCGGCCGAGCTGGCGATGCTGGCCGGCGTCCAGCGCGTCGAGGGCTGCCTGTTCGGCAACGGGGAGCGGGCGGGCAACGTCTGCCTGGTCACGCTGGGCCTGAACCTGGCCACCCAGGGCGTCGACCCCGGCATCGACTTCTCCGATCTCGACCGGGTGCGGCGCGTCGTCGAGGAGTGCACCGGGCTCGCGGTGCCGCCGCGCCACCCGTACGGGGGCGACCTGGTGTTCACCGCCTTCTCCGGCGGGCACCAGGACGCGATCAAGAAGGCGTTCGACGCCATGGACCGGGAGGCGGCCCGTACCGGGAACGATCCGGCGGGGCTGCCGTGGGAGGTGCCGTACCTGCCGGTGGACCCGCGGGACGTGGGGCGCACGTACGAGGCGGTGGTCCGGGTGACCAGCCAGTCGGGCAAGGCGGGCCCGGCGTACCTGCTGAACGCCCGGTACGGCATCACGCTGCCGCGCGGGCTGCAGATCGAGCTGGGCCGGGCCGTCCAGGCGATGGCCGAGGCCGGGCGCGGCGAGGTCGAGCCGGAGCGGATCAGGCGGCTGTTCGAGCAGGAGTACCTGACCCCCGGCGACCCCGCCGACCCGCCCGGCGACCTGCCCGGCGACCTCGCCGGGACGGTGGCCACGCTGCACGTCGACGGCGGCGCGTACGGGCAGGCCCGATCGGACACGGCGGCGGCGCTGCGCACGGCGCTGGAGGCCGCCGGCGTCCGGGTCCGGGCCGTGCACCACCTCGACGGCGCGGCCGGCGGCGAGGTGACCGTCTACGCCCGGTGCGTCCTGGACGGCGGCACGGCGTGGGGCGCCGGCGCCGCGCCCGACGCGGCCGCCGCGGCCCTGGCCGCCGTGCGCACGGCCGTGGCCCGCGCCCGCCGCGCCCGCCGCGCCCACCCGCCGGCCACCGCACCCACCACCGCGCCCGCCACTGGACCCACCACTGCCCCTGAGCTGCCCCTTCCCGAGCCCGGACGCCGGCGCGCGGCCAGGAACCGGCGGCTGATGGCGGGACGATAGAGATCGAATACCACCCCGGCCTAGCGTGAGCGCAACACGACATGTGGGGAGACGGCCATGACTCTCATCGAACGGCAGGAGGAGATGTCCTGCCTGGAGTCGCTCGTCGCCAACGCCATCCTCGGCCGTGGACGGGTCGCGCTGGTCAGCGGGCCCGCCGGGACGGGCAAGAGCGCGCTGCTGCGCGCGTTGTCCGAGCAGGCCATAGAGCTGGGCGCGCTCGCGGTGACGGCGACAGGATCGCGCATGGAGCAGGACCTGCAGCTGGGCCTGCTCCGCCAGCTCATCCAGGACGCCCCCTTGGTCGAGGAGGAGCGCGAGCGCTCGGAGAAACTGCTGGCGGAGGGCGTGCGGACGGCGACCGCGGCGCACGCCGACGCCGAGCGGCTGCTCGACCCACAGGTCGTGCACGCCCTCGTCACGGTGCTGCTCGACCTGTCCGAACGTTGCCCGCTGGTGGTCGTCGTGGACGACGTGCACCACGCCGACCGCACCTCCCTGCTGTGCCTGGCCTACCTGGCGCGGCGGGTGCGCAACGCCCGGATCGTGGCGGTGTTCGCGCTCAACGACCGGCAGGGCACGGACGGCCCGCTGGAGACCGACCTGCTGCGGCTGCCGCACTGCCTGCGCCTGCAGCTCGCCCCGCTCTCCCGCAGGGGCGTGGCCGCGCTGGTGGCGGGCCAGGTGGGGCTCAGCGCGACCGAGCGGTTCGCCGAGGAGTGGCACACGATCAGCGGCGGCAACCCGCTGCTGGCCGGCGAGCTGGCCGCCGACTACCGCCAGCACCTGCGGGCCGTGGAGGAGCCGCCGCGCGAGCTGGTCGTCGGCGACCGGTTCGTCCGGGCGGTCGAGACGTGCCTGCGGCGCAGCCACCCGCGTACCGTCCGGGTGGCGCAGGGCCTGGCCGTGCTCGGCGAGGCCGACGGGCTGGCCGAGATGCTCGAACTGCCCGCGGTCGACGTCAGCAGGGAGCTGCTCACGATCGGCGCGACCGGCCTGCTGCGCGGCGGCGGCTACCGGCACGAGGCGGTGCGCTCGGCGGTGCTGGCCGGCATGGACCTGCCGGAGCGCAAGGAGCTGTACCGCCGCGCCGCCGAGCTGGCCTACACGCGCGGCGTGCGGCCCGGCGTGGTCGCCGACCGCCTGCTCCAGGCCGCCAGGGTCGAGGCGCCGTGGGTGGTGCCGACGCTGGAGGAGGCCGCGCTGGCCGCGCTGCGCAAGGGCGAGGTGGAGTCGGCGGTGGCCTACCTGAAGCTGGCCTGGCGCGAGTGCACCGACGAGCTCCAGCGCTCCAAGCTGATGACCATGCTCGTCCGCGCCGAGTGGCGGATCAACCCGGCCACCCCCGCCGGGCACCTGGACCAGCTCACCGAGGCGCTGCAGAAGGGCAGCCTGCACGGCAGCGACGCCGTCGTGCTGGCCCGCGCGCTGCTGTGGCACGGCCGCTTCGAGGACGCCCGCGACGTGCTGGAGCAGCTCAACCAGGAGGCGTCGGCGTCCGACCACGCGACGCTGGCCGAGCTGGTCGTGGCGCAGCTCTGGCTGCGGGTGACCTGCCCGCCGCTGGCCGCCTACGTGGCCAACCCGCCGCGCGAGCACATCCTGGCCGGCATGGTGTCGGTCGCCGTCAACCGGCGGCTGGAGTCCACGCTCGCCCTGGCCGAGGTGCTCACCCACGGCCCGCGCGAGCACAACCTCGACGCCGTCGAGCGCATTCTGGAGGGCGAGCGGCTGGACGAGATGTCCCTGGACGTCGTGGAGAACTCGCTGCTCGCCCTCACCTACGCCGGACGTTGCGAGCGCGCGGCGCCGCTGTGCGACCTGTTCGGCGACGAGGCGGCGGCCCGGCAGGCGCCGAGCCGCCGGGCCCGGCTGGCGGCCATCCGGGCCGAGATCGCGATCCGCCAGGGCGACATGCCCGCCGCCGAGCGGCACGCCCGCATCGCGCTGGACACGATCCCGATGAGCAGCTGGGGCGTGGCCATCGGCGGCCCGCTGGCCAGCCTGGTCATCGCGCTGACCGCGATGGGCCGGCACGAGGCCGTGCGCGACCCGCTGGACCGGCCGGTCGCCGAGGCCATGTTCCAGACCCGCTACGGCCTGCACTACCTGTACGCCCGCGGCCGCCACAACCTGGCCGGCGAGTCGTTCGTGGCCGCCCTGCACGACTTCCTGCGCTGCGGCGAGCTGGTGACGGCCTGGGGCCTGAACAACCCGGCGCTGATCCCCTGGCAGGCCGACGCGGCCGAGGCGTGCCTGCGGATGGGCCAGATCGAGGAGGCCAGGGAGCTGATCAAGGCCCACCTGGACGGCTGCGGCCCCGGCGCCTACCGGGGACGCGGCATCGGGATGCGGCTCAAGGCGGCCGTCTCCGAGCCGGCCCGCCGTCCGGCGCTGCTGCGCCAGGCGGTGGAGTACCTCCAGCTCGCCGGCGACCGGTACGAGCTGGCCAGGGCGCTGTTCGACCTGGTGGAGGCGTACGAGGCGCTGGGCGAGTTCCGGCGGGCCCGGACGGTCGCCGGACGGGCGCAGGCGGCGGCCCTGGAGTGCGGGGCCGAGCCGATGATCGGCGCGCTCAGCCGGGCGGCGGACGGGGACGGCGCGCCGTCCCCCCTGCCGGGCGACCTGATCGGCGTGCTGAGCGTCGGCGAGCGCCGGGTCGCCGCGCTGGCGGCGGCCGGTTACAGCAACCGCGAGATCGCGGCCAAGCTCTACATCACGATCAGCACCGTCGAGCAGCACCTGACCCGCACCTACCGCAAGCTGAACATCCGCCGCCGGGCCGACCTCCCGCTCGTGGTGGAGTTCGACGACACCGCCCAGTCCTGACCGCCCAGTCCTGACCCGGGGCCCGCCCGGTCCGGCGAGACTTCCGCCGCCGGACCGGGTTCACCCGTGCGCACCTGTACTCCCGGGGGGCACCGGGCATGCAGGAAGTTGCGGCCGCGCGGGCCCGCGGGCGAGCGTCGAAGGCATGGAACTCACCGTGGTGCGGGGGCAGGCGACCCCCGAGGAACTCGAAGCGGTCGTCGCGGCGGTCTTCCGCCGCCTGGCCGAGGCGGCCGAGCGCGAGGCGTCGGCGTGGGCAGACCCGTCCGTACTGGTGCGCAGCCCGCTGGCCGGCGGTGGCGGCGACTGGCGGCTGGCGGCCTGGGCGAGCTGACCCGGGTCTTCACGGTACTGGAGGAGGAGCACACCATGTCGTCTCTGCTCGGTTCGCTGCGCCGGCTCGTGCTGGCGCCATCCCTGGCCGACGTGACCTTCGGCGCACGCGGCTTCCCCGTCGTCCCCTCGGCGCTCACCGGCCGCCTGGAGGCCATCCCGCAGGCCGTCGTGTGCGGCTTCGAGTGGGGCATCGACGTCCGCGACCAGTGGGAGATCGAGCGCCGGCTGTCCCTGGTGGACGTCGAGCAGCGCGGCTTCGCCTACGAGGGCGCGACGATGGCCTTCACCGTGCTGGACGCCATGGGCGGCGGGCGCGGGCGGCGTACCCGGGACCTGCTCATGGGCCCGGGGCAGCCGCACATCTTCCTGGCCTACATCGGCATCGGCTTCGCCATGGCCCGGCTGCCGCGGGTGTTGTGGAAGAAGGTGCTGCCGGACCTGGACGGCACCCCGTACCACCCGGTGATGAGCTGGCTGGCCGTGGACGGGTACGGCTTCGACCTGGCCTACTTCCACACCCGCCGGTACGTCGACGGGCAGCAGGTGCCGGCCTCCTACCCCTGGCAGGGCGACGCGGCCTACTTCCCGCGCGCCGTGGACCAGGGCGTCGGCCGGGCGTTGTGGTTCGTCCACGGCGGCAGGCCGGCCGACGTGGCCGCGGCGGTGCGCGCGTTCGCGCCGGGGCGGCAGGCGGACCTGTGGAGCGGGGTCGGGCTGGCGGCCACGTTCGCCGGCTGCGCGGCGGGCGCGGCGGCGGTGCTGCGCGAGGAGGCCGGGGAGCACCGGGGCGAGCTGGCCCAGGGCTCGGTGTTCGCGACCAAGGCCCGGCACTGGTCGGGCTTCGTCCCGGAGCATTCGGCGGCCACGGGCGCGGTGCTGACCGGGCTCGACGTGGCCGGCGCGGTGGCGCTGGCCGACGACAGCGAAGTCGCCGCGGGCACGTCGGAACGCGTCCCGGATTACGAGCTGTGGCGCGGCAGGGTGCGCGCGCATTTCGCGGCCGAGGCCGAGCTCCCGGCCCGCTGAGCGTTTCCCGGAATAAGCACGGCATTCGCTTTCGCACGCCCAAAAATGAGCCTCCGAGCTGAGCAAACCCGAAGTTGTCCGGCCACCGGGCGGCATGTGTCAATGAAATTGGATTGTTCGGGCTATAAGCGGCGGAGGCTCAATTGGCAAGCGCATTGCGGTCACTGAGACGCAGAATTCTGGTGCCGGACGTCGGCGAGACGAAAGTAGAAACGCGCGGCTTCTGGGTGAAGAACGCGGCGTCCACCGAATTACTGGAGACGGTCGGCGAATACTTTCTCGCCGGTTACGCCCACGCCGTGGAGTCGCGCACCGTCGCCGAGGCCGAGGACCGGCTCGAAGAGGTGCCCGCCCGCTTCCGGGGCTTCGCCTACGAGGGCGCGGGCATGGGCTTCGCCATCCTGGACTGCATGACCTTCGGCGACCTGCGCCGGGTCAACGCCTGCCTCCGGGGACGCGGGCACCACCACAACTACATGATCTACGTGGGGATCGGCTGGGCCATGGCCCGGCTCCCCCGCTTCCTGTGGCCCAAACCCCGGCTGCTGGACCCGCTGCTGCTGTGGCTGGTCCACGACGGGTACGGCTTCCACCAGGCCTACTTCCACACCGACAAGTACGTGCACCAGCAGGTGCGCGAACCCCGCTTCTCCTGGCCGGCCGGCCAGGAGGACTACGCGGCCCACGCCCTCGACCAGGGCATCGGCCGCGCACTGTGGTTCGTCGCCGGCACCAGCGCCGAGCGGGCGGTCACGCTGCTCGAACGGTTCCCCGAGTCCCGCCACGCCGACCTCTACGCCGGCATCGGCCTGGCCGCCACCTACGCGGGCGGCGCCGACGACGCCGAGCTGCGGTGGCTGCGCGAGCGCGCCGGAGCGCACCGGGGGCCGCTGGCCCAGGGCAGCGTGTTCGCCGCCGAGGCCAGGATCCGCGCCGGGCTGCTCTTCCCGCACACCGAGTCGGCCGTGGGCGTTCTCTGCGGCACCACGGCGGAGCAGGCGGCCGAGGTGAGCCGCGCGACCCGCCCCACCGCGACAGCACAGGACTCGCCGCCCGCCTACGAGGCGTGGCGCCGGCGTATCGCCGAGACGTTCGTCTTCCATGGAGGTGTTCCCTCGTGAGCTCGGTAGCCGCGTGGTTGCGCAAGCAGGCGGCGGGAGTCGCCGCACTCGCGCTGATGATCGCCGTCTTCGCGATCGGCCACCCGACCTTCGCCTCCGACGCGACCAAGGCCGAGATGGCCGGCGCGTACGGCTTCAAGTCCCTGGCGATCGCGATGCCGGGCGGCGGCCCGGCCAAGACCGTCCGCAAGGTGAACCAGGCCTACAAGCACATCGACGCCTGGATCTCCTCCGTGGGGGCCGCGATCGCGCTGAACGACCTCGACGGCAACGGCAGGGACGACGACCTGGTGATCGTCGACCCGCGTACCGACCAGGTGGTCGTCACCCCGGCGCCGGTCGAGGGCGGCGGCGAGCGGTACCGGCCGTTCGCGCTGTCGCTCGGCTCGCTGCCGGTCACCGACGCGATGGCGCCCATGGGCGCGGTGCCCGCCGACTACAACGACGACGGCCGGACGGACCTGCTGGTCTACTGGTGGGGCCGCACGCCCACGCTGCACCTGCAGCGGCCGACCGCGGCCCGGTTCGACGCCGCCGCCTTCGACGCGGCCGAGCTGGTGCCCAACGCGGGCGGCGCGAAGTACACCGGCGAGGTGTGGAACAGCAACGTCGCGACCGTCGCCGACTTCGACGGTGACGGCCGGCAGGACATCTTCGTCGGCAATTACTTCCCCGACGGCAGCCCGGTCCTCGACAGCCGCGTGGACGGCGGCGTGCAGATGAACCACTCGCTGTCCAAGGCCGTCAACGGCGGCCGGGACTACTTCTTCCGCGGCACCGGCAACGGCGGCTTCACCCGCCTGGACGGCGTGCTGCCGCCGGACGTCTCCACCGGCTGGGAGCTCGGCGCGACCAGCGCCGACCTGGACGGCGACGGCCTGCCCGAGCTGCTGCTGAACAACGACTTCGGGCCCGACCACCTGCTCTACAACACCTCCTCCCCCGGAAAGATCACGTTCTCCCCGACCGTCGGGACGCACGAGATCGGCGTGCCGAAGTCGAAGGTGCTCGGCGAGGACTCCTTCAAGGGCATGGGCTCGGACGCCGGCGACCTCAACCACGACGGCGTCCTGGACTTCTTCGTCAGCAACATCACCACCCCGTACGGCATCCAGGAGAGCAACTTCACGTTCCTGTCCACCGTCAAGACCCAGGCCGAGCTGCGCGAGAAGCTGCGGCAGGGCAAGGCGCCGTGGAAGGACCTCAGCGCCGAGCTGCGCACCGCCTGGTCCGGCTGGGGCTGGGACCCGAAGATCGAGGACTTCGACAACGACGGCGAGAACGAGATCGTCCAGGCGACCGGGTTCGTCAAGGGCGACGTCAACCGGTGGCCGCCGCTGCAGGAGCTGGCCGCCGCCAACGACGGCGTGACCAGCAACCCCAAGTCGTGGCCGAACGTCACCGAGGGCGGCGACATCGCCGGCGCGCAGACGCTGGCCTTCTTCGCCAAGGGCCCCGACGGCCGCTACGCCAACCTGTCGGAGCAGCTCGGCCTGGCCGTGCCCGTGCCGACGCGCGGCATCGCGACCGGGGACGTCAACGGCGACGGCCTGATCGACTTCGCGGTGGCCCGCCAGTGGGAGGCCCCCGCCTTCTACCTCAACACCAGCCGGTCGGCGGGCTCGTTCCTCGGGCTGCGCCTGCTGCACGACACCCCCTCCGCGGCCGGCCCGCTGCCCGCCGCCGGATCGCCGGTGATCGGCGCGACGGTGACCGCCACCACGCCCGACGGCCGCTCCTTCATGGGCCGCGTGGACGGCGGCAGCGGCCACTCCGGCAAGCGCGCGCACGCGGTGCACATCGGCCTCGGCGCGAACGTCACCGGCCCCGTGCGGGTCAAGCTGAACTGGCGCGACCGCGCCGGGCAGCGGCACCAGCAGGAGCTCACGCTCACCCCCGGCTGGCACACCCTCCAGCTCGGCTCGCAAGCGAAGGAGAAGTGACGGCATGGCCGCCAAGACGATCACCCCGCCACGTCACGATCCCAAAGTGATCACGGCGCTGCGCCGGTTCGCGATCTCGATCACCATCTTCAACATCCTCGGCTACACCGTGCTGGGGTTCGAGCAGCCGTGGTCGTGGCCGTTCGTGGCGCTGGCCACCGGCTACACCGTGGAGATCATCCTTGAGGTGATCGGCGCCCGCCAGGAGGGCCGCGCGCCGCGCTTCCTCGGCAACGGCCCGCGCGGGCTGATGGAGTTCCTCTACCCCGCGCACATCACCTCCATCGCGCTCAACATGCTGATCTACGTCAACGACCAGGTGCTGGTCATGATGTTCGGCGTGACCGTCGCCGTGGGCGCCAAGTGGGTGCTCAAGGCGCCGGTGCGCGGGCGGATGCGGCACTTCATGAACCCGTCCAACTTCGGCATCGCGATCATCCTGCTGCTGCTGCCGTGGGCCAGCATCGCGCCGCCGTACCACTTCACGGAGAACGTCGACAACCCGATCGACTGGATCATCCCGGGGATCATCATCATCGGCGGGACCATGATCAACGGGAAGCTGACCGGCCGCATGTGGCTGATCGGCGGATGGGTGAGCGTCTTCGCCCTCCAGGCCGTGGTGCGCGGGCTGATCATCGACGACATCTCCATCCTCGGCGGGTTGTCGATGATGACCGGGGTGGCGTTCATCCTGTTCACCAACTACATGATCACCGACCCGGGCACGAGCCCGTCCAGGCCGCTGTCCCAGGTCGCCTTCGGCGGCGGCGTGGCCGTGGTGTACGGCCTGCTCATGGGGATGAACATCCCGTACGGGATCTTCTTCGCCACGGCGGCGGTCTGCCTGATCCGCGGCGGCTTCCTGTGGGCGCTGCACATCGTCAACAAGGCGCGCGAGCTCGACGCCGCCAGGGTCAGCGCAGCCGCCGCCCAGGCGCTGCAGCACGCGCGGGAAGAGGTCGCGAAGGCATGACGAGGATCGCGATCGTCGGCATGGCCTGCCGGTACCCGGACGCCGCCTCTCCCCGCGAGCTGTGGGAGAACGCGGTGGCCGGCCGCCGGGCCTTCCGCCGGCTCCCGGACGAGCGCATGCGGCTGGAGGACTACTGGGACCCCGATCCCGCAGCGCCGGACCGCTTCTACGCCAAGACCGCCGCGGTCATCGAGGGCTACGCCTTCGACCGGGTGGCACACAAGATCGCCGGCAGCACGTACCGGTCGACCGACCTGGCCCACTGGCTGGCCCTGGACATGGCCGGCCGGGCCCTGGCCGACGCCGGGTTCGCCGGCGGCGAGGGGCTGCCGCGCGAGCGCACCGGGGTCGTCGTGGGCAACACGCTCACCGGCGAGTTCACCCGCGCGAACGTGCTGCGGCTGCGCTGGCCGTACGTGCGGCGCACCCTGGCCGCGGCCCTGAAGGAGCAGGGCTGGGACGACGAGCGCCTGGCCGCGTTCCTGGCCGACTACGAGGCCGCCTACAAGAGCCCGTTCCCGCCGGTGGACGAGGACACGCTGGCCGGCGGGCTGTCCAACACGATCGCCGGACGCATCTGCAACCACTTCGACCTCAACGGCGGCGGCTACACCGTGGACGGCGCCTGCTCCTCGTCCCTGCTGTCGGTGGTGACGGCCGGCAAGGCGCTGGCCGACCACGACGTGGACGTGGCCGTCGCGGGCGGCGTGGACCTGTCCATCGACCCGTTCGAGGTGATCGGGTTCGCCAAGACCGGCGCGCTGGCCAAGAGCGACTTCCGCCTCTACGACCGGCACTCCAACGGCTTCTGGCCCGGCGAGGGCTGCGGCATCGTCGTGCTGATGCGCGAGGAGGACGCGCTGGCCGCCGGGCGGCGGATCTACGCCACGATCGCCGGCTGGGGCGTCTCCTCCGACGGCAAGGGCGGGATCACCCGTCCGGAGGTGAGCGGCTACCTGCTCGCGATGCGCCGCGCGTACGACAAGGCCGGGTTCGGCCCCGAGAGCGTCGAGCTGTTCGAGGGCCACGGGACGGGCACGGCGCTCGGCGACGCGACCGAGCTCACGGCCCTGTCGCGGGCCAGGGCCGCGGCCGCGCGGCCGGCCGCGGTCGGCTCGATCAAGGGCATGATCGGCCACACCAAGGCGGCGGCGGGCGTGGCGGGCCTGATCAAGGCGGCCATGGCCGTGCACGAGCAGGTGCTGCCGCCGACCATCGGGTGCGTCGACCCGCACCAGGTGCTCACCGACGAGGGCGCCACGCTGCGGGTGCTGCGCACGGCCGAGCCGTGGCCGCAGGGCGCGCCGCTGCGCGCGGCGGTGACCGCCATGGGCTTCGGCGGCATCAACACGCACGTGGTGCTGGAGAACACCGGCCCGCGGCGGCGGGTGTCCAGCCGCGTCAAGGCGCTGGCCGCCGCGTCCCAGGACGCGGAGCTGTTCCTGCTGGACGGCGGCACCTGGGACGAGCTGCGCGGCCTGGTGTCGGAGCTGCTCGACTTCGTGCCCAAGGTGTCCTACGGCCAGCTCGCCGACCTGGCCGCCACGCTGCGCGGGCGGCTGCGCGGCCTGCCGTTCCGGGCGGCCGTCGTGGTCAGCTCGCCCGACGACGCCGTACGGCAGCTCACCCGGGTGCTGACGGCGCTGGAGTCCGGCGAGAACGCGCTGTCCACCCCCGACGGCAAGGCGTTCGTCGGCCGCGCATCGGCCCGGCCCCGGATCGGCTTCCTGTTCCCCGGGCAGGGCTCGGGCCGCGGGACCGACGGCGGCGCGCTGGCCAGGCGCTTCGCCGACGTCGCCGAGGTGTACGCCACCGCGGCGCTGCCCACGGACGGCGACATGGCGGCCACCGAGGTCGCCCAGCCGCGCATCGTCACCGGCTCGATGGCGGGCCTGCGCGCGCTGTCGCTGCTCGGCATCGAGGCGGACGCGGCCGTCGGGCACAGCCTGGGCGAGCTGTCGGCCCTGCACTGGGCGGGCGCGATGGACGAGGACGCGCTGCTGCGCGTGGCGACCAAGCGCGGCCGGGCGATGCGGGAGCGCAGCGAGCCGGGCACGATGGCCGGCGTGCGGGCCGCGCCGGAGACCGTGCTGGAGCTGGCCGGCGACCTGCCGGTGGTGATCGCCGGGTACAACGGGCCGCTGCAGACCGTCGTCGCCGGGCCGGTGGCGGCGGTGGAGGAGGCCGGCCGCCGGGCCGAGCGCGCCGGGCTGACCTGGACCAGGCTGAACGTATCGCACGCCTTCCACTCGCCCCTGGTCGCCCCGGCGGCCGAGGCGCTGGCCGGATACCTGGCCGAGGAGCGGTTCGGGCCGGTCGCCCGGCGGGTCGTCTCCACCGTCACCGGCGAGGACCTGGCCGCCGGGACCGACGTCCCGGCGCTGCTGCACCGGCAGATCACCGCGCCCGTGCTGTTCGCCCAGGCGCTGGCCGCCGTGGCCGCGGACGCGGACCTGCTGGTCGAGGTGGGCCCCGGTCGGGTGCTCAGCAGGCTGGCGGCCGAGCTGACCGACGTGCCGGCCGTCGCCCTGGACACCGACAGCGAGTCGCTGGCCGGGCTGCTCGGCGTGGCCGGCGCCGCGCACGTGGCGGGCGTGCCCGTCGACTGCGAGGAGCTGTTCCACGGGCGGCTGGTCAAGCCGCTGGAGATCGGCGCGGCGTTCTCGTTCTTCACCAGCCCGGCCGAGCAGGCGCCGCAGGTGCGCGTCAAGGCCGCCGCCCCGCAGCCGGCGGAGCGGGCGGCCGATCCGCACGGCAGCGCGAACGGCAGCGCGAACGGCAGCGCGAACGGCGGCGCGAACGGCGGGGCCGCGGCCAAGCCGGGCGAGTCCACGGTCGAGCTGCTGCGGCGGCTGGCCGCCGAACGCGCCGAGCTGCCGCTGGAGATGGTCACCGAGGACAGCAAGCCGCTGGACGAGCTGCACCTGAGCTCGGTCACCGTCATGCACATCATCGACCAGGCCACCCAGCAGCTGGGCGTGCCCGCGGGCATGGCGCCGGCCAACGTCGCCACCGCGACGCTCCAGGAGCTGGGCGAGGCCCTGGACCGGCTGGCCGCGCAGCCGCGCGCGCAGTCGGCGCGGGGCGTGGCGGGCGCGGCGCCGTGGGTGCGCCCGTTCGCCGTGGACCTGGACGAGCAGCCGCTGCCCCGGCGGACGGCCGAGGAGCGCGCGGGGACGTGGCAGGTGTTCGCGCCCGCCGGTGCGTCCCTGGCGGGGCCGCTGCGCGAGGCACTCGAAGGGGAGAAGATCGGTTCCGGTGTCCTGGTGTGCCTACCCGCGCGGTGCGCGGCCGACGACCTGGAGCAGGCGCTGCTCGGCGCCAAGGCGGCGCTGGCCGGCGGGCCGGGCACCCGGCTCGTCCTGGTCCAGCACGGCCGCGGCGCGGCGGGGCTGGCCAAGACGTTCCACCTGGAGAGCGGCCTGCCCACCACGGTCGTGCACCTGCCGCAGGACGCGCCGCAGGCCGCCGCCCGGGTAGCGGCGGAGGCGGCGGCCACGACGGCCTTCTGCGAGGTGCACTACGACGCCGCCGGCGTGCGGCGGGTGCCGACGCTGCGGGCGCTGCCGTACCGGCAGGAGCGGGCCGAGGAGCCGCTGACCGGCTCCGACGTGCTCCTGGTGACCGGCGGCGGCAAGGGCATCACGGCCGAGTGCGCCATGGCCATGGCCGGCGGGGCCAAGGTGGCCGTGCTCGGCCGCTCCGACCCCGCCCAGGACGAGGAGCTGGCCGCGAACCTGCGGCGCATGGCCGCGACCGGGCTGACCGTCCACTACGCCAGGGCCGACGTCACCGACGCCGCCCAGGTGCGGGCGGCCGTGGCCGCGGCCGAGCAGGCGCTCGGGCCGGTGACCGCCGTCCTGCACGGCGCCGGGCGCAACGAGCCCGAGGGCATCGCCGGGCTGGACCTGGACGCCTTCCGCCGCACGTTCGCCCCCAAGGTGGACGGCCTGCGCAACGTGCTGGAGGCGGTCGAGCCCGGACGGCTGCGGCTGCTGGTGACGTTCGGCAGCATCATCGGCCGGGCCGGCCTGCACGGCGAGGGCCACTACGCGACCGCCAACGAGTGGCTGGCCGACCTGACCCGCGAGGCGGGCGAGCGGCATCCCGGCCTGCGGGCGATCTGCATGGAGTGGTCGGTCTGGTCCGAGGTCGGCATGGGTGAGCGGCTGTCGGTCGTGGACCGGCTGGTCGAGCAGGGCATCACGCCGATCCCGGTGGACCAGGGCGTGGAGATCATGCGCCGCCTGGTGAGCGATCCCGACGCGCCCGGCGTGGTGGTGATCAGTGGGCGCACCGAGGGCATCCACACCGTGCGCCGGGAGGAGCCGGAGCTGCCGCTGCTCCGCTTCGTCGGCACGCCGCTGGTCCGCTACCACGGCGTGGAGCTGGTCAGCGAGGTCGAGGTGAACGCCGGGACCGACCTGTACCTGGCCGATCACCTGCTGGACGGCAACCTGCTGTTCCCCGCGGTGTTCGGGCTGGAGGCCATGGCGCAGGTGGCGTACGCGGCCACCGGCCGGGCCGGCGCGCCCGTCGTGGAGCACGCGGAGTTCGTCCGGCCGATCATCGTGCCGCCCGACGGGAGCACCACGCTCCGGGTGGCGGCGACGGTCACCGGGCACGACACGGTCGCGGTCGCCATCCGCAGCCAGGAGACCGGCTTCGACGTCGACCACTTCACGGCCGTGCTGCGCCTGGACGCCGGCGCCCCGCCCGCCGGCCCGCCCGAGCAGTCCGGCGACGAGCTGCCGCCGGTCGCGCTGGACCCCGACACCCAGCTCTACGGCGAGGTGCTCTTCCAGGGCAGGCGTTTCCAGCGGCTGCGCCGCTACCACCGGGCCGCGGCCCGCGAGGTGGACGCCGACCTCCAGGTGGCGCAGGAGTGCGACTGGTTCGCCGGGTTCCTCCCGCCGGACCTGCTCCTGGGCGACCCCGGCATGCGGGACGCGCTGATGCACGGCAACCAGGTGTGCGTGCCCGACGCCACCCTGCTGCCGACCGGCATCGACCGCGTGCACCCGGCCGGGGCCGCGCTGTCCGGCGCGGACGAGGTGCGCTACTGCGCCTCCGAGCGGTCCAGGGACGGCGACGCCTACGTCTACGACGTCGCGGTCCGGACGAAGGACGGCGAGGTCGTCGAACGCTGGGAGGGGCTGCGGTTGCAGGCCGTGCGGAAGAAGGGCGGGGCCGGTCCGTGGGCGGCGCCGCTGCTCGGCCCGTACCTGGAGCGCACGCTGGAGGACCTGACGGGCGCGCGGGTGGCGGTCGTCGTGGAGCCGGGCGAGGGCACCGGCGACCTGGCCGCGGCCCGGCTCGGCACGGCGGAGGGCACGGCGGAGGGCACGGCGGAGGGCGTGCGGACGGTTTCGGCCCACGTGCCCGGACTGACGGTGTGCGTGGCCGCCCCAGGGCCGCTGTCGTGCGCCGTCGAGCCCGTCACCGCCGCCGGGCCCGGCGACCCGGGCGACCGGGACGACCGGGGCGACGGGCGGGACGCGCTCGCCGGCGAGATCGCCGCGGCCTGCGGGGAGGACGCGGACACCGCCCGCGCCCGCACTCGCGCCGCGCTCGCCTGCCTGCGCACCGCGGGAGCGGCAGCGGCCACGGCAGCGGCAGCGGCAGCGGCAGCGGCAGCGGCAGCGGCAGCGGCAACGGCAGCGGGGACGGCGGCGGGGACGGACGTGCCGCTCACGGTCACCCGGGCCGCGGCCGACGGGTGGGTGGTCCTGACCGGCGGCGGCGCGGCCGTGGCCACGCTCGCCACCCGGGTGCACGGCCTGCCCGCCCCCGTCGTCGTCGCGATACTCACCGAAGGGCGGTCCTAGCCCATGGGCACCTACTACGAGTACCTGCACACGGTCGGCTTCGAGGAGACCAACCTCGTCGGCAACGTCTACTACGTCAACTACCTGCGCTGGCAGGGACGCTGCCGGGAGATGTTCCTCATGGAACGGGCCCGGGACGTGCTCGCCGACCTGCAGGACGACCTCAAGCTGTTCACCCTCAAGGTCGACTGCGAGTTCTTCGCGGAGATCACGGCCTTCGACCAGCTGTCCATCCGGATGCGCCTGATCGAGCTGGCGCAGACGCAGATCGAGTTCGGCTTCGACTACGTCCGGGTCACCCCGGGCGCGCCCGAGGTCCTCGTCGCCCGCGGCAGGCAGCGCGTGGCCTGCATGCGGGGGCCGAACACCAAGACCGCGCCGGCGAGGGTCCCCGAGCCCCTGGTCAGGGCGCTCGAACCGTACCTGGCCTAGAACCCGGACCCAGGAGGTCACCGTGCAACTCCACTCATCGGCCCCGGCGCCGCAGGTCGCGGACGCCAAGGCGCTGCGCGACGCGTTCGGGGCCTTCGCCACCGGCGTCACCGTGATCACCACGGGCGGCGAGGTCCCGCACGCCATGACGGCCAACTCCTTCACCTCGGTCTCGCTCGACCCGCCGCTGCTGCTGGTGTGCGTCGGCAAGGGCGCGGTGATGCACCAGTGCATCACCGCGGCCACGTCGTTCGGGGTCTCGGTGCTGGCCGGGCACCAGGAGGCCGAAGCGCGGCACTTCGCCGACCGCTACCGGCCGCTCGGCCTGGCCCAGTTCGCCGACGTCGAGGTGACGCCGGGCGAGGTCACCGGGGTGCCGCTCATCGCGGGCGCGGCGGCCCGCTTCGAGTGCCGGGTCTGGCGCGCCTACGACGGCGGCGATCACACGATCTTCGTCGGCGAGGTGCTGTCCCTGAGCCGGCGGGACGACTGCGACGGCCTGCTGGTCTACCGGGGCCGCTTCGGTGAGACCTCGCCCGCCCTGCAGGGGGTGTCGGCGTGACCACACTGGGCACCCGCCCGGTGGCGCTGGGCGGCCGCGTGCCGCCCGGCCCGCCGCCCTGGGCGGCGCCCGTCCTGTACCGGCGGCTGGTCGGCGACCGGCTCGCGCTGCTGTCGAAGGCGACCGCCCGGTACGGCGACGCGGTGCGCATGACGATCGGCCCGAAGAGCATCTACCTGTTCAATCATCCCGACCACGCCAAGCACGTTCTGGCCGACAACAGCGGCAACTACCGCAAGGGCATCGGCCTGGCCGAGGCCCGGCGGGTGATCGGCGACGGGCTGCTGACCAGCGACGGCGAGCGGTGGCGGCAGCAGCGCAGGACCATCCAGCCGCTGTTCCAGAACAAGCGGCTGGCCCAGCAGGACACCGTGCTGGCCGAGGAGGCCGGCCGCCTGGTCGAGCGGCTGCGGGCCCGGGTGGGCGGCGGGCCCGTGGACGTGGCCGGGGAGATGACCGGCCTGGCGCTCGGGGTGCTCGGCCGCACCCTGCTGGCGGCCGACCTCGGCGCGCACGGCTCGGTCGGGCACGCCTTCGAGGGCGTCCAGGACCAGGCCATGTTCGAGATGGTGACGCTGGCCATGGTGCCGTTGTGGCTGCCGTTACCGCTGCACCTGCGTTTCCGCCGGTCCCGGCGGGAGTTGTACCGGGTCGTGGACCAGCTGGTGGCCGAGCGGCTGGCGCACCCGACCGGCGGTGGCGACCTGCTGTCCCTGCTGATCGAGTC
The DNA here is from genome assembly GCF_042892035.1 of Nonomuraea sp. NPDC001831. Lineage (NCBI taxonomy): Bacteria > Bacillati > Actinomycetota > Actinomycetes > Streptosporangiales > Streptosporangiaceae > Nonomuraea > Nonomuraea sp. NPDC001831. The sequence goes on along the minus strand of NZ_JBIATU010000004.1, from coordinate 188,209 downwards.
CACCGGGCTGCGGAAGGACCCGCGGGCCGCCCGGCAGCGCCTGCGCGAGGAGCTGGTCACGGTGCTGCTGGCCGGGCACGAGACCACCGCCAGCACCCTGTCGTGGGCCTTCCACCTGCTGGACCGGCATCCGGAGGTGCGCGAGCGGGTGCGGGCGGAGGCCGTCGCGGTGCTGGGCGACCGGCCGCCGGTGTACGAGGACCTGCGCAGGCTCACCTACACGGCGGCGGTGCTGGAGGAGGTCATGCGGCTGTACCCGCCGGTGTGGGCGCTGACCCGGGTGGCGCGGGAGGACGACGAGGTGGGCGGGTACCGGGTCCCGGCGGGGGCGGACGTGCTCGTCAGCCCGTACACGCTGCACCGGCATCCGGCGTACTGGCGGGAGCCGGACGCGTTCCGTCCCGAGCGGTTCGAGCCGGGCGCGCCCGCCGACCGGCCGCGGTACGCCTACATCCCCTTCGGCGCGGGCCCGCGCTTCTGCGTGGGCAACCACCTGGGGATGATGGAGGCCACGTTCGTGCTGGCGATGGTCACCCGGGAGCTGCGGCTGACCGGGCTGCCCGGCCGCCGGGCGGTGCCGGAGGCCATGTTGTCGCTGCGGGTGCGCGGCGGGCTGCCGATGACGGTGAGCCCGGCCTAGGGACCGGAGATCACCGAAGGGCCCGCGGACGTCGTCCGCGGGCCCTTCCGCACGTGCCGCCCCTTCCTGTCAGGTGTGGGTGTCGGTCCAGGCCAGCAGGTCGCGCAGGGCGAGCAGGACGGGCGGGTCGAGCGCGTTCATGGGACGCAGCCGCAGGTCGGCGCGCTCGCTGCCGCCGCCGCCCACCTCGATCGGCCCGATCCGCGCGATGCACGTCGCGGCGTCACCCTGGGGCGGGTGGTGCACGGCGTCCTCGCGGGACTCGGCCACGGACTGGGCGATCAGGTACCAGGTGCCCTTGGGCACGTTCTCCAGCACGTACGGGCCGGGCCGGTCGATCAGGGTGAAGCTCGCCGGTCTGCCCTCCAGGATCTGGCCGGGGAAGACGCCGGCGAACACCGGCCGGTCGGCCAGCGGCGAGGTCACGACGCCGTGCAGGGTCGCCGCCGGGCCGCCGAACGCGCGCTCGCCGCCGGCCAGGTCCGCCGCCGTGACGCTCAGGAACTGCCGGTACCTGCTCGGCGACAGGCCCACGCTGTGGGTGAAGCGCGAGCTGAAGGTGCCCACGCTGGAGTAGCCGACCTGGTGGCTGATGTGCGTGATGCTGAGCGAGGTGGACACGAGCAGGCGTTTGGCCTCGCGCAGCCGCACCGCGGACAGGAACCGTCCAGGGGACAGCCCGGTCACGCGCTGGAAGACGCGCGAGAAGTGGAACTTGCTGAACATCGCGGTCCGCGCCATGTCGTCAATGGTGAGCTGCTCGCCGTGGTTCTCCTGCATGCTCTCGATGACCCGCAGGACCGCTCGTTCGATGACGTCGTCCATATGGTCTCCCGGAACCCGGAAGCCCTCGGGCGCGCGTCCCCCGTCGATTCTCCGGCCGGAGAATTCCCGGGGGGCGCGACGATTCCTCGGCGCTCCGGATGCATTGCCTTTCGGTTGCCACCTGGTACACGCTCGCGGGCGCGCAGTACGCTGCATGACAAATCGCCCTTTTTTGGGAAATCTTCGGAAATCTCGGCAATTTATCTGAGAATGCGGTTTTTATCGGGCCCATTCGCGGCGGGGGGCCGGCAGCAGTTGCCTGAGCACCCGGCCGTCGCGGTGGTGCGGCCGCCGCTCGTGCGGGTAGCCGAGCGAGACCTCCTCGAAGCGCACCCCGTCGTGCCAGCTCGTGCCCGGGATGTGCAGGTGGCCGTGGACGACCGCGGCGGCGCGGAAGCGCAGGTGCCAGTCGGCCGTCTGCTCGGTGCCGCACCACAGCGCCAGCTCCTGGTGCCGCAGCACGCGGGTGGGGGCGCGCAGCAGCGGGAAGTGGTTGACCAGGACCGTGGGCAGGGCCGGGTCGAGCGCGTCCAGCCGCAGCTCGCTCTCGCGCACCCGGGCCCGGCACCACGCCTGCCTGCTGGGATAGGGCTCGGGATGCAGCAGGAACTCGTCCCTGCACACCACCCCCTGTTCGCGGGCCAGGACGAGCGCCTGTTCCCGGGTGGTGCCGGGCGGGCGGAAGCTGTAGTCGTACAGCAGGAACAGCGGGACGACGGCCACCGGGCCGCCCTCCCCCGCCCAGACCGCGTACGGGTCCTCGGGCGTGAGCACGCCGAGGCGCCGGCAGATCTGCACCAGCCGCCGGTAGCGCTCCTCGCCGCGCAGGCCGGGGTCGCCGGGCGTGGTCCACAGCTCGTGGTTGCCCGGCGCCCACACCACCTTGGCGAAGCGCTCGCCGAGCAGGCCGAGCGTGCGCTCGAAGTCGTCCAGCCGCTCGGCGACGTCCCCCGCCACCAGCAGCCAGTCGTCCGCGGTGCGCGGGCGCAGCTCCTCCACGACCGCCCGGTTCTCGGGAAATCCGACGTGGAGGTCGCTGATCGCCAGTAATGCACCGGAGGCGCTCACGCCGCGAGCGTATGCGCGCGAGAACGACCGGGAAGCGCGCGGAGCGAGAAACAGGGGTCTCATAGGGGCGAATAGGGGGTGGCGGCGGCGCCTTTGTGGATAAGGGCGCGGGGGCGTCCGTTAGGGGTTGTTGCGGCGCACCGCGCATTCAATTCTGAGCATGCCGAAGAAAGCGGAAATTGCACGGCCGTGTTCCGGGGGTGAGGGTGATGGCCGATGTACGGGGGCAGGAATTCGCTGATTTCGCGCGGGAGGCGAGGCCCATGCTGCGCCGGGTGGCCTTCCGGCTCTCCGACGACTGGCACGAGGCCGAGGACCTCGTCCAGCGGACTCTGCTGGCGCTGCACCGGCACTGGGACGGCCTCGACCGGCGCGACCGCGCCGAGGCGTACGCGCGGCAGATCATGCGGCGGCTGCTCATCAGCGACCGCAGGTCGCTGCGCTGGTCGCGGGAGGTGCTCAGCGGCGCGCCGCCCGACGCCGCCGCGGCGCTGGACCCCTACGACCTGGTGGGCGAGCGCATCGTGCTGATGGGCGCGCTGGCCAGGCTCGGGCCGCGGCAGCGGGCGACGATCTTCTTCCGGTTCTGGGAGGGGCGCAGCGCCGAGGACACGGCCCGGGTCATGGGCAACGAGTCCTCCACGGTCCGCAGCCAGACCGTCAGGGCGCTGAGCACCCTGCGGGCCGCGCTGGCACGCACCGACCCCGCCGACCGTACCGACCGAAAGCCGACCTGAACGAGGGAGTACCCATGGGTCCACTGCTCTACGAGACGAGGGTGGAGACGCTGGAGGCGCTCGCGGACACCATCGTGCCCGGCCCCAAGCGCGGTCCGGACGACCGGGCGGTGGCCGGCATGAGCCCGACGGGCGGCGCGGTCGCGGCCGGCGCCGTCGAGCTGCTGGAATGGGACGCCACCGGCGTCACCGAGGGCCTGGACGACTACGCCCGCTCGCTGAACGAGCACGCCCGCGCCCATGCCGACCAGCACGGCATCGTGCTGGAGGAGGGCGTGCCGGCGTTCGTGGCCCTGCCGTTCGAGGAGCGCGGCGCGCTGGTGCGCACGCTGACCGCGCCCGGCCACCCGGAGAAGGCGCTGTGGGTGCTGCTGGTGCTGTTCTGCTACATGGCCTACGACTCCGCCGCCCACCTGCACACCGCCGACGCCATCAGGGCCGGGCATCCCGGCCTGACCGCCATGGGCATCGCCCCGCCGGACGCGGACGGGCTCTGGCGCTTCCCCGCCTACTCCTACGGGCGTCCCCTCGCCGACCTCCACCCGGACACGACAGCTTCAGGGAGCCCCGCATGAACGGCGTCGAACACACCGACGTGCTGGTGATCGGCAGCGGCTTCGGCGGCGCGATCCCCGCCTACCATCTGGCCGCCGGCGGCGCCGACGTGGTGATGCTGGAGCGCGGCCCGTGGCTGGAGTCGGCCGACTACGAGCACGACTTCAAGCTGGGCTCGTCCTACACCCGCATCTTCGACTTCACCGTCGGCGACGGCATGAGCGTGCTGGGCGGCAACTGCGTGGGCGGCGGCAGCGTGGTCTACTTCGCGGCCATGCCGCGCGCGCCGCGCTTCGTCTTCGAGCGCCGCGGCAGCATCAACCGCCGCATGTGGCCGGCCGCGATCAGCCGCGACACCCTCGACCCCTGGTACGACCGGGTCGCCGAGTCGATCTCCATCACCCAGCAGGGCTGGGAGGACGTCTCGTACTCCGGCGGACTGTGGGCGGCGGCCTGCCGGCACGCGGGCCGCACCGCCAACCCCGTGCCCGCGGCCGTGGACACCGGGGCCTGCGTCAACTGCAACTGGATGATGGCCGGCTGCCGGTTCGACGCCAAGCAGTCGCTGCTGGTCAACTACCTGCCGGCGGCGCTCGCCCACGGCGCCGAGATCCGGCCGCTGCACGAGGTGCAGAGCATCGAGCGCACGCCCGAGGGCTCCTACCGGGTGCACTACAAGATCGTCCATGGCGAGGACTACCGCCTGACCGAGGGCGAGGGCACGATCGAGGCCAAGGTGGTGGTCCTCGCCGCGGGCGCCGCCGCCACGCCGGTCATCCTGCAGCGCAGCGAGGCCGCGCTCGGCGCGATGCCGCACGCCGTGGGCCGCTACTTCTCCGGCAACGGCGAGCGGCTCAACACCGCCGTGCTGAACGAGGAGCGCGTGCTCGAGGTGCTGGGCCTGGAGCGCGGCGACGGCCTGGCGTACGCGGCCAACCAGATCGGCAAGGGCCCGACGGTGGCCAACTGGGACCGCCTGGACGGCTCGCTGCCCGAGTACACCCGCTACTCGCTGGAGCAGCTCTACTTCCCGCCCGGCCTGGGTACCATCCTCGCGCTGGCCGGCGGCCCCGAGCCGGCGTGGTTCGGGCTGCGCAAGAAGGAGATGCTGGAACGCTGGCGGTCCTGGCTGATCATCTTCCAGATGATCGAGGACGACAACGAGGGCGTCTTCGGGCCGCCGCCCGCGCGCGGCAACGCCGACCGGGTCTCCCAGCAGATGCTGGGCGTCGGCCGGCTGTCGTACAAGCCGACCGCGAACACCTCGGCCGCCTGGGCGATGGCCGACGCCGAGTGCAAGGAGATCCTGGAGCGCGACGGGCTGGCCACGGTGACGCCGTGGACGAACGACCTGGTCGGCGCGTACACGGTGCATCCGCTGGCCTCGTGCCGGATCGGCGACGACCCGTACACCTCGGCGCTGGACGACGGGCACGAGCTGCGCGGGCACCCGGGGATCTTCGTCACGGACGGCTCGGCCGTGCCCGGCGCGCTGACCGTCAACCCGGCGATGACCATCTCCGCGCTGGCCGAGCGGGCCGTGCCGGGGATCGTCAGGGCCGCGCGGGAGCGGGGCGTGCAGGTCTCCTACGGCGCGCCCGCCCCGGACGGCTCCACCGCCGGCCGCCGGGCCACCGCGTCGCTGGCCGCCGCCGCGCTGCGCGGGTAGGGCGCCGGCGATGGGACGGCTGCTCAGCCGGATGACCGCGCCCGGCGCGCTCGCCCAGGTGCGGTACGTGCGCCCGGTGCGGCCGGGCGCCGCCCGCGGCCTGGTGGCCCGGGTGTACGAGCAGGTCGAGCGGGACTTCGGCATGCTCGCGCCGCCGGTGGCCCTGCACTCCCCCGCGCCGTGCGCCCTGGCCGCGTGCTGGCTGGTCCTGCGCGAGTCGCTGCTGGCCGCCGGCGCGGCCGGCCGGGTGGCCGGGGAGCTGGTGGCGAGGGAGGTCTCGGCCGGCAACACCTGCCCGTACTGCGTGGACGTGCACGGCGCGACCCTGCGCGCGCTGACCCCCGCCGATCCCGGGCTGCGGCCGCTGGCCGCCTGGGCCAGGGCGAGCGCCGCCCCCGGAGCGGGCGGCCCGCCGGTGACGGGGACGGCGGCCGTGGAGCTCGTGGCGGTCGCGGTGACCTTCCAGTACCTCAACCGCATGGTCAACGTGTTCCTCGGCGACTCGCCGCTGCCGCCGGAGCTGCCGGGCGCCGCGCGTGGGCCCGCGCTGCGGGTGTTCGGCGCGCTCATGCGGCCCGCCGCGCGGCGGCCCGCGACCCCCGGCGGCTCGCTGGGCCTGCTGCCCGGCGCGCCACTGCCGGACGACCTGGCCTGGGCGGGCGGCGTCCCGCGGCTCGGCGAGGCGTTCGCCAGGGCCGCGGCGGCGATCGAGGAGGGCGGCGCGCGGCGGCTGCCCGTCCCGGTCCGCGACCTGGTCGCCGAGCGGGTGTCCGGCTGGGACGGCGTCCCGCCCGGCCCCGGCCGCGGCTGGGCCGATCAGGCCGCCGCCGCGCTGCCGCCCGCGCAGCGTCCGGCCGCCCGGCTGGCGCTGCTGACCGCGCTGGCCTCCCACCAGGTGGACGCGCGCACGGTCGGCGAGTTCCGGGCCGCGACGCCGGGTCCGGCCGCGCTCGCCGACGCCGCGCCCACCGACGCCGCGCTCGCCGACGCCGCGCTCGCCGACGCCGCGCTCGCCGACGCCGCGCTCGTCGAGGCGGCCTCCTGGGCGGCCATGACCGCCGCGCGCCGGACCGGCGCCTGGTCCGGGCCGCCCGCCACCCCGCTTCCGACCGCATCGACAGCCGACTGAAAGGAACGAGGACGTGACCGAGCTAGAGGTAGTGCTCGACGACCTGGCGGCCGACGGCGACCAGCTCGACGCGCTGGTGTCGGGCCTGGACGCCCAGCAGTGGAAGCTGCCCACCCCCGCGCTGGGCTGGACGATCGCCGACCAGATCGCCCACCTGGCCTTCATCTTCCGCCTCGCCACCGCCGCCGCCACCGACGCGGAGGCGTTCGCGGCCATGACGGCCGGCGCCGAGAAGAACTTCGACGGCGCGGTGAACGCCGCGCTCAAGGCGTTCGAGAACGACTCGCCGGACACGCTGCTGGCCAAGTGGCGGGCCGGACGGTCGCAGGTGCACGCCGGTCTGGCCGCCGTGCCCGCGGGCGAGGTCGTGCCGTGGCTGGTCAACCCGCTGCCGCCGATCGTGCTGGCGTGCGCGGGCATCATGGAGACCTTCGCCCACGGGCAGGACGTCGCTGACGCCCTCGGCGTGCGGCTGGAGCGCACCGACCGGCTGCGGCACCTGGTCGTCTTCGCGGTGCTCACCCGGGACTTCGGCTACCTGTCGCGCGGGCTGACCCCGCCGGCCGAGGAGTTCCGCTTCGAGATCACCGGCCCCTCCGGCGAGGTGTGGGCCTACGGCCCCGAGGACGCGGCCCAGCGGGTCTCGGGCCCGGCCGAGGACTTCTGCCTGCTGGTGACCAGGCGGCGGCACCGCGCCGACGTGGCGGTCACGGCGACGGGCGCCGAGGCCGACCGCTGGCTGGACATCGCGCAGGCCTACCGCGGGCCGGCCGGCGCCGGCCGGCGTCCCGGCCAGTTCGCCCGCGCCGGCGTCTGACAGGCGGCGCCTGACAAGCGGCGCCTGACAAGCGACGTCCGAGAAGCGACGTTTGAGAAGCGGCGTCCGAGAAGCGGCGTCTGAACAGCGGCGTCCGAGAAGCGGCGTGTGAGAAGTTTCCCGAACCGCGGGCGCGCCCGTCCGGAACTCCCCCAGTCCCGGGCGCGCCCGCTTCTCACGCCCCGATCTCCAGCGCGCGGCGGTCCACCTTGCCCGAGGCCGTCTGCGGCAGGCGCTCCACGAACGTGATCTTCCGGGGGAACTTCTGGGCCGCCAGCCGGGCCCGGACGAACGCCTTCAGCTCGGCCGCCTCGACCGCCGCCGAGGCCACCACGTACGCGTGCGGCCGGGTCAGCCCGCGCAGCCGGTACCCGACCACCGCGCACTCGACGACGGCCGGGTGCTCGCGCAGGCAGTTCTCGATCTCGGCGGGCGCCACCCAGGACCCGCCCACCTTCAGCAGGTCGTCGGCCCGTCCCCGGTAGCGGAAGTAACCGTCGGCGTCCCTGGTCACCAGGTCGCCCGAGCGCACGGTCCGCCCGCCCACGAACGTGCTCGCGGTCCGCTCCGGGTCCTGCCAGTACTCCAGCGCGACGGCGTCGCCGGTGACCTCCAGCCGCCCGGTCTCGCCGTCGGGGACCTCCCGCCCCTCGGGGTCCACGACGCGGGCGCGGTAGCCGGGGACGACCTGGCCGAGCGTGCCGGGCCGGACCCGTCCCGGGCGGTTGGACAGGAAGATGTGGTACGCCTCGGAGGAGCCGAGCCCGTCCACCACCTCCACGCCGAAGGTGTCGCTCCAGCGGCGGTGCAGTTCGGGCGGCAGCGCCTCGCCCGCCGACGTGCACAGCCGCAGGCAGCTCAGGTCCTGCCGGCCGGCGTCGGGGTGGGCGAGCATGGCGCTCATCATCGTGGGCACGTTCACCAGGACCGTGGGCCGGTGCTCGGCGATCAGCTCGAAGATCGTCTCCACCCGGCTGCGTTCGGGGAAGATCACGCCGGCCGCGCCGACGCCGAAGGGGAACAGGGCGGTCAGGTCGCGGGCGTAGCCGAAGAACAGTTTGGGCACGGGCAGCACCACGTCGTCCGGGCGCAGGTCCAGCACGCCGCGGGCGTAGGAGTCGAAGCTGACGTGCGGGCTCCTGGCGGGCAGCACGCAGGCGCGCGGCGCGCCGGTGCTGCCGGTGGTGAACTTCCAAAGCGCCACGTCCCCGGCGGCGACCTGCACCGGGTCCAGCCGGGCGTCCTGCGCGCCGACCAGGGTGTCGAAGTGGTGCTCGCCGGGGCGCAGCAGGTGGCGCGGCACGCCGGTGACGAGCAGGCCGGTCAGCCCCGCCGCGCGCAGGCTCTCCAGCGCCGACGGCCCGGCGACCACCAGGCGCGGACGGGCGTACCCGGCGAAGTAGCGGTAGTCCTTGGGCCGCAGGAACGTATAGACCTCGGCGGTGACCGCGCCGATCTTCTGGGCGCCGTACCAGGTGGCGACCGACTCCACGCTGTCGTCGGCGGCGATGAGCACCCGGTCGCCGCGGCGTACGCCGAGCTCGCGCAGCGCGTTGCCGGCGCGGTCGGCCAGGGCGCGCAGCGTCGCGTAGTCGACGCGGCCCTGGCGGGTGACGAGCGCGGTCCTGGTGCCGTCGGCGCGGTCGAGGAATCGTGCGGCGATGTTGAAAGAGTCCATGACATGCCTTCTCGCTGCTCTGCTCGCGGGCTGGTTCCGCCTTCCACGGTGCCGGGCGCGGGCCGTCCGCAGGGGGCCTGGAGGCGTCAGCAAGCTGGCGGTCGTGGCAGCTTGCTGACGGGTTTCTCCCGGATTGCGGGATGGCCGCCGCGGCGTTGACGGGCCCGTTCGGCCGCGCGTGTACTGGGGATGCGGCGGCCGCGACGGCCGTCGCGCTGCGGAGGAGAAGCGATGGCATCCACGCCCGCGGGCTCGTGGCCGGTGACGGAGACGACCGGTGAGGCGCCCGGTGACACGGCCGGCGGCATGGTCGGTGACATGGCCGGCGACATGGCCGGCGGCACGGCCGGTGAGACCGCCGCCGGGACGGCCGGTGAGGCGTTCGCGCCGACGGCCGACTGCCTGGGCGGCGCCGTCCATCTGGCCTGCGCCGAATCCCCGCAGGACGAGCTCGCCGTCATCGTCGCCGGGTTCGCCGGCTACGAGGCCCAGAGCAGGGCGCGGGCCCTGGCCCGGCTCGCCGCCCTGCGCCGCCTGCGCCGCCTGACCGGCGACGGCCCCCAGCCCGCGTGGACGGGGACGGAGCTGCGCCTGTCGGACTTCGTCGCCGACCCGCCGGCGAGCCTGCGGCGGCACGTGCCCGGCACCGGCCTGCTCAGCGGGCGGCGCTACCGGCTGCCCGTCGAGGTGGTGTGGACGGGCGGGCACGAATGCCTGGTCGAGCCGGCCACGAGCGGCGTGGTGGACAGCGGCGTGCCGGAGGCGATCGCCGAGGTGGTCGCCCACGACGTGGTGGCGCGCTGGTGGGCCGAGCCGCGCGAGCCGCTGCTGCGGGTCTCCGGCTCGCTGGACCGCCTGCTGCCGCCCGGCGTGACGGCCGCGGCCTCGGGGCTGGGGCTGCGGATGTCGGCGTTCGTGTTGTCGGTGCCCGATCTCCGGGTCGCCCTGGTGACCGTCGGCGGCGAGGGCGCGACACTGGCCGCGGCGGCCGGCCGTACCGTGAAGTCGGCCGTGTGCGAGGCGTTCCTGCGCGCGATGGCGGCCAGGGCGCAGCCGTGGAGCACGCTGGAGCTGCCCGACTGCCTGCGCCGGTTCGCCGTGTGGCAGCGGGAGGGCGACTACGCCGCCCATCTGGAGCGCCTGGCCGTCGACGCCGATCCGCGGCTGGTGGACGAGGTGAGCGGGCTGCGTCCGTCCGGCTGGCCGGAGATCGCCGCGCGCCGGTTCGGGCACGAGCCGGTCGCCGTGCGGGCCGGCGGCGAGGTCGTCAAGGTGTTGTGCCCGGGGGCCGCGTGCTACCGGGCCGCGCCGGGGGCCACCGTGCTGCCCTGTCCCGTGCCCTGACCTCCGCGGACACCGCAACCTGCGAGGAGCGCCGGCCGTCCGGATTCCGATAATGGAAGTGCAAGCTCCGGCCGCCGAACCCCCCGGGAGGTGGGGCGTGGATCTGTCCGTCATTGGAGTCACCCCCGAAGCGGAGGCGGTCTACCGCTACTTCCTGCGCCATCGGGGGGAGAGCGTCGGCTCGGTGCCCGAGGCCCTGGACCTCGATCCCGAGACGGTGGAGTCGGCGGTGGAGACGCTCGACCGGCTCGCCATGCTCGACCTGAACGACCGCCACCGGGTCACCGCGACCGAGCCGCGGATCGCCATCGAGCGCCTGGTCGAGCAGCGCCTGGAGGAGCTGAACGCGGAGATCCGCCGGGTGTTCGGCGCCCGCGACGCCATCTCCAGCTTCCTGGAGGACAAGCGGGAGGGCGACCGCTCCAACGCGGTGTTGGACATCGAGCGGGTGGAGAGCGGCGCGCGGGTCCGCCAGCGCCTGGACGACCTGGCCTTCTTCTCCTACAAGGAGACGCTCTGCCTGCACCCGGGCGGGCCGTTCAACGAGGTGATGATCGAGTCGGCGCTGCCGCTCGACACGCGCTCGCTGCGGCGCGGCCTGGCCCTGCGCGAGATCTTCCACCCCAAGGCGCTGGAGGACCAGCGCATGGTGTCGTACCTGCGCGAGCTGGCGCACCTGGGCGCCGAGATCCGCGTCACCGACCAGCCGATGGACCGCATGCTCATGTACGACCGCAGCGTGGCCGTCGTCCCGATCGACCCCAAGGCGCACTCCACGGGCGCGCTGCTGGTCCGCGAGCCGGGCCTGATCTCCCAGCTCGTCATCTACTTCGAGGGCCTGTGGAAGTCGGCCGTGCCGCTGGCCGACCACCTCGACCCGCCCGGCGAGGAGCCGACGTTGTCGAAGATGGAGCAGCGGGTGCTGGCGGTCATGGCCACGGCCGACAAGGACGAGATCGCCGCCCGCGAGCTGGACATCTCGGTGCGCACCTACCGCCGTTACGTCGCCGACCTGATGGCCAGGCTCGGCGCGGTCAACCGTTTCCAGGCGGCGCTGCGCGCCAAGGAGGAGAACTGGATCTGACGCGTTTCTTCCGGCGTTTCCCGCCGGACGACATGACGAACCCCCTCGACCCGGTCGCGGGGGTTCTCTCGTGTTCGGCCCTCGTCCTATAAGCAGACCTCCTCGGCGAAATTCACGGTCAATTCCTTTCCGGTGTCGGGGCTTTTTACGGCCAGGTGTTGCCCTGCGGGGAGGGCAGCGGGGTGGGCAGCGGCCAGGTGTTGCCGTCAGGGCCGGCCGGCGCGGGCCAGGTGTTGCCGTCCGCCTGCAGCACCACCGTGTCGGCGGCAGCGGCGGCGGCCTGCGCGGCGGTGGCGCCGACGGCCCAGACGAGCATCCCGGAGACAATCGCGATAATCCACTGGGAAATCCTCTTGGCAACAATGCTGTTCGTCATTTCACTGCCTCTTTCTCGGCGGTTCGTGGCGCTGTTTCCTTGCACTTCCAACTTTGCGCCGCGGCGGGGGCGCGAACCAGGCTTCGGCGAGGCAGCAAGCTGCATCGGCGTTTCCGCTTCCTGCCATGTCCGACGCGGTCAAGCACTGCAGGAGGTGACATGAAACGGCCATCGATCCTTAACTGGACATACCGGAAGAGTCCGAGGAGGAAACGATGACCATCTCCCCCGAGGTCCTCCAGGAAGCCCCGCCGTCGGCCATGGACCGCCTGCGCGAGGAGCTGGCCGGCGCGCGTGCGGACATCGCGCGCGGCCGCCCGCAGGCCGTGGAGCGGCAGCATGCGCTGGGCAAGCGCACCGCGCGCGAACGGCTCGACCTGCTGCTGGACGAGGGCTCGTTCCTGGAGATCGAGATGTTCCGGCGGCATCGGGCCCAGGGGCTCGGCATGGAGGCCCAGCGGCCGCACACCGACGGGGTCGTGGCCGGATCGGGCACCATCGACGGCCGCCGCGTCTTCGTCTACGCGCAGGACTTCACCGTCTTCGGCGGCTCGCTCGGCGAGGCGCACGCCCAGAAGATCCACAAGGTGATGGACCTGGCGTTGTCCAGCGGGTCGCCGTTCATCGGGCTCAACGACAGCGGCGGGGCCCGCATCCAGGAGGGCGTGTTGTCGCTCAACGGCTACGGCGGCATCTTCCAGCGCAACGTGCAGGCGTCGGGGGTGATCCCGCAGATCGCCGTCGTGCTCGGCCCGTGCGCGGGCGGCGCCGCCTACTCGACGGCGCTGGCCGACTTCACGTTCATGGTCCGCGACACCGCCCAGCTCTACCTGACCGGCCCGGACGTGGTCGAGGCGGTCACCGGCGAGCGCATCACGCACGCCGAGCTGGGCGGCGCGCAGGTGCACGCCAGCCGGTCCGGGCTGGCCACGTTCGTGCACGACGACGAGGAGAGCTGCCTGGCCGCCGTGCGCGACCTGGTCTCGATGTTGCCGAGCAACAACATGAGCCGCCCGCCGGCGCTGCCCGCGCGGGCCGCGGCCGGCGACGCCCGGCCCCGGCTGGCCGAGATCGTGCCGGTGGAGCCGACCAAGCCGTACGACATGCGGCTGGTGATCGCCGAGGTGGTGGACGACGGCGACTTCCTCGAACTGCACCAGAGCTGGGCGCCCAACGTGATCTGCGCGCTGGCCCGGATCGACGGCCAGGTGGTCGGCGTGGTGGGCAACCAGCCGACCGTGCTGGCCGGCGTGCTGGACGTGTCGGCCGCGGAGAAGGCGGCCAGGTTCGTCCGGTTCTGCGATGCCTTCTCCATCCCCCTGGTCACGCTCGTGGACGTGCCCGGCTTCCTGCCCGGCAAGGAGCAGGAGCACTCGGGCGTCATCCGGCACGGCGCCAAGCTGCTGTACGCCTACTGCGAGGCGACCGTGCCGCGCGTCCAGGTCATCGTCAGGAAGGCCTACGGCGGGGCGTACATCGTGATGGACTCCCGGTCGATCGGCACCGACCTGTCGCTGGCCTGGCCGACCAACGAGATCGCGGTGATGGGCGCCGAGGGGGCGGTCAACATCATCCACCGCAAGGAGCTGGCCGCCGCGGCCGACCCCGCCGCCCGGCGGGCGGAGCTGCTGGAGCAGTACACCCGCGAGCTGGTCCATCCGGCGTACACGGCCGAGCGCGGCCTGGTCGACGCCGTGATCGACCCGGTGGAGACGAGGTCGGCGGTGGCGCGCGGGCTGGCCATGCTGCGCGACAAGCGCAAGCACGTGGCGCCGCGCAAACACGGCAACCTTCCGCTGTAGGGCCTTCCGTCAGCTTCCCTGCTCGGCGCAGGGCACGGCCGCGGCCGTCCGGGCGCGCCGGCCGGGGAGCCTGAGCGCGGCCAGGACGCCCGTCAGCATGACGGCGCCGAGGACGAGGACCGCCGCGCGCATCCCCTGCGCGGAGGCGTCGCGCAGGGCCTGCCCGGCCAGCCCTTCGATGCCCTGGTTGGCGACGGCCACCAGGACCGCCAGGCCCGCCGCGGTGCCCACCTGGAGCGCGGTGGAGGCCACCCCGGAGGCCAGGCCCTGTTCGTCCGCCGGGACGCCGGTGCCGGCCGCGATCCACATGGCCTCGTACGTGATGCCCATGCCCAGGCCGATGACGACGATCCCGGGCAGGACAGTGTGGAGGGATCCGTCCCCCTGCATGCCGGGGGCCAGGAGCACGGCGCCCACGGCGTTGACGAGGATGCCGGCGATCAGCGTGCCGCGGGTGCCGAGCCGGTGGACGAGCCGTTCGCTGAGGAAGTTGCCGGCCGTGATCGACAGGGTCGGGGCGAGGAAGGCCAGGCCGGTCTCCAACGCGTTGAAGCCGAGGACGTCCTGGAGGTACAGGGTCAGGAAGTACGGCACGGCCTGCATCGTCAGGCCGAAGACGAGGATGACCACGACCGCGCCGCTGAGCGCGCGGTTGCGGAACAGCCGCAGCGGCATCAGCGGCCTCCGGCCGCGGGCCTGGAGACGCAGGAACACCGCCACCAGGACCGCCGCGAGCACGGCCGCCGCGACCACCTCGGCCCGCGCCCAGCCCGCCTCCGAGCCGTGCGCGATCGCGAAGATCAGCAGCGTGACGCCGGCGGTGCCGGTCAGCGTGCCGGGCACGTCCACGCTGCCCCGGGTGGCGCGGCCGTCGGGAGGCAGCAGGGCGAAGGCGGCGACGGCGCCCACGACGGTCAGCGGCACGTTGACGTAGAACACGGCCTGCCAGCCCAGGGCCTGGGTGAGCACCCCGCCGGCCAGCGCGCCCGCCGTGAGCCCGCCGGCGCCCGCCATGGCCCAGACCGTCAGCGCGCGGTTGCGCTCCCTGCCCTCGGCGAAGGCGGTGTTGACCAGCGCCAGCACCGCGGGGAAGAGCACCGCGCCGGCCAGGCCCTGCACGGCGCGCGCGGCGAGCAGCACCGCCGGCGCCGTGGCCAGGCCGCCCAGCACGGAGGCCACGCCGTACAGCGCCATGCCGAGCACGAACATCCGCCGGCGTCCGGCCAGGTCGGACAGGCGCCCGCCGAACAGCAGGAAACCGCCGTAGAGGACGGCGTACGCGGTGACCACCCATTGCAGGGTGTGCGCGGTGAAACCGACATCGGACGCGATGTCCGGCAGGGCCACATAGATGATGGTGAAGTCGAGACTGATGATCAGATGGCCCAGCGCGAGCAGCGCGAGGCTCCACCCCGGCCGCCGGATGCGGTCCGGGGAGCGGGTGATGGACATGGATGTGCCTTTCGTCCGTACGGGTTCCGGTGGCCTGATGGCTGCACCGGAACCGGCGGACATTTGTTGGCACACCCCCTGAGGGCACTGGGGTGGGCGGCGCCCGGGCTCGGGCCGTCCGGTCCGGTCATCGCCCCTCCCCCACGTGTTCCGCGTCGTCTCCGGGACGACTATGCCGTCCGCCGCGGCCCGCGGGATCGGCCGTCCGGTCGCCGTGACCCGGGACCTTGGACCTAGGACCAGGGGCGGGCCCGGTGACAACATGCGGCGGCGGCCTGCAGCTTCCTGACGTCGCCATCCCTGGATCGCGCCCTCCCCGGATCCCACAGTGGAGGTACGAGAGACAGACCTCCGGCAGACGAGATGGAGATGAGACCCCATGTTCGCCCCTTCACGCCGCACGGCGACGAGGAAGCCATGCTGATCCAGGTGACGATGCGCCAGGTGCGCGGGATGCCGTTCCTCGGCTCCCCGATCGACGGGATCCGCATCATGGCGCTCCTGCCGGGCCACTGGCACAAGGACCTCACCCAGGCCGGCGGGGACATCGTCATCCGGATGCGCGTGGACGAGCCCCTGACCAGCGCGCAGGTGCGCGCCGAGGTGACGCAGACCCTCGCCAACCCCGAGGTGGACCGGTGGGAGCTGGTGGCCTGCCGCGTCCTGTCCCACAGCAGCACAGCCGCAAGGGAGGAAGACCAGTGATCGCATCTGTGGTGGCGCCAGGAGAGTGCCAGGTCTGGTGGGCCGGCCCGCGCGACCATCCGGAGGGGACCCTGCTGTCGGTGCTCAGCGAGCCCGAGCTGGAACGGGCTGCGCGGTTCCGCCGCGAGGCCGACCGCAGGCGCTTCCTGACCGGCTCGTGGCTGCTGCGCACCGCGAGCGCCGTGCAGCTCGGCGTCCGTCCCGAGGACGTCGTGGTGGACCGGTCGTGCCCCGACTGCACCCGGTACCACGGCAAGCCGCAGGTCCGGGCGCCCGGCTTCCCGCTGCACGTGTCGGTCTCGCACTCCGAGGACCGGGTCGCGGTGGCCGTGACGACCGAGGGGCCGCTCGGGGTGGACGTCGAGGCCGTGCCCGCCGACCCGGTGGACGACCTGGCCCGCTGCGCGCTCACCGAGGCCGAGCTGGCCGTCCTGGAGGCGTTCCCCCAGGAGGACAGGTACGAGGCGTTCGCGAAGGTCTGGGTGCGCAAGGAGGCGGCGCTCAAGGCCACCGGGCACGGCCTGCGGGTGCCTCCGACGGAGGTGGCGGTCAGCGGGCCGGCCGACGACCCGGCCCTGCTGAGCTGGCCGCTGGACATCCCGCCGGAGAGCCTGCGGTTCCGCGTCCTGTCGCCGGGCCGCGGCTACGTCGCCGCGGTCGCGGTGATCACCGGCCGTCCGGTCGAGGCGGTGGAGTTCCACCTGCCCGCCGCGCGGGCAGACTTCGCTCGGGGCCCCCTGCCGGGGCCGCTGGCCGGCGTCGCGTGACGAGGAGGACGATCCAGATGCGAAGGACCTTCCTCCTCCTGCCGGGCTCCTGGTCGGGCGCGTGGATCTGGGAGCCCGTCGTCCGGCGGCTGCGCCTGCTCGGGCACGACGCCCGCGCCGTCACCCTGCGCGGCCTGTCCGGGCCGCGCGACGACGTCGCAGGCGTCGGCCTGCACACGCACGTCGACGAGGTGCTGACCCTGATGAAGAACGAGGGGCTGCGCGACGTCGTTCTCGTCGGGCACAGCTACTCGGGGCTGGTGGCCGGTCAGGTCGCCGACCGGGCGCCGGGCCGCGTCGCCCACACCGTCTACGTCGAGGCGTTCCTGCCGCACGACGGCCGTTCGATGCTGCACGCCTTCCCCGACCGGCAGCGGGAGCAGGAGCTGCGCCTGATCGAGGCGGGCGGGGGCCGCTGGCCCGCCCCCGACCACACCCTGCTGGCCGAGGGACAGGGCCTCACGGCGGCGCAGGCGCGCTGGCTGGCCGCCCGGTTCGTCGGCCACCCCGGCCGCGCCGTGGCCGAGGCCGCCGTGCTCAGCACGCCGCTGGAGCGGCAGCGGGCCAGCTACGTGGTGTGCGCCCTGGACCACTTCCAGGGCAGCCTGTCGCCCGACGTGTCCGCGCTGCGCGCGGCGCCGTCCTGGGACTTCCACACCCTGGACACCGGCTGCTGGCCGATGGTCTCAGCGCCCGGCCCGCTCAGCGCTCTGCTGTCCGACGCCGTCGCCGGCCGCCGTTGAGCGGCCGGCGGCCTCCGGGCCCGGTGCCGGCCCGGGCCGCGAGGACGCGGGCAGCAGCCGCCGCAGCGAGCCGGCGTGCAGGAACCACAGCAGGCCCAGCGCCACGGCCAGCAGCAGGGCGCTGAAGACCCACTCGTTCGACCCGTCCGGCCCGTAGACGCGGCCGCCGGAGCCGATGTCCACCGCGCGGACCGGCTGCCCGGCCCGGTGGGTGTAGCGGTCGCTGCCGTACATCTCGACGCCCGTGCGGCCGGTGGTGCCGTCGTCGGAGCGGAAGTCGCCCGTCCAGACGCAGGACTCGTGCCCCGGATGCGTGATGCAGGCCAGCGTGCGCGGCACGAACACCCCGGGCACGCCGTCGGCGCGGGCGGCGCGCACGACCGTGCCGAGGTTCGGCACGGTCAGGAACAGCAGGAAGCCCGCCACCAGGCTGAGCGCGAAGGAGAAGGCCGGGGAGAGCCCGCGGCGCCCGGAGCGCGCCATCACGCGGGCGACACCGCGCAGGCGCAGCGCATCGCCGCCCGCTCGGACGGACGGGGGCTGCGGTGCAGGAGCATGGCCACCACCATGGGCACGAAGACCAGCCCGTTGTAGAACAGGTGCAGCTCCATGCGCGGGACGAGGAGCTGGATGATGCTCGTCGGCACCGGACGGCCCATCAGGTTGTTCCCGGTGAGCGCCTGCAGGAGCAGCAGCAGGTGCTCCAGGTGGTGCCAGACCTGGATGCCCAGCGAGATGTTCCACCACGTGCGCGACCTGCCGGTGAATCCCGAGCGCAGCATCACCAGGCCGATGAGCATCAGC
This sequence comes from Nonomuraea sp. NPDC001831, assembly GCF_042892035.1. NCBI lineage: Bacteria > Bacillati > Actinomycetota > Actinomycetes > Streptosporangiales > Streptosporangiaceae > Nonomuraea > Nonomuraea sp. NPDC001831. The sequence continues at coordinate 170,014 of NZ_JBIATU010000004.1, read as the reverse complement.
AGCGCGTAGCCGTAGTGCATCCACTCGGAGCTGACCAGCCAGGGGAAGGGCATGCCGAGGACGCCGCGCGCCTCCTTCAGCGGCCAGCCCAGCACGTAGACCTGGATGGCCTGGGCGACGTGCTCGGCCCAGTGGGCGAGCACGACGACCAGGTAGAGGGTGAGGGCGGGCTTGTGGTAGCGGGTGTTGAGCGCGCTCAACAGGCCGCCGGACGTCGACACCGTGTGGGTGGCCATGCGGGAACCTCGGCTTCCGGGATCGTCGGTCACGCGTCGTCCCGGCACGGCGAGGTCGCCGGCGAATGGTCTTCGGTCCCCTTCGGTTGCGCCTGCTCCGGGAGATCGCGAGTTCAGTGTCCGCTGCGATCCCGGGCCTGACAACTCACAAATTGCGCGGCAGGCCGGCGAGCAGCTGCTTGGTCGTCAGGGTGACGCCGCAGCGGCCGGCGACGTAGCCGAGCGCCTGCCGGTGGTCGGCGGCGGTGAGGTCGGCGACGGCGTCGGCCACCACGTACGGCTGGATGTCGTGGGTGAAGGCGTCGAGCGCGGTGGTCAGGACGCCGATGTGGGCGTAGACGCCGGCGATGAGAAGCTGGTCGCGTCCCGACTCGCGCAGCCACCACAGCAGGGTGGTCTCGTGGAAGGCGCTGTAGCGCCGCCGGGTGAAGATCCAGTCGCCCGGTCCCGGCGCCATCGGCTCGGGGAAGCCGCGCCGGGCGGGCTCCAGCCGGTCGCTGCGCCGCCAGAAGTCCCTGGCCAGCCCCTGCTGCTCGCCGGTCAGCAGGCCCGGCTGCGCCGCGTAGGCGACGGGCACGCCGAGGCGCGCGCACAGCTCGCGCAGCGCCGTCACGTTGCGCACCAGGTCGGTGAGCGGCGCCTCGCCGGGCGGGAAGAGGTCGAGGCAGGCGTGCTGCAGGTCGACCAGCAGCAGCACGGCCCGGCGCGGGTCGGGCGTCCAGGTGACCGCGGCGGGCGGCAGCTCGGCGGCGTCCGGCATCGGGTAGGGCTCTATCTCGGAAACGACCGGCACGGCGACCTCCGAATTTCTCGCAGCTTTTTGAGGCTGATTCCATGATGTGCCGCCACGGCGTCCCCTGAAATGCCGGACGGCGGCAGGAAGCTGACTTCCCGCCGCCGTTTCCAGCCATTTTTCTTTTTCCGCGGAGCGCGCCGGGCCCATGGTCACAGCCCGGCCGCCGCCCGCAGTTCCTCCGTCCGGTTCACCCGCTCCCAGGTGAACTCCGCGCGGCCGAAATGCCCGTAGGCGGAGGTGCCCGCGTAGACGGGACGCAGCAGGTCCAGGTCCCGGATGATCGCGGCCGGCCGCAGGTCGAACACCTCGCGCACGGCGTCGTGGATGCGCTCCCGGGGCACCCGTTCGGTGCCGAAGCACTCCACGAACAGGCCCACCGGCCGCGCCTTGCCGATCGCGTACGCCACCTGCACCTCGCACCGCCCGGCCAGCCCCGCGGCCACCACGTTCTTGGCCACCCAGCGCATGGCGTAGGCGCCCGACCGGTCCACCTTGGAGGGGTCCTTGCCGGAGAAGGCGCCGCCGCCGTGCCGGGCCATGCCGCCGTACGTGTCGATGATGATCTTGCGTCCGGTCAGGCCCGCGTCGCCCATCGGGCCGCCGACCTCGAACCGGCCCGTCGGGTTGACCAGCAGCCGGTGGCCGGCGGTGTCGATGCCCGCCTCGGCCAGCACCGGCTCGACGACCTCGCGCGTGACGTCGGGGGTCAGCATGCCGGCCAGGTCGACGTGCGCGGCGTGCTGGGTGGACAGCACGACGGTGTCCAGGCGGACCGGCCGGTCGCCCTCGTACTCGACGGTGACCTGCGTCTTGCCGTCCGGCCGCAGGTACGGCACCGTCCCGGACCTGCGGACCTCGGCCAGCCGCCGGGCCAGCCGGTGGGCCAGCATGATCGGCAGCGGCATCAGCTCGGGCGTCTCCTCGCACGCGTAGCCGAACATCAGGCCCTGGTCGCCGGCGCCCTGCCGGTCCAGCTCGTCGGCGGCGGCCGCGCCGCGGTGCTCGTAGGCGTCGTCCACGCCGCGGGCGATGTCGGGCGACTGGGTGCCGATCGACACCGACACGCCGCAGGAGGCGCCGTCGAAGCCCTTCTGGGAGGCGTCGTAGCCGATCTGCAGGATCGTCTCCCTGACCAGGCCGGGGATGTCCACGTACGTCTGCGTGGTGACCTCGCCCGCGACGTGCACCATGCCCGTGGTGATCAGCGTCTCGACCGCGACCCGGCTGCCGGGGTCCTTGGCCAGCAGGGCGTCCAGGATGCCGTCGCTGATCCTGTCGGCGATCTTGTCGGGGTGGCCCTCGGTGACCGATTCGGAGGTGAACAAACGACGTGACACCGACGCCTCCTAGTAGGGCAGCCGGCGCCCGGCGGGCGTGCGCAGGTCGAGTGCGGTCACGGGGGTACGCGGTCTCTTCGGCCTCGGCACGCGAATCACTTTGGGCATGGAATGGCTCCACATCTCGGCGGCGGGAAAACTCGAATTTCCCGGACGCAGATCATCCAAGATTTCGCGTCGAGCATTCTTCTCCGATGACCTGCGCGACGAAGGTTCGCTCTCGAGAATAACCACGGCCGGGCGAGGCGGGTTCTTTCCCTGTGCGGCGTCGCGACCGGTCGGGCAATCCAGGAGATGCCCCGGACGCGCCGGGAGGCCACGATGCTCCTGATGCCCGGACGGCAATTCCCGCCGCGCGGATCACCTACGCCGGGTCCCGGCCGCACCGGCGACGAAAGGCTGATCATGAACGGAATCGGCGCGGAGATCGGGATCATCGGCGGCAGCGGGTTCTCCTCGGTCGCCGACGGCGCCCGGGAGGTCACGCTCACCACCCCGTACGGCGAGCCGTCGGCGCCGCTCTCGCTGGCCCGGATGCGCGGCCGCACGGTCGCCTTCCTGCCCCGGCACGGGCGCGACCACCGCCGGCCGCCGCACCGGATCAACTACCGGGCCAACCTGTGGGCGCTGCACTCGGTGGGCGTGCGCCAGATCCTCGCGCCGTCCGCGGTCGGCTCGCTCCGGCCCGAGCTCGGGCCGGGCGTGATGGTGGTGCCCGACCAGCTCGTGGACCGGACCTGCGGACGGGTCCGGACGTACTTCGACGACGCGGCGGTGCACGTGCCGTTCGCGGACCCGTACTGCCCAGTGGGCCGCGAGACGGTGCTCGACGCCGCGGCGGCGACCGGCCAGGACTGCGTGGACGGCGGCACGACGGTGGTGCTCGACGGCCCGCGCCTGTCCAGCCGGGCCGAGGCGCAGTGGTACGCCGCCCAGGGGTGGTCGCTGCTCGACATGACGGCCTGCCCGGAGGCGGCGCTCGCCCGCGAGCTGGCCCTGTGCTACGTGCCGGTCGCGCTGGTGACGGACCTGGACGCCGGGCTCGGCGTGGGCTCCGGCGCGCGGCGCGACGAGCTCTTCTCGATCCTTCACGAGGGGCTGGACCGGCTGCGGGCGCTGGTGCTGGCGACCGTGTCCCGGCTGCCGCGCACCCGTACGTGCGGGTGCGCGCGGGCCCTGGAGGACGCCGCCCTGCCCGCCGACGCCGACCACCTCCCCGCCTGAAGCGCTCTTGGAGCACGCGGAAACCCGGGTCCCCGCGGGAACCCGGGTGTGATCGCGGGGACTACACCGCCATCGGCACGTGCGCGTCCAGGGCGACGCGTTCGACCAGCGCCTCCAGGTTCGGGTCCGCGTCGAAGACGTCGCCGACGTCGATGGAGATGCCCAGCTCCTCCTTGATCCGCCCGACCAGCCGCGCCGCGGCCGAGAACTCCCCTTCCAGGTCGGAGAACGTCGCCGCCTCCAGACCCTCGGGCACGTCGAGCACCTCGTACCAGATGTCGCCGACCTTCTCGCGAAGCTCGGCGAGGCTGAGTCCGCCGGTCATGGGCCGTCCCCTCTCAAGATCTGCTGCTGATTGCCGCAACGGCGCCGCGGCGGCCGCATCTCCGCGGATGCCCTGGACCTGACCTGGCCGAGCAGCGCGTCGAGCGTCCCGTCGCACAGCAGGACGGCCGGTTCGACGGCCACCCCGAGCCGGTCCTCGATCCGGGCCGCCATCCGCAGCGCGGCCAGCGCCGTGCCGCCGAGCTCGCCGAAGGTGGCGCCGGCCTCGTCCGGGCCGACGCCGAGCACGGTGTTCCAGATGTCGGTGACGTGTCTGTCGACGTCCGCCGGGTCCACGTCTCGCGTCCTCCCGTGAGGCTCCTTTGGGGGGACCATAAGCCGCGGGGGGCGGCGGGCGCTTGTCCTCACGTGCGCACTCGGGACCGTTCGTCCGCACCTGCTCGCTCGTCCGCGCCCGCTCGCTCGTCCGCGCCTGCTCGTTCGTCCGCGCCCGCAGGGTCGCTCGCGTCCGCGCCCGCAGGTCGCTCGTGGGGTCAGGACGCGGCCCGTTCCGCCTCCCGCGTGCGCGACAGCGCCCGGACGATGCGCGCGTGCCCCTCGTTCCCCCTGGCCAGCACCTCGGCCACCGGGCCGTCGTCGGCGGCGCGCAGGGCGGCGGCGACGCGGCTCAGGTCGCGGGTCAGCTCGTCCAGCAGGTCGGCCACGGGGGTCGCGTTGTGCGCCAGGATGTCCCGCCACATGCCGGCGGGGCTGCCGGCCACCCGCGTCACGTCCCGCAACGCCCCGGCGGCCAGCGACAACCCACCCGCGTCCCGCTCCACCTCGTACCCCGTCCCCGTGCCCGTCCCCGTGCCCGTCTCCGTGCCCGTCTCCATGCCCGAGGCCGTGCCCGGGGCCGGGTCGGCGGGCCCGTCCTGGTCGCCGGTCGCGAACCGGGCGGCGAGCGCGGCCGACAGGACCAGCGGCAGGTGCGACACGGCCGCGGCGGCCCGGTCGTGGGCGTCCGGCGCGAGCAGCCGCACCTCGGCCCCGCACGCGGTCGCGAGGGCCGTCACCGTGCGCAACGCGCCCGGCGACAGCGCCGGATGGGGGCACAACGCCCACGTCCTGCCCTCGAACAGGCCCGCCCGCGCGGCCCCGGGTCCCGACACCTCCCGCCCTGCCATCGGATGGCCGGGCACGTAGCAGGACAGGTCGCAACCGCTGCGCTCGACCTCGGCGAGGATCCGCGTCTTGGCGCTGGCCACGTCCGTGTAGACCCTCCCCAGGCCGCGGGCCTGCGCCTCCCGCAGGACGGCGGCCACCGACGAGGGCGGCGTGGCTATCACGACGACGTCGGCCGGGCCGGCCCCGGCCCGCAGCGCGGTGCCCGCGCCCATCCGCGCGGCCTGCGCCAGCGCCCACGGATCATGGTCGGCCAGCTCGACCCGGACACCCGCCCGCCGCAGCGCGCACGCCACGGACGTGCCGATCAACCCACAGCCGATCACCACGACACGGCGGATTGGGGACATGGCCGAACCTCGCTTCCCTCGGACGTCACTCCCCCATGGTCGCGGCGCGCGGCGCCCGGCGGCGGTACGCGGCCCGTCTTCTTGCTGCCGCCCCACGGCACGTTCCTGCCAGCGCAACCCCAGGTCAAGCCCCTGGACGCGCTCCTACGATCACGACATGTCCTACCAAGACCTGCTGACCCGCCCGGTACGCCCGCCCGACCGCGTGCTGCACTACGGCGACCGCCACCCCGACCAGGTGATCGACGTCTACGAGGGAACCGGCCGCCCGCCCCTCGTCCTGCTGCACGGCGGCTACTGGATGGCCGAGTACGACCGGCGGCACGCCCGTCCCATGGCCGTCGCCCTGGCCGCGCTCGGCCACACGGTCTGGCTGCCCGAGTACCGCAGGGTGGGCCAGGAGGGCGGCGGCCACCCGGGCACGTTCGACGACGTGGCCGCCGCGCTGGACCTCGTACGGGCGCAGTGCCCGTCCGAGGTGCTGCTGGTGGGCCATTCGGCGGGCGGTCACCTCGCGCTCTGGTCGGCGCTGCGGCACCGGCTGCCGCCCGGCTCCCGCTGGCACGCCGAACCGGCGGTCCGCGGCGTGGTGGGGCTGGCCGCCGTCTGCGACCTGGGCGAGGCGTTCACGGCGGGGCTCGGCGGCGGCGCGGCCCGCGCCCTGCTCCACGACCGCGCCGACCTGCTGGACGAGGTGGACCCGGCGCGCCTGCTGCCCTACGACCAGGGCCCGCTGGTGCTCGTGCACGGGGTCAAGGACCGCGTACTGCCGGTGTCGATGAGCCGCCGGACGGCGGCGGCCGAGCCGTCGGCGGTGCTGATCGAGCCCTCGGACGCCGGCCACTTCAGCCTGATCGACCCCCTGTCGAGCACCTGGCCCCTGATCACCGCAGCCATCGAAGCTGCAGCCGGACGCAGCGCGGCCATAGAGCCCGCGGCCGGGCGCGGCGCGGCCGCGGAATCCGCGGCCGGACGCGGCGCGGTCATGGAATCCGGGGCAGAGCGCGGGGCGGTCAGGACGGTTCGGGGGTGAGCGCGCCGACGACCCGGGCGAGCAGGGCGGCCCACTCCTCCTCGTCGACGGCGTGCAGGTCGGGCGTGACCAGAGCGCTGCCCATGGACAGCAGCAGGCAGAAATGGGCCAGCGCGGCGGGCGACAGCGCCGGGTCCAGCTCGCCCCGGTCCTGGGCGAGGCGCGCCAGCGCGGCCATCGACCCGGCGCGCTCGCCGACGTAGTCGCGCATGGGCCGGGCGACGTCCTCGTCCCGGCGGGCGGCCACGAGGGCCTCGACGATGAGGTAGCCGCGGGCGTCGCGCCGCTGCGGCAGCCAGCGTCCGATCTCCAGCAGCAGGTCGGGGACGGGCCGGTCGGGGTCGGCGGCGAACAGGTCGGCCAGCCCCCGCCGCCCGTGCGCGCGCAGCGCCGCCACCAGCAGCTCGGCCTTGGAGCCGAAGTGCGCGTACAGGGCGCCGTTGCTCACCCCGGCGGCGGTGGCGATGTCGGCGACGCGGGTGCCGTCGTAGCCGCGCTCGGCGAACGCCTCCGCGGCGGCGCGCAACAACCGTTCACGAGTCTCGGCGGCGGTGACGCCGGCGATACGTCCCATGGCAGCATTAAACAGCCCGCCCACTCGGACAGCCGCAACGAGCCCGGTGCAGCGGATCAAGGAAACCCGGTGAGCCCGAACGAACGGCGCCTCTGGTGGGACCTCGAGACTCGTAGGCTGCGGCGGAGGCCGTATCGTCAACTTGGCGGGTTGTCATGGGAGAACCGTTCCGGGCGGAAGTCGGCGAGCGTCTCGTCCCGCCTCTCGCTGACGATCTCCGACGCGAGGAGCCGGCCGATCACCGGCCCGAGCGTGATGCCGCTGTGGGAGACGGCCTCGTAGTAGCCCGGCACGGACGGCACCGCTCCCACCGAGGGGTATCCGTCGCCCGGGATGGGCCGGTCGACCACCCGCGTCCCGACGATGCGGGAGTCCTCGAACCCGGGGACGACGTGCCGCGCCGACTCGTGGAGCAGCCGTTCGAGCGCCGCCGGATCTGCACCGGTGTCGATGAGCGCTTCGACCTCGCGGCTGTGGAGGACCACCGAAGCGCCTCCGTCGGGACGGATCGCGACGCGGGGCGCGTGCATGGCCCGGCGGATCGGCACCTGAGCACACTCGATCCGGGTGACGAGGCCGGGCTCCCGGCGCATCGGCAAGTGCCGCGCGACGAGCCCGGCGACGTGGGCGGCGCCGGGTCCCGCGGCGTTCACGACGACGTCGACGTCGAGACGACTGCCGTCGGACAGGACGACGGTCCGTACGCTCCCGTCGGCGGCGGTGCCGATGTCATGGACCGTGGTGCCGAACCGGTGCTCGGCGCCGGACGCGACGGCCTGGCCGACCAGGCGGCCGACGAGACGGCGTCCGTGCACCCAGGCTTCGTCGGGGAAGAACACGACCGGAACCTCGTCGGACACCGTGAGCGCGGGTTCGAGGTGGCGGCGCACCTCGGCTCCCGTGCGTACCTCGGCCCGGTAGCCCCAGCCGGCCAGCAGCCCGGCCGTTTCCAGGAGGCTCGCCTCCGCCGCGGGGTCGTCCGCCCAGCGCAGGTGACCGTCGGGGTGCCACCATGGGTCCGGCCCGATGATCTCGGCAAGCTCGCGGTACGCGGCCATGCTCGCGACGTTCAGGTCGAAGTAGGACCTGCTCGCGGTCTTGGCGCTGGCGTTGACCCACGAGAACGACCAGTCGGTGACCCCTTCACCCGGCCGGCCCGCGTCGAGGAAGACCACCTTGACGCCGTGCCGTGCCAGATTCCAGCCCACACAGGCTCCGAGAACACCCACCCCGATGACGGCAACACATCCAGGCCGCTCCACGACCCGATTCTCTCACAGACACTAGTTCCCGGTCGCTTATGGAGTCAGGCTAGCGGCCCTCCACCGTGATGGCGGCCTCAAGGTGCCGGGCCACGGTCAGCAGGTCCTGGGTGCGGGAGTACTCGAGCTGGTCGTCGCGGGAGCGTGCCGGCCGGAGGCGAGCGGTGAGCTGGTCGATGCAGTCGGCCAGCAGTCGACGCTGCTCGGGCGGGAGATGACCGCCCGTGGCGAGGCACGTCCGCACGCATTCACCAAGGAGCTGTGAAGGCTTGTCATCATCGACGATCAGGACCGCGAGCCGTCGCTGGTGCCAGAAGGACACAGCGTGGAGGGCCGCTTCTCGGCGCGCGCCGTACCAACAGGCCGGGGTGTAGGGGTTGACGTCGCCGGGGCGGGGGCTGCGCCGGCCCCGCCGCTTGGCCTCGCGTCGAGCGATCGCGTAGGCCAGCTTCTCCGCCTGCCAGGCTGAACGGCTGGCTTCCAGCACGGCCAAGGCTCGCAGAAGTGCGGACTCATCGGTGCGGAACGGCCCAGCCTTGGCTCGCAGGAAGCTCAAGGTCGCCTCGAAGCCGATCGGACGGTAGAGCTGCACGCAGGAGCGAAGCGCGGATACCCGTCGCTGGTGGGGCAAGGCTGTGTCGCGCGCCTTGCGAGCGAAGTTCCCGAAGCTCATCCGGCCGCGCTCCCTCCGTCGCCGATGCGCCCGTCTCCTGTCACGGCCGCCGGGCAGACGGGCGCCGTGACGGAGCGCAGCCAGGCGAGCTTGTCGGCGGTGTCGGTGCAGGGCAGCGGATTGTACAGCACCAGGGTCAGGTCGGGTCTGGCGGGCAGTCTCATCTGGCTGCTCTCGAAGGTCAGCGTGCCCACGACGGGATGGTCGACCTCATTGACCCAGATCCCTGCCGCCTGCACGTCCTGTCGCGCCCACAACCGGGCGAACTCGGGACTGGACGCCCCCAGCGCGCGGACCACGTCGTGGATGTCGTGATCGCAGGGCTGCTCAGCCGCCGCGGCGCGGAAGGCCGCCACCACGGTCGGCGCCAGGTCCTGCCAGGCCCGCTCCCGGCGTCGGTACCGAGGGTCGTGGAAGAAGCCCACCAGGCAGTTGCGCTCGGCCTGCGCCATGTCCAGCGCGAGCGTGGCCGACTCGTTCCAGGCCACGTGGTTCCAGGAGGCGTCCAGCATGGTCGCCGGCTTGGGGTCCCAGGCTTCGATCAGTCGTTGCAGTCCCTCGCAGTAGGCGTGCGGGTGTCCGGCCGGAGGCGGCGGATTGAGCCCGGCCAGCGTGTACAGGTGCCGTCGTTCGACCTCGTCCAGTTGCAGGACCCGGGCCACGGCGTCCAGCACCTGCGCGGAGACGTTGATGTCGCGCCCCTGCTCCAGCCACTGGTACCAACCCGGGCTCACCCCGGCCAGCACCGCGACCTCCTCACGGCGCAGCCCCGGCGTGCGCCGGCGCCCGCCGGCCGGCAGCCCGGCGGCGGCCGGGCTGACGCGGGCCCGTCTGCTCATCAGGAAGTCACGCAGGTCCCGGCGACGTTCCTCTCCCTGCCTCACCGCGCACCGCTTCGACTGGTGGTGCCACCACCGGTGTCACCACGCTCTCCCCGCGCAGACCGGTGATGGCCGAGCGTGGACGCCATGACGATCGACCCCTCGTCCAGGGACGCCGAGGCCGGTGCCGGAACCTCCGCCGGGGAGCACGGCGCTCGGTTCACCACGCGTGCCAAACTCATTCTTGCCATCCTGTGTGCCGCGCAGTTCATCATTTCGTTGGATTTTTCGATTCTAAATGTGGCCTTGCCCGATCTCGGCAGGGAACTCGGGATGGACCAGGCCGACCTGCAATGGGCGATCACCGCCTTCGCGCTGCCCTCCGGCGGCTGCCTGTTGCTGTTCGGCCGCATGGCGGACCTGTACGGCAGGCGCAGGCTCTTCCTGGGCGGCGTCCTGCTGTTCACCGCGGCCTCCGTGCTGGCCGCCCTCGCGTGGAGCCCGGGGGTGTTCGTCGCGGGGCGGGTCCTGCAGGGGCTGGGGGCCGCCGCCGTCATTCCCACCGGCATGTCGCTGCTGACGACGACCTTCGCCGAAGGGCCGCAGCGCAACCGGGCGCTCGGCGTCAGCGGGTCGGTGCTCTCACTCGGATTCACCGTCGGGATGCTGGTCGGCGGCACCATGACGGACACGCTGGGCTGGCGTTCGACGATGGCGCTGCTGGCCGTCGCGGGCGGCGTCCTCGCCGTGGCGGCGCCCGGACTGCTGACCGAGAGCCGGGGCGCCCGCTCTCCCCGGCTGGATCTGCCCGGAGCCGCCACCGTCAGCGGCGGCCTGGTCTGCCTCATCTATGCCCTGTCGGCGGCGGGCGCGGTGAAGGTCGCGGCCATGGCGGCGGCCGTGCTGTTGCTGGGCGGGTTCGTGGTCATCGAGTCGCGAGCCGCGCAGCCGCTGGTCTCGCTGACGATGTTGCGCAGGCCCACGGTCGCCCTCGGCAGCCTGGGCGGCCTGATCACCTTCTCCATGATGAGCTCGTTCATCTTCCTGCTGACTCTCTACCTGCAGGACGTCGTGGCGCTGTCACCCCTGTGGACAGGTCTGTTCTTCGGCGGCCAGGGCGTCGTCCTGGCCGTGACGGGCATGGTCTCCTCCTCGGTGATCCGGGTGCTGGGCGCGGGGCGGACGCTGGTCGCGGGGCTGGCCGTGCAGGGCGTCTGCACCGCCGCGATGACCGTGACCGAGGGCGCCTGGCCGGCCTTGGCCGTGATCTGCCTGGCCTCCGTGGGCCACATGTCGGTCGTGGTCTCCTACGGCGTCACCGTGACGTCCGGGCTTCCCGACACGGCTCAGGGGCTCGCGACCGGGCTGGTGACGAGCGCCCAGCAGATCGGCATCACCGTCGGCACCCCGATCCTCAGCGCCATCTGCATGGCTCAGGTGTCCGCGCTCCAGGCCGCCGGTCAGGCTGCGGCCCCGGCTCTGCTGAGCGGTGTCCGGCTGGCCGCCGCCGTGGACGCCGGCGTGGTGCTGGCCGTCTCGCTCCTGATCGGGTACGCCCTGCTCCGCACCGCCTCTCGCCGGCCACGAGACACGCACCCGTGAACGGCCGGTCAGCAGCCCGCGGAGGCGCCGGGCGACCCTACGGGAGGGCGCGGTCGGCGTCGGGGATCCAGTGCCGTCCGTCCGACGGGTCCGGCGGGCTCACGCGCGGGAGCCGGCCGAGCAGCGTACGGAGCAGCGGGTGCGGGTTGCGGCGGTGCCAGACCACCCACCACGGCAGGAGGGGGATCGGGTCCACGATGGGGATGCGGCGCAGCCCGCTCCCCGTCGCGTCGATGCTCCACTCCCCCAGGCCGACGGCGCTCTTCTCGCGCAGGAACTGCTGGACCAGGTGCCCCTGGCCGATGGCGGGCTCGGTGAAGCGCAGGGGCACGCCGAGGCGGTCGGCGAGGCGTCTCAGGTAGGCGCGCCATTCGGCGGCGCCCGCCGGGTCGGGCATCGCGATGCCGCCCGCCCGCAGGTCGGCGGGCCGCAGCTCGCTCAGGTGCGCGAGCGTGTGATCCTCCGGGACGAACGCGGCCAGGGGCTCCAGGTGGACCAGCCGCTGGGACAGCTCCTCCGGCCACGGGAGGTCGCGCGCCCGTCCGAAGGCCGCGTCGATCTCCTGGCGGCGCAGCGCCGGCAGCGCGACCGCGAGCCCCTGCCGCATGCTCACCTCCACGCGCAGCCGCGGGTCGCGCTCGCTGGCCTCCCTGACCATGCGCAGGGGCGTGAAGCGCTCGTCGTAGACGTCCACGCGGACGGGGCTGTCCACCACGCGGACCGCCCCCACCGCCTCGTCGAACGCCGCCACCGCCGCCACGGCCAGAGGCAGGAACCGCCTTCCGGCGGCGGTCAGCTCGATGGACCGGGTGGTCCGTTCGAACAGCGGCGTGCCAAGGGCGTCCTCCAGCCTGCGGACGCGTTTCGACAACGCCTGCTGGGTGATGAACATGCGCGCGGCGGCCCTGCCGAAGTGCAGTTCTTCGGCGGTCGCGATGAAGGCGCGTACGCCGGAGACGTCTGCTTCCACGCCCAGACCCTGCACCGACAACCATCGGTTGTCAATCCGTGGCGCCATGGCTGTTGGACAGCGCCATCGGCGGACCGGTTACCTGTTCCATGACATTTGTGCTGATGAGAGGGGGTCCGCGATGGAGGTCGTGGAGGTCGAGCGGCGCCTGCACCTGCTGCGGCTGACGTTCGGGCAGGCGTACTTGTGGAACGACGACGGCGCGCTCACCCTGGTGGACACGGGCATCGCCACCTCGGCCGGGGAGATCGCCGAGGCGATCGGCCGGCTCGGGCTGCGCACCGACGCCGTACGGCGGGTCGTCCTCACCCACTACCACGAGGACCACTGCGGCGGCGCGGCGGACGTGACGGCGTGGGGCGAGGTCACGGTGCTGGCCCATCGCCTGGAGGCCCCGGTGATCCGAGGGGACGTGCCCGCCCCGCCGCCGAACTTCACCGACGAGGAACGGGCCCTGCATCGCAGTCTGGGCGCCGACCTGCTGCCGCCCGCGCCGCCGTGCCGGGTGGACCGCGAGCTTGAGGACGGCGACGTGATCGCCTTCGGGGGCGGGGCCCGCGTGATCGCCACCCCGGGGCACACCGCCGGCAGCATCGCCCTCCACCTGCCGGAGCACGGAGTCCTCTTCACGGGCGACACCGTGGCGCACGTGTCCGGGCTGGTCATGCCCGGGGTGTTCAACATGGACCGTGACGAGATGCTCCGCTCGTTCCGGCGGCTGGCCGAACTGGACGTCCGGACGGCCTGCGTGGGCCACGGCGACCCCGTCACGGACGCCGGCGACGCCCTCCGTAAGGCAGCCGCCGACCTCCCCGCCTAATGGGAGTCACCGGGTCGGCTTTTCGGGCAGACTCGGTGCCTGGTAGCCGCTGGTGAGTGAGCACTCTCGCCGCCTGGATCGTGAATCCTAGGGTCCGATCGTGCCTGTCGTGCCCGTCACCACGATCATCAGGCAACCATCTGAACGGAATGCCGGCTTCCCGTCCTGCACGGAAGCTGGTCGTCCACTAAGGCGGGCACGGTCAGCCGATGCGGAGCGGGAGGGTGCGGGGGCCGCGGACCTGGCCCGCTGCCCAGGTGACGGCGTCGGGGTCGGCGAGGGTGAAGGTGGGGATGCGCTGGAGCCAGACGTCGAGGGCGGTGCGTAGTTCCATGCGGGCCAGGTGGGAGCCGACGCAGCGGTGGATGCCGAGTCCGAAGGCGGCGTGGCGGTTGACCTCGCGGTCGATGCGGACGTCGGCGGGGTGGTCGAAGTGGGCGGGGTCGCGGTTGGCGGCGGGGAAGGAAAGCAGGACCCAGTCGTCGGCTTTCATGTCGACGCCGTTCCAGTGCATGTCGTCCTTGACGAGGCGGGCCATGGTGACGGGGGCGTAGGCGCGCAGGAACTCCTCCATGGCGGTGGGCAGCAGGGCGGGTTCGGCGACCAGGCGTTCGCGGTCGGCGGGCGTCTTGGCCAGGTGCCACAGGGACGCGCCGATCGCACTCCAGGTCGTGTCGATACCCGCGATGAGCAGCAGCGTCATCGTCCCGACGACGTGGACGGGGCCCAGCTTCGCGCCGTTGAGCTCGGCGTCGAGCAGGTAGGTCGTGAGGTCGTCCCGCGGGTGGGCCAGGTGGTCGTGGATCTGCTCGACCAGGTAGGACGACAGCTCGGCGAAGCGCTCCAGCCGGTGCTCGGTGGGCTCGTTCACGCTTTCCAGGGCGTTCTCCACGAACCACCGGAACCGGTCGGCATCCTCGGGCGGGAAGCCCAGCATGTCGGCGATCACCCGCATCGGGACGTACTGGGCGTACTCGCGGGCCGCGTCCACGACCTCCCGCCCTTCCAGGCCGTCGATCAGCTCGTGACACAACGCCCTGGTGCTCGCCTCCCGCCTGGCGACGGCGGTCTTGGTGAAGGCCGGCAGCAGTAACTTGCGGGCGTCGTGGTGGAAGGGCGGGTCGGACGAGATCGGCGGAACCCCGCCCGCCGGCGCGAGCTCCCGGGGCGGCTTGAGGTTGGTCACGACGACCGCCCTGGAGGAGAACCGCTCGGTGTCGTAGGCGACGGCCGCGACGTCCTCGTACCGGGTGGGCAGCCACACCCCGCCGAACCGGTCGGTGTGCGCGATCGGGCAACGTTGCCGCAGGTCGTCCTGGATGGGGTACGGGTCGGCGGCCCACTGGGGGTCGACGTGGGAGAAGTCGGTGGCCCAGTCGGAGACCGGATCGGTGACGATCTCACTGACGGTGCCGCGCAGCCGGCTCCTGCGCGTCTCTTCCAGCTCCGGGCCGAAGCGGTCGTCCACGGTCATCTCGCAGCTCCATCCCTGACGTCGATGAACCGGTCGGAGTCGATCTGAGGTGAATCGCACCCTCACCCGAATTAAAAAAGCATTCATTTGATACGTCAAGGCACCCCCACGAACGATGTCCTTTGTCTGAGGCGCTTGCAGATGTCAGTACGGCGCCAGTCCTTCAAGTCGTGGGTCGATCGGATGGCCCTGCGGAACGGATCCCCGCCCTGGACGATCACCGAGGCGTCAGGGCTGGATGTGCGCGCATCGAGTGACGTTCGTTCACCGGCGTACGGCGTCGTCACGACGCCGGAGGCGTGCAGGGCGATCGCGGCCGCCACAGGCCTGAGCTCCGCGATTGTCCGTGGGATGCACCTGGAGATGTTCGACGGCTCGGCCGTGGACCTGGCAAGCGTCCGCGTGGGCGACAAGGAGTCAGTCCGCCGGGCAGAGACCCGTGAGTGGGCGCAGCTCATCGGCAGCCGGGCATGCCCGACCTGCCTCGCGGCTTCGGGCGGAGTGTGGCTGGCCTGGTGGAAGCTGGGCTGGGCCGCGGTTTGTCCCGCACATCGGACACTGCTGGTGGATCTCTGCCCGAGGTGCCGCCGTTGGCCCCGGCGTCGCCGCCGGGACATCGGGCCCGGCGACCTCTGGCGGGGCGCCGGGCCGGAAGCCGGTGGTCAGTCGGGGACTGGGCTGCCCTGGCAGCCGCTGTCGATCTTGCCCGTCTCGAAGTACCGCACCACGTCGGCGGCGCACTCGGGCACCCGGGTGGTCGACACGTGCACGTCGTCGGCGACCGTGTAGACGGTACCGCCGATGGCGCGCCGCGTCTGCAGCGTCCAGTCGTAGACGGACATGAACTCGTGCAGGTGCCCCGCCAGCACCAGTGACCCGCTGCTCCGCTTCAACGTGGCCTGCTGCGCCGGCAGGGGCCAGCCGGGACACATGGCGGGCAGTCCCCAGGAACGGCCGGTCGCCGGATGGCGCTTCACGAGCTGCTGGTAGTCACGCCAGGCGGTGTCGAAATCGGCCCGGCTGCTGTCCTCGTTGCACGCGACGGCCAGGTTCATGGTCCTGTTCAGCGTTTCGGGCGCGCCAGGCACGGGCGTCCCTATCCTCGGTGCGCCGAGCACCTCCTTGACGGCGGGCGGGGCAGTGGCGCCCGTCGCCGTCCGCAGTTCGGCCAGCGCCTTGCCCACGCGCACCCACTCGGTCGAGTTGCGCCTGGCCAGGTCGGCGACGGCCGAGCCGTCGATCGGCCGCGGCAGGTCGGTGTAGGTCCTGGGACTCCTGTCGTACGTTCGGACCAGCTCCGCCACCTCCTCGCGCACCTTCCGCGCGGTGACGCCGAGACCGTAGGTGCCGTCGCGGCGGGCCAGCCAGGCGGCCATGCGCTCGAAGTCACGCTCGGCCGCGTCCGCGCTGTCCTTGGCGTGCTGGTCAACGCGTGTCCACGGCGGCGCCACGCTGTCCAGGAAGGCCCTTTCGGTGTGCCCGGGGAACAGGCTGCGGTACACCATGCCCAGATAGGTGCCCCAGGAGAAGCCGAGCAGGTTGAGCTTGCTCTCACCCAGCGCGGTCCGTACCAGGTCCACGTCCTTGGCCACGTTCTCGGTGGTGAGCTGTCCGAGGAAGGCGGAGTCGGAGCCTCCGCACTTCTGGTTGGCGGCGACCTGGGCGTCGTATATCTTCCTGGCCGCCTCCTTGGTCAGCGTGCCGGGCTCCGGCGGGCCTCCTGGCGCGAAGGGGCAGGCGACCTTGGTGCTGTTCCCGACCCCGCGCGGGTCGAAGCCGATGATGTCGTATCGCCCGTTGAGCCTCGCCATCTCCTCGTTCCTGAGCGCGGCCCGCAGGACCGGGTCCAGGTATCCGCTGTTACCCGGCCCGCCCGGCAGGACGGCGATGGCACCGAGCCGGTGGGCCTCGTCCGTGGTGGCCAGCCGGGTCACCGCGATGTCGATCTTCCGCCCGGCGGGCTCACGGTGGTTCAGCGGGACGCTGACCGTCCCGCACTCCAGGCGCTTCATCACGGAACGGAAAGCCGCGACCTTGTCCTCCGACACGCCCAGGCTGCGGATCACCTCATCGGAGTAGGCCGGACAGGATTTCCATTGCACGGAGGCCACGCCGGAACTCGAGCTGGGGTTCGCGCTCGTGCCGGCGGCGGCTCCCGCCGCGGAAGGATGCGTCACCAACCCCGCCAACGCCAAGGCCAGGGCAGGGAAGGAGGTTCGGAATGTCATGCGAGCCAGTAGTAGCGCAGCCGTAGTTTCCTGACCGTTTCCGTGAGGATGGTCGCCGATCGATGCACATGAGCAGGCCGGTGAGCAGCCGCACGACGTAGGGCGGGAGGCCGCCGGCGACGGCCCGGTTCAGAACGAGTGGAGCCGCCGCGAGACGGACGCCGACCCCGGCCAGGTGAGCTACCACCTGCGGCAGATGCAGCCCCATGGGTTGATCGAGGACGTGCCGGAACTGGCCCGGGACAGCCGGGAACGCTGGGTACGGGCGGCTTTGAGCGGATGGGCCTTGGTGCGGGACTCCGAAGCCCCGGAGGCAAGGGCCGCGCTGCAGGCGTGGACTTCACAGTGGGTGATCGACCAGTTCGAGCGGCTGCGTGACTTCGAGCGCACCTACATGACGCTTCCGGAGAACTGGCGCCACGCGTCCTTCGGCAGCAGCCGCCACCTACGGCTCACCCAGGATGAGCTCACGCAGCTCGCCGATCAGCTCAATGCCGTGTTGAAGCCGTGGCGCGAACTGACCCAGGCGCGCGTCGAATCGAGCGAGATCCCGCCGGACACCCGTCCGATCTTCATCTTCTACCACGCATTTCCCGAAGAGCCCTGAGGAGCCTTTCGTGCATCACTTGCAGGAAGAGCTCGTCCGCGCGGACTTGGCTGAGCGGCGAGCCGAGGCCGCACGCCTGCAGATGATCCCGCCGCGCTCGCGCCGGCGTGCTCTGCCACGCCTCCGCGGGCGGTTCGCGGTCACTCTCCGCCGCCTCGCTGATCATCTCGAACCGGCCCTGGAGTCCCGAGGGCGCCAGCCGACCCGCTGAGGCCCGTGTGCTCCGGCATGACGAGCCCGAGCCAACGACCTTCGTACGCCCCCACGCGGGCCGAGGTGAGCGATCTCGGCCGGATTCTGTCAACTCCCATGACGTGAGCGGCGATTCTCCGAGGCCCATTGAGGCGGCAGTCGGCCCCGCGTGTCCGCCGGGCCGGGCAGACTGAACGCTTCGATTGACGGGATGGGCCGCTTGGGGCGAGTTCAGCGCATACGAGCAGCGAGGAGAGGCCACTTCGGCCCGGGTCGACCTGCTGCATTCGGTGGCGAGCGGGATGTCATGCCGTTTGCCCGCTTGACCAAGATCTGCCGTATGTCTGTGCCGCCGGGAATGCTGGGCCAAGATGGCCCGCATGTCTGACACGCCCGAAGATCACGTTGAGACCGCGACCCTCTCCGCACTCAACGACTACGACAGGATGGCTGAGGGGTACGCGGCCGAGAACGAAACCAGCCTCCTCAACGCGTACTACGAGCGGCCGGCGATGCTGGAGCTTGCCGGGGAGGTGACCGGAAGGCGCATCCTCGACGCCGGCTGCGGCGCGGGTCCCCTGTTCTCCGAGCTGCGCGATCGAGGCGCCATCGTGACCGGCGTCGACGCGAGCGCCGGAATGCTGGAGCAGGCCCGACGGCGGCTGGGCGCCGACGCCGATCTGCGGGTCGCCGACCTGGCCGGCCCACTGCCCTTCCCCGACGAGGCGTTCGACGACGTTATCGCGTCCCTGGTGCTGCACTACCTGGAGGACTGGGGCCCGACGCTGGCCGAGCTGAGACGCGTGCTGAAGCCTGGCGGCCGGCTTCTCGTCTCGGTGGACCATCCTTTCAGCGTCACCTTGTTTCAGCACATGGCCGGGGAGAAGCCCAAGTACTTCGAGACCCGCAGCCGGACCGACGAATGGACCATGGGCGGGCAGACCGTCCAGATGCGTTTCTGGGACCGGCCCCTGCACGCGATGACCGAAGCCTTCACTGCGGCGGGCTTTCGGATCAGCGTCTTCAGCGAACCGCCGTTCGTGCCTGAAGCCCGCGAACTGTTCCCGGAGGAGTTCCGCGAGACCGAGCCCACTCGCACGCGGTTCCTGTGCTTCTTGTTCTTCGTTCTCGAAGCCAGTTAGGCCGTGTTTCACGAGGACGGGTCCTGTCGCCGGTGACCGTCCGGGCGCCCAGAGTCCGTACGGCGCTTCGGGGCCGTACGGCGTTCCGAGGGGGTGGGGCGGACATGTGGTTAGTTATGCGAATATAATCGTTATATGCCTATAACGAGTAGAGCGCCCCTCTCCCCCGCCCCCGCGCTCAGCCCCCGCCGGCGGATGCTCGTGCTGGCCATCTGCTGCATGAGCCTGTTCATCGTCGGGCTGGACAACACGATCGTGAACATCGCGCTGCCGGCCATCCGCCGCGACCTGAACGCCTCCATGGCCGGCCTGCAATGGATCATCGACGCCTACACGGTGGTGCTGGCGAGCCTGCTCATGCTGGCCGGCTCGACCGGCGACCGGGTCGGCCGCCGGCGCACGTTCCAGACGGGCCTTGCGCTGTTCACGCTCGGCTCGCTGATGTGCTCGCTCGCGCCCGGCCTCGGCTGGCTGATCGCGGCGCGGGCGCTGCAGGCCGTCGGCGGGTCCATGCTCAACCCGGTCGCCATGTCGATCATCACGAACACCTTCACCGAGCCGCGCGAGCGGGCGCGGGCCATCGGCGTGTGGGGCGCCGTGATCGGCATCAGCATGGCGCTCGGGCCGCTGGTCGGCGGCACGCTGGTGGACTCGGTCGGCTGGCAGGCGATCTTCTGGATCAACATCCCGGTGGGGCTGGCCGCGTTCGCGCTGTGCGCGTTGTTCGTGCCCGAGTCGCGCGCGCCGCGCCCGCGCCGGGTGGACCCGGTCGGGCAGGCGCTGGTCATCGTGCTGCTGGCCACCCTGACGTACGGCTTCATCGAGGCGCCGGCGGCCGGCTGGGGGTCCCCGCGCACGCTGGGCTGCTTCGCGGTCGCGGCGCTGGCGCTGGCCGTCCTCGCACCGTACGAGCTGCGCCGCACCGACCCGCTGATCGACCTGCGCTTCTTCCGCAGCGCGCCGTTCACCGGTGCCACGGTGATCGCGGTGTCCGGCTTCGCCGCGCTGGCCGGGTTCCTGTTCGTCAACACCCTCTACCTCCAGGACGTGCTGGGCCTGTCCGCCCTGCACGCCGGCCTCTACACGCTGCCCATGGCCGGGCTCACCGTGGTCTGCGCGCCGCTGTCGGGACGGATCGTCGGGAACGCCGGGCCCCGCGTGCCGTTGGTGGTGGCCGGGGTCACCATGGCGGCCAGCGGCCTGATCATGACCGGGCTGGCGGCGGACACGCCGACCTGGCGGCTCATGGCCGCGTACGTGCTGTTCGGGGTGGGGTTCGGCATGCTGAACGCGCCGATCACCAACACCGCCGTGTCCGGCATGCCGCGCGCCCAGGCCGGCGTGGCCGCGGCGGTGGCCTCCACCAGCCGCCAGATCGGCCAGTCGCTCGGCGTCGCGGTCATCGGCTCGCTGGTCACCTCGGCCGTGGCCGGCCCGTTCGCCGCCGGGTTCCCGCAGGCCAGCCACGTCGGCTGGTGGATCGTCGCCGGGTGCGGGCTGGCCATCCTGCTGCTCGGTATCCTGACCACGACCGGCTGGGCCCGCCGCAGCGCCACCCGTACCGCCGAACGGCTCGCCCACGCTCCCGACAGAACGGCGGACGCTTGATGACCGACACCCCCGAAGGCCCCGGCAGTTCCGGGCACGACGCCGTGACCCGCGTCTGGGCGGCGATGTACGACCTCGTCCTGCGGCAGGAGGACCGCCGCAAGGAGGTGGCCGACACGCTCGGCATGAGCTTCTTCCGGATCAAGGCGCTGCGCCGCCTGCTGGCCGGGCCGATGACCATGCGAGAGCTGACCGCCGAGCTGTCCACCGACAAGCCGTACACCACCCTGATGGTCGACGACCTGGAGCGGCGCGGCTACGTGACCCGCAGCGTCTCCCCCGACGACCGCCGCAGCAAGATCGTCACGCTGACCCCGGCGGGCACGGCCGCCGCCGAGGAGGCCGAGCGCATCCTGGCCCGCCCGCCGCGTTCCCTGCTGGCCCTGGACCCCGGCGACCTGGCCGCGCTCGACCGCATCATGGCCCTCCTGCTCACCCCGGAGGAACCGGCCCGCCGGCGGTGAGGCCGGGGCCGGCCGCGAGCGTCAGCCCTGGAACCAGGACAGGCGGGCGGCGCAGAGGGTCTGCTCGGCGCCGAACTCCTCGAAGGCGGCGACCGGCCGGAAGCCCAGGCGGGCGGCGAGTCTCAGCGACCGTTCGTGCGCGGTCCGGGTGACGATCACGACCGGCTGGTCGGGCAGCTCGCTCGCCGCGGCGCGCAGCGCGGCCGTCGCCGCCTCGTGGGCGAACCCGCTGCCCCACGCGGGGCGGCGCAGCACGTAGGACAGCTCCAGCTCCTCGCCGTCGCCGGTGACGTGCCCGGGACGGTCGGCCGCGCGGCGCTCGAGCGCCAGCGTCCCGAGGAGCCGGTCGGTGACGAGGTCCGCGATGACGTAGCCGCCCGGGGCGGCCGTGGCGGCGGCGGTTCCGGCGGCGTCGAGGAAACGCTCGACGTCGTCCCGCGGCCGCGGGCCGCCGAGGTGCTCGCGCACCTCGGGGTCGGTCATCAGCTCGACGAGACCGTCACGGTCGCCGTCGTGGGCCTTGCGCAGCAGCAGGCGTTCGGCGCGGATCTCCGTGGCGGACAGCGTGGGCAACCGGCTCATGGGTCCTTGATCCTAGGACAGCCGCGCCGCCGCTCAGGGCGAAGGCGTCGGTGACCAGACCCCGGCCGCGGTCCCGTCCCGGACGTGCCGGCGGTAGGCGACGACCTTGCCGTGGATGATGTCCAGGCTCGCCGTCAGGTCGGCGATCCGCTCGCGGACGGCCCGCTCGTGCTCCTCCAGCAGCGCGAGCCGCTCCGGCTCGTTGCCCGGCCCCGACCGTACGAGGTGGGCGAACCTGCGCAGGGTGGCGATCGGCATGCCGGACTCCCGCAGCCGGTTGCACAGCATCAGCCACTCCACGTCGGCCCGGCTGTAGGCCCGCTGCCCGCCGGCCGTTCGCGGGATCGGGCGCAGGAACAGCTCCTCGCGCTCGAAGAAGCGCAGCGCGTGCACGCCGAGGCCGGTGGCCCGCGCGACGTCCCCGATGGACAGGCGGTCGGCGTCCCTGCTCATGGCACCTCGCCATAGTTTGACCTAGATTGCACTCTAGATTCTACGGTCGGGGGCATGGCACGTACACAACACAGGATCGGCTCGGGGTTCGGCGCGCACAGCACGGCCGACGACGTCCTGGCCGGCATCGACCTGTCCGGCAGGAACATCCTGATCACCGGCGGCTACTCGGGCCTCGGCCTGGCGGCCACCCGTGCGCTGGTACGGGCGGGCGCGCACGTCGTCGTGCCCGCCCGCCGTCCCGGCGTGGCGCGGGACGCGCTGCGCGACCTCCCCCGCACGGAGGTGCGCGAGCTGGACCTGGCCGACCTCGGCAGCGTCCGCGCCTTCGGCGACGGCTTCCTGGAGACCGGCCGCAGGCTCGACATCGTCATCGGCAACGCGGGCGTCATGGCCTACCCCCACCGGCCGGTCGGCCCGGGCTGGGAGGCGCATCTGGCCATCAACCACCTCGGGCACTTCGCCCTGGTCAACCGGCTGCGCCCGGCGCTCGCCGGGGCCCGGGTGGTGTCGGTCTCGAGCTCGGGGCACTTCCTGTCCGACATCCGCTGGGACGACCCGCACTTCCGCCACGGCTACGACCACTGGACGGCCTACGGCCAGTCCAAGACCGCCAACGCCCTGTTCGCCGTCCACCTCGACGCCCTCGGCGCGGCCGACGGCCTGCGGGCCTTCGCCGTGCACCCCGGCAGCATCCTCACCCCGCTGCAGCGCCGCATCCCCCACGAGGAGCAGGTCGCCCAGGGCTGGATCACGGCCGACGGACGCCGGGCCGACGGCTTCAAGACCCCGGAACAGGGCGCGGCGACGGCGGTGTGGGCGGCCACGTCACCCCTGCTGGACGCGCACGGCGGCGCCTACTGCCAGGACTGCGACCTGGCCGAGCCGGCGACGGGCGACGACATGCTGATCGGCGGCGTCAAACCCTGGGCCCTCGACCCCGACTCCGCCGCCCGCCTGTGGAAACTCTCCGCCGACCTGACCGGCGAAGCCGCGTACTCCTGACCTCCGAAGCCGCGTCTCCTGACCGTCCGAAGCCGCCTGCCCTGACCTCCGAAGCCGCCTGCCCTGACCTCCGAAGCCGGCTGCTCCCGACCGCCCGGCTCACCGGCGGCGGCCGGGCCCGAGCAGCAGCGCGACCGCCGCCGCGAGCACGGGGATCGCCACGGCCAGCAGGACGATCGAGCTCCACGGCGTCTCGAACGGCACCCGCGGCGCCGGGTCCCAGTCCACCGAGGTCGTGAAGGGCCAGGCCAGCAGCAGCCCGGCGACACCTCCGGCGGCGGCGCCCGGCACCGCGCCGCAGGCCGCCGCCAGGGCCGCCCGGCAGGCGGTGAGGCCGCGCGCCGCGGCCGGAGAACCGCCGACCCGGAGCAGGAGCCGGCCCGGACGGCGCGACCTGACCGTGGCCGCGAGCGCCCCCGCGAGAGCGGCCGATACGGCCGCCCCCGCGAAGAGCAGCCAGTAGGGCGAAGGCCGGAAGCCCTCCTCCAGGTACGCCTGCCCGCCCTCGCCCAGCCGCTCCTGGACGCGGTCCCGGTCGGCCGCCGTGACCCGGTGCAGGGAGGGATCGACGATCAGCGCCTCCAGCTCCAGCTTGATGCCCATGCCGAGCACGAGCTGCCCGGGCAGGAAGACCGCCTCCGCGCCGCCGGCGGGCGGGGCGACGACGGTGGCGGGAACCGTCCTGGAGATCCTCGGTTCGCCCGGCGGGTCCTCGGGGGCGTGGTACTCGATCGTGACGGTGTCGTGCCGGCCCGGCTCGGACGTGACCACCACGGCCCTGCCCTCGTCGTACGGGA
Source organism: Nonomuraea sp. NPDC001831 (assembly GCF_042892035.1). Taxonomy (NCBI): domain Bacteria; kingdom Bacillati; phylum Actinomycetota; class Actinomycetes; order Streptosporangiales; family Streptosporangiaceae; genus Nonomuraea; species Nonomuraea sp. NPDC001831. Next base: position 146,315 of record NZ_JBIATU010000004.1, on the reverse strand, counting down.
ACGACGGGTCCCCCGTGAGGTAACGCAGCAGCGCCTCGACGCCGATGTAGGTGCGAGAAGACGTCCCGGAGTCGGGCGTCGACACGGTGAGGCTCAACGGGTCGACCGGCCCCACGCCCTGGGCGACGTCCGTTCCGGGCAGTTCCTCCCGGACGGCGGCGCTCCCGAGCGCCAGTCGTGCGGGATCGAGCCGCACGACGAGCGCCCCCGGCCGCGCCTGCGGGACGTACTGCGCCCTGGACTGCGCGATCCCGGCCGCAGCGATGGTCGCCACCGCGACGGCGAAGGCCGTGGCGATCATGGTCGCGGCCACCGCGGGGGCCGTCCGCGCGCGCCGGTCGGCCAGGTGCCGGGCCGCGAGCCGCAGGGCCACCGGAAGCCGGGCGCCGCCCTGCCCGACCACGCCCAGCAACCAGGGGACGAAGGGTCCGAGCCCGAGCACGAACGTCGTGGCGCCCACCACGGCGGCCAGCAAGGGGAACAAGGAGTCGTCATAGTGCACGTCCTCGTGCGTCGACCAGGCCACCAGCGCCATCACCGTGAGCCCGGCCGCCGCCACCCACGCGCCGGCGACCAGATGGCCGGAGTGCATCCGGCCGTGCCGCCCGCGCGGAGCGGTCTCCGCGGCGAAGATGGTCGCGCCGCAGGCCAGCATCACGAGCACGCCGATCAGCGCCAGGAGGAAGATGAGGGAGGCGAGGTCCGACATGGAGGGAGCGTACGGGCGGAACGATCATCGCGACACCCCCACGGGCCGGGAACGGCGACGGCCGGCCGCCGCGGGGTTCGCGGGGCCGGCCGGAGGGTTCGAAGGTCAGCCGTGGGAGTCGGTGGTCGCGGCGCGCTTGATGCTCAGCTCGTCACCGCCGATGGAGCAGGAGGGGCCGTTCGGGCCGCCGAAGCGGACGGAGTCGAAGAAGTCGCGGAAGGTGACGTAGAAGTTGCCCTTGCCGCGCGGGCCGGTGACGGCCGAGCAGCCGCCGTAGTCGGCCTCGGAGTAGAGATGGATGAGCGTGTCGGTGCGGTTCCAGTCGGACTTGGCGCGGTCGCCCATGCCCAGCGCCGCCAGGTTGGCCGTGCTCGCCTGGAGCTGGACGATGTCGCCGGTGCCGTCCAGACCGGAGAACAGGCAGTAGTTGCCCTCCTGGCAGCGGTCGTATCCCGTCGCGGCCTGCGCGGGGGACGCCACTGCGGCCAGCGCGGCCACGGCGATCGGTAACGCCAGAACGTGAAACTTCTTGCCCACCATGCCTCCATGGACGAAACTTTCCTTCGGTCCGAACATACCCAGTGAGATCAACTTGCGCTAGACCGTCAGGGTGCACGTTCTTCAGCGGATAATCCGCTACGGGATGAGTTGGTAGCCTCGGTGACATGACTTCGATGGCGCCCTCGCGTACCGAGCACGACCTGTCGTTCCTGCTCGACCACACCAGCCACGTGCTGCGCACCCGGATGGCGGCGGCCCTGGCCGAGCTGGGGCTGACCGCGCGCATGCACTGCGTGCTCGTGCACGCCCTGGAGGAGGAGCGCACGCAGATCCAGCTCGCCGAGATCGGCGACATGGACAAGACCACGATGGTGGTCACCGTCGACGCCCTGGAGAAGGCCGGGCTGGCCGAGCGGCGGCCGTCGAGCACCGACCGGCGGGCCCGCATCATCGCCGTGACGGAGAAGGGGGCCCAGGTGGCGCGGCGCAGCCAGGAGATCGTGGACGGCGTGCACGCCGCAGCCCTCGGCTCGCTCCCGGACGACGAGCGGGAGGTGCTGGTACGCGCCCTGAACCGGCTGGCCACCGGCCACCTCGAGACCCCGGCCGAGGCCCCCCAGCCGGTCCGGCGGGCCAGGGAGCGCAGCTGAAAAGTTCCGTGGCATATCGTCTGTAACGGAACTATCTGCTACGGTCTCTCCTGTTGCACCCCTTGAACAGGAGACGACCATGTCCCTCACCTCCCGGCGCACCGCCCTGGCCGTGTTGTCGACGTCCGCCTTGATGACCATCCTCGACGGCAGCATCGTCACCGTGGCCATGCCCGCCATCCAGCGCGACCTGGGGTTCTCCCCCGCCGGGCTGAGCTGGGTCGTCAACGCGTACCTGCTCGCCTTCGGCGGGCTGCTGCTGCTTGCCGGACGGCTCGGCGACCTCGTGGGCCGCCGGACGATGTTCCTGGCCGGGAACGCGGTGTTCACCGGCGCGTCCCTGCTGGCCGGCGTGGCGAACAGCGAGGGCCTGCTGATCGCCGCCCGTTTCCTGCAGGGCGTCGGCAGCGCGATGGCCTCGGCCGTCGTACTCGGCATCCTGGTGACGCTGTTCACCGAGCCGCGCGAACGGGGCCGGGCGATCGCGGTCTTCAGCTTCACCGGCGCGGCCGGCGCGTCGATCGGGCAGGTGCTCGGCGGCGTGCTCACCGACGCGCTGAGCTGGCACTGGATCTTCTTCATCAACCTGCCGATCGGGCTGGCGACGATCGTGCTGGCGCTGCCCGCGCTGCCCGCCGACCGGGGCCTCGGCCTCGCGCGGGGCGCCGACGTGACCGGCGCGCTGCTGGTCACCTCGGGCCTGATGCTGGGCATCTACACCGTGGTCAAGGTCGAGGAGCACGGCTGGCTCGCCGCGCACACCCTGGCGTTCGGCGCGGCGTCGCTGGCCCTGCTCGCCGGCTTCTTCCTGCGCCAGGCCACCGCGCGCACGCCGCTGATGCCGCTGCGCGTGCTGCGCTCCCGCAACGTGGCCGGTGCCAACGTCGTGCAGATGCTGGCGCTGTCGGCGATGTTCGCCTTCCAGATCATCGTCGCGCTCTACATGCAGAAGGTGCTCGGGTACGGCGCCCTCGCCACCGGGCTGGCGATGCTCCCGGCGGCCGTGGCGATCGGCGGCGTGTCGCTGTTCGTGTCGGCGCGACTCAGCGCCCGCTTCGGCGCGCCGGCCGTGCTGCTGGCCGGGCTGGTGCTGCTGCTGGCCGCGATGGCCTGGCTCACGCGGGTGCCGGTGGACGCCGACTACGTCACCGACCTGTTGCCGGTCATGGTGCTGATCGCGGGTGGCGGGCTGGCGCTGCCGGCGCTGACCACGCTCGGCATGTCGGCCGCCCGCGCGGACGACGCCGGCCTCGCCTCGGGGGTGTTCAACACCACCCAGCAGATCGGCATGGCACTGGGCGTGGCCGTCCTGAGCACGCTGGCGGCCTCCCGTACGCAGGAGTTGCGCGCCGGCGGGGCGGCCGAGGCGGCGGCGTTGACCGGCGGCTACCACCTGGCCTTCGCCACCTCGGCGGGGCTGCTCGCGGCGGCCGTCGTGGTCGCCCTGGCCGTCCTGCGCCGTCCCCGCGCCGCCGCGTCCGCCGAGGCGTCGCGGCTCGACGAGCCCGCTGCCCTCTGATCCCCCCTCTCACCGCGAAACGGAGCTGATCATCATGACCGAGCCCGCCTACGGACCCGGACAGGGCCCCGGCGCCCGCCCCCTCACCGAGGACGAACTGCTGCGCATCCTCGCCCGCCAGCCCTTCGGCGTGCTGGCGACGCTCAGGCGCGACGGCCGCCCGCACCTGGCCTCGATGGCCCTGCGCTGGGACGCCGCCGGACGCGTCCTGCGCATCTCCTCCGCCGAGGGCCGCGTCAAGGTGCGGCACCTGCTCGCCGACCCGCGGGCGACGGTGCACCTGCAGGGCGACGACGTCCTGTCGTACGCCGTCGCCGAAGGACGGGCGGAAGTCTCCGAGCCGTCGCTCGCCCCCGGCGACGCCACCGGACGCGAGCTGCTGGACATGGCCGGCGGCTTCCCCGACCCGGCGGACGAGGCCGCCTTCCTGGCGGAGATGGCCAGGGCCCGCCGCCTGGTCATCAGGATCCGGGTGGACCACCTGTACGGCATCGCCCTCGACGCCGCCTGACCGGCGGCCCCGGTTGCCGGGCCCTGTACACCAAACCAAGCGCTTGCTACGCTCCGCCCATGACGTCCACCGTGGTGTGGGGTACCGGCAACGTCGGCCGCGCCGCCATCAGGGCCGTGGAGGCCCATCCCGACCTCAGTCTCACCGCCGTCGTCGTGCACTCCCCCGACAAGGCCGGCCGCGACGCCGGGGAGCTCGCCGGGCTCGGCCGCGACCTCGGCGTCACCGCCACGGACGACGCCGCCGCCGTCCTGGCCGCCCGCCCGAGGGCCGTCGTGTACGCCGCCTCCGGCGACCTGCGTCCCGACGACGCCCTGGCCGACGTCCTGCGGGCCGTCCGGGCCGGCGCCGTCGTCGTCACGCCCTCCCTGTACGCCCTCTACGACCACCGCGGCGCCCCGCCCGAGCTGCGGGACCAGGTGCTGGCCGCCGTCGCCGAGGGCGGCGGCTCGCTGTTCGCCTCCGGCATCGACCCCGGCTGGGGCAACGACCTGCTGCCCCTGCTGCTCAGCGGCCTCGGCTCGGTCGTGGACGCCATCCGCTGCCAGGAGATCTTCGACTACTCGGGCTACGACCGCCCGGACGCCGTCCGGTACATGGTCGGCATGGGCCAGCCCATGGACTACGAGCCGCCGATGATCGCGCCGACCGTCCCGTCCATGGTGTGGGGCGGGCAGGTACGGCTGATGGCGCGGGCCCTCGGCGTCACGCTGGAGGAGATCCGCGAGGTCGTGGAGCGGCGGCCGCTCGACCGCACGGTCACCACCGCCGGCATGGGCGACTTCGAGGCCGGCACCCAGGGCGCAGTGCGCTTCGAGGTGCAGGGCGTCGTCGAGGGCGAGCCGCGCATCGTGATCGAGCACGTCACCCGCATCCACCCCGCCTGCGCCCCCGACTGGCCGCTGCCCCCGGACGGCGGCGACGGCGCCCACCGGGTCATCGTCGAGGGCCGCCCGCGCATCGAGGTCACGATCGAGGCCACCGACGAGGGCGGCAGCCGTTCGGCGGGCGGGAACGCCACCGCGGCGGGCCGGCTGGTGAACGCCATCGACTGGCTCGCCGCCGCCCCGCCCGGCCTGTACGACGCGCTCGACGTCCCGCTGCGTCCCGCGTGCGGCCGGCTCGGAAGGAAGAACCCATGATCGTCGACGTTCCGGGGGGCAAGGACCCGATCGCCTACGTCTGGGGCGAGCTGGTCCCCGGCATCGGGACCGCCGCCTCGAAGTTCTCCATGGCCGTCTACGCCCACACCACGCTGGGCCTGCGCGAGTTCGAGGCGGCCCGGCTGCGGATCGCGCAGATCAACGGATGCGTCTTCTGCCTCGACTGGCGCACCGAGCGCGACGGCGTCAAGGTCGAGGACGGCTTCGCCGACGCGGTCGCGGACTGGCGCGCCACGGACGCCTTCGACGCGCGCACCCGGCTCGCCGCCGAGTACGCCGAGCGCTACGCCCTGGACCATCACGGGCTCGACGAGGAGTTCTGGTCCCGGATGACCGAGCACTACAGCCAGAACGAGATCGTGGAACTGAGCATGAGCATCGGTTCCTGGTGGGCCTTCGGCCGGCTCAACCACGTGCTGGGCCTGGACACGGCCTGCATGCTGACCGGCGGCCCGGCACCCTCCGTCCGACCGACCGAGTCCGCGTCAGACCGACCGAGCGAGGGCACGTGACATGAACACCAGCCGCCGCACCTTCATCGCCGGAACCGCCTCCCTCCTGGGCGCCGCCGCACTGCCCGGCCGCGCCGCCACCGCCACCGTCGCCACTGCTGCCGGCGACGGGCCGATCGCCGACGGCGCCCGCGTGTCCGTCCTGGTGATCGGCACCGGGTACGGCGGCTCGGTGGCCGCCCTGCGCCTGGCCCAGGCGGGCGTCGAGGTGCACATGATCGAGATGGGCATGGCCTGGGACACGCCCGGCTCGGACGGCAAGATCTTCTGCAACACGCGCGAGCCCGACTATCGCTCCTACTGGCTGCGCACCAGGACCAAGGCGCCGCTCAACTACTTCCTCGGCTTCCCCATCGACCGGGACATCCCCCGCTACACCGGCATCCTGGACGCCGAGGAGTTCGCCGGCATCACGGTCTACCAGGGCCGCGGCGTCGGCGGCGGCTCGCTGGTCAACGGCGGCATGGCCGTCACGCCCAAGCGGGAGAACTTCGCCGCCGTGCTGCCGTCGGTCGACGCCGACGAGATGTACGGCGTCTACTACCCGCGCGCCAACTCCGGCCTCGGCGTCGGCCTGGTGGACCCGGCCTGGTTCGACAGCACCGCGTGCTACCAGTACGCCCGCGTGGGCCGCAAGCACGCCCAGCGCTCCGGCTTCCCGTTCACCTTCGTCCCCGACGTGTACGACTGGGACTACATGAAGCAGGAGGCGGCCGGCACGGCCACCCAGTCGGCGCTGGCCGGCGAGATCCTCTACGGCAACAACCACGGCAAGAAGTCCCTGCAGAAGACCTACCTGGCGCGGGCCCGCGCGACCGGCAGGGTGACGATCTCGCCGCTGCACCAGGTCACCTCGGTCGCCCCGGCGGCGGGCGGCGGCTACACCGTCCGGATCGACCAGCTGGCCACCGACGGCTCGGTCACCGCCGCCAAGACCGTCACGGCCGCGCGGGTGTTCTTCGCCGCGGGCAGCGTCGGCACGAGCAAGCTGCTGGTCAGGCTGAAGGCCACCGGCGCGCTGCCGGGTCTGAACGACGAGGTCGGCCAGGGCTGGGGCGACAACGGCAACGTCATGTGCGGCCGGGCCAACCACCTGTGGGACCCGACCGGCAAGCTGCAGTCGGCCATCCCGTGCGCGGGCATCGACAACTGGACGGCCGGGGGCGCGTTCGCCGAGGTGGCGCCGCTGCCGACCGGGATCGAGACGTACGCCTCGTTCTATCTCTCGATCACCAACACCCCGCGCCGCGCGCAGTTCTCCTGGAACGCCGCGACCGGCAAGGTGGACCTGAGCTGGCAGACCGCCTGGAAGCAGACGTCCATCGACATGGCGAAAACGATCTTCGACAAGATCAACGCCAAGGAGGGGACGATCTACCGCACCGACCTGTTCGGCGTGTACAAGATCTGGGGCGACCACCTCACCTACCACCCGCTCGGCGGCGCGGTGCTCAACAGGGCCACCGACAACTACGGCCGCCTGGCCGGCCACCCCGGCCTGTACGTCATCGACGGCTCGCTGATCCCCGGCAACACCACGGTGAACCCGTTCGTCACCATCACGGCGCTGGCCGAGCGGAACATCGAGAAGATCATCGCCACCGACCTTTAACGCAGGGTTTGCCGAAACGGCAACGGAGTTGGCGGGCCGCGGCACGGGCCGCGCATGATCCTGGTGACAGGCCAGGACTATGTGCGTGGAGGAACGATGTCGCAGCTCACCCCGGTCGCCGAGGGCGTCCACCGCCTGGTGCCCTCCCCCGCCGGCCGCGTCCATCTCGTGGAGGCGGGGCAGGGGCCGCTGGTGTTGCTGGTGCACGGCTTCCCGGAGTCCTGGTACTCCTGGCGGCACCAGCTCCCGGCGCTGGCCGCCGCCGGGTACCGGGCGGTGGCGGTGGACGTGCGCGGCTACGGCCGCTCGTCCAAGCCGGCGGACGTGGCCGCGTACCGGATGACCGAGCTGGTCGAGGACGGCGTGGCGGTGGTGCGGGCGCTGGGCGAGCGGACGGCGGTGATCGTCGGCCACGACTGGGGCTCCTCGATCGCGGCCCACAGCGCCCTGCTGCGGCCGGACGTCTTCCGCGCGGTCGCCATGCTCAGCGTGCCGTACACGCCGCGCGGCGGGCCGCGTCCCACCGAGACGTTCGCCGCCATGGGCGGGACGGACGAGTTCTACGTCAGCTACTTCCAGACGCCCGGCCGGGCCGAGGCCGAGATCGAGCCGGACGTCCGGGGCTGGCTGGCGGGCACGTACGCGGCCCTGTCCGCCGACACCAAGCCGGGCCCGGACGCGCCCCACCCGCTGTTCGTGGCCCCGGGCGGCAGGATGCGCGACCGGTTCCCGGCCGGCGGCCCGCTGCCCGGCTGGCTGAGCGAGACCGACCTCGACTTCTACGCCGCCGAGTTCGAGCGCACCGGCCTGACCGGCGCGCTGAACCGCTACCGCAACATGGACCGCGACTGGGAAGACCTCGCGCCCCACGACGGCGCGCCCATCGTCCAGCCCTCGCTGTTCGTCGGCGGCGCGCAGGACGACACGACCCAGTGGCTGTCCGGCGCGATCGACGCCTTCCCCACCACCCTGCCCGGCCTGGTCTCCTCCCGCCTCCTGGACGACTGCGGCCACTGGATCCAGCAGGAACGGCCCGACGAGGTCAACGCCATCCTCCTGGACTGGCTCGCCCGGCTCTGACCCGCGACGCCGCGGGCCCGCCCGCGCGAGGCGGGCCCGCGGCGCCGGTCACAACACGGCTCCCGAGCCCTCGCGGGGCCGCCGGGCGGCCTTGGGCGCGGGCGGCTGGGGGGCCGGACGGCGGTCGTACCGGGCCAGCCCGATGGCCGCAGGGCCGGCCACGAACGACGACGTCAGCGTGCCCACGACGATGCCGGTGACCAGCGCGATCGCGAAGTCACGCAGCGAGTCGCCGCCGAAGACGGCCAGCGCGACGAGCACGAACAGCGCGCCGAGCCCGGTGTTGACGGTCCGCGGCACGGTCTGCAGGATCGCCGTGTTCACCGCCTCGGCCAGCGGCGCGGTGCGGCGGGCGGCCCACAGCTCGCGCACCCGGTCGAACACCACCACCTTGTCGTTGACCGAGTAGCCGACCACCGTCAGCATCGCGGCGAGGAACACGCCGTCCACCGGCTTGCCGAGCCAGGCGAACAGCCCGATCACCACGGCCAGGTCCACCAGCAGCGCCAGCACGGTCGCCGTGCCGAACGTCCAGCGGAAGCGCACCGCCAGGTAGAGCAGCTGCGCCGCCACGGCCACGCCGAGCGCGATGACGGCGTTGCGGCGCAGCTCCTCGCCCAGCGTGGGGCCGATGAACTCGTCGCGCGCCTTGCTCACCTCGCCGCCCTGGCCCTCCAGCGCGGCCTGGATCCTGGCCGGGTCGAGCTGCCCCGCGCGCACGGTCACGCCGTCGGCGGCGGCCTGCACGACCGCGCCCGGATAGCCGGCCTCGCTCACGAGCCGCCGGGCGGTGTCGGCGTCGACCGGCCTGGAGGTGCCGAACTCCACGAGCCGGCCGCCGGTGAACTCGACCCCGAAGTCGAGGCCGCGGGTGAACAGCCCGGCCAGCGCCGCGACGACCAGGCCGGCCGCGACCGCCAGCCACAGTTTCCTGGCCTTCATGAGCTGGGGGTTCCGGCGGGCCAGCCACGTACGGACCGCGCCCGGTGAGCCGAGCCCCGACAGGCGCGGCCCGATCCGGCCGATGACGGCATGGGTGAGCACGCGGGTGATCAGCATGGCCGACACCAGCGAGGCCAGCACGCCGATCGCCAGCGTCACGCCGAACCCCTTGACCGGGCCCGAGGCCAGCCCGAACAGCAGCGCGGCGGCGATGAGCGTGGTGACGTTGGAGTCGGCGATGGCGCTCCAGGCGTTCTTGAACCCCCGGTTGAGGGCCGGGGCGAGCCCGCGGGCCGGGGCCAGGCCGTACTCCTCCCTGGCGCGTTCGAAGACGAGCACGTTGGCGTCGACCGCCATGCCGATGGCCAGCACGAACCCGGCCAGGCCGGGCAGCGTGAACGTCGCGCCCATCGCGACCAGCGCGGCGTAGGAGATCAGGCCGTAGCAGGTGAGCGCGACGGCGGCGAGCAGGCCGGACAGGCGGTAGATCACGACGATGAACAGGGCGGTCAGCACCAGCCCGGCGATCGCGGCCTTGACGCTGGCCTCGATGGCGTCGGCGCCCAGCGTGGGGCCGACCGTCCGCTGCTCGACCAGGTCGAGCGGCACGGGCAGCGCGCCGCCCTTGATCAGCACCGCCAGGTCGCGGGCCTCCTCGTGGGTGAAGGACCCGGTGATCTCGGTGTTGCCGCCGGGGATGCCGGCGCCGCACGGCACGGACGGGTCGAGCTGCGGCGAAGAGATGATCTTCTTGTCGAGCACGATGGCGACGCGCCGCTTCGGGTCGCCCGCCGGCTGGCAGGCGGCCTCGCCGGTCATCCGCTGCCAGGCGTCGGCGTCGCGGAAGTCGACCGTGACCGACCAGCCGGGGCCGCGCTGCGGGTCGCTGCGCTCGGTGGCGTCGCTGACGCCGTCGCCGCTGATCGCCGCCGGGCCGAGCGCGAGTGGGCTGCCGCTCTCGTCGGGCAGCGCGGTGGCGTCCCCGGCCTTGCCGGGGCCGGTGACCGGGTGGAAGGCGAGCTGGGCGGTGCGGCCGATGACCTCGGCCGCCTTGCTCGGGTCGAGCACGCCGGGCAGCTCGACGATGATGCGCTTCTCGCCGGAGCGGGCCAGCGTGGGATCGACGACCCCCAGCGCGTCCGCCCGGCGGCGGAGCACGTCGAGGGCGCGGTCGGTGGCCGAGGAGTCGGCCGTGACCGTCGGGGAGTCTCTGGCCTCGAAGACGAGCTGGGTACCGCCGCGCAGGTCGAGGCCGAGGCGTGGCGTGGCGGTGAGGGACAGGATGATCGAGGTCGCGATGACGGCGAACGCCGCCAGCGCGCGCCACATGGGCGCACGTGACATGAGGCCTCCACAGGCTCAGGTGTGCGGAAGAGGGATCTTCAGAGCACTGGGGAGGGAGGCGCGCGGGCCGCCGCCGCGCCCCGGGGGCGGTCGGCGGCGACACGGCCGGCGGGCCGCCGTACGACGGCCGACCAGACGTGGAGCGACCGGGCCGGGGCCGCGGCGGGCAGCGCCTGCCCGCCGGGCCCGGCCTGGTCGTGCCCCGCCTGCCTGACCTGCGCGAGCGGAGGCGGCGGCGGGGTGGAGCCGAGCTGGGCGACGGCGGGCCGGTCGGCCGCCGCCTGGACCGCCGTGACCTGCGTGACGGCCTGCGTGACGGCCTGTGTGACGGCCGGGGCGGCGACCTGGGCGGCGACCTCGGCATGGCCCGTCGCCGGGAGCAGCCACGACAGGACGAGAAGCAGCGCGGCGGGCAGCCTGGTGCGCACCTCGCCTCCTTCCCATCGTGGCCGTCGCCCCTACCGTAGCCCGCCGCCGGGCCGCTCAGGGCAGGGTGCGCAGGTACGCCGGCGGTTTGCGGACCTGAGTGGCCTGCTCGAAGGCGTATCCGAGAGCGATCAGGGACGGCTCGGAGAAGCGCCCGCCGAAGAACGTGACGCCGAGCGGCAGGACGTCCCTGGCGTACCCGGCCGGGACGGTGACCGCCGGGTAGCCGGAGATCGCCGAGGGCGCGGAGGAGGAGACGAAGCCGGTGAAGTCGTCGCCCTTGGTCAGGTCGGTCAGCCAGGCGGCGTGGTTGGTGGGGGCGAGCAGCGCGTCCAGGCGGCCGGCGGCCATCGCTGAGTCGATCGCGCGGCGGGCCAGCGTGGTGGCCCGGTCGCGGAGGGCGCGGTAGGCGGGGTCGTCCAGGTCGCCGGTGGTGGCCTGGGCCTGTTCGAAGACCTCCTGGCCGAAGTACCGCAGCTCGGTCCCGGCGTGCCGGCGGTTGAAGTCGATCAGTCCGGCCAGGTCGGCGGGGTGCCGTCCGGGGGTGGCGGCCAGGTAGGCGTTCAGGTCGTGCTTGAACTCGGTCAGCAGCGCCGGGAACTCGGCCTCGCCGGCCTGGTCCACGCCCTCCAGCTCGACGTCCACCACGGTCGCGCCGCGGGCCTTGAGGGTGGCGACGGCGGCGTCCAGGGCGGCGCGCACCTCCTGGTTGTCGCCCGCGACCGAGCGCCACACGCCGACGCGGGCGCCGTTCAGCGCGCCGGGACGCAGGGCCTTGAGGTAGTCGCGGTCGCCGCCCGGGACGGTCGCGGGGTCGCGCGGGTCCGGCCCCTGGATGGCCGAGAGCACGGCGGCGGCGTCGGTGAGGTTCCTGGTGATCGGCCCCGCGGTGTCCTGCCGGGCCGAGATCGGCACCACGCCGGCCCGGCTGACCAGCCCGATCGTGGGCTTGATGCCGACCACGCCGTTGATCCCGGCCGGGCAGACGATCGAGCCGTCGGTCTCGGTGCCGATGGTGACGGCGGCCAGGGTGGCGGCGGCGGCGACCGCCGAGCCGCTGCTCGACCCGCAGGGGTTGCGGTCGAGGACGTAGGGGTTGTTGGTCTGCCCGCCGATCGCGCTCCACCCGCTGGAGGACGGGCTGGAGCGGAAGTTGGCCCATTCCGACAGGTTGGCCTTGCCCAGGATCACCGCGCCGGCCGCGCGCAGCCGCTGGACGAGGAACGCCTCCGCGGCCGGGCGGGCGCCGAGCAGCGCCTGGGAGCCGGCGGTGGTGCGCAGCGGCGCGGCGGTGTCGATGTTGTCCTTGAGCAGGACCGGGACGCCTTCCAGCGGCCCGTGCGCGCCCCGGCGGCGACGGCGGTCGCTGCGCTCGGCCTCGCCCAGCGCGCCCGGGTTGGTCTGGACGACCGCGTGCAGCAGCGGGTCCACCGCGCGGATGCGGTCGAGGTAGAAGCGGGTCAGCGTCACCGCGTCGAAGCGTCCGCGGTCCATGGCGCGTTGCAGGTCGAGCACGGTGGCGCGGTCGAGGTCCAGCCCGCGCAGGACGGTGCCGGCGGACGGCGGGGCCGCCTCGCGCGCGTGCGCGGGGACGGCCGCGGTTAACCCGGCGGCCAGCGCGAGCGCCAGAGCGGCGGCCGCCCGGCGTGCGGGCTTCAGGAGAGTCATGGCTGTCGAGCGTAGCCATGATGCTTTCCCGGGAAAATATTCCAATTCGTATATATCCGCCAGCCTTGGTCCGGGCCGCTCCCCGCGGGCGCGGGGTCCGGGCCGGCGGCGGGGCGGGCCCCTCCTCCGCGGCCCCGGACCGGTGGCGGGGCGTCAGGGGCAGCCCGTGGCGGCGAAGGCCGTGAACTGGCTGACCTCGTTCCTGCTGAAGTTGTCGTCCGAGCCGATCACCAGCGTGCACTCCCCGGTGGCCAGGCGCGGCCCCCACGACATGGCCTCCAGGTTCTGCACCGGCGGCCGGAAGTCGCCCAGGTCGTAGACCAGCCGCTTGCTGACCGGCCGGTAGCCCGCGCTGAGGTCGTCCCGGCTCAGTACGTTGGTCGCGCCTGTCAGGTCGATCTCGTACAGCTTGACCTTGTAGTCGACGCCCTCGATCCAGGAGCGTTCCAGGGCCAGGTAGCGGTGGTCGTCGATGGGCAGGATCTCCGAGACCCCGCTGTCGGACTCCCCGGTGGGCGGCACCGGCGCGGCCGGGAGCGCGTCGAGCGGGTAGACGAACTGGCCGCGCGGGACGCCCCGCCGGTCCCACACGGTGAGCCGGGCGGGCGCGCCGTGCCGGACCGTGGGCGGCTCGCCGTCCTCGTACCGCGGGCCCTCGGTCATCGCCGTGATCCGGCGGGCGGTGACGGCCAGGCCCTCGAAACCGGCGTTGCGCCGCGGGCCGTGCTCGGTGGTGGTCAGGCGCAGGTTGCCGGGCAGGCGCAGGTCCCCCTGGTGACGGCCCTGGAGGTCGGCGGTGCGCACGCCGGAGGCGGCCAGCGGCAGGTCGGGGTGGCCGGCGTCGGGGCGGTCGCCCTCGTCGCCCCACAGCAGGCGGCCGGACCAGCGGTCGTACCTGACGGACTCGGGGTCGGCCGAGCCGGGCTTGCCGTAGCCGGGGTAGGGGGTGCCGTCCTGCCTGGTCAGCGTGGTGACGCCGGTCAGGCTGATGCCGGTGAACGCGCCCGAGTCCCGGTCGATGTCCAGGCGGGCGGTGTAGAAGCGGGCGGGACCGTAGCGCCAGCGGTCGTCGGAGATCAGGTACCAGGCGCCGGTGCGCGGGTCGCGGTCGATGCCCGACACCCCGCCGACGGTGGTGCCGTCGAACTGCATCAGGTACGGCAGCCGCTGCTCCCCGAGATACCGGGTGATGCGGACCTCCTCCCGCGGGGCCGCCCAAGCCGGCTGGGTGACGCTCATGGCGACCGCGCACGCGACCGCGAACCCCGTGATTCTTCGCATTCCGTCCCCTGTGTCGTTCTGGTTACGTGGAGTGACCGGGGGACATGAAATCGTGCCGCGCCCGCCGGGGCGACCGGGACACGCCGCCGCCCGCGCGTCTTTGCCTGGCGGGCCGTCTGTCGGGCCGTCTGTCGGGCCGTCTGTCGGGCCGTCTGTCGGGCCGTCTGTCGGGCCGTCTGTCGGGCCGTCTGTCGGGCCGTCTGTCGGGCCGTGGACAGGCCGGTGGCGCACGGGCCACCGTCCTGTCACCGCGGCGCGCGAGGCGACGGAAACCGTCGGTGCCCGTCCGCACACTCAGCGCATGCCCGATGAGCCTCTGGAACTCGGTGAGATCACCGTCTCCGACTGGTACGCCCACAACGACAAGATGGCCGAGGTCGGCTTCCTGACCATCGCCAGGCGCCTGCCCTCGCTCGTGAGCCAGGCGATGCGCATGGCCTGGCGGGCCGGCCCCCGCGACACCGTGGCCACCATCGCGCTCAACCTCCTCGGCGGCCTGTTCACCGCGTTCGGCCTGCTGGCCACCACCGGCGTGCTGAGCGCCCTGTTCAGCGAGGGCCCGACCCCCGACCGGGTGCTGGCCGCCCTGCCCAGCCTCGTCCTGGTCGGCGCGGCCGCCGTGCTGCGCACGGTGGTGCAGGCCGGCGCGGGCTGGGCGCAGTCGCGCCTGACCCCGCAGATCTCCCGCCACACCGAGGAACGCCTCTACGGCCTGACCAGCCAGGTGGAGCTGGTCGCCTACGACGACCCGGAGTTCCACGACAGCCTCGAACGCGCCAACATCCGCGGCGTCAGCGTGGCGAGCGCGGTGGTCAGCTCGGCCATCAACGTCGTCACGGCGGCCGTCGGCATCGCGGCGGCGGCCGGCGTGCTGGGCGTGCTCCACCCGGTGCTGCTGCCGCTGCTGCTGCTGGCCGTGCTGCCCGACGCGTGGGCCACCGTGCGCGGCGCCCGCATGCGCTACTCGACGATGTACTCCCTCATCCCCGCCCGCCGCCGCAAGTGGATCATCGCCGAGCTGCTGGCCGACCGCGAGCCCGCCGCCGAGGTGCGCTCGTTCACCATGCGCGGCTTCCTGCTGCGCATGTACGACGCCGTCGCCAGGGCCGAGCAGGAGGTGCTGCTCACCCTGGCCAGACGCCAGACCCTGGCCGGCCTGGTCGGCGAGGCACTGGGCGGCCTCGGCACCGCCCTGGTCTACGTCGCGCTGGGCGTGCTGCTGGCCGTGGCGGCGATCCCGCTCGCGGTCGCGGGCACCGCGGTGCTGGCCATCAGGACCGGCCAGTCCTCGCTGGCCAACCTCCTGTACGCCACCAACCGCCTCTACGAGGACGGCCTCTACTTCACCGACTTCCTCCAGTTCTGCGCCGACGCCGAGCGCCGCGTGCCCGCCGCCCGCTCCGCGGCCGTGCCCGAGGGGTTCGAGCGCATCGTGGCCGACGACGTGACCTTCACCTACCCGGGCGCCGACCAGCCGGCGCTGCGCGGGGTGACGGTCGAGATCAAGCGCGGCGAGGTCATCGCGTTCGTGGGCGAGAACGGCTCAGGCAAGACCACCCTGGCCAAGATCCTGTCCGGCCTGTACGAGCCCGACACCGGCACCGTCTCCTGGGACGACGTCGACCTGGCCGACGTGTCCCCCGACGACCTGCGCCTGCGCACGGCCGTCATCGCCCAGGACCACACCCGCTGGCCGCTCACCGCCCGCTACAACATCACCATGGGCACCGACAAGGGCGAGCCCGCCCTGGTCGCGGCCGCCTCGGTCGCCGGGGCCGACGAGGTGGTCGCCGGCCTGCCGCACGGCTACCGCACGCTGCTCGACCGCCGCTTCAAGGACGGCTGCGAGCTGTCCGGCGGCCAGTGGCAGCGCATCGCGGTGGCCAGGGGCTTCCACCGCGACGCCGACCTGCTCATCTGCGACGAGCCCACGGCGGCCCTGGACGCCCGCGCCGAGCACGCCCTGTTCGAGCGCATCCGCGACCACTCCGAGGGCCGCACGGTGCTGCTCATCACCCACCGGCTGGCCAGCGTGCGCTACGCCGACCGGATCTACGTCCTCGACCACGGCAAGGTCACCGAGCAGGGCGACCATCAGGCGCTGATGGCGCTCAACGGCCTCTACGCCGAGCTCTACACCCTCCAGGCCGCCGCCTACCGCTGACCCTAACGCTGCCCCTGCCGGACGCCGGACCTGCGGGGCTTGCGCTTGGCCACCGGCAGGGTGCGGCGTCCGTGGTACCGGGGGACGGCAACCGGCCGCACGCCGACGGAGTGGGTCTTCTCGTCGGGGAAGACCCACTTCCGCAGCGCCCAGAAGCGGAACACCATGGCGACCAGCGTGCCGACGAGCTGCGCGCTCACGAAGTCGGCGATCTCCTGGGCGGCCACGCTCACGTCGGGGACCTCCAGGCGGAACACGTACCGGGAGATCCACAGCGGCGCCGAGCTGAGCACCAGGCCGATGCCGCTGACCAGGAAGAACAGCCCCGCCTCGTGGCGGCGCTCGCGACCGCCCCTGAGCCGGAACGACCACTCGCGGTTGAGCACGTAGGACACGATCGTCGCCACGAGCACCGCGATGATCTTCGCGGTCACCGGCTTCGGTTCCAGGACGGTCAGCTTCAGCCCGTAGAACACCGCGTTGTCCACCACGAACGTCGCTCCGCCGACCACCGCGAACTTCAGCAGTTCACGGTGCCTCAGCACGAGCGCCTGCAGCGGCGCCGGTAATCTCGCGAGTACTGCTTCTGCGATTCGGAGCACTCTCGATCTTCTCATCCGTCCGGACCGCGAAGGACGGGCGTTCTGACACGGCGGCCTTCCCGTTCTGACCGGGCGTTGCAAGGCGGGCCTCCCGATGGTGCACTCAAGGGCGTTGGTTCCGACCTGTGTTCAGGCCGCCAGCGGGAGCGAGGGCCGGCGGCGGACCTCGAAGGGAGAACCGTGAGACGATTACGTCCCCCACCGCTGTTCCTGCTCGCCGCGCTGGCCGTCCTGGTCGCGGCCTGCGGCGGGGCCGCGCCCGGCGGCCCGCGGACGGCCGGTTCCGGCGCGCCGCCGGAGAAGATCAGGATCGGCGTCATCCCGATCCCCGACAGCGCGCTGGTCTACCTGGCCCGCGACCGCGGCTACTTCGCGGCCGAGGGGTTGTCGGCCGAGCCGGTGACCGTGCAGGGCGGCGGCCCGGCGATCGACCGGATGAAGGGCGGCGCCCTGGAGTTCGGGCTGGTCAACTACGTGACGGCGTTCCTGTACCAGCGGCGCGAGCCGGGGCGGCTGAAGCTGGTCGCCGACGCCTACCACGCCGCGCCGGGCGCGTTCCAGCTCTTCGTGGCGCCCGGCAGCCCGATCAGAAGCGCGCGCGACCTGCGGCGCTCCGGCGGCGCGAAGAAGAGCGTCGCGGTGGCCACGCTGCGCTCGGTCGGCACGCTGAGCGCCGAGACCGTGCTCGCCGCGGCCGGGGTGCCCGCGGACGACGTCGCGTTCAAGGAGATCCCGCTGCCCGACATGCCGGCCGCGCTGGCCGCGCACGCGGTGGACGTGGCGTGGATGACCGAGCCGTTCATCACCGCCTACCGCCGGCAGGGCGGCCGGTCGCTGGGCGACGCCATGGCGAACGTCCCCGCCGGGTGGCCGATCGCGGGGTGGGCCACGACCGCCGCGTACGCGGCCGCGCACCCCCGGGCGGTCGCCGGGTTCCAGCGGGCCATGGCGCACGCCCAGCTCGACGCCCGGGACCGCAGGCTGGTCACCGGGGTGCTGGGCACGTACACGAAGATCCCGCGTGAGGTGCTGCCGACGATCACGCTCGGCTCGTTCCCCGCCGCGCTGGAGCCCGAAGGGCTGCAGTCGGTGGTGGACACCATGGTGAGGTTCCGTTACCTGCCCGCGCCGCTGCGGGTGGAGAGCATGATCGTCCGTCCGGCCTGGGAGTCGGGGAAGGGGAACCCATGAGCGAGACGCCGGAGCGGGCGCGGGTGCTGCGCCTGATCGACGACTACATCCTGTACGCCGCCGTCCGGGCCGCCCTGCGGCTGTCGGTCTTCGACCTGCTGGCGGCCGGGCCGTGCGCCGTGCACGAGCTGGCCGACGAGATCTCCGCGGGCGGCGCCGGCCGTCCCGACGAGATGCTGCTCGGCCGCCTGCTGCGGGCGCTGGAGCACCTGCGGCTGGTCGAGCGGGACGCCCGCGGCCGCTACCTGCTCACCGGCGAGGGCGACCTGCTCACCAGCGGCCGGGACGACTCGCTGGCCCCCGCCGCGCTGATGTGGGGCGAGGAGCTGTGGCGCGACTCGGCCGACCTGCTGCACCGGACGATCATCAGGGGCGCGCCCGCCGCGCTGGAGCTGCACCAGGTGGACTCCCCCTACGCCTGGCTGGGCGCCCGGCCCGCGGCCGGCGCCCTGTTCAACGAGTTCATGGCCACCCGCAGCGTCACCGTGGCCCGCGCGCTCGCCGAGCAGGACGTGACCGGCGTGGACACGGTCGCCGACATCGGCGGCGGCACCGGCATCGTCCTGGCCACGATCCTGGCGGCCCGTCCGCGGCTGCGCGGCGTGCTGTTCGAGCTGCCCGAGGTGGCCGCGCAGGCCCGCCGTCACCTGGACGGGCGGGCGGGCATCACGGTGGCCGAGGGCGACATGTTCACCGACCCGCTGCCCCGGGCGGGCCTCTACCTGCTGGGCAACATCCTGCACAACTACCCCGACGAGCAGGCCGCCAAGCTGCTGGCGCGGCTGGCGTCCCTGATGGACGGCCGCGCCGAGTTGTGGATCGTGGACGCCGTCCTCGACGACGACCCGCACCGCTCGCCCACGTCGGCGGTCGCGCTGGACATGAAGATGCTCACGCTGTTCAGCGGCGGCCAGGAACGCACGCTGACCGAGGTCGAGAGCCTGCTGGGGGCGGCGGGGCTGCACGTCGTCCGCACCGAGCCGCTGCCCCACGGGCTGCACCTGGTGGTGGCCAGGCAGCGCCCGGCTCCGGCGTGAGGCCCCGGCCGCCGCGCACCCGCGGCGGCCGTCGGCGAGACTGGCGGCCACGGGCGTCGGCCCGGGCCGCTCGGGGACAGTGATCTTGGGCTTTCCGCCACTTCGCGGCTTCTGGAAGTATTCGATCATGGAAGAAGGGAGACGCGAAGTGGCAGAGGCCAACGCGGGCGTACGACGATTACTTGCGGACTCCGGGGAGCCGCGCGGATGGGTGCCGCTCCGGGCGGATCTCGTCACCGCGCTGCTGGGGGTCTGGTTCGGCGTCGGGTTGATGATCGACGCCTGGGCGCACACCAACCTCAGCGACCTGGAGACGTTCTTCACGCCGTGGCACGCGGCGTTCTACTCCGGGTTCGCGGCGGTGTCCGGCTGGATCATCTGGCAGGTGTTCCGCAACGTGCGGCTCGGCCGGCAGGGGGTCGCGGCCGTTCCCCAGGGTTATCTGGCCGGGCTGGTCGCCATCCCGGCGTTCGCGCTCTTCGGGCTGGCCGACATGACCTGGCACACCGTGCTCGGCATCGAGACGAGCGTCGACATCCTGTTCAGCCCCTCGCACCTGGGGCTGATCGTGACCATGCTGCTCATCATCACCACGCCGCTGCGCTCGGCCTGGAACGCCCCCGACGTCGGCGTCCGCCCCTCGCTCGGGCGGCTGTTCCCGGCGCTGGCCGGGCTCGCGTTCGCGGCCACGCTGGTGTCGCTGTTCCTGTCGTACGGCGACGCCCTGCAGTACCGGTCAGCGCGCGTCGTCGAGGCGTTCTCCAGCGTGGACGGGCCCGGCGCCGAGCATCTGGCCACCTCCATGGTCATCAGCAACGTCGTCCTGCTGGCCCCGGTGCTGCTGGTGGCCCGGCGCTGGAACCTGCCGTTCGGCGCGGTGACCGTCATGTACACGATCGCCGTCCTGATGCCCGGCGCGCAGACGGCGTTCGAGAACGTGTCCACCCTGCTCACGTTCGTCGCCGCGGGCCTGGCGAGCGACGTGCTGATCCGCCTGCTGCGCCCGTCCGGCGCGCGGCGGGGCGCCTACTGGGCCTTCGCCGGGCTGTCGGCCTTCGTCACCTGGTCGCTCTACATCGGGGTCGCCTCGGCGGCCGTGGGCACGCTGCCCGCGGTGCCCGAGCTGTGGACCGGCGCGCCGGTGGTGGCCGGGCTGATCGGCCTGGCGCTCGGGGCGCTGTTCCTGCCGAACGCGCTCCCCGCGGACGCGGCCGACGCCGGACGGGCATGATCCGGCCGCTCCGGGTCCTGTGTCTCGTCGCCGTACTCCTGCTCGCGGGCGCCGCCCCGGCCGCGGCCCACAACGTCACGGCCGGCGCGGACCTGCGCTTCGCCCAGACCATCGCCGGCGCCGAGCTCACGGTCGTGATCAAGGGCACGTCGCGGGTGCCCGGGCCGCTGCTGATCGGTGTGATCGCCTACGAGCCGGCGACCGGGCCGCCGATCGGCCTGGAGGTGCGCTCGGTCGAGGACGGCCGCAGGGCGACGGCCACCGCGCAGCCGTCCGCCACCCCCCGGTACGTCAAGATCACGGTCGAGCGCACCGGGCCGCACGAGCTCAGGCTGACGGCGGGCGACGAGGTCGCCGTCCTGCCGTTCCGCGTCCTGGTGGACCGCGGCTCCGCCGGCGAGTTCCTGATCTACGGCGGCCTGCTGGTGGCCGGGCTGCTGCTGGTGGGCGGCCTGCTCACCGGCGCGCTGTCGCGCAGGACGCCGGCGATGCTGCTGGCCGGTGGCGCGGCGGCCGCGGTGACGGTGGCCGCGATGGTCGTCGTGTTCGAGCCCGCGTTGCCGCCCCCGCCACCGGACGGCGCCGCTCCGGCGGTGAACACGACGGCTCTCGGACGGCCCTTCGCGCAGGGACGGGTGACGACCGTCCCGGCCCGTCCGGCGGCCGGCGCGGAGTTCACGCTGCGACTCGACCTCACCGACGGCTCGACCGGGCATCCGGTGGACGACCTCGTCCTGCACCACGAGGCGCTCGCCCACCTGGTGGTCACCAGCGAGGACGGCGCCTGGTTCCGGCACCTGCACCCGCTGCGCACCGCGCCCGGACGGCTGGAGGTCCGGCTGCGCGCCGACCGGCCTGGCCGGTTCCTGGCCTACGCGGAGCTGGAACGCGAGGACTCCGGCGGCCAGCTGCTCGACGGCGAGTTCCGGGTCGCCGGGCCCGCGGTGGCCGCTCCGCCGCCGGCGCCGCCCGCGACGGGGGGCACGCCGGTGGTGCGGCCGTCCGTGCCGGTCGCGGGGCGTCCGGCGGCGATCGAGGTGGCTCTCGGGGGCACGCCGCGGCAGTGGCTGGGCATGTCGGGGCACCTGATCGTGCGCAGCCAGGACGGCGCGTTCCTCGGCCACGTGCACGAGATGGGCGCCCCCGCGCCCCGGCTGCGCTTCACGTTCAGCTTCCCGGCGCCGGGCCGCTACCTGGCCTGGGCGCAGTACGCGGCCGCCGATCGGATCGTGACCGTGCCCTTCACCGTCGAGGTCGCGGAGGCCCTCGGATGAGGCGGATCCTGGCCGTCGCCGCCCTGCTCGCGGCGGCCCTGGCGGTGTTCCTGTACGTGCGCGGCTCGGCGCCCGGCCCGCTCACCCTCACCAGCACCGGCGAACGGTACGCCGTCACCGTCGTGGTCCCGAGGCCGACGACGGGCCGCGTCACGGCCGAGGTGCGGGTGACCTCCGGCGACCCGCACACGGTGGCGCTGTCCACGGTGATGCCCGGCATGGGCCACGCCACCCCGGAGATCGTCGCCGACCCGCGGCAGCCGGGCCGTTACGTGGCCGAGGGCGAGTTGTTCCCGATGGCCGGGGTGTGGGAGCTGTCGGTCCGGCTGAGCGGCGCGGCGGGAGAGGAGGTGCTGGTGGTGAAGGCGCCGATCATGGGATAGGCAGCCGCTCTTGACGGATGAAATGAACGATCTTTTAATTCGTCCATGGGACGGATCGCCGGCGTCACCGCCGCCGAGACGCGGGAACGCCTGCTGCGCGCCGCCGCGGACGTCTTCGCCAGGCGCGGCTACGACGGCACCCGCGTCGCCGACATCGCCGCCGCAGCCGGGGTGAGCAACGGCGCCCTGTACGCCCACTTCGGCTCCAAGGCCGGCCTGCTCGTGGCCGCGCTGGGCGCGCACGGGCGGCGGCTGATGGACGGCCTGTTCGCCGACGGCCCCGACCGGCCGGTCGCCGACCTGCTCGTCGCCGTCGGCCGCCGGCTGCCCCGCCCCCTGGACGCCGGCGGCGACCTCGTCGTCGAGGCGCTGGCCGCCGCCCGCCGCGACGAGGACGTGGCCCTGCCCATGCGCGACTACGTCGGCGAGCGCGCCCACTGGCTGGCCGGCCTGGTCCGCGCCGGCCAGGACGGCGGCGAGCTGGACCACGCGCTGTCACCGGAGGCGATCGCCCATTTCTGCCTCCTGCTCGCGATGGGCAGCGCGCTCATCGCCCCCGACCCCCACCAGGTGGACGAGGAGGAGTGGGCCAGGCTGCTCATCCGCGTCGTCGCCGCCCTCTCCCCCGCCCCACCGCCCGAAGGAACGCCGTGAGAGTACAGATCGACCCCGAGCGCTGCCAGGGACATGGCCGCTGCTACGACCTCGCCCCCGACCTGTTCGGCGAGGACGACGAAGGTTACGGAACGGTCCTCGGCGACGGCCAGGTGCCGCCCGGCCAGGAGCGCACCGCGCGGCTGGCCGTCTCCAACTGCCCGGAGCGGGCCATCGACCTGCTCGGGGAGGCGTGACATGAGCGTGGACGAGCGGTTCGTCAAGAACTTCGCCGAGCCCGGCGACGACGAGGTCGTCGGCACCCGCAGCGAGATCGTCACCGGCCCGGTCTCGGACTGGGCCACCGACTTCTCCCACCTGGAGCCGGAGTGGGCCGCCGACCCGTACCCCATCCAGGACGACCTGCGGCGGCGCTGCCCCATCGCGCACACCGACCGGTTCGGCGGCGGCTGGCTGCCCACCCGCTACGAGGACGTCGCGGCCGTCGCCTACGACACCGAGCGGTTCTCCTCACGCTCGATCATCATGAGCAACTTCCGGCCGCCGCGGGAGAGCGCGCCGGTGGGCGGCACGCCGCCGATCTCGTCCGACCCGCCCTTCCACCACGACGCCCGCAAGCTGCTGCTGCCCGCCTTCACCAAGACGGCGGTCGCCAGGCGGGAGGAGTCGACGCGGGCGCTGTGCCACGAGCTGATCGACGGCCTGGAGGGCCAGGACGTCGTGGACGCCGCCCGCGACTACGCCCAGCACATCCCGATGCGGGTGATCGCCGACATGCTCGGCTTCCCGCCCGAGGACGGCCCGCGCTGCCGCGAGTTCATCGAGAACGCCCTGGAAGGCGTCAACCTGCCGCCCGAGCAGCGGACCGCCAACATGGGACGGCTCTTCGACTACCTGCTGGACCAGATCCGCGACCACGTGGAGCACCCGCGCGACGACCTCACGACGTACCTCGTCGAGGCCGAGCTGTACGGCCACAAGCTGGAGGCCGGGCACGTGGCGGGCACGATCGCGCTGCTGCTGATCGCGGGTATCGACACGACCTGGAGTGCGATCGGCGCGTCCCTGTGGCACCTGGCCAAGACGCCCGCCGACCGCGAACGCCTGGTCGCCGAACCCGCCCTGCTGCCCACCGCCATGGAGGAGTTCCTGCGCGCCTACGCCCCCGTCACCATGGCCCGCCTCGTCAAGGACGACATGCACTGGAACGGCGTCGACATGAAAGCCGACGACTGGGTCCTGCTCTCCTTCCCCGCCGCCAACCGCGACCCCGCCCACTTCGACCACCCCGCCGACGTCCGCATCGACCGCGAAGTCAACCGCCACGCCGCCTTCGGACTCGGCATCCACCGCTGCGTCGGCTCCCACCTGGCCCGCATGGAACTGCGCACCGCCCTCGACGTCTGGCTCCAGCGCATCCCCACCTTCACCCTCGCCGACCCCGACGCCGTCACCTGGGCGACGGGCCAGGTCCGCGGCCCCCGCACCCTCCCCCTCCGCATCGGCTGACCCTCGCCACTCCCCCTTGGCCCATCACGCCGCTTCGGCCGTCACCAGGAACAGCAGGGCCGAGGCCAGGAAGGGGCGGGAGCGCAGGTCGTCGAACCACTCCTCGGCGCCGGGTTCGAGATATCCGGCGCCGACGGCCCTGACCAGGTTGCGGCGCAGGCCGAGGACGTGGTCGGCGGTGGCCAGGTCGCGGAAGACCGGCGCGACCGTCACCACCGACCGCACCGCGAGGCCGGCCTCCTCGCACAGCCGGGCCAGGCTGCGGCCCAGCGTGCCGTGGCGGACCATCTCGGTGGAGATGAACCGGGCCAGCGTCCGGCCGACGTCCGGGCACGGGGAGTCGATGAGCATGCCCTCCCAGTCGGGCTCGGCCATGACGATCCGCGCCCCGGGACGCGCCACCCGGCGGAACTCCGCCAGCACCCGCGCCGGGTCGTCCACGTGTTGCAGCACCCGGTCGGTACGGGCCCGGTCGATGCTCCGGTCCGCGACCGGCAGCTCGTGCACGTCCCCGGGACGCACCTCGACCTGGGGCCGTCCGGCCAGCCGGGCGCCCGCCTCGGCGACCATCGCCGGGTCGCGGTCGAGGCCGATCACCCGTCCGGTGGAGGTGACGGCGTCGGCCATGGCCGCGAGGTCGGTGCCGGGGCCGCAGCCGAGGTCGAGCACGGTGTGCCCGGGCCGCAGCGCCAGCAGGTCGAGGACCTGCCGCTTGTAGCCCCTGCCGACGTCGGTCGAGGCGACGTGGTCGAGGTAGGCGATGGGGTCGGGGCGGGAGGCGGGGTCAATGTCGATCATGAACCCAGCCAACCAGACACGTGCGCAGATCCCGGGGACGCCAGGTGAAGGTTCCGTGCAGCCGAGCTCCCGGCCGCGCGACGCAGCCGGGAGTCGAGCGGGCGCCGACCGAGTGCCCGGCCGGGCGCGGGCAGGCGGCCCGGCCGGGCGCGGGTGGAGGGCGTCACGTGCGGCGGAGGCGCCACAGGGAGGTGATCTCGGCGGTGCGGGCGGCGTGCAGGGGATCGGTCCGGTCGGAGGCGCGCGGGTGGCGTGGCCGGGTCCGGAGCCGGCCCACGACCCGCAGGCCCGCGTTCGCGAAGGCGGACAGCAGTTCGGCCCGGGTCCGTAACCCCAGCCGTTCGGCCAGGTCCGACAGGATCAGCCAGCCCTCGCCCTCCGGTTCGAGATGCTCGCCCAGGCCGCCGAGGAAGGCGCGGAGCATGCGGCTGCCGGGGTCGTAGACCGCGTGGTCGAGGGGCGAGGCGGGCTCGGCCGGCAACCAGGGCGGGTTGCAGACGACGAGCGGCGCGCGTCCGGGCGGGAAGAGGTCGGCCTCCAGGACGTCGACCCGGCCGGACAGCCCCAGCCGTCGCAGGTTGTCGCGGGCGCAGGCCACGGCGCGCGGGTCCCGGTCGGTGGCCACGACGCGCTCGACGCCTCGGCGGGCGAGGACCGCGGCGAGCACGCCGGTCCCCGTGCCGACGTCGAACGCCCCGGCGCGCGAGACCAGCGGGGCCGCGGCCACCAGGTCGACGTACTCGCCGCGCACCGGCGAGAAGACGCCGTAGTGGGGATGGATGCGGTCGTTCAGGGCGGGCACCTCGACGCCTCGCCTGCGCCACTCGTACGCCCCGACGATGCCCAGCAGCTCCCGCAGCGAGGTCACCGAAGCCTCCGTCGCGGGCCCGTAGACCTGCGCGCACGCGCTCCGCACGTCGGGGGCGCGCCGCAGGGGGACGCTGTGGTCCGGGTCGAGCGGCACCAGCAACCGGCCCAGCGTGACGGCCCGCTGGGAGCGAGCCTGCCGGTACTGGTGAAAGGCCCGCGCGGGCGACGACGCAGGCGCGGGGGTGGGTGGGCGGTGGTCGGCGCGGCGGGTCATGGCGCGCAGCAGGCGGCGGGCGGCGTGGAAGTCGCCGCGCCACAGCAGCGCGGTGCCCTCGCAGGCCAGCCGGTACGCCGTGGCCGCGGCCAGGCGCTCGTCGGCGATCACCACGCGGGCGGGCGGCGGCGAGCCGTTCTCCGAACGCCAGCGGGCCGAGCGGGCCTCGCCGTCTTCGGTCCAGCGGATCTCGAGCACTCGGGCTCCTCATGATCGAACCAGTGATGGCCATGAGAAGCACTTCGACGCGGAGAGGGTCAGCCTGTGGCGGCCTCCCGCGAGGAAGTGCGCGCCGGGGCGTCGCCGAGAACCATGCCGGGCGGCGGGAACGACATGATCAACCTCCTCGCGGTGCTGGGAACCCCCTCATCCTAGCTTCACGGACGGACGTCGAGCGCTGTCAGGTTCCTCCTGACCGCGTTTCAAGGACAGATCGGGTCGAGCCGGAATACGGTGGGCCGTTGACCATCGGCCAACGCCCGCAAGCCCTACGGAGTCTCTCCATGCGTACCGCAGCGGCAGTCCTCTCCTTCGTGCTCGCCCTCGCCCTTCTCCCCGCCCAGCCGGTGACGGCCGCTGTTGCCACCGGGGCGGCCGCCTCGCCGCTGCCGGGCGGCAAGTCCACGTTCGTCGTCTCGCAGGGCCACCTCCAGGCCGCCTCCCGGCAGAACTGGGTGCGCCTGGGCACCTACCGCTTCGCCGCGAACGGCACGGTGAGCGCCTCCCTGTACCTGTGGTGGCAGCGTTTCCCCAAGGCCAGGCAGCGCACCGGCACCGTGCCCGACCCGAGCTGCACCACCAAGGCCGGCGGCGTCTCGTCGCGGCCACGCGGCTGCGAGGTGCTGACCGCGGGCGGCTACACGGGCGGCCCGAGCGAGACCCGTACGGGGACGTACACGCTGGCGGGCAACGTGCTCACGATCCGGTGGAAGATCGCCCAGACCTGGACCGAGCAGTGGTACGTGCGCACCTCGCCCGACAGCAGGCTGGCCCGTCTCGACCTCAAGGGCAGCAGCCTGGCCACGCACGGCTACGGCTACGGCAGCAACGCCGCGATCGGCACCCGGCGCGCGATGAGCTCGGTGCGGGCCTTCCCCGGCTCGCTCAGGCAGGACCTGACGAGCTGGGCGAGCGGCACGCTGGTCAACTCGGCGAACCAGCCGTTCGGCCACTCCTCCTTCCGCGCCTGCAAGTCGACCACCTCGTGCCTGACCTACCTGCAGCCGTCCTCGCGGGGGGCGTGCCAGAAGTCGGGCGGCTGCCCCAAGTACGGCGGCGGCACGAAGGCCAATGTCAGCTCCATCCAGTACTACCTGACGACTATCTCCAAGTCCGACCGGCGTGACACGCTGTGGCACTGGTGCACGTGCCTGGCGATGGAGCGCGGCGAGTTCTGCTACACGGGCAACTCCCATGTCAAGCCGCTGATGCAGGTCATCGACGACACGGGGGCCTTCCGCGGCTGGGTCGGGGTGGAGGCGTCGTTCTCGACCGGTTCGCGGGCGACGGACATGCTGGCGGTGCTGCGCATCTCCGACTTCCGCTGACCGCAGGGGCCAGAAACCGGGGTCAGGAGCCGGAGCGCAGGTCCTCGGCGGCCTCCTGGTAGGCGCGGGCGGCCCGGTCGAAGTAGTCGTAGAGCACGTCGAGGTGCTCGGCCGGGTAGCCGGCGAGGATGTCGCCGATCTTCTGCCGGACGGGGGCCATGACCTCGTCGAGCTGGGCGGGTTTGCCGACCGGCTCGACGATCACCTTGCGGCGGTCGTCGGGGGCGGGCACGCGGCGGACGTACCCGGCCTGCTCCAGCCGGTCGATCAGCCGGGTGGTCGGGCCGGTGGTCAGGCCGGTGCGGACGCCGAGCTCGCCGGGGGTCATCGGGCCGGCCAGTTCGAGGATGTTCAGGGCGTACAGGTCGGTGGCGCCCAGGCCGCAGGCTTTGGCGCCGGCGTGGCCGTGCAGCATGACCGCGCTGAGGTAGCGGCGGTAGCGCCGGCCGGCGTCCGACGGGTCGGGGGTGTTCGGCACGCGGTCCTCACTTCCTGTCCTCCTTCTTGGGGAAGATAAATCCTCCAAGAAGTAACTTCTTCTGCGAAGTTACCACGCGGGAGACGCGCAGGCGTCCCAGCGCGAGCAGGAGGAGGGTCGTGAGCACCACGGCGGTCAGCAGGACGGCCAGGTTCAGCGGGGTGCGCAGGAAGCCCAGCGCCACGATCAGCGTGGTCGCGCCGCCGGGCGGATGGGAGCTGTCGGTGGCCGGCATGCCCAGCGTCGTGCAGGACAACGCGATCACGACGGCGAGCACCCGGCGACCGCGCACGCCCCGGCGACCCGCGCCCTGACCGCCCCCGCCCCCGTCCCCGGGCCCGGGCCCGGCCGCCGGCCCCCCTCCGCGCCCTCCGCGCCTTCCGCGGCGGCTTCGGCGCTCATCGGGGCAGCGCTCCACCGCGGGCGCGATACACGATGTGCGGCCTCGCCGGAAAGGCGTCGGGCGCAACCATGCCGAGTCGTCCGTGCCCGCACCTTGGAGTGGTGTCGTGGAGCGGCCATGGATTACCGAAGCCACCGGTCCCACGTTTTTCACATAACAGGCCACCTGTTCATCGCTCCGCCGACGGCCGAAAGGAAATTGCCAGCAGCCGGCCCACCCTCGACGCGCCCGGCCGGCACGGGCCCGGACGGGACGGGCCCGGACGACGCCGCCGTCCGGCGGAGCGACGTTGTTCACCCCCCATTACAGAGCTTTTCCCGTGAGGTTTTCCAATGGTGATGAATTGCGGGCCCTCAGGGACGCCGTCCGGGTTCGTCGACCAGGCCGGTGCCGAGCTGGGCCGTCCAGGTGACCGGGGTGCCGGCGGGCACATCGGCGCTGCCTCCCGTCCACGTGAAGGCGCGGTCGGTCACGCTGACGCCGTAGGTGCCCAGGAAGCGGTAGTCGGCGGGGCTGAGGATGAGGTCGTAGCGGGCCCAGTCGCCGGTGTAGCTGAAGGCGACGCCGCGCCGGCCGGCGGCGTCGACCGCGTCGGGGATGACCTGCACGCCCTCGATGCCCGACAGGGCGCGGAACAGCGCGGCCCGCACCCGCGGCGGGAGCGCCTGCTCGCCCATCAACTGGTAGATCGCCTGGAAGAGCCGCTCGTTCATGGGAGTCGGCGGGTCGCCGGCCGACGAGTCGAGCGGGCGCAGCGCGGCCTTGAGCCGGTCGGTCACGGTCTGTGCGGTGACGGGCTCCACGGCCAGGTCGGCGGCGCCGACGCCGGGGTGGGTGTACTGGACGAGGAGCTCACCCTTGTCGTCGTACCAGGCGATCTTCTTGCCGTCGACGCTCGTCCACACCTCGGAGGTGATCCGCCTGCCCGTGTCGACCCCGTACCCGCTGTAGGCGCCGGGTGCGGCGCTCAGTTCCTTGACGTAGAGCCACTGGTCGCCGCGGGCGCCCGGGTCGGGGGCGCCCTCCGCCGCGCCGGCGGCCCATTCGCTCAGCTCCCGCACGCTCGCCACCGGTGCGGCGCCGGGCGCACGGGTCGCGGTCCAGCCGAGGCCCGCCAGGACGGCCAGGACGAGCGCCGTCGCGAGCCGCCACACCGGACGCGCCGGACGCCGCCGGGGCGGCGCGGGCGTCCGTACCTCGGTCAGCAGCCTGGCCCGGGCCGCGCCCTCCGCCTGCGGCGTCATCTCCGGGACGGAGCGGCGCAGTCGCCGTACCGCGTTCAGGTCGTCCATCAGTTCTCCTCCTCCGCGGGAAGCACGGCCTTGATCTTCTTGCGCGCGCGGTGCATGCGGGAGCGCGCGGTTCCCGCCGGGATTCCCAGGGCCTGCGCGGCCTCCTCCAGGCTCATGTCCTCCCACGCAACGAGCAGCAGGACGTCGCGGTCGCCGGGCGACAACGCCGCCAGCGCCGCCAGCAGCCGGCGCTCCTCGCCCTGGGCCGCGACGCGCCGGGTGACGACGTCCCCGAGCGGCTCGGGCAGCGGCTCCGCCCCGGTACGGCTCAGCGCCCGCAGGAGCCGTTCCTCGTCGCGCCGGTGCCGGGCGATCAGCTTGGTGGCGATGCCGTACAGCCAGGGCCTGGCCAGGCGGACGGCGGGATCGTAGGACGCGCGGCGGCGGAAGGCGGCCAGGAACGTCTCCGCCACGATGTCGTCGGCGGCCTGCGTGCCGAGCCGGCGCGCGACGTAGAGGTGGATCTGCCGGGCGTGGCGGTCGAACAGCGTGGCGAACTGTTCGGGGTCGTCCCGGGAGCGGAGGATCACCTCCGCGTCGTCCTGCTCCGAGAGGTTCTGCAGGGTCACATCATTCCTTCCACGGGGACGGCGGTCACATCGCTGTCTCCCGCAGGCCGCATCATCGTTCACGGCGGTGGCGGGAGGGCTGCGAGGGCCGTCCGGTGGAAGGTCAGGGGATGCGGGCCACGGCTCCGTAGTTGCCGGACGAGGCGGGGGCGTCCGCGCAGGCCGGGTCGTCGTCGGCGGCGGGACGCCACTCGGGCACCCACACCAGGCCCGGCTCCAACAGGTCGAGACCGTCCAGCAGGTCCGCGACCTCGGCGCGGGTGCGCACGTTCAGGCCGGGCAACGTCATGGCCAGCATGCCCCGCACGGCCGGGGCCAGCTCCCCCGGCACGCCGTCGAACGTGATGTGCAGCAGCCCGAGGAAGCTGCCCTCGGGGACGGCGTGCCGCAGCCGCTTGACGACGGTGCGGGCGCATTCGTCGTCAAGGCTGTGGGCCGACAGCAGCAGCACGGCGATCGGCCGGTCCCAGTCGAGGAAGGTCTGCACCACCGGGTCGCCGAGCATCTCGTCCATCTCCCGCACGTCGCCGTCGACCACGCGCACCAGGTCGCAGAACGGCTCGATGGTGGCCTGGGCCAGCGTCAGGGCCATCGGGTCGCTCTCGACGTACACGACGCGGACGTCCGGGCCGGGCGAGGTCAGGCGGGCCACCTCGTGCAGGCGGCTGCCGCCCGAAGGGCCGTTCGGCACGCCGCTCCCCACGATCATGAATTGGTCCACGCCTTCGACGGCGGCCAAATGAGCGATCACTCGCGTCAGGTATTCAAGAACGGCACGGGCCGCGGTGGTGGCGACGGGAGTTACTTGATCGAAATGGCGAACCAGGTCTCGGTCGGCGAGGAAGTTGTTCTTCCCGCCCGCGGCGGCGTCAAGTATCCGCGTGATCCTGGCGTGCGCCGTGCCAAGCCTGGCCAAGTTGCGGACAGCACGCTGGCGCATGAGCGTTGCCCCTTTCCCCTCGCCGCCACCTTCTTGCGGTAGGCGATCTTTGGACTTCACTCGTGACTCAGACCATATGTTCCAACAATTCCAGTTAATGACAATGGGGCAGACCGGTTATTTCGGGAAATGTTTGTTACCAGAACTTCCGGGCCAGATCATCGGGCCGCCGTCCGCGCGTAGGATCGGCGGATCGACAGGGAGGTGGCCGTGGCGGAGGAGCATGCCGCACCGCTGGCCGGGATGCGGGTCGTGGAGCTGTCCAGCTTCGTCGCCGCGCCGCTCGGCGGGATGACGCTGGCCCAGCTCGGGGCGGAGGTCGTCCGGGTCGATCCGGTCGGCGGCGGGCCCGACGCGCGGCGCTGGCCGCTCGCGCCCTCCGGCCACAGCCTCTACTGGGCGGGGCTGAACAAGGGCAAGCGCTCGGTCACCGTAGACCTGCGTTCGGCCCGGGGGCGCGCGCTGGTCGCCGATCTGGCCGTCGCGGCGGGCACGGTGCTCACCAACGCGCCGCCCCGGCCCGGGCTGTCGTACGAGGAGCTGGCCGGGCGTCGTCCCGATCTGGTGTACGCGCGGCTGCTCGGCCACCGCGACGGCCGTCCCGCCGTGGACTACACGGTCAACGCCGGGCTCGGCCTGCCGTACGCGACCGGCCCCGCCGGCCACGACGGCCCGGTCAACCACGTGCTGCCGGCCTGGGACGTCGCCTGCGGCCTGTACCTGGCCGTGGGCCTGCTGGCGGCCGACCGCCACCGGGCCGCGACCGGCCGGGGACGCCGCCTCGACGTGGCCCTGCACGACGTCGCCCTGGCGACCATGGGCAACCTGGGCCTCCTGGCCGAGGCCCAGCTCGGCGGCGCCGGCCGGCCGCGCATCGGCAACGACCTCTACGGCGACTTCGGCCGCGACTTCGCCACCGCCGACGGGCGGCGGCTCATGGTCCTGGTGCTCACCGAACGCCACTGGCGCGACCTGGTCGCCGCCACCGGGCTGTCGCGCGTGGTGTCGGCGCTGGAGGAGGCGCTGCCCGCCGACTTCCGCTCCGAGTCCGACCGCTACGTCCACCGGGAGGCGCTGGGCGGGCTGCTCGCGCCGTGGTTCGCCGCGCGCACGGCGGCCGAGGCCGAGGAAGGGCTGAAGGGCACGTCGGTGCTCTGGTCGCGGTACCGGACGCTGGCGGAGCTGGCGGCCGGCGGGGCGGCGGCGCTGCGCGCGGAGCCGCTGATGGCCCCGCTCGACCAGCCGGGCGTCGGCCCCCACCTGGCCCCGGGCGGCCCCCTGCTCCTGGACGGCCGCCAGGCCCCGCCGTCGCCCGCGCCCGAGCTGGGCGAGCACACCGACGAGGTGCTGGGCGAGCTCCTGTCCCTGTCCCCGGCACAGGTGGCCGGCCTGCGCGCGGAGGGCGTGGTCGGCTGACCGCGATTTGGTCATGCCCGAAACCGTGGTTACGGGCCCGAAAGATGAGAAGTCGCGGGAGCGCTCCCAACACGCTGAAACACCCGCCGAGCTGGGCTCACCTGAAGACGATCCAAGTTTCACCTAAAAAGCGCCGGACAGAACACTGCCCGCCCGGACTTCCCGCCCGGTCTTGACATCGCAGGCAGGCCCTTTGCGGTCCCCCTTCTCCTGCATCGTTCCACCGACCGCGCTATAACCCCTGACCTGGACTTTCAGGCCGACACTACTGTTAGTCAGCAAGTCCGCAAGTTCCGGTGGGTCCGTTATCCGATATTGCGGTGGCCGCCGCCGGGACAGGTGACATACTGCGTTGGGAGCGCTCCCGTGACCCTTCGATGACGCCCACGAGGACCGGTAGTGAACCATCCCGACCCCCTGCTCGACGCCCCGCGCCCCTGGGCCGCCCACATCTGGTGGATCGCCCTGGCCGTCGGCGCGGCCGGCTTCGCCTTCGTCTGGCTGGCCACCCCGCACGCCCGCGAGATCGACGCCGCCTGGCAGCTCGCCGCCAAGCTGCTCGCCTTCGCCTGCCTGTGCTGCGCGATCGCGTTCTTCCCCTGGGTGTCGCCGCGCCTGCACTGGTTGCTGTACGCGCCGTTCGTGTTCCTGACCGGCTACCTCATCCCGAGGATCAGCTGGTTCTACTACGGCGACGGCGCGCGGGCACACGGCGACGACTTCTACACGCACCTGTACCTGCTGCTCTACCCGGGGATCGTGCTGACGGCCGCCGCCGCGTACCGGATCGGGGGCGGCTCACCGGGCCGCTGCCTGAAGATCATGGCGAGCGGGGTGCTGATCGTGTTCTCCGGCTTCCTGGACGTGATGTGGCAGGTGGTCAACCCGGTCGAGATCCCCGACCGGATCGACGCCCCGCACATCAACCTGTTCACCGGCGGGCCGATCCCGTTCTGGGGGGCGGTCGTGTTCACGCTGGCGCACGTCCCGGTCGTCGCCGGGGTCAACCTGCTGCCCCTGGACCGCTGGATCGGGCGCCTGACCGGGGCCGGCGCCGACACGGACGCCACCCGGAGGAGGTGACCCCTTGCCGAACAGGCCGGCCGTCGACGTCTCCGTGGCGGCACCCGCGTACAACGAGGCGGACAACATCGCGGCGGCGGTGACGGAATGGCGGGAGTACCTGGAGCGCCACCCGGCGGTGGCCACGTGGGAGATCGTCGTGTGCGACGACGGCAGCTCCGACGCGACCGGGCGGATCCTGCGCGAGCTCCAGGAGGACTGCCCGCAGCTCGTCGTCGTCACCTTCGCGCGCAACCGGGGGGCGGGGGCCGCCATCGCCGCGGCCGTCGCGCGCACCCGGCTGGACTGGGTGGTGCTGCTCGACTCCGACGGCCAGTTCCCGATCGCCAACCTCGACGCGTTCCTGGAGCGCATCCGGGCCGGCGGCGGGCCCGCCTTCTCGGGGGCGCGGGTCAGGAAGGCCGACAGCCTGCCGTACCGGTGGGGGTCGGCGGCCAGCGGCGCGGTCAGCAACCTGCTGCACCGCACCCGCTACCGCGACTTCAACTCGATCTTCAAGGTGGTGCGCGGCCCGCTGTTCAGGGCGCTGCCGCTGGAGTCGGCGGGGATGAACTGCTCCACCGAGATCACCGCCCGCGTGGCCGAGCTGGGGCACGTGTGGGAGGAGCTGCCGATCGAGCACCGCGAGCGCGGCGGCGGCAGCCGGGGCTGGCGGTTCTGGCGCGGGGCGCGCGACCGGGCGCTGTTCGTCGGCTACCTCGGGCTGCGCCGCTGGTTGCTGCGCCGGGGCGTGCTGCGGGCGCCGCTCGCGCCGTTCCCGCTGGGCCGCTCCCCGCTGGAGGAGGTGCGGTGAGCACGGTGACGCGCAGGGTGTCGGTGGCCCTGTTCGGCGGCGGGCGCGGCGGCGCCGGCATCGCCCGCGCGCTGTTGCGCACCCCGGGGACGAGCCTGTCGCTGCTGGTCAACGGGTACGACAACGGGCTGTCCACGGGCGCGCTGCGCCGCTGGCTGCCGGGCATGCTGGGCCCGTCCGACTTCCGCAAGAACCTGCTGCTGCACCTCGATCCCGGCGACCCGCGCCACACGCTGCTGGAACGCCGGCTCCCGCCCGGCGCCACCCCGGCCGACCTGGACGCGCTGATCGGCGACGTCGCCGCGGCGGGCCCGGCGGAGGCGGCGCGGGAGCTGCGGGTCGTCGCCGGCCGCCTGGCCGCCCGGCCGGGCGGGCTCGACCTGGCCGACTGCGCGCTGGGCAACCTGGTGTTCGCCGGGGCGTACCTGCGGCTGGGCGAGGACTTCAACGCGGCCGTCCGGGCGTGCGCCCGCACGTTCGGCTCGCCGGTGCGGCTGCTGAACGTGACCGGCGGCGAGAACGCGTTCCTCGTCGCGCTCAAGCAGGACGGCCGGGTGCTGGCCGACGAGGCCGACATCGTCGCGCCGCAGGACGGCGTGCCCATCACCGGCCTGTTCCTGCTGCGCGAGCCGCTGTCGGCGGCCGACCGCGGCGCGCTGGCGGGACGCCCGGCCGAGCGGGTGCGCGAGCTGCTGGCCCGCCGGTCCGCCGTGGTGACGCCGAACCCCGAGGCGTTGCGGGCCCTGGCCGAGGCCGACCTGATCGTGTACGGCCCCGGCACCCCCCACTCCTCGCTGCTGCCCAGCTACCTGACCCCGGGCCTGGCCGAGGCCCTGTCCGGGAGCGGGGCCGCGGCCAGGGTGTTCGTCGTGAACGTCGGCGGCGACCACGACGTCCAGGGGCTGACGGCCACGGACCTGGTGGACCGCACGCTGGCCTACCTGGGCGACCCGGGCAACGAGCGGGCCACGATCACGCACGTGCTCAGCGGCCGGGGCGCGGGCGCTCCCGTCGTGCCGGCCCGCGTGCTGGAGCGGGGCTCGTGGGCGGGGGCGCGCTGGATCAGCGCCGACCTGGAGGACCCGGCCCGGCCCGGCGCCCACTGCGGCCCGCGTACGGCCGAGGCGCTGCTCGCGGTGCTCGGCGAGGCGCCGCTGGCGCGGGCCGGGTGAGCCGGATGCTGCCCTGGACGGTCTGGCTGTGCGACCTCGACGGCACGCTGGTGGACTCGGCCCCCGCGCACGAGGCCGCCTTCCGCCACGCCCTGGCCGAGCACGCGCCCGGCGCGCTGGAGACCTTCCGCTACGCCGACCACGCGGGCGCGAGCACCGCCGCGGTGGCCGCCCGGCTGACCGGCGACCCGGCGGCGGCCGGCCGGCTGGCGCGGCACAAGCAGCGGCTCTACCGCGGCTACGTCGAGGCGGGCCTGGTGCGGCCGTTCCCCGGCGCGCGCCGCCTGCTGGCCGCGCTGGGCGCGGCGGGCCGGGCCGCGTACCTGGTGACGGGCGGCAGCCGGGCCTCGGTGGAGCGGGTGCTGGCCGCGTGCCCGCTGCCGGTGCGCGGCGTGCTGACCGCCGACGACGTGCCGGTGAGCAAGCCCGACCCGGGGTTCTACGCCGCGGCCTGCCGCCGCTGGGGCGTGCGCCCGGCCGCGGCCGTGGCGCTGGAGGACTGCGCGCACGGCGTGGCCTCGGCCGTCGGCGCCGGGCTGGCGACGCTGCACGCGCACACCGCCGAGCCCGCGCCCGGCGCGGTCGCGGCCCCTGACCTGGACCACATCGTGTCCCTGCTGGAGAGGTGATCGGCGACGTGAGTGAACGGCGGGTGTGCGCGGTGATCCCGGCCGCCGGACGCGGGACGCGGCTCGGCCACGACCTCCCGAAGATCATGATCAGCCTGGCCGACGGCGTCACCGTGTGGGACGTCCTGCACCGGCGGCTGCGCCCGGCGGCCGGGCACGTGCACGTGGTGGTGTCCCCGGCGGGCGCGGGGCCGTTCGGCGAGCTGGTGGCGGGGACGCCCGGGGTGTCGGTGAGCGTTCAGGAGCGGCCGACCGGGATGGGCACGGCGATCTTCGGCGCGGCCGGGCACTGGTCCGGGTACGAGACGATCCTGGTGGTCTGGGGCGACCAGGCGAACCTGTCGGCGCGGACCGTGCGCCGGGTCGTCGCCGCCCATCCGGGCGAGGGGCTGACGCTGCCGCTGGTGCCGATGGACGACCCGTACGTGGAGTACGAGCTGGCCGGGGGCGAGCTCGTCCGGGTGCGGCAGTCGCGCGAGGGCGAGGCGTGCCGGCCGGGCGGGCTCAGCGACATCGGGGTGTTCTGCCTGGCCACCGCGGGCCTGCGGGAGGCGTGGGAGCGGTACGCGGCGGGCGCGGCGCGCGGCGCGGCCACCGGCGAGGTGAACTTCCTGCCGTTCCTGGCGCATCTGTCGCGGGCCGAGGGATGGCCGGTGACGGTCGTGCCGGTGACCGATCCGGCCGAGGCGCGCGGCGTCAACACGGCCGACGACCTGGAGTTCGCCCGGCGGGCGTACGCGCGGTGCACGGGCTGAGCGGCCGCGCGGCGGACCTCGTCCGGGGGCACCGGTGGGCGGCGGGGCCGACGCTGGTGAGCACGGCGGCCAGCGGCCTGGCGGCGGCCACCACGCTGGTCGTCGCGCGGGGCGCGGGGGCGAGCGCGTTCGGCCGGTTCACGGTGGTGTTGTCGATCGCGTTGATCGTCACCGTGGTGATGCTGACGAGCCTGCACTACGTCGTGCTCCAGGAGCTGCCGCGGGCCGCGCCGGGCGAGCGTCCTGCGCTGGTCACGACGGCGCTGGCGGCGACGCTGGCGATGAGCGCCGGGCTGGCCGCGCTGGGCCTGCTGGCCGCCCCGCTGCTCACGCCCGCGCTGAACGTGGACGTCCCCACATTGACCTACGGGCTGGCGCTGGCGGCGTCGATGACGGTCAACCAGCTCGCGGACGGGTTCCTGCGGGGGCTCGGCCGGTTCGCGCTGGTGGCCCGGCTCAAGCTGGCGGTCGCGGTCGCCTACCTGGGC
Organism: Nonomuraea sp. NPDC001831; assembly: GCF_042892035.1. Taxonomy (NCBI): domain Bacteria; kingdom Bacillati; phylum Actinomycetota; class Actinomycetes; order Streptosporangiales; family Streptosporangiaceae; genus Nonomuraea; species Nonomuraea sp. NPDC001831. Next base: position 108,944 of record NZ_JBIATU010000004.1, on the reverse strand, counting down.
GCCGCCTGCTTCTGCCTGCTGGTGCTGGGCATCAGGGACGCCGGTCCGTACCTGGTCGCGCTGATCGCGACGAACGCGGCGTTCGCGGTGGTGGCGACGGCGGCGGCCGGGGTGCGGCCGCGGGCGTTCTCGGCGCGGCTGGCCCGCTCGCTCTACCGGCACGGCGCGTACGTGACGGCCGTCGCCGCGCTGACCGGCCTGCTGTTCGGCGTGGACGTGCTCTACCTGAACCACTGGGCGGCCCCGGCCGACGTCGGCGTGTACGCGGTCTACAACGGCTTCCCCAAGCGGCTGCTCGGCGTGGTGTTCACCGACGGCGTGCTGCTGGTGCTGCTGCCCAGGATGGCGACCGCCGACAAACCGCTGCTGATGCGGCGGATCGCCCGGCTGGTCCCGGCCGTGGCGGGGGTGACGGCGGTCTTCTCCTTCGCCGCGAGCACGGTGTTCTTCCTGCTGATGGGCGGCGAGTACCCGTACTCGACCGGGCTGATGACGCTGTCGGCGCTGGGCATCGGGGCGCACACGGCGTTCAACCTGTACTCGGTGGCGCTGTCTATGGACGGGGTGCGCGGCGCCCGCGTGCTGATCGGCTGCCTGCTCGTGAGCGCGCCGGTCGCGCTCGCCGTGCCGGCCTGGTGCGTCCGGTGGCACGGGGTGGCCGGCGGCCTGGCCGGGTTCGCGCTGGTCAACCTCCTCCTGCTGGCCGTCGTGGCCGTGACGGCCGCGCGCGTCTACCTCAAGGACCTGTCATGAGAATCGCCTGCGTGGTCAACCAGTTCCCGCCCAACGTCACGGCGGGGCTCGGCCGCTACGTCGAGCTGATCACCCCGTGGCTCGCCCGCGAGCACGAGCTCACCGTCCACACGCTCAACGTCGGCGACCTGCCGGTGGACGAGCGCGTGGACGGCGTCACCGTGCACCGGCCGCGCGTCCGGCTGCCCGGCGCGCGCGGGCGGCGGCTCAACCGCACCCGTCGCGCCGAGTTCCTGCTGCTGGCCGCGCAGGTCGTGGTCAGCGACTGGCGGTACGTGCGGCGGCTGCGCCGCGGCGCGCGGCCGGACCTGGTCGCCGTGCACGACTCGACGAACTTCCTGGCCGCCCTGCTCTGCCACCACCTGCTGCGGCTGCCGGTGGTCCTGCACGTGCACACCACCGAGTACGGCGTGGCCGCGCAGCGCAGCATCCGCGACCCGCTGAACCTGTTCGCGGCGCTGGAACGCCACCTGGCCCGGATCTCGCGGCGGGTGGTGGTGGCCACGCCCGAGGTGCGCGAGCAGCTCCTCGCCGCGGGGTGGCGGCGTACGCCCGTCGACGTGGTGCCGCTCGGCGGCACGTACGAGCGGGTCGTCGCCGATCCGGCCTTCGACCGGGACGCTCTGCGGCGGGGCGCGGCGGCGCTGCGGCGGCGGCTGGGGTTGTCCGAGCGGGACAAGGTGCTGCTGTTCGTCGGCAGGATCGAACGCCAGAAGGGCGTCTACCAGCTGCTGGAGGCGATGCGGACGGCGTCGGCCGCCGTGCCGGGGCTGCGGCTGCTGATCGTCGGCGAGGGGGACGAGGTGGGCGTCCGGCGCATCGTGGCCGCGACCGGGCTGCGCGGGCGGGTGCTCACCTCGGGCCGCTTCGTCACCGGCCGCGAGCTGCTGGAGTACTACGAGCTGGCCGACGCGTGCGTGTTCCCCTCGCTGTTCGAGCCGTTCGGGCTGGTCGCGACCGAGGCGATGGCCCTGGGACGGGCGACGCTCCTGGGCGACGGCTTCTCCCGGATCTTCCTCGGGGACGACCCGGCGCGGCCCGCGGCGCGGTTCGTCCGGGCCGCCGAGCCGGCCGACATCGCGCGCGGGATCGTCGACGTCATGTCGGACGAGGCGCTGCGGCGGTCGCTGGGCGAGCGCGGCGAGCGGTTCGTCCGCGAGAGCCTGAGCTGGGAGCGCGCGGCGGCGGCCACGACCGCGGTCTACCGGGCGGCGCTCAAGCCGCCCGCCTCCTAGAGGGTCAGGCCGGGCCGCCGCGCAGCACGCGCAGGGAGCCGACGGCCAGGCCGGTGACCAGCACCACGTGCGCGGCCAGGTGCACGGCCATGAAGTAGGCGGTGAAGGCCGGGCCGCGCTCCCGGTGGACGAACCGCAGCAGCTCCGGATCGGCCACCACGAACCACCCGACCAGCACGACGGGCACCGCGAACAGCGCCGGCGCGAACAGGCCGAGCGGCAGGCAGGCCAGCGCCAGCGCGCAGGCGAGGATGCCGGCCCGGCTGTTGGCGTTCTCCGGCTTGGCCGCGCCCCGCCTGGCCGTGGCCAGCGCGAGCGGGATCAGCGGCAGCGCCCGCCGCCACTGCTCCGACAACACGGGCAGGAAGCGGTGGCCCTCGTCGTGCCGGCCGGCCACGGCGTCGGTCAGCACGATCCGGGTGTGGACGGCCAGGCGGCTGCTGTACTCGACGTCCTCGCAGTCGCGCAGGCTCTCGTCGAGCCGGCCGGCCCGGGTCAGCACGTCACGGCGGATGGCGGCCAGGGCGAACACGACGCTGTTGACCTCGCCCAGGTGCCGGCGGCGCCAGTGGACCTGGTGCAGCAGCCGGTACCACTCGACCGGGCCGTCGTCGATCAGCGGCTCGGTGTCGTAGACGCCGTGCACGCAGCCGACGCCCGGATCGGCCTCCATGATCGCGACGGCCTGCGCGACCGCGTCGGGCCGCAGCGCCACGTCGCTGTCCAGGAAGAAGATCACCTCGCCGGTCGTGTGCTCGACGCCGGCGTTCCTGGCCGCCGACACGCCGCGGTTCTCGGGCAGGCGCACGACCCGGCAGCCCAGCTCCTCGGCGATGGCCGCCGAGCCGTCGGAGCCGGCGTCGTCGACGACCACGATCTCGTCGGGCAGGCGGGTCTGGGCCAGCACCGACTCCAGGCACAGGCGCAGGGTCCTGGCCGCGTTGTAGCACGGCACGATCAGCGAGACCGTCGTCACGAGCGTTGCCCTCCGGCGAGTTCCCCGGTCGCGGTCACCACGGCCCGCGGCCCTGCTCCATGATCTCGCACGGACCCCCGTCTCAGCCAGTCATGATCCCGCCGAGCACGTCGTCCAGGGTGACGACGCCGAGCACCCGTCCTGACTCGTCGGCGACCGCGGCGAGCTGGGCGCGGCGGGCGCGCATGACGGCCAGCACCTGGGCCAGGGTGGCGGTGGCGGGCACCTGCGGCAGGGCGCGCACGGGCAGCGGCTCGGCGGCGCCGTGGCCGTTCAGCGCGTCCAGGACGTGCAGGTAGCCGCGCAGCTCGGCGGGGTCGGCGCCGTGCACGGGGAAGCGGGAGTGGCCGTGGCGGCCGGCGTACCGTTGCAGGCCGGCGCTGTCGATGGTCTCGGGCACGCTGACGACCTCGCTCATCGGCACCATCACCGAGCCCACCGGGCGGGCGTGCAGGGCGAGGGTGGCGATCAGGCGGTCGCGCTCGTCCTGGCGGAGCAGGCGGTGGCGGCGCGACTCCTCGATGAGCACGGGCAGCTCGCCGGAGGTGTAGACGGTACGGACCTCCTCGGCGGACGGGACGCGCAGCAGCCGCAGCACCACCCCCGCCATGGCCTTGACCAGCGTCAGCACCGGCCGGGTCGCCCTGGCCAGCACGAACAGCGGCGGCACCAGCCACAGCGCGGCCACGTCGGGCGCCGACAGCGCCAGGTTCTTCGGCACCATCTCACCGATGATCACGTGCGCCGCGACCACCAGCAGCAGGGCCACCGCGAAGGCGATCGGATGGACCAGCCGCTCGGGCAGCCCTGCGGCGGCCAGCAGCGGCCCGACCGCGCCGGCCACCACCGGCTCCCCGGCCGCGCCGAGCACCAGCGAGGCCAGCGTCACGCCGAGCTGCGCCGCCGCCAGCATGGTGGGGACGGCGTTCATGGCGGCGAGCACGGCCTGCGCCCGCCGCGACCCCTCGCGCGCCCGCGGCTCGATCAGGGTGCGGCGGGCGGAGATGAGCGCGAACTCCGCGCCCACGAAGAAGCCGTTGACGGCCAGCAGCAGCACGATGACCAGCCCTTGGGCGAGGCTCACCGGCGTTCCCCCGCCGGGCCCGGCGCGGTCAGCGTGACCTGCTCGACCCGGCGTCCCCGCATGGTCTCCACGCGCAGGACCCACTCGCGGACCACCACCTCGTCGCCGGGGTCCGGGATGCGGCCGAGCGCGGCCAGCACCAGCCCGGCGAGCGTCTCGTAGGGGCCCTGCGGCATGCGGAAGCCGGTGCGCTCCTCGACCTCGTCGGCGCGCAGCAGGGCCGGCAGGTGCACGGAGGCGCCCGGCGCGAGCAGCACGGGCGAGGGCTCGTCGGACTGCTCCTCGGGCAGGTCGTACTCGTCGGCGATGTCGCCGATCAGCTCCTCCGCCAGGTCCTCGACGGTGACGACGCCGGCCAGGCCGCCGTACTCGTCGATCACGACGGCCATCTCGGCGCGGGCGGCGGCCAGGCGCTCCTGCACGACCTCCAGCCGCAGCGTCTCGGGCACCTGGAGGGCGGGCCGGGCGATCGCGGCCACCGGGGTCGTGTCGCGTTCGGACGGCGGCACCGCGCAGGCGCCGGGGACGCTGGCGATGCCGAGGATGTCGTCGCGTTCCGCGCCGCAGACCGGGATGCGCAGGTGGCGGCGGCTCCTGGCGAGCTTGAGGAACTCGGTGACGCTGGTGGCGCCGGGGACGGTCACGCAGTCCGTACGCGGGGTCATGGCCTCGGCCGCGGTCTTGCCGCCGAAGCGCAGGGCCCGCTGGAGCATGGCGGCGGTGCCGGGCTGGAGCACGCCGGCCTCGGCCGACAGGCGTACCAGGAGGCCCAGCTCCTCGGGCGAGCGGGCGGAGGCCAGCTCCTCCTGCGGCTCGGCGCCGAGCCGTCGGACGATCGCGTCGGCCACCGCGTTGCACAGCCGGATCAGCGGCCCGCACGCCGCCGAGAACGCCCGCTGCGGCGGCGTCGCCAGCCGGGCCACCGCGAGCGGCCTGGACAGGGCGGCGTTCTTGGGCACCAGCTCGCCCAGCACCATCTGCGCCACCGTGGACAGCGCGATCGCCAGCACGACCGGCAGCGCCGGGACGCCGCCGAGCAGCGGGTCGAGCAGGTCGGCGATGGCGGGCTCGGCCACGACGCCGAGCAGCAGCGAGGTGACGGTGATGCCGAGCTGGGCGCCCGACAGGTGGAACGACAGCCGTTGCACTGCGGCCTCGACGCCCTGGGCGCCCCGGTCGCCGTCCTCGGCGAGCTGGCGGACCTGGCCGCGTTCGACGGTGACGAGGGAGAACTCGGCCGCGACGAAGATGCCGTTGGCCAGGATCAGGGCCAGGGCCGCGAGCAGTTGGACGGCGTCGAGGAGCACGTCAGCCCGGGCCCTCGGGTAACGCCGCGGGCGGCCGGTCGTACTCAGACTCCACGGGCGAAAGCTAGCATCCGGGTTGGGCGTGCGGAAGTCATGACGAACCGCCAGTGATCAGACGTTGCCCATCACGCGCGTCACCTGGATCTCCAGCACCACCCTGGACGGGTTGGGCCGGGGCGGCTTGTAGCGGGCGGTGTACCGGCGTTCGGCGTCGGCGACCTGCTCGGGCTCGGTGCGCACCACGGCCCGGCCCTCCAGGGTGGACCAGCGGCGGCCGTCGACCTGGCACAGCGACACCGCGGCGCCGTCCGCGCCGATCAGCCTGGCCTTGCGCGAGGAGCCGGAGGTGATCACGCGGGCGGTCGCGGTGTCCAGGTCGAGGGTCGCGCCGACGGGCACGACGTGCGGCGGGCCGCCGTCGCGGGCGGTGGCGAGCGTGCACAGGTGCCGCTCCTGCCAGAACGCGGCGAACGCCTCGCCCAGCTCGGCCAGGTCCACGATCCTCCTCAGGGTTTCCGGACGCCTGCTCGGGGCGCCGGACGCCCACTCGGGGCCTCCGGGCGAGCGACATCGTATCCGCCCGGCGAAGGGGCGGCTCAGGAGGCCGGGCCCTGGCGGGCGTGGGAGGTGTAGATCCCGACCTCGTCGGGGCGGATCAGGCCGTCCTGGATGGCGCAGATGAGCAGTTTCTCCTTGGTCGGCGCGGGCCGGCCGGCCGCCGCGTACTTGACCCTGGCCCGGTCGATGTACTGGCGCACGGTGCGTTCCTTGATGCCCATGCGGGCCGCGACCGACGCCTTCGACATCGACTGGAACCAGAACAGCAGCGCCGCCCGCTCCTTGTCCGACAGCTGGGGGCGATGCGGGCCCTCGTCCGTGGCGATGGCCTGGGCCATGGGCAGCGTCACGGACGGCCGGTCGGCGGCCACCTCCATGATCGTCTCCAGGCAGGACTCCCGGGTGGCGCGTCCCTTGCCGATGAACGCCGACGCGCCCGCGTCCAGCACCGCCCGGACGATCTCGGGCTCCTCGTGCTCGGAGAAGACGATCACCCGCTGGCCGCCCGCGCACAGGCCGCCCACCCGGTCGGCGACCATCGTGCCGTTGAGGTTGAGGTCGAGCAGCAGCACGTCGGCGGCCACGCCGCGGACCGACTCGATCGTGGGCCCCTGGGCGACCAGCTCGACGCCGCTGCCCGGCCCGAACCACGAGCGCACGCCGTCCACCACCACCTGGTGGTCCTCGACCAGGGCGACCGTCACGGGCGCTGCCAGATGCTGTTGACCCATACCTCCCCTCCCTGGCGCTGGTAGGTGACCACGACCCCGCTGGGCTCGCGCACCGGGGTGGGGCTGACCGGCAGGTCGTCGTTGTCGGCGACGACGGCCACGCTCACCATGGCCGACATCGCCGACACGGTGACCCTGGCCCGCGAGCGGGCGCCGTCCAGCGCCAGCACGGGCGCCCTGAGCAGATCCTCCCGCACGCCCTCGGGCAGCGCGGGCAGGTTCTCGCCGAACGGCGGCGCGGTCACCAGCACCTGACGCCGCTCGGCCGCGTCGATGCGCTCGCGCAGCGCGGCCACCAGCGCGTCCGGGACGTCCTCGCGCTCGGTGATCAGGCGGCGCAGCCGCATGGCGCCGGCCGTGCAGTCCTCGCGGACGCGCGGGTCGCCGGGGTCGGCCCCGTCGGCGAGCTGCTGGAGCAGCGACTCGGCCACGTCCCTGATGGCGGCGTACCTGCGGATGCGGTCGGCGTGGATGCTCCTGGCCGACTCCCGCCAGGCGTCGTCGGCGGCGAGCCGGCGGGCCAGCAGCACGGCGTCCTCGGCGCGGGCGCGCAGCAGCGCGCAGCCGGCCGTGTAGCCGAGCTGCATGGTGACGCCGCCGACGATGACCACCAGGTACTTGGCGAGCGAGACCCGGTCGAGCGCCCCGGCCACGGCCATCGCGGCCAGCATGACGGCGGCGTTGACGGCCAGGAACGCCCCCAGCTCCGTCCGCCAGCGCGGCCGGTTCCAGGCCAGCATGACGCCCAGCCAGCCGACCGACCCCCATCCCCAGTCGCTGATGCCGAGCAGGTCCTGCGGGCGGCAGGCCACGATCACCGCGACGTCGGCGGCCAGCGCCGCGACCGCCAGGCCGAGGACGCGGTCGGGGCCGCGCGAGGTGCGCGCGAGCGACAGGCCCGCGATCACGCCGACCGCCGTGTAGACGACCCAGGCGGCCGCCGCGAGCACCGGCCACCGGAAGGAGCTCCAGCCGGTGACGGTGACGGTGAGGTCGTAGCCGGTGTGCCAGAAGCCGGCGATGACGGCCGCGCCGAGCGCGGTGTAGCGGGCGTAGCGCTGGGCGACCTGCTCGATGTCGTCGGTCACGGCCGCCACCACATGCTCACCCGCGTGCCGGTGCGGCCGGAGGAGATCCGGGCGCCGCCGCCGCGCAGCTCGTTCATCGTGTCGAGGATCGAGCCGCGCACGCCGAACCGGTCGGGCGGCAGGCGGTCCTGGTCGAAGCCGTGGCCCGCGTCGGCGACCTCCACCCGGATCTCGCCGTCGTGCCCGCTGGAGACCAGGACGGCCTCGGCCACGCCGGCGTGCAGCGCGACGTTGGCCAGGGCCTCGGTGACGGCGCGGGCGAAGTGCTCGGCGACGTCGCCGGGGACGGTCTGCGGCATCAGCCGGCGGCGCACGTCCAGGCCGGGCACGCGGCCGGCCACCTCGTCGAGCAGCGCGTCGAGGGCGATGAGGGCGGTCTCGGGGCGCGGCCGGTCGCGCAGCTTCTCCAGCGCGGCCAGGTCGGCGCCCACCTGGGAGCGCAGGGTGGACGACGGCTCGTCGTAGGTGCCGAGGCCGACCATGGTCAGGGTGTGCAGGGCGGTCTCGTGGATGCTGGCGGCCTGGCGCAGCTCGTCCTCGCGGCGCAGGCGTTCGACCATGAGGGCGATCTCGGCCCGCGCGCTCTCGCGCAGGAACGCGTCGGCGGAGGCGGCCGAGCGGCGCAGCAGCGTCATCAGCATCACGATCGCCAGGAGCTGGACGAGGTGGATGCCCAGCGTGCCGGCCACGTCCTGGGACGGCGCGGCGAGCCGCACCCCCGCCAGGTACGCCCCCGCCACGGCCAGCCCGGCCGGCACGGCGATCCGGGGCCGCCAGGTCACCCCGATGACGACGATCGTCATGGTGACCAGCCCCGCGATCCAGCTCGACCCGGCGTCGAACGCCCGGACGGGCACCAGGTGCCCCTGGACCAGGCAGGCCGCCACGGTGGTCGCCGCGTCACCGGCCACCAGCCAGTGCGGCAGCGGCTCCTCGCCGCGCAGCCAGCGCAGGTACAGCCCGGTCCACACCAGGCCCGCCGCCAGCGCGGGCGCCAGCCACGCGGCCGAGACCGGCGGGACCGCGCCGAGGCCGGCCGCGACCACCGACACCAGGCCGACGGCCCCGCGCGCGCCCGCGGCGGTACGCGCGACGGCCTTGTCGAGCTGCCGGGTCGCGGAGTCGTACCTCGTGTCGTGCCGCGTGTCGTGTCTCGGGTCGAGCCTGTCGCCGAGACGCGTGGAGCCGGGGTGAGCCATGTGCGATCCGCCCGCGAAGAGAGCACAGGACGGGTCTCACAATATCGACTTCGAACAGGCTTGTTCCCGTCATGACGGTCGGCTGGTTCCATGGCTCTTCCTCGGGGGGCCGGCGGCTCTCCGGCGCGCGTGCGCCGCCCTGCCTCACTGTGGGTCGCGCGGGCCCGTGGCGGCATGACGGCCGATCGGCCGTCGTGCCGCCACGACGGCTGATCGGCCGTCAGTCGCATCCCACGTAAGAGGGATGTACTGGACGGGTGTCGTCGCGCGCGACGGGAGGGACGATCATGACTGTCTTTTCGATCTCGATTTTGCTCGGCTGCCTCTCGGTGATGGCGGTCCGGGGCCGCCGGGGGGACTGGCCGCCCGGCATGCCGGCGGCGCGGCCCAGGCTGGTGACCGCGGGCGGCACCTACGACGGCTCGCACGGCCACCCCTCCGACGCCTACGTCGTCCAGGAGCGGCTGATCGCGCTGGCCGACGGGCAGGGCGGCACGGAGGTCGCGCACACGGCGGCCGCGCTGGCCCTGGGCGCCGTGGTCGCCGCCCGCCCGCAGCACTCCGCCCGGCGGGAGGAGGACATGGACGAGTGCGCCCAGTCCGCCCACCGGGCCGTCCGGCGGGCCGCGTTGCGCACGCCGTCCAAGCCGGGGCTGGTCACGACGATGGACCTGCTGGTGCTCGTCCCCGGGGAGACGCCGTGCCTGCGTTTCGCCCACGTGGGCAACGGCGCGATCTGGCACTGCGCCAAGGGCGGCAGGCCGCGCCGGCTCACCACGTCGCACTCCTTCGACGACGGGCCGCTGCTGCGCGGGATCGGGCTGGCCTCCACGCTGAACCCCGAGGTCGGCACCGTGCCGCTGCGGCCGGGCGACCGCGTGGCGGTCGTCACCGACGGCGTGCTGAAGGCGCTGGGCGAGCACCGGCTGGCCGAGCTGCTGGCCGTCGGCCCGTCCCCGGCCGCCTGCCTGGACCGGCTGTACGACGAGGTGGCCGCCGCGGCGCCCAAGGACGACGCGACGATGGTCGTCGCCGACTTCGTCACCGCCTGACCGCCCGGCCGCCCGTGGAACGTGCCACCCGACACGAAGGCGGGGGCCGGGTGGCACGTCCGGCACGCGGGCGCCGGGGCGTCAGGCCAGGCGCTGGAGGAGGCCGTACACGAACAGGGCGCGGCGGGGCGTGCCCGCGCAGGCGAAGTCGACCGCCCAGTGGTGCGGGGCCGCCCCCTCGCCCTGGAAGCTCACCGGGAAGCTCGCGGCGACGTCGGCCACGACGCATTCCCACGGGGTCAGGCCGGCGGCCGACAGCCGCCGGTCGCCGCCGGGCCGCACGAACCACAGGTTCCACACCTCGCCGCCGGGGCCGGTCAGCGCCTCGAACTCCAGCTCCGGCCAGGACGGCAGCCGCCAGCGGGCCACCTCGCAGGTCAGGCTGCCGAACGGGGCCGCGCCGGCGTACGCGGGCGGGCCGAGCGCCATCCGCAGCGCGGCCCGTCCCTTGGGCGCCGCCGGGGAGTGGGCCAGCCGGGTCCAGTGGGTGTGGGCGGCGCGCAGTTCGGCGCGGGAGGCGTCCAGGTCGGCCAGCGCCTGCTCCACGCGCCGCGGGTTGAGGTCGCGCATGCGGTGCATCAGGGCCAGCTCGAACTGGCGTACGCCGAATCGCATGGCCCCCAGCCTGCCAGGCGTCGTGACCTGCGTATGCTCCCCGTCATGAACAAACGGGGGCAGATCACTCTCCGCGAGCTGCTCGCCTTCGACGAGGGCGGCGTCCTGCGGCTGCTGCTCGCGCCGTCGGGCCAGGACGTGCACGTGTCCGGCATGATCATCGGCGACGAGGGGCCCGCTCGCTCGTACGCGGGCCGGATCGTGCTCGCGGCCGGGCTGTTCCACTCCACCGGCGCGGCCACCGCCTCCATCCGCGAGGCGGCGCGGCGCGGCGCCGCGGCGGTGGTCGTGCGGGCCGGCGAGGACCTGGCCGACGACGCGCTCGACACGGCCGAGCAGGTCGGCATCGCCCTGCTGGCCCGCGCCGAGTGGGCCGACTGGGACGACGTGGCGACCCTGCTGCGCTCGGCCGCCGCCTACGGCGAGGCGGGACGCGGCGACCGGATGGCCGAGGCCACGGCGGGCGGCGGGCTGGCCGCGCTGGCCTCGGTGGTCGCCGAGTTCACCGGCGGCTCGATCACCATCGAGGACACCCAGTTCCGCGTGCTGGCGCACTCGGCCACCGGCCCGGAGGCCGACGAGCTGCGCCGCTCCACCATCCTGGGCGGCCGGGTGCCCGACTGGCGGGTGGACGAGCTGCGCCGCAGCGGCCTGCTGCGCACCCTGTGGTCCTCCGGCGAGGTGATCCACCGGCCCGCCGACGGCGACACCCCCGAGCGGCTGATCATCGCCATCCGCAGCGGGCGGGAGATGCTGGGCTCGATCTGGGCCGCCGCCGACGGCCGCAGCCTGTCGCCCAACGCGGCCAGCGCGCTGAGCCGGGCCGCGGAGGTGGCGGTGCCGTACCTGGTGCAGCACCGGCTGCGGGAGAGCGGCGCGCGGCTGCGGGAGGAGCACGCGCTGCGCGGGCTGCTGGGCGGCGAGGGCGACATGAGCACCCACGCCTGGACGCTGGGCCTGCCGCCCGACCTGCGCTGCGCCGTCGTGATCGCCGAGGCCGGACCCGACGCGGCGGGCGAGGGCGCGGCGGCCCGGGGCCCGGCCGGGGAGCGGGTGCTGGAGGTGCTCGCGCTGCACGCCGCCTCCTACCGGACGGGGGTGCGGGTGCTGCGGGAGACGGGCCGGGTGCTGGCCCTGGTGCCGGTGCGCGGCGGCGACGAGCGGGACGTGCTCGGGCTGGCCCGCGAGCTGGACGGGCTGGCCGCCTCGACGCCGGGCGCCGCCGCGGTGCTGGTGGGCGCGGGGTCGGTGGCTGCCTCGCCGCTGGTCGCGGCGGGCTCGCGGGAGGAGGCCGACCTGGTCGTCCGGGTCCTGCGCGGCCGCGGCTCCGGCCCCCGCCACGCCCTGGCGGCCGACCTCGGCCCCGCCCTGGACGTGCTGCGCGTCCTGGACGCCGTCCGCCCGGTGTGGGAACGCGGCAGCGGCCCGGTGTACGACCTCGTCCACGCCGACCTGGCGGCGGGCGGCGAGCTGGTCCGCTCGATCGCCGCCTACCTCGACGCCGCGGGGGACGTCGGCCGCGCCGCCCGCCGGCTGGTCCTGCATCCGAACACCCTGCGCTACCGGCTGCGCCGCGTGCGCGAGCGGTTCGGCGTCGACCTCGACGACCCCGACACCCGGCTGCTGCTCACGCTCGCCGTCCGCTTGGCCGCCTGACCTGGGGCTCCGGATTTTCCTTGGCCGGTCGGACAAAGCCGCAGGTGGGCTTTGTCCGACCGGCTGAAGACGTGGCCTGCGGTCATGGCCGAATCTCGTCTGGCCCCCCTCCGAAACTCCCTCTTTCCCGATGCATCCAGGAGCCTTGGACGTGATCCAGAGCAGTGCCACGCTCGCGCCCGCCCCGGCCCGCGGCACCACCGCCGAACGCGCCGCCCACGTGTTGCGCCATGCCGTACGCGCCGGTGCGCTCGGACCGGGCGAGCCGGTCGCCGGTTTCGTCGACACCGCCGGCGTGCGGGACTCGGTCAGGGCGTTGCACGAGGCGTTCGGCGAGGTCCCGGACGTGCTGCACACCTTCGCCGCCAAGGCCGCGTCCCTGATCCCCGTCCTGCGGCTGCTGGCCGCCTCGGGTATGGGGTGCGAGGTGGCCAGCCCCGGCGAGCTGCGGATCGCGCTGGACGCCGGGTTCGCGCCGGGCACGATCGTCTTCGACTCCCCCGCCAAGACCCGCGAGGAGCTGCGCCAGGCGCTCTCGCTGGGCGTCGCGGTCAACGCCGACAGCCTGGCCGAGCTGCGCCGCATCGACGAGCTGCGCGCGCCGGACTCCTCCTCGGTGCTGGGGCTGCGGGTGAACCCGCAGGTGGGCACCGGCACGATCGGCGCGATGAGCACCGCGACCGCCACCTCCAAGTTCGGCGTCGCGCTGCGCGACCCCGGGGCCCGCGAGGCGGTCGTCCGCGCGTTCGCCGAACGGCCCTGGCTGACCCGCCTGCACGCGCACGTGGGCTCCCAGGGGTGCCCGCTGGAGCTGATCGCGGCGGGCATCGCCGAGACGTACCGGCTGGCCGAGGAGATCAACGCGACGCTCGGCGTCCGGCAGATCACCAGCATCGACATCGGCGGCGGCCTGCCGGTGAACTTCGACGGCGACGAGGTGGCCCCCACCTACGCCGACTACGTCGCCACGCTGCGCGCGGCCGTCCCCGGGCTGTTCGACGGCCGGTACGCGCTGGTCACCGAGTTCGGCCGGTCGCTGCTGGCCAAGAACGGCTTCGTCGCGGCGCTGGTGGAGTACACCAAGGACGCCGGCGGCCGGCGGGTGGCGATCACCCACGCGGGCGCGCAGGTCGCCACCCGCACCGTGCTCATGCCGGACGCCTGGCCGCTGCGGGTCGGCGCGTACGGCCCGGCGGGCGACCCCAAGGACGGCCCTCTGCTCGCCCAGGACGTCGCGGGCCCGTGCTGCTTCGCCGGTGACGTGGTCGCGCACGCCAGGGAGCTGCCGGAGCTGGCCGAGGGCGACATCGTCGTGCTGCACGACACCGGCGCCTACTACTTCTCCACCCCGTGGGCCTACAACAGCCTGCCCTATCCGGCGGTGCACGGCTTCACCGTCACGGCGGACGGCGACGTCCGGCTGAGCGAGGTGCGCCCGGCGCAGACCCTGGACGAGATCGCCGCGGCCAGCGGGCTGGCCCAGGCCGACGCGCTGACCGGCCTCCTGGCGGCCACCGCCTGACCGGCCGCCGTCCCAACTGTGGCGGTATGTCCTGGTTTGTGGGGATTGTTTTCGCGGGTGGGGGTAGGTCTACCAGCGAGTATGGAGTTCTCGCTCCATTTCGGGGGAACCTTCCGGGCCGTCGCCCGGAAGGCGCGACAGGCGGCTCTCCGCCTTGAGGGCCGCCGGATCCGGGGGAACCCACATGCGCAAGACGCTCACCGGCCTGGGGATGGCATTCTGCTTGGCGCTGGCCCCGGCCGCCACCGCTGTGGCGGACACGCCCGTCGTCCAGAGCCAGGCGACGCCGAGCCCGCAACCGACCGAGAACAGATACGACGAGGGCGGCGGCAACGGCGGTCTGTGGGGCCTGCTGGGGCTGCTCGGACTGCTGGGGCTGGCGGGCCTGCGCAAGGGCCGCAACCCGGTGGGGACGGCTGAGCACATGACCCGTCCCACAGGAACCACCGGTACCACCGGGACCACGGGTACCACCGGGACCACGACGGGGACCACCGCCAACCCCACCCGCCCGCAGCGTCCGTAAGGGACGCGGGCGGTGCCCGGCACGCTCCGGCGCGCCGGGCACCGCGCTGCCCGCCCCCGGAACCGCCGCCCCCCGCAGCACCGCCCCCTACAGCCCGGCCCCCGCAGTCCGGTTCGCGCAGTCCGGTGGGCGCGGTCCGGTTCGCGCGGTCCGGTTGGCGTGGGTACGGGCTTCAGGCGGGGCGGGTGGCGATGACGGCGGCGGCGTCCAGTTCGTCCGAGACCGCGGCCCGCGCCTGGAGCCTCGCCGCCACGGCGGCCCGGACGGTGGCCGCGGCCTGCCGTTCGCTGGTCTCCACCAGCAGGTGCCCGCCCGGCGCGAGCCAGCCGGCGGCCCCCGCGATCACCCGGCGCACCACGTCGAGCCCGTCGCCGCCGCCGTCGAGCGCCATCAGCGGCTCGTGCAGGCGCGCCTCGGGCGGCAGCAGGCCGACCGACTCGGTGGGCACGTAGGGAGGGCTGGCGATCAGGATGCCGACGCGGCCGCGGAGCGAGCCGGGCAGGGCGTCGTACAGGTCGCCCTGGTGAACGTGGCCGCCGGGCAGGTTGAGCCGGGCGCAGCGCACGGCGGCGGGGTCGAGGTCGGCCGCGTGCACCTCGGTCTCCTCCCCCAGCGCCGCCACGACCGCGGCCCCCATCGCGCCCGTGCCGCAGCACAGGTCGAGGACGACGGGCGGGCGGCCGGCCCCGCGGGCCAGCGCGACGGCCTGGCGGATGAGGAACTCGGTACGCGGACGCGGCACGAACACGCCAGGCTCGACGGCGATGCGCAGGCCGCAGAACCGCGCCCAGCCCAGGACGTGCTCAAGGGGCAGCCCGCCGGCCCGGCGCTCGACCATCCCGGCCAGCTCGGCAGGGGTACGGGCGGTGGAGACCAGCAGCTCGGCCTCGTCCTCGGCGAAGACGCAGCCGGCGGCGCGCAGCCGGGAGACGACGGCGGACAGGGGGATCGTGGAGGGGGACATGGGGAGCCTTCCGGGATGCCGATGGGCGCTCCCCGCGGTCACCTGGCCCAGGCGGGCCGGACGGGTGCCGGAAGGGAGCCCCAGCCTGACGAAGCGGTAATGGGTCTCACCTCCTACGGACGGTCTCGGCCAGAGACCGTCACAGTACCAGAGCCGTTCCCGCCCGACGCGGGCGGCCGCCGGGGATCTCCCCCGGTCAGGCGGACGCCGTCACACGGATGATCACGTAGTAAAATGTCCGGGAGCTCGGCCGCGGAGATCGTCCCGGAGATCGTCCCGGCGAGCGGGAGGCGGCCGCGGGAGCCGCGCGAGAAGTCCCGCCGCTCACCTGACACGAACGAAGCGCACACCACTACGGTGTGCGCTTTTTGTCGTGCCCGAAAGCCGGACCACAGTGAGAGGAACCAGGCACGCATGCCGCACCACGACGACGACACCAGGATCAGCCTGCCCCGGCAGTTCGCCCGCACCCGGCGGTTCACCCTGGGCGCCCCCTCGGCCTTCACTGTCTCGGCGGACGGCTCCGTCGTGCTGTTCCTGCGCAGCCGCGCCGGCGACGACCCGGTCACCTGCCTCTGGGTCCTGGACGCCGGCTCCGGCGAGGAGCGGCTGCTCGCCGACCCCGCCGCGCTGACCGGCGGCGGCGCCCAGGGGATCGGCTCCTACGCCACGGACGACGCGGCCGGCCTGGCGGTGTTCACCCTGGCGGGCGCGCTGTGGGCGGTGGACGTCCCGACCGGCGCGGCCCGTCTGCTGCCGGTGCCCGGCACGGCCCGCGACCCGCGGCCCGACCCGGCCGGGCGGCTGGTCGCCTACCTCTCCGGCGGCGCGCTGCGGGTGATCGGCGCGGACGGCGCCGGCGACCGCGCCGTGGCCGAGCCCGACGGGCCGGACGTGCGGTTCGGCGTCGCCGAGTACGCCGCGTCCGCCTCGATGGGCCGCTCCCGCGGCTACTGGTGGTCCCCCGACGGCGCCCGCCTGCTGACGGCCCGGGTGGACGAGGCCCGTGTCGCGCTCTGGCACGTCGGCGACCCCGCCGAGCCCGCGCGCCCGCCGCGGGCCGTGCGGTACCCGGCGGCCGGCACCGCCAACGCCGACGTCACCCTCTGGATCGCCAGGCTGGACGGCACGACGGACGGCACGGCGGACGGCGGGCGCGTCGAGGTCGCCTGGGACCGGGCCGCCTTCGAGTACCTGACGGCCGCCGGCTGGGACGCCCACGGCCCGTACCTGTCGGTGCAGAGCAGGGACCAGCGGACGGTCCGGGTGCTGGCCGCCGACCCGGACTCCGGCCGGACGCGGCTGCTGGCCGAGCAGCACGATCCGTGCTGGGTGCAGCTCGTCCCGGGCACGCCCGCCCGTACCGGCTCCGGCCGCCTGGTCGCCCACACCGACCTGGACGGCACCCGGCGGCTCACCGTCGGCGGCGTCCCGGTCACGCCGCCCGGCCTGCAACTGGAGGCGGTTCTCGGCGTGGACGGCGAGGACGTGCTCTTCACCGCCTCCGACGACCCCGCGCAGACCCACCTGTGGCTGCACACCCCGGCGGCGGGCGCCCGCCGGCTCAGCATCGCGCCGGGGGTGCACGGCGGGACGCGGCGCGCGGGCACCCTCGTCCACGTCATCCGCACCGCCGAGCACCCGGGCGAGCGGGTGCGCGTGGAACGCTCTTCGGCCGGGACGTCGTCCCCGGCGCGCAGCGGGGTCGAGGTGGCGTCGGCGGCGCAGCGGCCGGTGCTGGCGCTGCGCCGGCTGTCGCTCGTCACCACCGGGCGCGACCTGCGCAGCCACCTGCACCTGCCCTCCTGGCACCGCCCCGGCGACCCGGCGCTGCCGGTCCTGCTGGACCCGTACGCGGGGCCGGCCGGACGCCGGGTCACCGACGAGCAGGCGCCGATGATGTTCGTCTCGCAGTGGTTCGCCGAGCAGGGGTTCGCCGTCCTGGTCACCGACGGGGCCGGCACGCCGGGCCGCGGCCCCGGCTGGGAGCGCGAGGTGCACGGCGACATGTTCGGCCCCGTGCTGGCGGACCAGGTGGCCGCCCTGCACGCGGTCGCCGCCCGCCATCCGGAGCTGGACCTGCGCCGGGTCGCGATGCGCGGCTGGTCGTTCGCGGGCACGCTGGCCGTCATGGCGGTGCTGCGGCGTCCCGACGTCTTCCACGCCGCGCTCGCCGGCGCCGGCGCCAGCGAGCAGCGCCTGTACGACACCCACTGGCGGGAACGTTTCCTCGGCCACCCGGACCGCCACCCCGACCGGTACGAAGCCTGCTCCACCCTGGCCGGGGCGCACACCCTGACCCGGCCCCTGCAGCTCGTCCACGGCCTGTCCGACGACAACGTGTTCCCGGCGGGCACGCTGCGCCTGTCGTCCGCGCTGCTGGCCGCGGGACGCCCGCACGAGGTGCTGCCGCTGTCCGGCGCCTCCCACGCCCCCACCTCGGACGAGGACGTCTTCGAGGGCCTGCTCCTCCTCCAGCTCGACTTCCTCCGCCGCCACCTGAACGGGTAGCCGCCGGAGGGTCAAGACGGTTCTCAGGTCCCGAGCAGGCGGCCGCCGAGACGGGTCACCTGGCGGATGAGCAGGCGGCCGTAGGGCAGGTCGCCGGTCACCTGGACGTGCGGGTGGCCGGGGCGGGGCCGGCCGGGGGCCTTGCAGGTCACGCGCCCCCATGCGGACCGCACCCCGTCGGCGTTCGCGGTGGCGCCCGCGGGCAGGACGATCGTGGCGCTGCCGTACGCCAGCAGCAGCTCGATGTCGATGCGCCCGCAGGGCACGCGGGCTCGCGACAGGTCGAGCCGCACCCGGCCGTATCTGGAGTCGACGCACAGGCGGCGCGGGACCTCCCAGTCGCCGGTCCGGGTGACGGCGCCGCCGGCGGAGGCCAGCCGGACCACCTCGTCCGGCAGGTCGGCGACGATCGGCTCCAGCTCGCGGGCGGAGGTGGCGGTGAGCGCCAGTTCGAGCCGCCGTTCCAGTTCGTCGGGATCGAGCCGGCCGTCCGCGTACGCCTGCTGGACCAGCTCGACCGCGCGCTCGCGGTCCGCGCCCGAGACGGTGTTCACCGGCTGACGGCCCTGCTGTAGAGCCGCGTGGCCAGCGGCACGAACACGGCCAGGAGCAGCACGGACCACATCAGCGACACCGGCACGGCGTGCCGCAGCGGCCAGGCGGCGGGCTGGGGCAGGGCGGCGCTGGTGTTCCCGAACAGCTCCCGCGCGGCCTGGACGAGCGTCGAGACCGGGTTCCACTCGGCGATCGGCCGCAGCGGGCCGGGCAGGCGCGTGCTGTCGGCGAACGCGTTGGACAGGAACACCAGCGGCAACGAGGTGAGGGTGGCGAGGTTGTTGAACACCTCGGGCGTGCGCAGGGCCAGCGCGACCGTGGCCGTCACCCAGGAGAAGGCGTAGGCGAACAGCAGCAGCATCGCGAACCCGAGCACCGCCTCCGGCGGCGAGCTGTGGACGCGCCAGCCGACCAGCAGGCCGACGAGCGCCATGGTGGCGATGCTGGTGACGTTCATGATGACGTCGCTGACGGTCTGGCCGGTGAGCACCGCCGTGGGCGACATCGGCAGGGTGCGGAACCGGTCGAAGATGCCCTTCTGCAGGTCCTGGGTGAGCGTGTAGCCGGTGATCTGCGCGCTGGTGACGATCGTCATGACGAAGATCCCGGGCAGCAGGTACTCGCCGTAGGACATGCCGGGCAGCTCGATCATGCTGCCGAAGACGTAGGTGAAAAGCACCACGAACACGATGGGCAGCATGATCACGCCGCCCAGCAGGTCGGGGGCTCGGCGGATCTTGAGCGCGTTGCGCCTGGCGATGGTCAGGCCGTCGGCGGCGGCCAGCCGGAGGGCGTTCATCGGACGGTCTCCTCGGTCTTGTCGTCGGCGGTCCGCTCGTCGGCCTGGCGTCCGGTGAGGGTGAGGAACACGTCGTCGAGGGTGGGGCGGCGCAGCCCGGCGTCGCGTACGGCGATCCGCTCGGCGGCCAGGTGGCCGAGCGCCTGGGTCAGCGCGGCCGCGCCGCCGGTCACCGGGATCGTCATGCGCAGGGCGACGGCGTCGACCTGCATCTCCCCCAGGGCCAGCGGCGCCAGGGCGCGGGCGGCGTGCTCCAGGCTCGCCGCGCTGGTCACCGAGAGCTCGATGCGGTCGCCGCCGACCTGGTCCTTCAGCTCCTCGGCCGTGCCGCGGGCGATCACCCGCCCGCGGTCGACCACCGCGATGCGGTCGGCGAGCCGGTCGGCCTCCTCCAGGTACTGGGTGGTGAGCAGGACGGTGGTGCCCTCCCGGACGAGCTCGGCGATGACGTCCCACAGGGCGATCCTGGCGCGGGGGTCGAGGCCGGTGGTGGGCTCGTCCAGGAACAGCACGGGCGGGTCGGCGACCAGCGCGCCGGCCAGGTCGAGGCGGCGGCGCATGCCGCCGGACCAGCCGCGCACCGGGCGGTCGGCGGCGTCGGCGAGGTCGAAGCGGTCCAGCAGCTCGCGGGCGCGCTCCCGGCTGCGCCGGGCGCCCAGGTGGTAGAGGCGGCCGACCATCTCCAGGTTCTCGGCGCCGGTGAGGTGGTCGTCCACGGCGGCGTACTGGCCGGACGCGCCGATGCGGGCGCGCAGCCGGTGGGCGTCGCGGACGACGTCGAGCCCGGCCACCGTGGCGTGGCCGGCGTCGGGTCGCAGGAGCGTGGTGAGGATTCGCACCGTGGTGGTCTTGCCGGCGCCGTTGGGGCCCAGCAGTCCTAACACCGTCCCCTCCGGGACGGTCAGGTCGACGCCGTCGAGGGCGGTCACGTCGCCGTACCTCTTGGTCAGCCCCTCGACCATGATCGCGTCTGGCATGTCGGTCTCCTCGGTCGTCAGGAACGGTGGATGTCGATGTCGCCGTGCGTGGTGTGGGCGTGGATCTCGACGGTCCGCGCCGGGTCGCCGGGGTCGTCGCCGGGGTCGAGGGCGACGTTCACGGTGCCGTACCGGGAGCTGACGTCGAGCCAGGCGGAGGCGCCCTCGCGCAGGCCGACGTCCAGGCCGCCGCCGGTGGTCTCCATGACGACCGTGCCGGACGCCACCTCGTGGATCTCCACGCCGGCGTAGGAGGTCTTGGCGACGACGCCGGCCAGCGGGCGTTCCACGGTGATGTCGCCGTGGGCGCTGTTGAGCCGCAGCTCGCCGGTGACCTCGCCGAGGCGCACGTCGCCGTGGGCGGTCTTGACGGCGGCGGTGCCGTCGATCTCGCCGACGCGGATGTCGCCGTGGTTCGTGGTGATCTCGGCGTGCCCGCGGGCGCGGGCGACGGAGACGGCGCCGTGGGTGCTCTTCAGGCGCAGCCGGCCGGCCTGCTCGACGCGGATGTCGCCGTACGTGGTGGTCGCCGTGACGTCGCCGAGCGGCCCGCGGCACGACAGGCCGCCGGACGTCCTGACGTCGAGGCGGGACCCGGCCGGCAGCTCGATCGTCACCTCCACCGAGCCCGTGCCGAGCAGCAGCGAACGCGCCCAGTCGGCGGGCGACTCGACGAGCTTGCCGAGCGAGAGCCCCCAGCCGAGCGCCGGCGCGCCCTGTTCCTTGCCGGCGGCCACCGTGAGCCGGCCGTCGGCGTAATGAACCTGGACGTGCTGGGCGGCCTGCACGTCGGCGTCGTTGTGCTCGTCGCTCGGGCGCACGTCGACCACGGTCTCGGCGCGGTCGCCCGCGACGACGCGGACGGCGGCGGTCGCCAGGTCGAGGACGGCGACGATGGGGCGTGGCGTGTCGAAGGCCGGCATTCCGATCTCCCTGTCATCGGTCGGCATGGTCATCAGCGCGGGCATCAGCGCGGGCATCGGCGCGGGCGTCGGCGCGGGCATCAGCGCACCCAGCCGCTGTAGCGGTTGCCGGTCTGGGGGGCCGGGCGCCGGGTGGCGCGGCGGGTGGCGTCACGGGTGGCGTCACCGGGGTCGAGCGCCGCGGAGACAGCGCGGACCAGCCAGGCGTTGACGGACAGCCCGTCGCGCGCGGCCGCCTCCTCGATGCGCGGCTTGAGCGCCTCGGGCACCCGGAGGGAGATCCGGGACGTGCCGCCCTCGTCGGTCTCGGGGGGCGGCGGCATGGGCGGCCGCTCGCCGGGGCCGGCGCTGACGGGCGGTTCGTCCTGGTCCGGGAACGGGTGGGCGGCGGGCGGCGGCGTCACGACGAAGGCCGGGTCGCGCCCGCGCAGGCGCACCTCGACGGAGCCGGGCGCGAGGTCCTGGGTGATCTCGTCCGCGGCGGCCGACAGGGCCTCCAGCAGGGCGAGCCGGGCGGCCGACTCGAGAGTGGCGGCGAAGCGCTCGGCCAGCGCACGGGCCTGCTCGCCGCCCGTCCCGGCGGCGAGCATGAGCTCGCGCCGAAGTTGATCGACATACGGGGCAAGGTCCATGACGCCATCATGACATGCGTTGTGACGCCATTGCAAGGCTATATGACGTCACCATGGCGTCATATGACGTCTCACGCGGGCGGCGGCCCGGACAGCGCGGTGACGACACGGTGGCGCAGCAGCTCGTACTGCTCCCGGCACCGGCGCGGCGCGTCCGGGGGACGCTGCTGGAGCTGGGGATTCACGACGACCTCGCCCGGGTGGAACTGGTCGGCGGTGAAGTCGATCTCGGTGCCGCCGGGCAGCACGTTCCAGTAGTGGTGGCCGACCTTGACGCCGTCGGCGTGCACCTCGGCCAGGATCAGGTCTCCGCCCAGCAGGTCCTGGACCACCAGCGCGGTGATCCCGCACTGCCCCCTGGCCGGGTTGTCGGGCCGCCATTCCTCCCGCGCGGCGGTGTCGCAGGTGTCGGGCCCCCAGGCGGCGCGCAACGTCGGCCGCAACAGTTCCAGTATCAGCATCCGGGGAGTGTCGCAGGCAGGCCCGACAGTTCACCGGCCGTCCGGGTCACGCCAGGGCGCCGTCGAGGATCTTGTCGAGGAAGGCGTCCAGGTTGACCGCCGTCCTGGCGACGCGCTCGGCCACGCTCAGCGACTCGAACCGGACGCCCAGCTCGGTCTCCTTGCGCCCCCGGACGTACAGGGAGCAGGCCAGGTCGGCGCACATGTAGGCGCCCACCGTGTTGCCCTGCCGCCCCGCCGCGCCCACCCTGGCCGCGGTGAACAGCGCGACGCCGGTCCCGGCGTGCGGGGTCACGCAGACCGAGCAGAGCGTGCTCTTGGTGAAGCTCCTGCGCACCTCCTGGCCGAGCCGCAGCGCGACGCCGAGCGGCGCGCCGCCGCGTTCGGCCACCAGGTACGCCCGCTCCGGCGCCCCCGGATCGCGCCAGCCCAGGAAGTCGAGGTCGGGCCAGGGCAGCTCGGGCAGCCCGCGCGGGACGGCGAGCCGGCGGGCCTCGCCCTTGGAGCAGTTGACGAAGGACGAGCGGATCTCGTTCTCGGTGACGGGGTTCATGACGTGCCTGCTTTCGAGGACGGGAGGAACAGGGCGGGCAGGAGGCAGAGCGCGACGGCGGCCAGCGTGACCCAGAAGGCGGGCCGGTAGCCGCCGTGCTGGAGCAGCACGGCCACGCAGGCGGTGCCGGCCGCCGCGCCGACCTGCTGGCCGATGGCGTTGGCGGTGGTCGCGGCGGGCACCTTGGCCGGCGGCAGCGAATGGTAGAGGGTGATCATGGTGGGTGAGACCGCGAGCGCGGCCCCCACCCCGCGGACGAACAGCGCCACCGGCAGCAGCGCCGTGCCCGCCCCGGGGTCGGCCAGCGCGAACGGCAGCGTGCCGGCCGCCAGCAGGACCAGGCCCGTGACGACGATCCGGCGCGGGTTGCCGTTCAGGTCGATCAGCCGGCCGGCGGCCAGCACCGCGGCGAGCATGCCGAGCCCCTGCGGCGCGAGCACCAGCCCGGCGCCGAGCGCTCCGGCCCCCTCGGCCGTCTGGAGGAACAGCGGCACCAGGAACACCGCGGCGAACAGGGAGAAGTTGGCCAGGAAGGCCAGCGTGGCGGAGGCGGCGAAGGCCCGGTCGCGGAACAGGCCGGGCTCGACGATCCGCGGCCCGGAGGTGCGGGCGGCCCGCCACAGGCAGACGGCCAGCAGCAGCGCGCCGGCGGCCGCGGTCAGCGCGGCCACGGGCTCACCGGCCCCGCTCAGCCCGTGCAGCAGCAGGGTCAGGCCGCCGCTCACGCCGAGCAGGCCGGCCACGTCGAGGCGTTCGGCCGGGCCCTCCGGCCGGGCGGTGCGCACGTACAGAGCCGACAGGACGACGCCGACCGCCACGAACGGCACGTTGATCAGGAACACCCACCGCCACGACAGCGTCTCCAGCAGCACGCCGCCGACGACCGGCCCGAGGACGGGCGCGAGCACGGCGGGCACGGCCATCAGCGCCATCATCCGGCCGAGCCGCTCGCGCCCGGCCACCTCGACGACGATGATCCGGCTGAGCGGGAAGAGCATGCCCGCCCCGGCCCCCTGCACGACGCGGAAGGCGACGAGGCTGCCGAGCGACCAGGCCGACCCGCACAGGATCGAGCCGGCCAGGAACACGGCGAGCGAGGCGGTCCAGGCCGTCCCGGCGCCGAACCGCTGGGCCGCCCACCCGGTCGCGGGGATGACCGCGGCCAGGGCGAGCAGGTAGGCGGTCGTCACCCATTGGGTGGCCGCCAGGTCGGCGGAGAACGCGCGGGCCAGGGTGTGCGTGGCGACGCCGACCACCGTGCCGTCGAGCAGGGCGGTGAAGGCGCCGAGGGTGAGCACCCCGGCGACCGTCAGCAGCCGCCGGTCGAGGCCGGGCCGGGTGTCGGTCGTTCCGGTCATGGGGAAACCTGCCAATGTCTCAGTGCGCTGTCGAGCGCGTCGATGATCGCGTCCCACGAGCTGCGGACGTCGCGGGACGCCTGGAAGCCGCCGCGGGCCTCCAGGTTGGTGAAGCCGTGGAAGGTGCTGCGCAGCAGCCGGATGGCGTCGGTGTGGGCCGGCTCGGGCAGCCCGTACGCGGCCACGACCGCGTTGGTGGTGGTGAAGATGCGCTGGACGTCGGCGCACCCGGCGACGATCTCGGGGTCGAGCCGGAGCTGGGTGGCCTCGTACAGGCCCGGGTGGGCGAGCGCGAAGTCGCGGTAGGCGGCGGCGAAGGCGGCCAGCGCGTCCTTGCCCGCCTTGCCGGCCACCGCCGCGGTCAGGGCGTCGGCCTGGATGCGGGCGGCCCGCAGAGCGACCCGGACGCGCAGGTCCTGGAGGTTCCTGACGTGGGAGTAGAGGCTGGCGTCCGCGACGCCGAAGCGGCGCGCGAGGGCCGAGACCGTCAGGTTGTCGAACCCGGCCTCGTCGGCCAGCTCTCCGGCCGCCTCCGTCACGCGGTCCGCCGTCAGACCGGCCCGAGCCATCATGATCCACCTCCGCAGCAGGAAACCTAAGCTTCCTAGGTTTTATCCTAGGAGTCCTAGGTTTCGCAAATCAGGAAAACTTGGGATCAGGTTGGAACGTGGCTGGAGCAGCCGTTCGTAACGTGGCGGACATGAGAGTGCTCGTCGATCTGAACCGCTGCCTGAGCTACGGCCAGTGCGTGTTCGCGGCGCCGGCGGTCTTCCGGTTCCACGGCGCCGAGTCCCTCGAGTACGACTACGCCCCGGCCGACGCGCTGCGCGAGCAGGTGCGCGAGGCCGCCGCGGCCTGCCCGGTGCAGGCGATCACCTGCTCGCCGGACGACCATGCGTAGCGCGGTGATCGTGGGCGCCTCCTTGGCCGGCCTGCGGGCGGCCGAGACGCTGCGCGCCGAGGGCTTCACCGGGGAGCTGACCCTGATCGGCGACGAGCCGTACGAGCCCTACGACCGGCCGCCGCTGTCCAAGCAGGTGCTGGCCGGACGCGCCGCGCCCGCGCACACCGCGCTCGTCACGGCGCGGGACCTGCGGGCGCGCTGGCTGCTCGGCGAGCCCGCCACCGGCCTGGACCTGCGCACCCGGCAGGTACGCCTGGCCGGCGGGCGCGAGATCGGCTTCGACCGGGTGCTGATCGCCACCGGCACCCGGGCGCGCCCCTGGCCCGAGCCCGCCGAAGCGGCCCTGACCGGCGTGTTCACCCTGCGCGGGCGCGACGACGCGGAGAGCCTGCGGGCCGCGCTCGCCGCCGGGCCGAGCCGGGTGCTGGTCATCGGCGGCGGGTTCACCGGCTCGGAGATCGCCTCGGTCTGCCGCGAGCTGGGCCTGGCCGTGACGGTCGCCGAACGCGGCCCGGCCCCGCTGGCCGGCGCCCTGGGCGCGGCGGCCGGCAGCGTGGCCGCCCGGCTGCACCGCGAGCACGGCGTGGACCTGCGGGTGAACACCACGGTGATGGCGCTGGAGGGCGACGCGGAGGGCCGGCTGCGCGCGGCGCACCTGTCCGACGGCGACGTCCTGCCGGTCGAGGTCGCGGTGGTGGCGCTGGGGGCCGTCCGCAACACCGAGTGGCTGGACGGGGCGGGCCTGGCGGCCGACGCGCGCGGGGTGGTGTGCGACGCCGCCTGCCGGGCCTTCGACGCCGACGCGATCGTCACCTCCGACGTGTTCGTGGCCGGCGACGTGGCGCGCTGGCCGCACCCGCACTACGACGGCCTGCTGCTGGCCGTGGAGCGCTGGGACAACGCGGTGCGCCAGGCGGCCACCGCCGCGCACAACATGGTCGCCGACCGGCCGCGCCCGCACCGGGGGCTGCCGGCGTTCTGGTCCTACCAGTTCGGCGTCAGCATCAAGTCCGTCGGGCTGCCGACGATCGCCGACGAGGTGGTGGTCACGCAGGGCTCGGTGGCCGAGCGCCGCTTCGTGGCCTGTTTCGGCCGCCAGGGCCGGTGCGTGGCGGCGGTCGCGGTGGACGCCCCGCGCGCGCTGCCCGCCTACGCCGGCCTGATCGAGGCGGCCGCGCCCTTCCCGCCCGACCTGCGGGCCGCCGACGGGCCGCGCACGCTGCTCCCGGTGCCCGCCGGCCTGGCCGTGGACGGCCAGTCCACGCACAGCCCGACGGCCGCGGTGACCGGGCAGGGCCCGACCGCGCGCGAGGCGCCGCGCGAGCGCGACCCCCGCTCGCCGCTGACCGCGCCGCCGCTGGAATGAGAGCCGGAGGACGACCATGGCCCACCAGGTGACGCAGAGCCTGTTCGCGCAGGTCCTGGACGAGGCGAACCGCCCCGACCCGTACCCGCTGTACGCCCGGCTGCGCGAGACGCCCGTCTCCCGCCAGGGGGACGACCTGTACGCGGTGAGCACGTACGCCGAGATCGTCTCGCTGCTGCACGACCCGCGGATCAGCTCCGACGAGCGCAAGAGCAGGAGCGGCTCCGGCTCGTTCGGCGCCTCCGGCCGGCTGATGGCCGGACAGGACGCCCAGGACGGCCAGGAGTCCAGGAAACCGGCGTTCATCTTCCTCGACCCGCCCGACCACGACCGGCTGCGGCGGATCGTCATGCGGCACTTCACCCCGGAGCGCGTCAACCGGCTCGGGCAGCACGTGGTGTCGCTGGTGGCCGAACTCCTCGACCGGCGCGCCGGCCACGACTCCATGGACGTGGTGGACGACCTGGCCTACCCGCTGCCGGTCACGGTGATCTGCGACCTGCTCGGCGTGCCCAAGGAGGACGAGCCGCGCTTCCACGGCTGGGCCTCGGCCCTGGCCCGCACGCTGGACCCGCCCGAGGGGCTGTCGGCGCAGGAGGTCCGGCAGGCCGAGGCCGCCGCGCCGGAGCTGCGCGCGTACCTGGTGGAGCTGGCCGGCGAGCGGCACGCCCGCCCGTCGGACGACCTGCTGTCGGCGCTGCTCACCGACGACGAGGCCGAGCGCATGGACGCCCCGGAGATCATCGCGACGATGGCCCTGCTGCTCATCGCCGGCCACGAGACCACCGTCAACCTGATCGCCAACGGCATGCTGACGTTCCTGCGCAACCCGGAGGCGCTGGCGCGGCTGCGCGCCGACCCCGGGCTGATCGTGCCGGCCGTCGAGGAGGTGCTGCGCTACGACCCGCCGGTGCAGTTCCGCACCCGTACGACGCTGGCCGACATCGAGATCGCCGGGGTCACCGTGCCCCAGGGCGCGGACGTGGCGCTGCTGCTGGCCTCGGGCAGCCGGGACCCGGCCCGCTTCGCCGGCGCCGACCGCTTCGACCCGGCGCGGCGGGACAACCAGCATCTGGGGTTCGGCGGGGGCGTGCACTACTGCGTGGGGGCGCCGCTGGCCCGGATCGAGGCGCGGGTCGCGCTGGGCGCGCTGGTGAGCAGGCTGGTCGGGCCGGAGCTGGCCGCCGGGCCGCCGCCGTACCGGCACAGCGCGTCGCTGCGCGGGCCCGCGCACCTGGTGGTCGGCTTCGACCGCCTGCTCTGACATCCTGCCGCCCTGACACCTGCCTGCTCTGACGCCCGCCGCTCTGAGGACCGCCGCTCTGACGCCCGCCGGCTCTAACGGCCGTCGAGGACGCGGGCCAGGGCGTCCAGGGTCTCCTGCCGGGTTCCCGGGGGCGGCGAGACGCGCAGCACCGGTTCCCGCAGGTCGAGCGGGGCGCGGGCGACCGGCGCGACGCCCACCAGCAGGCCCGCCGCGGCCGCCGCGGCGGCCGTCCTGGTGGCGTCCGCGCCGCCGGGCGGGCGCAGGGTGACGATGGCCGTCGGCTCGTCGTACGGCTCCACCACCCGCCAGCCGCCCCTGCCGTCGAGCGTGCGCCGGGCCGCCGCGCCCAGCTCGGCGAGGTGCGCGCGGACCGCGTCCGGCCCCAGCGCGTGGTGCTCCAGGACGGCGACGCCGAGGCCGATCCGCGCCGCGACCGCCGACTCGGCGCTCTCGTAGCGCGCGGCGCCGGGCAGCGGCCCGGTGCGCGCCGGGTCCTCCAGCCAGACGTGGCCGCCGAGCGAGGGGGCCGCCGCGTCCATGTCCTCGGTGAGGCCGGGCACGATCAGGAAGCCGACGCCGCGCGGCCCGGCCAGCCACTTGCGGGAGGTGCCGACGTAGGCGGCGGCCCGCGCGCCGGTGACGTCCAGGTGGCCGAGGGACTGGCACACGTCCAGGACCAGGGGCACGCCGGCCTCCCGGCACAGGCGGCCGATCTCGCCGGCCGGCTGCGCGGTGCCCCGGTGGGAGGGCAGGTGCGGCAGGGTGACCAGGTCCAGGCCGCGGCGCAGGGCGGCGGACAGGGCGTCGAGGTCCAGGCGGGCGTCGTCGTCGGCGGGCAGCTCGGCGAGGGTCCAGCCGCGTTCGGCGGCCAGGCGGCGCAGCAGCATGAGCGTGCTGCCGTACTCCGCGCGGGTGAAGCCGACCCGGGCGCCCGGCGGCAGGCGCCAGCCGCCGAGCAGCGCCGCCATCGCGGCCGTGCCGCTCTCCAGGAAGGCGACGTCGGCCGCGTCCGCGCCGGTCAGGGCGGCCAGCGCGGCCCTGGGCGTGCTGAGGCCGGGCACGGCGGCGTACCCGCCGAGCTCGCGTTCGCGCCGCAGGTGCTCGACCGTCGCGGCCAGCGTCCGGTCGCTGGGCACGTTGCAGCCGGCCGCGTCCAGGTGGCCGGGCGGCGCGGCCGAGCGGGCGGCCCGCCAGCATTCGGCGATCACGCCCCGGCCAGCAGCAGCCCGAAGTCGCCGTCGGGGTCGGTCCACGACCGCAGGACGGTGAACCCGGCCGCGGCCAGCTCCTCCCCCAGCGGCTCCAGCCGGAACTTGGCGCTGATCTCCGTCCGCATCTCCTCGCCCGCGGCGAAGTCCACGGTCAGGCCGAGCGCGCCGACCCGCACCCGCATGTCCCGGGTGGCCCGCAGCCGCATCTCGATCCACTCGTTGCGCTGGTCGTACAGGGCGACGTGCTCGAACGCCGCCGGCTCGAACCCGGCCGCCAGCTCCCGGTTGACCACGTGCAGGACGTTCCGGTTGAACGCGGCCGTCACCCCGGCGGCGTCGTCGTAGGCCGCGACCAGCCGCCCGGTGTCCTTCACCAGGTCGGCGCCGAGCAGGAACGTGTCGCCGGGCCGCAGGGTGGCGCGCACCTCCTTCAGGAACACCTCGCGGGCGGCCGGTTCGAGGTTGCCGATCGTGCCGCCGAGGAAGGCCACCATGCGCCTGCCCGAGCGCGGCAGCAGCCGCAGGTGCCGCTCGAAGTCGGCGCACACCGGCCGCACCTCCAGCCCGGGGTAGCGGCCGCCCAGCCGGCGCGCCGCCGCCTCCAGGGTGACGGCGTCCACGTCCACCGGCGTGTACGCGCGCAGCGTGCCCGCCGCGGTGAGCGCGTCCAGCAGGATCACGGTCTTCTCGCTCGTGCCCGAGCCCAGCTCGACCAGCGTGTCCGCGCCGCTCGCGGCGGCGATCCCGGCCGCCCGCGCGCGCAGGATCGTCAGCTCGCGGCGGGTCGGGTAGTACTCGGGCAACCGGGTGATGCGCGAGAACAGGTCGCTGCCCGCCTCGTCGTAGAACCACTTGGGCGGCAGCCACTTGGGCGTGGCCGTCAGCCCGGTCCTGACGTCGTGTTCGAGCGCCTGGCGCAGGTAGCCGGGGTCAAGATGGTTGATCACATGGACGGTCGGCTGGGTGACGGGCACGAGATCCTCCTTGGGAAGGTCACAACGGCTGGACGCGTACGTCGTCCGGCGTGGCGGTGAGCAGGCTGCGGTCGGGTGCCTCCTGCCAGCCCGGCCGGTCGTCCAGGGGCTCGCTGGCCACGTACACGCCGTCCTGGTCGGCGCGGAAGAAGAGGGTGTCGCCCCAGACGGTCGCGGCGAGCGCCGTGCCGTCGCAGGCGAGCAGGTTCAGCCGGGCGGCGGCGTCCTTCTCCCCGGCGCGCACGACGACGTCGGCCAGCGCCGCGGCCAGGCCGAGCCCGGCGCTGCCGCGGGCGAACACGGCGGCGGCCAGCCAGGCCGAGTCGCAGGGGCTCTCGGGCAGGTCGTCGGCCAGGTCCATGACCGCGTCGCGCTCGACCCGGCCGTTGTGGCTGAGCAGCCAGCCGCCCCCGGCGAAAGGCGCGGTGGCGCTCTCCTCCACCGGCATGCCGGTCGTGGCGCACCGCACGGCCGCGATCAGGCAGCCGGAGCGGGCGATCTCGGCGAGCGCGGGCAGGTTGGCGTCGGCCCAGATGGGGATGGCACGGCGGTAGCGCACCGGCTCCGGCCGGGCCGGGTCGTACCAGGCCATGCCGTAGCCGTCGGCGTTGACCGTGCCGTGGCGCTGCCGCCGGGGCGCGTACGACTGGGCGAGCAGGCCGTTCGCCGGCTCGTGGATCAGCGAGGTCAGCGGGCGCGGGGCGCCCAGCCAGGCGGCGTGCCGGCACATCTAGGCCCGCTCGGCGTCGCGGGCGCAGCGGAAGCCGGTGAAGATCTGCCGCCGGACCGGGTAGTCCCAGTTGCGGAACGTCGTCCGCACCGCCGCCGGGTCGGCCGCCCACGAGCCGCCGCGCAGCACCCGGTACTCCTGCCCGAAGAAGACCTCGCTGTACTCCTTGTACGGAAAGCTGCGGAACCCGGGATAGGGCTGGAACCACGACCCGGTCCACTCCCACACGTCGCCGACCATCTGCTCGGCCCCGTACGCGCTCGCCCCGGCGGGGTAGGCGCCCAGCGGGGCCGGCCGGGCCGCCCGGTGACCGAGGTTGGCCAGGTCGGGACGGGGGTCCTCGTCGCCCCACGGGTACTTGCGGGCCCGCCCGGCGTCCGGGTCCCAGCCGCACGCCTTCTCCCACTCGGCCTCGGTGGGCAGCCGCCGGCCCGCCCAGCGGGCGTAGGCGTCGGCCTCGTACCAGCTCACGTGCTGCACCGGCTCGTCCATCGGGACGGGCTCGGCGCGGCCGAAGCGGGTGCGCCACCAGGCGTCGCCCTCGCGGGTCCAGAACAGCGGCGCGGTGGCCCCGCTCTCCTGCCGCCAGCGCCAGCCGTCCGGGTGCCACCAGCGCGGGTCGTCGTAGCCGCCCGACTCGACGAACGCGGCGTAGGCGGCGTTGCCGACGGGCAGCCGGTCGATCCAGTAGGCGGGCAGGTCGACCCGGTGGGCGGGGCGCTCGTTGTCGTAGGCCCAGGGCAGGGCGGCGGTGCCCATCTGGAAGGGCCCGGCGGGCACGTACACCTCGGCGGGGCCGGTGTCGCGGCCCGGCGGCAGGTCGCCGTCGCGGACCAGGCCGGGCTGCCGGGACAGCTGCCAGGTGGCCAGCATCGTCTCGTCGTGCTGGTGCTCGTGCTGGATGACCAGGCCGAACACGAACCCGTCGCGGTGCAGCGGCGCGGCGGCCTCCAGGTCGATCGCGTCCAGCACGTCGAGCACCCGGCCGCGCACGCCGCCGATGTACTTCCTGGCCTCGGCCGGGCCGAGGATCGGCAGGGTGGGACGGTCCTTGCGGGGGTGCTTGAAGGCGTCGTAGATGTCGTCGATCTCGGGGCGCAGCGGCGTGATGCCGGCGGCCTCGCGCAGCACCCACAGCTCCTCGTAGTTGCCGACGTGCGCGAGGTCCCACACCAGCGGCGACATCAGCGGGGAGTGCTGGCGCAGCAGGAGGTCGTCCTCGGCCTCGGTGTAGGTCAGCGAACGGTCGCGCACCGCGGTCAGCTCGGCGGCGATGCGTTCCTTGATGTCGTTCATGCCCGTCCTTCTCCGCTCAGCCAGGCCGGCAGGCGCCGTACCGGGTCCGTCATCAGGTCCATCAGGTCGGCCGCCGGGGAGCGGCCCGCGCTCACGTACCGGGCGGCGAAGCCGGACACGCCGTCGACGAGGCCGGCGGGCGCGCCGAGCCGGGGCAGCGCCTCGACGGCGGCGCGGAAGGCCGCCTCGGCGGCGCGGGCGAGCCGCGGGTCGGTCAGGCCGCACCTGGCGGCCACCTCCGTCAGGCCGGCGACGGGCTCGGCGGCCGACAGGGCGGCGTCGGCGGCGCGGTCGTCGGTGATCAGCGCGTGGGTGACGGCGACGCACACCGGCCAGTCGTCCGGGTGCTGGGCGTCGAGGTAGCGGATCTCCAGCCAGCCGCGCGGCCGGACCGGCGGGAACAGCGTGGTGGCGTGGTAGGCCAGGTCCTCGGGGGTGGGCGGGCGCTCGCCCGCGCCGTCGAGCCAGTCGCGGAAGGTCGAGCCGTCGCCGACCGCGCGGTAGCGGCGCTCGTCCTCGCGGACGAGCATGAGCCGGGCGTCGAGCAGGTACGCCGCCCAGGCCGCCGCCGGGTCGCCGGAGCCGTCGACGGGGGCGGTGCGGGTGGGGTCCAGGTTCTCCCAGACGGCCTGGCGGCCCGACATCCAGCCGCAGGGGCGTCCGCGGCTCAGCGGCGAGTTGGCGAAGGCCGCGATCAGGACGGGCGCGAGCAGCCTGGCGCGCTCCCACCGGACCGCCGGCCGCTCCCCCAGGTCCACGTTGACCTGGACGGACGCGGTCGAGCACATCATCAGCGGCCCGTACGGGCGGCCCAGGAACTCGGCCATGGCGTCGTAGCGCGGCTGGCGGAGCTGCCGCCGGGCCGGGCGCAGCGGGTCGAGCCCCACGCCGCCCAGCACCAGCCCGTCCCGCCCGAGCGCCGCGCGTACGGCGGCCACGTCGGCGGCCAGCCGTCCGATGGCCTCGGCGGGCGGCCCGGCCGGGCCCGACAGCTCGATCTGGCCGCCCGGCTCGTACGTCACCCGGCTCCCGCCGGCCAGCGCCGGGACGACCCGCTCCACCCGGTCCATCGGCACCTGCCGCGCCGGGTCCGCCCGGTCGAAGACCAGGAACTCCAGCTCGGCCCCCACCCGGTCGCCCGGGGCGGGGGCGAAGCACCGGCGTGCGAACTCCTCCACCTCCGGCACGCCCCGGAGCGGCTCGCCGGCCGCTCCCGAGGCGCCGGACCCGCCGGCCGCCGGGCCGGTCATCGCGTGGCGCATGTGCTTACAGACCCGCGAGACCCGCCAGCGTTACACGGAAATCTGATGATCTGCCGAGATTTGCCCTTTTTGCGGCTCTTGGGCCGTCAGCGCTGGTGGCGGCGGGCTCTGAACGCCGACATCAGCCGGTCCCGCGTGCCGTCGGACAACTTGCGCTCCGGCGGCAGCTCGCGCAGGGCCCGGACGGTCTCGCGGAACTGGTCGAGCTGCCGCGCGCAGTCCGCGCAGGCCGCCGCGTGCGCCTCGAACCCCTCGCGTTCGGGCCGGTCAAGAGCGCCGTCAAGGTAGGCGGTGATGAGTTCTACCAGCTCGTCGCACGTGAACCGCTTCACGACGTTGACCGCCTCACCTCTGCACGTTGAACCGTTTAACCTATTCTGACCGCTTCACGGACTGGTAGTAGCCTTCGAGCCGGTCGCGGACCGTGGCTCTTGCCCGGTGCAGGAGCACCCGTTGGTTGGCGGCCGAGATCTCCAGGATCTCGCAAACCTCCTCGGACGTGCATCCCTCCAGGTCACGCAGGGTGATGACGATCCGCTGCCGGGGCGGCAGCCCGGCCAGCGCCTCGCCGATGAGACCGCGCGCCTCCGAGGCGAGCACCGCGCCCTCCGGCGTCGGGCCGTCCTCCTTCTGGGCCGGCTCGGCGGGCGGCTCGAACGCGCTCCACGGCAGCGTCCGGCTCTCCCGCAGGCCGCGTTTCTTGGCGGTGTTGACCAGGATGCGGTAGACCCACGTCTTGACCGAGGAGCGCCCCTCGAAGGCGTCGATGGCGCCGATGACCGCCAGCCACGTGTCCTGCACGACCTCCTCGGCCGAGTCGTCGGTGGACACGTAGGACCTGGCCGCCCGCAACATCCCCCGCGACCAGGTGTCGAGGAGCGCGGCGAACATCGACTCGTCCCCGGCCCGCAGCGCCGCCACGACGACGTCGTCCGGGGGCAGCCCACCGCCCGCGAAAGGCCCCACGATCGTTTCCTCCCGGTCGAGCGTCGGGGACATCATGACATCGGGCCGCGCGTCGTCCACGCCCGGCCGGCCGCCGGGCCCGTGCGGGACGTCATGCTCCAGGCTAGCCCTCGTCTCCTCGCACCTGAAGATCGCACACCGGTCCGCGCCCGCACGTCGTACGGCGGCACCGACAGGGAACCTTCCCCGGCGGCAGCCGTCCAGCCGCGCGGGACCCGGATCGCCGCAGGTCAGTCGCGGTCGTAGTGGCAGACGGCCTCCAGCATGACGCCGTGCGGGTCGAGCCAGAACGCGGCGTGGTACGGCGGCGGGTACTCGGGGAACTCCCTGGGCTCGTGCAGCACCTGCGAGCCGAGCTCCACCGCCCGCGCGTGCGCCTCGGCGACCGCCGACCGGCTGCGCAGCGAGAACGCCAGATGTTGCAGCCCGGTGCGGTGCCGCGAGTAGTCACCGTCTTCCTGCGAGGGGTAGAGGAACAGGTACGTGCCCGGCTTGTCGTCGGCCGGCATGTAGCCGATCTCCTCCTCGCTGCTGAAGAACTCCTTGAAACCGAGGTACGGCAGGAGGGCGTCGTAGTACTCCTTGGCCGCCCGCATGTCGGGGACGTTGATGCCGATATGACCGATCATGCAGGGAGTATCGCGGCCCCCGGCGGGCGACGGCAACGTGTCGGTGCCGCCTGTTACGGTCGCGGGCATGGGAACGGAAGTGCCGCCGTCCGGTGGCGAGAAGGAGAGCCTGCACGCCAGCCTCGACCGCCATCGCGACGTCGTCGTGTGGAAGCTCCAGGGGCTGGGCGAGGAGCAGGTCAGGCGGCCGATGACGCCGTCCGGCACGTCGCTGCTCGGCATCGTCAAGCACCTGGCCGCCGTCGAGTACGGCTGGTTCTGCGCCACCTTCGGCCGCGAGGCCGAGCCGCTGTGGTTCGCCCCCGAGGACGACTTCGCGATCGGCGAGCGGGAGACCACCGAGCAGATCGTCGCCTTCTACGGCCGGGCCCGCGCCGCCGCCGACAAGGCGATCACCGACCTCCCCCTCGACGAGATCGGCACCTCGTGGTCGGGCCGCCGGGTGACCCTGCGCTGGGTGCTCATCCACATGATCGAGGACACCGTGCGGCACGCGGGCCACATGGACATCCTGCGCGAGCTGATCGACGGCGCCACCGGCGACCATCCCCGCTGATCGTCCTTCGCTCCCGTCACAGGGTGGTGGGCAGCACCGGGCGGCCGCGCACGCCGGGGACGGCCGCGAACAGGGCGCCCGCCTCCGGCTGCTCCCGGGCGTCCACCCCGAGCCTCGACGTGGTGACGAACAGCCGGTCGAGGCCGGGGCCGCCGAACGTGACCGCGGTGACCTTGCCGACCGGCAGCTCCACCACGGCGTCGAGCCGCCCGCCGGGGGTGTACCGGTGCACGGCGAACCCCTGCCAGAGCGCCACCCACACCCCGCCCTCGGCGTCGACCGTCAGCCCGTCGGGCGCGCCCTGGGCGGGGTCGATCGTCACGAACGGCCTGCGCCCGGTGAGCCCGCCCGCCGGGTCGTGGTCGAGCACGTCCACCCGGCCGGTGGCGGTATCGGCGTAGTAGGCCAGGCCGCCGTCGGGGCTGAAGTCGAGGCCGTTGGAGACGGTGACGCCGGTGATCACCGGGCTGAGCGCGCCGTCCGGTCCGGCGACGTAGAGCGAGCCGGCTCCGGGGGTCTCGTCGTAGGGCATGCTGCCGATGTAGAAGCGGCCCTCGGGGTCGCAGCCGCCGTCGTTCATGCGCACGCCGGGGTCGCTCCACGCCTGGCCGAGCGGGCGCAGCGGCGCGTCGAGGTCGTCGGAGCCGGCCAGCAGCAGCTCGCGTTCGCCGGCGACCACGTAACCGCCGGACACGCGCGGGCGCAGCGCCGCGGCGACCGGGCCGACGTGCCGCCGCCGCACGCCGCCGGAGTCGTCGAGGGCGAGCACGTCGCCGGCCAGCATGTCCACCCACCGCAGCCCGCCCCAGCGGGCGCACCACACGGGCCCCTCGCCGTGCTCGGCCACCGGCCCTGTCACGGGGTACGCCTGCACGCTCATCCCGGCCTCCTCGGCCCGATCCTAGCGGCGGACGCGATCATCGTTTCCCGCCCGCGGGCACGGGGGCCTCCAGCGGCTCCGGCGCGGCGCGGTGCCGTACGGGCTGGAGCTGCGCCACGAGCAGGGCGGCGAGCACGATCACGGCGCCGGCCACCTGCGCGAGCGTGAGCCGCTGGCCGAGCACCAGCCAGCCGAGCGCGGTGGCGACGACGGGGCTGAGCAGCCCGAGGAAGGTGACCTTGGTGGCCGACAGCTCCCGGATGCCCCGGAACCACAGGGTGTAGGCCAGGGCCGAGCCGATGATCGCGAGGTAGGCGTACCCGGCGAGGTTCTCGCCGGTCAGGTGCGCCGGCGGCGGCCCCTCGACCAGGAACGTCACCGGGGCGAGCAGCAGGCCGCCGGCCGTGAGCTGCCATCCGGTGGTGGCCAGCAACGGCGCGGGCGACTTCCAGCGCTTGCTGAGCACGACCCCTACCGCCATCACCACCGCGCCGCCCAGCGCGGCGGCCACGCCGAGCAGGTCGAGCCGGGCGTCGGCGCGCAGCACCAGCAGGCTCACCCCGGCCACGCCCGCCGCCGCGGCGAGCGCGACGCGCCAGGTCAGCCGCTCCCCCAGCAATCCCGCCGACAACAACGCGACCAGCAGCGGCTGGATGGCCCCGACGGTGGCGGCCACCCCTCCGGGCAGCCGGTAGGCGCCCACGAACAACAACGCGAAGAACAACCCGATGTTGAGCGCGCCGAGCACCAGGGCACGCCACCACCAGTTCCCCTGAGGCAGCCGGCGGGTGATCGCGATCAGGATCAGCCCCGCCGGCAGGGCGCGGATCAACGCGGCGAGCAAGGGGCGGCCGGGCGGCAGCAGTTCGGTCGTGATCAAATAGGTGGTCCCCCAGATGGCGGGGGTGAGGGCGGTCAGCAGAACGGTTCCCGTTCGATTACTTAGCACTAAGACAAATTAACCGAACGCCGACGTTCCGGCCAGGTGATTTTCCTCACCGCTAAGACACTTGTAGGCTGCCAGGGTGGCTGACCAGGTCGACTACATCCTCAGGCAGTGGCACGAGCAGCGCCCTGACCTGGACGTCTCCCCCATGGCGGTGATCGGGCGGCTGTCGCGGCTGTCCCGGCTCATCGAGGCCGAGCTGGGCCGTACGTTCGCCGGGCACGGGCTCGACCGGGCCTCGTTCGACGTGCTGGCCACGCTGCGACGCAGCGAGCCGCCCCACCGCCTGACCCCCGCCGCCCTGATGCGCGCCTCCATGGTCACCTCCGGAGCCGTCACCCAGCGGCTCGACCGGCTGGAGTCGCGCGGGCTGGTGCGGCGCACGCCCAGCGACTCCGACGGACGCGGCGTGCACGTGACGCTCACCGCCGAGGGGCTCGCGCTGATCGACCGCGCGCTGCCCGACCATCTGGCGACCGAGCAGCGGATGCTGGCGGCGCTCACCGGGCAGCGGCGCGAGGAGCTCGCCGCCACCCTGCGCGACCTGCTCGAATCCCTCGGCGACAACACCTCCTGACCCGACCCCCGCCACCGCCCGGCGCGGGTCGGGCCGGTCAGTGCGGGGTGGCGCCCGCCGATCTGGTGGCCAGGGCGAACAGCAGGGCGGCGGCCGCCAGCGCCGCGCCGGTCGCGTACGTGAGGGCCGCGCCCGACGGCAGCGTGAGCCCGCCGAGCAGCGTGCCCGCGCCGATCCCCGCGTAGATCGCCGAGGAGTTGAGCGAGACCACCAGCGGCGCCTCCCCGGGCGCGGCGGCGATGAGCCGGTGCTGCTGCGGCGGCGTCTGGCACCAGCTGCTCGCTCCCCACGCCAGGACCAGCACGCCGACCAGCGCCACAGTGCCGACCGTGGTGCCGACCGCGGCGCCGGGCGTGGCGCCGGCCCCAGGGCCGACCGGAGTGCCGTCCGCCGCGCCGGCCGCCACCATCCAGGCGAGCAGCCCCAGGCTGACGGCCATGACCAGGTACGCGACCGGCAGCACCCGGTGCGCGCCCCACCGGTCGGTGGTGTACCCGGCGGCCAGGTTGCCGAGGACGGCGCCGAGCCCGTACAGGAACAGCATGCCCGCCGTCCCCTCCACGCCCACGGCGCGCAGGGCGGGCACGCTGTAGGCGTACACCGTGTAGCTGGCCGCCATGCCGAGCACGGTGAGCGGCAGGATGGCCGTCACCGCCGGCCGCCTCAGCACGTCCAGCCTGGCGCGCAGCGGCACCCGAGGCGCGCCCGGCAGCACCGGCATGATCGCGTACACCCCGGCGGCGACCGCCAGGCAGGCCACGGCCACCGCACCCAGCGCGTACCGCCAGCCGAGCCGTTCGCCGGCCAGGTCGCCGAGCGGCACGCCGAGCGCCGTCGCGACCGTCAGCCCGCCCACCACCACGGCCAGCGCCCGCGCCCGCAGCTCGGGCCGCACCAGGACGGCCGCCACCGCGCCCGCGCCCGGCGTGTACGCCGCCGCCGCGGCCGCCGCCAGCACCCGGCTGACCACCAGCACGGGGAACGACGGCGCCAGCGCCGACCCCAGGTTGGCCAGCCCGAGCACGACCAGCGCCGTCACCAGCAGGGCCCGCCGCGGCACCCGCGCGGCGACGGTGGCCAGCATGGGCGACGACAGCGCGTACGCGACGGCGAACACCGTCACCGACTGCCCGGCCGCCCCCTCGGTGACCTCCAGCGACGCGGCCAGGTCCGGCAGGAACCCGGCCACCACGAACGCGTCCGTGCCCACGGCGAACGTCCCGAGCGCCAGTACCAGCGTCGGGGCGAGGCCACGGGACTCCGTCTTATTCGGGACATTCAACATCCCGATTCTCCTTCCAGGTGTGCGCCCGGCGGGCGGGGTCGAGTTCAGCCGCGAAGGCGTTCGTAGTGGCGGCGCGCGCGGTCGGGGGCGTTGGCCGGAGCCGCGTCCATGAGGTCGGCGACCGTCTGGGCGGCCAGCTCGCGCCGCCAGGCGAGCTCGGCCCGGCGCATGGCCGCCGCGACGCCGCACGGGTGCGCGAACTCGCGGGCGGGCGCCTCGGCCCCCGCGCCGCGCTGCCGGATCTCGGTGCACCTGAACGCCTCGTCGGGGCCCTCGACCGCGGCGACGACGTCCATGAGCGTGATCCGCGCGGGCGGCCTGGCCAGCCTGAACCCGCCCTGCGCGCCCGGCACCGAGGCCAGGATGCCGGCGCGGACCAGCGCCTGGAGCCGTTTCTTGAGGTAGACCGGCGGCAGCTCGAACAGCGCCGCCAGCCGCCCGGTGGGCAGCGGGGCCTCGTCCTCCAGCCACGCCAGCACCAGGCAGCAGTGGAGCCCCCACTCGACGCCTTCACCCATGCGCATGAAAGGGGATACTACATGTCCCTTTAGGGTCGGCCGCGCCGGCCCCGCCCGCCGCGGGATCCGGCCCTGCCGCGCCGGGCGCGCGGCTCCGGCTCCGCGGCGGCGGACGTCCAGTGGGCGGGGCGGGTCAGGGCGGCGGGCAGCCGCGTGGCGGGGTCGCCCTTGGCGGCGTTGACCTGGGCCTGGGTGAGGAAGACGCAGCCGGTGAGGTCGGCTCCGGACAGATCGGCGCCCCGCAGGTCGGCGCCGATCAGGTCGGCCAGGCGCAGGTCGGCCCCGCGCAGGTTCGCGCCGATGAGGTAGGCGCCGCGCAGGTTGGCCGCGCGCAGGTCGGCGCCCTTGAGGTTGGCGCCGATCAGGTCGGCGCCGCGGTGCTCCCTGCCCCGCCGACCGGCCCTGACCAGCTCGCTCGTACGCAGCAGCAGCGTGTTGACCTCGCCCCGGTGGGCGGCCACGTCGAGCCGCTCCAGGACGCCGGGGCTCTCCCGGGTCAGGCGCTCGGTCTCCTCGTACGCCGCCCGCAACTCGGGGACGAGCTCCGCGGCGGCGTCGAGGGTCAGCGCCTCGGCGAGGTACCACAGCAGCTCGTGGAGCTGCCGCATGACCGGGAACACGGCGAACATCTGCCCGGACGTCTCGGGCGCGGCGCGCCAGTCGCGGCCCTCGAAGGTGACCTGGGAGACCTTCTGCCCGGCGCCGAAGCAGTCGAAGACGGTGCAGCCGGGGAAGCCGCGCTCCCGGAGCTGGGCGTGGATGCCGCAGCGGAAGTCGTCGCGCAGGTTGACGCAGGGGCGGCCGGCGTCCTTGGCGACGGCGAAGTCGGCGGAGGCGGCGAACGGCAGGGCCACGCAGCACAGGCCGAAACAGCTCTCGCAGTCGGCCAGCAGGCCGAGCTCGCGCGGGGTCCTCTCGGGCAACGCTCTCCTTGTCTCGACGGGTCTGCCCAGGGTACCGGCGGGATCAGGGGCGCACGTACGGCGTGGTCGTGGTGAGCGGGACGAACCCGAGCCCGAGCAGGATCGGCCGGCTCTGCTCGGAGGCGTCGACCTGGAGGTAGTCGTAGCCGCGCTCGGCGGCCCGCCGGGCCCGCCAGGCGACCAGCGCCCGGTAGAGCCCGCGTCCCCGCCAGCCCGGCACGGTGCCGCCGCCCCACAACCCGGCGAAGCTCGCGCCAGGGGACAGGTCGAGCCGGGCCGCGCTGACCGCCCGCCCGCCCGCCACCGCGAGGACGGGGACGACGGTGTCGTCGGACAGGCGGGTCAGCAGGTGGTCGCGCAGCCGGCTGCCGTCGGCGCCGAAGGCCAGCTCGTGCACCTCGACCAGCGCCTGGACGCCCGCCGCGTCGGTGACCGGCGCCAGGCGCACGCCGTCGGGCGGCGCCACCTCGGTGTCGAGATCGGCGACCCGGGCGACCATCACGGTCTCGGCCGGTTCGGCGGCGAACCCGGCGGCCAGGAGCCGGTCGGCCAGGTCGGCGGGCCGGTCGTGGGCGTACAGCTTCCACTCGAAGCCCAAGCCGAGGTCGCCGAAATAACGCACCTGGCGGGCGACGGCCGCGTCGGCGCTCCCTTCGTCGAGGCCGGACCACAGGACGCCGTTCCACGCGTGCGGCGGGCCGA
The DNA here is from genome assembly GCF_042892035.1 of Nonomuraea sp. NPDC001831. Classification (NCBI taxonomy): domain Bacteria; kingdom Bacillati; phylum Actinomycetota; class Actinomycetes; order Streptosporangiales; family Streptosporangiaceae; genus Nonomuraea; species Nonomuraea sp. NPDC001831. The sequence continues at coordinate 67,917 of NZ_JBIATU010000004.1, read as the reverse complement.
CCTGGCGGACGACGTCGGCGTCCCGCTCGACCCTGGCGTCGGGCCCGTCGGGGCGGGCCTCCCGCCGCATCTGCCGGTCGAACAGCGCCAGCACCTCATCGTGATCCATCCGGCCGACCCTACCGCCGGACCGGGTCACTCGGCGGCCGGCCAGTCGTCGCCCCAGTCGACGTCGCGGGCCAGCCGGTACAGCTCGCCCTGCCGCTTGGAGACGACCACGTCGCGCACGCCCTCCTCGGCGGTGCACAGGCGCAGCGACACCAGGCCCTTGCGCTTCTGCGGGTGGCGCAGGACGCGTGCCGCCGCCCGCGGCCACTCCCCCCGCACGGCGGCCACGTAGGAGAACTTCTCGTCCTCGAAGCCGAGCGTGCCGGACTTGACGCGGCGGTGCAGGGTGGTGCGCGGCAGGCGGACGGAGAAGTGGCACCAGTCGCGGCCCGGCTGGATCGGGCAGGGGCCGTCGTGCGGGCAGGGGGCGACGACGGTCAGGCCGCACCCGGTCAGCGTCTCCCGGGCGGTGACGATGTTGGCGTAGCCGGCGGGGGTGCCGGGCTCGATCACGATCACCATCGTCGCGTCCGCGGCCAGCCAGCGCACGACGTCGGCGTGCCGCTGCGCGGGCAGCTCGTTCAGGGCGTACGACATGGTGACCAGGTCGGCGGCGGGCCGGTCGAGCCCCGGGTCGATCGAGGCACGGCGCCAGGTGACGTCGCGCACGGGCGCGGTCCTGGCCAGCCGCCGGCCGAGCTCGATGATCTGCGGGTCGTGCTCGACGACGGTGACCCGCTCCAGCGAGGGCCAGACCGGCGCGGCCGCCCAGACCGCCGCGCCGGTGCCGCCGCCCACGTCGAGCTGCGTCCGCGGCGCGAAGCCCGGGGTCATCGCGGCGGCCATGCGCATGGCGGTGCCCGCGGCGGCGTACGTGGCGGGCATGCGGTAGGCGGCGTAGGCCGCGATGTCGGCCGGGGTGCGCAGGTGCGGCGCGGCGGCGGACGGGCCGGTGCGGTAGCGCTCGGTGAGCTGTTCCGTCGCGCGGGACAGGTCGTGCGGCGCGAAGCGGGCCAGGGCCGCGTCCAGGGCGGTCCTGAGCTCGTCGGGAAGCATGGTCATCGTGTGGTCCTGGCGGTCGGGTCGGGGTCGAGGGCGGGGCGGGCGACCGCTGCCAGGGGAGGAACGACGCCTCTGACCTGTCCGGCGATGTCGCGACGCAGCGTACCAACCGGAAGGCGCGCGGCGGCCGCTCAGGGCCCGGAGCGCCCTGGCTTCCGGAGGGCGGCCCGCGGCGGCGCAGCTCAGCCGGGGACCAGGGGCCGGAACAGGCGCCAGAACGACTGGGCGGCGGCGGCGTCGCGGCGGCCGCCGCACACCCAGTGCGTGATCACGCCGATGAGCGCCCCGGCCAGGAAGGCGGCGTGCACGTCGGCGGGCACGTCCTCGAACCCCGCCGGGCGGCTGCCGGTGGCGAAGCGGCCGGTCAGCTCCTCGGTGAGCCGCTCGCGCATCCGGGCGGCGAAGCGGGCGCTGCCCTGGCCGCCCAGCATGCGCTCGTACAGGGTGGCGTTGGCGGCCACGTGGTCGAACAGCTCCGCCAGCGGGGCCGGCGGCCGGTCGCGGGGGGCGTCGAGCGGGCACAGGGCCGCCGCCCGCGCCACGGCGGTGACGGCGTCCTCCATGGCGTCGGTGACCAGCGCGTCGACGTCCGGATAGTGCAGGTAGATCGTGGCGCGGTTGACCTCGGCGTGCTGCGCCAGCGCCGACATGGTGATGCTGCCCAGCTCCTGCCGGGTGGCCAGGTCCAGCACGGCGGCCTTGAGACGGGCGCGGGTACGCCGCGCGCGCGGATCGTCCGGGTTCACGCCGCCACTATACGACACATGTTGACTAATCGACAGTTGTCGCATAGATTGCCCGGCATGCGAATCGAAGTCTGGGCGGACATGGTCTGCGGATGGGCCCACATCGGGAAGCGGCGGCTGGAGAAGGCCCTCGCCTCCTGGGAGGGCGAGCCGGTCGAGGTGGTCTGGCGGCCGTTCCAGATCGATCCGTCGGCGCCGGCGAAGGCCGAGCCGCTGGCCGAGGTGCTGAGCGACCCCATGGTCGAGGAGGCGCTGCAGGTGTGCTCGCCCGGCCTGTCCCCGGCCGACAACCGGCTGCGGGTGGCCGGCGTCGCCGCCGACGAAGGGCTCGGGCAGCAGTGGGGCGCGGCCTGGCGGCCCAACACGCTGGAGGCGCACCGGCTGATCGCCGTGGCGTACGAGACGGGCGGCGCGGCGCTGCAGTCGGCCGTGGTCGGCCGGGTCCTGTCGGCCCACTTCGTCGAGACCCTCGACATCGGCGACCCGGCCGTGTTGTCGGCGATCGCCGCCGAGACCGGCGTGCCGTGGGACGGCCGGGGCGCCGGCCTGGTGCGCGAGCTGCTGCTCACGGGCAAGGCCAAGGGCGTGCGCACGTCGCCGACCATCGTGGCGGGCGGCCGCGCCCTGGCCGGGGCCCAGCCGCCGGACGTGATCAGGGACTTCCTGGCCGACGCCGCCGGCCACCCGGTCCGGCGGCTGCCCGCCGAGGTGGAGCGCCTGCGCCACGCCGAGTCGCTGCTCGACCAGCGCGACCCGCTCGGCGCGCTCACGCTGCTGCGGCCGCTGCTCGACGAGCACGGCACGGACCGCGGGGTGCGGCTGCTGGCGGCCCGCGCCTACTTCGCCTCGGCCCAGCTCGGCCGGGCGCGTACGGCGCTGGAGAGCCTGGTCGCCGAGGCGCCCGACGACTCCTACGCCCGCCACCTGCTCGGCCGCACCCTGCACCGCCAGGGCCACCCCGAGCAGGCCGCCCCGCACCTGACCCTGGCCGCCGTCATGACCCCCGACTACGCCTGACGCCGAGCCCGTGGCGACCTGCTCCCGCACCTCCGCGGGAGCAGGTCGCGGAGGTCCCCCTCCGACGCTCCCCCGATCAGCGGCCGGGCTCCAGGCGGCCCCAGGCGCGGCCGGTGCGGGCGGTGTCCTCGGCCAGGATCTCCCCGATGGCCGCGGCCAGCAGGTCGCGGTGGCCCGCGGGCAGGCCGGCGGACAGCGTCTCCAGGCGGGCCGCCACCCCGTCGTGGGCGCGCACCGCGATCTCCGCGCCCGCCGGGGTCAGCTCGATCAGGCAGGCTCGGCGGTCACGCGCGTCGCGCACCCGGGCCACCAGCCCGCGTTTCTCGGCGCGGTCGACGAGCCCGGTCAGGCTCGACTTCTCCAGGTGCAGCGCCCGGGTCAGACCGGTCATCCCGATGGGCCCGCCGACCAGCAGGCACAGGAGCTGGGCCTGCTGCGGGGTCAGGTCGTGCTCCCTGCTGACCTCGCCGTAGACCTGCTCGACCAGGTGCGCCAGGCGGACGAGCGCCTCGGTGAGGCTCAGAGCCGGGGCTTCGGTGGCGACCATGCGACCAGTGTAATTGACAGTAGTTGGCGGCACGAACTAAATTTACTTCGCGACACCAACAGTTCGTACAACCAACCAATGGGTGAGCCCCTCATGCCCGACTACGGTCACGACCTGCAGTTCAGCGCCAACCTCGTCCCGGCCGCCGGGCAGGCGGACGAGGTCGTGGCCCTCGCCCAGCTCGCCGAGCGCGCCGGGCTGGACCTGGTGACCTTCCAGGACCACCCCTACCAGCCCGCCCTCCTCGACACCTGGACGCTGCTCAGCTTCGTCGCCGCGCGCACCGAGCGCATCCGGCTGGCCGGCAACGTGCACCCGCTGCCGCTGCGCCCGCCGGCCGTGCTCGCCCAGGCGGCGGCCAGCCTCGACCTGCTCAGCCACGGCCGGTTCGAGCTGGCGCTCGGCGCGGGCGGCTACTGGGACGCCATCGAGGCCATGGGCGGCCCCCGGCACACCCCGTCCGAGGCCGTGGCCGCGCTGGAGGAGGGCATCGGGATCATCCGCGCGATCTGGGACACCGGCACGCGCGGCGGCGTCCACCACCGCGGCGAGCACTACCGGGTGGACGGGCTCAAGCGCGGCCCGCGACCGGCCCACGACATCGGCATCTGGCTCGGCGCCTACAAGCCGCGCATGCTCCGGCTCACCGGGCGGCTGGCCGACGGCTGGCTGCCCTCGCTCCCCCGCTTCCAGGACGTCTCCGCCCTGGGCGCGGGCAACGCCGTCATCGACGAGGCCGCGCTGGAGGCCGGGCGGTCGCCGTCCGACGTGCGGCGGCTGCTCAACCTGGGCGGCCCGCTGCCCGCCGCGCAGCTCGCCGAACTCGCGCTCGTCCACGGGGTGAGCGTCTTCATCCTCATGTCCGGCGATCCCCGCGAGATCGAGCGCTTCGCCGCCGAGACCGCCCCGGCCGTACGGGAGTTGGTCGCCGCCGGACGCGGGCACAGCCCGGAACCGGACCACCGCACCGCGACCCGCACCGCAACCCGCACCGCGACCCACGCCGCGGTCCAGGTCTGGGACGAGGCCACCAGGCCCACCGCGCCCGACCCCGACCCCGGCCGCCGGTACACCCCGGCCGAGCAGGCCGCCGGGCAGCACCTCGTGGACGTGCACGACCACCTGCGCGCCGAGCTGGCCCAGCTGCGCGACCTCGTCGAGCAGGTGGCGGCGGGCACGATCGACGCGGGCGCGGCCCGTTCGCAGATCGCGACCATGACGATGCGGCAGAACAACTGGACGCTGGGGGCGTACTGCGAGTCGTACTGCCGGCTCGTCACCATGCACCACACCGGCGAGGACAGCATGGTCTTCCCGAAGCTGCGCCGCGCCGAGCCGGGGCTCGCGCCCGTCCTGGACCGGCTGCAGGAGGAGCACGAGGCGATCCACAAGATCATCGAACGGGTGGACCGCACGCTGGTCGCCTTCGTCGGCGAGCCCGGCGGCCTGGGCGACCTGCGCGCCGCCGTCGACCTGCTCAGCGACGCGCTGCTGTCCCACCTGTCGTACGAGGAGCGGGAGCTGGTGCCGCCGCTGTCGAGGCACGGCTTCTAGCGGCGGCCGCTCCGGAGGCCCGGCTCCCGGCGACAGGATCGCCGTGGACCGGATCCTCGTGGACCGGGCCGCCGGGGGCCGGGAAGGCGTGCCGGCGGGCGGCGGCCACGAGTGCGAGGGCGGCGAGCGTCACCGGGAGGGCGGTCCACGGCAGCGCGCCCGCCCCCGCGCCCTCCAGCACCAGCCCTCCGGCCAGCGACCCGGCCGCGATGCCCGCGTTGTAGACGGTGGTCTGCATCGACGTGGCCACGTCGGCGTTCTCCGGCCCCGAGGCGACGACCAGCGCGGTCTGCAGCAGCGTCGGAGCTCCCCCGAACGCCGCGCCCCACAACGCGACCGCGCCCAGCAGCACCCCGGCGGACCCGGCGTACAGACCGAGGGCCGTCATGGACGCGGCCACCGCGGCCAGCACCGCGAGCAGGGTCGCCCGCGGGCGCCTGTCGATCACCGCGCCGACCACCCAGATGCCCGCCACCGTGGCCACGCCGAACACCAGCAGCACGGTCCCCGGCCGGCCGAACCCCGCCTGCTCGGCGAACAGCGCCAGGTACGTGTACATCGCCTGGTGCCCGAGCAGCACCAGCGCCGTCACCGACAACACGGTCCTGACGCCGGGCACGACCGCGACCCGCCGCAACGGCACCCGCCGCGCGGCCGGCTCGCCGGGGAAGGGCGGCACCTTCCACAGGACCCAGCCCACCAGCACCACCGCCACCGCCGACAGCGACCCGAACGCCGCCCGCCATCCGACGGCCGCCGCGAGCTGCGTGCCCGCCGGGATGCCCGCGCACAGCGCCACCGTGATCCCGGCCGAGACGATCGCGATGGCCCTTCCGCGGCGCTCCGGGGGGACCATGCGGGCGGCGTACCCGACGAGCATGGCCCACAGGATGCCGCCCATCGCCCCCGCGCCCACCCGCGCCGCGAACGTCACCGCGTACGACGACGACACCGCCGTGACCGCGTTGAGCAGCGCGAAGCCGAGCAGCGCGGCCACCAGCACCTGCCGCCTGGGCAGCCCGCGCAGCAACGCGGTCAGCGGGATCGCGGCCAGGAAGGAGGCGACCGCGTAGGCGGTCACGAGGAACCCGGCCGTCCCCTCCGCCACGCCGAGGGCGACGGCGAGCTGCGGCAGCAGGCCCGCCGGGAGGAGTTCGGTCATGACGGCCGTGAACGCCGCCGTGAACAGCGCGAGCAGCCCCGCCCACGGGAGTTTCGCAGGAGACATGCCGCCTATGCTGAAACCTTCACATCAGTGTGAAGGCAAATCCTCGGGGGAAGCATGAAGATCGGACAGTTGTCCCAGCGTACGGGCGTGCCGACGCGCATGCTCCGCTACTACGAGGAGCAGGACCTGCTGCACCCCGACCGCGCCGTCAACGGCTACCGGGACTATCCCGAGTCGGCGGTCTACCGGGTCCAGCAGATCCGCGGCCTGCTCGACTCCGGGCTCACGACGGAGATCATCCGCCGCATCCTGCCGTTCCTGAACAAGCCGGACGAGATCCACCTGCATCCGGAGTGCCTGACGCCCGAGCTGGCCGAGCTGCTGCGGGCGGAGGCGGGCCGCATCCAGCAGCGCATCGACTGCCTGTCCCGCAACCGGGACGCCATCCACGCCTACCTGGCCGCCGTACGCTCCGCGGCGGACGGGGGCGCACCCTCGGAGTGACCGTTCCGCCGGGACGGCAGCCCGGCTGCGCCGCCGCCCGAGGGCCGGCAGGCCGCGCTGCTGGGCGCCCGAGCACGGCCCCCGGCCTGATCGTTCCGCCGGGATTTCGGTCTGCTGGAATGTGGGCATGGAGACCTTGGCCGACCTTCTCGCGGACGCGGCGGCGGGCCGCCCGCCCGCCCCCGACGGCAGCGTGACCGTCCTGCCCCAGCCGTCGGAGCGCGACGCGGGGATCATCGCCTTCACCGCCCACACGGTGGTCTTCGCCGACGTCGACCCGGCCCGGGTGCACGCCCTGCTGCCCGCCGGCGACCTGTCGGCGCCGCTCATGCCGGCGTTCCTGACGGCGATGGAGGCCGCGACCGGCCGGCGGACCGGCAACCTCGACCTGCTCGCGCTGGCCGCCCCCGCCCCCGGGCCGCCCCCGCTCCCGCTGGAGGAGCTCACCGCCGGCGACCATCCGCGCGTCGTCCGGGCCCGCCGCTACCGGGACGCCGTGCGCGTGTGGGTCACCGGCGACGGGGCCGGCCTGGTCACGCTGGGCCGCGGCGTGGCGGGCCGCTGGGAGGCGGCCGTCGAGGTGGAGCCCGAGCACCGCGGGCGCGGGCTCGGCAGGTCGCTGGCCGCGGCGGCCAGGCACCTGACGCCCGGCCCGCTGTGGGCGCAGATCGCGCCGGGCAACGCCGCGAGCGTACGGGCCTTCCTGGCCGCGGGTTACCTGCCGATGGGGGCCGAGGTGCTGCTCGTTCCGGACAACGACTGACCCATCAGCGTCCTGGACCCGGCGGCGTCCTGGCCCGGGCGGCGTCCTGTGCCCGGCGTGCGCCCGTGCCGGAACGCCGTGCGGAAGGCCCGTGCTCCCTTGCCAGGCCGGGGTTGCCGGTGTCCGGGAGTTTGCTGGTAAGGGGCCCGCTGTTGGGGGAAACCGGGTGTGGCGCTGCGGAGGGCGTCCAAGATCGCTACGTATAGTGATGGCCGATGTCACTTCGTGATTACAGGGGGAGCTCATGAGAGGTAACCTCATCGCCGCCGGCGGTGCACTGCTCGTCGCGGCCGCGGTGTTCAGCATGGCCGGCGTGGCCGCCGCGGACGCCTGGTCCGACGAGAGGCACTGGCACCCGGACAACTGCAGCCTCGGAACGAACGACGACTCCACGTACCACCACGTCACGAAGTACGGCAGGTTCGCCGGCACCCGTGACGCCGACGCCTGCAAGGGCGGCGAGCACGGGCACGACTCCGACGACGACGGCTGGGGCTGGAAGCACGACCACGGCCGTCACAACTGGCCGGGCAGCGGCAACGGCAACTGGATCGGCCACGGCTACGGCCCCGGCGCGGGGGTCGGCGTCGGGGGCTGACGCCCTCACCCACCTCGATCCCGGCGCCCTCGCGGGGCGCCGGGATCGACGCACGCCCGGCTCTCGCGGCCCCCGCGGACGCCGCGGCGGGCGCTGATATCTTCTGCCGTAAAGAGATCCGGGGCAGAGGAGAGTCGTACTGTGGTCGTCTTCGCCGGGCAGGGGGACGCGCGCCGTTCGATGGCGTTGTTGTGGCGGACCGAGGAGCCGGGCGAGTCGCGTCCCGGCCCCAAGCCGGGCCTGAGCGTGGACCTGATCGTCGACGCCGCCATCGCCGTCGCCGACGCCGAGGGCATGGCCGCGCTGTCCATGCGCAAGGTCGGCGAACGGCTCGGCCGCACCGGCATGGCCCTCTACACCTACGTCCCCAGCAAGGGCGAGCTGGTGGACCTCATGTACGACAAGGCCCTGGGCGAGCTGCCCACCGCCCACGACCTGACCGGCGGCTGGCGGCCGGCGGTCACCTCGTGGGCCGGGCACCTGTGGCACTTCTACCAGCGTCACCCCTGGGTGTTGCAGGTGTCGCAGGCCCGGCCGGTGCTGGGCCCCAACGAGTTCGCGCTGCTGGAGAGCCTGGTCGCGATCCTGCGCGAGACCGGCCTGCGCCCGCCCGCGCTGCGCGGCGTGGTGTCGCTGCTGTTCGACTTCGTCCGCGGCGCGGCCCGTACGGTCGCCGAGTCCCGGCAGGCCCCGTCGGCCACCGGCGTGTCGGACGAGGAGTGGTGGCACACCCGTTCCCAGCTGCTGGAGGAGGTCGCGCCGGGTTTCGCGGCCCGCTTCCCCATGGTGGCCTGGATCGAGAGCGAGGCGAGCGTCCCCGGCGAGGGCGAGCCGTACCTGGAGCATCAGGTGAACGAGGCGTTCACGGTCGGGCTCACCGTGCTGCTCGACGGCGTGCAGGCCGCCGTCGGGCGGACCGGTCCGCCCGACGGGCCGGTCAGCGCCCCTTGAGGAAGGACGCCCAGGCCTCCAGGCCCGGCTCGGGGTCGGCGCGGCCCACGCCGAGCCGGAACCGGTCGTCCGGCGTGGGCGTGAGCTCGGAGCGGTAGACGCCAGCGGGCAGCAGCAGCACGCCGGCCCGTTCGACCAGCTCGGCGCAGAACGCCTCGACGCCGTCCGGCCCCAGGTAGCGGGGGAACGTGACGCAGCCGCCGTCCGGCGCCCGGTACTCGAACAGGTCGCCGAACTCGCCGAAGAACGCCTCGAAGCGCGGCAGGTTGGCGGCGATGATCCCGCGGTTGCGCTCCAGGATGCGGTCGCGGGCCTTGATCGCGATGCGGGCGAGGATCTCGCTGGGCGCGGAGTTGCAGATGGTCGTGTAGTGCTTGGCGCGTTCGAGGCGGGCGCGCAGCTCGCGGTCGCGGCAGGCGATCCAGCCGATGCGCAGGCCGGGCATGCCGAGGGACTTGGAGGTGACGTTCAGCGAGAGCGCCGCCGGCGACAGGTCGGCGGCCTGCGGCAGCGTACGGGCGGGATCGAGCTCCAGGCCGCGGTAGACCTCGTCGCTGAACAGGTGGATGCCGCGCTCCTCGCACAGCGCGGCCAGCCGGGCGAGGTCGGCCGCGTCGATGACCTTGCCCGTCGGGTTGTTGGGGAAGTTGACCGACACCACGCGGGTGTTGGGCCGGATCGCGGCCGCCACGGCGTCGAGGTCGAGCGCCCAGTCGCGGGCCGGGTCGAGCGCGACGCCGGTGACCTCGCACAACGCCATCGGCACCGTCTCGGCGGACTGGTAGCAGGGCGTGACCACCACGGCGTGGTCGCCGGGGCCGAGCAGCACCTGCATGGTCAGGTACAGGGCTTCCTGGGCGCCCGCGAAGACGAGCACGTCGTCCGCGCCGACGCGCTCGTAGGTGTCCGCGACGGCCTGGCGCAGCCCCGGGTCGCCGAAGGTCTCGGTGTAGCCGAGAGACAGCGTCTCCCAGGCGTGCCTGTCGTCGTCGCCGGCCAGGGCGAGCAGCTCGGCCATGGTCATGGTCTGCGCGTCGGAGGCGGCCAGGTGGTGGCGGGCGGTGAACTCCCAGCGGGAGAAGTAGACCTCCAGCCGGAAGTCGGGAAGCGGGGTCACGGTCGGCTCCTCCTGAGCTCGGCGAGCAGGGTGTAGAGGGTGGAGCGGGACGTCCGCAACGCCCCCGCGACGACGGACGGCGCCCGCCGGACGGTGAACACCCCGGCCTGGTCCAGCTCGGCCAGCACGGCGAGGCGGTCCTCGCGGGTCAGCCGCTCCACCGGCCGGCCGTGCGCGCGGACGTAGGCGCCGACGATCTGCTGCACGCGCTCGGTCCAGTCCTGCTCGAACAGCGCCTCCGGACGCGGCGCCGACGGCGCGGCGAACGCGGCCAGCAGCGCCGCGGCCTGCTCCAGCGGGGTGCGGTCGAGGTTCACGCAGAGCACGGCGGACGGCTCGCCGCCGGGGTCGCGCAGCACGGCGCTCACCGACGACAGCCGCCGCCCGTCGGCCAGCAGCTTCTCGTACGGGCCGTAGACGCCGCCGGGCGAGGGGTCGAGCCGGTCGAGCTCGCCGAGCAGCGACGGAGCGCCGGGGCCGCGCCCGGACATCGGGTTCCACACGCCCAGGACCTGGTCGCCGCGGACGTCGTGCAGGACCACCTCGGCGTACGGGGCCAGCAGCGCGGCCACCGCCTCGCACACCGGCGACCACAGCCGCACGCGTTCATCCGTCTTCGTCACGCCCGGATGCTATGTCCAGTTCGGACGCTTTGTCCAACCGGGCCCGGTGTGCGTCCCCCGGGCTCAGGCGTGCGCGCCCACGGTGACCGGGCCGAGGGTCAGGCGCGGTTTGCCCTCCAGGATCTCCCCCACCCGTTCCACCTGCTCGTCGAGCTCGCCGCGCTGGGCGGCGGTCAGGCCGGCCAGCAGTTCGACCGTGACGTCGATCCGGCTGCCGGAGCGCCGCTGGTGCCAGACCCCGCGCACCTCGCCGTCCACGAGCAGCACGGGGAAGTTGCCCGCCTGGCCGCCGGACAACGCCCGCTGCCAGGCCGGGCCCGGGTAGAGCAGCTCGCGGGGGCGGCCCGCGACCAGGTAGGCGTCGAAGTACGGCAGCAGGCGCACGCCGCGCGGCGGCCCGTCCGGCACCGCCGTGTCCCCCGCCGGCACCCGGGCCGGACGCCCGTCGAACGACACCTCCTCGGTCTCCACCGACGCGAACGCCTCCGCCGCCCACCGCACCGGCGCCCCGATCCACTGGGCGAACTGCGCCGGGGTGGCCGGCCCGTACGCGGCCAGGTAGGCCGTGACCAGGCCGGCCCGCCCGTCCGGCGGCACGGGCGCGGCCGGCGCGGCGCGGTAGGTGACCTTGCGCCCCCTGACCGGCCCGAACACGAACGCCCCGCGGTGCGCCGCGGTGGCCATCGCCTGCCGCCAGCGCGGCCACATGCCCTGGAACGCGGGCATGACCAGGTCGCCCGCCCACGGCCCGGTGGCCGCGACGACCGCCTCGCTCAGCTCGTCGATCGTCAGGTCGGCCCCGCCCAGCGCGTCGCGGACGGCCTGGACGACCTGGTCGGTCTGCTCCGCCGTCAGCCGCACGCCCTCGGCCCCGCCGGGCCCCGCGGGCAGCGACGACAGGGCGCCCAGCCACATGGGCAGGTCGGCCGCCGGCAGCAGGTGCACGGTTCCGCGCGGCCCGTGCGTCTTGACCAGGGTTCCCTCCTCCCACAACGCCTCGCGGACGTGGGCGCGGGTGACACCGTCGAGCCGCAGGCCGATCGAGAGCTCGGCCGCCGACATGACCTGGGCGTGCGCCCCGCACATGGCGGCCACGACGGCGGCCTGGCCCTTGTCGGCGGCTGGGGCGGCCAGCCGCGCCCGCTCCAGACGCCGTGCGCTGACCTGCGGCCACGACAGTTCGATCACGAATTCCTCCTCGGTGCGTTCCCTTCACCGTAGAAGGACAGGCGGAAAGGTTCGTTCCGCTACTCGGGCACGGCGGCGCAGGTTGGCGTCGGAGCTGCCGACGCGCGGGGGCCCATCGATTGGGTAACGGGACGGTGATCTTCCCAACCGGCGAGGCCCGGTGAAGGGCACCCTTGAAGTGTGCCGACATCCCCGGATCCAGATCGTGACCACAGGCGTTCGTGGCGTCGCTGGGCCAGGCGGGCGGCCCTGGGCGCATCCACGGTGGCGTTCGTCGCGGGCGCGGTCGGATTCCTGGCGGGCGTGCTGCCCGTGCCCGACTGGCTCCTGGATCGTCTGGACAAACAGTCCAGCGTGATCAGCATGATCATCGCCGCGGCGACGATGGTGTTCACGATCGCCACGACGAGGCGGGACGGCCGCCGGGACCTGCCGTCCCCGAGGCCAGAACCTGCCCCCGTGCCCGAGCCTGCCCCGTTCCCGCGCACCGCCGGGGACGCGGACGACGAGCGTCCCCGGCCACGAGGATCCAAGGGGGCGCGGTCGGGGTTGTCCGCCGCCCGCGTCCAGGGACCGGCGGGAGTGGCCGGCGGCGGCTGCCTGGTGGGCCCGCGCGAGGTGGTGACCTGCGCGCACGTCGTCATCGGGGCGCTGCGGCGGCGCGCCGCCGACCGTCCCGGCGAACCCGTGCTGGTGGACTTCCCGCTGCTCGGCCGGGCGCACCAGCCGATCAGCGCCGAAGTGGTGGCATGGGACGTCACGGCCGACGTCGCGGTGCTGCGGCTGACCGAGCCGCCGCCGCAGGGCGCGCAGCCGGCTCGGCCGGCCACTGCCGACGACTACTGGGGTCACTCCTTCCGGGTGCTCGGGTTTCCCGGCGGGCGGGCCGACAGCGGCGTGTGGGCGTCGGGACGACTGCTCGGTCGAGGAGCTGACGGCCGGCTGCAGGTGGAGAACCCGGGGCGCGGCGGGCACGGTTTCCGTCCCGGATTCAGCGGCGCCACGGTATGGGACGAGGAGTTGAACGCGCCGATCGGCATCCTGGTCGCCGGGAGCAGCGGTCACGCGGCCCGCACCGCCTACGTGATCCCCGCGGACGTGCTGCTGGGCGTCCTGCCCGACCTCGCGGCCCAGGCGGCTGCCCCGGCGCCGTACCGGGGGCTGGAGGCGTTCAGGGAGGGCGACGCCGACGTCTTCTTCGGCAGGCAGGAGGAGGTACGGGAGCTGCTGGAGCGGGTCTCGCGGCCCGGTGTCACCGTCGTGTACGGCCCTTCGGGCAGCGGCAAGTCCTCACTGGTCATGGCCGGGCTGCTGCCTCGGCTGCGGGAGACGGCAGGGGTGTGCGTGCTCACCGTCCGTCCCGCGCATGGACGCCGGCCGGTCTTCGCGCTGGCCGCGGCCCTGCTGCCGGCGCTCGAACCGGAGCGGAGCGAGACCTCTCGCCTGGCCGAGCTGCCCGGCCTGGCCGAGGCGCTGGCCGAGGGCGGGATCGTCGAGGTCGTCCAGCGGGTGCGGGCCCGTACCGGCGCGGACGAACTCGTGCTGATCATCGACCAGTTCGAGGAGGTCTTCACCTCGGCCCATCCGCCTGAGGAGTTCGTGGCGGCGCTGCTGCCCCTGCTGCGGACGGCGGCGGCGGGGGCGCACACGGTGATGACCGTACGGGTCGACTACTCCGACAGGGTGCTCGACCAGCTGAGGACGGCCGACCTCCAGCAGGACGTGCTCTTCCCCGTCATGCCGCTCGACCGTGAGCGGCTGCGTGAGGCGATCGAGGGCCCGGCGCGGGAGAGAGGGGTGGCCTTCCAGGCGGACCTGGTCGAACGCATCCTCGACGACGTCGGCGACGAGCCGGGACGGCTCCCGCTGGTGGAGTTCGCGCTGACCGTGCTGTGGGACCGGCAGAGCGACGGCGTGCTGAGCCACGACGCCTACCGCGAGATCCGCGGCGCGACGGGAGCGCTGGCTGCCTACGCCGAGCAGGTCTGGAACGAGCAGCTGTCGCCCGCCGACCACCCTCGGGTGCGATCCCTGCTCGTCCAGCTCGTCCGGCAGGCGCCCGATCACGATCCCTCGTGCGCCGTGCTGCCGCAGGAGGCGTTCAGCGAGGAGCAATGGCGGCTCGGCCAGGAACTGGCCACGACCCGGCTGCTGGTCGCCGCGGAGGACCGGCAGGGTGTGCGTACGCTGCGGCTGGCCCACGAGTCGCTGATCAGCCGCTGGGACAGGCTGAGCGAGTGGGTGCGGGCCGATCGCGACTTCCGCACCTGGCACCACGACCTGCAACGAGCCTTCGCCCACTGGTCGGCCGGGCGCGAGAACGACCGGCCGCTGCGCGGCACCGACCTGGCCGCCGCGCGGCGCTGGCTGGACCTGCGCCATGACGATCTGCGTCCGGCCGAGCGCGCCTTCATCGAGGCCGGCAGCCACCGGGCGGCTCAGGTGCGGTTCAGATGGCGGGCCATGGGGACCGCGGTCGGGGTCCTCCTGGTCGCGATCCTGATCTCCGGCCTCCAGCTCTATCGCGACCACCTGACGGACCAGGAGCACCTGCGCACCTCGGCGGCGCAGACCCTGGCCGGGCGCGCCGAGGAAGATCTGGGCAACCCTGATCTGGCGGTCCTGGAGGCGGTGGCCGCCTACGGGAGCGCCCCCGGCGCGCCGCAGGTGGAACGGGCCCTGTTCAACCGCTACAGCGACTTCGCCAGCGCCGACCGTCTGCTGCCGGGCTCCGGCGTCACCTCGGAACGCCTGCTCGCCGCCGAGGACGGCGGAGTGATCGTCCAGGAGGAGAGCCACGCGGTCAAGATCTGGCAGCCGGACGGCGGCTCAGCGTTGCCGCAGCAGATAGTGCTGTCGTCGCCGGTGGCGGGAACGGCACTGTCCGCCGGCGGCGGCGTGCTGGCCATCGCCACCGAGGACGGCTCGGTCGAGCTGTGGCATCCCCGTGAGCGCCGGCTGCTCGACAAGCTGGCCGTTCCCAGGGGGAAGGCGTTGCTCGCCCTCGACCCGGCAGGGCGGTATCTGGCCGTTCACCCCGCGGAGTCACGTACGGTCACGGTTTGGGACCTGCGACGGCGTCAGTCGCGTGGCGTCCCCGTGCCCGGTCGGACGCAGACGCTCCAGCTCGGCGAGGACGGCCTGCTGTCGGTCTCCTCGGACGACCACCGGCTGCTGGTCTTCGAGCCAGGACAGTCGCGGCCGGCCAGGACCGTGCCGACATCGGCCGTCTTCGCCCACGACGGCACGAGCATGGCCGGCTGCGTCCCCACCCGCGACGGCATCCGGGTGCGCGGCGTGGACCTGCGCACCGGCGCCACCATCGCCGACTTCCCCCTGTCTCTCAGCGGTTGCGAGGGCAACGTCAGCAGGCCGGGCACGCTGAGCCACGGCGGCAGGCTGCTGTTCGTGGAGGGCGCCGTGATCGATCTGCGGGCCCGGCGGATCATCGGCGCGCCGGCCGGGTACAGCGGTGCTCCGGTGGTCACCGGCCGCGACGGCCGCTGGAGCATCTGGGCAGTCGGCGGCCCCGGGCTGGTCAGATTCCCCGTCGCCCACACCCTCGACACGAATCCCCACGAGGTGCTCGAGACCGCGATCACCGATGACGGCGGCCACGTCGTCACCTACGACAAGGACGCGCGGCTGCGCGTGTGGGACACGGCGTCGAAGCTGCTGGTCAACGAACGGTCCGTGACGCCGGGCAGCGGCTCGGGCGCTGAGGTGGCCACGCGGGTGGTCGCGCTGACCGGACGCCGGGAGATAGCCGTGATCAGGGCCGACTCGCCTGACCTGGTGCTGATGTCGGTCCCCGACCTGCGCCCGATCGGCTCCGCCCGCCTGCCCGCGGGGTCGCACGGGCCCGCGCCGCTCAGCCTGCACGCGGTCGCCGGCGGCCGGCTCGTCGTCTTCGCCCGCGGCGTGCTCTCCGTATGGGAGACCACGCCGCTACGGCAGGCGGCCTCCGGCCCGGACCTGCGCAGCCGCCTCCCCACCTCCGGCCCGCAGGAGCTGGACCAGGAGCTGGACGTGCTGCCGAACGTCGACGGCAACGCCGCGCTGGTCATCGAACGCACGGCCAGGAAGGTCGAACTCTGGGACCTCACGCTCGGCCGGGCCACCAGGAGCCACCTGATTCCCGGAAGCGGTGAACTCGTCCCCGTCGCGGTCAGCCCCGACCTGACCCGCCTGATCACCTACGCCGCCACCGCCGACAAACCCTTCACGGCCTGGTCGCTGCCCACCTCAGGTCCGCCGGCTCCGGCGGAGCCACCGGGCCCGGCCGGCGGCGACGCCTTCGATCTGCTCCAGCTCCACCGGTCGAATCCGGACCTGCGTTACGACACGTCGTTCGCCATCATGCGGCTGAACGACTCCCTGGGCTACGTCACCCTGTTCGACCAGGGCAGGAAACTGCTCTACCACACCGACGAGGCACGCCTGATGTCCACCGCGCCGCAGGACTGGGCCGCGCACCTGTGCGCCGTCCTGGGCAGGCGCTCGTTCACCGCCGCCGAGCTCGCCCGGCTGCCGGAAGGCGCCGACCGCACGCCATGCGCACGCCCATGACCTTCCACGTGCCGCACTTCGACGAGGTGACCTGAGCGGGTCGGGGCCGGTCAGCCGGAGCAGGTGGGCGCGGACCGCGTGCTCCCGTCGCCTGGTGAGCGGGTGCCGGTCCAGGTGGTGGCGGCGGTTGAGGTCGTCCAGGAGCGCCGGGCCGCGGGACGGTCCGTAGGCGTGGGCCACCGCCACCACCCGGGCGGGAACCGGTCGGCCGCGAGCGGGCAAGTGGGGGTGTCCCATCCGTGAGCCGAGAGGCCAGAGCATGTCAGAGACGAGCCCCGCCGATTCCGCCGTCCTCGCGCGGTCCCGGCAGGAGCCCGAGGTGTTCGCGGAGATCTTCCGCAGGCACGCGCCTGAGATCAAGAGATTCGTCGTCCGCCGCCTCGGGCCCGACGTCGCCGAGGACGTGGTGGCGGAGACGTTTCTCGCCGCCTTCCGCCAGCGTGGCCGCTACGACCTGGCCAGGCACAACGCCCTGCCCTGGTTGTACGGCATCGCGACCAACCTCGTCGGCCGCCACAAGCGCACCGAGGCCAGGCAGCTGAACCTGCTGGCCCGCACCGGGGTGGACCCGGTCACCGAACCCTTCACCTCGCGCAGCGACGAGCGGCTGAGCGCGCAGGCCGTGAAGCAGCGCCTGGCCGCCGCGCTCGCCGCGCTGCCCGCCGGGCACCGCGACGTGCTGCTCCTGGTGACCTGGGGCGGCCTCAGCTACCCCGAAGCCGCCGAGGCGCTCGGCATCCGCGTCGGAACGGTCCGCTCCCGCGTCAACCGGGCCCGCGCGAAGATCCGGGCGGAACTGGGCGGGACCGACCCCACAGCACTCGCCGTCGAGGAGGTTCACCATGGATGAGCTGGCCCAGCTCAACAGTTTCCGCTCCGAGGTCCCCGCGCAGCAGGACCTGCGCGTCGAGGCGGAGCGCCTGATGGCCGGCATGGCGGCCCGGCCCCGCGCCGGCCTTCGCCGCCTGGCGCTGCGCGCCGCCGTGGCAGGGGGGCTGGCGGCCGCGGTGGGGGCGGCGGTGTTCGTCGTCCAGAGCCCGCCCGTCCCGGCGCCGACGCCGCCGCGGATCCGCACGGTCGCGGCCGTGGAGGTGTTGTCGCGGGCGGCCGAGCAGGCCGGCAGCCGTCCGGAGCTGCATCCCAGGCCCGGCCAGTTCCTCGTCTTCGAGTCGCGGAGCATGGACACCTCGGCAGGGGACGGGGGCATCTGGCTGTCGCGCTCCAAGCGCACGATCTGGCTGCCGGTCGAGGGCAGCGCGGTCAAGGGCGTCCTGCAGGAGGAGATCCTGGCGCCGCTGCCGTATCCGGGCCACCCGCTCCCACCGGCCGCACGAGCGGAGCAGGCGCTGGTGGGCAGGCCCGGCCGTCCGTTTCGGGCGGCCGACTTCGATGACCGCGCCGAGTTCCTGCGCAACGACTACGCCTACGTCAGCAAGCTGCCGACCGACACCGAGGGCATGCGCAGGCACCTCTACACGCGCCTGCCCGACGACGGGCTGCAGGACTACCAGGCGTGGAACCGGGTGGGCGGGCTGCTCGACGAGGCCTACCTGCCCGCCGCGCAGCGGGCCGCGCTCTTCCGCGCGGCGGCCACGATCCCCGGGGTGGTGACGGTGAAGGAGGCGCGGGACGCCGCGGGCCGCACGGGCATCGCCGCGGCGATGGTCTCGCCCGACGGGGTCAGGGAGGAGTACATCTTCGACCGGAAGACCTACGACTACCTCGGCCGCCGGGGGGTGGTCGTGGACGCGAAGCTGGCCGACGCGCCGGTGGGGAGCGTGGTGTCGTCGAGCGCGCAGCTGAAGGTCGGCGTCGCCGACCGCCCGCCGATCGTGGAGTAGCCCGGCGGAAGCTCTCGGCCGGAGGAACCGGCGGCCTCCGCACCTCGGATGCCGCCGGCAGGAAGTTCTCCAGGAAGAAACCCGGTTCGAGGATCGTCCAGCGGGAGACGCCGGCCGCACGAACCCGGTCCTGGATCGTGCTCTCGGCTCCCAGGCTGGCGTCCAAGGAGCCCCAGCGGCCTGCGACCCAGCCGGGAGCCTCGGTGTGCTGACCGGCGCCACTGGTGGAGGTGTGTACGAACTGCGGCACTCCCGCAGTCTGCGCGCCCTCGATGAGGTTGACGGCGTGGGCCACCTCTCCGTCGAAATCGAAACCCTCGGCGGCCAGGGCGGGCATCTGAACGGAGAAGACGGCGCGGACACCCGCGGCGGCCCGCACCCGGTAACCACAGGCGCGCAGCGCCCGCACCCACGGGCCCCGGTCGGTCTCGATACACACCAGCACCTCAGACGGCTCGGCGTCCTCGGCCACGAACCGACCTACCAGCTCATGGAACCGGGACATCCCGGCCATCCCCTCAGGCAGCCGGACCCGCTTGAGGACCTTCCCGGCTTCGTCCTGGACCTCCACATCGTGATGGTCCTCAGCCCAGTCATCCCCGACGAACAACACTGCGCACCCCCAAGATCGACGATAGAACCAGCAGCCCGCAGGAGCCGGTCGGCGACCTAATGGACCAGTGCTCACCCCAGTCAACGAAGGGCACGACATCCCATCAGCGATCAAAGGCCCCTGACCACCGGTGAGGGCACGATCTGACCCTAGGATTCACGATCCAGGCGGCGAGAGTGCTCACTCACCAGCGGCTATCAGGCACCGAGTCTGCCCGGACAGCCGACCCGGTGACTCCCATTAGGCGGCGAGGCCGAGGGCTCGAGCCACGGCCGAGGTGGCCGAACTGGTTTCCGTGGCGGTGTAGCCGCCGCGCAGGGAGGCGTCCGGGTCTTTCAGGCCGTTGCCGCTCAGCGTGATCACGACCCGCTGGCCCGGCGCGAGGTTGCCCCGGGCGTGCTGGTCGAGGAGACCGGCGATCCCGGCGGCCGAGGCGGGCTCGGCGAAGACGCCGTCGCGCCGCGCGACCAGCTCGTACGCCTCGAAGATCTGCGCGTCGGTCACCGCGGCGATCAGCCCGCCGGACCGGTCGCGGGCGTCGAGCGCGCCGTCCCAGGTGGCCGGGCTGCCGATGCGGATCGCGCTCGCCGCGGTCTCGGGATCGGCGACCGGCGTGCCGTGGACGAGCGGCGCGGCCCCCGCCGCCTGGAAGCCCCACATGCGCGGCGACCGGCCAGACAGCCCCTCCTGCTCGTAGGCCCGGTAGCCGCCCCAGGTGGCGGTGATGTTGCCGCCGTTGCCGACCGGCAGGCAGTGGATGTCGGGCGCGTCGCCGAGCGCGTCCACGATCTCGTAGGCGACCGTGCGCTGCCCCGCGAGCCGCAGCTCGTTGCCGACCGAGTTGACCAGCGCGATCGGGTGGTGGGCGGCGAGCTCGCGGGCGACGCGCAGGCAGTTGTCGAACGTGCCGTCGATCTCGACGATCCGCGCGCCGTAACGGACCGCCTGCCCGAGCTTGGCGAGCGCGACCCGCCCCTTCGGCACGAGCACGGCGGCCGTCAGCCCGGCGCGCGCGGCGTAGGCGGCGGCCGAGGCGCTGGTGTTGCCGGTGGAGGCGCACACGGCCAGCTCGGCCCCGGCCTCGGCGGCCCTGCTGATCGCCACAGTCATCCCGCGGTCCTTGAAAGACCCCGTGGGGTTGGCGCCCTCGACCTTCAGCCAGACCTCGCAGCCGGTCACCGCGGACAGGTGCGCCGAGCGCAGCAGCGGGGTGTTGCCCTCGTTGAGCGAGACGGCGGGCGTGTCGGGGGTGACCGGGAGCCAGCGCCGGTAGTCGCTGTCGATCAGTCCGTTCCAGGTACTCATACCGGCGACCGTAACATTCGTTTCATGCGCCGCGCCACGTGTAACATTTGTCAGCATGGATGAGGATCCCGTGACAACCCGGCTCAACGCGGTCTACCCCGAGCTGCCACCCGGCGAGCGGGCCGTCGTGCGGGTGCTGCTCGACGACCACCCCTTCGCCGCGCTCGGCTCGCTGCGCGCGCTCGCCGAGCGGGCCGGGGTCAGCCCGCCGACCGCCTCCCGGCTGTTCGACCGGCTCGGGTACGCGGGATTCGCCGGGTTCCAGGCGGCCGTGCGCGACGGCGTCCGCGACCGGTCGCGCCTACGCGAGTTCGTCGCCCGTCCGCCCGGCACCCAGCGGGCCGCCGAAGACCTGCGTGCCGGGCTCGACAGCACCCTCGCCGCCGTCACCGAGCCCCTGCTCGACGCCGTCGGCGACCTGCTGGCCGGAGCCGCGTCGGTCTGGGCGCTCGGCGGGCCGCTCAGCGAGCTGGCCGCCGAATACCTGATCAGGCAGCTCGCCGGCCTGCGTCCGGGGGCGCATCGGGTGCCCGACTCGGCGTCCGCGCGTGCCCGTACGCTGCTCGACCTCGGCGGTTCTGCGGCCGTGGTCGCGTACGACTTCCGGCGCTACTCCCCCGCGACGGCCCGCTTCACCGAGGCCGCGTGCGCCCGGGGGGCGCGGCTGGCGCTGATCACCGACGCCGGGGAGTCGCCGCTCGCGGCGCGGGCGGAGGTGCTGATCAGGCTGCCGCGCGAGGCCGCCGGGCCGATCGCGCCGCTCGCGCACCAGATCGCCGTCACTGAACTGCTGCTGGTCGCCGTGGCGGCCCGCCTCGCTCCCGGCGGACGACTGGCCGACCTCGACGCGCTCACCGAGATGTTGTGAACCGCTGGTCGAAGAAGCTGCAGTCCAGCAGTGTGCCGTCGGGCGCGCCCGCGTAGGCCGGCGCACGATGCCGAAGCGAGTTCAGCCGCGGGTGAGGTGGACGTGCTCGGCGGTGCTGCCGGTCTCGGTGTCGAGCATCAGCAGGCTCACGCCCGCCCACTCGACGCGGCCAGCAGCAGCCGCGACAACTCCTGGCCTCGCGCCTCGTGGTGGACGAGCAGCTTGGCGATTGAGCGGGCGGTCCCCCTGTCGCAGCGCTTCAGCGAGCAAGCGTAACTCCGCCTCGGTCACCCTCGACTGCCCCGTATTGGCTTGAAACCACTCCTCCCGAGCCTGTCTGCGGTATCTGCTCCACCTCGTCGCCTGCTTCTGGTCGGTTCGGGGAAGGCGTGCACGCGAGGACATCCTCCGTGATGGTGTCGGTCAGCTGCATCACTCCCATCGAAAATCATGTAGCTCGTGACAGGCACGGTCGAGATGCCCGGGTCCTGCGCGATCTCGTCGAACGCCTCGTCCCACTCCTTGTCGGAGTACTTCATGACGATCGTGAGCGGTCCCCACAGCGACCACCTGCGGCTGATCGCGCTTCTGCTTCGTGGGCACCAGCAGCGTCGCCGCGATCAGACTTGCGACGCTGATGACGATGCCGGCCAGGACGTGACGCCATGTCAGGAAAGGCGCTGAGCAGGAGTTCAAGCGGAATGCCTGCTGCGGCTCCGAGCAGGGTGCCGGCGACGAGCTTCCACGTCTTCGGGCCGCTCCTGCCACCTGCTGTTATGGCTTCCATCCGATCAGGAACGGAGCCGTCACGGCAAGCGCAGGACGCCGGCGGCCCGGCCGGGATGCTGCGGCGGGCGCTGCTCGCCGTCGTCGAGCTGGGCGCGCACGCTTCCGTCCTCGTGCTCGCCGGGCATGCCTTCCTCGCCAGGGCCGTCGCCGACCCCGACGTGCTCGCGCTGTACCGGACGGGCGGCGCGGCGGTCCACCGCGAGATCGCCGCCCTCGTGACCGCCGCCTCCGGGTCCGGCGGCGGCGCCGACACCGAGGCCCACATCCTGCTCGGTCTCGCGCGCGGTCCGGCCGACGGCGTGCTGGTCGGGGTGCTGGACCTCGCGGGGGCGGCCGCCGTCCTCGACCACCAGCTCGCCCGGATCGGGATCACCGCCCGGTAGCACCGGAACGGGCTCTCACCAGCGGTCCCAGTGCAGGACCTCCTCGCGCGGGATGCGGGGAGCGGGCCTGAACTCGGTGCCGATGGTGAAGGCCAGCGGGATGAACGCGGCCAGCATCACCTTCTCGTACGGCACCCCCAGAACCTGGGCGAGCTCCCGTTCGAGGGGCGCCTGCGCGGTCGTCCACACCGTGCCGAGGCCGCGGGCCCGCGCGGCCAGCATGAAACTCCACACCGCCGGCAGGATCGACCCCCACGCCCCCGCCTGCGCCTCCACCGTGGCGCGGTCGGTGCGCCCCTCGACGCCCGGGATGACGAACGCGGGCACCCGGTGGATGTTGGCGGCCAGGTGACGCAGCCCGTCGAAGACCCGCTCGGTGGAGCCGCGGTGGTAGTTCATGCGCCACAGGTCGCGCTCGCTCAGCGGCTGCCCGGTGGCCCGCGACAGGGAGCGCAGGAAGAGGTCGGCCACGGCCCGCCGCTGCTCGGGCTCGGTGACGACGAGGAAGTGCCAGCGCTGCCGGTTGCGTCCGGTGGGCGCCTGTACGGCCAGGTCCACGCACTGCTCGATCAGCTCGCGGGGCACCGGACGGGTGAAGTCGAGGCGCTTGCGCACGGCGCGGGTGGTGCTCAGCAACTCGTCGGGCGTGAGATCCAGTGTCACGGCAGGTTCCCTTTCAGTCGATCGGTACGGCGGCGGGACGGCGGGCGCGCAGCCCGTAGGCGGCGGCGATGGCCCCCAGCAGCGAGAACCCGCCCGCCACCAGGAACGCGAGCCGGTAACCGGCCAGCGGCGACCCGCCCAGCGGCAGGACGGCGGCCAGCACCGCCACCCCGACCCCCGCCCCGATCTGGACGGAGGACGTGACCAGCCCCGAGGCCAGCCCCTGCCGCGCGTCGGGCAGCCCGGCGACGGCGGCGATGTTGAGGCTGGGGAAGGACAGCCCGTTGCCGACGCCGTGCACGACCAGCGCGGGCAGCAGCACGGTGAGGTAGTCGCCGGTGGCCCCGGCCCGCAGGAACAGCAGGATGCCCACCCCCTGGACGAGCATCCCGGCGGCGGCCACCCGTCCCAGCCCCCAGCGGCTGATCAGCCGGCCGGCCAGGTTGGCCGTGACGACGATCGCCAGGCCCATCGGGACGATCCCGAGCCCGGTGGCCAGCGCGGTGTAGCCCAGCACCTGCTGGAGGTACAGGACGGTGACGAACTGCCAGCCGATGGTCGCGCACGCCCAGGTCAGCGCGGCGAGGTTGGCGGCGCCCACCGTCCCGGACCTGAACACCTCCAGCGGGACGAGCGGGCTGGGCCGCCCGCGTTCGATGAGCACGAAACCGCCGAGCAGCGCCGCGGCCACCACGCCGGCCGGCCAGTTCCGCTCGGTCAGCGCGAACACCAGCAGCAGCACGCCGCCGGTGACCGCGACCGCCCCGGCGGCGTCGAACCCGCCGCGCGCCCGCTGCGGCCGGACGTCGCGCGGCAGTGCCAGCGGCGACGCGGCCAGCACCAGCGCCGCGACCGGCACGGGCAGGAAGAACACCAGCCGCCAGCTGATCTCCGCCAGCAGGCCGGAGGCGATCAGCCCGGCGGTGTAGCCGGTGGCCCCGGCCAGCGAGTAGACCCCGAGCGCCCGGTTGCGCGGCGCGCCCTCGGCGAAGGTGGTGGTGATGAGCGACAGCGCGGCGGGCGCGGTAAGCGCCGCCGCCACCCCCTTGACCACCCGGGTGAGGACCAGCGGCCAGCCCTCCGACAGCAGGCCGCCGGCCAGGCTCGCGGCGGCGAACACCGCGAGCGAGGTCAGGAACACCCGGCGCCGTCCGAACAGGTCGGCTATCCGGCCGCCGAGCAGCAGGAACCCGCCGTAGGCGACCGCGTAGCCGGACATCAGCCACTGCAGGAGGCTCTCGGGCAGCGACAGGTCGCGGCCGATGGCGGGCAGGGCCACGCCCATCAGGGACAGGTCCATCGAGTCCAGGAACACCGCCGCGCACAACACCACCAGGGCCGTCCGTTCGACGCGCTCAGTCCGTGCCACGTCCACTCTCCATCTGAGTACAAACAATTTGCTGACAGACGATTGGGACCGTACGGCTACAAATCATCTGCTGTCAAACGATTGGAGGCGAGACGGTTTGCGTTAGACTCGGTGCCGGAGCGAAGAGGGAGATCTATGGCGACCACCACCAGGACAGGCGACCGCACACGCCAGGCGTACTTCCCGCGGCTGGCCGCCGAGCGGCTGGACATCGCGTTGTGCCGGGCCTCGGCCGCCGTGGCGCGCGCCGCCGACGCCCACGCCGCCGCGCAGGGGCTCGGCGTCGGCCAGCAGCTCGTGCTCCAGATGCTCGACGCCGTCGGCCCCTGCTCGCAGCAGACGCTCAGCGAGGAGCTGCGCATCGACCGCAGCGTCATGGTCAGCGTCTGCGACGACCTGGAGCGGGCGGGCCACGTACGCCGCGAACGCAACCCCCGCGACCGCCGCTCCTATGCCGTCACCATCACCGACCAGGGGCGGCGGCGGCTGGCCGAGGCGCAGGCCGCGATCCCGGCCTTCCTCGACGACACCTTCCAGTCCCTCACGCAGCAGGAGCGCGACCAGCTCACCGCCCTCCTCGGCAAACTCCTCAACACCGGTTCCTGAAGCGCCGGTTCCTGAAGCGCCGGTTCCTGAAGCGCCGGCTCTTGAGGCGCCGGCTCTTGAGGCGCCGGCTCTTGAGGCGCTGGGCGGCCGTGGCTGTCGTCCTCCTTGTGGCCGGAGGGACCGGCCTCGGGGAGGAGCCGGGGCCGCCGCCGCCGTCCGACAATCGCAGTGCGGCCCCGGAGATCATCGGGGCATCCGGTGGCCGTCACGGAAGCATCTCGCGTACGTCGCGACCTCACCGCAGGAGCCCATGTGACCCGTCTTCGTCCCGTCATCACCGTCGCGCTGCTGGCCGCGGCCACAGTGGGGGCGCTGTCCCTGCCGGCCCAGGCCACCGAAGGCACGTCATGCAACACCGGACCTAACGGACCCGCCTGCCACTCGCCCGGCTGGGGAACCAAGTAACAGGAAGGATCGCCATGCGTCACGCACGCCGCCTCGTCATCGCCACGCTCCTGGCCGCCGCCTGGGTGGTCCCCGCCGCCGTCGCCGCCCAAGCCGACAGCCGGACCGACTGCTACCAGATCTACAACCACAACTACCAGGCCCTCGTCGCCCGGGGCTGGAGCCCTGAGAAGGCCGCCAACGAGGCGCTCCTCTACTACGACGAGTGCATGCGGCTCAAGGAGAACCCCGCCTCGAGCACCCCGACCGACTGACGCCTCCGCGAACCGTCATCGTCCTGCGGCTGCTTCCGCTCGCGGAAAGGCGTGCGCGGAAGCAGCCCGTCAGATGCCGCCCGTCAGATGCCGCCCGTCAGATGCCGCCCGTCGGATGCCGCCCGTCAGATGCCGATCGTGAGGGTTCCGGGCGCGGTGAGCCGCGTGACGCCACCGCCGGCGCAGGCGAGCGGGTCGGGCTGGAGCCCGAGGCCCTGGGAGACGGCGGGCAGGCCCTGGTACCTGCCGTCCTGGATCGAGCCGGTGGCGATGACCTGGATGTAGCCGGCGACCCGGTTCACGACCCGGTGGTAGGCGAACGTGCTGTGCTCTCCGGAGCTCCATCGGAAGGTCCGGGTCCCGTCGCCCGAGGAGAGCAGGCTGGTGCAGGTGGCGCCCACCGCCGTCCCGGACTCGTCGTACCAGCCGGTGGGGGCGGAACCGTCCGTGCAGGCGGTGAGCCGGCCGTGGACGGCGAACGCCACCGTCTGGGGCGTGTTCGTCAGCGGCGGCTGGTAGACGATGTCCTCCTGGAGGGTGCAGACCTGGAGGGGCGCCGCGCGCGCGACGGACGCGGGCAGCAGGCTCAGCCCCGCCGTGACCAGCACGGTCATGGCGAGGAGCACGGCGGGCGCGGATCGTCCCGAGCCTCGGGCGGTACGTCGCGGCGACATGGGCGGGGCCCTTTCCGTGAAGGCGGACGGCAGGCGGTTCCTTGCTCGAAAACCCACTGTGGGCGGGCGCTTACGTATGGTGAACCGATCCGCGTCGCCCGCCCAGCGTCCGCGCGAACAGCATTTGCCATCGGCGGGTGCTCAAGGTGTCGCCGTCCGGCCAGGATTGCCGCCGCCTTCCTGCGGGAACCGGGCGGAGTTCCGCGGCCGTCGCTGCACCCCGTCCGCCGTCGTCCCGCCCAAAAGGGAAGCGGACCGAGACCCCGAAGCCGACATGAAGCACTCCCGGCCGGAGAGAACGACCTTGACCGCGGGACCCCGCTCTGCTCAGCTTGTCCGGGCCGACGGCGAACGGGACGGCGCCCGGCCCCGGACACCACGGGCTCTCCGGATTTCGCGACCCAATGCCGGACGCCTGGCTGACAGGGATGTGGGTGTTCCTCTCGCTGAGCATCCTTCTGAAGCTCGTCGCCGGAGTCGTACATCTGCTGCGGAAACGAGCCGCCCAGGATGTGGAGGACGACCCCGCCGCCGGATGACAGCCTGCAGGTGTCGAGGTGGCCTTCGCGTTGCCGCCGGCCCGTGTGGAGGCGGTGTCGCCGGCGTCCAGATCCAAATGATCATTTCAGGCCGCGTTCCCGATGCGTTCAGTCCGACGCTGTTCCCGGCTCCTAGCCTGCGCGAGCACGTCGGAAACTCTGATCAGGAGCGTCATGCGCGTTCTACCCCGGCTTCGCGCCGGTGCCGTCATGCTCGCGGCGGCCACCGCCGTCCTCGGCACGTCGGTCATCTCACCCCCACCCGCGGCCGCGGCCAAGTCACCCGAGCAGATCGCCAAGGACTGCCTCAACTTCAGCTACCGGCAGGCGGGCGACCTCGTCTACGAGGTGCCCGAATGCAAGCTCACCTACAAGAGCTCCCAGCAGGTGCTGGGCGACGCGGAGATCCCGGACGCGATCGGTGACTCCAGCAAGCCCCGCCCGGTCGCCCGCTCCTGCGGCGCCGCGGGCGGAAGCGTTGGCGTGGCGGGGATGAAGAGCTCGTCGACCTCGTTCTCCTTCGGGCTCGACATCGGCGGGAAGAAGAAGTTCGGAGACTGGGAGGGCTCCGTCGGGCCGAAGCTCGGCTGGTCGTGGAGCTGGAGCAGCAGCGACACCTACACCAACACCGCGACCGTGCCCGGCTGGGGCGTCGCCTGGGTGACGGTGCGCAAGCCGCTCATCAAGGCCGTGGTCGACATCGCCGCCGACTACGACGACGGCAATGGCGTGCAGTACGGCAAGAACCTCACCGTGTACGTGCCCGACAAGAGCCGGTCGTACGACTGGGCGCTGAACTCGCGGCCGATGAGCGACTGGGAGATCTCGAAGTTCTGCGGCAGCGGCGGTTCCGGCGACGGCGACTACACCGAGTCGACCTCGTACGAGTCGTCCTACGGCGACTTCCGCCTGTGGCTGCCGAGCCAGTACCGGCTGTTCAACGCGCACAGCGGCAAGTGCATGGTGATCAAGGACGACAGCAAGACCGCGGGGGCGAGGATCGTGCAGCGAGACTGCCCGACCGGCACCTCCTCGGCGTTGCGCTGGACCCGTACCAAGCAGGCCGACGGCTCGTTCTTGCAGAAGAACGACGCCTCCGGAAAGTGCGCGGACGTCACCGGCGACGAGCTCGCCGACTGGCTCAGCCTCGACCAGCAGAACTGCACGTCCTCCGCGCCTCAGCAGAACTGGGCGGTCATGCGGGTGAGGGTGAAGATCCCGCCGCACTACGACGCGCAGCCGGCGTTCTACCTGTACAACCGCAAGAGCGGCAAGTGCATGGCGCTCGACCACAACAACCTGCTGAGCAACGACGCCCCGCTTCAGCAGTACAACTGCGGCGATCTGCCCAAGCCGAAGCCGACCGGCGGCTACGACCTGTGGACGGTGAACTCCGCGGCCTACAAGAACGTGCTGAGCGGCATGTGCCTCGACCGCGGCGCCACGATCGACGGCGGCGGCCTGGTCGTCCAGCGCTCGTGCAACGGCAAGTCGTCGCAGAAGTGGACCGCTGTGCCGCGCAACGGCGGCTGGTTCAACATCAGGAACGACAACGGCTACTGCCTGACCGCCCCGTACAACAACGGCACTCCGCCGGGGGAGAACACGCAGCTCATGTGGTGGGGCTGCGAGACCCGCTGGGATTCGGGCAACCAGTACTGGTCGGTCAACCCGATGCCGGGCGGACGCTACACCTTCTCCAACCAATGGACGAAGCTCTGCCTGGCACCGCATTCCAGCGATGTGAGCAAGGACGGCGGCCGGGTGGCCCTGCGCCGCTGCGTCTCCTGACCGGATGACCGGCTGGTGCGCCCGCCCGCGCCGCTGCGCCGCTCGTTCGGCACCCGAAGGGGCCGCAGCACGCGACCGCGCACCAGCCGAACCCGGTGTCCCGTCACTGTCGGGATCCGGCCCGGAACGCGGCGTCCGGTGTGCCGGGCAGTGCCGCCACTCGGCTGGTGATCTCCCGGTCGATGTACTCGCGAATCAGCGTTTCGGACTGATCGCTGGTTCGGGTCGGGAGCATCGCGAGCGGGGTGCGGCCCGATGCGTCGATGGTCTCCACGAGGGTGCGGACGATGCGCTCGCCGATGCCATCGAGGCCGTCGGCGAAGATCGTTTCGATGGCCGGCGGGAGCTGGGGGGACATCTCGACAGCGGCGGCGAACAGGCCCTGTTTGCTGCCAAGCTCGGCTCCGCCGAGGAGGTTTCGCCTCCACGCGGGCATCTCATCACCCCTGCAGGGGTCGCAACGAGCAGACCGACGCTCCTGAGGAGCGCGTATGCACCGGACAACCGTCTGGCTCCGCCACAACATGGACGCCGTGTTCCCCGCTGACATGCGTGCACCTGGCGCATGTAGGCGGCGAATCGGGTGCGGTGCTCATCGAGATGCTCGTGCCACTACCGGCGGGTGCCGTTCCGCGCCTTCTCATCCTGGTGGGGGCAGCGGTGAGGCCGAGGAACTGGTGGGTCGCCACGGCACCTGCGTCAGGCGCTCCTGGAGGTGGGCACCCCATTCCAACTGCTCGGCGTCGCTCTGGACGACTGGTCTCCTGTGGCCGCCCCCCTGCGCGGACTCCCCGACGGTTGCGGCCCGCCTGGCCTGAGGACATGCCCTTCCGCGATCCGGTCCTCGACGCCGGCGTCAGTCGGTGGTCAGTCCTCTGATGATCAGGTTCAGGCCGTGGGCGAAGTGGGCGGCGAAATCGGTGCTGGTCAGTGTGGCTTCGGCGGCAGCCAGGTTGGGGTAGGCGTCGGGGTCGAGGGCCGCGTGCAGCAGGGTCAGTGAGGCGGGCAGCTCGGAGCCGGCGAGAGACTGGGCGGCCTGTTCCTCCAGGGTGTGGCCGACGGTGAAGTGGATGATCGTGAGTGCCGTACGGGTGGCGGCCTCGGGGGTCGGGCATGTCTCGCGCAGCATGCCCACGAGGGTCTCGGCGTAGTTCAGCGTGTTGGGGCCGACGGAGTGGGTGCCGGCGTAGACGCGTGCGCCGTCGCGGTGGCGCAGCAGCGCGGTGCGCAGCCGTCCGGCCAGTTCGGTGAGCTGATCACGCCAGGCGAGCCCGTCGGGCAGCGGGTCGGCGCAGCCCGCGAGCATCTCCTCCGCCATGGCGGCGAGCAGCGTCTGCTTGGTGGCGAAGTGCCGGTAGAGCGTGCCCGCCTGGACGTCGAGGGCCGCGGCCAGACGGCGCATGGTCAGCGCGTCGAGCCCGTCCTCGTCGACCAGGCGCAGAGCGGTGGCGACCGCCTCCGGCACGCCCATCTTGCGGGGGCGGCCCCGGGAGCGCTGGGCGGACGAGGAGGTTGACGTGGGTCCCATGCCCAGTGATACTAATGACCTCAATTTTATGAACGATGTTCATTTAATAGGAGGGACGCAAGCGTGCACATCGACGTGATCGTGGTGGGAGCCGGGCCCACCGGACTGCTGCTGGCCGCGGAGCTGGCCCTGGCGGGCGTGGCGGTCCGCGTGCTCGAACGGAACGACGCGCCCACCAGCCTTTCGCGGGCGCTCACGCTGCACCCGCGCAGCATCGAGGTGATGGACCTGCGCGGCATCGCCGGCCGTTTCCTCGCCCGCGGTCACACCCTGCCCGGGTGGCACTTCGCGGGCCTGAACACGCGCCTCGACTTCACCGCCCTCGACACCCGGCACGGCTACACCCTGTTCCTGGAGCAGGCCCGGACCGAGGAACTGCTCGACGCCCGCGCCCGCGAGCTGGGCGCCGAGATCGTCCGTGGCTGTCAGGTCACCGCCGTGCGGCAGGAGCCGGACGGCGTCGTCGTCCAGACAGCCCGGGGAGAGACGCTGCGCGCCTCCTACGTCGTGGGCTGCGACGGCGGACGCGGCATCGTCCGGCAGGCGGCCGGCATCCCCTTCGACGGAACCGACGAGACGCTGTCCGGCATGCTCGGCGACTTCGCGGTCACCGACCCGGACGCCGTGCGCGCGGCCGAGGCCCGCGGCGTGCTGGCCGTGCCGCTGGAGGGCGGGCTGACCCGGTTCGTGGTCATCGATCCCGAACGCATGCGGGTGCCGTCCGGCCTGCCCCTGACGTACGAGGAGTTCCGGCAAGCGCTGACGAACGTCGCCGGCACGGACTTCGGCGTCGCCGAGCCGCGCTGGCTGTCGCGGTTCGGCAACGCGACCCGTTTGGCCGGGCGGTACCGGCAGGGCCGGCTCCTGGTGGCGGGCGACGCGGCCCACATCCACTTCCCGGCGGCGGGACAGGGCCTCAACACCGGTCTGCAGGACGCCATGAACCTGGGGTGGAAGCTCGCCGCCCAGGTCAAGGGCTGGGCTCCGGAAGGGCTGCTGGACTCCTACGACGCCGAGCGCCGCCCGGTCGGCGCGGCCGTCACCGCCAACACCGAGGTGCAGACGCTGCTGATGGAACTGACTCTGGTGCCACAGTACCGGCGGCCGGTCATGGCGCTGCGCGGCATGCTCGACGGCCTCCTGCGCATCGGGGAGGTCAACCACGACCTCGCCGCCGCGGTCTCGGCGATCGGCATCCACTACGGCGACGGCTTCCCGGCCGGGGCCCGGGTGCCCGACCTGCCGATCAGCGTCGCGGAGCGGCCCGAGGTTGAGCGTCTGTACGAATTGCTACATGACGGGCGATTCCTGCTCGTCCATACGGGAAAGCGGGCCGGCGCGCCCGGCGGCCGGAACGACCGCATGCAGATCGTCACCGCCACGACCTGGCAGCCCTCGCCCGACCTGGAGGAGGCCGAGGCGCTCCTCGTCCGGCCGGACGGGCACCTCGCCTGGGCGGGGCCGATGGAGGCCGAGCAACAGGCCCTGCTGGACTGGACTGGGGCGGCTTGACCCGCCCCGCCACGGCGGGACCCTGCTGAACGCCGGACCAGCCCGGCGGCTGCCACGCCGCTGTCGGGCGGCGATGCGGTCGGCGGGTTCAGGGATGGTGCACCGGATCTTGCGAGCGCGCAGATGCTGCCGGATCGCACGGGAGGAATACGCCTTGCCGGCCCGGACGATCTCCGGTCGGGTGCGTGGGCGGCCGGGCCCGAGCCGGGGCACCTTGATGGCGGCCATGACCGTGGGAGTCTCGATCATCGACCTGACCGGCGACGGCAAGGGCGAGCTCGTGGGCAGGTGCGCCCGGCAAGAACAACGGCCAGGGCATGCCGGCCGTCCTGCCCGGCACCGCCCCGGGCGTCCCCTCCAGCGGCCAGGTCGGGCATGCCGACGCGGCCGGGCTCACCGGGGCCGGCCGATTCGGTTCCGCCCTGCTGCACCGACCCACCCGACACGGCCGCCTGCGGCCCGATCAGCGCGCCGCGAGACCGCAAGCGGCCAATATTGCCCGGGCAGAGCCTGCCGCGAGTGAGAACGGGCCGGCGTTTGGCGCGCTGTCAGGCGCTGGGATTCACTGCACCAGCACTGCGCAGAGGCCCAGGATGCGCAGCATCGGCCACTTCAGCACGAAGGTCATGACCAGCGCGGCCACAGAGCCTTCCTGGATCACCATTTTCAGTGACGGGGAACATACTGATCGCTCTCGGAGCCCTGGGTTCAGTCGGATGCAGGCGCCGCCGGGGGAGATCGTCTTAGGCCTTGGGTATCTACGGGCTCACGCCGGCAAGAGGCTGATCACGGCCGCGCGGCGGGCGTCCTCCTCTGGTCACGCGCTATTTCACCCTGGCGGCCGGAGCCGTGAAGGTGTTGCAGACGGACGGCGACTCGGACTCGAACCCCCGCCTGATCCAGTAGACACGATTGGACGCTTTGCCGAAGCCGGCGAAATTGCCGTCGATGACGTGCCGATCGATGTAGTAGTCCTGGCCATGTTCGCGCGTGTGGCCGAGCGAATCCCAGACACTGCCGGTGAACGCCCCGGAGAAGCAGAGCGTCTGCAGCGTGTATCTGGACTGAAGGGCCAGCGCGTCCCGCTTGGACAGCTTCTTCATGGTCTTGGCCACGGCGTTCATGATGCCCGCGACGTTCTGGACATGGATGGCATAGCCCGTGCTGAGGGCCTCCAGCAGTTGTGGATTGTCGATCTCGCCCTTGAGCCCGTAGTCGCTGACCATCATGTGGATGGTCTTGGTGTTCGTACAGTAGACGCTGTCAGTGGCGTCGGGTGCGTAGATGCCGCAGGAGGTCTTGACCCGCTCGCCGTACGACAACACCACCTTGGGCTTGGTGTACCGCAGACCGGCCTTCGTCAGCAGCGGCCCCCACGCCTTGTCCAGACAGAGCGAGACCTCTTCGACATAGCGCCGGAACACCTCGACGTCGGCGCTGGCCGCATACGGCTCCTCGCAGGTCTTGAGCGCGAACTTGCCCGCCTCGTACAGCGGGTTCTTGGTCAGCACGGCCGGGGCCGACGCGGCACTGGCCGTCCCGCTGAACGCGGCGCCGGCGAGCACGCCGACGAGTAATGGCACGATCAAGGACGTCGGACGCATGGCACCGGACTTTACATGGGTGTCAGCCCGCATAAGCCCGAAACCCCCATTGAGTGGATCTTGCGAAGAGCCACACGCCCGGTCGGCTTGTCCGCCAGTCAGCGCCCGGCGCGTCTCCGGGGCGAGGCTCGGAAGCAGCAGTGGATGTTCATGGCCCAGCAGCCGTAATTGAGCAGAGGGCTACTCATGCGGGCTGAGGCCCGCTCCGTCATGGTCGGCTCATGAGACGGATCCTGCTCAGCATCGGATTAGCCGGCGCCGTCCTGTTCTCCGGGTTACCCGCGGGAGCGGACGCAGCGCCGTACATCGATTACGCGCCGGTCAAACCGCCCGACAACTTCATCGAGCTGCGCGGCGCCCGGGAGCAGTTCAGGGTGCCGCCGCTGCTCGTCAAGGCGTGCGGCGACCTGCCCGACAACTACGGCGAGGACTACCCGGCGCACGTCCTCGCCCAGGTCACGCTGCTTCGCATGCTCGACACCAACATCGGCACCGGCTCCATCCAGCGGGTGATGAACGGCGGCGACAACGGCAAGCCCGAGCCGGACCGGGTCGTCTATCCCCCGCTGTCCTCGCCGGCGAACGCGGCGCAGTGCCTGCGCGATCTCGCGCCCGACTGGGCGGAGAAGTGGGAGGGCGGCCCCACGACCAGGCGCGACGCGCCCGGGTGGAAGACCGTGGACGACGAGCTGAGCCGAGTGTTCGAGCTCTGGGGCAGGCCGGGCACCGAGATGCAGGAACTCTGCCACGACGGCGACTGGGACCTGACCATCTCGCTCGTGATCCGCACCTGGCTGCTGGCCCGCTACCACTACTCCGAGCAGGACCGGGCCAGGCTGGACGAGAAGATGTCGCGGGTCGTCTGGCTGCAGGGCGGGGCCTCCCCGTACGACACGGTCAACTGCCAGATCGCCGGGAAGGACATCCCCGAGACCGAAAACCACAACCTGCTCATCACCAGCACCCGCTACCTGCACAACCTGTGGCTGCCGATGCTCAGCCCGGTGACCGTGCAGGGGGCCACCAACAAGTCCGTCGCCGACTACGACGTCAACTTCAACCCCGACAACGAGACCAACGGGCTGCGCGCCAGGCTGACCGAGCAGCTCGACACGTGGCTGCGGACCGACTTCCTTGAGTACAACTCGCGGATCTACGCCAGGCTGGACATGATCGGGCTGCTCAACCTCTACGACCTGGGCGACGAGGCGCTTCGGCCGCGGGTGCGGGCCGTACTCGATCTGATCGCCGCGAAAGCGGCGACCGAGTCGATGGGAGAGCTGCGCAACCCGACGTTCAGGCGGCGGCTCGAGAACCGCGGCGAGCTGCTGTTCGACGTGGACGAGGTGTCTCCGATGATGCAGGTGTGGGTCGGCGACCTGGCGCCCGTCACGCGCACGGGGGCCAACTTCGCCGAGGAGGGGACGCTGGCCGCCTCGTCGAAGTACCGGCCGCCCGACGCGCTCGCCGATCTCATGCTCAACCCCGCGCACCACTCCTACCTGCAGGCGTTCAACGGGCGCGGGCAGGGCGAGCTGGCCTTCGGCGCACCAGGCCTGACGATTTCCGGCGGGGGACGCTCGACGCCGTGCGCGTACGGCGCGATCGCCGGGATCTGTTTCGGTTCCGGCAACGACCCAGGTCATCCTGAGAGGCTGCTGCTGATCCCGAGGAGGCTGCGCGGCGGGCAGCCCGACGCAAAACCGGTCGAATCCTGGCTACTGCGCTCGGACTACGACGGCGACACCGACTGCCTCGGCAACGGCATCGCCTGCGCGAACAAGTGGGTGCTCGGCTCCTATGCGCCCGCCGCGTCCTGCCGCCGGGCCTTCGACAGCCGCGGCGACCACGTGACCGCACTGCTCTTCAACCGGTCGTGCATGGACGAGACCTGGCCGAGGGAGTCCTGCTTCTATGTGTATGTCAGAGACCTGAAGGCCGGATCGCAGACCCGCCCGCTCTCCTACCTGGTCGTCCACACCTGCGAGGCCGGCTTCGACGACTTCGTCGCCTACATGACCGACGGCCCTGGGCAGCACGGGCCCTGGCAGAACGCCTGCGCGCGTGAGCACGGCAAGCATCCGGGCGGCAACTGCCACGGCTGGAAGGTGTCGCTGACCCCGCCGCGGGTCACCGGCCCGCTCTCGCCTGGCGATCCGGTCACGCTGACCGCGTGGACCAGCCCGGGCAACCTCCCGTACACGATCTCCACCACGCCGGTCCGTGAGGCGTCGGCCAGCGGGGACGTGGCCGCGTACGCGAACGACCGGCTCCGGCTGGCCAACCCCGCCGCGGGGGAGAGGCTTTATGACGGCCCAGGTGGCACGAGCCCCGAGTCGGACAGACGTGGCTTCACGGCGGTCGGCAACGTCACCCTGGCCGGCGAGGTGTCCGTCGCGCTGACCGGCGTCACCCACCCGGACCTGGTACGGGATGTCCAGTCCAGCTATGTCGACCAGACCGTGGTCGAACAGGAATGCACGCTGACCCGCCCCGACGGCACCCGCTACTGCGACGAGACACACGGCCCGCCGATGCTGCCGCTGGCCTCATGGACGTATTACTACCGGGGCACGCCGTTCGAGTCCGGACAGCCCGTCACTTACACCGAGCAGCGCCCGATCGTCCACCCCGATCATACCTATCTGATCAGGACCTGCCTGACGTGGTGGCGGTTCATGACCGCCCAGGACTACTGGTCGAACCAGTACGGCGAGAAGGACCCCGCGACCGAGGAGACCTGCGTGAACAATCTCGTTTCTCCGCGATGAGTTTCCCGCTCCCGCCCGGTCTGTCTCGTGCGGCCATCCGAGTCGCGCGAGGTGTGCGGCGGGAGCCGTGGGGTGGGATCAGGTCACTCGCCCCGGACGTAGGTCGATCTTGAACACGGCGTCGGAGACAGGGACGCCGAGCAGGCGGTCCATGGCGTCCACGCGCCGGACAGCAGCAGGGCTCCCGGAAGCCGGCCGGCGAACGCGGCGGCGAGGCAGATCACGGTGACGCGGCGCGGCAGCGTCCGGTGCCGCTCGGGCTCGTCCAGGATGCGGCGGCGGGCCGCCCAGATGCCCAGCATCATGCCCGGCACGATGTCGACCGTGCCCAGGACCGTCTTTGTCGGCCACGTATGGAGGCCGGACAGCAGGTGGGAGCCGAGGTCGGCCGGCATGATCCCGTCCGCCGCGACGTCTGACGCGCCGGCCAGGGCCGGCAGGACCGGCCCGGAGGTCACGAACACCGCCGGCGGAGAGGGGACCTGGCAAACATCGGCCGCGTGCAGCCGATACCGGCTGCACGCGGCCTTGGCATGATCGTCAGAGAGATCTTGGCTGCAAGGTTGCTGCGGTTGGGGGACAACCTCCGTTATCAGGCAAGCCCGCGATCACCGGCATAGCGCGAGCTGGGCAGGCACCGGCACGTCGGTCTACGCCGACCCGCACCACGGGCTCACCGGGATCCTGCTGACCCAGGTCGGGCTGTCGGTGCCCGCCCCGGCGCGGCTGCTCCACGATTTCTGGACCAGCGTCTACCAGGCCGTCGACGCGTAGACAGCCTGGTAGGGCGTCAGCTGTCGTGGCAGCGGTCGCGGGGTCGGCTCTCGTTCGTCGAACCCGGCCGAGCGGCAGGTGGCGACGGCGCCGACGTTCGAGGACGGGGTCGTGAGCGCGGCGGTCAGCGGCGTCGGGCTGCCCTTCTTCGCCCGGCCGGCCGCCGAGCGGCGCCCGGCGCCGCGGGGCGCGGGTCCTGTCGGCATGTGTCATGGGGGGATGGTCTCGATTGCGTCCTTCAGGCAGCGCAACGCGGCCCCGAGCTCGTCCCGGGGCGGTGTGGCCAGTGCCAGCCGGAGTGCCCGGGGACGGTGGGGGCCGGTGGCGAAGGCGTCCGCGGTGGATATCAGGATGCCTTTCTCCGCGAGCACGGCCGCGACGTGATCGGGGCGCTGGTGCGACTCCAGGCCGAGCCACACGATGTAGGAGACGGGGTGTGCCGTGAGGTCCAGGCCGGCGAGCGCGGCGCGGGCGATGTCCTGCCGGGCGGCTGCGTCCTCGCGGCGGTCTTGCTCCAGGCGCGTGACGGTTCCGTCGGCGATCCAGCGGGTGGCGAGCGCGGTGACGACTCCCGGGGCTCCCCAAGCCACGGTACGAAGACCGCTCGTGGCCGCCTCCACATGGCGCTCGGGCAGCACAGCGAAGCCGAAGCGCAGGCCGGGTGCCACGTTCTTGGACAGGCCGGCGACGTAGCAGGTGCGTTCGGGCGCGAGGGCCTGGAGCGGCGGTGGCGGTGAGGCTTCGAGGAAGGCGTAGGTGCCGTCCTCGATGATCAGGCAGTTGTGCGAGTGGGCGAGGGCGGCCAGCCGGTCGCGCTGCTGTCGGTCGAGCACCCAGCCGAGCGGGTTGTGCACGGTGGGCATCGTGTAGATCGCGCGGACGGGCCGGGCGCAGCACATCTGATCGAGCGCGTCGAGGTCCGGTCCCGTGGCCGTGACCGGGATGGGGGCCAGGTCGAGGCCGTGTGCCGAGGCGAGGAGCTTGATGCCCGGGTAGCTGAGCGCGTCGACGGCGAGGACGTCGCCGGGTCGGGTGAGGGTGTGCAGCACGATGTCGAGCGCCTGCTGGGTCCCGCTCGTCAGCAGGACGTTGCGCGGCGCCGTGTCGATCCCCCGCCCCAGCAGGTAAGTGGCCACGGCCGCCCGGTCGTGCCGGTGTCCGCCCGGCGGGTGCTGGCGCAGCAGCGCCTCGACGTCTCCCGACACCGCCATCGTGCGCAGGGCCTGCCGCAGCAGGTCGGCCTGCCCGGGGGCCAGGGGCTGGTTGAACGACAGGTCCGCCACCCGGGGCACCGGCAGAGTGCGCGACGGTTCGAGCCCGTCGTAGCCGGACCGCACCCGGACGAACGTTCCCCGGCCCGGCTCTCCCACGACCAGGCCCAAGGCGGCGAGCTCGGCGTAGACCCGGGTGGCCGTGGCCAGCGCCATCCCCCGCTCGCGCGCGAGGGCGCGGTGGGTCGGAAGCCGGGCACCGGTCGGAATCGCGCCGGAGCGGATGGCTGACGCGAACTCGTGAACAACGGCCTTGTAGGACGACGGTCCCATGGCACACCTGCTGCCCGTTGCAGAACCCGTGGGGACCGCCCCATTGTATCTAGGACGATTATTGGATCGTCCTAGATGGGTGCTCGTAGCCTCAGAAGGTCGAACCCAGAGGAAACGGAGCACCCCGGCATGACCGTGCGCATCGAGCGAGAAGACCAGATGGTGGTAGTCACCATCGATCGAGAGCAGAAGCTCAACGCCCTGGACTACCCGACGATCGACGCGCTCCTCGCGCAGCTCGACCTCATCGACTCCGACGACAACATCCGGGCGGTCATCCTGACCGGCGCCGGGCGCAAGGCGTTCAGCGCGGGCGCGGACATCCCTTCGCTGGCCTCCAGCATCGCAGGAGGACCCGAACGTGCGCTGCGCGAGATCGTGCGCCGCGGTCACGGGCTGACGCGGCGGATCGAGGAGTTCGCCAAGCCCGTGATCGTCGCGGTCAACGGTCTCGCTTACGGCGCCGGCTGCGAGATCACCGAGGCCGCTCCGCTGGCGATCGCAGCCGAGCACGCCGCCTTCGCCAAACCCGAGATCACCCTCGGGTTCCCGCCCCCCTTCGGCGGCTCCCAGCGCCTGCCGCGGCACGTCGGTCGCAAGCGGGGCCTGGAGATGATCCTGACCGGCGACCCGATCCCGGCCGCCCGAGCCGCCGAGCTGGGCATGGTCAACACCGTCGTACCGGCAGACGAGCTCCTCGACGCCGCACGGGACTTGGCCACCCGGATCATCCGGCACGCGCCGACGGCCGTCGCGGCGTGTCTGCGCGCGGTGACCCGCGGGATCAACCTGCCGATCGACGAGGGCCTGGCGGTCGAGGCGGCGAGCTTCGCCGCCACCGTGCCCACCGACGGCGTGCGGACCGGCCTGCAACGGTTCCTCGACCGGACGAGTGTGTCGGCCTGAACCTGGCGGAAGAGTCGGCGCTGCTCGCTCGTGACCGTCCGGCGCGTGCGTGAGCGCCACGAGCCAAGAAGACAGACCAGGACCGGGCCAGGAGGACACCGTTGATCGATCGTCATGGGCGGAGTTGCACGAGTGCGGCAACCCCGTCCGCTTCTCCGCGTTCGAGGTCCCTGCCGAGCGCCTCTGCCAGGCCCTGCAAGGCACCCGCGCCAAGCAGGAGGCGGCTTTCCGTGAGCTGTTCGCCTGACCTGCCTCATCTTCCGGCAAGCCCCGCAGCCGCAGGTTCGCCTGAGCGTGCGCGTACTGGCCGGTGGTGTATCAGGTCAGGCCCGGGTGGCGGGTCTCCAGCTCGCGCAGGGCCAACGTGCCGAACCCGCAGCACTGCCACTCGGGTGAGAAACTGATCTTGTTGAGCAGGCCGACTCCGCACGGCTCGCAGATCGTGTACCGGACGCGCCCGAACGAACCCTCGTCACCCGCGGCGATCGAGAACTCATACGACACGGTCGGCCCGTCATCCGCCCCTCGGCGACGGCCCGGCGTGGCCTTTCCCGAAACCGCCCAGTTCGGTCGGTGGTGTTGATGATCTCGGGCAGCGAGTACCGTTCCCGCAGGTCTTTCAGCGCCTCCCAGTGCGCCAGAGGCGGCTTCTCCCCTGGTGTGATCGTGGTGGCCACATCGCGCACGCGGACGGTCAACGAGTGAGTGAGCGCCAGCGTCTGCGTGCAGCTGCCCGCATAGGGCAACGCCACCGCTCCCGCCTTGGAAACTCGCACCGGCGACCCACACCGCGACAACGCGGATGCGCGCCCTCAACGTGGGAGGCGCCTTGTCAGGCTTGTGCGCTTCGAGCTCCATGCCCACACGCTACGACGCCGCCTCCCCCGCTCCCATGTCCGGAAGGGTTACTGCTCACCCCCATGTCACCAGCCCCTTTTCACCGCTTCGGACCACCCTGGGGTTCGGGAGGTCGGCATGGTGTGGCAGCGGGGGGACATTCGTCTGCTCTGCGCCGTGCCCTCTTGATCCATTATTTGCCCTGGTAGGCCGGCTGCTACGATGCCGCCCGGCATAAATCGCCATATCTGGGCGGGCAGAACCGTCGATTTCTCATGCGCGATCTTTCTGCACGAATTGCCGAATCCCCTCTTGGAGTTCTTCATGCGCCGTGCAGTCGCGCCCGCCGTTCTCCTGCTCGCCACCATGACCGCATGTGGCGGCGGCGAGAAGCCTGTGCCGGCGGCCTCCGCCACCCCCAGTGCTCCGGCCGCCCTGACCGAGGTCGCGGCCGTGGTGCGTGTCCTGGACACCCAGCTCACCAAGCACAAGAGTCTCAAGATGGCCGTGTCGGTGACCGGTGATGAGGCGGCCGTCAAGTCCGACGTGCTCATTCACCTGGAGGGCACGGCGACCCGGGTGGACATGACCTCCGAGGACCCCCTGTCTCCGGGAAAGAAGACGCACGTCATCCAGACCGAGGAGGCCACGTACGTGGCGGCCACGGGCGAGCACGCCGACTGGGCGAAGGGCAAGCCGTGGCTGAAGTTCGGCGAGGAG
Source organism: Nonomuraea sp. NPDC001831 (assembly GCF_042892035.1). Lineage (NCBI taxonomy): Bacteria > Bacillati > Actinomycetota > Actinomycetes > Streptosporangiales > Streptosporangiaceae > Nonomuraea > Nonomuraea sp. NPDC001831. The sequence goes on along the minus strand of NZ_JBIATU010000004.1, from coordinate 27,166 downwards.
CAGAAGGGGATGGTCGGGCTGATCGCGCCCGGGGGCGCTGACAGCGCCGTCGAGGACCTCGCGCGGGCCCGTGACGCGAACCTGTACGCCACCGGCAAGCTCACCTCCGCGCCGGATCCGCTCGGCATCCACTACACCGTCACCTACGACCTGGGGCAGGCGCTGAAGCAGACCGGGTCCAAGGCGTACGTGGCGGCCAACTTCGACCAGTCGCTGGCCGCCGTCAAGGCCAAGCTCGGCAAGGAGGGGCTGCAGAAGGTGATGAAGGGCGTCACCGGCCTGGGCGAGCAGTACCAGGCCCGGCTTGGGACCGCACTGGAGCAGGTGGCGCAGGGGGTCACCTGCTCCTACGACGTCTGGGTGGGCGCCGACGGGCTGCCGGCCAAGCTGGTCATGAACGTGCCGCTGGAGGGGGCGGCGGTGAAGACGGAGATGGTGTTCTCGGACTGGGGCACGGCGAAGGTCACCGTACCGGCCGACGATCAGGCCGCGGAGATGCCTGGCCTTTCGTAGATTCGTGGCTTTGTCCGAGCTCTCGATGGGTCGTCGAAAGCGGCAGATCCGATCATCAAAGAGATCACCTGCCCGTTCACGGACGGCGGTGCGCTGCCCGGCCGGGGTGGTCCGGTCGAGGGTGGCCAGCACGGCGCTCAGGATCGTGGCGAGACGACGGCCGGCAGCGCGGCGGCCAGGAGTCCGGCGTCGCGTCGCTGTACACGCGCTGAGGCACTCCTTCGGCACGGACTCGAACCAATGACAGAGGCAGCACCTTGCCGGTCCCCCCTTTGCATGACCGTCCGCCATTCAACTGACGCCCCACCTGCCCAACACAAGACGAGCCGTGCTTGCCGGCATTCAGGGCTACCTGTTCAGGACCCCTGATCCTGCAATTCCGGACAGTCAGGCCGGGAGCTGCGCGAAGATGACGACGCCTTCCTCGCCGACCGGCCGCAGCAGGCAGAACGTGAACCCGCCGACCGTGACAGGGGCGAACTCCCGCACTGCCCGGCAGCTCCACCAGTGCCCTGCGTCGGGCCGTTCGAGCTTCAGGAGATCCACGACGGCCGCGGCGCGTGGGTCGTCCGGGATGTGCCCGGTGTTGGCCCGGAACTGCTCGTACAGGCCGCGCAGCAGCGGCTCCGCGTCGGTCAGGCGGTGGCCCCCGGGGGTGGCGAGCATGATGAGGAGGTTGCGCCGCTCGATCGGCACGCTGTCCGGATCGCCCCAGAAGCGCCGGTAGGCGGCGTTGCCGGCGAGCACGTCGAAGCGCACGTCCACGGCCGCAGCCGGTGTGGACGTCCAACTGTCCAGCAGTGTCCGGATCGGCTCCCCGAGCACGGCCGGGCCCGCGGCCGTGGCCGGGGAGGCGGGCAGGAACCCGGCCAGTGCCAGCGTGTGGCGGTGCGCCGCCGCGTCCATGCCGAGCACCCGGCAGATCGCGTCCAGCACCTGCCGGGTCGTGCTCGCCCTGCCCTGCTCCAGCCAGGTGTACCAGGCCACGCTGACCCCGGCGAGCGTCGCGACCTCCTCGCGGCGCAGTCCGGGGGTCCGCCGCCGTCCACCGCCGGCCAGACCCACGTCCGCCGGGTCGACGACCTCGCGGGCCGCGCGCAGGTGGGCGCCGAGCTCGCGGCGAAGGGTCTCGTTCATGACCGCCAGCCTATGAGTGCCACTCATCCCATGAACTCTCCCCTGCCTGTCGGCGGCGCCCGGCGCCACTGTGGATGCCATGAGCGATGACATGTGGCGACTGCGCGACGACTCCTCCGACCTGGCCGAACCCCGCGTGCTGATCCGGGTGTTCGTGCCGTCTGAGGAACTGGACCAGAGCATCGACTTCTACGAGCGGTTGCAGGGGACGGCGATCGACGCGCGGTTCGCCTTCGCGGCGATGGGGCTGGAGTTGGCCACGGTGGGGGCGTTCCTGATCATCGCCGGTGACGAGGCGGCCTTGCGCCCGTTCCGGGACACTGTGGGCACCCTGCTGGTGGACGACGTGCGGCCGTACTACGAGCGGCTGGTGGCTGAGGGCGCGGAGATCGTGTTCCCGCTTCAGGACGTGCCGACCGGAGCCGGTTTCAACGCCCGGCACCCCGACGGGACAGTGGTGGAGTACGTCCATCATCGTCCCATCTAGAACGGGCGAGCAGCGCGCTTCGGCTCGCGGCCCGGGACGAGGTGGCCTTTCCTGTGGAGGGTGCGGGGCCCGGCTGGGCGCCCCAGACGCGATCACGACCGCACCCACGCGGTCCATGTCGTATCTCGCGGAGGACTCGGCCGCCCATCAACACCGGACATCCCCCGGCCAGGCCCGACGGAGAAGAATGATCACTTGCGTGGTCCTGCAGCACGTGCAGCCCGGCAGCGGCGACCGGGAGCCGTTTGCTCGTCGACCCACGGCGTGCGCCCGTGCTGGTCGGCGGGAGAGTTCGCCGGTCACCGTGGCGGGGCCGGGCACGAGGATTGACTCCTCCTCGTACAGGTTCCGGTACGTCTCCTTCGGCATCCCGTGCCGATCGAGCAGGTCCACGGCGTCATCCCGGGCGAGGTGACTCGATCGCATGCGGATGACCCTGGCAGCGAAGTCCTGAAGGACCGGCCCGGCGCCCGGTCAGCGGGCCGCAGGGAGGAAGGCGCGTCGCCACGCCTTGGCGGTCAGGCGGAGTTCCGTGAACACCTCTCCGGCCCTGCGCGCGTCGCCGGCGTCCCCGCCGATGTGGGCGCGCAGGGCCAGCGCCAGGCCCTCGTGCAGGCGGTACCCCGCGGTACGGGCCAGCGCCAGGGCCAGGTCGGCGTGGCGGAGCGCCGGTTCGCCGGCGCCGCGCAGGCTCTGGCCGGCGGCGAGGCCGAGCAGCGCCTTCGTCTCCGGATAGCGGTTGCCCGCCGCCCTGGCCAGCTCCAACGCCCGGCTGTGGTGGTCGAGCGCGGCGTCCACGTCGCCGAGCGCGAGGTGGATCAGGCCGAGGGTGTGCAGGGTGTCGGCGACGAGCCTGCGGTGCCCGGTCTGATGGGAGGCCTCAAGCGCCGTGGTGGCCAGCCGGAGCGCTTCGCCGAGGTTGCCGTCGTCGCGTTCGACCGCGGCCAGGTTGCGCAGCGTGTCGGCCTCGTTGCCGCGGTTGCCGATCTCCCGGTGCAGGTCCAGCGCGGCCAGGAGGGTGTCGCGGGCCACGGGCAGCCGGTCCAGGCCGTGCAGCACCTCGCCCATGATCGCCAGGCCGTTCGCCTCGCTGGCCCGGTGCTCCAGCTCGCGGCACAGACTCAGCGAACGGGTCAGGCTGGCCTCGGCATCGTGCAGGCGGCCCATCTCCAGGTAGAGGCAGCCGAGATTGCCCAGGTTGATGGCCTTGGCCGGGGTATGGGCGAGGTCCTCGTTGAGGGCGAGCGCGCGTTCGAGGTGATCGACGGCCTCGCGGAGCATGCCCAGGTCGGCGTACGTGGCGCCGGCGTTGCACAGGGCGGCGGTGAGCGCCTCGTGCCAGCCGGTCTCCTCCGCCAGACGCATGGCCTCCGCGTAATGGTCGAGCGCCTGCTGCTGGCGGCCCTGGAACCCGTTCAGCCCGGCGAGGCTGAGCAGCAGCGCGACCTGCGCCCGTCGCTCGTCGGCCGCCTTGGCCGCCGTCAGGCCGGTGTAGCCCATCGTGCGCCACTCCGCCACCTGGTGACGCAGGAAGAAGTAGCCGCGCAGGGTGTCGGCGATGAGCCAGGCCAGCTCGTACGGGCCGTGCTCGGCGGTGTGGGTCACCGTGGCCAGCAGGTTCGGCAACTCGGCGTCGAGCCACCCGGACGCGGCCGTGTGGTCGGGGAAGCGTTCGGCGGCGGGCGGCATGGGCAGCCGCAGGAACTGCGGGTACAGCGTACGTGCCGCCGCGTCGGCCCGGTCGAGGTAGTGGCGGTGCAGGCGGACCAGCTCGGCCCGCTCGTCGCGGGCGTACTCGGCGGCGCACAACCTCAGCAGGTCGTGCTGGGCGAACCGGCCCGGCAGGTGCTCGTCCAGCAGGCTCGCCGAGCGCAGCGCGGCCGCCAGCGCCTCGGCCTCCTCTTCGGTCGTCTCCAGGAACGCGGCCATGGCCGGGACGGTGATGTCGGGGCCGGGGATCAGGCCCAGCAGCCTGAACAGGCGGCGCGCGGGCGGCGTGAGCGCGGTGTAGGAGAAGTGGAACGTGGTCCGCACGGCCGATTCGACGTCCCCGGGGATCTGGAGCGCGTCCAGCCGGTCACCTGCCCGCAACCGCTCGGCGTACCGGGCGATAGGCCCGGCGACGGGCCCGGCGGCGGGCCGGTGTGCGGGCCGGTGTGCGGGCCGGTGTGCGGGCCGTACGGGCTGACTGGAGGCGGCGGGCGCGAGCGCGCCGAGCAGGTTGGCGGCGGCGATGCGCAGGGCGAGCGGGAGGTGGGCGCACAGGGCGGCCAGCTCGGCCACCGCCGCCGGCTCGGCCCTGACCTGCGCGCGGCCGAGCAGCCGGGCGAGCAGGTCGCGGCACTCCGCCTCGGTGAGCGCCGGCAGTGGCAGCACCCGGGCGCCGTCGAGCGCGACCAGCCCGGCCAGCGTGTCCCTGCTCGTGATCAGCGTGGCCGAGCCCGCCGTGCCGGGCAGCAGCGGGCGCACCTGGCCGGGGTCCGAGGCGTTGTCCAGCACGACCAGCACCCGTTTGCCCGCCAGCATCGTCCGGTAGAGGGCGGCGGCCTCGTCCGGGTCGGCGGGGACCTGCTCGGGTGGCACGCCGAGTGCGTGCAGGAAGCGGGCGAGCGCGTCGATCGGGCCGAGCGGGTGCGCGGCGGCGTAGCCGCGCAGGTTGACGTAGAGCTGGCCGTCGGGGAACCGGTCGCGGGCGCGGTGCGCCCAGTGGACGGCGAGCGCCGTCTTGCCGACGCCCGCCGTGCCGGTGAGCACCGCGATGGCCGCGCTCTCCCGCCGCCCCTCCCGCCGCCCCTCCAGGAGCCCGTCCAGGCGGCGCAGCGCGGCGGCACGGCCGGTGAAGGCGGCCACGGCGGCGGGCAGTTGCGCGGGCACGGTCACCGCCCGTTCCGGTTGCCGTCCGGCCGGGACCTCGGGCGGGCGGGTGAGGATGCGTTCGCGGGCCCGGCGCAGCTCGCTCCCCGGTTCCACGCCCAGCTCCGCGGCCAGCCTGGCCCGCATCTCGCCGTACAGGCGCAGGGCCGCCGCCTGCTCGCCCTGCTCGGCCAGCGCCGTCATCAGCCTGGCGGCCAGGCCCTCGTGCAGCGGCTCGTCGTGCACCACCCGCCACAGCGCGGCCACCACCTGCGGCCCGGCGCCGGAGGCGGCGTCGGCGTAGGCCAGGGCGGCGGCGACGCGCGTCCTGGCGGCGGCCACCGCGATCGGGTGCTCGCGCAGACGGCCGGGCGATCCGGCGAGCACCGGACCGCGCCAGCACGCGAGCGCCGCCGCGAGGTCGTCCGCGGGCTCGTCGGGGAGGGTGCCGGCGCGGGCGGTCAGCGCCTCGAAGGCGGCCAGGTCCAGGCAATCGGCGGCGGACGCGAGGAGGTGGCCGGCGGACGTGCGCCGGATCGCCTCTGTGCCGAGGACCGCGCGCAGCCGGCCGGCGTACACGTGGATGAGGTTGTCGTACGTGCGCGGCGGCCGGTCCTCCCACAACACGTCCACGATCTCGTCGGACGGGACCGGCCGCCCGGCGTGCAGCGCCAGCAGGCCGAGCAGGGCCCGGGGCATCGCCGCGCCGACGTCCAGTTCGACGCCGCCCTGTCGGACGGCGAGGGGGCCGAGCACCCCGATCCACGGCGGCGCGGCGCGCTCGAAGCCGGCCAGCAGCTCGGCCCGGTCGGCGTCGGCCAGGGGCAGCGCGGCGACCAGGCGTTCCAGGGAGGCGCGCTGCGGGCGGCGTACGTGTCCCCGCTCGATGTCGCGCAGCGTGCGCACGCCTACACCGGCGCGGGTGGCCAGTTCGAGCTGACTCCATCCCGCCGCCACCCGCCTGCGCCGGAGCGCTTCACCGCCCGAGCTCATATGGATTCCCGCCGCGATTCCTGCCGGTCGCCCCGCCTCAGACACCCCGTGTGCCTGGTGGACATACTGGCAAATAGTTAAGAAGCTTGCCAGTAAATCCGAGGCGCCGATTTTCTACGGTTCGGCGCATGGACCTTCTCGCCGTCGGATGTGGCGTCGCCCTCGTCGTGGTGTTCGGCGCCGCGGTCGCGGGCAAGGCACGCGACCTGCCCGCCTTCGCGCGGTCGCTGGAAGAGAGCGGGATCGTCCGCCGCCGGTGGCGCGGGTGGGCGGCGGGCGCGGTGACGACGACCGAGTCGGCGGTCGTCGTGCTGCTGGTCGCGCCGGTCCCGCCGCGGTACGGCTTCGCCCTGGCCGCGGCGGTCTGCACGGTCTTCACGGCGGCCGTCGCGTTCACCGTGGCCCGGCGTACGCCGACGTCCTGCCTGTGCTTCGGCGGCCCGCCGCGCACGCTGCGGCCGGTGCACGTGGTCAGGAACGTGCTGCTCACCGGCGTGAGCGTCCTCGGGTACGTCGCCGGCGCTGCCCCGGCGGCGACGGTCCTGGCCGGCGCCCTGGCGCAGAGCGCCGTCGCGGGGCTGGCCGGAGCTGTCGCGGCGCTGTTGCTCATCAAGATCGACGATCTCAGGAGCGTGTTCCGATGACGTACTTGATCATTTTCGTCACCGTGCTGAGCGTGCTGAACCTCCTGCTGGTGCTGGCGCTCATCGCCCGGCTCCGCGGCAGCGGGGGCGCCCGCGGAGCCGGGCCCGCGCCGGAACGGATCCCCCTGCCGGTGCTCCCGCCCGGAACGACGCCCGCGCCGTTCACGGCCACCACCCGCGACGGCGAGCTTGTGGACGCCGGCGCGATCCGCCTGGTCGGCTTCTTCAGCCCCGCCTGCTCGCTGTGCGGCGAGCGCCTGCCCGGCCTCCTGGACTACGTGCGCCGGGGCCGCTTCCGCCAGGAGGAGGTGCTGGCGGTGCTCATCGGCACGCCCGACGAGGTGGCGGAGCTGGCCGCCAGGATCGGACCGGCGGCCAAGGTGGTGATCGAGGAGGAGCCGGAGGGGCCGGTGTGGCGCGCCTTCGGACTGCGCGGGCTGCCCGCCTTCTACCTGCTGGACGAACGCGGCGTGATCAGCGGTTCGGGCACCGAGCCCGCCGCGCTGCCGACCGCGGAGCCGGTGTGAGGCCGGGCGACGGGAGCCCGGCGCGGTCGCTCTGGCAGGCCGTGGCGCTCGCCTGGGAGGCGGGCCGATGGTACGTCGTGCTGCAGGCCGTGCTGACCGCGGCGACGGGCGTGGCGCCGGTGCTCACCGCCTGGTACACCAAGCTCGTCCTGGACGAGGTGGCGGGGCGGGGCACCACGGCGGCGGCCCTGGCGCCGTACGTCGCCGCGCTGCTGGCGCTGGCCGCGGTCGCCGGGACGGGCCCGTACGTGCTGACCTTCGCCGGCGCCGAGTTCGAGCGCCGGGTCGGCCTGCTCGTCCGCGACCGGCTCTACACGGCCGTGAACGCGCTGCCCGGCCTCGCCCGGCTGGAGGAGCCCGCGTTCCAGGACCGGCTGCACCTGGCCGAGCGGGCCGGCAGTGCCGGGCCCGGCCGGGTGGTGACCAGCGCGCTGGGCCTGGCGCAGGCCGTGCTCATGACGACGGGATTCCTGGCCACGCTGGCCGGAGTGAGCCCGGCCGTCGCGGTCCTCGTCGCCGTCGCGGCGCTGCCGCTGCTCCGCGTGCACCTGCGGCTGGGACGGGAGCAGGCCGAGGTCATGCGGACCACGGGACACGGGCAGCGCAGGGAGCTGTTCTTCGCCCGGCTGCTGAGCATGCCGCACGCCGCCAAGGAGATCCGCCTGTTCGGTCTCGGGGACTTCTTCCGCGGCCGGATGCTGGCCGAGCTGCGGGCCATCGACGCCGAGCGGCGGCGGGTGGCGCTGCGGCAGCTCCGGGGACAGGGCGGGCAGGCGCTGCTGGCCGCCGCCATCTGGGGGGCCGGGCTGGTGTGGATCGTGGCGGAGGCGGCCGCGGGCCGGGCGTCGGTGGGCGATCTGTCGGTGTTCGTGGCGGCGGTGGCAGGCACGCAGGGCGGGCTGGCGGCGGGCGTGCGCAGCCTGGCCGCCGCGCACGAGGCGCTGCTGCTCTTCGGCCACTACCGGGCGGTCCTGGACACCGCACCCGACCTGGCCCCGCGCACGCCGTCCGGGCGCGGCGCGCCGTCCCCCGGCCCGGTCCCGCGGGGGATCGAGGTGCGGGACGTGTGGTTCCGCTACGGGCCCGACCAGCCGTGGGTGCTGCGCGGCGTCGATCTCGACATCCCCTCCGGCCACTCGCTGGCGCTGGTCGGCCTGAACGGCGCGGGCAAGTCCACCCTGGTCAAGCTGTTGTGCCGGTTCTACGACCCCGAGCGCGGCGCGATCCTCTGGAACGGCGTGGACCTGCGCGAACTCGACCCGGCGGCGCTGCGCGAACGACTGGGCGCGGTCTTCCAGGACTTCGCCGCCTACGACCTCAGCGCGGCCGAGAACATCGCGGTCGGCGACCTGACGGCCGGGCGCGCGCGGATCGAGGCGGCGGCCGTCCGCGCGGGCGCCGACGCGATCCTACGGGCGCTGCCGCGCGGCTACGACACGCTGCTCACCAAGCTGTTCTCCGACGACGAGCAGTCGGGCGTGACGTTGTCGGGAGGGCAGTGGCAGCGGATCGCGCTGGCCAGAGGGCTGTTGCGGGACCGTCCCGAGCTGATGATCCTGGACGAGCCGAACGCCGGTCTCGACCCGGCCGCCGAGCACGAGGTGCACACCGTCCTGCGCGAGCACCGCGCCGGCCGGACGACACTGCTGATCTCCCACCGGCTGAGCACGGTACGCGACGCCGACACGATCGCCGTGCTCGCCGACGGCCGGATCGTCGAGCGCGGCGACCACGAGGACCTGGTACGCGCCGGCGGCCGGTACGCCGAGCTGTTCGCGACCCAGGCCCGCGGCTACGCCCCGGCGGGCGTCCGTTGACCGCGGTGGCCGTGGCGGGCGTCGTCGGCGTGGTCGTCCTGGTTCTCCTCGTCGTCCTGGTTCTCGTGTTGCGGGCGCGGTTCCTCACGGTGACCGTACGCGGGCGGAGCATGGAGCCCGCGTTGCGGCACGGCGATCGTGTCCTGGTGCGCAGGTCGCCCCTGGCCCGGGTGCGGCCAGGACGGCTCGTGGTGGTCGCCGCGGCTCCCGGGTTGGGCATGAAGTGGATGGTCAAGCGGGCGGCGGCGGTGCCCGGGGATCCGGTGCCGCGCGCCGAAGTGCCCGCGCTGGCGACCCGGCCGGAGCCCGTCGTACCACCCGGACAGCTGGTCGTGCTCGGTGACAACCGGCCGATCAGCCTCGATTCCCGCAGGCTCGGCTACGTACCCGCCCGGCAGCTCCTGGGCGTGGTCGTCGGCCACCTGCCGCGAACTCCGCGCCGGCGTCCCGCCGGGCGGTGAGGAAAAGGTGAGGAAAGGACAACAGCAATGGTCAAGCTCGCGGAGCGGGTGCTCGCCCGTGTCCTCCCCCAGACGACCGCCGGCGCCGGCTGCACGTACCGCACCTGGTGCGACCACTGTGGCGGCTCCTACTACAAGCGGATCTTCTTCTACACCGACTGCACGTCGAACTACACCGCCTGCAACAACCCCTGCCCCTCGTTCTGACCAACCTCGGAGGCCGGACGGCAGCCCGCCGCCCGGCCTCCGGCCCAGTCACCAGCCGTGGACGTCGTTCAAGGTGAGGGCGGCCGGCGCAGCGTTCCAGCCGGGCGAATCCCACGACAGCGCGACGATCGGCCTGCTGCGCGAGGTGGCCGCCCCGCACGCACAGCGCGGGGCGGCAGATCACCACGGACAGGGTCCAGCCCGCACGCCAGACCATCGCACGATCGGGGCCTACCCCGGTGATCGGGCGCAAACACCCTGCCGGCTCCCCCGGCTGGGCCCTTGGCAGGTCTGACCTGGTGTGACAGATCACGCACCGATCCGAGGCCCGTGTTCTGACGGGGCGTGCGATGTATTGAACGCCTCGCCGAGCACGTCGCGGGCGGACGGAAGTCGGCGATGATCAGCCGGAGCCGAGCCCGGCATCCCGCGCCCGGACAACCGCCGCCGAACGGTCGGAGACGTGCAGCTTGGCGAAGATGTTGGAGACGTGGTTGCGCACGGTCTTCTCGCTCAGCACGAGCCGCCGCGCGATCGCCTGGTTGTTCAGACCGACCGCGACCAGGTCGAGGATCTCCACCTCGCGGTCGGTCAGCTCGGGCAGCGGGCGCGGGCGTGCCGCGGTCGTGGCGAGCACCGACAGCAGGCGTTCGCCCGTAGAGGCGCCGAACACCACCTGCCCGGCCGCGACCGCCCGCACCGAGCGTACGATGTCCTCGCCGGTCGACTCCTTGAGCAGGTAGCCGCGGGCCCCGGCGCGGATCGCGGCGAGCACGCTCTCGTCGTCGGTGAGCATCGTCAGCGCCAGCACGACCGTCTCCGGCCGGTCGGCGAGGATGCGGGCGGTCGCCTCCACGCCGCTGATGCCCGGCAGGTGCAGGTCCATCAGCACCACCTCCGGCGCGACCCGTCCGGCGAGGGCGACGGCGGCCTCGCCGGTGCTCGCGACGCCCACGACGTCGATCTCCGGCGCGTCGCCGAGGAGTGCGACCAGGCCCTCGGCGAACACCGGGTGGTCCTCCACCACCATGACCCTGATCATCAGGCCGCCAGCGGGAGTCTGACGAGCAGCAGCGTGCCCGGTCCCGAGCCGGTGACCAGCTCGAACGTGCCGTTCAGTTCCTCGGACCTGCGCCGCATCGAGGCCAGGCCGAACCCGCGCCGGACGGGCGCGCCGACGCCCACGCCGTCGTCCTGCACGCGCAGCTCCAGGGTGTCGGTGGCACGCAGCGTGACCGTGCAGCGGGAGGCCATGGCATGCCGTACGGCGTTCGTCAGCGCCTCGGCGGCGATCCGGTAGGCGGCGAGCTCGACCGGCGGTGGCAGCACGGGCAGGTCGGGCGGCACCTCCACGTCGACCGCGAGGTCGCCGGCGAAGCCCCTGCCGAGCTCGGCCAGCGCGCCGGCCAGGCCCAGGTCGTCCAGGGGCGGCGGCCGCAGGTCGTTGACGATCGTGCGGACGTCCTCGACGGTGGCGCGGATGCGCCTGGACAGCTCGTCCATCACCCCCTTGGCCTTGGCGGGGTCGGTGTCCACGAGGCGGCGGGCGCGGTCGGTCTGGAGCGCGAGCGCGGCCAGGTTGGGGCCGAGGCCGTCGTGCAGCTCGTACAGCAGGCGGTCGCGTTCCTCCTGGCGGGCGGCGAGCATACGGCCGTGCGAGCGCTCCAGGTCGGCGCCGAGGCGGTGGGCGTGCACGGCCACCGCGACGTGCGGGGCGAGCTCGCCCACCAGCCTGTGGTCCTTCGGGCGCAGCCGTTCGCCGAGCAGCAGCGCGCCGACCGGCTCGCCCCGGTGCAGCAGCGACACGCTCTCGGCGACCTCGCCCGGACGGCCCCAGGAGGCGACGACCGCGCCGGACTCCTCGACCGCGACGTAGTGGACGCGCAACACCCTGCCGACCTCCGCGGCCATCTGGTCGAGCAACTCGCCCGGCACGCCGGCGCCGGACAGGCGGGTGCCGAGCATGCGCAGCGCGCGGGCCGGGTTGTCGCGGTCGCCGTACACCAGACGGTTGGCGGCGGCGAGGACCCGGGCGTACAGGGGATGCACGACGAGCGCCACGAGCACCGCCGACACGCCCGCGCCGACGATGCCACCGAGGGTGAACGCGACCAGCGCGTACATGATCAGCAGCCCGACGCTGAGCGCGCCGAAGGCGAGCGCCCGCGACAGCAGGAGGTCCAGGTCCCACAGGCGGTGGGCGACGATCGCGACCGAGACCGCCACCGGCAGCGGCACCGCCGCCAGCACGAGCGCGCCCGCCCCCCACGGCGCGGCGAGCGCCACCCCGGCCAGCGCGACCGTGATCAGCGCGGCGGCCACCACCCACTGCAGCCGCCTGCGCACCTCCTCGCCCGACGACCGGTAGCGGACGGCGAGCGAGGCCACCGCGGCGGCCACGGCCCCCGCCGTGCACGCGACGACCGGCCCGTCCAGCACGTCGGGCAGGCCGCGCAGACCGGCCAGCACGCCCGCGTACCCGTCGGGGAACAGGCCGGGCACGTTCTCGTACGGCACCGGCCGCAGCATCCAGTCCAGCGTGTTGGCCCCGATCGCGACGAGCGCCGCCACCAGCGCGGGCCGCCAGCGGCGCGAGGGCAGCCGCCCGTCCGGGAAGATCAGCAGGAAGACCGTCGGCACGACGAGGTAAGCCGGCATCCACAACCAGTTGGACGCCCACATCGCCCAGTCGTCACCCGGCAGCCGCCCGCCCCCGACGCCGCCCTCGACACCCTGGTTGATGCCGAGCAGCCCGTACGTGCCGAGCGCCAGCCCCACCGCCTGGGCCGCCCCGGTGAACACCATCACCCAGCCCACCCGGCCCGCCGGCCCGCCCGGCCGCTGCGACACCACGAAGAGCCCCGGCACGCCGAACGACAGCGCCGCCACACCGCGGAAGGCGTCGAACCGCTCGACGATCCCCGTGACGCCGAGCGCCCGCAGCCGCGGCTCGACCGCCAGCGAGCCGACCACGAGGGCGACGAGCACCCCGCCGACCAGCGAGGCTCGCCGTACCGATCTGTCCTTCATGGAGTGAATCGTGCCACCCGGGTGTCCCGCCGTCACGGGACGAGAAGTCCCCTCCGGGTCGGGACATGAGACTCATGACGCCCGGCGGCCGCCCCGCACATCCTTGAGGCCGTTCCCTACGACCTCAGGAGAAGAACATGTCCGTCGCCACCACGACCACCACCGATCGGCCGCTGAAGGTCTCGCTGCTCGCCGGGGTCGGGCTGCTGCTCGCCCTGGATCTGGCCGGCGCGGTCATCTCGCTGACGGCGGGGCTGAACGCCACGTTCCTGGACGCGCTCGGCCCCCAGGCGCGCCTGTCGGCGCCGATCCCGATGATGGTCGCGCAGGTCGTCCTGGTCGCGGGGGCGACCAGCCGCCGCCGGGCGCTCGCCGCGCCCGCCGCCGGGCTGCTGGTCGTGGCGGGGGTGCTGGCGTTCATGTCCGGCTTCTACGACGGAGGCTACGCGGCCGACCTCACCGGCGGGCAGCGGATCTTCCAGATCGTTCTGGTGTGCGCGCATCTGGGGGTGGGCGTGCTGGCCGCGATCCGGCTGGTCAGGCTGCTGCGCCGCCGTAAGCCACTTGCGTGAGCAGGAGAACGTCGATCGCCGGAACCGGCGGCGCAAGGTGGACCATCACGACCCGTGCGCAGCACGTCCAGCCATCATGGAAGCCAGCCACTCCCGGTCAGCGGCAGCCGCGTCCAGGTCGCCAGGATCCTCAAGAGCACGTGACGGCCGAGCCTGCCATGCGATGACCGCCATCTGCGTGTGCTGCAAACGGCGCGGGGCACTGGGAGGCCTGACCCTCAAGACGAGCCACAACCACCTGCTCGGGCATGGGCCACACCCAGAGAGATCCGATCATATGGCGGACAAAACGTAGTTTTCGACGTATCAGGAGCTTCAAGAGGGTGATTGGTCGGATGAAATGTGACCTTGGCGTGATCGCCTTCGTCTGAGGGGTTGGCCACAATGAGGGCCATCCCCCCACTGGAGGCCCTTGTGCGCCACGGCAAGCCCTGGCGGCTGCTCCTCGCGGCAACGCTCGCCGCGACCGGACTGACCGCTCTCTCCCCCGCCTCCGCCCAGGCGGCCGGCACCGTCTTCCACGTCTCCCCCGACGGCGACGACGCCGCCGCCGGCACCGAGGCGGCGCCGTTCCGTACGATCGACCGCGCCCGGCGCGCGGTGCGCGCGATCCTGCCCACCGCGCCCGAGCCGCCCCGGGTACGCGTCCGCGGCGGCGTCTACCACCTCGCCGAGCCCCTCACCTTCACCCCCGCCGACTCCGGGGCCGTCTACGAGGCGGCCCCCGGCGAGCAGGTCGTGCTCAGCGGCGGACGCCGGCTGACCCCCGCCTGGACCCCGTACCAGGGCGCGACCCTGGTGGCCGACATCGGCGCGGGTCTCGACTTCGACGAGCTCTTCCTCGACGGCGCCCGGCAGATCCTGGCCCGCTACCCCAACGTCGATCCCAGGGAGCCCGTGCTCGACGGGTACGCCGCCGACGCCATCTCCCCCGAACGGGTGGCCCGCTGGAAGAACCCCACGACCGCGCTGGTCCGCGGGCTGCACCAGGGCGAATGGGGCGGGAACTCGTTCAGGGTGACCGGCGTCGGAGCCGGCGGCGCCCCGATCCTGAAGTGGGTCGGCGACAACAACCGGGGCGACGGCCTGCATCCGCAGAAGCGCATGGTCGAGAACGTCCTGGAGGAGCTGGACGCCCCCGGCGAGTGGTTCTACGACAAGGACACCGGCCGCCTCTACCTCCAGCCGCCGGCGGGCCTCGACCCGGCCACGGCCCGCGTCGAGACCGCCGAGCGTGAGGAGCTCGTGCGGGTGGTCGGCGACTCGCCCTCCGCGCCCGTACGCGACCTCACCTTCACCGGGTTCACCTTCACCCAGACCCATCGCACGCTCTTCAGCCGCCCGTACGAGAAACTGCAGCTCGGGGACTGGGCCATCGTCCGCGCCGGCGCGGTCTACCTGCGCGACACCCAGCGGGTCGCCATCCGCGACGCCCGGTTCGACCAGGTCGGCGGCAACGCCGTCTTCATGGACGGGTACGCCGACGGCAACGTCGTCTCCGGCGGCGAGTTCCGCGGGTCGGGGGCCAGCGACGTCGCGGTCGTCGGCTCGCCGGCGGCCGTCCGCGAGCCGTCCACCTGGGACGACATGCGACGCACGATCACCGACACCACGCCGGGCCCGAAGACCGAGGACTACCCGCGCGACATCACCATCAGCGGCAACCACATGACCCGCAACGGCCGGTTCGAGAAGCAGAGCTCGGGCGTGCAGATCTCGATGAGCCGCCGGGTGACGGTGTCCGGCAACACCGTGCACGACGGCCCGCGCGCCTGCGTCGACATCAACGACGGCACCTGGGGCGGCCACGTCATCGAGGACAACGACATCTTCGACTGCGTGAAGGAGACCTCCGACCACGGGCCGATCAACACCTGGGGCCGCGACCGCTTCTGGCCGCTGACCGCCGGCGACACCCAGAAGAAGGCGTACGCCAAGCTCGACGCGATGGAGACGACGAAGATCCGGCACAACCGGATCCGGCACTCCTCCCACTGGGACGTCGACCTCGACGACGGCTCCTCCAACTACGAGGTCACCGGGAACCTACTGCTCAACGGCGGGGTGAAGCTGCGTGAGGGCTTCTTCAGGACCGTGCGCGGCAACATCTTCGTCAACGGCGGCGGCCACTTCCACGTCTCCTACGCGAGCAACGGCGACGTCGTCGAGAAGAACGTCTTCGTCACCGACGACCCCTACGACTTCATCCAGAGCGACCCGTCCACGTCCGGGACGGTCTACGACGACAACCTGTTCTGGAACAACGGCAAGCCGGTCGCCGACATCACCGCCGCGTGGCGGGCCCGCGGGCTGGACACCCGCTCGGTGGTCGCCGACCCGCTGTTCGAGGGGCAGAGCCCGTACGCCGACCCGGCCAAGCTCGACTACACGCTCAGGGCCGGCTCCCCCGCCCTCGCGCTGGGCTTCCAGCCGTTCCCGATGACCGGGTTCGGCAAGCCGGGCTCGCCCACGCCGCCGCCGCTCACCTGGCGTGCGCCCGAGACCGGCATGACGATCGGCAACCTGGCCGAGCCGCTCATGGGCGCGACGGCCACCGAGGTCCACAGCGACGAGGTGAAGTCCTCGGTCGGGCTCACCGACTACGACGGCCTGTTCCTGGCCGCCGTCCCGGCCGGGTCCCACGCCCACGGCCAGGGGCTGCGCACCGGCGACGTGATCAGGGAGATCGCCGGGACCAAGGTGACCGGCCGCGACAGCTTCTGGAAGGTCTACAACCGCACGCCCGCCGGGCGTCCGGTGCCGCTGAAGGTCTGGCGCACGCAGGCGCTGACCGAGCTGAGCCTGACCAAGGCGTACGGCGTGGAGACCATCGACAACGTCTCCGGCGTCACCTACACCGGCGAGGGATGGGACTGGAAGAACGACCGGCGCGGCGGCGGCGGCTCGACCCTCGACGACCTGCACGCCACCCAGACCGACGGCGACTCCTTCGAGCTGGCCTTCCACGGCACCGGCGTGGAGTACATCGCCCAGGTCAACTCCGACGAGGGCAAGGTCGACCTCTACCTGGACGGCAAGCTCGACGCCACCATCGACAACAGCAACCCGACCCGGGAGTACCAGAAGGTCGTCTACACCAGGACCGGGCTGGCGCCCGGCCCGCACACGCTCAAGGGCGTCAAGAAGGACGGCTCGTACTTCATCGTGGACGGCTTCAAGATCCACTCCGCCCCCGCGAACGAGGACGGCGAGCCCCCGGTGACGACCGCGTCCGGGGTGCCCGCCGGCTGGTCGGACGGGCCCGTGGAGGTGGTCCTGACCGCCGCCGACGCCGGCTCCGGCGTGGCGCGCACCGAGTACCGCATCGGCGACGGCCCCTGGCAGCCCTACACGGCCCCCGTCCGGGTGGACCGCGAAGACGAGAGCGTGCTGGCCTTCCGCAGCGCCGACCGGGCGGGCAACGTCGAGGAGCCGAAGTCGGTCACCGTCCGGATCGACGCGACCGCCCCCGCCCTGACCGTCACGCCGGACCCCGCCCGGCTGTGGCCGCCGAACCGCAGGCTGGTGCCGGTAGAGGTCGCGCTGAAGGAGTCCGACGCCGGGCCCGTCACCGTCACCCTGGTCTCGATCACCAGCTCCCAGGGCGATGCCCGGGACGACGTGCGCGAGGCCGCCACCGGCACCGCCGACAGCTCCTTCGCCCTGCGCGCCGAGCGGGACGGCGGCCAGGACCGGGTCTACACGATCACGTACCGGGCGGTGGACCGCGCGGGCAACGCCACCGAGGCCCGCGCCCAGGTCACCGTGGGACACGCCGGGTAGGCAGCGGACGGACCGGCTCCTTCCAGCCGGTCTGTCCGACTTCCGCCGTCATGCGCGTGGCGGGCTTCCTGTCAGGGCAGGACCCCGCCATGACGTCTGCGCGAGGCTTCGACGGCGGGTCCGGGATATTCCGCCGCAAACCAGTAGAACAGATCGCCACCGAGCACGAGGGCGAGCTCAACCGCGTGCTCGGGCTCTGGCAGCTCACCGCGATCGGGGTGGGCGGCATCATCGGCGCCGGCATCTTCGCGCTGGCCGGCGCCGTCGCCAACCAGACCGCCGGGCCCGCCGTGGTGATCTCCTTCCTGATCGCCGGCATCGCCAGCGCCGCCGCCGCGTTCTCCTACGCGGAGTTCACCGGCATGATCCCGAAGGCCGGATCGGCGTACACGTACGGGTACGCGGTGCTCGGCGAGATCGTCGGCTGGTTCATCGGCTGGGACCTGCTGCTGGAGTACACCGCCATCGTCGCGGTCGTGGCGATCGGCATCTCCGGCTACTTCGGCTTCCTCCTCGGCCAGTTCGGCATCGACCTGCCCGCCTGGATGCTCGGCGCTCCCGGCACCGGGCCCGGACACGTCGTGGACCTGTTCGCGGCGATCCTGTGCCTGTTCATCGCGTTCCTGCTCAACCTCGGCATGCGGTCGGCCGCCCGGTTCGAGACGTTCGTCGTCGCGATCAAGGTCGCGGTGGTGCTGCTGGTGATCGTGGTCGGCTTCTTCTACATCGAGACGGCCAACTACACGCCGTTCTTCCCCTTCGGCTTCGGCGGGGCGGTGACCGGCGCGGCCACCGTGTTCTTCGCCGTCTTCGGCTACGACGCCATGAGCACGGCGGCCGAGGAGTCGAAGGACGCCCAGCGGCACATGCCCAAGGCCATCCTCTACTCCCTGGCCATCTCGATGGTCCTGTACGTGCTGGCCTGCCTCGTGCTCACCGGCATGCAGAACTACCAGGACATCGACCCCGAGAGCGGCTTCTCCTCGGCGTTCGCCTCCGTCGGGCTGTCCGGGCTGGCCAGCGTCATCGCGGTCGGCGCCATCGTCGGCATCCTGACCGTCATGTTCACGTTCATGCTGGGCGTCACCCGCGTGTGGTTCGCGATGAGCCGGGACGGGCTGCTGCCCTCCTGGTTCGCCAAGCTCCACCCCGTGCGGCACGTGCCGTCCAGGGTGACCTGGATCGTCGGCGCCGGGTCCGCGCTCATCGCCGGGTTCCTGCCGATCAGGGAGGCGGCGGAGCTGACCAACATCGGCATCCTGCTGGCCTTCGTGGTGGTCTGCGCGGCGGTGATCGTGCTCCGCTACCGGCGTCCCGACCTGCCGCGCGGCTTCCGCATGCCGGGCATGCCGGTGGTGCCGGCGATCGGGGTGCTCTTCTCCCTCTGGCTGATCACGTTCCTGGAGCCGCTGACCTGGCTCAGGTTCGTCGTGTGGTTCCTGATCGGGCTGGTGATCTACTTCGCCTACGGGCGCCGCCACTCGGCGCTGAACCGCCCCGACTGACGTCCGGCGGCGGGGTCAGTTCGTGTCCTGGTAGACCTTGGGGCCGATCGCCTTGTACGCGGCCTTGGAGGCGTCCTTGAGCCACGGCCGGGTGCTGGTGGAGTTGGCGCGGTTGGTGTAGACGGCCATGGTGTGCAGCAGGTAGCGGTGGGTGTACCCCACCCATCCCCAGGTCTGGGCCCGGCTCCAGCTCGTCGAGTGGCACAGGCCCGAGCCGGGGCCCTTCCTGGGGCAGACGATCCCCCAGGCGTCGGCGTAGGCGTCGTCGAGCCGGGCGTACGCGGTGTCGGCCCGGCCGTCGTTCTTCAGCGGCACGACCCACACCGAGACCATGATGCGCTTGTTCCCGGGGGCTCCGGGGTTCACGTACGAGCCCTTGACCATCTTCGAGCAGCGCGCCTTGCGCAGGACCGAGCGGACGTTGGCCGCGTGGTAGGCGTCCGGGCACTTGTCCACGCCGCTCGACCGGAGGGTGTAGCGCACGCCCTTGGCCGTGGTGAAGGAACTGGGCAGCAGGGCGCTCGGCGTCAGCGGGATCGGGTCGGTGTCCTGGCGGTCGAGGTCACCCGGGTCGAACGGCTCCTCGGTGGGCGGTTCGAGCGTGGGCGTCTCAGTGGGCGTCTCAGTGGGCGTCTCAGTGGGCGTCTCAGTGGGCTGCTCGCTGGGCCCCGGGGTGGCCGGGGACGGCGACGGGGTGGGGACGACCGCGTCCGGCGAGCCGGAGGACGCCGCCGTCAGCCTGCTGTCCCCGCGCTCCGGGCCGAGATCCTTCACCACCGAGACCACGAACACCGCAGCCGCCACGACGAGCGCCACACCGACCACTCCCAAGCCGACCCCCAGACCGACCTTCATCCCCGTACTGAGACCGGCACCGGACGGGTGCGGCCCCCCGGGCCCTGGGAAAGGCGGCCTCGAAGGCCCCTGCGGCGGTGGCGGCGACATGTGTGCGGGCGACGGCAGGAACGGCGCCCCCCGCGACGGTGCCGATGGCGGTGGCGGTGGCACCAGCGGCGGTCCCTGCGATGGTGGCGGAGGCAGGGGTGGGGATGACGGTGATGGCACCAGTGGGAGTGACGGCGGGGGTGGCGGGGGCAGGAGCGGGGGTGGTGGGGGCGGTGCGTGGGCGGGCGTGGCCGACGCGGCGGCCTGCCGCAACTCCTCCGCCCACTGCTCCGGACGCGGCCGCTCGTCAGCGGGCCCATTGAGCGCCGCCGCCGCGAGGTCGGCCGCCGCGGGGGCGACGGCGGCCAGCCGGCCGGGGTCCGTGGAGGTCCGGTCGCGGGCCAGGAGCCGTACGGCCAGCAGCGCGAACCTGTAGGCGTCGCCCTGCGGGGTGCCGTCGGGCTCGTCGGCGGGGATCTCCCAGCCGGGCGTCTCCACCTGGGGTAACGCCGCCGCCTCGGCGAGCCGCATCGTGTCGCAGCCGATGAGGAAGCACTCCGGGGAACCGTCCGTGGCGAACAGCAGGTGCTCGGGCGACAGGTCGCCGACGACGATGTCCATCGCGTGCAGGCGGGCAAGCGTGTCGGCCAGGTCGGCGAGCAGCAGCAGGCGGTCGCGATCGCCGACCCGCCGACCGATGCCGCCGCCGTGAGCGCCGTCATGAGAGCCGACGTGAGAGCCGTCATGGGCGCCGACGTGAGAGCCGGCGTCGGCGGGGTCGCCGGTGCTGACGTGGGCAGGATCGTCGGCAGGGGTGTGGGCGTCGTGGTTGAGCAGGAGCTCCATCGTGGCTGGTCGGCGCTCGGTTCCCGACGGCGTCCGCAGGTCGAAGGAGAATCGGTGGGGCACCGACCGCATGAGGAAGCCGCGGACCGCGCCGTCGTGCCGGACGATCTCGGCGGGCCAGGCGGCCTTGTCGCACAACCAGGCCGCGTCCCATCCGGGTAGCCGGCCGATCAGCCCGGCCATCTCGGTGAGCACCCCGGCGTCGAGGCCAGGCAGGACAGCGGGGTCGTACTCCTTGTAGACGACCTCGAACTGGCCGTTGATCCGGCGTCCGGGCACCTCGTGGACCGTGCCCCGGCCGCCCCGCCCGAGACGCCGTCCGAGGACGAGGTCCGCCCGCTCAGTACCGCCCGTCGCGCCGGTAGCCGGGCCGCTCGTCGAGCCGCTCGTCGAGCCGCTCGTTGCGTCGTTCGCCGGGCCGTTCATCGCGTCGTTCGTCGAGCCGTTCGTCGAGCCGTTCGTCGAGCCGTTCGTCGGGTCGTTTGTCGAGTCGCTCATCGGGCCGCGTCCCTCGGCCACAGGGCCGGCCACGTGCGGTCGCCGTCGAACGCCTGCCCGGAGAAGTCCAGCAGGCGCGCCAGCCACGGCGCGGGCTCGGCCCCGGGGGGCGGCGGCTCCGGCTCGGGGCCGGGCGCGTCGAGCACGACGCGCTCCCGGGCGCGGATCCGGTCTGCCTGGTCCGGTGCGTGCCGCACGTGCGCTCCCCGTCCTTCGAGCCTTCGAGCCCGCCCTTTTTCGGAGGATATCAGCGTCCATTTGCTGAAGATCAAGGATTTGTGGAGCCGGATCTGCCGGTGCCCCCGGCATACCGTGGCGTTATGGAAATTTGTGAGCTGTTCGCCTGACCACCCTGGGTGACAACTTTAAGCAAGCCCCAGCCAAAGGGCTCCTTCGATCCCCACACCCCCGGGGACATGTGAGAGGAGTCACCCAGAGTGAACAGCACGTTCAAGTCGGGCACGATCGCCATATTGGCGGCGGCGGCCCTTACCGCCTCGATGACAGGCGCCGCCGGCGCCACCTCGAAGGCGCACTTATCCACCGCGGCGACCACCGTCGCCAGGACCGAACCCCCGGCGTTCGCGCCGGCGGACGCCAAATCGCGCGACCGCGCGAAAGTGAACGCCGACGCGGCACTCGCCGCCGGCGCCGAACGCCTGCACAAGGGCTCCGGCGACGCCTTCACTCTCTCGTCCAACGTCGCCGGAACCTACGGCCTGCAATATCTGACCTACGAACGTACGTACAAGGGCCTGCCCGTCTACGGCGGCGAGGTCGTCGTGGGCACCGACCGGGCCGGCCAGGTGATCCAGCAGGTGGTCACCGGCCAGACCGCGAAGATCAAGGTCGGCACCGAGCCCTCGGTCACGGCCAGGCAGGCGACGGCCACCGCCAGGGCCCTCCTGCCCCAGGTGGACGAGGTGACCACGGCGAAGCTGGTCGTGCACGCCACCAGCGCCACCCCCAAGCTGGCCTGGCGGGTCCAGGTCACCGGGCGGACGGCCACCGGCAGGCCCAGCATCCTCGACGTGTTCGTGGACGCGCGCTCCGGCTCGCTGATCGACAAGTTCGACAAGGTGCACGAGGGCACCGGCCGCGGCTTCTACGACGGCACGGTGACGATCGACACCAGCGGCTCCGCCGGCTCGTACCGGATGGTGGACACCACCAGGCCGGGCCTCCAGTGCGGCGGCCAGAACGGGTCGGCCTACACCAAGAGCAGCGACTCGTGGGGCAACGGCTCGGGCACCGACCTGGAGACGGCCTGCGTGGACGCGCTGTACGCCGCCCAGATGGAATGGAACATGCTGCGCGACTGGCTGGGCCGCAACGGCCACAGCGGGACGGGCCGCTCGTTCCCCATCCGGGTCGGGCTGAACGACGTCAACGCCTTCTGGAACGGCTCGTACACCACCTTCGGCCACAACCAGGCCGGCAACCAGCAGGCCACCCCGATGGACGTCGTCGGCCACGAGTTCGGCCACTCCGTCTTCACCAACACCCCCGGCGGCGACACCGGCAACAACGAGGTCGGCGGCCTGAACGAGTCCACGGGCGACATCTTCGGCGCGCTGACCGAGGCCTACGCCAACAACCCGAACGACCCGCCGGACTACCAGGTGGGCGAAGAGGTCAACCTCGTCGGGAACGGCCCGATCCGGTACATGTACAACCCGTCCCAGGTCGGCGACCCCAACTGCTACAGCACCGCGATCCCCACCACCGAGGTGCACGCGGCGGCCGGGCCCCAGAACCACTGGTTCTACCTGCTGGCCGAGGGCAACAACCCCGGCGGCGGCAAGCCGAGCAGCCCGATCTGCACCGGCGGACCGTCCTCGGTGACCGGCATCGGCATCCAGAAGGCCGGCAAGATCTTCATGGGCACGCTGCAGGCCAAGACGCAGCCGTGGACCCACGCCAAGGCGCGGGTGGCCTCGCTCAACGCGGCCAAGGCGCTGTTCCCGAACAGCTGCGTGGAGTTCAACGCGGTCAAGTCGGCCTGGGACGCCGTGAGCGTCCGGGGCACCAGCGACCCGACCTGCGTGGCCAACCCGGACACCTTCTCGCTGCAGGTCAGCCCCGGCTCCGGCGCGGCCGACCCGGGCGGCTCGGCCGCCACGACCCTGAGCACGGTGACGACCGGCGGCAACGCCCAGCAGATCCAGCTCAGGACGGGCACGCTCCCGGCGGGCGTGACCGCCCAGTTCAGCCCGGCCACCATCCAGTCGGGCCAGTCGTCCACGCTGACCCTCAACGTGGCGGCGAACGCGGCCCCCGGGACGTACCCCGTCCAGGTGATCGCGCAGGGCACGGCCCAGACGCAGACGCAGAACTACACCCTGACCGTCAACCGGCCGATCCCCGACCAGTTCTCGCTGACGCTCAGCCCCACGTCGGGGTCGGTGGACGCGGGCGGCAGCACCGCCTCGACGCTGACCACCACGACCACGAGCGGCAACGCCCAGCAGATCCAGCTCAGGACGGGCACGCTCCCGGCGGGCGTGACCGCCCAGTTCAACCCGGCCACCATCCAGTCCGGCCAGTCGTCGGCGCTGACGCTCGCGACGGCGTCCTCCGTGCCGGCCGGGACGTACACCGTCCAGGTGATCGCCCAGGGCACGGCCCAGACGCAGACGCAGAACTACACCCTGACCGTCTCCCGGCCCGGTGACCCGGACGCGTTCTCCGTCCGGCTCGACCCGGAGGCGGGCACCGCGACGGCCGGCGGCACCGTGGCCACCACGGTGAACACGGCGACGACCGGCGGGCAGCCCCAGCAGGTCACGCTGTCGGCGGCCAAGCTGCCGAACGGCGTCACCGCGGCCTTCGACCCGGCCACGATCCAGTCGGGCCAGTCGTCCAGGCTGACCTTCACGGTGGCCTCGACGGCGAAGAACGGCACGTACCCGATCACGGTGACGGCCACCGGCACGGCCCAGACGCAGACGGCGAGCTACGCGCTCACGGTCACCGGCGGCACGCCGGCGGGCGACTTCACCGTCGCCGCGAACCCGTCGTCGGCCACCGTCACGGCGGGCGCGACGGCGACCACCACGCTGAGCACGCAGGTCACCACCGGCCGACCGATCCCGCTCACGCTGGCGGCCGACGGCGTGCCGCCGGGCGCGACCGTGACCTTCAGCCCGTCGTCCATCAACTCGGGCGAGTCGTCCACGGTGACGGTGACCACGTCGTCCAGCACGCCGGCGCAGACGTACACGATCACCCTCAACGCGAACGGCTCCGCCAGCCACGGCACGTCGTTCTCGCTGACGGTGAACGGTGGCGGCAGCGGTGACACCTGGCAGGAATGGCACGCCTACAACGCCGGTGACGAGGTCACCTACCAGGGTGTCCGCTACCGCTGCGTGATCGCCCACACCTCGCAGCCGGACTGGACGCCCGACGTCGTACCGGCTCTGTGGCAGCGGATCGGATGACGGTCCGCCCGGTGCCCCACGTACCCGGGGGGTGACTGAGGGCCGGAGCGGAGGGGGTCCCACCGGACCCCCTCCGTTCTGGTTTCCGGGCGCTCCGGCACCGTCCGATCAAGTCCGGGAGCGTCCGGCCGTAACTTTCACCGCGTTCCCTGCGTCGAACACCACATGAGACGCTTCACCACCGCCACGCTCGTGGCCGGGCTGCTGCTGGCGGGCGGCGCCGCGCCGGCGCTGGCCGGCGAGTCCGCCCCCGTCCGCCGCTGCTCGGCCGGCCAGCTCCAGGTTCGCCTGGGCACGATCGACGCCGGAGCGGGCAACAGGAACGCGCCGCTGGTGTTCACCAACAGCTCACGCACCGCCTGCACCCTGTACGGCCACCCCGGCCTGATCATGATCGACAAGCAGGGCGACACCCTGCGCACCCGCGTCCGCCGCGCCACCGGCCCCAAGCACCGGGTGACGGTCAAGCCGGGCGGCAGCGCCCGCACCACACTGCACTGGACGGTCGTCGAGACCGGCGACGAGACCGCCTGCCCGAGCCCCGCCCGCCTGCTGGTCATCCCGCCGGACGAGCGGTCGTACCTGAACGTGCCCTTCGACGCCGGCCAGGTGTGCGACGGCGGACGGCTCGACGTCACCCCGCTGGCCTGAGTTCCAGACGGGGGGCCGGTCAGCGCAGCAGCAGGTTGACGACGACCGTGAGCACGGCCGACAGCAGCAGCGAGATCAGGATCATCGCCAGGCAGCCCGGCCAGCCGCCCAGCGGTCGCACTTCCCAGTTCCCGAACCTCATCCCCGGCCCCTACCCGGCGCGGCCGGGGTCGTACCCGGGCCGGGGCGGGCGTCAGAGGCCGGCGACGAAGTCGAGGGCGACCGCCCAGGCGCGCTCGGCGGCCGGGGCGTCGTAGTCGGGCAGGCCGGGGTCGGTGAACAGGTGGCCGACCCCCGGATAGCGGAAGACCTCGACGTCGGCCCGCGCCCGGCGCATCTGGAGGTACCAGGCGTTGAGCCAGTCGACCGGCTCGTAGAAGTCGGGGTCGGCGACGTGCAGCTGCACCGGCAGGTCGTCGGCGGCGGCGCCCTCGGCCATGTCGGAGGTGCCGTGCATGAGCAGCAGCCCCTGGGCACGCTCGTCGCCCAGCGCGAGGTTCTGGGCGATGGCCGCGCCGAGGGAGAAGCCCGCGTAGACCAGGCCGTCGCCGGACAGCGGGGCCGCCGCCGTGATGGCCCGCTTCAGCAGCTCCTCGCTGCCGATCTCCTCCTTGATCGCGATGCCCTCCTCGGGCGTGTCGACGACGCGGCCGTCGTAGAGGTCGGGGACGTGCACCTCGTGCCCCGCCCCCCGGAGCATTTCGGCGGCCTGGTGGACGGCGGGCCGCAGGCCGTACATCGAGTGCAGGAGGAGAATCCGCGCCATACGCGCAGCTTAGCGGCCCTGGACGAGTGCGCCCGGCCCGGCCGCGGCGGGTCAGCCGTCCTCGCCGGGCAGGTCGCGGGCGGTGAACATGTCGATCAGCAGGCGGACGGGCAGCCCGGCCTCGGTCGGGTAGCGGAACTGCCGGTCGAGGTCGAGGCTGTAGCGGTTGCGGCGGCCGATCCGCTCGCGGGTCAGGTAGCCGGCCTGGAAGAGGTCGGAGACGATGTTCTGCACCGTGCGTTCGGTGACGCCGATGCGGGCGGCGATGTCGCGCAGCCGCACGCCGGGGTCACGGGCGATCTCCACCAGCACGCGGGCGTGATGGGTCAGGAAGGTCCACGTCGCCGGATGGTCTTCAGGGTCGGGCACAGCCTCTGACGCTTTCTACCTGGACGTCCCGGTTCCGCGGGGCGGACGAAAATGCTTACCTGAAGATCCTATGACGAAAGCTCTTTCCTGCAACCCTCTTCGCCCCTAACCTTGGGTCGAGGGCGGCTCAGACGCCGTCCCTACCGGCCAGGCCCACTTGGGGAACAACAGATGTCCGTCACCCAGACGTACCTTGCCGTCGCGTCGAGCGCCGCCACCAGGCCGCCATGTCCGTGCTCGACATGAGCTGCCGGCCGGTTCCGGCCGGCGCGCTGGTCACGGTCTCCGGTGAGCTCGACGCCACCAACGCCGATCGCCTGGAGGGCGCCATCCGCGACGCCCTTCGCCCCGGCCGGTCCGTGATCCTCGACCTGGGCGAGCTGACCTTCATGGACAGCAGCGGCCTGCACGTGCTGCTGCAGGCGCACGACGACGTCCACGACGCGGGCGGGAGCCTGCGCCTGGCCGCCGTGCGGGACATCCCGGCCCGCATCCTGCAGATCACCGGGGTGTGGGACGCGCTGCACATCCACGCCTGCGTGGAGGAGGCCGCCGGCGCGGCCGCGGACGCCCAGCCCGATCGACTGCCGGATGATGTGGAGCGGTTGTGATGCACCTGGCCAGCAGCTATCTGCCGGGGATCACCGTGATCACGGTGGCCGGCGAGGTGGACGCCACCGCCTCCGGCCACCTGGAGACCTACCTCGACCAGGTGCGCCGCCGCCTGGACGAGCACCTGGTCATCGACGCGCACCGGCTGACGTTCCTGGACAGCTCCGGCCTGTCCGTGCTGCTCGCCGCCGCCACGCTGGCCCGCGCGCACGGCGTCGACGTGCACCTGGCCGGCCTCCAGCCCACGGTGGCCCGGATACTGGAGATCACCGGCACCGCCGAGCTCGTGACGCTCCACGACCGCGTCTCCCAGGCCGTCACCGCGGTGGAGGCGCTCCGGGACGCCGCGCCCGGGGAGCCCGGGGAGCCGGGTGAGCCCGCCGAGCCGTCCGAGGCCGTCTGACCGTCTCGTGGGTGAGGCGGCCGGCGGCCACCGGGTGCTCACCTGCAGATCCCGCCCTGCCACCGCCGGCTAGTGAGTTGATTATGAGGATGAGGGTCACCACTTGAGGTGTATTTCGTCCCTGATTCGGGGAGCTGTGGTGACGCTGACCGGCCGGTGAGGTC